>JBNKSC010000024.1:0-529588 GCA_050297075.1 Terasakiella sp.
CCATCTATCTGCGTGAGCTTCTATCCGTGATGTCCTTTAAAAGGACAAAAGCTTTCCTGCCGTGTCATTTAAAACAACACGACCTCTTTATAGAAACATCCCCCCCTTGTGCCGATAAATCGATATTCCAAAAAATGAACAGTTATTGGACTGTGACAATATGGCCTCTTGGCCCGTCCCTGAATCGGCCATAACCTTCCATAAAGTATGTCTGTTTAATCAACAGCACTTTTGCATTTATGGAAACGCTTTTTGGAAGTGGGGTCAGTTATGTCCAGATCATTCGGTTATTCACGTGTCAGCACATCAGATCAAGATTATGAACTACAAGTCCAAGCATTGATCAAATGGGGTGTAGACGAACGAGACATCTACGCCGAGAAGGTATCTGGATCAAAACGCAACCGTGATGCGTTGGAAATTGTTCTAAACCAATTGCGCCCCGGTGATAAGTTAGTGGTCTGGCGTTTAGACCGTCTTGCCCGTTCGCAACGCCATCTATTAGAACTCTCTGACCTGATTAATGACAAGGGTGCTGAACTTGTGTCCATTATGGATAATATCGATACCAGCACGGCAACTGGCAAACTGTTGTTCTCGATGTTGGGCGCGTTAGCAGAGTTCGAGAAAAATCTTCTGATTGAGCGCACCAAGGCAGGGCAAGCGGTCGCCCGTGAAAACGGCAAGAAGTTTGGTCGCCCGAAGAAACTCACGACCGCACTAGCTCGTCAAATCCAACTCGCTCATGATGACCCTAACACAACAATGATGGATACGTGTCGTCATCTTAGCATCAGCAAAAGCACCTATTACAACGCTCTCAAGGCAGCAGTCTAATTCCCGGGGAAGACCAACGAAGTACAGTTTTACTTGGTCGTTTTTTTATGATTTTTGATCGGTCGCGGCCTTAGCATTGTCTCAGTTACAAACCTCCTCAACAAGAAGGATTGAATATGAGAAAACGTAAAAAAGAAACCGAGCAATTTCACCGTAGTTGGTATGACTTCTATTACAAGCCAACGTATGGTGTTTATGGCAGTGATATTGCAGATGTTCTCGAAGAGTGCTGTCAAGATCAGTATTACACTAACGGCTTAGACAATCGCTTTATGATCAAAAATAAAAGCGATGCAACGTTACTTCGTTTAAAAGGTTTTCTGAATGTTAAAGGACAAAAAATTACATTCACTATGCAGCCCAAAGACGACACTGTTCCAAAATTAGCAAAAGAGTTCCGTAAGCTTCTTCCAGATCACAAGGTGACATCAAGACGCTTCTATGGCGGCATGAGAAATTTTGGGCGTGGCGAAATTCAAATTACTCATCGTAACAATGAGTGTGTGGACATTGATCATTTGCGTAATGTTCTGAGTGATTACATCTCAAATGGACAGGTCAAAGACTGTACCCACTTTCAAACGGAAATGGCATTGCACGTTCCTAAAGGATGATAGGAACATTCCTCTTGGCCCGATAAAATAAATCCGGCCCACTGCGGAAATGTTCCCGCTAGGCTCCACCATTACAGAGACCACACAGGCGGTTACGTCGTGTGGTCTTTTTGTTTTTATACCGTCGATTATCATCACTGTAGATCGCCATAAACGGCGTGTGAGCGGTGTTGTTCAAGGTCTTAATGGGAATGATGCAAACACCTCCAACGCCGCTGCAATCAACGGATACACACTCCCGCTTAGCTCCACCAAATTCCCTGCTAGGGGGGGGAGAAACCCTAGCATTCCTTTCTTTTCAATATCTTAGAATTCCAATTGGGCCAATTTCGTGGTACAACTTTGGGCATGGAAGATATGAAAAAGAAGTTTGCGAAACCCGGTATTCAGCCGCACGGAAACGGCTACAGGTTTCGAAAAACGATCCCAAAAAAGATTAGAGAAATGATTTCCCGGCTGGCAGCTTTGCCAGACTGGATTGATGCCTATAAGCAATGGGACGGGCGTTCGACCTATTTCGTGTACTTCAAGCAACCTCATTCCCTACAGGATGTTTACCGCTGGCATTCAGGTGCAGACCTTGAAGCTGAAAACTTCTTTGCACAAGTCGAAAGAGACGACTCGCTTTCTCGCAATGAAAAGCCGATGGAAAGCAAAACGCTGACCAAGGAACAGGCAGAAAAGCTCGCCGATCAGATTTATGAAAGCAAACTCATTCAAGCAAACCAGCAATACGAAAATGACATTCGTCTTGTTACGTCCAAAGATGAAGAGTTTCATAGTGAAATGCTTCAACATATGCGAGATGAGGCAGAGCATGATCTGGACGAGATATCGACACCGGATCATCCCAGTACGCGACATTATGTCGAGAAGGAAACCGATGCCCTTATCCGCAACCAGCAACTTACAAACGTAAGCAAACACTCGGAAGATTCCTGAATTTTGTTCAACATCAACGTAATTGTGGCGAAGAGCTTCTCTTCCCGGAATTGCCCGTGGACAAAGATGGCTAGCAGCCATTAGACCGGAAGAGGTTGAACCCTTTGATCCCGACGGTCAGTTGACAGACGTATCGAATAACAAAGCGGTCGTTACAAATACGGTTTCAGACGGTGAGGAAAAAACGTCTCAGGACCGTCCATATGGGGAAGACGATGCAACAGAGGCCAAATCAAACGAAACTCAAGTTGCTTCATCCAGTGGTGATCTCGAAGGAGCGGTCGAAGATGCAAACGATCAGTTCAAGGGGGCAAATATGAGAATAACAAGTACCGGGCGTACACCGAGGAGACAAGCGGAACTCATGGCTCAACGCAGAATGAGCAGTCGGGATGACTTCTTGGGGACCTACACCAATCACCCCTATATTTTGGAAATGGACCAATGGGTCACGGATAACCCTGATGCGCCCTATGCCGATGTGGCAGACGAGTTTGAGCGTATCGTAAACGATGCCTTGGATGCAGGATACGAAGTCTCCAAACATATTGAAGGTTTTGCCATTGATGTTAGTATCCCTCAAGCAAACAAGTCAGAAGTGAAGAGCTTCCTTGAAGGGGCCGGAATACGTGTGCTGGATGAAAGCGGAAGCGGCACCGGACCGCATTGGCATCTTGATTATCAATAAACCCAAATGAGGGCAGGGAAGTGATGAAGACCGTGAAAAAGATACTGCTTATTGCAGCTATAATGAGTATGTCGGCTATGGGCGTATTTGCGGCTGAACCCGCTTCCCTGTCTTACTTCAAGCATGATGGCTCTAGCCTCCAGTGGAACTGGTTTGATACCGACAAGGAAACAAGTCGCGCCGTTTATAGTTTCAAAGAGGGGCCAGCCGTACTCTATGTTGAAGCTGGTTCAAGCACTGTTTGGGTAACCGCTGGCAATCATATCACCGCCTTTACCAAGAGTAGAGAACGCCTGCCCGCAGAACAAGACATTGCCTTGCCCCAACTATTCAACGATGAAAAGCCAAAAGCCTTATGGCGTGATGCGAAGGACAAAAAGTTACGCCTTGCCACTTGGATCAACGCCTATGAACTTCCCGTGACAAACGACATGATCCACCTTGAAGACGGTTCACACGTCCCTGTTCTTAAAGACCCTGAATGGGGAACCAACTTTGTGACCCGGCTGTTTGTCTATGATGGGGGTATTTGGAAGATCGACAAGGTTATGGCAACCAAATCCGAAGCAGGAGATACACCGGGACTGTCTGTGCTTGATCCCTATTGGAATGAGGATGGATACAGCGACATTCACCTTACAGCCGGGCAATATTGTGCGGGTCTGTCCAGCAAGTTTGCGGGGCGCGTTTGCCATGACGGGCCTGTCCCGGAAAGTGTGCGCGATGCCTACTACGCTCAATTCTACAGCTCGTGCAAACGCCATAAAGACGGTTCTCTTGATGAAAGAGATTGTGGGGCCACGACTGTCGGGCGTGTTGCATGCGAAACCTGCCGCTTCGATCTTTATCACCCCAGTGTGGAGGGAGATCGCCTCCATGCCATATTGCCCGTGCACCTCTACGATAAACAATCACAGACGTTTCTGCCTGTTCAGATTGATGAGCAGGGGCAAGTCTATATCCAAGGACATGAGACCTTCGCCCTGATAGTGACTAAGAACAGGGTCATTGTCATTGACCTACAAACAGGCCGCATCGTCCTGAATGATGAAGGAGAAAATGCGCTGTGGCTTCCGTGAGGGCGAAACAGGTTTGCAACCAGTTGCAAATTTGGGGCGGGGTTGGGTCCGTGTATATGAGATAGGAATAGAGATGTTTGCAACCAGTTGCAAACCCTATTGCCTCAACCTGTTATTGCCGTTGCCCGTGGTATACATGAGTGGTATACTTTCCATTAGAGACACAAGCCTAACCTATTGAAATATATGGAGCTAGGCGGGAAAGAAAAAAGACCCGCTTAGCTCCACCATTACAGACGGACATTCATACGGTGACGTGGAATGTCCGTTTTGTTTTTATCCATATATTCTGCGACTTTTAGACCGTTCCGACGACGGTGCATGGACGATTCTTGCCGCCGATTTTCTAATCTTTTTTTGGCAGAATCGGCAAACTGTAGCACATAAGTGTAGCACACCATCGTTTATCAGGTGGTGCTGATGGTGCATATTCCGGGGTTATGGCGACGTAATAATATCTGGCAATACCGGCGGCGTGTTCCGCATGATGTTGCTCGTCGGATCAATCGTAATATCGTCAGTTATTCTTTGAATACAGCCGATTACAGCACCGCTACAGCACGTTGCCGAACCGTTGCATATAATCTTGAACAACACTTCCAAGACATCTGTGGCGGTCATTTAAAGGACATTCCGGCGACGCCGAATGTGTGGCACAAAAGTGTAGCACACTGTAGCACAATTCAAGCTCCACCACAGAATGACCAAGACGGTTTAAAAGCGTTCATTAAAACGGTCGTGGAAGAAGTATTGTCGGTATCAGCACCCAAGAAGCCGTCCATCACACTCTGGGACTAAACACCTAGTTCCGAGAATGTCTTTTCGCGTTTGCGTGTAAATGAACTTTGACCATGTTTCCGAAGCACCTGTTCTTCGGTAAATCCCTCCATGGCAACTGTATATGCTTCTTCGGGATCGTCTTTTAGTGGCGAAAGCCTTCCATTGCTTGCCGATTTTCATCCGTGCATAGAGCTTTTTCGTGTTGTCACGTTCATATACAGTGACATTCCCGCACGGTGAAGTTTTGATAACTTGGTTCGGCATAGACAATAAAAAACCGAGCCGTATAAAGGACTTGAGAGTGGTAGCGGTGGCCGGAGTCGAACCGGCACGTCCTTGCGGACAAGGGATTTTGAATCCCTCACGTCTACCAATTCCATCACACCGCCTCGGTGTCCTTCATAGGCTCGGTTACCTCCTTGTAATTCCTCAAATCACGGTTCGCAAGGTGTTTTTTGCGACCCCTGAAACTGTATATAGTGTATATTCACTGCATACGGAACTTAAGGAGTATAAATCGTTTAAAATCAACACCTTAAACGATTAAACATTCTACTTCGAGGGATTCCTCCCCTGCGTCTACCAATTCCGCCACGCTGGCTTCGTGTTTGGTAGAAGGCCTGTGATTTACAATCAAAAAAAAGAAATGTAAAGCATCTTTGACACATTTTTTTCATCTTCTTGCGCCATAAGACATTGCGAGGGGCTGAACCCACTGATAAACAGCCTTTAAACATCACTTAAAAACGGAAATAAAAACGTGCTTCAACGCCTTTATGACTGGACCATGGCCTGGGCGGCACATAAAAACGCCTTGCTGATTCTGGCTCTGCTTGCTTTTGCGGAAAGTTCTTTCTTTCCCATACCGCCCGACATTCTTCTTATCCCCATGGTGCTGGCCGCGCGGGAAAAGGCATGGAAATATGCCTTTGTCTGCACGCTGGCTTCCGTTCTGGGCGGGATTGCAGGCTATGGCATCGGGTATGGTTTCTTTGAAACCGTTGGCAAGCCGGTTCTGGATTTCTATCATGCGGCTGAAAAGTTCGAAATGGTCAAAGGGCTCTATAACGAACATGGCGTTCTCATTGTCTTTTCCGCCGGTTTTTCCCCCATCCCCTACAAGCTGTTTACCATTGCCAGCGGCCTGACCCATATGGACCTCACCGCCTTTACCCTGACGTCCCTTGTCGGGCGCGGTTTGCGTTTCTTCATCGTTGCTGCCCTGTTGTGGAAATTCGGCAGCCCCATTCGTCTTTTTATTGAAAAACATCTGGGTAAACTCACACTGGCCTTTGTTATCCTGCTGGCTGGCGGCTTTGCTCTGATCAAACTATGGCATTGATATGAACTTCCTCATTCAGCGTATTTCACAAAACCCCAAACTGCCCGGCGTCCTCATTCTGCTGATCTGCCTTGGCGCTTTATCCGTTGCTTTATATGTCGAATATGTGGTTGGCATTGAACCCTGCATTCTCTGCCTTTATGCCCGCATCCCTTATGTGGCCGCCGGGCTTTTTTCCCTCTTTGCCATTATTGGGCGCCCGGGCAGCTTTACCCAACAGGCCGCACTGACCGGATGCGCCATTGCCTTTCTTGCCGGTAGCAGCATTTCGTTTTACCATTTCGGCATTGAACAACATTGGTGGGAATCGGCGTGCAGCAGCACACAGTCCCTGAACATGAGCCTTCAGGACCTGAAAGCCTCCATCATGTCCGAACCCTTAAAGCCTTGCGATAAGCTGGACTGGATTATGTTCGGCCTGTCCGTAACGGTCTATAACACCATCGGCAGCCTGTTTCTTGCGGCAAGTACCTTTACGAGCCTGTCCATCATCCGTAAACTGAAACGAAACAGCTAACAGGACGCATGACCATGACAAACCCCAAAGGCCCTATGCCCGGTGACCTCAGCCATGAGCAGATGATTGAGCGCATGATCCGTGTCGATCAGGCCGGTGAATACGGTGCCGTGCGCATCTATAAAGGCCAGCTTGCCGTGTTGGGCAAAGGGGATAAGAAAGAGCTGCTCAACCATATGCTGGAACAGGAAGAGGTACATCTGGACACGTTTGACAAAATGGCGGTCAAGAAGCGTGTGCGTCCCACCTTGATGACACCCATCTGGCATATGGCCGGTTTTGCCCTTGGGGCAGGCACGGCCCTGCTTGGAGAAAAAGCAGCCATGGCCTGTACTGTTGCCGTTGAAGAAACAATTGACGGCCATTATGCCAGCCAGATTGAAGAACTGGGTGACAGCGAACCGGAGCTCAAGGAAACCTTTGCCAAATTTCGCGAGGAAGAACTGGAACACCGTGATATCGGCTATGAACACGGCGCAGAACAGGCCCCCGGTTATGGCCTGCTGACAAAGGCCATCAAACATGGTTCCAAGCTCGCCATCTGGGTTTCGGAAAGATTCTAAATAGACGCCGCTGAAAGTTTCCCATAAGATTGCTTTTTTGATCGTTAAGGGGATAAGCCCATGTCTTTGATTTTTCGTTCTTTTCTGTTGTTAAGCCTTCTGACAATCAGCGCCTTGAGCCTAAGCGCCTGTTCTCCGGAAGTGGGTTCCAAAGAATGGTGTGAAGACCTGAAAGAAAAACCAAAAGGTGACTGGAGCGCAAACGAAGCCGCAGAATATGCCAAAAGCTGCGTTTTTTAAGGGAGACATCTTGATCTCCCTTTTTACCCTAAAGAAATGACATCGCATATCATTCAACACAACAGAAAACGCCCTTTTGCGCTTGGGAGGTTCGCAAAAAGGCGTTTTTCTTAGGGACGTTTTTCGTTCCGAAAGGGAAGTTTGACGTGTCAGTATTTGGGAGGAATACTAACGTTTAAGACGAATGTGCCAGTCCGGAACCACCAGACACTTTCGAATGGAATAGCTTAGATACCTTTGAAGCGATTGCGATACAGATTGACCAGACAGCAGCGGAACGCATGACATGCGCGCGTTGGATAGCCTGATCGATTTCTTTCTGGCTCAGCGGCTTGGCATCAAACAACATAAATTGGTCCATTGGTCTTCTCCTTAAAAATCGCTTTTGTGCAGTGCGATATAAAGAAGATATATATTTTCCCCTGAAATGATAATATACTATTTTGGCAAACGACTTGTGAATTTTAGGAACAAATAGGGTATCTCATGAGCCGGATCAGTCAAATGCATCTTTTTGCGCAGACCGTCAAGGAAGGGAGTTTTTCTGCGGCTGCACGCCATCTGCACCTGACCCCTTCCGCCGTCAGCAAGCAAATCGGCACATTGGAAGACCGACTTGGTGTGCGACTGCTCAATCGGACCACACGCAAGATTCAACTAACAGAAGCCGGCAGCCGATACCTTGCCCATTGCCAACGTATTCTAAATGACATTGAGCTTGCGGAAAACGAAGTCGGCGGCATGCGCGAAACTCCCGGCGGCTTACTGCGTGTCAACGCTCCCGTTGTCATGGGGGCACGCCGCATTGCTCCCCTATTGGTCGAATTCAAGGAACGCTACCCCGACATTACAGTGGAAATGTCTGCCACCGACCACCGCGTCGACTTGATGGAAAGCGGTGAAGATGTTGCTCTGCGCATCAGTGAACAACTCTATGATTCTTCCATGATTGCCCGTAAAATCTGTACGCTCAGGCGTATCGTCTATGCCGCCCCGTCCTATCTGGAAAAATACGGGGAACCCAAGCATCCGGAAGAACTGGTCCATCACAATTGCATGACCTATAATGAGCCGGATTTCCTCAACGACTGGCCCTTTATCAACTGCCCCGGGCCCAAACTGATCCGAGCCAAAGGCAGTTTCGTTTCCAATAACGGCGAGGCCCAGCATTATGCCGCCTTGCAAGGGCTCGGCATTGCGCGCCTTGCCACACTGCTTTGCGGGGAGCGGTTGAAATCGGGGGATCTGATTGAAATTCTGCGAGATTATGAACCGCCCTCAAAACTTTTTTTCTGGGCCATCTATCCGCAAAGTCGTTATGTTGCCCCCAAGCTGCGCGTCTTTATCGACTTTCTACTTGAAAAGCTGAGCCCGATACCGCCTTGGGACCAATACGAATCATGAATATCATTTCCCACCCTTCCCCCAATTGCGATGAAAGACCGCAAGACCTCAAAGTTGATATGCTGGTTTTGCACTATACCGGCATGAAAACCGGAACAGAAGCACTTGAGCGCATGTGTGACGCCCACGCCGAAGTCAGCGCCCATTATATGGTTGAAGAAGATGGTCGCATATACCAGCTTGTGCCGGAAAACAAACGCGCCTGGCATGCAGGCCTGTCTTACTGGCGCGGGGAAACAAACATCAACGCGCGCTCCATCGGCATTGAAATTGTCAATCCCGGCCATGAATGGGGCTATCGCGCCTTTCCTCAGGTCCAGATCGACAGCGTTATTTCCTTATGCCTTGATGTTTTATCACGCCAGCGGATTGAAAAACGCAATGTGGTGGGCCATAGCGATATAGCGCCCACGCGCAAAACAGACCCCGGCGAACTGTTCCCCTGGCCTGAACTGGCCGCCAACGGCATTGGGCAATTTCCCTGCCCAGAGCAAGCCAGCCGCGAAGGACTGGGCGCTTACGGATATGATATCTCCGATTGGGAGGCCACCTTGCTCGCCTATCGGCGCCATTTTAACCCGGAATCTTTTGCTTGACCCTTTTGTCTTTCCAGCCTAAGCAATTTCTGTCAGGTGGTTGGATGATCGCTCCCTTGTCGGTAACGACCTGTGGGGAGGAAAGTCCGGGCTTCATGGATAAACGGTGCCGGATAACGTCCGGCGAGGGTGACCTTAGGGAAAGTGCCACAGAAAGCAAACCGCCCTTGTTTACAAGGGTAAGGGTGAAAGGGTGCGGTAAGAGCGCACCGCTGTTCTGGCAACAGAACGGGCAGGGTAAACCCCACCGGAAGCAAGACCAATAGGAATGGACGGCGGATTGGACGGGCCGCAAATGCTATCCACATTACCGTTCGGGTGTGTCGCGTGAGGCGGCTGGCAACAGTCGTCCCAGACGAATGATCATCTATCCCGTCTTTGACGGGGGGACAGAACCCGGCTTACAGACCACCTGACTATATTATTTTAACGCGAATTCGGGATAAGAAAGTATTGTCATACTGGCGAAGGCCAGCATCCATAGCGTTTAAACTGCGACTTATGGACACTGGCCTTCGCCAGTGTGACAAAATCTTTATTTGCTTTAGGGCCTGGATAAGGAAATATGCTAAATCAATATGTTAGATAATGCTTATCCCGAATTGGCGTTATTTTATAAAAGGAAACACACCCGTGCCAGACAAAACCAAGGCAGACCGCCCTTTTATCAAGACACTCGGAAACGGCCCGGCATTGGTTCTGCTGCACAGCTGGTGCGGCTCTCATCAGGACTGGGCAAAACTGGTTCCATCCTTAAGCCAACATTTCACCCTTTATATGTGGGATGCGCGCGGTCATGGCCGCACAGCACAAAGAGCAAACGGCCCCTACAGCCTTGACCAGATGGCGACAGACCTGCATGAACTCATCACATCATTGGCACCTGAAAAACCAATTGTCGTCGGGCACTCCATGGGGGCTTTGACCCTGTGGCAATATCTCGCCACTTATGGTGAAAGCGCCCTGTCCAAAATTGTCATTCTGGACCAAAGCCCAAAACTCATAACCGATGAAAGCTGGGCAAATGGCATTTACGGCAATTTTGACCATCAGGCCAATCTGCAATTTCTCAAAGACTTGCACACAGATTTTGCCGAAGCGGTACTGAGGCTCAACTCCTATGGTCTGAATACCCTCACCCGGCAAAAATATGAACAAAATTCCCCCGGCACACAGGCCAGCAGAACCTATCTGCAACAACAGAACAAGGAAGCCCTCATACAAATCTGGCAAAGCCTGAGCCTGTGTGATTTCAGAAAGCTTTTAACAGAAATAACCCTGCCTGCCTTGCTGGTTTATGGCGAACAGAGCAATTATTACACGCTGGACACCGCACATTTTGTGCGCGACCAGTTCCAACAGGCAACCTTCCACCGCTATGAAGGTGCGGATCATTCCCCGCACCTGAAACAGCCGGAACGTTTTATCAAAGACCTGCTGGACTTCTGTTACTGAGCCGTCCAGCCGCCATCCAGTGTCAGGGTTGTGCCCGTCATCTGGGAAGCCGCCTCACTACACAGATAAACAGCAGTTCCCCCCAGCTGTTCGGGGGTAACAAAGGTTTCTGAAGGTTGTTTTTCAGACAGGAGCAAACGTGCTTCTTCTTCCACCGAGCGCCCGGCCTTTTCAGCGCGCGCAACAATCTGGTTTTCGACCAGTGGCGTGCGCACCCAGCCCGGGCAAATCGTATTCGCCGTAATCCCGCTTTGCGCCGTTTCCAATGCACAGGTTTTGGTTAAGCCGACAACCCCGTGCTTGGCCGCCACATAGGCGGATTTTTGCGCTGAGGCAACTTGCCCATGCACGGAAGAAACATTGATGATGCGCCCCCAGTCTTTTTCACGCATATAGGGCAAGGTCAGACGCATGGTATGAAAAACTGCCGACAAGTTTAGCGCCATCACCAGATCCCATTTTGCCGGTTCAAAATCTTCAATCATCGCCACATGTTGCATACCGGCGTTATTAACCAGAATATCAACCCCGCCGAAATCATCCGCCACATTACGCATCATGCTTTCGATCTGTCCCAGCTGAGACAAATCTGCCGCCTGAAAGGAAACTTTACCCTGCGTGCTCTTTGCCAGTTCATTCAGAAGTGCATCGGCTTCCTCATTTTGTTTGCGCCCGTTCAACACCACATTTGCATTCTGTTCACACAGGGACTTTGCAATGCCCAACCCAATGCCACTGGTGGAACCTGTCACCAGTGCCGTCTTGCCTTTTAACATTTTATTTTCCTTCTGTGGCCAGTTGTTCCCAGCCCTGTTTCATTTCTCGTTTTAACGTCTTGCCCGCCACGGAACGTGGAAAATCAGACATAATTTTAACTTCTTTCACCCGCTGGAACTTGGCATCCACACGGGCATTGATCCATTCTTTCAGTTCCTCCGACGTTGCCTGCATGCCCCGTCTAAGAATAACCGCACAAACCGGGGTTTCCCCCCATTTCGCATCCTCAATGCCAAAAACCGCCACCTCACTCACACAAGGGTGTGCGGCAACAATTTCCTCAATATCTTTCGGATACACATTCACCCCACCGGAAATGATCATATCCTTTTTGCGGTCCACCAGATAGAGATAACGGTCTTCATCCAGATAGCCCAGATCCCCGGTATAAAGCCAGCCATCACGAATGGTTTGCGCCGTTAGCTCCGGCTTGTTGTAATAGCCGGGTGTCATAATCGGGGCGCGCCCAACGATTTCACCGATTTCACCAACAGGCAGATCATGGCCTTCTTCATCGCAAATTCTGATTTCGCAAAATGGCGGGCAGGAGCCAACGGAACCGGATTTTTTACCAAAATCCGTTTTATCAAGGATGGTGACAAACCCTTCCGTCAGACCATAAAGTTCATAAAAACGCCCCGGAATCAAACGTTCCAGTGCCGCCTTGTGCTCCACCGGCAAAGGCGCCCCCAACGACAGAATCATCTCCAGACTTTCCAGTTGTTCACGCCGAACATCAGGCAGGTTCAGCAAGGCCTGAATTTGTGCCGGAACCATCATAATATGGGTGACTTTTTCCTTCTCAATGGTTTCCACCACGCGTTCGATTTCAAAAGCCTTGTGCAGAATATAAGTGCCGCCATTATAAAAAGCAGGCATTAACGTAACAAACGCCCCGTTGAAGATAATTGCGCCCGTATGTAAACACACACTTTCCGGTGAAAAACGAAAAGCCTGTGAAAAAAGCATACAATACATGGAACGAATATTGTGGGTATGCTGAATGCCCTTGGGG
This sequence comes from Terasakiella sp., assembly GCA_050297075.1. Lineage (GTDB taxonomy): Bacteria > Pseudomonadota > Alphaproteobacteria > Rhodospirillales > Terasakiellaceae > Terasakiella. The sequence continues at coordinate 12,850 of JBNKSC010000024.1, forward strand.
TCCCCTGTCGTGCCGCTGGAATAGATGATGTTGTAGAGATCATCTTCCTGAACATTCACATCCTTCAATGGTTCTTCAGAAACGCCCGCGACATATTGGGCATAGGTTGTTTCTTCCGCCTTTTCATCACCATCAATCACAAGAAGACGGTGTAAAGACAAACCTTTCACCGCCTCTTTGACCACATTGAGATAGGCCTTACAGGTCACCACAACTTTAATGTCGGCTTCACTAAGTAATTTTTGCAAGCCCGAAGGTTGCAGCAACGGGCTTAACGGCACCATAACCGCCCCCATGGTCGCACAAGACCAATAAAGGTCCAGCAATTCCAAAGCATTGGGCAATATGCTGGCAACTTTGTCACCCTTCACCACACCATCCTGAAGAAAAGCATGGCACAGGCGATTGGTGCGTTTGTAAAAATCTGTGTAACTCAGGCGCTGATCTTCAAATACAACCGCCGTATGTTCGGGGCGATAGGTTGCCTGTCTCTCAATCAAATTGGCAATATGAGGCATTCTTCTTTATCCCTGTTCTTTGATTTTGAAAAAACATACCACTGCTCTCAGGTAAGATAAACACCGATCATATCTGTCATGTTTGACAAATCATTTTGAACGCTGGACAGACTTCTACCATAGAGTTATTCCAAACAAACACCACCTCCATCAAAGATATAGTTATTAGCAAGTTCTAATTTCTAAACTAGCCCAAAAGACTTTGAGTTTAGAGAGAAAAAAATTGCCTTTTTTTATTTATTATAAATTTGACATATATCAATTTGATATAAAAATTATTCTTTAGTTTGAATGCGTTACGAATATTTTCGCAACCTTTCAAACTTACTTGGATAGGCGTTATACGCCTTAAATTAGGTGATTAACATGAACAAAAGTGGCATGATTATTCTCGCGGCAAAAGCATGTGTTTCTATGTCTGCCAGCCCCGTTTTCGCATCAGACCTGTTAAATCAAGCTAAGGATATCTTCAAACCGATCCCGTCTATCGTTCCGGCTGTCAAAGACAACGCCGTAACGGGGGCCAAGGTTGAATTGGGAAAGAAACTGTTTTTTGACCCTCGCCTTTCTGCATCACAACTAATCTCCTGCAACACCTGTCATAACCTTGGTATGGGTGGAGATGACAACCTTGAAACCTCCATCGGCCACGGCTGGGCGAAAGGGCCCCGCAACGCCCCGACAGTTTTAAACGCCGTTTTCAATATTGCACAATTCTGGGATGGCCGCGCAGCTGACCTGAAAGAACAGGCCAAAGGCCCCGTACAGGCAGGCGTTGAAATGAACAACAAACCGCAAGCAGTTGAAAAAACGCTTCAATCCATGCCCGCTTATGTTGAGGAATTCAAGGGCGCCTTCCCCGGTGAAAACGCCCCTGTCACCTTTGACAATATGGCCAAAGCCATTGAGGCTTTCGAAGCTACATTGATCACCCCGGCCTCACGTTTTGACCAGTTTCTGGAAGGCAATGAAAAAGTTCTCACCCAACAGGAAACACATGGCTTGAAACTGTTTATGGATAAAGGCTGTTCCAGCTGCCATGGCGGCACCAACATCGGCGGAGAAGGCTACTACCCGTTTGGTGTGGTTGAAAAGCCGGGTGCCGACATTCTGCCAAGCAAGGATAAGGGCCGCTTTGCCGTCACCAAAACAGCAGACGACAGCTATGTTTTCCGCGCCGGCCCTTTGCGTAATATCGAGCTTACAGCGCCTTACTTCCACAGTGGACAGGTCTGGGACCTCGAACAGGCCGTTGCCATCATGGGCACAAGCCAGCTGGGTGAAAAGCTTTCCGATGGAGAAATCAAGGACATTACCGCTTTCCTGAAAACCCTGACAGGGGAACAGCCGAAAGTAGACTATCCCATCTTGCCTGTTTCTTCTCACACAACACCCAAACCGGTTGCCATGACCCAATAAATTCTGTTACATCCCGAACACAAGAACCTGAACACCCTGCAAAGACCTGCCGGGTGTTCTTTTTCATCCCCTGACATTTCTTGATTGAACGGATAACTATGCTAGACTTTTTCGGTTATCCGATGAGGCGCCCATGCAGAAATTGATTTCCCCTTTTATCGCCTTGTTGGTCAGCATATGGCTGATCAATCTTGGTGGCGGTCTGCAAGGGACCTTACTGGGGATGCGCGCCGATATGGAAGCCTTTGACCTGAGTGCGACCGGGATGATCATGTCCTCATATTTTCTGGGCTATATGGTCAGTTTTTTCGTCAGCCCCTCTTTTATTAACGGCGTTGGTCACATCCGTTCCTTCGCCGCTTTTGCCTCCATCTCCTCTGCGGCTACACTTCTGCATGCTGTATTTGTGGACCCGATTGTCTGGTTTTTTCTACGTACCTTGACCGGACTGTGTTACGGCGGGCTTATTCTGGTTGGGGAAAGCTGGCTCAATGCCTCCAGCGGCAATGAAAACCGTGGTGCTATTTTTTCGACCTATATGTTGGTTATCCTCAGCGCAACAGCCCTCAGTCAAACGCTTGTCAACCTCACGCCGGTTGGTGGCTATGACCTCTTTGTGCTGGTTTCCGTTGCCCTTTCCGTTTCCCTTGTCCCTCTGACTTTAAGCAAAAAAATTATCGCCCCGGAAATTCAGGAAACCGCACGCATGGCTTTTGGAGAATCCATCAAACGCTTTCCTCTGGGAGTGCTCGGGGTAATTGTTTCCGGTTTGGTCAGCGGGGCACTCTGGACAATGATGGCGGTTTACGCCATTCGTATTGGAATGGATACAGGGGATGTCTCCAAAACCATGTTTTGTATGATGGTCGGTGGCATGCTTTCGCTCTGGCCAGTCGGTAAAATTTCAGATCGCATCGACCGACGCAAAATCATTCTTCTCCTTGGGATTTCTAGCCTACTTGCCGCTGCCTTGTTCGTGGTTCCAACCATCCAATCATTCGCATTGATCCCGCTTTATGCCACCTTTCTTGGTGTCACCGCTTTCCCTCTTTACGCGGTTTCTTCAAGCCATATTAATGATTACCTTGAGGACCATGAATTTGTCCCTGTATGTGGTACGCTTGTGCTGTTTTACGGCCTTGGCGCTATGCTGGCCCCTTTGATCTCGGCATGGTCCATGCAATATGCCGGACCACAAGGGATGTTCTGGTTCTTGATGGTCATTGAAGTTCCTCTGATTATCTTCGCAAGTTTACGCATCATCAAAAAAGATGTTCTGCCAGTCGAAGAACGTACAGACTTCGTTGCAGACCTGCCCAAGGTTACCCCGGTTGTCAGCCCTCTTGACCCTCGAAACCAGGAGGCCGAAGAAATGTCGGAAGAAATTCAGCGTCAGCAGGAAGAAGAAGAAGCATTGCTATAGCCCCAACAGCCTGTTACGGATGTTCCCTGCCCAAACTGCGCCAAGCCATCAGCTTCATATTTTCAATATAAGCTTCCTGCGTCCAACCACAGGCTTTGGTTAATTGTTCCCATGTCTCGACGGAGAGCAGGCTGCACAGGATATCCGTTGCCTGCTTTTCATCATATTCCTCGCAAAGCATGGAATCCTTTTGCAACGCCATCACCACAGCTTCACAGCCTTGGCGGACAGCATTCATGCGATCTTCCCAGGCCATGCGGGCGTCATAATCTTCATCACGCATCTTTCGTAACGCACAGGCGACCCCGTAAATTTCGGGGATATAACCGCCCCATGCCTCGATAAAAGCATTCAAGCGTTCCAGCCCCGTTTTGGCTTTACGGCTTTTCTCCAGTCTTCCATCAACATTTTTAATCACATCAATATGACGCGTTGTTGCAATCAGCAAAGCCGCACGGGTGGGGAAATGCATGTAAACCGCCTGACGACTAATGCCTGCCGCCTTGGCGATATCGCTCATTCTCACGCCTTTACCCTGTCCACTTTCCAGAAGATGCAAGGCGGCATTGAGAATTCTCTCGAGCGTTTGATTCTTATCTCTTGACATCATGTCAACTTATACAATATTTACACAGTGTCAATTGACACTGTGTAAAGTTATTTTTCCCTAAGGAGCCCCTCATGTCCTTACAAAATACAGATAAACCCATCCTTTTGCTTGGCGCAGGCGGAAAGACCACGCGCCGCGTTGCCCAAAAACTTGAAGCGCAAAACGTATTGGTACGTGCCGTTTCACGTTCAACCTCCTTGCCTTTTGACTGGAGAGACGATGCCACATGGTCTCGTGTTTTGGAGGGTGTCCGCGCTATCTACATCACATACCAACCCGACCTTGCCATTCCCGGCGCGGTTAAAAAAGTTGATAAATTCATCCATATGGCCCTGACAAAAGGCGCCAAAAGAATTGTGCTTCTTTCCGGGCGTGGTGAAGAGGAAGCGCTAAATGCAGAACGGGCACTTGCCGATAGCGGGGCAGACTGGACAGTTGTTCGCGCGGCCTGGTTCAACCAGAATTTCAGCGAAAACTTTTTTCTACCGGAAATACTCGCGGGGCATATGACGCTGCCGCGCCATATTCTGGATGTCAAAGAACCGTTTGTAGATGCAAATGATATCGCCGATGTGGTTGTGGCTTCCTTACTGGATGAACGCCATATCGGGCAAATTTACGAAGTCACCGGTCCGCGCCTTCTCACACTGGAAGAAGCCATCCGAGAGATCGCTCAAGCGGCCAACCGCCCCATTCAGATCAAGGGCGTCTCTTCTCAGGCCTACAGAGAACTCTTACAGCAACAAAAATTACCCGCAGACCTGATCTGGCTGATTATGTACCTGTTCGATACTGTTATGGACGGGCGAAACACCTATATGTGCAATGGCGTAGAACAGGCATTGGGGCGCACACCCACTGATTTTACAGACTACGTTAACGATGTTGCTTCCAGCGGCATCTGGAAAACACACGCATGAGTCCACCCAAATGCGCAAAACGTAAGGCCACACCTCCAATAAACAGGGGGTCGCCTTACGTTCTGATATCCTTAAGGAATATCTGCACGGCTTCCTGCAAGCCACGTGACTGATGGGCCACATTATCGCTGGATCTTCCAACACGTTCGGCAGACTGGTCGGTTTCTTCCGCAGCTTTCAACACATCTTTAATATGGCTGTTCACGCGTTCCGTCCCCCCGGAAGCACTGAGAACACTGGTGGCAATTTCATCCGTTGCCGCAGATTGTTCCTTAACCGCGTGGAGTGTGCTTTCATTAATATCATTGATATCTGAAATCAATTTGGCAATTTTCTCAATGGTCGCAACGGATTCCACCGTTGCATTCTTCATTTTGTCAATTTGTGCGGAGATACTGTTGGTTGCCTCTGATGTTTGTTCCGCCAGTTTTTTAACTTCGGACGCAACCACGGCAAACCCTTTGCCGTGGTTCCCCGCCCTTTGCGCCTCAATGGTGGCGTTTAAGGCCAGAAGGTTGGTTTGTTCTGCAATATCGCTGATCAACCCCACAACGGAAGATACCTGATTTCCGACTTCTTCCAGACTGTTAATGCGTTCTGCCGACTCTTGCGAAGCCTTGACCGCCTCTTCGAATGTCGAATGGGAAAGGTCCATATTCTGTTCAATGGAACGAATTGAGGCGGAAAGTTCTTCTGTTGCGCTGACAACGGTTTGCACGTCTCGCGTGGCCTGTTCCGATGCATCGGAAACTTTGCCGGATTCCGCCTTGGTCGTTTGCGACAGGTTTACCAGAGACTGCGCTTCCTGAGTCAATTCTTCACCAGCCAACATCACATCTTGCAGAAAATGCATAACGGTTTCTTCAAACTCGTTGGACAGTTTGGCAAGACTTTCCTTTTTCTCAGCTTCCGCTCTACGGTCCTGCTCTTCCTTTTCCGTTTGAAGCGTTTCCACTTTCAGCGCGTTCTGGCGGAAAATATCAAGGGTCCGGGCCATGCGCCCAATGGCATCACTGGATTTATCCCTGATCTCGATGGCATGGTTACCCTGTGACAATTGCGTCATTAAATCTCTCAGGCTGCTCAGGCGCCGATTCAAATGGCGAATGGCAAAGAAATAAATCAAAACAAAACTGACAATTGCACTTGAAATCACCACAATCCACGTCACCTTGTTCATCAACAGGCCAATATTGGTTGCTTCATGCGCAGATTTCTTGACTTCCTGACGAGATGAAACGGTTAAATCAGTAATGATTTTATTCAGACTGTCGGAAAGAAGGCGGTTTTGTTCTGTCAATTCATTGATCTGGTTTTCTTTCTCAAGCCCGGACAAACGCAGGGCCATCATCCCTTTCTTGTCATAAAAGAAAGGCTGGAATTTATCCTGCTGCTCTTTGTAGTATTTAGCTACCCCATCAGCAAAAGAAGACATATCTTCAACAGACTTTTCAATCGCCGTTGTTACTTCAAAAGCTTTACTTTTGATCTGTATTTCATTGTCTGCCGTTGCCAAAGCCTCCAGCCCGGCATAACCGGCCTCGGCACTGGAAAGGATAGCGCTTAGGGTAATAATTTTCGCATTGTTGGCAATCAGATCTTTAATCTTGGCAGATGTGTCATCACCACTGTATTGCAGATCGGATGTGATCTGTTCCATAAATTGTTTTTCAACATCAATATCCGTATTCACATCACTGCGGATCTGGTCAACATGTGCACTAACCGACTGAATTAGCGCACTGACTTCCTTTAAAATTGCCTCATGTTCACCGACCAGACCTTCAATGGATTTTATCTGCTCTTTCAGACGGGAGAGCTGGTCATTCAGTTTTTCAACAACACCCTCGCCAACCGGTTTGCCCTTCAGGCTTTGTAAAGCCTGCGCAGCCTGTTCAAGGCTGGTTGCAATTCTTTGCCAGTCGCTTTCAATATCCTGCGACTTGTCTTGTGTAATCAGAGAAAGGGTCTCAAGGGCGGTATCCACAGCATTTTTCAAGTTCATCGCATCTGACATCAGCGGGACACGTTCCGACACCACCTCATCCAGTGCCGATTTGAACGCGCTGATCGAATAAAGGCTCACCCCTGAAGAAATTAACGTCAAGGACGCAATCGCCAGAAAGGCCGAAATCAGTTTTAAGCGAATTCCAAAATGCATGTGATCACTCCCAAAAAATGCAAGGGAAGACAAAGGAGGAAGAAGAAATGTCTTCCCTTGCTTCAAGTTCCACTCGAAAGTATCTAGGGAGAAGCTTTCGGGTGTGAGGCCTAATCAAAATAAATTAGTGTTCTATGCCCACCTTGCTTGTTTTTTATTTAAAAAAGCATCAATACCATGGGCTGACTCCTCCCCTTCCCATGTATCGGCTAGCATTTCGATTGTACGGTCAATGACTTCACTGTCAATACGCGGGCCAAGCATACGGGCAAGTGCTTTTGCACTGCCGACAGCAACAGGTGCGACAGAAAGGTACGGAGCAACTTCTGCTTCCACGGCTTCGTCCATTTCTCCTTCTGAAACAACTTTGGAAACGATGCCGAGTTCTCTGGCTTCATGCGCATCAAAAATACGTGCCGACATAAAGACCCGGCGCGCATTGCCTTCACCCATGCGTGCCAGCACATAGGGGCTGATGGTTGCCGGGATCAGACCCAGCTTTGTTTCTGTCAGACCGAATTTTGTATTTTCGTCAGCAATGACAACATCACAGATGGAACACATGCCGATCCCCCCACCAAAGGCCCCGCCATGAACGCGCCCGATTAAAGGTGTCGGCATTTCATTTAACGCATTGAGCATAAGGGCCAGTTTACGTGCCTCTGTCATCCGTGTGGCGCGGTCTGCCTCGATTTGTTTTTTCATCCATTTCAGATCGCCACCGGCGCAAAAGACCTTGCCGTTACCGGAAAGAACGATGGCACGGATATCCTCGCGGGCACCCAAGGTTTGGGCCATATCGCTCAAGTCTGCAATCATCTGCTCAGACAAAACATTTCGGACGTCCGGCAAGTTCATCGCCACATAGGCAACGTTGCGATCATCCACGTTAATTTCCAATGTTTCATAATTCATTATGATGCGTTCCTTAATGTTTGCGCAAAGTTCGCAACCTGATTGAGTTTTTCCAGATCAATGCCTGTGCTAAAGCCTGCGTTGTGCAGCATTTCAACAACGCTTTGGGTCGCCACATTGCCTTTTGCCCCCGGTGCGTAAGGACATCCCCCCAAGCCGCCAACAGAAGCATCAAAAACACGCAAGCCTGCATCCAGACTGACCTTGATATTTGCCAGTGCATTGGCGCGTGTATCATGGTAATGACCGGCCAGCTTAGTGGCAGGCACATAGGTCAGAACAGCGTTCAACATGGTTTCGATTGTATCGGGTTCACCAGCCCCGATGGTGTCACCAAGGCTGACTTCATAACAGCCCATTTCCATTAACTGATCAGCCACGCGTGCAACATTTTCAGCCGGGGTTGCCCCGTCATAGGGGCAATCCGTCACGCAGGAGACATAGCCGCGTACTGCCACACCATTTTCCTGTGCCGCCTGCATCACCGGCTTAAAGCGCGCAATGCTTTCCTCAATGGAACAGTTGATGTTTTTTTGACTGAAACCTTCCGAAGCCGAAGCAAAAATGGCAACCTCGCTTGCCTTGGCCTGCAACGCAGCTTCAAAGCCTTTCAGGTTAGGGGTCAACACCGCATAGGAAACCCCTTTTTTGCGTTCAATGCCCGCCATCACATCAGCGGCATCGGCCATTTGCGGCACCCATTTGGGACTAACGAAACTGGTAACTTCGATCTTGGAAAAACCGCAACCGGACAGACGATTCACCAGATCGATTTTATCCTCGGTCGCGATTTGGGTTTTCTCATTCTGCAAGCCGTCTCGCGGCCCCATTTCGAAGATTGTTACGTGATCACTCATCTTCTGTCTCCAGCGAAAGCAACAAGCTGCCCTCACTCACCTGACTATTGGCTTCAACCAGAATTTCACTAACCACACCGTCACGAGGGGCGACCAGCGTATGTTCCATCTTCATGGCTTCCAGAACGAACAGCGGGTCTCCTTCGGCAACCGTTGCCCCGGTTTCAGCCATCACAAGTTTGACCAATCCAGGCATAGGCGCAATAACGGCATCCCCGCCGACTTGTTCATTTTGTGCTGCAAACAGGGCATTGGGCAGGTTAAACGTATAGGTGGAATTTTCACTGAATACGGCCACACAATCAGGCTGAACAACCACATCCAGCTGTGATTGGACCCCATCGCACATCACCTTGTAGGCACTATCGCCCAATGCTTTGGATTTTACATCCAGCACAAGGTCTTCAACACTCACCTCAAAGTGGTTTTTGCCAAGAACTGAAACAGCAACCTCAATACGTTCCTCATCCTGTTCCAGAACGATATATTGTTTTGCATCCGTCCAATGGCACCAGCCTAAAAGCTTTTCCCATGGGTCATCCGTGACCTTATCGGCCAGAAAGCCAAGCCCCCCGAGCGCCGCCATGGCAATTGTCTTGCCCGGCGCTGCCTGCTGGGCGGTCAGAACATCCAGATCACGCTCAATCAGGCCGGTATCGACGTCTCCTTTGCCAAACCCTGCATGGTTGGACAATTGGGAAAGGAAATCCAGGTTGGTAACAGAACCGACAATATGGCAATCCGAAATGGCTTGGCTCAACATATTCAAAGCTGCCCCGCGTGTCGGGCCATGGACAATGATTTTAGCAATCATCGGGTCGTACCACGGGCTGATCTCATCACCACTGCGCACACCGCTATCAATGCGCACACTGCCTTGACCAAATTCTGAACCATCCGGGAATTTCAGATATTTCAGCGTTCCGGTGGCTGGTAAAAAGCCTTTCGGGACATCTTCGGCATAAACACGCGCTTCAAAAGAATGCCCGTTAATCGTCAACTCATCCTGTGTCATAGGTAGAGCTTCGCCGCAAGCCACGCGCAGCTGTAATTCAACAAAATCATAACCGGTAATGGCTTCTGAAACCGGGTGTTCCACCTGCAAACGGGTATTCATTTCCATGAACCAGAAACCGTTTACATTCAACGGGCCGGAGCCATCGACAATAAATTCAACTGTCCCTGCACCTTCATAACCGATGGCTTTGGCGGCATTGACAGCCGCCTGCCCCATGGCATCGCGCACCTCTTGCGGCATATCGGGGGCCGGGGCTTCTTCAATCACTTTCTGGTGACGTCGCTGCAAGGAACAATCACGTTCAAAGAAATGCACGACATTGCCGAAAGAATCACCAAACACCTGAATTTCAATATGGCGCGGCTGGGTGACATATTTTTCAATCAAACAGGCCGGGTCTCCAAAACTGGACTGGCCTTCGCGTGCTGCACTTTCAAAGGCACTTTTAAAATTCTCAGCCTTTTCGACCAGACGCATCCCTTTACCGCCACCACCAGCACGCGCCTTGATCAGAACCGGATAGCCAATGCGTTCAGCCTCTTTCGCCAAATCATCCACATTCTGGTTTTCACCATGATAGCCCGGTACAACCGGCACCCCGGCTTTTTCCATCAGGACCTTGGCGGCATCCTTTAGCCCCATGGCTTTAATTGCCTTGGAGGACGGACCGATGAAGATCAAACCTGCGGCTTCAACAGCTTCGACAAAATCCGGGTTTTCCGACAAAAAGCCATAACCGGGATGGATGGCCTGCGCCCCTGTTTTGCGCGCAGCTTCCAGAATGCGATCACTCTTTAAATAGCTTTCGGCCACTGCGGACGGGCCGATATGAACGGCTTCGTCTGCAAGTTCAACATGTTTGGACAGGGCATCTGCATCGGAATATACCGCAACGGTACGGATACCCATTTTCTTTGCTGTGGCAATAACACGACAAGCGATTTCGCCACGGTTGGCAATCAGTATTTTTTTTATCATTTTTCCAGCCTTTACATTCTAAACAAGCCGAAGCGCGTTTCTTCGATCGGTGCATTCAAGGCCGCAGACAAAGAAAGGGCCAGCACATCACGGGTTTTTCTCGGATCAATAATCCCGTCATCCCAAAGCCGTGCCGAGGCATAAAGCGGATGCGCCTGTTCTTCGAATTGATCAATGGTCGGTTGTTTAAACGCCTGTTCCTCTTCCACAGACCAGCTGCCGCCTTTGCGCTCAATCGCATCACGGCGCACCGTTGCCAACACACCGGCCGCCTGTTCACCGCCCATAACAGAAATGCGGCTATTGGGCCAAGTCCACAGAAAACGCGGTCGATAGGCCCGCCCGCACATGCCGTAGTTGCCCGCACCGAATGAGCCGCCAACCAAAAACGTGATTTTCGGTACATTGGTTGTTGCCACGGCATTCACCAGCTTGGCGCCATCCTTGGCAATTCCGCCCGCTTCGTAACTTTGCCCGACCATAAAGCCGGTAATATTCTGCAAGAAAACCAAGGGAATATTTCTTTGACTGCACAGCTCCACAAAATGTGCGCCTTTCACAGCCGATTCAGAAAAGATCACCCCGTTATTACCAATGATCCCCACGGGCATGCCCATGACATGGGCAAATCCGCAGACCAATGTTGTACCATAACGCGCCTTGAATTCATCAAAACGTGACCCATCCACAAGACGGGCAATAACTTCGCGAATATCATAAGGGGTTTTCAAATCCGCCGGGACGACACCCAGAATTTCTTCCGGGTCATAAAGCGGTTCTTCAATAGATTGACGTTCCAGTTGGGCCGGTTTGACCTTGTTGATGTTGGAAACAACCAGACGCGCCAAGGCCAAAGCATGGTTATCGTCATTGGCAAGATAATCAGCCACACCGGAAAGGCGGGTATGCACATCCCCACCGCCGAGGTCTTCGGCAGAAACCACTTCCCCGGTAGCCGCTTTCACCAAGGGTGGCCCGGCCAGAAAGATGGTGCCTTGTTCCTTTACAATGATGGTCACATCGGACATGGCAGGCACATAAGCCCCACCGGCGGTACAAGAGCCCATCACCACAGAGATTTGCGGAATACCCTTGGCAGACATTTGAGACTGGTTATAAAAAATCGCCCCGAAATGGTCCCGGTCCGGGAAAACCTCATCCTGATTGGGCAGGTTGGCCCCGCCGCTATCCACAAGATAAATACAGGGAAGATGGTTCTTTTCAGCAATTTCCTGTGCCCGTAAATGTTTTTTTACGGTCATGGGAAAATAAGTGCCACCTTTTACGGTTGCATCGTTGCACACAATCATAACTTCACGGCCGCAGACCCGGCCAATACCGGTAATGATCCCGGCAGAAGGACAGGCTCCTTCATACATGCCATAGGCCGCGAATGTCCCGACTTCCAGAAACGGCGAACCCGGGTCAAGCAAGCGCGCCACCCGCTCGCGTGGTAGAATTTTACCCCGGCTCACATGGCGTTCGCTGGCGCTTTCACCGCCACCACCGACCGCCAGCTGCACCGCCTCATGAACAGGCTGCATCGCCGCTTCATGCGCCGCACGGTTGCTTTTAAATGTTTCTGAATTTGGAGATATGTTGGAATGCAACTCGGTCATCGAAAGAGACCCTTCTTATTATTTCGTTTTTCGTAAAAAATGGGGTTTTAAAAGACAGGATTTTAAAGGCTCATCACCACATCACCGTTGTCAGCCACAAGGTAATGTCCGGGAACAGAACCAAAAGTGCCAAAACGATCATTTCTGTAATGATGAAAGGTGTCAAACCTCTGAAAACAGTGTTCAAGGGTACCCCTGTTTGTCCGGCGGTCACATAGGCGTTCAGGCCGAGGGGAGGGGTAATCAGACCAATCTCAACCGTTTTGGTAACGATAATGCCCAGCCATACCGGGTCATACCCAAAGCTCATGGCTGTAGGGAACAACAGTGGCATGGTCAAAGCCAAAATAGCCAACTGATCCATCATCATGCCCATCAAAAGAAGCACGACAATCATAATTCCCAAAATCATCCAGCCCGGTATATCGGCATTTTCGACAAAGCCGAGAACGGTTTGTGTCACCCCGGTAAAAGCGAGGAAATTGGCAAAGATATGCGAACAGGCAATAATGGCAATGATCATCACTGTTGTGCGTACCGAACGGCTGACACTATTGCTAAAGGGACCAAATTTCAGCTTGCGTTGAACAAGCCCCAAAATCATGGCCCCCCCAACACCCAAAGCCGCAGACTCGGTCGGAGAAGCCATACCGGTATAAATGACACCGATAATCAGAACCATCAGAACCATTGTCGGCCAGACACCCAGCGAGCTATGCACGGCCTTTTTAAATTCAAACGGTGTGCCTTGCGGTGCCATGCCTTTTTTACGGGCCAGAACCTGTACGGTAACAATCAGACCCACAGCTGTCAGCAACCCCGGTGCAAGCCCGGCAATAAACAGCTTGCCGATTGATGTTTCCGTTAAAACACCATAAACAACCAGCACAATACTGGGGGGGATCATCACCGCAAGTGTTCCCCCAACACTGACAATTGCCGATGCCAGACGTCGATCATAATTATAACGCAGCATTTCAGGGAAAGCAGATGCTGCCATGGTTGCTGCGGAAGCCGTGCTGCTGCCAACAAGGGCTGCCAGAAAAACCGAAGCCCCTACCGTCGCAACCGCAAGACCGCCACGGATATGGCCAATCCATGCCTGACAGGCATAAACAGTGCGCCGTGTAATATCTGCCGCCGTCAACAACTCTGCCATAAAGATGAACAAAGGGACAGACACCAGAATAAAGGAAGAGGATGTATCGAAGTACGTGCGCTCCAGCACAGCAAAGGCAGGGGAAATGCCAAGCTCAACGATCAGTCCGCATAAACCTGCAATCCCTGTTGCAAAGGCAACCGGCATGCGCAGAAAGAGCAAGACAATCAGCAATATGGACGTCAAGAGAAGAGACACGTTTATAGTCCTTGTGAAAAAGAAAGTGCCGGTTGATGCATCAGCTCAACACAGAAGGTGCTCTGCACCAACCGACATGGGGGGACAGGATTATTCAGAAACAGCTTTTTCATACTCTGTAAGTACGGAAGCTGCTGCGGGGTTTTGTTTACCCACGCGCTCAACCCAATCTTTCTTTACACCGGAAATGGCGTTGCGCAATTCAGCCTGTTCTTCCTTGGTGAACTGGAAGATATCAACACCGTTTTTCGCCCATTCAGCCGTCAAAGACGAAATGGAACCATCTTGCGCTTTGGCAACGTGTACACCGATTTCACGAGCGGTATCCATCATCACTTTTTGAACGTCAGCAGGCAGGCTGTCGAACATTTCTTTTTTCATCACAAGCGTAAAGCTGTACCCACCGAAGAAGCCGTTTGTTGAAATGGCTTTGGAAACTTCCTGCAAGTTATAGGCAGGAACCGAAGACAGCGGGAAGAACACACCGTTTACACGGCCACGTTCCAGTGCTGAATACGTTTCCGGCCCCGGAATGCTCACACCGGCACCGCCCAGTGAACGTGCCGTCATGGCTTGTGTAGAACCGGCAGTACGAATGTTCATCCCTTTCCATTCTGCCAGTTTGCCAATTTTATGGTCTTTCAACAGAACGTTATAAGGCGGCAAAACGAACGGCATGATCGGCACAACGCCTTCTTTGGTGAACTCGTCATGCATCGGGCCTTTGGCAACCAACCCCTGCAATGCCTTCGTGCCTTGTTCTGCACTGCTGAAGAAACCGGGCAGGCCAACGATGGAGTTCAACGGCAATTTATCAGAATGATACAACGGGCCAATCAAAGCCGCATCGATAATGCCTTTTTTAACTGCATCCAGAAGACTTTTGGATTTTGCAGCCTGCTGGGACGGGAAATGCTTGAAAGTCACTTTTCCGCCAGTACGTTCTTCAACAGCTTTCATCCATTTTACCGTTCCTTCTTTGGAAACGATATGTGTTGTGGATTGAAAGTCACCCAGCTTGATTTCTACGGCCTCTGCCTTGGAGCCCAGCGGCAACAAAGACAATGCGGCAACGTAGAACAAAGGCAATACGCGACCTTTAACGATATTTTTCATTATGAAACCTCCTTGATTTTTAAAATAGGGCTTTTCGCCTCTTATTTTTATTCGCTGATTTGCTCCATATGCTGTTCACGATCCAGATCCCCTGTAAACAGATCATGGACCAGGTCATGGACCAGGCGCAGACAGAGCGTACCGCTTCCTACAGGACCTGAAAGGTATGCAAACCACATGTGCCAGTCATACGTTCCAAAATAAATGTCCTCGGAAACATAGGCGTTATACGTGTAAAGGCCTGACTCCCACGTAATCCCGGCAAACAGAACGAATGCCAGAATGATGATCAGGGCATTGATAAACGGCCAGAAGCTTCCAAACTGTCTGGTCGTGAAAATTTCAATAGCCAGATGTGCCTTGTCACGAAAAACGCGGGAAAGAGAAAGGCTTGCAACCGCAGGCATGAGGAAAAGCTCCGTCAGTTCGAACTGAACCTGAAGAGGAACTCCGATAAATAAACGCTGAAGCGTATCAAAGATGATCAACCCGGCAATAACGAGAAGAGACATACAAGCAATTGCATGAAGCAGGTCTTCCCATTTATTCAAAGCCAAACTGAACATATTTTGAGGCATCTGTTTATCATGATGCTGCATAAAACATTCCTTCCAACATGGGTAAAGAGTGCTGACCATAGGCCAACACTCTTTCACTCAATTAGCGTTTTGGCAACTCAACAATACCGCTGCCGCGCGCAGACAGTTCACCATCCTGTTGAACCGCTTGCTGTGTGATCTCGACAAAGTGGCGACCGCCTTCTTCGAATTTGCGTGTCACTTCACCATTGATCAGGATCATGTCCCCTGCCGGGTTATGACGGCGAACTTCACATGTTGTTTCGCACAGGAAACCGTCATCACCCATCCAGTTTGTCAGGTGGTGCATCATCCATGATGTACGTTCCGGTCCATAGTCGTATGCACCCGGTGCACCAACTTTAAGAGCGAACTCTTCTTCCCAGTGAACGCGTTCCGGACAATCCGGAATACCTTGTGCGTTCGGAATACCCAGACCCGGGTGGCTGGAAGACTGACGCCAAGCCAGTTTGTTTGCACGGATGTACAGACCGCCCCAACCTTGGGCATAGGCAATAAAGCCGGTTACTGTCATCGGACCTTTTGCCATAGTCGGCAATTTGTCACCAACGTTCACATCATCCCAGTAACGGGTTTCAGCGCCGCGGATTGTTTCTTCTTCATAATGCTTGAAGAATTCAGCCAGTTCTTCTTCTGTGTAAACACGGGGCTCACGACCACGAACTTCGCTGTATTTTGTGCCATGCTCACGGGCCTGGTCACGGTCTGTGCGGAAACACCAGCTATCAGCTTCTGCAACGGCATCGCCATCCTGATTGAAGAAGTTAACAGTGTAAATCTGCTGAACAGCTTTACCGGCAAAACGTGTTTCGTGTTCGATCAGGTCTTTCAACCATGCTTCGTTGGTGATCACATCGTTACGTTTGATCGGCTTGTGGAATTTCCAGTTTGCACCGGACCACATGGCGTGAACACCCGGCAGACCGCCAACGTAACCGGAAACGATCCGGCTGGTTGCAAACAAGAAGCTCGGCAGAGCAATGACATCGCCATATTTTGTGTTTTTGGCATATTCCGGGTCACACCACAGCGGGTTGTCATCACCAATACCATGTGCATAATGACGGATGTTATCGCGAGTGGCTTCGTAACACCACGGTTCAACAGTGTTTTCAATTTTAACACCGATACGTTCCCGCAGCTCGTTCAAGCCTTCTTCAGTGATTTTCGGAAACAAACGTTTTGTTTCAGCATTCATAATTTTTCTCCATGTGTGCTAAACTGTTTTTTTTCGGAAATAGTGGGCAGCAAGTCGCCTATGTCGCAGTAGCGGCTTGTTGCTCACGCAATACTTTTCTGTGAATTTTTCCAGCCGGTGTTTTGGGCAGGTCAGGAACAAACTCGACCTGTCGCGGATATTCGTGTTGGGCGAGGCTGGATCGCACCATATTCTGAATTTCTTCAACAAAGTTGTTATCGCCTTCACGCTTGGAAACGACAAAAGCTTTAACAATTTGCCCACGCAGTTCGTCCGGAACACCGATAACCGCAGCTTCCAGAACATCGTCATGTTTGAGAACGGCATCTTCAACCTCAACTGAACTGATTGTCCAGCCTGCTGAAATGATCACGTCATCGGCACGACCGCCGTGGTAAAAATACCCATCGCTATCGCGTTTACCCAGGTCTTTGGTACGGTACCATTTCCCTTTGCGCATAACGACCAGCTCACCCATTTCGTCAGGGTCGCATTCTGTTCCATCGGCACGGTGAACCTGTACCTCTACGCCGGGAACCGCTTTCCCCAAAGAACCGTCTTTGACCTTGAAATCCTGTGAACCCGGATAGTTGGCCAAAATCACACCGATTTCAGTGGTGCCGTACATGCTGCAAACCGGCAGTTTGAACACTTTCTTGATAAACTCACCGGTCGCTTCGTCAATCGGTTCTCCGGTGAAGGACAGCTTTTCAAGATAATAGGTATATTTGCCAGCAGCTTCAGAGTTTTTCGCCAGACGATAATGGGTCGCGGCTGCTGACAGGTTGGTAATTTTCAGGTCTTGCAGAACTTCCAACAGTTTTTCACCATCGAATTTGCCGCAGAATGTTCCTGTTGTAATCCCAAGGGCAAGAGGTGCCAGTGTCCCATGCCAGAGGCCATGCCCCCACGCTGGTGAAGACGGGCAGAAGAACACATCTTGCGGGCGCAAACCCGTTCCATAAAGCCCCGCATTCATCAGCGTGACAATAGAACGATGGGTATGTTTGACAGCATCAGGAAGCTGGCGTGTAGTTCCGGATGTATATTGGAACACGGCCAGATCATCACCTTTTGAGGTCACTTTATATTCGGAGGAATATTTTTCCAGACCTTTTAACCAGCTGTCGTTGGCAACAACTTTCGCCAAACCTTCCAGATCCGGTGTTATGGCAGCTTTTTCCGCATTGGTGACCAAAAGACGCGGATTGCAATCTTCCAGTCGAAGGCGGATGCCGTCCGGTCCGAACAGTGTGAACATTGGTACCGCAATGGCACCCATCTTCATGGCACCGAAAAGAGCGACGTAAAACGCCAGACACGGTTCCAGCATGACCGCAACACGGTCACCTTTTTGAATACCGCGCGCCTCCAGTTCGTGCGCAAATTTAGAAGACAGCTCCGATATCTCTTTAAACGTCAGAGAAACCGTATCTGTCTCTGTAGAGACAATATTGATTGCAACACGCCCCCCGTCGACGTGACGGTCAATGCATTCATGCGCAATGTTGATCTGTTCCTTATTCCCGTCGAACAGGTCCCACAAAGCTGCATTTGTGTAATGCGCTTGAGCGTCAGCATACGATTTATATTCCGTAAGCATTTTCACAATGACCTTTCTCATTGTTCGTTTCGTTTCATTTGTAACCTAAGCATGGCGGTTCACATTTTTATTGTCAATATGTTTTTTCTATTGTATATAGACAACATCATCAGGAGGAAGCTATGACACAGAATTCAACAGAAAAAGACAAAAAAGGCGCACGGATCCGACAGGTTCCAGCGCTTACCAGAGGTATAAAAATATTGCGGCAACTCGCAAAATCAGACCATCCACTCGGCGTGAATCAAATTGCAAGGGACACAGATTTAATCCCGAGTACCTGCCTGCACATCCTGCGCACGCTGGTAGAAGAGGGACTGGCCAACTTCGATGAAGAAACAAAAAGATACAGCATCGGAATCGGCATTTTACCCATCGCCAGAACGGTTATGCTCAAAAACGGTTTCAATCAGGTTGTGCAGCCACATCTGAATGATCTTTCAGATACATTCGGCATCACGACAATCGGTGTGCAAGGCGTCAACAAAGACTACATGATCGCCGTAGCCATCTCGCGTGCGCAACTCGCGTTCAGTCTGCAAGTTGACATCGGCAGCCGCTTTCCAGCCTTTATCAGCGCAACGGGGCGCTGCTTTGCCGCCTTCAGCAATTTCTCAAAAGAAGAACTTAAAAAGAAATTCGAACGCCTGAGCTGGGAAAACCCGCCTTCTTTCCAAACATGGCTAAATCAAGTTGAAGAAACCCGCAAAAACGGATTCGGCATTGACCATGGCGAATATATTCGCGGCATTACCGTACTTTCTGCACCGATTCTCAACAAGGCAGGCGATGTAACCCACGCCATTGTTTCGGTCGGCGTCACCGAACAGATCGAAAATCAGGGGATTGATGCACTGGCCCAAAGAATGCTGAAGGCCGCACAGGAAACCAGTAACTTTTTAGTCAACTGACCCCGCACATCTGGCGGGCTCAACAAAACGGAGTAAAAATGAAAGACACTTTATTGGAACAGGGGTGGAAAACCCCGCGAGCTGTTGGATTAATGCAATCCATAGGTCCCTTGTGGGCCCGCAAAGAAGAAAATAACTGGGCCTATGGTTTATTAACCAATGACAGCCACACCAATAATGCCGGCATGATTCATGGCGGCGTGATGACCACATTGACCGATCACGCGCTAAGCATTCTTGCCTGGGAGGCAATGGAGCGACAGGCCTGTGTCACCTTGCAGCTTGATACACAATTTATCGCCGGTGCAAAACCCGGTGACTTTCTTGAAGTTCGTGGTGAAATCACCAGTCAAACCAGATCAATGCTCTTTTTGTCTGCAAAAATATCTTGCGGCGAACGGCTTATTGCGCAGGCAAACGGTATCTGGAAACTCGTCAAAGCAAAAAAGTAAGGGTTAAAAAATGAAAAAAGAAACAGAACAGGGATGGCGTGGACCTTTAAGCGGAATTCGCATTCTTGATTTCACACGTGTTTTATCCGGTCCCTATGCCACCATGATCCTTGGCGATATGGGTGCCGAGATCATCAAGGTCGAATCCGTTAGCAAGGGGGATGAAACGAGAAATTTCCCGCCTTTCGTCAATGATATGAGCCATTACTTTATTGCATTGAACCGCAATAAAAAAAGCATCACGCTTAACCTGAAAGACCCGGCCGGTGTCAAAATTGCCAAGGATCTGGCCGCCAAATGCGATATCGTCATTGAAAACTTCCGCCCCGGGGTCATGGATAAACTGGGCCTCGGCTATGAAGCCCTCAGTGCCGACAACCCGAAACTGGTCTATTGCGCCATCAGCGGCTTTGGGGCAACCGGGCCTTTACGTGACAACCCGTCATTCGACATTGTTGCACAAGCCCTTTCCGGCATCATGAGTGTCAACCGCGAACCGGACCAAACCCCGACCAAACTGGGTATTCCCTTGGGTGATATGGCCGGGGGCATTTTCGGTGTGTTCGGGATTCTCGGCACACTGCATGAAGCCACCAAAACAGGAAAAGGGCGAAAGCTGGACATTTCCATGCTGGACAGCCTGTTGGGAATGCTGGGCTATCTCTCCCAGATTTATTTTGTAACCGGTGAAACACCCAAACCCTTTGGCACACGCCATCCCAACCTTGTCCCGTACGGTGCTTTTGAAACCTCAGACGGCCATATTATCGTCGCCTGTCTGACCGAAAATTTCTGGTATAACCTTGCCCGTGCCATTGAACGTGAAGACCTGATTGATGATGCGCGCTATTCGCAATATCTCGCGCGTATTGAACATCGCGAAACACTGGAACAAATCGTTGCAGAAGCGATGAAAACCCGCACGACCAAGGAATGGGAAGAAAGACTGGCCGAATTCGATGTCCCCTTTGCCCCCATTCTCAGTGTTGCCGAAGCGCTGGATCATCCCAATACACAAGCACGTGACATGATCCGAACCGTTTCGCATCCGGAAATCGGCGAGCTGAAAGTGGTGTCCAGCCCGATAAAATTTGACGGTGAAGCCCCCTCCCCCATGACACCCCCTCCGACACTGGGGGAAAATTCCGAAGAAATTCTATCCGAATTTTTAGGCCTTGGCCCTGATGATATTGACCAACTGGTCGCCTCAGGAACAATCAGCAATAAAAGGGCCTAAAGGACATGCCCTTGAATAAAACAGCACTGGTCACCGGATCGACAAGCGGCATCGGGTTGGGAATTGCCCGGTGCCTTGCCCGACAAAATTACAACGTCGTGCTCAATGGTCGCCAAAACAATGAAAAAGCAAAAACACTCTGCCGGGAACTTGACCAACTCGGCAGTGGAAAGGTGCTCTTTCACGCAGCAGATATGAGCAAACCCGCTGAAATTGAGAACATGCTGTCTCAGGTTAACGCCGATCTGGGCGCAGTTGATGTTCTGATCAATAACGCCGGGATGCAGCATGTCAGTCCTCTTGAAGATTTCGCGCCTTCGCAATGGGATTTAATTCTGGCCTTGAACCTCAGTTCAGCCTTTCACACAACCCGGCTGGTTCTGCCCGCGATGAAAGAAAAAAACTGGGGGCGTATCATCAATGTCTCTTCCGTCCACGGACATGTCGCTTCAGCGCAAAAAGCTGCCTATGTTGCCTCAAAGCATGGTTTGATCGGGCTGACAAAAGTCTGTGCCCTAGAAACGGCTGAAACAGGCATCACGGCAAATGCCTTGTGCCCCGGCTGGGTGCGCACCCCCCTTGTTGAAGAACAGATCGAACAACGCGCAACCCTTTCCGGCAGAAGCATTGAAGAGGAAAGCATCCTTCTTCTTTCTGAAAAGCAACCTTCCAAATGTTTCGCCACACCTGAACAGCTTGGTGAAACCTGCCTGTTTCTATGCAGTGAAGCAGCCAGCCAGATCACCGGGACATCCCTGACGATGGATGGCGGTTGGACAGCTCTTTAATTTTACCTTCCTGTCAAAAAAAACCTCCCTTGAGATGTCTTTAGAACATTCCAAGGGAGGTTACTTTTCTTTGAAGTCTTGTTTATGCCGCTGCACGCAACGTCTGGACAATATCTTCTTTATTCATTGGTGGACGGGCAGGAAGGTTGCCTTCTTCATCTGCGATGATACGCAAGGTTTCCTCGGCATATGTTTCAAACAATCCATCATCGATTCCCAACTCGGAAAAACGTGTCGGGCAGTCAATCGATTTCAGGAAAGCCTCGAAACGATCAACCCCTTCCATGGCGCATTCCAGATCATCTTTTCCTTTGGCTTCAAGGCCGAAAACACGTTCTGCAAACTGAACAAATTTGGCAGGATTGCGTTGAGCTGCAAACCGCATCCATGATGGATTGATAATCGACAAGCCCGCAGCATGAGTAATATCATGATAGCCCGATACGGTATGTTCCACCATATGTACGGGATAACCGCCAACAGCCCCCACATTCACCCAGCCATTCAAGGCCAGCGTTGCCGCCCATTGAATTTGCGTCCGTGCATTCAGGTCCTTCCCATCAGCAATCGCTATTGGCCCGTATTCCATCGCGGTGAGGATCACCCCTTCGGCAAAACGGTCCTGTATGGGGGTGTTGTCCGGGCCATTGAAATAGCTTTCCGTCACATGAGTAATCAAATCACAAACACCGTACGCCGTCTGATCTTTGGGGACACTTAACGTCAGCTCAGGATCAAGAAGGGCAACGCGAGGGTACAGGCATTCTGCACTCACAAAGGATTTTTCCTTTGTCTCTTCATTCGAAATAACGCCGCTACAGTTCATCTCCGAACCCGTTGCCGCCAAGGTCGGCACACAAAGAATGGGCAGAGCTTCCGTTGGAACATGGACCTCTTCCTGCCCATGATAAATCATGTCCCAGGGGTCACCATCATACAAAACAGCCGTAGCCATATGCTTTGCCGCATCCATCGTGCTGCCGCCCCCAAGGGCAATGATGACATCACAGTTGTTGTCTCGGGCAATTTGCACACCGCGTTTTACCGAACTCAGACGCGGATTTGGCTCAATGCCATCACATTCCACCACACTGACACCAGCCTCTTTCAAACTCTTGAGCGCATTGTCAAAGATGCCATTGCGCTTGACACTCCCCCCACCTGTAACGATGAGAGCACGTTGACCATAAACTTTTGTGAGCTGGCCCAGTTCGGACAGCTTACCGGCACCGAAAACCACCTGAGTCGGATTGCTATATACGAATTCCATGTTCTTCTCCTCTGGAAGCAATAATCCTGAATCTGTCCTTATCCTCTCAAAATCGGCTACCGGTTTGAATAAACGATTTCGCATTTTTTGTGCACAAATTGACCTGACTTCAAAGTTCCAATCCTATCTGTCGCTTTTCGTGTTTTTTGTGAAAAGAAAATGGAATTATACAACGTCATCTTAACGGATAAGGCAAACTGCTTGATTCCATTTAGGTTTCAAAAGTTTCGCTCAAATCACACAAATTAAGGCGCCCAATATATACGCAAACAGAAACATTCACACACTATATGTTGATTTACAATCTCAGGCAAAAGCCCGGTTCCCTGCGCCTTTTCCCATGATTTTACATTGACCACCCATTTAATCCCATGGTATCCCATACTATCCCATAGAATAATAGGGTCGTCCCAAATTGAGCTCACATCGGGACATTCGTGCGGCCAAACTTTTAGCCGAACGGGACTCTGTCTTTCAATGGGCAGGTTTGGAACTCTTATGTGAATAGGCTCACGCCACCATGGCTTTGTTCGTCGGAAGGCATCTGAACAAGATTGATAAAAAGGGACGCACCAGTGTTCCCAAGCCTTTTCGCGCGTCTTTTGAGACCCAGTCTTTTCGCGGGATGTATGCCTATCCTTCCTTCAAATTTCCCGCCATCGCCGCTTGTGGTGAAGAGTTCATGAATCTTTTGTCCGATAGCCTGAGTACCCAAACCGACTTTTTCTCAGACGATCAGGACGACTTGGCTGCCGTTATCCTTGAAAATGCCACCCAACTGTCCTTCGATACCGAAGGGCGTGTCATCCTGCCGCAAGATTTGCTGGACCACGCAGGCATCACCGAACAGGCCCTGTTTGTGGGCCGGGGCCGGGAAATTTTCATTTGGGAACCAGCGGCCTACGAAGCCCATGCCAAAGCCGCCTTTGAACGGGCCAAAGCCGCTAAGCGCACGTTAAAACTCAACGTTCGGGGAGAAGAGGCATGAGCGGCCATATCCCCGTCCTCCTCAAGGAAATTGTTGAGGCCTGCGCCCCTGAAGATGGTGACATTCTTGTAGATGGCACCTTCGGCGGAGGGGGCTACACCAAGGCCCTACTGGATGCAGCCAACTGCCGGGTCTTTGCCATAGACCGAGACCCGGACGCCATAGAACGCGGAAAACAACTCTCGCAGACGCTGGATAATCGGCTGCACATGTTGGAGGGCTGCTATGGGGACATGGCGGCCCTTGTGAATCAAAAGGTGAACGCAGTGGTTCTGGATATAGGAGTCTCTTCCTTCCAGATTGATGAAGCCGATCGCGGTTTTTCTTTCCGTGAAGACGGCCCGCTGGACATGCGCATGGCCCAAAGCGGGGAAAGTGCCGCAGACGTGGTGAATGGTTACGAAGAAAAGGAACTGGCCGACATCATCTACAAATACGGGGAAGAACGCCATTCACGCCGCGTGGCAAAGGCCATTGTGGAAGCCCGGCGCGAAGAAAGCATCACCACCACCGGGCAACTGGCCAAAATTGTGCGTAGCGTGGTCTGGCAGGCAAAGGATAAGATCGACCCGGCAACACGCACCTTTCAGGGCTTGCGCATTTACGTCAACGATGAACTGGGCGAACTGGAACGCGGCCTAGAAGCGGCAGAAAAAATTCTGCTGCCCGGCGGTCGTCTGGTCGTGGTTACCTTCCATTCACTGGAAGACCGCATCGTGAAAAAATTCTTCAAGGAACGCAGTGGCGGTAATGCCCGCACCAACCGTTACATGCCGGACACAGCGCAAAGCGGCCCGCAACCGACCTTCAAGCTCGTCACACGCAAGCCCATCGCCCCCACGGATGCAGAATGCCGCGAAAACCCGCGTGCACGTTCTTCCAAACTGCGTTGTGCCATCCGCACCGATGGCGAAAGCTGGACAGAGGGAGGGATGGCATGACCCGTCTGACCATTGGCTTGACCGTTTTTCTTGCACTTGTTCTGGCTGTGGGCGTTTTTCGCATTACCTATCAGGTGGATGAACTGGAAAAAGAGCTGCAAAGCCTCAATCAGGAAATTTTACAGGAACAGGAAACCATCCATATTCTGAAAGCGGAATGGAGTTACCTGAACGATCCCACACGCCTTGAAGACCTTGCCAAACGTTACCTCAATCTGGAGGAAATGCAGGGCGGACAGGTCATCAACATGGATATGTTCGACAAGAAAATTCTGTCGCAAACCCCCAACGTTCACCCCACCAGGGCGGAGCGCTAGGCCATGGAACTGAGAGGGGCAAGGGAAAAACAACTGCGCAGCAAACGCGCCATTGAAACGGGCCATAACCGTACATTGGTGGCAGGTGCCGTATTTGCCATTCTGTTTGCCGTGCTGGCCGGGCGTGTGGTGGACCTTTCCCTGATGCAGGAAGGTGGCGAACCCACGCTTGCCAGCAGTACAAACAATGATGCCATCGAAGCCGTTCGTGCCGACATTGTAGATCGCAACGGCATTCTGGTTGCGACATCCCTGCCCGCAGACTCTCTGTTTGTGGATTCAAAAGCCTTTCTTGCAGCCGGTGAAGACCCGACACAAGCAGCCTTGAAACTGACCCGTATTCTGCCGGAACTCAGCATCAACGCGACTGTCAAGAAACTGGCTTCCGGGAAACGTTTCGAATATCTTTCGCGTGCGCTGACCCCAAACCAGAAACATCAGGTCAACCAGCTTGGCATTCCGGGGCTGGATTACCAGCGCGAAGAACGCCGCACCTACCCGCAAGGCCCCCTGCTGGCCCATATTTTAGGCTATACGGACATTGACGGGCGCGGCATTTCCGGCCTTGAAAAAAGCTTCAATCACCAGCTTAGCAATCCTGATGGCAAACTGAACCTGTCAATTGATGTACGCGTTCAGTCTGTCATGCGTAGCGCCTTGCAGGATGCCATTGATGAATTCAAAGCCATCGGTGGTGCCGGGGTCATTATGGACCTGCAAAACGGGGAGCTTCTTTCGCTGGTCTCCCTGCCTGATTTTGACCCCAACAACATCGACACCCTGCAAGGTGATGCCGGTTTTAACCGGGCGACCAAGGGCGTCTATGAAATGGGTTCCATCTTCAAGCTGCTCAATACCGCCATGGCACTGGACAGCAACACCGTGCGCCTGACAGACACTTTTGATGCCTCCAAACCGCTTAAAATAGGCCGTTTTCGCATCAATGACTTTCATGCCAAAAAACGCGCGCTGAGTGTTCCTGAAATACTGGTTTTTTCATCCAACATCGGTTCGGCACAAATCGCACTGGAAGCCGGCTCGGAGCTGCAACGCGACTATTTACAACGGTTTGGCCTGCTCAATCCCGTTTCCGTTGAAATCCCGGAAGTCGGTTCACCGCTTTATCCATCGACATGGCGCAAAGTAAATACCATGACCATTTCCTATGGTCATGGTATTGCCGTCACCCCGTTGCAATTGACCTCTGCCATCGGTGCTGTGGCAAACGGTGGCCTGCTGCATCAACCAACCCTGTTGAAACAAAACGGGGCAACACAAGCTGTTGCACAACGGGTGATATCGGCAAAAACATCGCAGCAGATGCGTAAGCTCATGCGGCTGGTGGTTTTGCTAGGCTCCGGTAAAAATGCCAATTCAAAGTTTTACCGTGTCGGCGGAAAAACCGGTACAGCCGACAAACAGGAAGGCGGTTCTTACAACCGTCATTCGCGTATTTCCTCTTTTGCCGCCGTTTTCCCCATTGAAAGTCCGCGCTATGCCGTTTTAGCCATGGTCGATGAACCGGTCGGCATCAAAAGAACGTTTGGCTATGCCACCGCAGGCTGGGTTGCCGCCCCGATCATCAAAAAAGTGGTAGACCGCATCGGCCCCATGCTTGGTATTCAGCCTGCGCAAGGAGAAGAAAACGCCTACAAACCGGGGGACCCCCTCTTTATCAAGGTAAAGGGGTAAGAGATGGTTGCTTTAAAAGAACTTTTCCCCGCTCTGGAACAAAATCTTGATATCGTTGGGCTCACGGTAGATTCCCGCAAAGTCGCCCCCGGATGGCTGTTTGCCGCCCTGCCCGGCAGCACGGTTGATGGACGCAGCTTTATTCCACAGGCCTTGAAAGCCGGTGCCACCGTTTTGCTGGTTCCCGAAGACAGCGAAGTGAAAGAAGACACCAGCGCACTGGTGATTTATGATGCCAACCCGCGCCAAACCTTTGCCAGAATGGCCGCAGCCTTTTATGCCAAACAACCGCAAATGAGCGCAGCCGTAACCGGCACCAACGGCAAAAGTTCCTGTGTGACGTTTGTGCGCCAGATGTGGTCCATGCTGGGTCATCAGGCCGCCAGCCTTGGCACCCTCGGCATTACGGCACCGGGGCTGGAAATTTCCGGTGGCCTGACAACACCGGACCCGGCAGGCTTGCATGAACGACTGGCAGAAATCACCGAACTGGGTGTCACCCATCTTGCCATGGAAGCCTCCAGCCATGGGCTGGATCAATACCGTATGGACGGGGTCGAGGTGCGCATTGCCGCCTTCACCAATCTGAGCCGCGACCATCTGGACTATCATAGTGACATGGCCGACTACCTGCGCGCAAAGAAACGCCTGTTCACAGAGCTTTTGCAATCCGGCGGCACCGCTGTTCTCAATGGCGACATCGTTGAATATGACCTATTGGCAGAGGAACTTGCCAAACAGAAAAAAACGGTTCTGTCTTACGGTAAAAAAGGCCGGGACATTCATTTGATCAGCGCAACCCCTTGTGCAGAAGGCCAACACTTGAAGCTCAGGGTTATGGGGCATTCCTATGATTTAACCTTGCCTCTGGCCGGGTATTTTCAGGTGGAAAATGCCCTGTGCGCCTTAGGGATTGTTCTTGCGTCCGGCGCTTCCCCTGCCAAGGCTGTCCCCCTGCTTGCAAAGCTGGAAGGCGTACCGGGGCGCATGGAACATATGGGGCGTGGCATTTATGTGGATTACGCCCACACGCCGGATGCGCTGGCAACCGTGCTGAATGCCTTGCGCCCGCATACACAGGGCAAGCTGGCTGTGGTCTTTGGCTGTGGCGGAGACCGTGACCGGGGCAAACGCCCGGAAATGGGACGCGTTGCCGCAGAACTGGCTGATCGCACCTATGTGACAGATGACAACCCGCGCAGTGAAACCGCTGCCTCTATTCGTGCTGAAATCATGGCTGCCTGCCCCGCAGCCATTGAAATCGGGGATCGCCTTCAAGCCATCACGCGCGCCATTGGCGATATGGCAGACAAAGACATTTTGCTGGTTGCCGGCAAAGGCCATGAAACAGGCCAAATTATCGGCAACCAAGTCCTGCCTTTCGATGACCGTGCCGTCATCAAGGAGGTGCTGAATGTCTGACATCCTCTGGAACGCACAGGAAGCTGCACAGGCAACAGACGGCACCCCGTTCGGTGAATGGACATGCACCGGCATTTCCATTGACAGCCGCCAGATTGCAAAAGGCGATCTTTTCATTGCCATCAAAGGCCCCAGTTTTGATGGGCATGATTATGTTCGCGCGGCACTGGCGGGCGGAGCAAGTGCTGCCGTTGTCTCTCACATACCTACAAACTGCCGGGCTGACGACAATCTGCTATTGGTAAAAAATACAACACAGGCACTGGAAGGTCTCGGGCGCGCCGCCCGCCAACGCAGCAAGGCCAAAGTTGTCGCGGTTACCGGTAGTGTCGGCAAAACAGGCGTAAAGGAAGCTCTTGCCAGTGTGCTGTCCAAACAAGGAAAAACACATGCAACACAGGGCAACCTGAACAACCATTTCGGCTTGCCCCTGACCTTGGCCCGCATGCCGCGCGACTGTGATTTTGCCGTTCTGGAACTGGGTATGAACCATGCCGGTGAATTAACCGAATTGTCCCTGATGGCCGAACCGGATGTGGCCGTCATCACCACCATCGCCCCGGCCCATCAGGAACATTTTGCTGATCTCGCTGCTATCGCCGATGCCAAATGCGAAATTTTTATCGGCCTTAAAAAAGGTGGCACAGCTGTATTAAATGCAGATAACGATTTTTATAATCGCATGATGCAGGCATCCCTTACGCACGGGGCCCAAAAGATTTTTGCATTCGGGCTTGAAAACGGTGATTTCAGCGTCATTGAATGCACCCCTGAGGAAAAAGGCAGTCATGTCAAAGCCGACCTTCAGGGCACAATCATCGAATATAACGTTGCCCATGATGGCATCCATTGGGTGAGCAACAGCCTGGCTATTCTGGCCTGTATCAGCGCTCTGGATGCGGACATCAACAAAGCAGCCAACGAACTGGCCCACCTTGCCGATTTAAAGGGTAGAGGGGCCGTTCACAACATTGAGCTTTCCGGGGGGACGTTCAAGGTCATTGATGAAAGCTACAATGCCAACGATGTCTCCATGCGTGCTGCTCTGGACGTGCTGTCGCATCAACCCGGTCGTCGCATTGCCGTTCTTGGCGACATGCTGGAACTGGGGCCCGATGAAATTCGTATTCACCGCGATCTGGCAGAAGCCTGTGACCAGATTGATCTGGTTTTCACCTGTGGGCCGTTGATGAAACACCTGCATGACGCCTTGGCACAAAATAAACGTGGTGCCCATAGCACCGATTCAGAAAACCTTGCCCCGCTGGTGGTTCAGGCCGTTCAGCCGGGTGATGTCGTCAGTATTAAAAGTTCACGCGGCAGCCGGACCGATCTGGTTCTGGATGCCCTTTTGGAATTACAACCTAGCGGAATGTGAAGAAAGAGAGACCACAAACATGCTATATCACCTCCTCTTCCCTTTGGCCGACCAGATTGCCGTTTTCAATCTGTTTCGATACCTGACATTTCGCACAGGTGGCGCTGTCATGACGGCAATGGTCATTGCCTTTATCATCGGTCCGCGCCTGATCCGCTGGTTGCGCCATTGGCAAGGCCAGGGCCAGCCCATCCGTGATGATGGTCCGGAAAGCCACCTTAAAAAACAGGGCACACCGACCATGGGCGGGATCATGATCCTGACGTCCATGTCCATTTCCGTCTTGCTTTGGGCCGACCTGTTCAACCCCTATGTCTGGGCGGTTATGCTTGTGACACTGGGCTATGGTGTCATCGGTTTTGCCGATGACTATCTCAAGGTTTCCAAGAAAAACACCAAAGGATTACCCGGCAAATTAAAACTGCTGGGGCAATTGGGTTTTGCCGCCATTGCCTCCTTCATCATCTCCTCTGCCCAGCCCGATAGCCTGAACACTCATCTGGCCGTGCCCTTTTTCAAAGACTTTCTGCTCAACTTCGGCATGTTCTTTAGCGTCTTCACTGTTCTGGTGATGATCGGTGCCTCAAACGCCGTCAATCTGACCGATGGTCTGGACGGGCTGGCCACTGTGCCCGTCATTATGGCCGCCGGGGTATTTGCGATTATCTCCTATCTTGTCGGCCATGCGCTTTTTTCTGAATATCTGCAAATCCATTATGTTCCCGGCGCTGGTGAATTGGCGGTGATCTGCGCCGCCGTCATTGGTGGCTGCATCGGTTTTCTCTGGTTCAACGCCCCGCCCGCCATGGTGTTTATGGGCGATACAGGCTCCCTTGCCTTAGGCGGCACCCTAGGGTCCATTGCAGTTGTCACCAAACACGAACTGGTGCTGGCCATTGTCGGCGGGCTGTTCGTTCTGGAAACCGTTTCCGTCATTGTACAGGTTGCTTCTTTCAAGCTCACCGGCAAGCGGGTTTTCCGCATGGCCCCGCTGCACCACCATTATGAGAAAAAAGGCTGGGCGGAACCGACCATTGTTATTCGTTTCTGGATCATCGCGCTGATTTTGGCGCTGATCGGTCTCGCAACCCTGAAGCTGCGTTAAGGAGAGATAGCTAAGTGATCGTTCCAAGCGCATATCAAGGCAAAACCGTTGCCATTCTGGGGCTGGGAAAATCCGGCCTATCGGCAGAACGCGCCCTGAAACAGGCCGGTGCACAGGTTTTATGCTGGGATGACAAATCCACCCGCGATGATCTGGTTGATTTGACCAAAGCTGACTGGTCAGACATCGACCTGTTGGTCATGAGCCCGGGCATTCCCCATACCTATCCCCAAGCCCATCCTGTGGCGGATTTGGCACGTGCGGCAAATTGCCCCATCGTGTGTGATGTGGAGTTGTTGATTGAGGCCCAGCCGCAGGCCAAATATATCGCCATTACCGGCACCAACGGAAAATCCACCACCACGGCCCTTATCGCCCATGTACTGGAAATTGCCGGCTTTGATATTCAGGTTGGTGGGAACCTTGGCATTCCGGTTCTTGATTTGGAGCCGCTGGATGAAGAAGGTGTTTATGTGCTTGAACTGTCATCCTATCAGTTGGAACGCACCCCTTCCCTGAGTGCCGATGTTGCCGTCTGGCTCAACATCAGCCCGGACCATCTGGAACGCCATGGTGGACTGGACGGCTATATTGGTGCCAAGAAAAACATCTTTGCCAACCAGAAGCCGGAACATGTGGCCGTCATCGGCGTGGATGATAGCGAAAGCGCGGCAGTCTTTGCTCAGGATGATCTAACAAAAGCCCGGCGCATTGCCATTTCCGCCCAAGGCCCGGTGGAAGATGGCATTTTCAGCGATGAAGACATCCTGATTGACGAAGCCTTCTGTGAGGAAGGTGAACAGGTCATGGACCTGTCCGCTATCAAAACATTGCAGGGGCGTCACAACCAACAAAATGCAGCCGCAGCTTATGGCGCAGCCATCGCCATTGGCGCCGCACCGGAATGGATTGTGCGGGGCATTGCCAGCTTCCCCGGCCTTGCACACCGTCAGGAAATTGTTGCCACCCTCCATGGCGTTCTGTTCATTAACGACAGTAAAGCAACAAATGCCGATGCCAGCGCAAAAGCCCTTGCCTCTTATGAAAACATCTACTGGATTGCGGGCGGCCAAGCCAAGGAAGGCGGTATTACTTCTTTGCTTGAACAGTTGGATGGGGTGCGCAAAGCCTATCTGATTGGCGAAGCCGAAGATAGTTTTGCACAAACATTGGACAATCACCTGCCCTATGAACGCTGTACCACGTTGGAAACAGCAACCAAAGCCGCTTATCGCGATGCGCGGTCTCAAGGCGGTGTTGTCCTGCTCTCACCAGCTTGCGCGTCATGGGACCAGTTCAGCAGTTTCGAAGCGCGCGGCGATGCTTTCAAAGACATTGTCCATACCATAGAACAAGAGGAGGAAGCCGCGTAAATGATCAGTTTCTCCCGTGTTGATACATCCATTCTGGGGCGTTGGTGGTGGACGGTGGACCGCTGGTTACTGGCCTCCATCCTGCTGATTATTGCGGTGGGTTCCATCCTGACACTGGCCGCCAGCCCACCTGTTGCCGCCCGCCTGCATCTGGACACCTATCATTTTGCCCTGCGTCAGTTTGCCTATCTGCCACTGGCCCTGATCACCATGATCGGGGTATCTCTGCTGGATCCGTTGTCTGTACGCCGACTTTCTGCCCTTGCCTTTGGCGGTTTCATCCTCCTGACCGCGAGCACCCATTTTCTGGGGGCCGAGATTAAAGGGGCCGCACGCTGGATCTCACTGGCCGGTTTTACCCTGCAACCTTCTGAATTCCTCAAGCCAACCTTTGCGGTTGTCGCCGCATGGATGTTTGCAGAATGGCGTAAAAATACGTCTTTTCCCGGTCATTTCATTGCCATAGCTCTTTACGGGCTGGTTGCAGGCCTTCTCATCACTCAACCGGATTTCGGCATGACGGTTGTTATTTCAGCCGTTTGGGGCATGCAATTCTTCCTTGCCGGTCTCCCTGTGTTTTTTGTCGTGCTGGTTGCCTTTGTCTTTATGGCAGGTTCAACCGTTGCCTATCTGACGATTGATCATGTCAAAAGCCGCGTGGACCGTTTCCTCGACCCCGCAAGTGGAGACAGCTACCAGATCAACCGTTCCATGGAAGCCTTCCAGAACGGTGGCCTGTTCGGCACCGGCCCCGGTGAAGGTGAAATTAAAAACGTCCTGCCCGATGCCCATACCGATTTTATCTTTGCCGTTGCCGGGGAAGAATTCGGCCTGATTGCCTGCCTAATCATCATTGCCCTTTTCGCCACCGTGGTTTTGCGCGGGTTTGCGCGCATGTTCCATGAAGACAATCTGTTCGTCCTGCTGGCCGTGGGCGGGCTTGTGACCCAGTTTGGGCTACAGGCGGTGATCAATATGGCCTCCACCACCCACCTGATGCCGACCAAAGGCATGACCTTGCCGTTTATTTCCTATGGGGGGTCCAGCCTTTTGTCATTGGCATTGGCCATGGGCATGCTGCTGGCTTTAACACGCAGACGCGCCGGAGGTGACTTGTAATGCCTAACAAACCCCTTGTAATTCTGGCAGCCGGTGGCACCGGTGGCCATGTCTTTCCAGCAGAAAGTCTGGCAAGCGAGTTGTTGAAACGCGGCTATCGCCTTGCCCTTTTCACCGATAAACGCGGCGGTAGCTATAGCGGTGTTCTGGGGGAACTGGAAACCCTGCGTATATCAGCCGGTGGTGTTGCCGGGCGAGGATTCTTCGGTAAGGTCCGCTCCGCCCTCTCACTGGCTCTTGGCACCTTGCAAGCCAAACGCCTACTAGGCCGGATGCATCCTGTTGTGGTCGTTGGCTTTGGCGGCTATGCCTCTGTACCCACCATGATTGCTGCCTCCCTTGGTGGCTATGCCTCTATGATCCATGAACAAAATGCTGTTTTGGGCCGGGCCAATCGCCTGCTGGCTTCGAAAGTGAAGCGTATCTGCACTTCCTTTGAACAGGTTGATCATTGTAAAGACATTGATACGCAAAAAATTGTCTTCACCGGTATGCCTGTGCGTGAAAACATCATTGCCATGCGCCAAAATGCATATCATGAACTGAATGCAGACGGTCCCATCCGGGTTTTGATCCTTGGTGGCTCGCAAGGGGCACAGATTTTCAGTGACATTTTGCCCGAAGCCTTTGCCAAACTGCCTCCCCAGTTCCGCGAACGTCTGGAAATCACCCAGCAATGCCGCCCGGAAGTTCTGGAAACAACCCGTGATGCTTACAAACGCAATGGCCTGAATGCCACCCTGGAAAGCTTTTTCAACGATGTGCCCGAACGTCTGGCCCATACCCATTTGCTGATTGGTCGTTCCGGCGCCTCTACGGTTGCCGAGGTCACTACCGTAGGTCGCCCGGCTATTTTGGTGCCCTACCCGTACGCAACGGATGACCATCAGAGCCGAAATGCCCATGCGCTGGATGAAGCCGGGGCCGGTTGGCTCATGCCGCAAGATGCCTTTACGCCTGAAATTCTTGCTGAACGACTGGAAGCCCTGTTCAGCGAGCCCAGAACCCTAAACGCCACTGCACAGGCAAGTTTCAAGGCTGGTCGCCCCGATGCGGCCAAACGCCTTGCCGATGCCGTTGAAGAATTGATCGAGGTCTAAGAAAAACCCATGAAATCCCTTCCCCTTTCCATTGGCACCCTGCATTTTGTCGGTATCGGCGGTATTGGCATGAGCGGCATTGCCGAAATCCTTCATAACCTCGGCTATCAAGTACAAGGCAGTGACCTGAATGACAACGCCAACGTCCAACGTTTGCGGGGCCTTGGTATGGACGTTTTCGTCGGGCATGAGGCTGAAAATGTCAAAAATGCACAGGTCGTGGTGATCTCTTCCGCCGTCAAACCGGATAACCCCGAAGTTGTTGCGGCACGTCATAAACTGATCCCGGTGGTGCGCCGTGCTGAAATGCTGGCCGAACTGATGCGCCTGAAAGCCTCCATCGCGGTGGGCGGCACCCATGGGAAAACCACCACCACCACCATCATCGCCACCTTGCTGGATGCCGCAGAAATGGACCCGACCGTGATTAACGGCGGCATTATCAACGCCTATGGCACCAATGCGCGTTTAGGAGAAGGTGACTGGCTGGTGGCCGAAGCGGACGAAAGCGATGGAACCTTCATCAAGCTGCCTGCGGCCTGCGCCGTTGTCACCAACATCGACCCGGAACATCTGGATCATTACGGTGATTTCGATACCCTGCGCCATGCCTTTGACACCTTTGTGCAAAACATTCCCTTTTATGGTTTTGCCGCCCTGTGCATCGACCATCCCGAAGTTCAGGCCATGATCCCGCGCGTATCAGACCGTAAAATCATCACCTACGGTTTTTCCCCACAAGCCGATGTGCGTGCTGAAAATGTGGAAATGGGGTCGGACGGTTCGCGTTTTGACGTGGTCATCAACCGCCGTGGTGATGACGAACCGCGCACCATCACAGGCCTACATTTCCCCATGCTGGGCGAACATAACGTTAAAAATTCGCTGGCCGCTGTTTGTGTTGGCCTTGAACTGGGCATGAGTGATGCCACCATCCGCAAAGGCCTGGCCGCTTTTGACGGGGTTAAACGCCGTTTCACCAAAACCGGTGAAGTGGACGGCATCACCATTATTGATGACTATGCCCACCACCCCGTTGAAATCGCTTCCGTGCTGAAAGCCGCACGCGGGGCCGGGCGCGGCAAGGTGCATGCGGTGGTACAGCCGCACCGCTATTCCCGCTTAAGAGACCTGTTTGAAGAATTCTCCACCTGCTTTAACGATGCCGACACGGTCATTGTTGCCGATGTTTTCCCGGCAGGCGAACAACCCATTGAAGGGATTGATAAGGCCCACCTGTCAGAAAGCCTCATCTCACATGGGCACCGGCATGTTATTGCGCTGGAGAATCAAGACGCATTAGCAAGCGTCATCAATGACATTGCCGAACCGGGTGATTATGTCGTGTGCTGCGGCGCTGGCAGCATTTCCGCCTGGGCCTATGCCCTGCCCGACCAGCTTGCCAAAGTGAAGGAGGGCTGAACGGTGGCATCTGCGGTTTTATTCAACGAAGGTTTGTTGCAGCGTCTGCCGCCTGTGCGCGGGCGTTTAAGCGCCAATGCGCCTTTGAATAAAATCACATGGTTCCGTGTGGGCGGCCCGGCTGAAGTGATGTTCCGCCCGGCAGATGTGGAAGACCTCGCCCATTTTATCGCCAACAAGCCGCAGGATGTTGCGCTGACTTTTCTGGGCGTGGGCTCAAACCTGCTGGTCCGAGACGGTGGCATTCCCGGTGTGGTCGTCCGGCTGGGGCGTGCCTTTGCCCAAATTGAAGTCACCGGAAATGAAATCGCCTGCGGGGCCGGTGCCCTTGATGGCAATGTCGCCAAGGTTGCACTGGATAATTCTTTGGGCGGTTTAGAATTTCTTAGTGGTATTCCCGGCACAATAGGCGGTGCCCTGCGGATGAACGCAGGTGCCTACGGCCGGGAGATCAAAGACGTGCTGATTGAAACAACCGCCATTTCCCCCCAAGGCGAGGTTAAAACCCTTGCTCTGGAGGAGCTTGGTTACAGTTATCGCCATTGTGCTTTAGGTGAGGGCTGGACCTTCCTGTCTGCGCGCCTGCAAGGCAGGTCAGCAGAACGTCAGGAAATTGCCGCCGAAATGCAAAAAATTCAGGATGCACGGGGGGGAAGTCAACCCATTCGCTCCCGCACCGGCGGTTCCACCTTCGCCAACCCCGAAGGTCACAAAGCCTGGCAACTGATTGATCAGGCCGGATGCCGAGGCTTAAGACGAGGTGGCGCACAGGTTTCAGAACAACATTGCAATTTCCTGCTCAACACCGGGGATGCCACAGCGGCTGATCTGGAAGAACTCGGCGAAGAGGTTCGCAGCCGTGTTCTTGAAACCAGCGGGGTAGCGTTGCGTTGGGAAATCAAACGCATCGGCATTAAAAAAGGAGAAGACGCATGACAACCCATGTTGCCGTCCTGATGGGCGGATGGTCATCGGAACGCGAAGTCTCTCTGGTCAGCGGGGCAGCCTGTGCCAAAGCTTTGCAGGAAGCAGGCTATAGCGTCACCACCATTGATATCCAGCGCGATATGGGTACGTTGCTGACCCGGCTTTATCCCAAGCCGGATGTCATTTTCAATGCGCTGCACGGTCCTTACGGGGAAGATGGCTGCATTCAGGGGTTCCTCAATATCATCAATATCCCCTACACCCACAGCGGTGTCATGGCTTCCGCCATCGCCATGGATAAACCCATGGCCAAACGCCTGTTTGAACAGGCTGGCATTCCCTGTGCCAAACATATCATGGCCAAACGCGATGATGTGCTTGCAGGCGATGTGATGGAACGTCCCTATGTCATCAAACCCGCCAATGAAGGCTCCAGCGTGGGTGTCAAAATCGTTATGCCCGGCGACAACGGCCCGTTTGACAGTGATGACTGGCCCTATGGCGAGAATGTCATGGTGGAACAATTCGTCGGTGGGCGTGAGCTCACTGTGGCTGTCATGGGGGATCGCGGAGCTCTGGGCGTAACCGAAATTTGCACCAATCATAAATTCTATGATTACGA
Organism: Terasakiella sp.; assembly: GCA_050297075.1. Lineage (GTDB taxonomy): Bacteria > Pseudomonadota > Alphaproteobacteria > Rhodospirillales > Terasakiellaceae > Terasakiella. Next base: position 50,225 of record JBNKSC010000024.1, read on the forward strand.
AGCCAAATACAGCACCGGTGAATCCTGGCACGAAGTTCCCGCCAACATCCCGCAGGATGTTACAGAAAAGGTCAAAAAACTGGCAGAAATGGCCCATGAAACACTGGGTTGTCGCGGTGTTTCACGGGCAGACTTCCGTTATGAAGAAGCCAGCGGTGAGCTTTACATCCTTGAAGTCAACACCCAGCCCGGTATGACCCCGACCTCTTTGGTGCCCGAACAGGCTCAGGCGGTTGACATTTCTTTTCCAAAACTCGTCGCCTGGATGGTTGAGGAGGCACAATGCGACAGCTAAGAACAACAACCTCACAGACAAGTAAAAACAAGCGCAAACGCCAAACACCACTGTGGAAAAGAGCAAACGCCCGCCCCATTGTCTTTGCCTGTGTGATGGGTATTATAACGGCCCTTCTAACCTACGCCGCCCAAACAGGTCTTACAGATCTGGCTGGCCTGCGCATGGAACATGCCGCTGTGCAGGCCAGTGCTGAAAACGGTTTTATCCTGCATGATGTTCTGGTTGAAGGGCGAAACAACACCCCGATTGAAGACTTGCGTGCCGTTGTCAATCTGGAGCTGGATCAACCGATTTTGGAAATTGATCCACAGGTTTTGCGCACACGCATCGAAGCCCTGCCGTGGGTCGCAACAGCTTCTGTAGAACGCCAGTTGCCCGATATTCTGCATATCAGCCTGAATGAACATCAACCAACCGCCATGTGGCAACATGACGGGACGTTTTCCCTCATCAATAAGGATGGTGAGGTCATCCTGACTGGTGGCGACGACATCAAGGTCTTTAGTCATTTGCCGCTGGTTGTCGGAAAAGGGGCACCGAAACATGCCGCACACGTGATGGCTATTTTACACAGCGAACCTGAACTTAACAAACGGGTCAAAGCAGCCGTACGTGTCTCTGAGCGGCGCTGGGACATTGCCTTGCAAGATGGAACCTACATTCGCCTGCCTGAAGAAAACCCGGAAAAAGCCTGGTCGCGTCTTGCACAATATAACCGTGAACATGCCCTGTTCAAAAAGAAACTGGCCAGTATCGACCTACGCCTGCCGGACCGCATTCTTGTAAAAATCGACGGAATGGAAACCATTCGTAAACCACTTCTGGGACAAGATACTTAAATCAGCTGATTTAAAGGGATATGCATAACGTGACGAAAAAGACCAGACATGGCCTCATTGCCGCCCTGGATATAGGCACCACCAAGGTGTCCTGCTTCGTTGCGCGTGCGTCCAAGGACCGGGAAATGGAAATCATCGGTCTGTCCCACCAGATTTCCAACGGGTTGCGCCGTGGCGTGATTGTGGATATGGAAGCTGCTGAACAATCCATTCGCAGCGCGGTTCATGTAGCCGAAGAAATGGCAGACGACACCATCGACCGTGTCATTGTTTCCCTGTCTGGGGGGCAACCCCACGCCACCCTGCATGATGTGGAAACCAACGTCCATACCCAACAAATTACAGATACCGATGTTCAGCGCCTTTTTGCGCAGGCACGTGCTCATGGTCAACTCCCGGCGGATCATGTCTTGCTGCATACCATGCCGACAGAATTCGCCATCAATGGCGAAAGCGGTATTCGCGACCCACGCGGCATGGCCGGGGACCGCCTGAGCGTACGGATGAATATGGTTTCCGCCAACGCCAGTACGGTTCAAAACCTGAAAACCTGTCTGGAACGCTGCCATCTGGATGTGGAAGAAGAAGTTATCTCTGCCTATGCCAGCGGATTGGGATGTCTGGTTGAAGATGAAATGAATCTGGGTGTCTGCGTTGTCGATATGGGTGGTGGTACAACCGATATGTCCGTTTTTATTGACGGTGCCCTTGTCCATGTGGACAGCATCCCTGTGGGCGGCCTGCAAGTCACCAATGATATTTCGCGCGGGCTGAACACCCCTGTCGCCCATGCTGAACGCATGAAAACAAAATTCGGTAGCTGCCTGCCCGCCCCCAGCGATGACCATGAAATTCTTCATGTCCCTGTTCTGGGTGAAGAAGATGATGCAGAAGGCATAACGGAATCACGGTCCACACTGGTTAGCATCATCCAGCCCCGGTTGGAGGAAACGTTCGAGCTGGTGCGTGAACGTCTGGAACATAGCGGTTTTGATAAAGCCATCGGCCGTCAGGTTGTTCTGACCGGGGGGGCTTCTCAACTGCGCGGCGTTCCCGAACTGGCATCACGCGTTCTGAATAAAAAAATTCGTCTGGCCCGCCCACAACGATTACAGGGTCTGGCCGATGCCACAAGCGGGCCGGAATTTTCCACCTGCGTTGGTCTTTTAAAATATGCACACGAAAAACAGGGGCTATGGCCGCAAGGTACAGCGCAAGCTGGGCCGGCTCCGAACAGTTTTTTTGGCAAATTGGGGGTCTGGTTTAAACAAAATTTTTAGAATTAGACCTTAAAATACACAAATACCCCGCAAAAACAGGCAAAAAGCCAACGGGAAAAGAGCGATAACAAGGACAGTCACACACGTTGTTCATTCGAAAGGGCAAATAATATGGCCATTAATTTTCAAGTACCGGAAAACCATCCGGCCCCTGTTCAAACAGGACCTCGCATCAGCGTCATCGGTGTTGGTGGTGCAGGCGGCAACGCCGTCAACAATATGATCCAGTCTGCGTTGGAAGGCGTGGAATTTGTCGTGGCAAACACAGATGCACAGGCACTTTCCCAATCACATTCCGACCATCGTATCCAGCTGGGCGCACAACTGACCGCCGGGCTTGGTGCAGGTTCCAAACCTGAAATCGGCCGTGATGCCGCCCTTGAGTCCATTGATGACATCATGCAGCAAATTTCCGGTTCCAACATGGTCTTTATCACGGCCGGTATGGGCGGTGGCACAGGCACAGGTGCAGCCCCGGTTATTGCCCATGCTGCACGCGAAGCCGGTATTCTGACTGTCGGTGTTGTCACCAAACCTTTCCAGTTTGAAGGTGTTCACCGCATGCGTCTTGCAGACGCCGGTATTGAAGAAATGCAGAAATACGTGGACACATTGATTGTGATCCCGAACCAGAACCTGTTCCGCATCGCCACGGAAAACACCACTTTTGCCGAAGCCTTCCAGATGGCGGATGAAGTGCTGCATTCAGGTGTACGCGGCGTGACCGACCTGATGGTTCGCCCGGGTATGATCAACCTTGATTTCTCAGACATTAAAACCGTGATGATGGAAATGGGCAAAGCCATGATGGGCACAGGTGAAGCCGAAGGCGAACGCCGTGCCATTGAAGCGGCAGAAGCCGCCATTTCCAACCCGCTGCTGGATGACAGCACCATGAAAGGTGCCAAAGGCGTGTTGATCAACATCACCGGTGGTCTGGATATTTCCCTGTTTGAAGTGGATGAAGCCGCCAACCGCATCCGTGAAGAAGTCGACCCGAACGCCAACATCATCTTCGGGACCACACTGGATGAAACTCTCAACGGTAAAATGCGCGTTTCTGTGGTTTCCACTGGTATTGATGCCAATGAAGCAGAACAGCCGCAACCCCGTGTGCTGGAAGTTGTTGAAGAGGTAAAAGCACCGGTTCAGGAAACACCTGCACCAGCAGCACAAGCTGCCCCGGCGGCTCAAAATCTGGCTTCCAAAGTTCTCTCCATGCAATCGGTTGCGCAAGCTCCTGCCCCGCAAGAAACAGTTGCTCAGGCAACAGCTGCTGCCGTCAATGCAGAACAGGTTGCCATGCGTATTCAAAATACACTGCGCGGTGCTGAAGCACCTGCTGCAACACAAAGTGTTGTACAGGAAGAACAACGTAACCCGTTTATTCCGCCGCAGGCTGCACAGGCAACCCACGCAGAAGAACCGGTTCAGGCACACAACCCCTTTGCTCAAACCCCGGCCCCGGAAGCCGCTGCCAAGGAAGAAATTGCAGCACCGTCCCTGTTCGGCCGCATAGCCGACCGCGTGGCCCGTGCCACCCAGTCAAAGGACCAAACGGCGGAAATTCATGAAATGTCCCAGCCCAGTCTTGACATTTCACCGGCTGACCGCCCGGTAACGTCTCAACAGGCCGAAGACGACCTGTTGGACATTCCCGCTTTCTTGCGTCGTCAGGCCAACTGATTACTCAAAGCAAAGACGAAATGCTCTTTCGTATCTCTTCAAAAAACCTATGGGTGATTTGAAAACAACGTGACTCAAAGCCGGTTCCTGATTCCAGTGCGATCAAGAACCGGCTTTTCTTTCAATGAGTTAAACTCTTTCCTCATTGTAACAAACCGTAACAAAGGTTGATTTGAATTGTTGTGAGGCTGCGGTTAATAATTCAACCTAGGAATTTCGATAGTGAAACAATCATCTTGAGAATACAAAGAGGCGTTATGACGAACATCAGCAATAAAAAGACGACCCAAGCCCTGCGCCAAAAAACATTGAAAACCGCCATCAATTGTTCAGGCATCGCCCTGCATTCCGGTGAAAAAGTTTCCATTACCCTTAAACCCGCACCGGCCGATACCGGTATCCTCTTCAAACGCATCGACATTGCCGGACGCGGCGCTGAAATTAAAGCGACCTTCGACAATGTGATTGAAACCACGCTTTGCACCAAAATCGGCAATGCAGAGGGTGTGAGCGTTGCAACCATCGAACATCTTATGGCCGCCCTGTCCGGTTGCGGCATCGACAACCTGATTGTGGAAATCAACGCGCCGGAAATGCCGGTGATGGATGGCAGTGCCGCCCCGTTTGTTTTCCTCATCGAATGTGCAGGTATTCAGGAACTGGATGCGCCGCGCAAGGCCATCCGCATCGAAAAACCTGTCAGTGTCGAAGATAATGGACGTTTTGCCGGTTACCAACCGGGTAAAGGTTCTGTTCTTGACGTCACCATCGAATTTGACGACCCCACCATTGGCCGTCAGGAACATATCGTTCACATGGGTCGTGGCGTCTTTAAGGAAGAACTGGCGCGTGCGCGCACATTCTGCCGTTTACAGGAAGTTGAATTCATGCGTAGCCAAGGGCTGGCCCGTGGCGGTTCTCTGGATAATGCCGTTGTGGTCAGTGCTGACGGGGTCATGAACGAAGGTGGTGTACGTTTTGAAAATGAATGCGTTCGCCATAAAATTCTGGATGCGGTGGGTGATCTGGCCCTTGCGGGAATGCCGATCATTGGTCACTTTACCGGCATTTGTTCCGGCCATTATATGAATAACCAGCTTCTGCGGGCCTTAATGGCAGATCAGGATGCATGGTCGATTGTGCCGATGACGCAGGATGACCTGGATGGCGCTTATATGGAACAACGCAAGGCAAGTGTTTCTGCATAAGCATTGTTCAAAGCCTTCACACATTTTTTTCAAACCCTGCCATCCGGCGGGGTTTTGTTTTGCTGCTTGCACCACTTGTGCTTTGTCGTTAATTTCTTTCCTGATATAGTCCGCAACTAAGATATATACCCAAGGATGAAGACAGGTCTTTCATGAAACAGTTGATCCGACAGTCCGTCAAAAAGATGGCCGTTCCCCTGATGCTAGCTGCGGCTTTGAGCGCCTGCTCCTCAAACGAGCCGGAAGAATATGTCGAACAACCTGTCGAACAACTTTATAATCAGGCCCATCAGTCGCTGTTGAGCGGAGAATATGCTGATGCTGCCAAAAAATTCGATGAAGTAGAGCGTCAACACCCTTATTCGGTCTGGGCAACCAAAGCACAATTGATGGCAGCCTATGCAAATTACGAAAATGAAAAATATGATGAAGCTGTGATTGCGCTGGACCGTTTCATCCAGCTGCACCCGTCCAATAAAGACGTGCCTTATGCCATCTATCTGAAAGGCCTGTCCTATTACGAACAGATTTCGGATGTGGGCCGCGACCAGATGATGACGGACCTTGCCCAAAAATCGTTCCGCGAACTGATCAAACGTTTCCCGACCAGCAAATATGCCCGTGACGCCCGCCTGAAACTGGACCTGACCTTTGACCATCTGGCCGGTAAGGAAATGGAAATCGGGCGTTATTACACCTCGCGAAACCAATGTATTGCCGCCCTTTCCCGCTTCAAGACCGTGGTTCAAAAATACGATACCACCACCCACGTGCCGGAAGCCCTGCACCGCATGGTGGAATGTTACCTGCAACTGGGTCTTGATGATGAAGCCAAACGAACGGCTGCCGTTCTGGGCCATAACTTCCCGGGCTCGGAATGGTATGTAGATACTTATCAAATCGTAGAGCGCAAACGTATCCGCGATAAGGAAGAACCAAGCTGGTACTGGCCGTTTGAGAAAAAAGACGCGTTGGAGGCGCTGGAAGAACAGGATGGCCAGAAGGCAGAAGATATGCGCCCTGCTGCTGAGGATGGCGACCTGTCAGTGCCGCCGCAAAAAGAAAGCTCCTGGTGGAAATTCTGGGAATAGGCCCTCTGCCATGCTGCATCGATTGACCATTCGCGATATCGTTCTAATCGACAAACTCAATGTTGATTTCAAAAACGGCCTGTGTGTCCTTACCGGGGAAACCGGGGCTGGTAAATCCATTTTGCTCGACAGCCTTGGCCTTGCCCTGGGCGCGCGTGCAGACAGTGCACTCGTGCGCCATGGCTCAGACAAAGGCTCTGTCAGTGCCGAGTTTGACCTTGCGCCGGACCATCCTTTCTGGCAATTGCTCAGCGATGCCGATATCGAACGCGAAGAAGACACGCTGGTGTTACGCCGTGTGGTCAATGCTGATGGTCGCTCACGCGCCTATATCAATGACCAGCCCGTCAGTGTTTCCCTGCTCAAGCAGGCAGGTGCTGCGCTGGTGGAAATTCACGGCCAGTTTGATACACAAGGGCTTCTCAACCCCGTCACACACCGTGGCCTGCTGGATGCATTTGGCGCACTGGAAACTCAGGCCGGGCAGACCAAAGCCTCTTATCGCACTTGGAAACAGGCGGAAAAAGAACGCAAGGAGGCCGAAGCCGCCCTTGAAAAAGCCCGTGCAGATGAAGAATACCTGCGTCATATGGTCGAAGAACTCACCCAGCTTGCCCCACAGGAAGGCGAAGAAGAAGACCTTGCCGCCCAGCGCCAGATGATGATGCATGGGGAAAAACTGCTGGAAGGCCTTAATCAGGCCCATGGGGAACTTTCATCGCATAAAGGGGTGGAAGTCATGCTGCGCAATTCCCTGCGCCATCTTGAACGCATTGCTGAAAAAGCCGAAGGCCGCCTTGATGAGGTCATCGAAACGCTGGATAAGGCTTCTGAATATACTTCCCAAGGCATTCAATTGCTGGAACGAGCCAGCAATGATGTGGACCTTGACCCGCGTCATCTGGAAGCCGTGGAAGAACGCCTGTTTGCCCTGCGCGCCGCTGCACGCAAACATGATGTACCGGTCACTGAACTGCCCGGTCTGAAAGAACGTTTCGAAGCCCAGCTCAATGCGGTGGAAGCAGGTGACCAAGCCTTGCAAGGCCTGATGGAAGCTGAAAACAAGGCAAAAGCAGCCTTTATTGAAATTGCCGAAAAACTGGGAGCCGCGCGCCGACAAGCCGCCAGCCGACTGGACAGTGCCGTAAACGCGGAACTTTCACCTTTAAAAATGGGCGGGGCCACCTTTGCTACCACCATTGAAAAAATGGCGGCTGAAGACTGGAATGAAACCGGTTGTGACCGCATTGCCTTTGAAATTTCCACCAACCCGGGTGCTCCGCTTGGCCCCATTGCCAAAGTGGCTTCGGGCGGGGAACTGTCACGTTTCATGCTCGCCCTGAAAGTGGTTCTGGCCGCAGCAGATCCTATTCCCACACTGGTGTTTGACGAAGTGGACGCTGGCATCGGCGGAGCCACTGCTGCCGCTGTGGGCGAACGGCTGGGCAGGCTGGCACAGGATGTTCAGGTGCTGGTGGTCACGCACTCCCCGCAGGTGGGGGCACGCGGCAATCATCATTTACGCGTTTCAAAGGCTGAAAGCGAAGGTCGGGTCAGTTCCACCATCCGCACACTCAGTGATGATGAACGCACCGAAGAAATCGCACGCATGATTTCCGGTGAACATGTCACTGTCGAGGCACGCGCAGCAGCCGATACGTTGCTCAATACACTATAATCCATCGCTGTCATACTGGCACAGGCCAGTATCCATTTTGAATTAAGAGAAAAAAGAAAATGGCTCTCCACGCTTTACGTGACATCCCCGTTGAGGATTTGACCGAATTTGACGCCTATGCGGAACTGGCAGCCCTTGCCAAGGAAATCGCAGAACACGATACGCGCTATTATCAGAATGATGCCCCGACCATCAGTGATGGAGACTATGACATTCTTCGTCTGCGAAACACCGCCATTGAAGAAAAGTTTCCCCATCTTAAACGCAAGGACAGTCCGTCAAAACGCGTTGGTGCAGTTGTTAAATCCGGCTTCAGCAAAATTACCCATGCCGTACCCATGCTATCCCTTGGCAACGCGTTTGAACGCGAAGACGTGGTTGATTTCATGGACCGCATTCGCCGTTTCCTTGGTTTAAAAGAAGAAGAAACCATCGAAATCGTGGCTGAACCCAAGATCGATGGGCTTTCCATTTCGCTACGTTATGAGAAAGGCAAATTCAAACAGGCCGCCACACGCGGGGACGGGGCCGTGGGCGAAGATGTCACCCAGAATATTCTCACCCTGAAAGAATTGCCCAAGGAACTCCCTGCCGGGGTCCCTGATATCGTAGAAATACGCGGGGAAGTCTATATGGCCAAAGATGAATTCCTTGCGCTGAACGAACAGCAGGAACAGGCGGGGGCCAAAGTTTTTGCCAACCCGCGCAATGCCGCCGCCGGTTCCTTGCGCCAGCTTGATACATCCATCACTGCCAAGCGCCCATTGCGCCTGTTTGCTTATGCCTGGGGAGAACTTTCCGCCCCCTTGGCCGAAACTCAGATGGGCGTGATCGAAACCTTTAAATCATGGGGTCTGCCGGTCAATCCGCTAACAAAAGTCTGTCGCAGCGTCGACGAAGTGCTGGACCTTTATGAACAAGTTAATACTGAACGTGCCGAGCTGTCTTACGACATTGACGGAGTGGTCTATAAGGTCAACAGATTGGATTGGCAGGAACGCCTTGGTTTTGTATCACGTTCCCCGCGTTGGGCCATCGCGCATAAATTTGCCGCAGAAAAAGCTCAAACCCTTCTGGAAGCCATTGATATTCAGGTCGGACGCACCGGTAAACTGACCCCGGTTGCCCGGCTCAAACCTGTGACTGTTGGCGGCGTGGTTGTTTCCAACGCGACCCTTCATAATGAAGATGAGATCAAACGCAAGGATGTACGCGTAGGTGATACAGTCATCATCCAGCGCGCAGGCGATGTGATTCCGCAAGTGGTTGAAGTTGTGAAAGACAAACGCCCAACAGACAGTGAAGAATTTATCTTTCCCCATACCTGCCCGGAATGTGGCAGTCATGCGGTACGCGAAGAAGGCGAGGTGGATATCCGCTGCACCGGGGGGTTGATCTGCCCGGCACAGGCCGTTGAACGGCTCAAACATTTTGTGTCACGCAATGCCTTTGATATGGAGGGCCTTGGTGCAAAGAATATCGAACTGTTTTTCAGCAAAGGCTGGCTGGACAACCCGGCGAAAATTTTCACCCTGCATCACGACCACAAAGACGATATTGCCAAGCTGGAAGGCTGGAAGGAAAAATCCATCGCCAATCTGCATACCGCCATTGAAGCCCGGCGCAGCATTCCATTGGACCGCTTTATTTATTCTTTAGGGATTCGTCAGGTCGGGCAAGCCACGGCGCGCACATTGGCAAAAAACTATCTGACGCTGGATGTCTGGTATCAGGCCATGCAGGATGCCAAGGATATGGAAAATTCCGCCTATGCCGACCTGATTGCCATTGACGGCATCGGGGCGTCCATGGCGCAGGATATCATTGATTTCTTCGAGGAACCTCATAATCGCGATGTCATGGCCGAGTTGAAAGAACAGCTCACCATCAAAGACTTCGAAGCCCCCAAGACGGATGGCAGTCCGGTTGCTGGAAAAACCGTGGTTTTTACCGGCACATTGGGGACCATGACCCGCTCGGAAGCCAAGGCAAAAGCCGAAAGTCTCGGGGCCAAGGTTTCCGGTTCCGTCTCTAAAAAAACCGATTATGTAGTGGCCGGGGAAAGTGCCGGTTCAAAACTTAAAAAGGCGGAAGAGCTTGGTGTGCAAATCTTAAGTGAAGAAGATTGGCATAAACTTGTGGAGTGACATGCAATAACCTTGAACGATTGATTATTCTCAATGCGGGAATCATCAGACTTGCTTTATAAGGTGCTAAATTATATTATTATCACAAACTAATATAGCGATGAGATCAAAGCATGTCAGAACAAGACTCCCCCTTGCGCTACTTCCCCATCCCGATGTTCGCAACCACCATGGGGCTTTCAGGCCTCTCTCTGGTCACCCATAAAATGGGCTGGCTGTTTGGTACAACAGGTCATAATGTCTTTACAACGCTCGCCTATTTTACGCTGGCTGTCTATATTGCCGTTTTAGCCACCTATACCCTGAAATCCCTCAAATACCCGCAGGAAGTACTGGCAGACTGGAACCATCCCATCCGGATCAGTTTTTTCCCGGCCGCCAGCATCAGTCTGCTTTTATTAGGTACCGTCTTTTACCCGATTGATCAGGATATCTCCTTCTTTTTATGGGCCGTGGGCTGTTTCTTCCAGTTTTTTCTCTCCATGGCAGTCATCAATAGCTGGATCAACCATCCGCGTTATGAAGTCATCCACAGTACACCTGCCTGGTTTATCCCGGTGGTTGGGAACATCATCGTTCCGGTGGTCGGCGTCAACCATGCCCCTGTTGAACTCTCATGGTTTTTCTTTGCCTGGGGGCTGCTTTTCTGGGGTATTTTGCTCACCCTCATCGTTAACCGGCTGGTCTTTCACAACCCCATGCCGGAAAAACTCTTGCCCACCCTTTTCATTTTAATGGCCCCGCCCAGCGTTGGCTTTATCTCTTATATTAAAATGACAGGTCAGCTCGATACCATGGCAAACCTGCTTTATTATTGGGCGGCTTTCTTCTTTGTTCTGATGCTTTCACAATTAAATCGCATGATACGCATTAAATTCGCCATGTCATGGTGGGCCTACACCTTCCCGCTGGCGGCTTTTACACTGGCAACAAGCCTGATGGGCGCAGAAACCGGACAGGTCTTTTTCATCCATCTGTCACGCAGCCTGCATGTTTTGACATGGATTGTCGTCATCGGCATGACGATCCGCACGACCCTCGCATTATTTAAATGCGAAGTCTGCCAACCGGAATAAAAGAGGCTAAAAAGGTCCCTGCCTTCGCAGGGACTCACACCTTAAGATAACTTGTGAGCTCCTGCGAAGGCAGGAGCCTTTTCATTTTCACTTCTTTTCGCGCAACACGTGGGTGTGGTCCACGTCATAAAGCTTGCTGTCGCTGAAGTCTTCACTGCCCAATACATGCCCAACCAGAATCAGGGCCGTGCGGGTAATACCGCTTTCCTTGACCTTTGTGCGGATATCTTTAAGCGTACCATGGATAAAGGCTTCATCGGGCCAACTGACGCGGTAAGCCACCACCACCGGGCATCCTTCCCCATAATAGGGGCTGAGCGTATCGACCACATGTTTGAGGTTATTGACCGACAGATGAATCGCCAATGTGGCACCGGACTTGGCAAATGTTTCCAGATCCTCATTGTTCGGCATTTTGGAAGATCGCACAGCTGTACGCGTCAGAATGATGGACTGGGAAATATCCGGCAAGGTCAGTTCTTTTTTAAGCGCTGCTGAAGCCGCCGCATAAGCCGACACACCGGGGACTACTTCGTAAGGAATATCCATCTGGTCAAGGCGGCGCATCTGTTCGGCAATCGCGCCATAAAGGCAGGGATCACCGGAATGCACACGCGCGACATCATGGCCTTCCTTATGGGCGATCTCAATATCGGCAATAATTTCATCCAGATGCATCGGTGCGGTATCTTTCACCAGATGGGCATTGTCCGCCTGATTAACGATCCCTTCGGGAACCAGTGAACCGGCAAACAGTACCACCGGTGCTTCTTTAATGATATTCAGCCCACGTACCGTAATCAGGTCCGCTGCGCCCGGTCCGGCACCGATAAAATAAACCGTCATGATCCCACCTTCATTTTCTTTTCATAGCCACGCGGCGTATAAACCCAATTGTTGATCCCGCGCGCAATCACCCGGCTCTGGCTTGAACCCACCAGAACCATGGTCAACATATCTGCATGGTCCGATGTCAGTTCCCCCAGCGTAATCACTTCCAGACTTTCCGTTGCCCGGCCCAAGTTACGCCCCAATACAACGGGCGTTTCTGCCGGGCGTCCGGTCAGCAAAATATCACGCGCCTTTTCAATTTGTGTCACCCGGCGTTTGGAACGCGGGTTATAGAACGCCACCACAAAATCCCCATCCGCAGCCGCTTTCAAACGGCGTTGGATATCTTCCCACGGGGTCAGCAAATCAGACAAAGAAATGGTGCAGAAATCATGGTTGATCGGCGCCCCGATGCGTGCTGCACAGGCCTGCAAGGCAGAAATACCGGGGGCGACATCCACTTTCAGGCGGTTCCATTCCGGTTTATCTTCCTTATCCAGAAGTTCAAAAACAAGCGTTGCCAAGGCATAAATCCCGGCATCACCGGAACAGACCAGACAAACGCGCTTACCTTGTGCTGCCAGATCAAGCGCAATGCGGGCACGTTTTTCTTCATTGGCAAGGCCGCTTTCATGGCGTTCCTTGCCGACAATCAGGTCTTCCACCAGATCAAGATACAGGCCATAACCCACCACATCCGTTGCCTCACGCAACGCCTGCGTGGCTTGGGGGGAGCGCCATTCATCCGAACCCGGGCCAATACCGATGACGCTGAGGTAACCTTGGGCGCGGCCCAATGCTTCGGGTTGCAGGTCCACCGGGCAACGTGCAATGGCACAGGTGGCTTTAGCAGTTTTCTGTTTTTCCACCACCAGCTCACCAAGGCCGCCAACAGCTGCCAATGCTGCCCCTTCAGCCACACCATGACAGCCGACTTCCTTAAACACCACCTCTGACGGGTTTTTAAGCCGAGGGCTCTGGGCTTCCAGTTCCTGTGCGGTGAAGAAACGCGCCGGAACGCCCAGCTCGGCAGCCAGTGCGTGAACAGCTGTTTCATCGGCTTTTACATCAACAGAAACCACACAGCCAACCGATTGATGTGAAAGGCCTGCGCCTTCCAGTGTTTTTAATGCATGCTCAACCAGATGTTCAGCCGGGCAGTTACGCTCACAGCCTACTCCCAGTGCCAGAACGGGCGGATGATAAAGCAATTCATTGCCATCGGGTTCTACATCGCGGTCCGAGATGCGAATGCGCGGGAAGCCTTCTTCAGTAAAATTCAGCGCCTTGTCTTCCAGCCATGTGCTTTCGCCGGCTTCCACTTCCAGCGAAACGGGTTCATCATTAAGTAAAGCAGCCGCTACATCCTTGGCATAATCGGGGTTGGCAATGCGCCAGCCTTGCGGCGGTTCATCCAGCGCCAACCCGAAGTTCAGCTCCCCTGCCGTGGTGACAGCCGCCGCTCCTTCCAGAATATCGGCAATCCAGCGCGCCAGTTCATTGGCCCCATGATGCCCACCCAACAGCGGCACCGCACAAGAACCATCTTCAGCCACAGCCACCACCGGCGGTTCCTGCCATTTATCGGCCAGCAAAGGTGCCAAAGCGCGGATCAATATCCCGCTGGCACACACCCCGATAATCGGGCGACCTTGGCGAAACAATGCCTGAAGATGAGCAATGGTATTTTCAAACGTAACCGCGCAATCGGGCAGGCGTTTTTTCAGACCGTGGATTTCCACGTCCGCCATGGTTTGCGCCAAATCGCACGCAAGGGTATAGCCGCCTTGTGACAGGCAAAGAATTACAGGGGTTTGGGAAGTCATTTCCACGCCTCACCGCGTTTATGGACAATAATCATAGAAAAATAGGGGGCCTTGTCGAACGTCACCTCATCCAGTGGCATCATTTGCTGATTTTCCATGGTGGCATGTTCGATGTAATAGGCGTTTTCGTTAAGCCCCAGCGTGCCAATCACATCACGCACCTTGGTAAAGTGACGGCCAACTTTCATAATGATCGCCGCATCACATTGTTGCAAACGGCTCATCAACTCTTCACTGGGCAGCGGGGCGGGCAGAACCGTCAGCACATCATAGCGTGACGTAATCGGCATGCCTAACTGGCAACAGCTTGCCATGGCTGAGGACACACCGGGCACCACAATGGTTTCAAAGCGGTCTTTCAATCGCCCGTAGATATACATGAAAGAACCAAAGAAAAACGGGTCACCCTCACACAAAACAGCCACGTCCTGCCCGGCCTCAAGGCGTTTGGCAATTTCTTCGCTGTATGTGTCATAAACATCATTGGCGGGAAAACGCCCCGGCACCATCGGCGTTTCGATGACGATTTCTTCCTGTGTGCCCGGCAGGTGGGAGGCCACAATCTCGCGCGCCAGACTGGGTTTATCTTCCGGTGCGGGATAGGCAATCACGGGGACAGCCTGAATAATTTTCAGCGCCTTGAGCGTGATCAGGTCGGGATCACCCGGGCCAATGCCCAGACCGTAGAGGGTCCCACTCATGATGTTTTGTCCTTTATAATATGCAGTTGCAGCACTGGTGCCATAGGCTTGAGTGCGGACAATCTGCCGACATTTTGTTCTCGGGAAATGGCAATGCGGGTCAGCTCACCGCCATGACGGGCTGCAAAATGCAACATTTCGCGCTCCGCCTCAAGTGTTACTGCATTGGCCACCAATCTGCCGCCCACAGGCAAGACCTGCCAGCACTGCCCCAACAGGCCGGGAACAGAAATACCGCCACCAACAAAAATGGCATCCGGCTGTGCCAAATCTTTCAATACTTCAGGCGCGCGACCATCGACAATCTCAAGGTCCGGCACGCCCAAAGCTGCCCCGTTATGGGCAATCAAGTTGCGCCGTTGACCATTCTGTTCAATGGCAATTGCCATACAAGAAGGGTGGCTGCGCATCCATTCAATGGAAATAGAGCCACACCCAGCCCCAACATCCCACAACAATTCGCCAGGTTGCGGGGCCAGTGTTGATAAAGTAACCGCGCGAACTTCGCGTTTGGTCAATTGCCCATCATGTTCAAAAAGGTCATCGCTTAGGCCGGGGGTCAAGGGCAAACGGCGTGCATCCACATCTGCAATACAGTCAATCGCAATGGTGTTGAGGTCTGCGGTTTTGGCTGTCCAGCCTGTTGCCGTACCGGACAGGCGATTTTCCTTTTCCCCGCCCATATGTTCAAAGACTGTAAGCTTGGAGCCACCATAGCCGTATTTTGCCAACAGGTCCGCGACCTCCAGCGGGGATTTACCATCGCGGCTCAGCACCAGAATCTTCACCCCATCGGCCACATAACGGTTCAGGTTTTCCAGTGCCCGGCCATGGATGGTCATGCAGACACATTCAGGGATCGCCCATCCCATCCGGGCTGCCGCCAATGAAAAGGCCCCGCATGTGGGATGCACCATAATATCCTTGGCCTCGAAATACCGCAGCAAGGTGGTGGCGATGCCGAACCAGAGCGGCTCCCCGGTGGCCAGCACAACGATGGATTTATCCATACGTTCTTTCATGGCATCCATGCCATCGCTCAGCCCACTCCCCCATGATATTTTTTCCGCATCGCTGTTGATCATATCCAGATGGCGTTCACCACCCACCAGTACCTCGGCGTTGGCAATC
This sequence comes from Terasakiella sp., assembly GCA_050297075.1. GTDB lineage: Bacteria > Pseudomonadota > Alphaproteobacteria > Rhodospirillales > Terasakiellaceae > Terasakiella. The sequence continues at coordinate 66,017 of JBNKSC010000024.1, forward strand.
AGGCTTTTGGCCGCACCGGTTAATCCATCAAGACCATCTTCACCGATACCGATAACATCAATCATTGCGTGATCCCCTTTTTTGCCAAAGCATTCAGGGTTGCTGCGGCAACTGCACTGCCACCTCTGCGCCCTCTCAAGGAAATATACGGCACATCCATATCTTCGGCGAGGGCAATCAACGTTTCCTTGGACTCCATCGCGCCCACAAAGCCCACCGGACAGGCAATGATCAAGGCCGGTTTTGCCATACGACCATCCAGAATCCCCTGAATTAAATGAAAGAGTGCTGTGGGTGCATTACCGATCACCACAATCGCCCCTTCCAGCCAGTCCCCCCAGAACTCGACGGCTGCGGCAGAGCGGGTGGTGCTCAACTCTTCAGCCTTGGTCGGTGTGCGCGCATCATTAAGCGTACAAACCACGGGGTTATGTGCAGGCAAGCGCTTGCGGATAATCCCGTGAGAAACCATTTCCACATCCACCAGTACCGGCGCACCGTTTTGCAACGCTTCACGCCCCTTTTGCGCCGCCCCCTGACTATAGGAAATATCATCGCCCACATCCACATCCCCGCAGGCATGGATCATGCGCACGGCAACTTCTGCCATATCATCCTCAAAACCGGAAACGTCGATTTCCTGCTCAATCAAGCTTTGCGATTTTTTATAAATTTCGTTGGGGGTACGAATGTAGTTATTCAGCCAATCCAGTGCCTGATCTTTCTCGCTGCGCCCCACGCCAAGCACCCAGCCTTCTTTCTGTTCCACCACATCGCGTTCTTCTGCGCTTAAAGAAACATCGCCTGTAAACAAGTTCGCAAGCTCCCCAATCTGGTCCAGCTCGGCATAATGGCGGGCCAGCGTGCGCACCTGCACGGCATCTTTAGGCAGATCGCCATGGGCCTGAACTTTGATCTGGGAGGGATAAATCTCGGCCAATGTAATCTCGCCCAGTCCATCGGCTGAAAGCCCGGTTTCAAACGGCCAGACTTTCACCTGCCCGCTCAGCCACGGATGATGGCGCAAGCGTTCGAGATGGGCAATTCCCATCAGGGTTTGCGAACCCACACAACCTGTGCCGAGCAACTGCCAGACCGGCTTCACCCCTTTGATGCGCTGTTCACACAAACGCATTTCATTGGTCAGCGGATTCATGTAAGGCTTTTTCGTTTCCAGAAATTCATTCTGCTGCGCTTTCGGACAGCCCCAAAATGGCCCCGCCGTGCCACTTATTTTTTTGTTGAATTCAGCTGCAACTGCAAAACGGTTGTTGTAATTATCCGCCCCGTCACGAATGAGGCGGGCCAGCATTTTCCATACCGCCCCCCAGCTTTGATCCGCCAGTCCCAGCCCGGCGGCAAAATCTTTCGGGTAACCAAAGGCAAAATCAAACCCTGCCAACACACGAGCACCACGGGCACATTGATCACTCAGCAGGTCTGCCAGTTCGCTCATAGCCTGTTCACGCGTGGGTGGGTTTTTTAAAGCCGTTTGCGTAAGCTTGCCCTCAATGCGTTCAATCAAACAATACCATATGCTGTCCGCCCCGCTTTTCGGGGTGGAAGCAGCCGACCAATCGACCATGATATAGCTATCGAATAAAGAGGGCATGGACTGTTCCGTCTAAATGTCATGCTGGTAAAAACCAACACCCGGTTGGACTCTGGCCTGCGCCAGAGTGACAGCTTGAAAGTTACTTGTCATCCCCATGGTCGTGATGGTGATGATGCCCGTGATCATGATGATGGTGGTGTCCGTGGTCATGATGGTGATGATGTTCCCCATCAGTACCAATGCCCATGACATGATGGTGGTGGCCCACTTGTGCGCTACCCACTTCCCCTTCATACCCGATGATCTGCTCACGGTATTTACAAAGCTGACAGTTCATATTGTTTTCACCGCTGAGCATTTCTTCCACGCGATCCACAAAGGTATCAATGACCAGCGGGTGGTCTTTCAGATAGCCAGCTTTGACAAATTCAATATCCGGGTGATTGATTGCCACATCGTCAGTCTGGGTGTAAATGCGTTCAACCAGAATGCCGGTAAAGAGGAAATAAGGAATGGCAATCACACGCTTGTAGCCCAGCTTGGCGGCATGTTCCATACCTTCGGGCACGCGCGGGAAAGCCACGCCGGAATAACAGACTTCGCCCCAGCCAAAGCCCATGCCTTCCCAGAGCATACGCATGACTTTATGAACATTGGAGTTGGCGTCACTATCGTTGGTGCCCCGCCCGACCACCATCAACAGGGTATCTTTACGATCCACTTTTTCAGCGCAGGCTGCTTCGGCTTCTTCTATGCGTTGCTGGCACACTTCCAGCAAACGGCGATCAATCGCCAACTCACGGCCAAAACGCACATCCAGTTCTTCGTTTTCAGCAGCAAAATTATTGATCTCGCTCGGCAGGTCATTTTTTACATGACCGGCGGCAAACAACATGCCCGGCACACAAAGGATTTGCTTGGCCCCGCGTTCTTTCAGCTTTTCAAGGCCGGTGCGGATAATCGGCTTGGCAAATTCGAGAAAGCCGCTTTCCACATCACGATCGGGAAAACGTTCACGCAGGTTTTTGGCCAGCAGGTTAAACTCTTCCACAGCCTCTTCGGAGCGACTGCCGTGACCACAGATCATAATGGCGGGTTTGTCGGACATGGATAATCTCTTTCAGTTTGGGTTCTGCCTTACAGCATCGAACAACAGCTCTGCCCTACAGCATCAAGCCGGATATCAGCCCCTGATGTAGCCTTTTTGCACAAATGGGGCAAGGAGAATGTTAGCCTTTAAAACAATATTGCCAGACTTCCCAAGATCAATCTTGGCTACTTCCCGGCTTTTGCCATTTCAAACCAGCGCTTGGTGAAATTGTTTAACCGAACAGAGGCCAGACGGTTGATGGTGCCGATGGGATAATTGCCATGTTCATCCATCTCCCCGGCGGGAATACCCGTTAAAATCTCAATGCCCTGATCAATGGTTTCCACCGGGTAGATATGGAATTTCCCTTTTGAGCAAGCTTTGACCACATCTTCGCGCAACATCAAATGTTTGACATTATCTTTCGGAATCAGAACCCCTTGTTCCCCCGTCAGGCCACGCGCCATGCAGACATCGAAAAAGCCTTCGATTTTTTCATTCACGCCGCCAATTGCCTGAACATGGCCGTTTTGGTCAACCGAGCCTGTCACCGCCAAAGACTGTTTGATCGGCACATCGGCCAGCGCCGACAACAGGCAATAAAGTTCCGTACTGGATGCACTATCGCCATCAATACCGGAATAGGATTGTTCAAACACCAAATTAGCGGTTAGGGAAAGCGGCTTATCCTTGGCAAAACGATGCGCCAAAAAGGAGGTCAAAATCAGCACGCCTTTGGAATGCAGCGGGCCGGACAGGGCGACTTCGCGTTCAATGTTCACCACTTCACCGCGCCCCATGCGCACCGTGCAGGAAATGCGTGACGGACGGCCGAACATGAAATGGTCCAGTTGCAATACAGCCAGACCATTGATCTGGCCCACAACCTCGCCATCGGTGGCAATATGAATGGTGCCGCGATGAATTTCATCCAGAATGCGTTCACGAATGCGATCAGAGCGGTAAATTTTCGCTTCAATCGCCCGGTTGACATGCTTGCGCGACACCGCCTTTTTGCCATCTTCACGCGCCCAGTAATCAGCCTCGCGCAGCAGGTCTACAATGCTGGCCATATGGGTGGTCAGACGTTCCGCATCTTCACAAAAACGCGAGCCCTGTTCCACAATACGCGCCACACCATCGGGCTTTAAGGGCAACAATTTTTCCTGTTTGGCAAAGGTGCCGAGCAAACGCGCATAAGTCTGCATGGATTCTTCATTGCGTTCCATCCGGTCATCAAAATCGGCGGCGACCTTGAACAGCTCATGAAAATCCGGGTCAAGATGATTAAGCAGATAATAAAGCTGTGCATCCCCGATCAGAATGACTTTCACATCCAGTGGAATAGGTTCCGGTTCCAGCATCATGGATGAGCCCATGCCGTAACTTTCCGCTGCCGATTCAATGCGAATGCGCTGGGTATGTAAAATCCGTTTCAGGGCTTCCCAGGCAAAAGGCTGCATCAACAACTTATGCACATCCAGCACCAAATAGCCGCCATTGGCCTTATGCAACGCCCCGGCCTTGATCAGGGTAAAATCCGTCATCGCCGTGCCGTACATGGAAATGCTTTCAATACGACCGACCATATTGGGCAACGTGGGATGGTCTTCTTCAATAATGGGGGCGCCGTTCAGGTTCTTGCCATCGCCATCATCACTGACACTGTAATCCACAATCACATTAACCTGATAACGGCGGAAATCTTTCTGCCCACCTCCTAAAAAAGCCAGTCCCTGCATATCGGCAGGTTGCTGTTCAGGCAGGAAGTCATCGGCGTTTTCAATCACATCTTCTTCAACCGCCCCCAAATAGGTCTGAACGGCTTCATGGGCTTCATAGTCCTTGCGCAATTCCGCAATCTGATGCTGCACGGTAAACTGGGTAACCTCCCGGTTCAGCTCACGAATATTTTTGCGATATTCCTTTTCACTTTTGGGCAGGCTTTCAACAATTTGTTCCAGTTCACCCTGCAACTTATCAATCGCAACCTTGCGGATATCCTGTTCTTTTTCCGTTAGCCCCTTAAATTCTTCCGGCTTCAGGATATTGCCGTCTTTCAAGGGAACCAGGGCAAAGCCGGTCGGCGTGCGCAACAGCCCGACATCCATTTTTTCTGCGCGTTTGCGGAAACTGCCAAACAGTTTTTCCTGATTTTCCTTATAGGTATCTTCCAGTGCATCGCGGCGCTGGCGATATTCTTCCTGCTCAAACGCCTGCGGAATGGTCGCTTTCAGGTCATCGACCAACTGGTCCATCGCATTGGCAAAACCACGGGCCTGCCCGGCGGGGAAAGAAATAGCACGCGGCTTGTGCGGCAGTTCAAAATTGTTGACGTAAACCCAGTCTTCCGGCTGCGTTTTATCCTTGGCGCGTTCCTGTAACAAACGGCGCACCAGCGAACTTTTCCCGGTACCACGCGGACCAAAAGCAAACAGGTTATAGCCGCGCCCCTGCATCCCCAATGAAAAGCGCGCCGCCTGCAAGGCACGGTCCTGCCCGACGAACTGGTCCATTTCTTCCAGCTCTGCCGTGGTTTTAAAACGAAAAATTGCAGGGTCGCAGCTGCGATATAATTGCTGACAGCTCAGTGCTTTGATGCCGGACATGGGCTCCCTCCTTTGATTGGAACAAAGGTTTATTTTCTTTGATGGCAATAATTATATGATTATTTTAGCTTTTTTAAAAGCACTACACAGACGTTTTTGGTTGGGAAATCTTTATGATCGATATATCACACCTGACGCAATGGTCCCGCCTTGATGGGCGCGATGCCATTTTTCGCCGTTTCACCTTTGAAGATTTCAAACAGGCTTTTGCCTTTATGACACAGGCAGCCCTCAAGGCCGAGCAAATGAACCATCACCCGCAATGGCTCAATGTCTATAACCGGGTCGATGTCACCCTCACCACCCATGAGACGGGTGGTATCAGTGACAAAGACATTGAGCTTGCCCTTTATATGGACTCACTTCTCTGAAACAGCTTTCAGGCGTTTTTCCATCGCATCACAGACACTGCGCAAAACCTTGACGCGGGCATATTTCTTATCATTGCCTTCCACCAGCGTCCAAGGGGCATTTGACGTGCTGGTACGTTCAACCATGTCGTTGACGGCTTCTTCATAGTCCGTCCATTTTTCCCGGTTGCGCCAGTCTTCATCCGTCAGTTTCCATTGTTTCCATGGAGTCACTTCGCGGGATTTAAAACGCGCTAGCTGTTCTTCCGGGTCAATGTGAATCCAGAACTTCAACAAAACCGTTCCGTGTTCAACGATCTGATCTTCAAAATCAACAATTTCGCCATAAGCCCGGCGCCATTCTTCTTCGCGTGCAAACCCTTCAACCCGTTCCACCAGAACCCGGCCATACCATGAGCGGTCAAAAATTGTCATGCGCCCGGCACGTGAGATGTAGCGCCAGAACCGCCAGAGATAATGATGGGCACGTTCTTCATCATTAGGCGCTGCGAAAGGCAGAACCTTGTAGCTGCGGGCATCAAGGCAGGAAATAATCCGTCTAATATTCCCTCCCTTGCCCGCTGCATCCGAGCCTTCAAACACCAACACAGTAGAAACGCCTTCTTCATGGGCCTGACGTGCCAGCAAATTCAAACGTCCCTGCAAGGCTTTCAATTCGTCCTTGTAGGCATCCTTATCCAGACTCAAAGACATATCCATACTGGAAAGAACGGTCGGATAAGGCAGGGTTTCAACCGGTGCGTCCTTATCAATTTTCTTTTGCGTTTCCTTGTCTGCATCCTGATGGATTTTTGCCATCTGGGCCCGGGCCGCTGCCTGTGTTTTGCGCAACTCCATATGACGTTTGACGGCATCGCGAATTTGGGTTGCAACCGTCAAAGAAGCGTAGCGTGTATCCTGGCCTTCCACAATCGACCAAGGCGCATGCCCTTTTGAGGTGCGCATAATAAGGCGCTCGGCACTATCAATGAACTTGCCGTACATCCGCCAATGCTGCCAATCGGTTTCATTCACCCGCCAGGCTTGCAAATCATCTTTTTCCAGTTTTTTGAGGCGTTTTTTCTGTGCATCCTTTCCCAGATGCATCCAGAATTTCAGAATCAGTGCCCCGTCATCGGCCAATGTCTTTTCAAAAGCCTTGATCCGGTCCAGCTGCTCGTCATATTCCGCCTTATTGATATTTCCATAAACATGCTCCAGAAACGGGGAGCTGTACCATGAACTCAGGAAAATACCGATTTTACCTTTCGGCGGCAGATCACGCCAATAACGCCAATAACGCGGACGTTCCGATTCTTCGTCTGAACGACGCGCATAAGCGTTGTTGTCAATCCAGCGCGAGTCCATCCATTCATTAAGGCGGTTAACCGTTACACCTTTGCCGGCACCATCCACACCGGCCATCACGATGATGACCGGAAAATCGCATTTGCGCAGCTCCTGTTGCAAGGCCAGCAATTCCGTGCGCAGGTCCTGTTCCTGTTCGTCAAATTCCTTTTTTGGAATGGACCGTCCCAATTCAGCCGTTTCAAACATCTGCCCCTCCCATGATGTGCGATAGCCTACTATTAGGGGAGAAGATTAGCTCAATTTGTAGTTAAGCGCAAATGAAAGCACTTAAAAACAATGAATTGCGAGATGCTCCCCACTGTTTTTCGCTTCCTTTTTCAAGCGTGCAATCGCCATATCCAGCGCTTCGAACGTTGGAATATTTTCCGGTCTGCCCGCCGGAAGATGGATAAGAGCTGCACTGCAACTCATCAACGGAAACTTGCGCATTTCGCCATGGCGGTCCTTGCCCATCAGGAAGCCCTGTTCACGCGCCTGCGCATCATAAAAGCTTTCCACATCGTGGCTGAAAGTCTCCAGCAAACGACAGACGGACTGCATTGTCCCAGACATGGGCGTTCCCGTCACACCAAGGAAGAAATCATCGCCCCCCACATGCCCAAGAAAAGTATCATCCTGCGGGAAAAACTTGCGCATCAATTCTGCAAACAGAAGGATTGCGCGGTCCCCTTGGCGAAATCCGTAGGCATCATTAAACGCCTTGAAATTATCCAGATCCATGTAAACCAGTGTGCGGTCTTCTTCATGGTCTGCATTGGCTTCATTCACAAAATTGCTGATGGAGGCATTGCCCGGCAATTTGGTTAGCGGGCTGCTGTCTCGTGCCTGCGCAAGGTTAATCTCGTTAATCACGCGCAGCAAGGAACCGGCTGACAAAAAGCCAAGATAGGTAAAATCCTTGACCAGAATGATACCATCAGGATTTTCAGACAGGCTATAGCTTTCCAGAATGGAACGCGTCCCAGTCTGAATATCGGCCACCGGACAAGGGCTGATGAACTTGCGCAAGTTCAACCCGGTTCCCCGGTTTGCGATCAAATCCTTGCCAAAGGGGGAATAGGCATATTCTTTCAGCGTATATTCACGCACCACCCCCATGGGGCTTCCGCTTTCATCAACCACCGGAAAAAATGTCATTTCCTTGTTGCGGCGGAAAGCCTCAAAAACGGTATCCATATCATCCGTAATGCGCAAAGGCGGGCGATATTCAATCTGTTCATAAATAAACTGGGTATCTTCGTCCTGTTCCTTGGTTTTGCGCCGCCCTGCCTTGGCAATTTCAGGATAGGCATTTCGAAAGATGCTGACATCAAGTTGCGGACGTTCCACAAAGAAGCCTTGGACAAGATCGCAACCGATTTCCTTGCAGACCATCAGTTCGGCTTCGTTTTCCACCCCTTCGGCAATCACAAAAATACCCAGAACATGGGCCAGTTCCACAATGGTTGATATCATCAACTTGCATTTTTTATCTTTTTCAATGCCACTGATAAAACTGCGGTCCACCTTGATAAAATCCGGGTGATGTTCCTGTAACAGCTTCAACCCGGAATAGCCTGCCCCGAAATCATCAATCGCCGTGCTGTAATCTTCATTGCGATAAAGGGCCAGATTGCTTTCTGCCTGTTTCATCGAAACTTCATGGCGTTCGGAAATTTCCAGACAGAGAATGGATTGCGGCAAGTTGGCTTGTTGCAACAAAGTCTTGGTCGCCCCCGGAAAATAGTCCGGTGAGGCAATAATGCGATTATCCAGATTATAAAACAGTTTGGTGCGGTGGGTGCGTGGCAGGGTCACATATTTGTCAATCACCCGAACCCGCATCATCATGTCGAAACGGTGCAAAATGCTCAGCTCTGCCGCCCGGTCCAAAACATCGAAAGGCGACCCCATACCAAGCTTTTCATACCCGCGCAACAAGGCCTCATAACCGAACACAGACCCGTTATGAATATCAACGATAGGTTGGAACGCAAAATCCACGCAGTTTTTAACCTGCTCCAGATAATCAATGGCCTCTACCGTTGGGTGCTCATGCCCCATCGGGGCAATGTCATCAAAGTCAAACATATTCCATTCCGGTAGGCCCAGACTTGAAAAATCCAAATCGCACCTCTTGTTTCTCAGAAGCTTTTTTATTGTTTATAAAAATCAACCAACCTGTTTCGTCAAACGGATGTTGCATGCGTCACAGGAGTTTCATAAAAGTGAAACACGTCTGTCATCAGATTTAACCTGTTTAGACAATAATTGCGCAAAGAACCCCTTTGCCTTTGTGGATATTTTAGTCATAGTATTTGCATGAACAAACAGGAAACCGAATCGATCCCCATAAGCCCGGAAGCACAGGTTGATCTGCTTTCTTCCATGACGGCCGAGTTTGCCAACACATTGAATGTGGATGAAACGCTGCACAATGCCTTGCGCGAAATCACCCACTACCTTGATGCTGAAGGCGGCGCGGTTTTCCTTCTGGATGACGACACCCAGATCATTACCTGTGTCGCGTGCTATGGGGCGACAGAAATCACCGGGCTGAAACTGGAATATGGTCGCGGCATTGTCGGCAAATCCGTTGCCCAAAACATCGGTGCTTTGGTGCGTGATGTACAAAGTGACCCGGATTTTTACGGTGCGGTGGATGACCAGACCGGTTTCGTCACCAAATCCATTCTCTGTGCCCCGTTAAGTGTCAAAGACCGCTGCCTTGGTGCCATCGAGCTGGTGAACAAAAAAAAGGCTGACGACCTGTTTAGTGAAACGGACCTCAAACTTCTGGAAACACTGGCTTCTTCTGCTGCCTTGGCATTGATCAACGCACGCATGGCCAAGGCACTGGTGGAACAGGAACGTGTGAAACGCGAAATGGAACTGGCTGCGGAAATCCAGCGCCGCTTTTTGCCCGATGATCACGATGCACCGGATGCCGACCTGCCCATTTGCGGGATCAACATGGCCGCACGCGGCGTGTCCGGTGATTTTTTTGACTATTTCAAACTGTCCGATGGGCGCCTCTATTTTGCCCTTGGCGATGTCTCCGGCAAAGGCATGAATGCCGCCTTGCTCATGTCCAAAACAGCGTCCCTGTTTCGCTGCCTTGGCAAGAACATTCGTGACCCCGGTAAATTATTAGGCCGTATCAACGCCGAACTTTGTGAAACCGCAACGCACGGCATGTTTGTGACCATGGTTGCAGGCATCTATGACCCGCGCCCAGGCTGTGAAGGCTTGATCCGACTGGCCAATGCCGGGCATGAACCGGTCCTGCTGTTTAAGGAAGACGCGTTCGAAACCTTTGGGGCTGGTGGACCACCTTTAGGCATTGTGCCCCCTTTGCCCGGTGAAGACGGCCAATATGAGGAAGAACAGATTTTTCCAGATGGAGGGACTCTTTACGTCTACACCGATGGCCTAACCGAAGGCTACACCCAAAGCGGTGCCTCACTGGAAGCCGAAGGCATTCAACGTCTGTTACGCCAAACCAAAGGCACCCCCTTAAAAACACAACTTTCCACCCTCGCACAGGCCGTCTCCAATCATGGTGCCCCCTTGCGCGATGATATCACCGTGCTGGCCTTGAGCGATGCCCTGCGCCCTGTTGGTGAAGGAGAAATCAAACAAATCGTGGAAGAACATGCCCCCAGTGCAGAACATGACGGTGACTGGCTCATCGACTTCAAGTTCCCGGCGCAACCGGGCTGGATGAAGCTGCTCAGGGCCTGCGTGCGCGAAGCCTGCATCAAGGTTGGGTGTAACGACCAACTGACAACGGATATGGTTTTGGCCGTTGACGAAGCCTGCCAGAATGTGATTCGCCACGCCTATGGCGGCTCCAGCGATGAAGAAATTGAACTCACCGTGCGCCAGCGCCCCGGGCGGCTGGTCTTTCGCCTGCGTGATTTCGCCCCGACACTGGCCCCCGGCCTGATCAAACCACGCGACCTTGAAGATATACGCCCCGGCGGGCTGGGCACGCATCTTATTCAGGAAGTAATGGATGAAGTCCAGTATCTGCGCCCCCAACAGGGAGAGGGGAACCTGCTCAGACTTGTTAAAAATATTGAATTAAAGAAGGCATAAGCAATGGATTTAGAAATCAAGGAAGAAAACGGCGTTGTCATTTTTGAACTCTCCGGCGAGGTTGATCTGGAAACCTCCCCGACCTTGCGGCAAGCTTTGCTGGAAAAGGTCAATACGGGAAAATCCGTCATCGTTGGCATGGAAAATGTTCATTACATCGACAGCTCCGGGATCGCCAGTCTGGTTGAAGCCTATCAAACCGGGCGGCGTTCACGTTCCGGTTTTGCCCTGGCAAGCATTTCAGACAGCGCCATGCGCGTTTTACAATTGGCGCGTCTGGATAAAGTCTTTACAATCCATGAAACAATAGACGAAGCTGTAAAAGAATTAAGCAGTTAATTGTCTGCACTTCGGGGATAACGACATGAGCGAACGAGAGCCGGACATCGGCCCTGTGGGGCGTAAGCTGGAACATGTCGGACGCACCACAATGACAGGGGTGTCCGAGGTTGGCTATTGCGCCTCCCTCATCTGGGAAAGTTTTTACTGGGCGCTGGTGGGTAAAACCATGGGACAACCGGTTCGCATGGCCTCCCTGTTCGCACAAATGATGGAAACCGGTATTCGTGCGATCCCCATTGTCGCCATGCTCGGGGTAACTGTTGGGATGATGCTCGCCATTCAAGGCATCTATACCATGCGTATTTTTGGGGCGGAAAGCCACGTTACCATCGGCATTGCTTTTTCTGTTGTGCGCGAATTCGCCCCGTTGATTACCGGCATTCTTGTTGCCGGGCGTTCCGGTTCTGCACTGGCGGCGCGCATTGGCATTATGAACATCAATCAGGAAGTTGATGCCCTTTCGGTCATGGGCATCAACCCGGTGCGTTTTCTGGTTGCCCCGGCTTTACTTGCCATGCTGGTTATGGTGCCCTGCCTGACCTTTTTCTCCGATGTCATCGGTTTGCTGGGGGCTGGTATTTACGTTTCCATTGATCTGGGCATTTCAATGGCGGCTTATTGGGATCAGGTCTTTGAATGGCTCAGGGTGGACGATGTGATGCATGGTCTGGGTAAAAGCATTCTGTTTGCCGTTTTAATCGCCGTCATCGGGGTTGCCAACGGTGCAGGTGTCAGTGGCGGGGCCGAAGGGGTCGGTAAAGTCACCACCCGTGCGGTTGTCCAGTCCATCTCCGCCATTGTTTTAACAGATATGCTCTTTGCTTTTCTGGTGACGCGATGATGAAACCCAGTGCAGAGGAATTATTAAACAGGCCCAAGGTGATCGAGGTGGAAAACCTTGTTACCCACTATGGGGAGCGTGAAATTCTGCACGGTATTTCCATGGATGTGCGCGAAGGCGAAATTATGGTGATCATGGGCGGGTCCGGTTCCGGTAAATCCACCCTGTTGCGCCATCTCATGAGCCTTGAACGTGCCACCTCCGGCACCATGAAACTGCTGGGCAAGGATATTGCCGAGTTGTCGTTGAAAGACACTTACGCCCTGCGCAAAAAAATCGGCGTTGCCTTTCAGGGCGGGGCGCTGTTCAGTTCCATGAGCGTGGGCGAAAACATCAAACTGCCGTTGCGCGAACATACCAAACAGCCTGAAATGACCATGGACATCATGATGCGCATGAAGCTGGAAGTGGTTGACCTCGCCGGATTTGAAGATCTGGCGCCCAGTGAACTTTCCGGCGGTATGCTCAAACGCGCTGCTGTAGCGCGTGCCATCATTATGGACCCGAAGCTCTTGTTCTTCGATGAACCGAGCGCCGGGCTCGACCCGGTGGTTGCCGCACAACTGGATGAACTGATCCTGCGCTTGCGCGATGCCATGGGCATGTCCATTGTGGTTGTCACCCATGAACTGGAAAGTGCCTTTCGTATTGCGGACCGCATCACCATGCTGGATCGGGGCAACATTTTAATGGTCGATACACCCGACAATATGAAGAATTCAGACAACCAGCGCATCCAGAATTTGCTCAACCGCCGCATTGAGGAAGCAGAGCTGGACCCGGAAGCTTATCTGCGCCGCCTAACCGGAGAGGATATACACCCATGAGTGCCCTAAGAAATGCCAAGATGAACTATATGATCGTCGGTGCCTTTGTCATTTTGTGTATTGTCAGTCTGATCATTGCCGTAGCTCTTTTGAGCGGGCGCACCGGAACTGTAGACACCTATTACACCTATTACAGCCGGGTGCAGGGGCTGAAGTTCGGTACGCAAGTGGTTTATGAAGGCTTCCCGGTCGGGCAGGTGGAACAGATCATCCCTGAAAAACACGAAGGCCGCATGCGCTTTAAGGTCGAAATGTCCGTGGCTGAAGGGTGGGACATCCCCGAAGATAGCATTGCCGCGGTTTCATCTGCCGGCCTGCTTTCGGCCCTGACCATCAACATTCGCGCCGGAGAAAGCCCGACCCCGCTCAAACCGGGCGATAAAATTCTCGGTCTGGAAAATGCAAATATGTTTGCCGCCATGTCCTCTCTGGCCGAACAGATCAGCTCGCTCATGGAAACCGATGTGCGCCCTTTACTGCTAAATCTCAATACGGCCGTTAACAGTGCAGCCGTTTTGCTGGCAGAAGATGGCAACGACATTGCCACCAAGGTTAAGGACATTCTGGATGAAATCGGTCGTGAAACCCCGGAAATTGCACAAAACCTCAACCATTTCTCCAAGGACTTGACGACATCAGGCACGCAACTCAGCCAAATTCTTTCGGCTTCGAACCGCAAAAAAATCAATGCTGCCATTAATGATCTCAATAAAATGGAAGCCTCCCTTACCAAGGTTGACCATATGGTCGGCAATATGGATGACCTCATCACAGGCTCCAAACCGGAACTGGAAAAAACCGTCTCCGACATGCGCTTTGTCATGGAAACCCTGTCGCGCCATATTGATACCATTTCCCAAAACCTTGAAGGTACCAGCCGAAACATGTATGAATTCAGCCGCCATATTCGCCAGAACCCGGGGCTGCTGCTGGGGGGCACACCACCGCAGGACAAGGCGAAGTAAAAGGAATAAGAGGCAAGGGGATATCAAACGATGAAACGCACACTCACCATACTTTCTCTTGGCGCAAGTCTGCTGCTCGCAGCCTGTGCGCAACCGGAATTGCCGCAAGATCATTACTACCGCCTGAGTGTCTCAGCACCTCAACAAGGCCCCTTGTCTCTGAACGGTGTGCTTGAAGTCGAACGCTTCCGTGCCGATGGCCTGCTTTCCGGGCGTCCGATTGCCTATAGTGAAGGGGAAGGCAAGCTTGCAGAATACCATTACCACTTCTGGGTCGAACCACCCGTAGACCTGTTGCAGGAAGCCATGGTCGATTTTCTGCGCGCAGCCAATATCGCCACACATGTTGTCACCCCGCAACTGCGCATGGCCGAAGACTATTTGCTAACAGGGAAAATCAAACGGCTGGAGCGCCTTCTTTCAGATGGCAATAAAATTGCCGTTGAACTGGAACTCGGTTTAAAAAGAACATCCGACGATCGTTTGCTGGTCCTGAAAAGCTACCATCGGGTACTGGACCAGCAAAGCCCGGGAGTTGACGGTGCGGTTCATGCCATCAATGACGCGCTGAGTGAAATCTATCAGACGTTCCTGAACGATGTCAAAATGGGAGGACAGCCGTGACCCGCCCGCCAGTTCGCCGCCGCCGCGGACGCCATCAGGATCGTTCAAAAAAGGTGCAGCTCCCCAAAGAGCTGCGTGAAGTCACCATCTACAGTGTCGGGGCCAAAGGTGATGGGCTGGGTAAAGATATAAACGGCCTGGACTATTACGTGCCTTTCAGTTGTGACGGCGATGTTGTCAAACTGCGCATTACAGATAAACGTCAGGACAGTTTCACCGGCGAGATTGTTGAACTCATCACCCAAGGCCCGGAACATATCGCCGCCCCCTGCCCTTCCTACGGGCGCTGCGGCGGGTGTAACCTGCAACATCTTAGCCCTGAGGCTTATGAACACTGGACGAAACAAAAGGTCAAAGACATCCTCAAACGCAATCAGATTTCCACGGAGCTTTCCCCTCCGGCACTGATCAAGGCCGGGGGGCGCCGCCGGGCTTCCTTTGCGGCCATGAAAAAAAGCAAACAAATTTTCTTCGGTTTCAATACCCGGGCCAGCCATCGCATTGAAGAAATTGAAAACTGTCTTTTGTTGACGGATCAACTGAACGCGCTGATCCCCGCAATCCGAGAACTGCTGCCCAAAATCATGAAGCAGGAAGGGCGCGGCGATATTATTATCAACTACCCGCTGGAAACGGCAGATATCGTTTTTGCTCTGCCCGGCAAGGTGGACCTGAAAATCCATGAAGCTCTCAGCAATTTTGCAGAAAAACACAATATTGCCCGCCTGTCCTGGCAGGAAAACGCGCAAGGTGAACCAGAAACCATTTTGCAACGCGGCCCTGTCACCACACGTTTCAGCGATGTAGAGGTCGAACTCCCCCCTGCCCCCTTCCTGCAACCCAGCAAACAGGGAGAAGAAAGGCTGGTTGAATTTGCACTTTCTGCACTATCCGGTGAAAAAAAGGTTCTTGACCTTTATGCCGGGTGCGGCAGCTTCACCTTTGCATTGGCACAAAAAGCCATTGTTCATGCGGTAGAAAGCAATGGTGCAGCCCTTAAGGCACTGGAACGTTCGGCCGGGCGAGCGGATTTGGGTGGGCGTATCACCACAGAAGTGCGTGACCTCAGCCGCCAGCCCCTGATGGGAAAAGAGTTGGCAAAATATGATGCCGTTCTGTTCGACCCCCCGCGTGCCGGGGCACGTGAACAGTCTGTTGAACTGGCAAAAAGCGATATTCCCCTGATCATTGCCATTTCCTGCAACCCGGCCACCTTTGCACGCGATGCACAAAGCCTGATTGAAGGGGGCTACCGTCTGGAAGAAGTTCTGCCCGTTGACCAGTTCACCTGGTCCGATCATGTGGAAATCGCCGCTCTTTTCCGAAAAGGCTAAAGTGGTCTAGGGCTAAACTCAGCTCGGGTTTGACATGGCTTCCAGCAAACGACGTGCGTAATTCACCTCAACCCAGACATTGCGCGGCATGATTTCCAGATTCACATCTTGCAAGTCAAGGCCATGTAATGTTGTGCGTTTTTGAATCACCGCAATCATATCGGCCAGAACGACCCCCATCAGGTCATGCACTTGCCCCGGTGTAATCATGCCGTTATAGACTGGTAACGCAAGAACCCCGCCCTCCAAGGCGACACGATATGTAGAGACGTAGCGATCCAAAGCCGAAATTAAATGATACGTTTCTTCATAAACGTTCAACGGAATAATGTGTTTATTCTTGGGCGGAACAAGGCGTGATACCTTTTTACAGACA
Source organism: Terasakiella sp. (assembly GCA_050297075.1). Taxonomy (GTDB): domain Bacteria; phylum Pseudomonadota; class Alphaproteobacteria; order Rhodospirillales; family Terasakiellaceae; genus Terasakiella. The sequence goes on from JBNKSC010000024.1 coordinate 82,381, forward strand.
GCCCCCTTGCATAATTTTTCTGCCAAAAACACAATTGCCTGTGCCCGGCGGAAAACATGGCCCGGCTGGCTGGCAGGTGCACCCATTTTCAACAGGAAACGGTCCATGCGTTCCAAAAGATGATAAACATCTTCCGGTTCTTTTCTTTTATCCCTTTCCCCTTGTACATGAACCGCCATACCGTAGGAATGCAGAAGGCTATCCACCTTCACGTACAGGGCGTTAATCAGTTCAAACACCTGCTCCGGCGAATAAGGCTGGATTGCCAAGCGTTTTGTTTCCTCACTGCGCACGCCATTGGTTTGCATTAAAAAGGTAAGTTTCTGTTCAACATCCAGTGCTTTTTGAAAAACATGGCGGGGTTGGAGAGGAGCGCCGATCAACTTTCGGTCAATTCTCGACCCAATGTTTGATCCGTGGCTATAGCGCAAAAGATAGACCAACCCTTCATTCAGGTCTTCTACCATGTTGTATACGTCAATAGACTGTTTTTCTTGAGCCTGAACAAAAGGTATTCCAAAAACAGTCAGACAAAAACCGAGCCAGCTATAAAAAAAGGAACGTTTCGACTTCATCCAGTTAACCCTTTCAAGCTTTCAGGCTCCCCCATACGAACTCTAACGCCAGAAACCCGTCGGATCAAGATTTTGAGCAGGAACCTCCCCCTAGAACACAGAATTTTGCACAATGGGGATGATTCAGCTTCACCTCTTTGGAAGCCTCCAACAGGTTTGCCCCCATATCAAAATGAATATCGTAAGGCAATAAGGTACAGGGCACAACCACAGGCCTTTCCTCACCTTTGCGCTTCACCACCATGCGCGAGGTGGCACACATCATGGCATCGGGTTGCACATCAAGTATCCCCCAGCAGGCTGTTGTGATTTCAGGCACATCGGCTGTTTCATCCATTTCAGGAAAAAGAACCAGTTCCAGCGGATCAAATGCATTTAATGGAATTTTTTCATGCACGAACATCCGGGCATAATTTTTACGCGCTGTATCTTCACCTTCACCCCATAAGGTTCGCCCCGCTATTGCAAGGCGAAAGCCATTTTCCACCAGCCACTTGACACCTTCAATCATCGGCTGCCAGCTTTCAGGACCACGTAATTCTTCATGAAATTCCTGTTCATAATGATCAACAGAAACCCGCAGGCCCAGTTTTTGCCCATAGCGTTCTTTCAAGGCCAGCAGAGCTGCCTTTTTATGACTCATCGGTTTCATGGCATTGGTCAGAACAAGGACATCATGCCCGGCGGCCAGACTGTTTTCCAATATGGACATCATATCGGGATTCATGAAAGGTTCGCCACCGGTAAAGCCAATTTCCGTCACCCCAATGTTATTTTGCTTAATCTCATCAAGAAATTGTTGCACTTCTGCGGTTGAAATATAAACAAGCCGGTCATTTTTAGGGCTGGAGTCCATATAGCAGCCTTTGCAGGTGATATTGCACAGACTGCCTGTATTGAACCATACTGTTTTCAATGCATTGAGCTGAACAGACGCCCGGTCTTCCCCTTTGGCTGTAAAATCGGGATGTTGAAATTTGGCGTAGCCTGTCTGTCCATCCATTGTCATTGAACCTTTATGCAATTACACTTGTTACATAAAGGAGTATCCAACTTCAGCCTCACTGCCAATTCAAAAGAATGTGAACAAGGTCGGGTCTCTGACCCTTGGTGTTAAATTTCATAAACCGCTGATGTTGGGGATTGTTCCTGCTTGATGGTTGTCGGCAAGCGTACAACAAAACAGGTTCCTTCTTCAGGCGTTGACAAGACTTCAACAGTACCACGCATTAAACCCACATATTGTTTAACAATGGTCAAACCAACACCAGCCCCGTCAACAAGCGCACTGGCTTCTTTGGTGCGGTAGAAGGGATCGAAAATGGCTTCGAATTCCTGCTTCGCAATACCAATGCCGTTATCCTCGACAAAAATTTCCACTTCGAAAACACCAAAGGAACGACAACCGAAACGAACAAATCCCCCTTTCTTGCCGTACTTGATTGCATTGCTGATCAAATGCATCAAAACCTGTTTTAATTTTTCCCGGTCAACATGGACCTGACGATCCGTTGTAACTTGCGTTTTCAAGAGAATCTTTTTGTCATCGGCCTGAACCTTGAGGGCAGTAATACATTCTTCAAAGAGGTCCTGCGGCATAAAACAGGTCGGTTTATAGGAGATGATGCCGTTTTCAAGGTTTGATAAATCCAGAACGTCATTCACGACCTCCAGCAATCTGCCACCTGATTTTATAATCTGTTTGATCCATACAGCCTGATTTTCTGTCAGTGTCTGATCTTTGTTCATCTCCAGCATCTGCGCAAAGCCTAAAATACCGTTCAGCGGTGTTCTGAATTCGTGTGACATCTTGGCCAGAAATTCCGATTTTGCCTCACTGGCTTCCTCTGCGATCTCTTTAGCGCGAAGTAATTCCCTCGTTTTTTCTTCGACTTTCAGTTCCAGATGATCATTAAATTCAGACAGTTCCAGATTTGCGCTGTTGAGTTCATTATTCAGTGACAGGGCAATGCGTTTTTTAGCCTTGATCAAACGAATCAAATAAAAGAAGGTCACCACCGTCACGCCCAGAGACAAGAAACCCCAACCGAATTTTTCCCAGAATTTTTCCTGTGGAATAAAATAAAATCTAATTTTGCTTTCATCCAAACCCGATTTGATCAAAATTTCACGCGTTTTTTCAGCAGGTTTAAAAGATAAACCCTGAATATCATAGGCATAGGCAATCTTGTCCAACTCTTGCTGAGACATTTCCTTAACCAGCACAAGATAGGACTTTTCCAAATCCGGGCGTTTCCCCTCGGCATGCTCACTGGTGAGAGCGCTAAGCCCGACAAAATACAATTTTTGCTCATACGACAAATAAAACGCCTGAGCCTTTGGGGCATTGCGCGGCTGCTTTTGTGTCTGGCGAAGCGCTTTGTCAAAAGCAGATGTGTTCTTCAATAAGGAAAGCAAAACATCTGCGTCTTCGCCAAATGTGAAGACCAGTTTATCATTACGATCAAACAAAAAAGTATTTCTAAGCCCAAACGTGTCAATCAGATAATTGCCAATATTATCATCAACCCAGCTCAGGTCGCGCTCAAACAAGGCTTTTTGAATGACCTCATCCCAGACACTATAGTCAAAAGCCAGTGTCTGGATGCGCTCTCGACGTTCAGACAGCAGCGCATTTAGCGTAATCGTCTTCTGATAGACTTCCTCACGGCGCGTTGTTGAATAATCAAAAGCCGTGTAAAAGCTCGACAATAAAATCGCTATTGCAACAATGGCATAGGCAACCTGAGTTTCGCTGATACGCATGTTTTTTCCCAACATTACATGATGTAAAAGCTCAAAAACGATGTTCCCTCACAAGCTCTCAACCCCATAATCATACAACCATAAACACACCTAATCAATGATATTGGTCAACATACGTATCCATCCATAGTTGAATTAGTAGAATCACTTGTGAATGAAAGGCAATTATCTTTCATTGCAGGTAACGCCTGATGAACATCTATAAAATGTTGACCTGTTTTTTAGAGGAGGTTCTATTCACCCAAGGACTTGGAAGCCATTTCATATGTGTCATTCGACAGGCCTTCTGTCGCAATAATACGCTGCAACTGTTCTTTCATCAGGTTTTGGCGGCCTTCATCAAAACGGCGCCAACGCCCCAAAGGTGCCACCATTCTAGCAGCAATCTGCGGGTTGATGCTATCAAGGTCCAGAATTCTATCGGCATGGAAACGATAGCCGGACCCGTCAGCCGCATGATAGTGCAACGGATTGGCATTCACGAAAGCACCAATCAGGGAACGAACCTTGTTGGGGTTGCTTATAGAAAAAGCTTCATGGGCCATCAAGGTCTGAACCGTAACCAACGTATCGGGCAAACAGGACATGGCCTGAACCGATAACCATTTATCCACCACCAGCGGGTCGGTTTTGTAACGGTTGTAGAAGTCTCCCAGAGCTTCCGTGCGCGCCTCCACATCCTTGTTGGATAAAATGCTCAAGGCAGCCATGCGGTCTGTCATATTGTCACTATTGTGATATTGCGCCGTAATCAGGGCAAGACAGGCCGGGTCATCCAGTTGTGCCAGATAGCCCAGACAGACATTTTTCAGGGAGCGTTGCCCTGCCGCTTTTGCATCGGGGCTATAAGAACTGTCGCTGCGTTTATGACGGAAAACCTCAATCAGTTCTTCTTTCAGGCTTTCGGCAATGAAGTCGCGCAACGCTTCGCGGGCCTGATGAATGGCCAGCACATCAATGACATCCATCTGTTCAGCCAGATAGCTTTCTGTTGGCAAGAGCAGACACAAAGCAATAAATTCGTCATCCAGAGAGGCATCCTGCAAGGTCGCCTTCAAAGCCGTGATAAAACGTTCATCTTTTTGAACGTCTTTTCCCTGTTGCAGATCACTAACCATTTCCAGCAATAAAGCTGTTCCATAAGTTTGGGCTGCTTCCCATCTGGCAAAATCATCACTGTCATGCGCCATCAAAAAGGCCAATTCCTCGCGGCTATAATCCGCCTTAAGCTTCACCGGTGCCGAAAAATTCCGATTCAGGGAGACAACCGGTTTTTGCGCAATATTTTCAAAAGTAAAGGTCTGTTCTGCTTGCGTTAAAGACAGAACTTCCGCATGGATATCCTGCCCTTTTTCATCCAGCAACCCGATGGAAACCGGCATATGCATGACCTCTTTTGTCTCTTGCCCCGGTGTAGCAGCCAGATGTTGTTTCAGTGTCAGCTCAAACTTCTGTGCGGCTTCATCATAAATCCATGAGGCGGTGATTTCCGGTGTGCCCGCCTGTGAATACCATAGCCTGAACTGGCTCAGGTCAATACCGGAAGCATCCATCATGGCTTGGGCAAAATCATCACAGGTCACCGCCTGACCATCATGGCGTTCAAAATACAGCTTCATACCTTTCTGGAAGTTTTCTTCCCCCAGCAGGGTGTGCATCATACGAATGACTTCTGCCCCTTTATTGTAAACGGTGGCTGTATAGAAATTATCAATCGCAATATAGCTTTGCGGACGCACCGGATGAGCCAGCGGCCCGCCATCTTCCGGGAACTGGGCCGCCCGCAGGATTTTCACATTCGAAATCCGCTCGCACGAACGTGAGCGCATATCGGAAGAAAATTCCTGATCACGAAAAACCGTCAACCCTTCTTTCAGGGAAAGTTGAAACCAGTCACGGCACGTCACCCGGTTGCCCGTCCAGTTATGGAAATATTCATGGGCAATGACCGCCTCAATACCGGCGTAATCCACATCCGTTGCTGTGTCTGCTTTCGCCAGTACATATTTGGTATTGAACACATTCAGGGACTTGTTTTCCATCGCCCCCATATTGAAGTCACTGACGGCCACAATGTTATAAAGGTCCAGATCATATTCCAGCCCGAAACGCTTTTCATCCCATTTCATGGATTGCTTCAAACTTTGCATCGCCCAGTCGCATCGGTCTTCGTTGCCGTGTTCCACAAAAATACGCAAGTCAACGCCCCGTCCGCTACATGTGGTAAAGCGATCTTCCACACAGGCGAGATCACCAGCGACCAAGGCAAACAGATAGGAGGGCTTGGCAAACGGGTCTTCCCAAACCACCACATGTCGCCCGTCTTCCTCTTCACTTTGTTCAATCAGGTTCCCGTTGGACAACATAACCGGACAGGCTTTCTTATCCGCCATAATCGTCACCCGGTAAGGGGCCATGACATCAGGGCGGTCCTGAAAATAGGTGATGCGGCGAAAGCCCTGCGCCTCACATTGCGTACAGTAATTTCCGCTGGACTGATAAAGCCCGCTCAGTTGCGTATTGCCCTTGGGGTTAATCTCTGTTTCCACAACCAGTTCAAAGCGTTCAGGTACAGAAGAAATCGTCAGGCGATTATCGCTCACCACAAATTCATCATCGCCCAGCGTGCGCCCGTCCAGTATCAGATTGAGCAATTTAACATCTTCACCGTCCAGAACCAAAGGTGCCCCTTCCCGGTTGGCGTAATAGCTCGCAGCACAAACCACCCGCGTGCATTCCGGTTCCAGGTCAAAGACCAGATCAACATTTTCCACCAGATAGGCCGGTTCCTGATAATCTTCCAGACGAATTTCTTTGGGCTGTTCGGTTTTCATAATAAAACTTTCATTCAAGAATATTTTGGCAAGCTCTAACGGGTGACATGGGCACGAATCAACTCCTTGCCCTCAGATGTTTTCAGAAGAACGGAAACAGCCTTTTCACAGACCTGTTCCACTTCTGCCTGAACTAGATCCTGCAAACGGCATTCATTTCTAAAAACGACATCCACAGCCTTAGGCTGAAATGGATGACGTACATCCGGTGACAGGGCGCTTAACGCCCATTCAATCAATTTGGTATTATTGACATGATTATATAAATCAAGGTCTCCCAAACGGGGCTGAAAGGGTGCTTGCGGCATCCCCAATAACGGCTTTTCAATCTTGCGGCGTTGATATTCAATCGGGCATGGGCCTTCGGGCGGCATACGCGCCTCAATAAACTCCGGCCATTTGGCGATATGGCGTTTTTCCAGATCAAACAAGGCAAAAGTGCTTAAGGCACAGGCAATAACCATATTGTTTTCATCACGCAGACGAAAAAAGCGGTTTCCAAAACGCCCTTGCAAACCCACAAACCATGTTTCCACACTGACGGCATCACCATTGCGGGGGTAATGGCGTACATATATGGCAAGACGAGCCAGTACCCAGGCCAGTGGTGTCCCCTGAAAGGCCTCCATCCCCAAATTCAAAAAAGATGAATTGCGAAAAGCGCTTTCCTGTAGATATTCCGCCACGCTACAGAGGGAAAAAAAACCATTGGAACATATTTCAGAAAGGCGCACATGATAAAGCTCATGGCCCGCTGTTTCCGGGGCAGATTCCTTATCGATTCGATCCCAATCAATCATATGGTTTCCTTTTCATTTTTATATGGTATGTAGGAGCCATATCCAATTCAAGTCAAGGGGCAAGCAATGAGCACACGCGTTAAATGGGTTGAAGACCGCACTTTCGTCGCCACCTCCGCCAGTGGACACAGTGTGGTGATGGAAGCCAAAGGCCCCGATGCCGGCGGCACAGCCCCCAGCCCGATGGAAATGCTCCTGATGGGGATGGGCGGATGCACGGCCTTTGATGTGGTTCATATTCTCCAACGCATGCGTGAAAAGGTCGAGGATTGCGAAGTGGTCATTGATGGCACTCGCGCAAACGAAGACCCCAAAGTCTACACAGACATCCATGCCCATTTCATCGTCAAAGGGCGGAACTTGAAGGACAATAAGGTCAAACAAGCAGTCGAGCTGTCTGCTGAAAAATACTGCTCAGCCTCCATCATGCTTGGGAAGACCGCAGAGATCACCCACGACTACGAAGTTGTAGAGCTTGGCGGAGAGTAACGCCTTCACTCTCTGTTCTTTCTACTGAAAACCACCCAAAGAAAAAGGGTCCTCCGTTTGGAAGACCCTTTTTAAGATGCGATTGTCGATCGACTATGGCTTAGTTGCTCAGTTGACCCGGCAGTTCAGCAATAGCAGCATCGATCATGGCATTGGCTTTCTGTGCAGAAATCCCTTCAATCATCAGCTGTTGAGCTGCGTTCAGGGCAACGTTGGTTGCCAGTGCCTGCACTTCTGCAATCGCGGTTGCTTCAGCTTGTTCAATACGAGCTTCGGCAGCGGCTTCACGACGCTTCAGTGCATTTTCCAGATCGTTTTTCGACTTAGCTTCCAGACGGGCTGCTTCTTCTTTCGCACGTTGCAGGATTTTAGCGGCTTCTTCTTCCGCTTCCTGCTGCTTGCGTTTGTAAGAGGCCAGGAGTTCCTGAGCTTCTTCACGAAGTTTTTCAGCTTCATCCAGCTGCGCTTTAATCGTATCGGCGCGATCATCCAATGCTGTTGCCAGCATACGGGCAACCGGTTTGCCAGCAAAGACGAACAGGACGATGAATGCCAAAGAAACCCAGAAAGCCGGGTCATGTAGCAAACCGCCGTCAGCGTGTTCGGCAGCATGTTCCGCTGCGTGTGCAACACTAATCATCAGTTTTGCTCCATAGCTTTGGCAACAGCGGCATTCACTGCTGCATCGTCAACGGAAACACCGGAAAGTTTCTCAACAGTTGCCTTGGCAACATCGGCAGAGACTTCCTGAATGTTTGCGAGCGCCTTGTCTTTTGCTTGCGCAATGCGGCTTTCTGCTTCTGCGAGCTTTTTGTCCAGCTTGGCAGCCAGCTCTTCCTGAGCTTTCGCCTGAGCGGCATTCGCTTCATCGATCACGACTTTAACTTCGTCCTGAGCTTTGGAGCGAGCTTGCGCCAATGACTTTTCATAAGCAGCAGCAGCTTCATCCGCTTCTTTTTTCAAAGCGGCAGCCTTTTCCAGATTATCGTCGATACGTGCTTGACGTTCTTCGAGAACCTCGGCAATGCGCGGCAGCGCCACCTTAGCCATGATAAAATACATCGCTAAGAAGGTGATCACCAGCCATACGATTTGCGGGGCAAATGTGGTCACATCTAACTGTGGCATCTTGCGCTCCTTCCTTAAAAAAGTTCGTTGAGGTCACCAAAAGGCGGGCCTGAAGGCGACCTTTGGGAACTTAGATTACCGACTTCTTAGGTGAAGAGGATAAGGAAAGAGATGAGCAGTGCGTACAGAGCAACCGCCTCAACCAGGGCGAAGCCAAGCATAGCCAAGCCGAACACTTGAGAACGAGCGGCAGGGTTGCGAGCAACAGAGCCAATCAAAGAAGAGAAGATGTTACCGATACCGGCACCAACACCAGACAGGCCGATTACAGCCAGACCGGCACCGATCATTTTAGCAGCAGCGAGTTCCATAGATCTAAGTCCTATAAGAAAAGTAAAAAAGTGTGAGAAAGTGGGGTTTGAGCTTCGTCATCACCTGAAGTCAACAAAACCCGCCCTCTCGCGAAATCCTGCAAAAGGTTGCTTATGCCTTAGTGCAGGTGAATGGAGTCGTTCAGGTAAATGCAAGTCAGTACGGCAAAAACGTAAGCTTGCAGGAACGCCACCAAAAACTCAAAACCTGTCAGTGCAACGTCAACGGCAAACGGTGCCCAACCGCCAAGGAAGCCCAGCGGCAGGATGAAAAGGGCGAAAACCTTCATCATCGTGTGACCAGCCGTCATGTTGGCAAACAAACGAATGGAAAGCGAAACCGGACGTGACAGGTAGGAAATGATTTCAATCGGCACCAGCAGCGGCAGCATAACAGCGGGAACGCCGCTTGGCACGAAGAAGCTCAGGAAATGCAACCCATGGCGCGCCAGACCAACCAGCGTTACACCAATAAACACACAGATCGCCAACGTGAAAGTAACAGCGATATGGGAGGTGAACGTGAAGCTGTAAGGCAGCAGGCCCAAAAGGTTGCCGAACAAAACAAACATGAAGAGAGAGAAAATCACCGGGAAGAACTTGCGGCCTTCATTGCCGACATTGTCGCGGACCATATCGGCCACAAACGAATAGGAAAGTTCCGCCATAGACTGCCAACGCCCTGGAACAAGCTTGCGAGAGCCGATTCCCATAATCAGGAAAATGCTGACAACCGCAACAGTTGCAACCATGGCAACGGCAGAGTTGGTGAAAGAAGCGTCAATACCGGCGACCTCTACAGGAACGATGGTATTAATCTGAAACTGGTGTAGCGGATTTGTTGACACAGTGCCCTCATCTTTGCCCGAAACCGGGCTAATCCTTTAAATTACCGTTCTTTTCGTCCCGTCCGTCAAAGTTCTCTTTATAGCCTGCGGCCATTCCGAGCCCCTGAACGGTGCGAAAAACGTTCATCATTCCGGCAGCTGCCCCCAAGAAGAAAAACAGGACCATCAGCCATGGCTTTGTATCGAACACATATGTGTCCAGCGCATACCCAATAGCAACGCCAACGACCAGACCCGAAATAAGGTCCGCCCCGCAACGCAACGCAAGTCCCAATCCCTTTGGTGGTTCGTTGGTCGGTGCCTTCAAACCACGCGGCGCAATGGAATGTCCCTGCGCCTGCTTCAAACGGGTTTCGAACTCGTCCAGTTCAGAGGATTTTTTATCGCTGTCACCCATGATCTCTCCCCAACGTTCGCGGTGAAATCCGTACCCAGGATAAAGCAGTCCCCCACTTCTCGACTCATTAGCCGGATGTGGGTCGCAAAATATATATCCCCCCCCTCTCTGTCAAGGCCGGAAAACCACCTTGTAAGACATTGAAAAAACTATGATAAAACTGGAAATACCACTTGAACCACAGGCATACGCCGGCAAATCAATCAAAAAATGCCACCCACAGGCTTTCTGATTCCCGAAAGATCCCGATATTCACGGGTCTTATACAATTTAAAATCGATCAAAACATCTTGATGTTCGATCCGACCCTTGTATAGTGACTGCTGATTGTATTTTCTCATTTATAAGTTTAAGGGCAATGATCAAAAAATCTCTATTTGCAGGTCTGTGCATGCTGGTTCTCAGCGGTTGCCAGACGGTTCAACAACACCAGCAAGGTGTTAATGAAGCCAACGATTCCATCGGTGGTCAGAACCTCACAATCGGGACCGTTCAGTCTCAGTTGAAAAAGGGCATGAGCGGCGGTGAAGTCGCAACCGTAATGGGCTCTCCCAACATCGTCAGCACAGATGCCAAAGGTAATGAAGTCTGGATTTACGACAAGATTTCAACCCAACAGAATTATTCCAAAAGTGGTGCAGGCACAGGTATTTTACCTGCCATTCTTTTTGGCGCCAACTCCTCGGCTGGGGCTGCTTCCACAAGCCAGAAAACCATGACAGTTATCGTCAAGTTTGACGATGCCAAAATGGTACGTGACATCGCCTATCACACCTCACGTTTCTAGGGAGAATAGCTTATGAAACGTATAGCTTTTGCTTTTGCAGGTGCCTTCATGCTGATGGGTTGCCAACAGACCATTCCCAAAGAAGCCCTGCAACTTTCAGCAACGTCTCTGGCTGATCGTCAACTGCAAACCCGACGCTTTGAAACAAAGGACGAAGAAGCTCTGCTTTCAGCTTCAGCAGCGGTGCTTCAAGATTTAGGCTTTACACTAGATGAAAGTGAAACACCTCTGGGTCTCGTGGTTGGCAGTAAAAACAGAGATGCTACAGAAGCCGGACAAGTTGCCGGTGCTATTGTCATGGCCGCCCTGTTTGGTGTCAGAATGTACGTTGATAAAGAACAAAAAATTCGCGTATCTCTGGTCACCAAAGCAGTCAATGACGAAAAGACAGAACATGCCGTACGTGTCACGTTTCAGCGTGTCGTCTGGAATGATGTTGGTCAGGTTTCCAAGTCTGAAATGCTGAAGGAGATTGAACTCTACAAAGAGTTTTTCGACAAGCTTTCCAAATCCGTTTTCCTTGAAGCGCACAGTATTTAAAAGGTTTTATTTATGAAAAAGTTATATCAGTTTCTGGGAATTGTACTCGTTGCCGGTGCGTTGTCAGCCTGCCAAACAAATTCCCGTGACCAGGTTCTCCAAACAAGTAAAAGTCAGGTAGAACTGCGCAGCATTCAAACAAGGGCTTTTGACACAAGTGACAAACCCCAAACCTTGCGCACGGTTATGGCGACCATGCAGGACCTTGGTTTCGTTCTGGATAAAGCCGATGCGGTTCTGGGAAGCGTAAGCGGTACAAAACTGGATGGATACGCCCTGAAAATGACTGTTACCGTTCGCCCTAAAAGCGAAACGCAAATGCTCGTACGCGCAAATGCCCAATATAACATTCAACCTGTTGAAGACCCCGCCCCTTACCAACAATTTTTTGCTGCCTTGGAAAAATCCATGTTCCTGACAGCACATAACGTAGACTAAGGTATAACAGACACAAAAAAGGGAGGCCGCTGTGCCTCCCTTTTTTCATGGTGTTAGCTGATCCAGATGCCGGTGGCTTTTATGGGATCCGATTTATCGTTGATCGTAATCGTAACCATAAAATCATCCTCGCTGTTGCTAAATTTGCATTTATAGACAAGCCCGATCAAGCCATCGCGCAACAGGCTGGTGACAAAGACCTTTTCCTCCAATGTTCCCATGGAATTCTGGATATTCTGCTGGTTCTTGAGGAAATCTTCCTTGGTGATATTCTGCTTCAGCGCCCCTTCGAAAAACGAACAAAAGCCCTCATAATCGCCTGCATCCTGTGCCTTCAGGATCCCCTCCACAACCGGGGTGGCCTTTGTGAGTGCTTCTTCCTGCGTCGTGCCCAATTTGCCAAAGTTATTTTGCATAAGATTTCCTTTCTCTATTTGCGCCAGACCCTAGGGAAGAAAAGCCCTGATTGCAAGACCTACAACAGCCCGTGGCTTTTAAAACTGTATATCCCCTTGCGCCCGACAATGACATGGTCATGCAGTTCAATGGCCAATGAGCGCGCGATATGGCGTATATGTTGCGTCATCTCGATATCAGCCGTTGAAGGTGTCGTATCGCCACTGGGGTGGTTATGTACCATGATGAGGGCCGAAGCCTCCAGCTCCAGCGCCCGCTTGATCACCTCGCGTGGATAAACTGGCGTATGGTCGATCGTGCCGCGCTGCTGCAATTCATCGGCAATCAGGACATTTTTGCTGTTCAGATATAACAGGCGAAAATGCTCTACCCCCAAATAAGCCATGGAAGCCCGGCAATAATCCAGCACCATCTGCCAGCAAGACAACACAGGTTTATGCATCACCTGTTCCTGCAACAACCGCTGCGATGTCGACTGAACAGCTTTCAAGGCACAAACGGCCACTTCACCCAAACCGTCTTCGCGCAGCAACGTATCTGCATCCGCACTTACCAGATCGGCCAGACTGCCAAAACGTTCCAAAAGGCGCTTTGCCAACGGCTTGACATCGTTGCGGGGAAAGGCCGAAAACAATAAAAGCTCCAACAGTTCATAATCATGCAAAGCCAGTGCCCCCGATTGCAAAAACTTCCGGCGCAACCGTTGGCGATGCCCGACATGATGGGCTTTTTGTGACATGTTGAGATTTCCTTTCCATCACGCCATGATGAGGATGCTATGGAAACTTCAGGGTGTTTTTTCGGCAAAAGAAACCGTACACTCAATTAAGTTTCGTAGGACTCCGCCATTCTTTATTGACAACTTAGCTCAGAATTCGTGTCTTCAAATTTTTATGAGCACTTTTAATCAATTCATCATATGAGGCTTCATATGCTTCAATCAAACCTATTAGCTGCACGGCTAATTTATGATAATTCTTATAATTATCAGGGTTTCCTTTAAGATCACACTTCCATTCTGGCCTTAATAAAACGCGACAGTTTTCACCAATTTGATCATAAGGATACATATCAAATTCATTCAAAATGAACTTAAAAAGTGATTGAAAATCATTAACTAATTTTTTCGAACACTTTTGTAATTCTTCAGAAATAAAGTGATGTTCTGGCGAGCTTAAAGTGGCTATATTTTCTCGGACTTTCTCAAAATCAGTACTATAGTAAGCATGGTAATCTGCCAAATACTTAATAGTATCCTTGGACCAACATTCATCCATTTGGGCTTTAAACGCTTTGTAAATAGCGGCATCATAATCTTGGTTTTCCGTACTTTCTTGCCTTACCTTTAGGTAAACAAGTTTGTCCACAATCACATGATATATTAACCCCATAGCGATCACTACAACCCCTACCCAAGGAGATACATCGCTTTCTATGGTAGTATTCATTAACGAAGCTAGAATGTTATTTATAATTGCTTGCCACCATATTGGCGATGCAGCTAAAGCAGCTCCAATTGAAACTACAAACCAAGTCAACTTATTATAGAATTTTGGTCGTAATCTTTCAAAAATTGAAACAATAAGCTCAAGCCATTCTTTTTTACTCATTTATTCAACATCCCAAATTTGATCTCATTCACAATTAAGGTCATAATCAATTATAAAAGCAGAACACTCTCAATATAGATACCTAATCAAATTTTGCTCTTCATTTACATTTTCCGTAAAATCCGTATTATGAGGATATCGGGATTAATCACATGAGCGGTGACCATGAAAACCATTTCAGCAACCTCGGCATCGAAGGAATTTGGCCGCTTTTTGGATAGCGCCCGGCGGGAACCTGTAATCGTCACCAAGAAAAATCGCCCTGTCGCCGTTGCCATGTCAATTGAAGAAGCTCAAGAATTGTTTGAATTACGAATTCAAGCAGGTATCCAGCGCGGCCTCAATGATGTCGCGCAAGGAAACGTTCACGAGTTGACCCAAGACTATGCACAAGACATGAAAAACCGTTTTAAAGCCAATCTTGAAAAATAGATATGCGCGTCATTATCACGCGAAATGGCGAAAACAATCTCGAAGCCATATACCAGTATCATGGCGAATACAGTTTTAATTATGCCGACCGGTTTCACGATCAAATTATTGATTTCATGATGGAACGGTTATCTCGTTTCCCTAAACTGGGGCGGAAAGTGTCTCCCCAAAACAATATCAGGAAACTGGTTTATGACGAGGCATACAATATCTATTACCAGATCAAAGAAGATGCTGCTTACATTCTCTACATTTTGGATGGACGTCGAATTTTAAATGATCAGATTCTCTTTCTTGAAGATCATGAAATTAACGGCTTGATGTAGACTGAATTAGGGATAAGGCAATATTGTCACACTGGCGAAGGCCAATGTGACAAAATCCTGAATTTATTCAAACCTGTTTTTCGTCTTACAGATAAGGCGGCTTGTCCCAGCCTTTTTCAGACAGGGTGAAAATTTCATATCCGTCTTTGGTCACCCCGATGGAATGTTCGAACTGGGCGGAAAGGGAGCGATCGCGTGTTACTGCCGTCCATCCATCAGACAGGATTTTACAATCGTATTTACCCGCATTGATCATCGGTTCAATGGTGAAGAACATGCCTTCCTGCAAGATCGGCCCATCATCTTTATGGCCGTCCGCATAATGCAGCACATTGGGGGCATCATGAAACACCCGGCCCAGCCCATGGCCGCAGAAATCGCGCACCACACTGTAGCGCAACCCTTCGGCATAGGTTTGAATGGCATGGCCGATGCGGTTGAGCGGCACACCCGGCTTGACTTCCTTGATCCCCAGCATCATGGCTTCGTAGGTCACATCAATCAATTTGTTGGCTTTGACCTTGGTTTTGCCAACAGGATACATGCGTGATGAATCGCCATACCAGCCATCCAGAATGGGGGTGACATCAATATTAAGAATATCACCTTCCACCAGCTTACGGTCCCCCGGAATGCCGTGGCAAACCACATGGTTGACGGAAGTGCAGATCGATTTGGGAAAGCCACGATAATTTAACGGGGCACAAATGGCATCGTGGTCTGTAATGAAGTCATGACACAATTTATCCAGTTCTTCCGTGGTTACCCCCGGTTTCACATAAGGGGTAATGAAGTCCAGTGTCTGGGCGGCCAGTTTCCCGGCTTTGCGCATGCCTTCGAAATCTTCGGGCTTATGAATTTTAATCGGTCCGCGTGCCAAATGTATGATCCTTTAATGTGAGGCAGTAAACCCTCTTTTGAGAGCAAGATATTGAAAAGATTGTTAGACGAATTCTTATAAAAATGCAACCGGCACCGGCGTTGTCACCGTGATCTCTTCGTAGCCGACATCACATTGATAGCAGATCACCTCTACACCGCGCTTGATCGCTTCTTTTAATTCTGCCTCATACGTCGGGTCAATATCACGTGCGATATCCATGATTTTACAATCTGCGCGTTGCACCAGATAAAACATCACCGCACGATGGCCTTCTTCCACCATGTCGCCCAGTTCACGTAAATGTTTGGCCCCGCGCGCCGTCACCGCATCGGGAAAATCCGCATTGTCCCCACGTTTTAAAGTGACGTTTTTAACTTCCACATAACAGGCTGCTTTGGCCTCATCTTCCAGCAAGACATCAATGCGGGAGTTCTTGCCGTATTTCACTTCGCGGCGCAGGTTGGCATAACCTGTCAGTTCCTTAATCTGACCTGCCAGAATGGCTTCTTCCACCAGCTTGTTCGGGTGTGAGGTATTGATGCCTACGTTATAGCCGTCCACCTCAATCAATTCCCACGTATATTTAAGCTTGCGTTTGGGATTGTTGCTGGGCGACAGCCAAACGGTTGCGCCTTCATCCTTGACCGACAGCATGGAGCCTGAATTGGCACAATGGGCGGTGACCACCTCACCATTTTCCAGTTCCACATCAGCCAGAAAACGCTTGTAGCGTTTGATCAGTTTTCCCTTGATCAGGTCGGTTTCAAATTTCATTTGTCTTTTCCTGAAAGCACATGTTCGGGCACGCCAAAGGCATCAGCCAGTTTATGGTCCGCACTACCGGGTTGCAGCGGTTTTTGCTGGGACGGGTCATCTTTCCACGCTGTCATATACATAATCTGGAAAGTGGCAGGCACCCGGCCATCATCGCCCTGAAATTCTTCAATATATTTTTGCAAGGCGCTGAAGATCAAAGAGCGTTTGGTAAAGGTTTTACGCCGTTCCAGAACCTTGTTGTTTTCCGCCATGCCTTTGAGGTCTTTGAGCAGCTTGATGGGATTTTCATAGCGCACATCAATGGCGTCTGCATCCACCACCGGCAGGGTAAAGCCTGCGCGTTGCAACAACATGCCGGCATCGCGCACATCGGCAAAGGGGGAAACACGTGGGCTGAGGCCACCGTCAATTTCCATTTCCGCCTCGCTCAGGCACTGGCGCAATTCGCGCAAGGATTCAATGCCGAACATGGTGCCGATGAACAGACCGTCCGGTTTCAAGCAGCGGTTGATTTGTAACAAGGAACCGGGCAGGTCATTCACCCAGTGCAGGCTAAGATTGGAGACAATCAAATCAAACGTATTGGGCGCAAAGGGTAAAAATTCTTCATCAGCCACCAGACTGATCGCCTGTTTTTGATCTGCGCGGCGCACCATCCCTTCGGACAGGTCACACTGCACCAGTTTGCCGATCTTTCCATGGTTTTGCAGCACGCCCGCAATTTCCCCGCCATGGCAGCCTAAATCCAGAGCCAAGGGAAAGTCACGCACCACATCATCCAAACGGTCGCACAGGCGTTCAGCCACTTCCTGATGGAGGAAGTCAAAATCCTGCCATGCCCGCGCGGCCCGGTCGCGATGTGCGCGCACCAGCTTGCGATCAAAAACCGTCATGATTTCGATATCGGACATAAAACCTGCCTCATCCATTCATAAAAGAAGTGCAACACATAAGCAGCAAAACCGCCAAGGTCAAACCCAAATGGTACCTTTTAGAAAAGTTTTGGACCTTTTATTACCGCCAAGATGTGCCGGGTGCGGCCAAACCGTTACACAGGCGCGCACCCTATGCCAGACCTGCTGGGAAAAGGCTGTCTTTATTGCCGCACCCATGTGTCATTGCTGCGGCCTGCCTTTTGAAATTGATGTGCCAACCGAAGCCCTGTGCCTGGATTGCGCCAGAGCACACCCGCCTTTTGCTGCGGCACGTAGCGTGTTTCCTTACGATGATTTTTCAAAAAAACTGATCCTCGCCTTCAAACAGGGGGACCGCACCGACCTTGCCCCCACACTGGCGCTCTGGCTACACAGAAGCGCCCAGCCCCTGTTGGAAAAGTGCGACCTGATTGCCCCGGTTCCCTTACATTGGCGGCGTCTTTTATCCCGGCGCTACAATCAATCCGCCCTGCTGGCGTTGGCACTTTCAAAACTCTCTCACATCCCCACCACCCCGCAACTCATCAAACGGGTGCGCCACACGCCGAGCCAGGGTCACCTATCCCGCATGGCCCGGCAAAAAAACCTGCAAGGGGCTTTTCGGGTTGAAAAAGAACTAACAGGCAAAAATATTCTGCTGATTGATGACGTTCTCACCACCGGGGCCACCGTTCTCAACTGCACCCGTGCGTTACACAAAGCCGGTGCCAAGGATGTCTATGTTGTGACCTTGGCCCGTGTTTTATAGGTGCTCCTCTTTCATCACATTTCTGCGAGGCCCAGCAACAGCACTGGCGATTTTTTTCCGGTATGCTATATGTCTTTTCAACATGCGAACATAAAATGTAAGAGTCCCCCAATGCCTGCTATCGAAATTTACACTTCCCGTCTGTGCGGTTTTTGTCATCGTGCCAAAGCCTTGTTGCAACAAAAAGGCGCCGGTTTTAAAGAAATTGATGTCAATTCATCACCCAATGCCCGTCAGGAAATGATGAAACGCGCCAATGGCGGCTATACCGTCCCGCAGATTTTTATCAATAATGAACATATCGGCGGCTGTGATGAGTTGTATGCGTTAGAGCGTGCAGGTAAACTGGACGACAAACTGAGCGACTAAAAAACACAACCCACAGGAATTTCATTGATGAGTACCTTTAAAGCCGCCTGCATTCAGGTCAATGCCTCCAACGATCTGGAAGACAATATCGCCACCGCCAGTGTGATGATCCATGATGCGGTTGCGCAAGGGGCAAAACTGGTCTGCATGCCGGAAAACGTTGCCATGATGGAATTCGGCGGGGAAAATGTGATTGCAAAATCCTTCCCGCAAGATGAACACCCGGCCTTAGCCGCTTTTCAGGCTTTAGCCGAGGAAACGCAAGTCTGGATTTTAATCGGCTCACTGGCTATCAAACTGGAAAACGGCAAGGTTGCCAACCGTTCTTTCCTGCTCAATGAGCAAGGGGATATCGTCGGGCAATATGATAAAATCCATCTGTTTGATGTGGACCTTGCAGGTGGTGAAAGCTACCGCGAATCAAACACCTTTGATGGCGGTGACAAGGCCATGCTGGCAGAGACCCCCTGGGGCAAGCTGGGCATGACCATCTGTTATGATGTGCGCTTCCCCCATCTTTATCGCAGCTATGCCCAAGCCGGGGCCAGCATCCTCACCGTTCCGGCGGCCTTTACCCGACAAACCGGGCAGGCCCACTGGAAAATCCTGCTACGTGCACGCGCTATTGAAACCGGCTGTTTTGTTATTGCGCCGGGTCAATGCGGTGAACATAAAGGCGGGCGCGAAACCTACGGCCATTCCCTCATCATCAGCCCATGGGGTGAGGTGTTGGTTGAAGGTGGCGATACACCGGGCATATTCATGGCTGAAATTGATACCGATCAGGTTGCAGCAACCCGTGGAAAAATCCCGTCTTTGCAACATGACCGGGATTTTACTCTGTAGAAATGGATACTGGCCTGCGCCAGTATGACACTTTTTTCGTCACTCTGGCGAAGGCCAGAGTCTATATTTAACTATCCACCAGTTCTTCGGCTTTTTGCAGATCAACGGAAACGAGCTGTGAAACGCCGCGTTCCGTCATGGTTACGCCGAACAGGCGGTGCATGCGCGCCATGGTCATGCGGTGGTGGGTGATGACCAGAAAGCGTGTCTGGCCGCTGCGCGCCATTTCTTCCAGCATGGTACAGAAACGATCAACATTGGCATCGTCAAGCGGGGCATCGACCTCATCAAGCACACAGATGGGGGCCGGGTTGGTCAGGAACACCCCAAACAGCAGGGCAAGCGCCGTCAGCGCCTGTTCGCCGCCTGACAACAAAGACAGAATCTGCATGCGCTTGCCCGGCGGAGAGGCCATAATTTCAAGACCAGCCTGAAGCGGGTCATCATCCTCAATCAGTTCCAAGCGCGCTTCGCCACCGCCGAACAGGCGGGTAAACAGGTCCTTGAAATGCTCATTCACTTCATTGAAAGATTTCAACAAACGGTCACGGCCTTCCCGGTTTAGTTCGGCAATGCCCTGGCGCAATTTTTCAATGGCTTTCAGCAGGTCGTCACGTTCCGAATTCATGGTCTGAACCTGCTCGCTCAGTTCCTTTAATTCGGTTTCTGCGCGCAGGTTGACTGGCCCCATGGTGTCGCGTTCGCGGTGCAGGCGGTCCACCCGTTTTTCCGCTGTTTCAAGGTCCGGTAGTTCGGAACCTTCATCCATTTCGGCAATAGCTTCCAGTTCTTCGGGCTTGCAATCCAGTCGGTCACGAATGCGTTCGGCCAAGGCCTGACAAAGCTGGCGCCCCTGTTCCACATGGGATTCAAAACGCACCCGTTCTTCACGGCATTTGCCCAGCTCGGCTTCGGCTTGGCGGGCATGGGCATCCACATCGCGCACGTAGCCTTCGGCTTCGGCCAGTTTATCACCGCAAAGTTTGCGTTTTTCCTCGGCCCGTTCCACCGCTTCCATCAGGGCGAGGCGCTTTTCTTCAATTTCCTGAGGCCGTTCAGCCAGAAGTTCCAGTTCTTCCACCAGCCCTTCCTTGCGCTCTCTTAAATCTTCAATATGGCGCACAGCGCGTTCGGAACGGTTTTTCCAGTTTTCAATTTCCTGATCAATTTCAGCAAGGCGGCGCACCCGGTTTTGTGCTTCCTGCGAAATACGTTCATAAGCGCTTTGATGGTCCAGCAACAGATTGCGTTGATCGGCCAATTCTGCACGCAAGCTCGCCAATTGTTCGCGCCCTTCATCACCTGCGGGCAGGTCTGCCAAATGACCGCGTGCTTCCAGCAAAACCTCTTCGAGTTCTTCACCTTCTTCGCCACTGCGCATCAAGCTGTCTTGCAAGCTTTCAAGGCGGCTGTTCAAACTGTCCATCTGGTTTTGCAGAGCGGTTAAATGCTTGCGCGCCTCTTCACCCTGCTGTGTGGCCGTGCGCAAATCTTCACGCAGGCGTTTTTCCGTTTCATCACTGGCCCTTTCGGCCCGCTTTGCCTCTTCCAGCCGGGCCTGTGCCACATCCGCCTTGGCGCGGGCTTCTTCCCACAAACTGCGAATTTCACTGAGGCGGTTTTTCTGTTTCAAACGAATAGCAGCCGAACTGGGCGCACCGGGTTTAACCACAAAACCATCCCAGCGCCACAGGCCGCCCTCACGCGACACCAAACGTTGACCCTGCTGTAAACGGCTTTGCAATCTTTCCGCCTCTTCTGGCGTTTCCAGCACCCCGACCTGCGCCAGACGACGGTTCAGTTCTGCCGGTCCCTGTGCAATATCACACAAAGCTGTCACCCCGCCCGGTAAAGCCAGTGCCTGATTAAGTTCTGGCAGACTTTCCCAGTGAAGACTTGCCTCTTTATCGCGCGAAGCCGACAAGTCATCCCCAAGGGCGGCCCCTAAAGCAGCTTCATATCCGGCTTGTACAGTGACTTCATCCAGCAAAGGCGCACCGCTACTATCTTCCTGTGGGTCCAGCAGTTCCGCCAAGGCATCTTCTTCGGCTTCCAGCTTGGCAATAACCGCTTCACATTCGCGCAAATGTTCCAGCGCCGCCTGCACGGCCGCTCGTGCTTCCTGACGGGCAGCCTCGGCCTGTTCCAATGCCTCTTGCAGCTCTGCGACTTGCTCAGCAGTTTCTTCCAAACGGACCTGGGCTTCTTCCAAAGCATCATCACTGATGCGTGTGGCTTCCAGTTCACGCTGCTGGTCCTGCAACTGGGCCAGCCTTGTTTTCAGTTTAGTCTGCTGGCTTTCAAGGTCAGCAATACGGCTTTGCAAGCTGTTGCGTTTGGCATCGCTTTGGGCCACCTGTTCGGTCAGCTCATTGATTTTTTCTTCCCGAAGCGCCACTTCTTCCTTGATGATTTCAAGGCGTTCCAAGGCTTCTTCGCGCAACAGACCATCATCTTCACCTTGCAAAACAATATTTTCACGTTCATTTTCAAGGCGTCGATGGGCGGCTTCTGCATCCTTGGAAAAATCACCTTCGCGTTCAAGGTCCTGTTCGGCCTGTTGCAAGCGACGTTGCAGTTCTGTTTTCTGCTCCCCTATGCGTTTTTCATCCTGATCCAGTTGCTCACGTGCAATGGACAGGCGATGCAGTTCCGCCGCCGCCGCTGCCTCGGCTTCACGCAAAGCCGGAAGCTGGATTGAGGCTTCGGCCTGTACTTTCGAAGCTTCTGCGGCGCGCTGTGTTAATTCAACCACCCGGCCATCGGCTTCTTTAAAAGCTTTGCGCGCTTTATCCAGCTCATCCAGTGCATTGCCCCAGCGCATGTGGAACAACAGGGCTTCGGCCTTGCGTATCCGGTCTGAAATGGTGCGATAACGGCTGGCTTGGCGCGCCTGTTTTTGCAGGTTCTTTTCCTGCGTTTCCAGCGTGATCAAGACATCATCCAGACGCCCAAGGTTGCTTTCTGCCCCACGCAGGCGCAGTTCGGCCTCATGACGGCGTGAATGCAGGCCGGTGATCCCGGCGGCTTCTTCCAAAATGGTGCGGCGTTGCTGCGGTTTGGCACTGATGATGGTGCCGATTTTCCCTTGCGACACCATGGCGGTGGAACGTGCACCCGTGGCCGCATCAGCAAACAACAACTGCACATCACGGGCACGCACATCCTGCCCGTTGACCTTGTAGTTGGACCCTTTCTGGCGTTCAATGCGGCGTGTGACCTGCAATTCCACATCATCGTTGAACAGGGCCGGTGCGGTACGGTCTGCGTTATCCAGCAGCAGGCCGACTTCGGCCACATTGCGCGCCGGGCGGTTGGCACTACCGGCAAAGATAACATCGTCCATTTCGCCGCCGCGCATCTGCTTGGCCGAGGTTTCCCCCATCACCCAGCGCAGGGCTTCCACCAAATTGGATTTGCCACACCCGTTCGGCCCGACCACACCGGTCAACCCGGTGTTGATCAGAAGTTCGGAATGATCAACAAAAGACTTAAACCCCGTCAAGCGGAGTTTCTTGAATTGGATCAAGGTGTAGACATGCCCCAAAAAGAAAAACGACCCGGAGTTTACGAGGTCGTTTTTCTTTAGGCAATTTTAAACTTCAAACAGGATTAATCGAGTTTGCTGTCGATGATGGATTTAAAACGCTCATATTCGCCGCTGCCGACAACTTTCTCACCGTTAATCAGGAAACTTGGTGTGGAATTGAAGCCGTATTTATCCTGTGCCTCTTTCAAAACACCGATGATCTTATCGAGCATTTTTTCATTGGCAAGGCACGAATCGATTTTTTCCTGCGACATTCCGGCCAGTTTCGCCAGTTTGAACAATCCCCCCATCGGGTCTTTGGAAAAGGCCCATTGTTCCTGCTGCTTCATCAACAGGTCCTTGAACCCGAAATAACGGCTTTCATCCACACAACGTGACAGTAAGGCAGCCGTTGCCCCGATCCGCTCAAACGGAAAATCGCGGAAAATAACTTTTACTTTTCCTGTATCGATATAATCCTTTTTGATCTGCGGCATGATTTCATTGTTGAAATGAGCACAATGCGTACAGGTAAAAGACGCATATTCGATGATTGTAACAGGCGCATCGGCTTTGCCTTCAATACGGTCTTCATACTGGACTTCAGCCTGTGCCAGCGAAGAAAAGCCAAGGGCAATGATCGTAACGGCGATAAAGCGGACAAAGGTTTTCACGAAGGAAACTCCTCAAAAATAGGGGACATATTATCATTTATGGAGAAGCTAGAGCCAGATTATGGCAAAAAAAGGATGCAATTCAGAATAATTTACCCATTTCGAGCTTGTACAACCTTGCCCAGTTCTTCAAAGGCTTTGCGGATTTTTTCATCTTCGATACCGGCAACAACAGATGCCAGATGATCACAAAGATGGTTCGCAGGTTCAACCCTTGCCGCCAGTATTCGACTGCTGACCCGGTTGCCGGTTGTTTCACGTTCATCAAAGGGGTGTTTTGAAATGCGAATTTCCTCAATAGCCTTAAAACCGAAATGGCTGTTCACCCGAAAAATAATCTGCGGACTGTTATGTTGAATAATCGTGTTAAACCCGGCTCTCGCCTGCACATAAAGGGTGCCGTTGCTGCGCTGTGTCGGTGCAAAACGCACCCGTTCAGGCCGGGTATTCTGGGCCAAGACTTCCCCAACGATGCTTGCCCAATGACGCAAGATATCCGCCCCCACAAGACCCAACTGATTTAAACCCGGCTCAATAACCGCAAGGCTCAAACTATCAACACTACTGGCACGGCCCATACGGATCGGGCGAATACGGGTTTTGGAGGCATCCTTATAATCATCGGGAAGCAGGTGCGGATTGGCCCGCGCAAAGGCTTTTTCCGCATCCAGTCGAGCAAGTTCGCGCAATTCTTCGGATTTGGCATTGGCTATTTCTTCATCATAAGCCTGCCCTTTTTCATCTTTCAGCCAGTCTTCAAATGCCTTGTGAAACTGCTTGAGGGATTTTTTGCGCTTGTTGTCCTGACGTTTAAACGCATCATCAGCCTTGTAGGCTTCTTCCGCTATTTTCAACAGACGGCACGCCTGATCCTCCCTGCCCGGTTTGGCAAGAACACGCTCTATTTTCTGAACATGAATACGCGCTGAAGCCCCTTCCAGCCAGGCACAGAAACGCTTGGACAGGCTGCGGTTGCGCCGCCTTTCTTCACGTCTGAGAAAATCTTGCAGGCTGTTCATCAAAGTTCCTTGTCATTTGGGCTGAGTGAGCATACTCCTATCACAATATCGCAGACAACGAGATATTTATGACAGAGCGCGCACAACAATTATTGGACTGGTACGACCGCGAACGCCGTGACTTGCCATGGCGTATGGAACCGGGGCAAAAGGGCAACCCGTACAAAGTCTGGATGAGTGAGATCATGCTGCAACAGACCACTGTTGCCACCGTGAAATCCTACTATCGCGCCTTTCTGGAAAAATGGCCCACGGTGCAAGACCTCGCCGGGGCGGAACTGGATGAGGTTCTGCATGCCTGGCAAGGGCTCGGCTATTATGCGCGGGCGCGCAACCTGCATAAATGTGCGCAAACCATCACACGCGACTTCAATGGCCGTTTCCCCGAAACAGAAAAACGCCTGCTGGAACTGCCCGGCATCGGCCCCTATACCGCTGCGGCTATTGCCTCTATCGCCTTCGGGGCAAAAGCCACCCCGGTGGACGGCAATGTGGAACGGGTGGTTTCACGCCTCTTCATGGTGGAAGAAACCCTGCCCAAAGCCAAAAAAGAACTGACCGCGCTTGCCCAGACCCTGACACCGCAAACACGTGCCGGTGATTTTGCACAGGCCATGATGGACCTTGGCGCCACCATTTGCACCCCGAAAAAAGCTGCCTGCGGCCTGTGCCCATGGATGAAGAACTGCCGCGCCCGACTGGAAGGCGAACCAACCGATTACCCGCGCAAGGAAGCCCAAAAACCAAAACCGACACGGCGTGGTTTTATCTTTTGGCTGACCCGCAAGGACGGAGCCATTTTACTGAGGAAAAGGCCGGAAAAAGGCTTGCTTGGCGGCCTGATGGAATTTCCCTCCAGCGACTGGACGGAACAACCGCTTAACCGCCAAAACGCCCAACGCCAAGCCCCCGCCCCTGCCCTTTGGAAAGAACAGGAAGGGATTGTGCGCCATACATTTACGCATTTTCACCTTGAACTAACCGTCCTTAAAGGAAAACTCAGTGCGAACCCACCTGTCAACGGGGTCTGGGTTTTACCGGAAAACCTGAAAGATCATGCCTTACCTACCGTCATGAAGAAAGTATCAAAACAAGCGCTTAAAGGTATATAAACTATTGAAAGTTGCACCTTGTTCTGTATTCTTTAAAAGAAATCAAAACAGGGATCAACGATGCGTTTCTTTGGTTTTGGCTGTCTTTACCTGTTGCTTGCCGGTTGTCAGACTGCCCAATACAGGCTTTACCCAGCCCCGCCCCTGATTGCTTATTCCAGCGATCAAACCCGTAGCATTGCCTCACAGGCAGCAGGGGTGGCCCACACGCAGGCTCAAACAATCGACCCCGCCCAATATCCGTTTTTTCGCGACAACAGTTTTGGCCGCAACTGGTTAAGCAAACCCAATCACAAGGTCATTACAATCGGATACCCAAAGCGATGTGCTACCTATAACAGCCGCTGGAAACACAGTCGAACCTATATTGCCGTGGAAAGAACGCTTGCAACCTGCCTCAGCCGTGTCAAAGAACTTGGCAAACATATCGGCACCTCCTGCGGCTGTCGCGTGGCAGCCATTGACAACATGATTCTGATGTCTCCCGATGAACTTCCCTTTCGCAAAAACATTCCAGCCATTGCCCTTGTCAAAGATGAAAGCGGACGTAAGGAAATTCTCGGTTATGTCGAAACAACAGGGCGCACCGGCCAGAATCAGCCATTGAATTTCTATACTCAAAGTGACCGCAAGGTCTGTCAGGGACATTACAATCTGGGCACTTTGTCCGTAAGGGGAGATGCTCAACTGGACTGTTTTAACGGACGGATCAAAGGCCCTGCACGTTTTAGAGTGGCTGGATTTCGCGAAGGTCAGGCTTACGGAACCGCCCTGGTAAACGCAGGCGAAAACCAGTTGATCCTTGTCTATGGTCTACCCAGTGACGAATTCCAGAAACGCCGGGCGGAGTTGTTAAACGAATGAAACACATTTTAAGCTATCTCGTAAGTGTTCTTCTTTTTCTTTTGCTCCTGTTCCAACAAGCCGCACAGGCCCAAACCACCTTCATGGACCTATGGTGTGAATATGGCGGCAAGGGCTGTGAAAAAACACCGTCTTCCCCCAAAAAAGCACCCATCCCTGAAACGCCTGCCCCCGTTGCAGCCAAACAGCCCGCCACAACACCGCTGATCAAACCTGATGCCAACATGATCAAACACAAAGGCATCAGTTATGGGCGATATTACGCACTTGTCATCGGCAACAACGCTTACACACACCTTGATAAACTTAAAACCGCAATCACAGATGCCCGTGAAATCGCCCGCATTCTCAAAACCCAATACGGTTTTTCCGTTACCCAATTGACAAACGCAACCCGTGACCAGATTATTTTTGCCCTTGATGAATACCGTAAAATCCTCAAAGCAGAAGATAACCTTCTCATTTATTATGCCGGTCATGGCTGGCAGGACAGGGAAAGCGAACGCGGCTACTGGCTGCCGGTTGATGCAAACCGCGATACCCGTGCACGCTGGGTTTCCAACGCAGATGTCACCGATACGCTCAAAGCTCTGAAAGCACGACATGTGCTGATCGTTGCCGATAGCTGTTATGCTGGTACCTTGACACGTAGCCCCGACATGCAAATCAACACAACGCGCGGACTGAAACTGACTGAGCAGCCAAACAATTATCTGGAAACATTGATGGGGCGTAAATCACGCACCGTTCTGGCCTCCGGTGCCCTGGAGCCTGTTTCAGATCAGGGCGGTGGTAAACATTCGGTTTTTGCCTATGCCTTTTTGAAAAGCCTGAATGAAAATCAAGCCATCATTGACGGCACCCAGCTTTTTATCAAAGTTCGCCAACAGGTGCTACTCAATGCCCGCCAGACGCCACAATATTCCGATATCCGTTTTGCCGGGCACGATGTTGGTGGGGATTTTGTGTTCCTGCGCAGAAAATAACATTGTACATTTTTTAAGCAAACGCACAGACAGTATGCATAATAAATAACCAGACCAATTCAAAGAAGGTGATTCCGAAACCTAAAGTTTTGGCACAGTTCTTGATTAAGCTTGGACAAAAAACAATATATCGTCAAAAACAAGCGCTCATCAGGAATAGATAAATGAATGACGCCGCCGCGGACTTTTTCAATCAAAGAATACATACTCAGAATGTTTTCACCCTATCCAAGCACAAGAAAATTAATGTGACCTGTTTTTTACGGGAGGAAGTGCGAAAATATTTATTGCCGGAACTGATACAGTACAAAAACATTCGCTTTTTATTTGCCGATACGGTTGCACGGCTTCCAGCCTTCATCAAGGCTCAGCATACCGATGCAGTCATCATTGATATTTCGGCCGACCGACCTGACCAATTTAGCGATATCACCCGTCTTGTCGCCGACTTGCATGACTACCCGGTCATTGCAATTGCCAAGGACGAAACACCTGATTATGTCGAGCGTATTTTTGAAGCCGGTTTTGAAGACCTCATTGCATTGGATGAGATCAGCGCCAAGCATCTTCTGCGCGTTATCAGCTATGCTGTGGTCCGTCATCGCAATCTGGATAAAGTACGCGCTTTCAGGGAACGCCACAGCGGTATCGTTGAACATGCCACCGAAGGCATTTTCCAGACCACGCCGCAAGGGCGCTACATTCTTGCCAATCCGGCCCTTGCCCAGTTATATGGCTACGAACATCCCGAAGAACTTATCGAAGACCTGACAAATATTGAAACCCAGCTTTATGTAGACCCGGCGCGGCGTACCCGTTTTGCCCAATTGCTCAAAGATGACGATCAGGTGATTAATTTTGAAAGCCAGATCCGACGCAAGGATGGCAGCATTATCTGGATTTCGGAAAATGCCCGGGCCGTACGGGACGATAAGGGCAACCTTCTTTATTTTGAAGGCTTTGTGCGCAATATTACCGAACGCAAGGAAAATGAAAAACAACTTCGTTATCTCGCCCAGCGTGACCCGCTGACAGGTTTGCCCAACCGGGCTCTTTATCAGGATAAACTGGCAGAAGCGATTACACGCTGTGACCCGAAAACTGAAAAAGTCGCCATTCTTTTTATTGATCTGGACAATTTTAAAAACATTAATGACACCATGGGGCACCCCACGGGCGATCAGGTCCTGCAACGCGTAGCCGAACGCCTCATGTCGTGCACTCATGCCAAGGACACAGTTTCACGGCTTAGCGGGGATGAATTTACCGTCATCCTCAACAACGTGACAAACCTGAACCTTGTCTCACGGGTCGCAGCCCGCGTGCTGGACCAGCTTGCCCAACCCATTGAAATTGAAAACAAGCAAATTTACACGACAGGCAGCATCGGTGTGTCCGTCTATCCGGATAACGGCACGGATATTGCCGAATTGATGCAAAATGTCGATACTGCGGCCTATCATGCCAAAAAGCAGGGGCGAAACACCTATCAGTTCTATACCGAGAACCTGAGCGAACAAGCCTTGCGCCGTCTTGAAATTGAAAACGGCCTACGCCATGCCCTGGAAAACAAGGAACTGAGCCTGAATTACCAGCCCAAGGTGGATTTTAAAACCAATGCCCTGATCGGGGCAGAAGCTTTATTGCGCTGGAACAACCCCTCTCTGGGGTTTGTCTCCCCCGATGAATTCATCCCCATCGCAGAAGAGACAGGGCTGATTATTCCCATCGGGGAATGGGTTCTGCATCAAGCCTGCCAGCAAACCCGGCAATGGCTTGATGAAGGCTTAAACCCCGGTAAAATAGCCGTCAATCTGTCCGCCCGACAATTTCATAGTATCGGCCTGTTTGAAACCATCATCAGTATTTTGGATGAAACCCGCCTTCCCGCTGAGCATCTGGAGCTGGAGCTTACAGAAAGCACCTTCGTTGAACAGGTGAACGAAGCCATCACGATCTTGCAGAAAATTTCAGGCCTCGGCATCAGCTGCGCCATTGATGATTTTGGGACCGGATACAGCTCCCTAAGCTATCTAAAGAAATTTCCGGTCAAAACTTTGAAGATCGATAAATCTTTTGTCATGGACCTGCCGGACGATGGTGATGATATAGCCATTACCCGTGCCATCATCAGCCTGGCCAAAAGCCTTGATTTAAAAATTGTTGCAGAAGGTATTGAAAATAAATCGCAATATACATTTCTCAATGCCCTTAATTGCGATTATGCGCAAGGCTACCTTTTCAGCAAACCTTTAAATGCACAGGATTTCAAAACCATTTTACAAGCTGGAAAGGTGCCGCTTAGCCCCTGAGCATATGGCGGCGGCGTTCAAAGTTTTCAATCATTTTCCATTGGACAATGGGAATGTCCTTTAAAATATCCGCCGGGATCATGCAAAATTCAAACGCCCCGTCAGCCACAATATGATGTGCACTCTTGCGGCCTGTTTCCAGTAAATCCTCACCAAAGAAATCACCGCGCGACAGGGTTTCAACAAGCTTGTTTTTAAAATAAAGCTTGGCTGTTCCCTGTTTGACAACCCCGACCCCTTCCTTCTTGCTTGGGGCATAATCATCGCCTTCACAAATATGATGGCACACCATGGCATCGGCAATGCGGTTTTGTGTGGTATAGGATAGGGATTCCCCAAAAACCCATGTGCTTTGCAAAAATTCGCGCCCTTCCATGAGGCGCAAAATATCTTCAAACAACTGATATTTTTCCACCATGGCACGATAGAGCGTCACCGGAATTTTCAATGCCTTCAGGAAGGTCATGGCGCGGTAGGTTTCCATTACCGGTAACTGATGCAAGGCTGCAATTTCACCAATCAAAGACCCGGCAGAAACCGCAGCATAGAGGTTGCTTGACGTATTGATCATCTCAACGGAACCCGTCAACAGAAGATAAATATCCTCCACATCATCGCCTTCTTTAAAAAGAATAGCCTGCGGGTTCAAGGTTACAACCTCAGCATTTAACAAGGTCCGTAAGGCATGGGTCGGCACCGTGGGGAAATATTGGCGCATATAGGAAAAGGCATAATGACGCGATGAATCCTGATAGGAAGGAATAAGGATATCGCTGGTACCAAACGGTGCACCGGAACCGATTTCACGCTGGTCTGCGGTTAAAGACAAAGACGTATGGGACAAAATTATTTTTTCTGATTTATCCTTGGCAAAATCCGCCGCATCACCATGGATCAACCCACCGCCGATGTCTATTTTCTTAACGTTCATCTCTTCCAGATAATGCTCTTTGATCCGGTCATAAAACGCTTGGGAAACACCGGGTGCCGTATCGTCTTCGGTGATCATGCCGCCCAGAACATTCAAGGAGACAATATCAGCATAATGCCCATAGGATTTATAGCCTTGCGGCCCCATCGCCCTGAACTGCAAAACCGAGGTTTCTACCGGATGCGGTGACATGCGCGGGCGCACCTCAAGACCTTCCACATCATTCCATTCATCGACTTTAAGGTCATGGATATTGAAGAAATCTTCAAACCTGCTTTCATCAATCGACAGCAAGGCAGACATTTTTTTCGCCACAGACGCCCGCACATAAGGGGCAGCGTAATAATTGATTTTACGATCAGAGCGAATAAAGGTCGGCAGGCCCGCAAAATGGTCATCATGGGAATGGGTATGGAAAACGCCATCCACTTCGCTAATGCCAATGCCTAAAGCCTCCAGCGTATCGCGCACATTGGGGCCGGCATCAACCAGATAGATTTTCCCTTGGTACATGATGACACTGGACATGGTCGGACGGTTGATATCCCAGCCGTCCCCATCGCCGGAATGGATAATGGAAAAACTGTCCCGGCGGATGTCATGATAGTTCAGAGGATAGGAAGGAACGTAATTTTCAAGCTGCCCAAGGCGCAGGTCCACCTGAACCGTTTCATCTTCATAAGAGACCTCAAACTGGTTCAACCCGATCCGTTTGACATAAACCCCGTTTTTGATTTCAACGGCTTCTTCCGCCAGAATGCGGTGGTCCAGTAGCACACTGGGATGATGGATGGTACCAAAAGCAAAACGCAATTTCATGCGCATCATTTCAGCCGCATCTTCGGGACTTGCGCCGCCTTCAATCAGCTCTTCCTCGCTGACAAGGCCATAATTGCCGCGGTAAATATATTCCATCTGGGCATCGATCTGGTCTTTTGCCCCGATCAGAATGGGTTTGGCCCCCCTATTGTTGGGATGGTTGGGGATCAGGGTTCCCTGTCGGTAAAGCATTTGCAAAACCGGAAATTCCGCCATATTGGTAAAACTGCCGTTCTGCAAAATCACATCAGAAAGCAAAATCGCATTGGGACCTGTTTCAAATGCCCACCCCTCACGTTCGGTTGGAACAATCAATCCCAGTTTCATCAAATGTTTGACACTGTC
Source organism: Terasakiella sp. (assembly GCA_050297075.1). Taxonomy (GTDB): domain Bacteria; phylum Pseudomonadota; class Alphaproteobacteria; order Rhodospirillales; family Terasakiellaceae; genus Terasakiella. The sequence goes on from JBNKSC010000024.1 coordinate 114,228, forward strand.
GGGCGGACAACCACACAGAATAAAAACACCGGCTTCAGGCGCTTCTACCCATTTGATCCCTGTTGTGACATTCACTTTCTTAAGTTTAGCCATATGGCCTTACCCACCCATTATCTTTTTTTCTATAAATTTTCTCAGTGTGAGCCTAGTCTGCTTTTTAACAGGCGTAAAGCTTTCAAATGCCTATTTTCAAAACAAAATTCCCTCTCCCCTCTATGAAAACCATCCGCGTACTGCCATGATGATGTTTACCTTGCACAATATTCAATCACCAATTGATTTTTAATTTTTCAGGCTCAATGAAAAGGAACAATCGCCTGAATAACCAAAACAATCCGTTGCTTGGCAGAAATAAAAAAACGGAATAGACTAAAAATAAAACATAGGCGGGGGTACAAATTCGGCAATGAACACCCAAAACAGTATCACTTACAAAATGGTACGCACAATTGTTGTGCTGACCCTGTGTTTTGGCCTTCTGGTCGCCAGCATACAGGTTATCTGGGACTATAAAACCCGTATGGATAGCTTTTTCAACCAGATCGACCAGCTTCTCGGCTCCGTTCAACAAGCTGCGATCAAAGCTGTCTATACATATGACAATGACCTTGCATTGGAAGTTTGTACCGGGTTGTTTGAGTTCTCTCCCATCTCCAGTGCCCTGATCAAAGATGAGCATTCCAATGTTATTGGAACACTGGAACGCTACAGAAGCACATTGCCCTACAACTGGGTGTCCCGACACCTCTTCAAACGTGCATACACATTCTCGGTTCCCCTTGACATCAAATCCATTTCTCAAAAAGCACAAGGGTGGCTGGAAGTTACGGTTACCCCGCATAATATTGCCGAAGATTTTTTCAGAAAGGCAGGCTTGACCATTGCCTCTACCCTGCTTGAAAGTTTTTTGATCGCCATTATTTTTCTATTCGTTTTTTACAGACGCATCACCAGACCCCTCCATCTTCTGGCGCAGGACTTTTCCAAAATCAACCCGGAAACACCGGAACGTTTTACCCTGTCCATGACCCCGCAATTCAAATCCACCGAATTTGAGGAAGTCACGCAGGCAGGAAACAAACTTTTAGCCGTTATCGGTTCCCACTTGCGCGCACGTGATCATGCAGAAACGGAATTGACCCGCCAAAAAAATGAGACCGAGCGCTTTTTAAAAATTGCGGAAGCCATCATTCTTAAACTGGATATCGACGGAAATGTCATTATGATCAACCAGCGCGGACTGGAGGTATCCGGATATACCAAAGAAGAACTGGTCGGCAAAAACTGGCTGGACCTGGCCTTGCCTGCCGAGGCGCGTGATCCACTCAGGAAAATTTTTCAGGAACTCAAGACCCAATCCCACACCCCGCAAGATGTTCTTTCCTCTACCTATTATGAAAATGACATTCTGACCCGTTCAGGCGAACGCCGCCGGATTTATTGGCATAACTCTTTGGAAAAGGACCAGCAGGGGCAGGTTGTGGGCTTACTCTCTTCCGGGCAGGATATTACAGAACGCAAAGCCGCAGAAGATGCCCTGCACGCCAGCGAAAGTAACCTTCGTGCCATCATTGAAGCAACCTCGGAAGGGTTTGCCATCACCGACCTGAACAATATGTGCCTTGTTGATGTTAATTCCTCGCTTCACAACATGCTGGGCTACCGGCGAAATGACATGCTGGGACGAAGGTTTGACGTTTTCATCCATCCCCAAGACCGGGTTCTGTTGAAAGATTTCCCGGGTGATGAGCAAAGCTCTTCACGCCACCGCACCTTCCAATTGCGTTTGCAACGCTACAATGGAAGCCTTGTCCCTGTGGAAATCAGTGCTTCCAAACTGCCACAGGAAGTTTCGAAAACGCCCCGCATTGTTGCCTTTATCACCAATATAGAACAGCGCCGCGAACAGGAAGAAAGCCAAAAACGGCTGGAAAACCAGCTTCGCCAGTCACAGAAAATGGAAACCATCGGCACGCTGGCGGGCGGGATTGCACATGATTTCAACAATATTCTGACCCCTATATTGGGATATTCCTCTCTCATCAATTCACGTCTTTCCCCGGATGACCCCAACAGCGAGCGGATGCGCAACATTGAAATATCGGCGCGGCGCGGGGCCGATATGATTAAACAAATCCTGAGTTTTTCACGCAAAGACGAAGGTGAAATGGAAAGCCGCTGGCTTTCTCCCATCTTGCAAGACGCCTTGAAACTTGTTCGTGCAACTGCCCCGCCCAGTGTGGAAATTCAGGCAGACATCACAAAAGACTGCCCTCCGGTTATGGCTGACAATACCCAAATTCAGCAATTGGTTCTTAACCTCTGCACCAATGCAATTCAGGCCATGACTGACAATACAGGTATGCTGAAAGTTCAACTCAAACAGGTGGACGTCGACCAAAAGTCAGCCGAATCATCACCGGTTCTCGAACCCGGCCCCCATGCCCAGTTGACCATATCCGACAATGGGCACGGCATGGATGAAGAAACCCTGACACGTATTTTCGACCCCTTTTTCACGTCTAAACAGGCCGGTAAGGGAACCGGTCTGGGGCTTGCCATGGTTCATACCATCGTCAAAAACCATAAGGGGGATATCTTTGTAAGCAGCAAGCCCGCAGAAGGCACCACCTTTACCATTTATTTCCCGCTCAGTTCCGTTCCGGTACAGGCCGCAGAGACCCATAAACCTCTGGCCCACGGCCGTGAAGAATTTGCCCTGATTGTTGATGATGAAGTGCTCAACACAAATTTTCTGGAACAATTGATGCACGAAATCGGCTATCACTGCGAAAGTTTCAATGACAGTCAGGCCGCATGGGACAGCTTCCAGAAAGCTCCTGAACGATACGATATTATCCTGACCGACCATTCCATGCCCAAAATGGACGGCAACCAGCTTGTTGGAAAAATCCGTGAATTACGCGATGACATACCTATCATTATGATGTCCGGATACGGAGAGGCAAAAGGTATGAACACCAACCTGGGGATTGATAAATTCATCGTCAAACCCATCCAGATTGATGCCCTTTCCCAAGCCATGCGCGAACTGCTCAACTAAAAAAGGAAGGGAGTATTTCCCCCTTCCCTTTCAAGGCATTTCAACTTTGATGTTCTTACAAGCTGCCTTCTACAACAGTCAGCCCCAGTGCCTGCCAGGTCTGCATGCCACCACGGAAATATTTCATCTTGTTTGCCGGGTACCCTTCACGCAGCAGGGAACGAATAGCCATGGGCGACTGCCCGCACCACGGACCATTGCAGAACAACGCAATGTTTTTTGCTTTTGAACAGTCCCATTTATCCCCTGCTTTGATGCAGCCCAGTTCATCCATTCGACTGGCGATTTCCACATAGGGGATATTCACCGCACTCGGGATTGTGCCTTTCAGATGCCAGTTTTCTGTACGCGCATCAATCAACGTGCCCTGTTTGTCCTTCAAAAAATGGACAAGTTCCAGTTCCCCGATTGTCTCCACACCCTCTGCCACCTTGATCGGCTGCACACAGAACGGCGGACAGGCCCGTGAGGTTTTGGCAAAATCACCGGTGATGACATTTTTCTGGTCCTGATTACGCATAATAGTCACCGGGCCATCCTCTGTTTCAACCTCAAAGCTGAGAATTTTACCCGTAATACGAACGTCCTGCGCCAAAGACGGCTGTGCTGCCACCATGACCACCACAACCCATAAATAAAGCACCCATTTCATTTCTTTAGTTCCCTGTTTTGTTTATTCAGCTAAGAAAAATTCAGCGACCTGATCGGCCAGATCTTCACCGGCAAAATCGATAAACATATGATCGGCCTCTTCAACCACACTGAATGTTACATTGGCCTGATTTACATCTTTCATCTGCTCCGCCAGATCGGCCACCACCTTGTCGTTACTCCCGGCAACCACCAAGACCGGTTTTGTAATGGATTTCAAAACTGTTGGCGTATTCATCATCTCGTCGTTGCGGTAGTAATTAACGAAAGAATCCGGGGTCACCGTTGCTTGCGGACAATAAATAAAGTCTGTCTTTTCAACCATCTCCTGACCTTTGCCCGCCTCGGCTTTGGCTTTCATGATCGCAAAAACACCTGCCAGATCTTTCTTGTAATTTTTTTGGTAGGTTTCCTGATTATGTTCCACACTCCAGGTCTGCGGGGCCACCAGAACCGCAGCGCCAATCACGCCATCATCTTCATGTGCCGCCATATAACGCGCCACCTGATTCCCCCCGCGCGAATGCCCCATGATCACAACACGGGAAACACCTTTATCCTTTAGCCAGGTCATCCAGGCCTCAATTTCATTTAAAGCATCGCTATGCTTGTGCGTATGAGGAACCTTGCAGTCATACATCCCGCTACGTTTATCCAGACCAAGGCTGAGGTTTACAGCCAGAACGTTGATTTCACGTTCATTCAGGAATTCGCGTTGTGTCGTGATGATTCCCATATCCTTATGGGCAAGAGTACCATGAACCAGCAGGATTACACCGTCATCCTGCAAGGTTTTACCTTCTGCAAGTTCAAGATTGCCCAAAACCGTTAAACCGTTTTTCAGCTTAAGCTGGACCTCTTTTGCCTGCGTGCTGCTGGCAAAGGTAAGCATGGACAAAATGACCGCAGCCTGCCAAATTCTTTTCATAAAAAACCCCACTGTTGCTTATTTGTTATGCAGTTCTTTTAATTTTTACTAATTTATATTAATCTAATTTTTTATGCCAGCATTGTCTTTTGAAAGGGTCGTAATTTGGCTTTGGATGTTTCCCTGTTCGCCGCCTTTACGGCGGGAATTTTAACTTTTCTTTCGCCTTGTATTTTACCTCTGGTCCCGGCTTATCTCTGTTTTATCAGCGGTAGTTCACTGGAACAGCTCACCAACCAAAGCGAAGATACTTCCTTTGAACGCAAAACGGTTCTCCTATCCGGATTGGCTTTTGTCCTTGGCCTTTCCAGCATCTTTATTGCCATGGGGGCTGCGGCAACTTCTTTGGGCCAAGCTATTGCCCAATATAAACAGACTTTGGCGATGGTCGGCGGCATCATCATTCTGGTATTCGGCCTGCATTATATGGGGCTATTCAAAATCGCGTTCCTTAATTTTGAAAAACGCTTCCACCCAGACCAAAAACCTGCCGGATTGCTTGGTGCCTTTATTCTGGGCATGGCCTTCGGCTTTGGCTGGACGCCCTGTGTTGGCCCGGTTCTCTCCAGTATCCTCATGGTCGCCGGAGGCATGGGCGAGTTAAGTGACGGCGTTACCCTGCTGGCCATTTATGCCGCCGGGCTGGGCATCCCCTTCATGCTGGCTGCGGCCCTAAGCGCCCATTTCATGCGCTTTCTTTCCAAATTCCGCCGCCACCTGCACAAGGTAGAAGTCACCATGGGGGGCTTACTGGTCCTGACCGGTATTTTGATTTTAACCGGCAGCCTGAGCAACATCACCGCATGGATGCTTGAAACCTTTCCGGTTCTCAATGGTTTGAATTAACCATCAAAAAAAGCGTCACCCGTATTTTCGGATGACGCTTTTTTCTTGGGAAACAGCTTTAAGGTTTTTGCTTGTTCTGGGCCAATTCCAGAATGTAAGCCTGAAACGTTTTGTCTTTCTCATACATCTTTTCATTGACGTAATTCAGCATCGCCTTGAAATGGAAGGGACGAAAGAAACCGGGCAAACGCGCCGCATCACGCGCCATACCGGTTTTGCCTTCAATATCTTCATGCAGGAACTGGACGGTCGGGGTAAAGGCAATACCATTTTGGGCGGCAAATTCTTTTTCCGTCATTTCTTTGCCGTCAAAATCCGTAACGTCCCGGTCTCCCCAAATGTTCATCTGCACAACAACGAAATTTTCCTGCATATATTTTTTGATGTTTTCCTGAGACAGGGTTTTCGCATGTAAGTCCTTACAATAAGGGCACCCTCGTTGTTCCCAGATAATCACAAAACGCTTACCTTGGTCTTTCGCGGTCTGGAAATCTTCTTTCATATCCAGAAAACTTTCCAGAAACCAATCCTGATGATAAAGGCCAAATCCGTTGACCGGCACTTCTTCTTCGGCCTGCGCAGAAAATGAAACAAAAACAAAAGCCATCAGGCTCAGTAAAAATCTATTCATTCCTTTGATCTCCCTTGGTGTTTTTAGGGGATGATATAGTGCCATCCGTTTATTTTTTTCTCGATGATCTCGGCAATGCCTGACGTCACAACACGAATTCCCGACAACAGGTCATCGCGTTTTTTTCCGATGGTGGTCATGGTATTGTTACAGGCAATAAATTCGATGTCGTAGTCCTGCAAGCTTTTCACCCGTTGCGGCGCAATCGCGCTTTCTTTCAGGATTGCACGAATGCCGGGGCCATAGAACACGATGGAAACCTTAACATTATCCGTCCCGTAATATTTTTGCAGGTTAATCGCGTTGTAATAGACGTTATTAACATGGAATTCGTCTTTGGACGTGACCTGAAACACAATTTTGCGCGGATTATCCCAATCCGGTGCAGGTTCTGCCAGTTTGGTATCATGTGGCAAACCGGACGATTGTTGCTGTGCAAACGACACCGGTACCAAAACAGCAAAAGACAAAAGGGTCAAAAACAAAAAACGTAAAATGGGCGTCATGGTTCACCAGCTCAATTAAAGGGACGCTTTCTTCGGACCCAGTTTTTCAATTTCATGTGCCAGAAAGTCCCAGAAAAATTCCTTGTTGTAGCCAAGAACTCTTCCGGCTTCCTGATTTTGATCATCCAGAATAACAAATGTGGGGGTAAAGGAAGGCCGAATCAAATGCTTTAAATCATCAGGCATCCTGCCATCCAGATTCACCTCACGCAGAGGCAGGCGTTTGCCTTCTTCCGTTTTGGGGTAAATCGGCAAAATTTCTTCACGCCAGGCTTCGCAATACATGCATCCCGGTGAATAGAAAAAAATCAGCGTCTCCGCCCGGGAAACGGATATTTCCCCAAACAGAATACAAACACTGGCAATCAGAGCGAATAAATATTTTTTCATCATCGGGCCACTATACAGAAAATGGGCGAAGACAAATAGCTGTCTTCGCCCCAAGTGCTGGGAAGTTTACCGAATTGCGTCTTCGCCTTCCGGGGTTACACCCAAAGTTGCCTTTGTGGTGATCTCAACAGATTTGAAACAATCTTTCATACAGCGCTTATCGTGCGTATCCGGACGCGGGTCATCAAAGAAGCCCCCCTCGTTCGGCATTTTAATCGCCGCCAAAGCTTTTGCATCCATCGGTTCATCCGGGTCATGCAGATCGTTATCGGAGAAAAGGAAGTTTGTAATGGCATAAACTTCATCATTGCTCAGAGACTGCGCATCCCCAAACGGCATGGCCCGGCGGATATAGTCAAACACGGTTGAGGCGTAAGGCCAGTAGGACCCGATGGTTTTATGCGGCTGGCCGGGGCGCTTGCTTTGTGACAACTCTTCCGGGGACCCACCAACCAGCGGCGGATAGCGCCCACCGCCGCCATCGGCAAACTCGCCATGGCAGGCGGCACAATGTTCCTGAAACAGGGCTTCGCCATCTTCATAAGTGCCACTACCTTCCGGCAGACCCAATCCGTCCGGACGGACATCAATATCCCAACCGGCAATTTCCTCTTTCGTCGGCTGCACGCCAAACCCATATTTCAGATCACCCGCAGAAGCGACAGACGTTACCAGCAGCATACCGCCCAGCGCCAGCCCCACGGTGGACTTATTTACCGGAAACTTGAACATTCTGTACCTCCCCGCTTTTGTTGATCAGCCATGTGTGGATGGAATTATTGTGATAGATGGACCAGGTGCCACGGATTTTGCGCAGCTCATCAATGGTCGGCTGCACATAGCCATGTTCGTCATAGGCACGGCTTTGCAGCATGGCTTCCTGACCATTCCATTCCCAGTCGAAAACAAAACGGGTCAGGGCTTTGTCAAAGACCGGGCCAATCAATTTGGCCGCTTTCCAGGATTTCCCGCCATCAACGGAAATATCCACGCCCTTGATCTTGCCGGTACCGGCCCAGGCAAGCCCGCGGATTTGATGATAGCCTTTGCCCAGCATCGGATATTCCGGACAGGGCGAGGTGATCACGGATTTGGTATCCATAAACCATGTAAAACGGCGTGAACGACCATCTGCCATGGTGTCGGTATATTTGGATGTTTCTTCGCGCTGGTGCCACGGCATATCGCCAAATTCCAGACGGCGTATCCATTTCACGTTCATGTTGCCTTCAAAGCCCGGCACAATCAAACGCATGGGATAGCCCTGTTCCGGGCGCAAGCTTTCACCGTTCTGGGCATAAGCTAAAATGGCGTCATCCATGATTTTTTCAATCGGGATGGAGCGGCTCATACCGGCAGCATCCGCCCCTTCGGCTAAAACCCATTTGGCCCCGGGCTTGATGCCCAGTTCTTCCATAATGGTGGAAACCTTGACACCCGTCCATTCGCAACAGCTGACCATACCATGGGTAAACTGCAACTTATCCATCTGCGCCCCGCGCCATTCCGCACCGGAGTTGGCCGGACATTCCACAAAGTGAATGCGCGAGATTTGCGGAAAACGCATCAGATCCTGCAAGGTGAACATACGTTCGTTTTTCACCATGCCATGGATAATCAAACGAAAATCCTCTTTCGGGATATGCGGGAAGCCACCGTGGTGACGTTCAAAATGCAGCCCGTTCGGCGTGATGATGCCATGCAGGTCCTGAATCGGCGTAAAGCTGATAGAACTTTCTGCCGTCGGTGTCAGCCAGGAAACCGTCCGGCGATGCACATTCTTTTCATATTCGGACGGAATACCATAAGGTTGTGACGTTACCCCATCGCCCAACGCCTTGGACCATTCCGGTACATTTGGCGGCAGGTTTTCAGGATTACCGGCAGCCAATGCCGCGCCACCCGTTGCCCCAACAGTTGCTGCCGCACCCGCAGCAACCGCACTGCCGCGCAGGAAGGCACGACGTGACGGCTGTTTTAGCGCGCTATCACGTTCTGCCTGTGCCATAACGGCTTTGCTCTGTATCTTGGTTTTTTGCATGTTAACTCCCCATTAAGCCCCAATGACTTTAACATTCTGGTTTTCGGGAATATGGACGTTCTTATGATCAGATACATAATTCGCCACAATATCCCAGATCGGCGGACCTTCTGTCCCCTCATTAACGGATGCCCACCCGGCAACCACATATTCCCTGGCCGGATCAATCGGTTTGCCCGTTTTCAGATGGACCATATTGGTGATCCGGTTGCCCATCTGTTTGTGAATATCAATCGTGTAGCCCATACCTCCAATGCGAACCATATCGCCACCTTGCTGATAGAACGGGTCCACGTTGAACAGGTTGTCGGCAACATCTTCCAGAATATCCTTGATCATCTTGCCGCTCATCTTTGAACGATAGGCATTCGGGTATGTGATCGCTGTCTGGTTATAAATATCATCCATGGTAATCGCACCGCCCGGCGGCAGGCTGGAGCCCCAGCGGAAGCCCGGTGACATGGAAATTTCCGCATCGCGGCCCTCAAGCAACGCCTGACAGATCAGATCATCAAAGGTTCCATTGAAATTGCCACGGCGATACAGCATACCTTCGGTGTGACCGACAACTTTCTCAATCACCCCTTTGTGCGGTTTGCGGATGCTGTCCACCAGCTCCTGCATTTCCCCATCCGGTTTGATGACATCGGAGAAAATCGGCATCAGTTTGTAGCTGTAATCAACGACTTTCTTGTTTTCTACCTTGAGGTCAAGACGGCCCAGGAACTTGCCATGGGAGCCCGTGGCAATCATCAATGTATTGCCGATCTTGATCACATCGGGCACCGCATCATGTGTATGCCCGGTCAACAAAACGTCAATCCCGCTGACCGTGGCAGCCAGTTTGCGGTCCACATCAAAACCATCATGAGAGGCCACAACAATCAGGTCTGCGCCTTCGGCCTTGGCATCGTCAATGCGCTTTTGCAGCTTGTTCGGGCGAATCCCGAAAGACCATTCCGGCATCATATAACGCGGGTTGGCAACCGGTGTGTAAGGGAAGGCCTGACCGATCAACGCGACTTTCACACCACCGCGATCAAAGTAGGCCGTATGTTCGAAAACATCTTCTTCCCATTCCGTATCCTGCACGTTCCCGCACAGGAAGGGGAAATCGCATTTTTCAACAAGTTCCTTCACCCGATCCTGACCATAGGTGAATTCCCAGTGCGCTGTCATGGCATCCACACCCAGTTTGTTGCAGACATCGACCATGTCCTCACCCTGAGTTTGCAAAGAGGTATAGGACCCCTGCCATGTATCGCCACAATCCACCAGCAATGTATTGTCTGGACGTTCTGCGCGAATGGCTTTCACCAAAGTTGCCATCTGGGCAACACCGCCAATTTTGCCGTATTGTTTTGCCAGTTCTGCAAAGTCAACGGAAGTAAAGGCGTATGCATTGGCTGAACCGGCCATCAGGCCATAATGGTCCAACAGCTTTTTACCCGTGATGTGTGGCACCAGACCATGAACCTCTCCCACACCGAGGTTGACGGAAGGTTCACGGAAATAAAGCGGTACCAACTGCGCATGGATGTCGGTGAAGTTCAACAGGGTCACTTGCCCTTTGGTATCAAACTTCAACAGCTCGTCCTGAGTTACTTTTTGCCCGCTTGCCGCATAGCCGAGAGAACCTGCTGCGGGTAACATTGCAGCTGTCGCAGCAGCCACCTGTAAGAAATCACGTCTCGAAAGCATCAATCATAGCCTTCTTTTCAAGTTTAAATTTTCAATCATAAATTGAGACTCAGTTTAAAAACCCCGTCTCAGAGGGCGGTTTCACCTCAGCTAAAGAGGAAAAACCGCCATATAGAGAGACCTGAATACAGGCTTATTTACGCACACTCGGTGTTTCGACCATCAGGCCGTTGCCACGCCAGCTGACATAAAGTTCCAAAGCCATATATTCCGGTGAACCCGGTTTCAGTTTCGCTGCACGGATGTTGCCGTTACAACCACGGAAACGACGGTGCAAAGACCCCAGTTTCTGCCACTTCAGACGATAGGTCGGAAAACCGTTCGCTTGTCCCTGCGTGATCAGTTCAGCACGCATATGCGTTCCGTTCTGGTCAATATGACAGTGCTTACAAGCCATACCCATTTGCCCGACACGGGTGTTGTAATATTTCATCCCGCGTTCGAAATAAGGCTTGGCCGGACCATCAATGGACACATTCACTGGCATCCCGCGTGACTGCATTTTCACCAGTGCTGTCATGCCGAGAAGTTCGTCAGATTCCCACTTCCACGGCTTGGCCTGCATCAACTCGGTGCGGCAGCGATTGATCCGTTTTTCAACATTGACCAGATCGCCCAGTTCCTTGTCATATTTCGGATAGTCTGTGGTTTTTCCTTTCATGCTGGACACGTCTCCGTGACAGCTCTGACAGGACTTACCGGCATCCCCATCCACTTTCTCCCACTCTTCCTGAGCTTTTTCCACCCAGAGAAAAGAGGGGTTTTCAAAGTCGTCATCCTGAAGCGCTTGCGTTTCTTTAGATGCATAAACGTAACCGCTACGCGCGTCTCCATGCGCATATTTTTCAAGACCGGCTTCAACCGGTTTTGTTTGCGGCAAAATATGGACAACATTCGCCATATCCGCAGCTTGAGCATTCAATGTGCTGAAACCCAACAACAAACCAACCGCAAGGGCGACAGGTGTATTGGTATTGATCATCTTCATGCGATGAACCTCCCAGTTTTATTTTTTCAAGGCTTATGCCCTCTGGCTTTTCCAAAGGGCACCCCATCTCCCCCCAGAAGACGAAATTAGCCCAGCTTCATTTTCGACTTCTTGGTGTAGACTTCGCCATTATCGTCATACCACTTGAATTCAAATTCACCGGCTTCCGTGACCAGCATATCAAAGTCGATATACGGGTTGGCGGAAATGGAGGCAAACAGTGAAGCGCTGGTAACCACCTTACCATTGAACAGGGCTTCGAATTTGTTGATGATCTGACGCGGGATCAGCTTGCCATCTTTACCTTTACGACGACCGGATTCCATCGGATGTGAAATGGTTGTCTTGATTGTAACAACATCACCTTTAGCGGCCTTTTTCGGCGCTTTCACGCGAGGCTTCGGAGCTTTTGCCATAACTTTTAATCCTTATCTCTAATCTTTATATTTTCAATCAGCCGCCGCAGCCGCCGATGGTAACCTTGACTTCTTTCTCACCGGAGAAAGTGCTGCCATCGTTCATCATCGCAACGGCGCGAACTTTTTGCGTTGCTGCCAGCCGTGCACGGAATTTAACGCGTGCAGAGCCTGAAGCAGGCGTCAGGTTAAAAGTGATCACTTCCGGAGCCGGGTTGCCGTCAGCCGCCACAAAAATGGTTTTGACATATTCTTTTTCCGTCATGGGTGCATCTACGGAAATTTCAATCGGAACGGTATTGCCGTTTTCCGCAATTTCCGGTGCATCAACAGTCACCTTGCCAGCTTTTGCCCCATCGGCTTTCAAGCCTTTGAGATATTTTTCCACGTCTGCCGGCGTAGCCTGAGCGGAACCTGCCAGCGTTGCAGCCCCCACAGCCGCAACAGTACCGACACCAGCGACTTTTAAAACATCGCGGCGGCTCAGCTTAGACTTTTCGATTTTTTGAGTCATTAAAGGCCTCTCTATTAAACACGTAAGGCGAACCCTACTTTTCTATGGTTATTTCAACGATGTCAGGTAAGCGACAACATCTTCAATCTGTTCCGCACTCAACATCGGTTTACCGACGAATTTTTTAGCAACTTGCTTCAATCCGTGGGTTTTGTAATAAGACATCATGGGCGTTTCCGGATTGAGCACTTTCGGGTCCACAAGACGCAGGCGAATTTCACCTTCCGTCATACGATCCCCGACACCTGCCAGATCAGGCGCCACTTCACCATGGAACTGTTCTTCCGGAATGGGCGCTGTGTGACAGGTCAAACAGTTCCCCTTCTTGCGATGAATCATGATCTTGCGACCATTTGCTACATTGCCCGGTTTGCCCGTCAGGGATTTGGGAATCGATACCCCATCCACAATTGTATAGGCGACCAGGTTCGGCTCACTCACCCGCACAAGGCTTGAAGCCAGGGCAGAAGACGCGCCAAACGTAACAGCGCTCATCAGGCCCAGAGCCAGAACACCTGTCAATTTACGTTTTGTCATACGAGATCTCATAAGTCCTCCCAGTTGGTTTTGGTTCCTTAACAGAACCTTCTTTGAATATCCGGTTGCGCCCCTAGCTTCCCCAAACGCTAGCCGAATAATAAAACATTCTAATATTATGATGTGCTAAAATTCAACATATTTCTGCCTTAATTACAGAAAAAGCATTATCCCATTGATCTATAATATCTTTCAATCTTTTTGGATGATTTTCACCCGGCAAAAAACCTCTTATTGCTTGTAAAACACCTTTTGCGATTCCACTTGGACGTTCTGCAAGCCCCCTATAACGGGCCTGTTCCTGCCGGGGGTCTATTTCACAAATTTTTTCACCTTTAATCACCGAAAGCCCCGGCATGATCAGCCCCCGCACAAAGCCGGAAAGAGGTGCCACAATACGGCCTCCGCTTATACGCCCGATCGGCGTACCAGCTTCAACGTACTGACCGATTTCCAATTCACTTTCAAAGCGCCCGGCAACTTGTGCACGTACAAAACGTTCCCAGCCGATACCGTTCAATGCCGGCGGTTCCGCTACAGGTGCAACAGCAGAACCCTTTTCAATAATCTCGCCAAGGGTTTCCCCCCAACAGCTTTCAATCACCACATCCACATGTTCGCGCGCAACAAAACCGGGGCCAATCCCGATTGACAATTCGGCCTGACCTTTTAGAGCTTCAACCGATGCAAATTTCTGAATGCGGGCATCAACAAGAATATCAGGTCGGACAGTCGCCAGCAGGGTTTCAAAAGAACCGCCATATAGCGCAACCCCAAGCCTGCTATGTGCAAAAGAAAGGACATTCTCGACACGATCATGCCGTACAGCACGAACCCCTTCAAGCTCACATTCCCCCAGCCATAAAGCATCGCAAAAAGCCATTTTGCGCCTGATGGTACGTGGTTGGCGGTCTTCATGGCTGATGACACAAAAACCAGCCTGAAACAAAGCCCATGCAACCGCAGAACCAACATCGCCAACCCCGCGGATCAACACTAATGGCTGTGTCGACATTGTTTCAATTTCCGTCATATGTTCCCTATTTCCGTTACAGGCCATGTCTTGTTCCTCAGGATCTTTTGTTTACAGGTAATGTCTGAATATAGCCCATCAAGTCACGAATTATTTCCTTATCCAAAGAACGCCATGCCGGCATCTCTTCTGCCGGATGGCCGTTCAGCACCTTATGCAAAGCCTTCCACGGGTCTTCATTGGCCACACGCCCCAATGCCTTAATTGTACGGATCGCACGCCCTTTTTCCCCATGGCAGTTACCACACAGCGTTGGATAAAACTTGTGATGTTTCTTGAAATCGCTTTTCACCTTCTTGGTTTGACGATCGATATAAGCATCCATATTCACCTGACCTTCACTGACAAAATTCGCCAAGTCAAGCAGGTCCTGCATGGTCATCACCCCACCATACTGGTGGTTCTTATCTTTCAGAATGGCAAGAATTTCTTTGATATCTGCACCGCGTTTTGCAGTGATTCCCTTTATTCCGGTGAAATGGCGTCCCTGTTCGTATTGCCCGGCCTGCCCCAGATAGTCCCATCCATGACATTCCCGACACAACCATGTTTGCTTCGGAGGCAAATCATTCTCGATATTGCGAGGGTAAGCCGGATGCACGCCCATCGGTACATCGCGCCCCGTTTCAATAAACCAGTTATCATACAGCCGCCCCCCGCGCACAATAGAAACGAGTGAGGCATTTTCCGGCAAACGCTGCATATAGGCCAGCAGTTCAATCACAACCTTTTGGTCAAAAGCCCGCAAAGACGGCATCACCGCACCGGGATGGCCGTTCAACAATGTGTGCAGGGTCAAATAAGGTTGATGAGAGGCAAACCGGCCCAATGACACCCCGGGCAAACTTTGGCCATCCGCCCCGTGGCACATGGCACAAACCGTTTCAAAGAATGGCCGCTCCATATCCCCTGAAGCCTTCGCCCGGCCGGTTTGCGCCTCCACCAGCTCATCCACATTCAGCAGCCCCTGTGAAATGAAACGTGCAACATCCAGCAGATCATCCCCCTGAAAAAACTCCTGATAGCCATGTTGGGCATCTTTCAGTATCTCGATCACAGCTTCAGGGTCTTTTGCGGCCATGCCCAAAACCCCCTTGATGGGTTTAACCCCTTTGTAATCCCAACCATGGCAGGTAACGCAGCGCCAGCTTTTTGCAATTTCACGCTCGCTTTGTTTTGCCCCCAGATAGGTCGGATTACCTTTTTCCGGTGCCTGCTCATCCAGTTCGATCATCCAGTCACTGTAAATCCGCCCACCACGGGCAATGGCCGCATCCATCTCGCTTTGTGCATCAGGTTTCTGCCCGGCTTGTGCACAAGTTCCCCCAAAGAAAATGAACGTTGTTAAAAGAACGATCTGTTTTATCTGTGTCATAAGCCGTTCCATCGCTTTTCTCACTCTTCGTAATCCCGGGGCAATTCATGAACAACCCCTTTATGACACTGGATACAATGTTTCCCTTCCTTCATGGCAACAGGGTGTTTGCGCCGTGCCCGGCGCCCCATGTCTTCAAAGTTCATGGCGTCAAAGGCGTGGCAGGTTTTACATTCGCGTGATCCCGTCTCTTCCATTCTGGCCCAAACCCGTTTGGCCATGGTCAAACGATGTGCCTCGAATTTTTCCTTGCTATCAATGGTACCGATCATTTCGTGCCATACATCCTTGGCCGCCAGAATTTTGGCAAACAGCTTGGCCGGATAGACTTCCGGCACGTGGCAATCCGGACATTCCACCCGAACACCATATTCATTCTTGTAATGCAGGCTTTGTTTATATTCCTGATAGGCGGTTTGTTCCATGGAATGGCAGGAAATACAGAATTCAAGTGAATTCGTCCCGTTTACGACGACAGCACCCGTTCCGAAAACAATAACAGCTCCCAGAACCCCGACCAGAATTCCGATTTTAACACCGCTTTTTTTCACCCAGTTAAACACGCTTGTTTTTCTCCCATTCATGATCGTTCACGCAATCTTTTTGCATGGGTTATATTTTATTAAGCTGTGAAATGCGGGCGGCTTTACCTTTCCCCTAGAATGAAAAGCCGCCCCCTTTCAAAACAATCCGGCTTTAGCCCCAGATGTCTCTACAGATGTTATCATACCAGCTATGGGCATAGGCCACTTCACGTTTACGGTCTTCGGCACTGGCATCCATCGGGGACAGCCCCCCTGCGCCCTTGACACCGGCAATAATATCCTTGCCCTGATCATATCGATAAACAGCGGCAACGGAAAAAGCCCAGTCATCAGCCGCAATGGAGTAACAGGTGTTGACATAAGACGGCACACCCACTTCCTTGCCGTTCATCGCGGCAACAATCGCCGCAGCCGTCACTTTACCCTGTGAGTTGGCCGCATAGCCGGACTTGGGCATTTTGGTCGCAATCGCGGCATCGCCAACAACGTGAATCCCCGGCACAACCTTGGATTCAAATGTCACCTTGTTCACCGGGCACCAACCTGAATCATCGGTCAATCCCGCAGCAAAGGCAATAGGACCGGCTTTTTGTGCCGGAATAAAGTTGATCACATCGCCTTTGTAACTTTCAAAGTCACACTTAACCGCCATGGCAGCGACATCCACCCCTTCAATAGTGCCTGCATCGGTTCCTTTGATCCATTCGATCATGGAATTGTCCGTTCCAAAGCCATAGAATTTCTTCCAGGCTTGGGTAAACAGGCCCTGTTTGGAAAATTTATCCTTATGATCAATAATCAGGACTTTGGACTTGGGCTTATGCTTTTTGAAATAATTGGCGACGAGTGAGGCCCGTTCATAAGGCCCCGGTGGGCAGCGAAACGGGTTCGGCGGTGCAACCAGAGTAAACACGCCTCCATCGGGCATTTCTTCCAGTTGTTTACGTAGCAGCGCCGTTTGTGGGCCTGCTTTCCACGCGTGTGGAATTTTGGTATCGGCAATCTCCTTGCTCAGACCCTGATAGCGCTCAAACTTGAAATCAATACCTGGGGCGACGACACAGCGTTCATAGGCAAAGCTCTGCCCGCCTTTCGTCGTAACAGTTTTCTTGGCACCGTCAATCGCGCTGACCGTATCAAAAACAACTTTGACACCGGCCTTTTCCAAGCCGCTGTAGCCCTGTTTGATGCCATCCATGTTACGTTCACCACCCAGAACTTCATTGCTCATAAAGCAGGTGAAATAATTTTTGTTCGCTTCAATCAGCGTCACATCGATAGAAGCATCCATCATCCGCAGATAATGGGCCACGGTTGCCCCTGCCGGACCACCGCCCACAATAACAACTTTTTTACTGCCAGCCCGTGCAATTGACGGGGCACTCATCACTGCCGCACCTGTCACAGCCGCAGCACCTGTTAGCTGGAGGAAACTCCGGCGATTAAATTTCGTCATTTTCAAGTCTCCCTTCGCTTACTTTTTAGAACCCTGATAATTGATCACGGCTTCATAGCCGTCCCAACCATGGTCATTCATCAAAGCCTGCATTTTCTTTTTCTGCTTCTTCGTCCACTCACGCTCACCGGAAAAGAAATCCTGCACCATAAAACGCAGATAGCTCATGCTTTGACCGGCCATCACGCCAATTCCATCAGCCAGATAACCATCCTGTTCATGACAGCCTTCACAATATTTCTGGAACAAAGGTGCACCTTTGGCGGCCAATTCGGCATTGGCATTTTGCTCATAACGGACAATTTTCTGCTTGGTGAAATAATCGGCCATCACCTTCATTTCTTCTTCGCTATAGCCTTTTGCGATTCGGCCCATGACGGTGGATTTACGATCCCCACTGACATATGCCTTCATGGATTCCAGAAAATATTCAGTGGTAATTCCGGCGATACTCGGTGTGGCCGGACCATGACTGGAACCATTGGTCCCGTGACACCCTGCGCACGGCGCAGCAAGCGTTTCAGCACTGGCCATTTCAGCCTGTGCCGATGTTGCATAAGTCGTTACTGCCAGCAGTCCCGCTGCCAACATTGTCGACTTGATTATTAATCGGCTCATTTAAGCCCCCCTCGTTAAACTATTTTCGTTTATTTAATCAAGTTCACATATAATTAATAACACATATACAAAGCAATATTACATAACTTTTTATAATGTTTTTATAATATAAATACCACACCTTAAAAGTTGTACAATAAGCATTGCACACTGTTCTAGTGTTATTAATTGAGACTTTTTATAATATCTTCCTGATGGCTTGAGCGAATAATCGTGTTTTTTTTCAAAGCGGAGCACAGAATCAAGTTGTAGTTTTGCTTAAAGCCCTTACACTGATACAGGTATCGAACTAAACGGGGGAGTTGCATGCCCGAAGCAAAACGATCTTGGAGTTTGCGCACCAAACTTCTGGCAACCTACCTGCTTATTGTAGGGGTCAGTATGGTGGTTTTGTTCACCGCGTTCGAATACCGCAATTATTACAATGCAAATAAGCGACTGCATGAACAAATAGAACAGATTGCCGAATTCCAGAGTTCCACACTCTCCGTTCCTGTCTGGAATTTTGACGAACAATCCATTCGTCTGGCCATGAGCACTCTGGCCAATAACCCCTATTTTGTCGGCGGTACACTACTTGACGATTATGGCCATGTGCTGGAACATGTAGGTGAAGAAAACATCGAACCCCATGTACCCGAACTTAAAGTCACGCGCGATATCGTCTTTTCCGGTTCCGAACGTGACGAAGTCGTCGGCAAGCTGATCCTTATTTTTGACGATTCCCAGGTTCAGGCTCAGGCTATGGAGAGACTTGTCTTTGACAGCTTCATTCTGATCCTGCTGGCTGCCTCTCTGGTTGGCGGAACGTTTGTTGCCTCCCAACGCCTGATCGGTAAACCGCTTGACCTTCTGCTCAACGGGATTCGCCGGGCCAAGGTTTCTGATGACTATGAACCTGTACAATGGCAATCCAGTGATGAAATCGGTCAGGTGATTACCGCCTTCAACGATATGATGTCTCATCAGATTGAAACGGATGCCGCACTGCGTTCTGCACGTAACGCAGCTGTTGAAGCCGAAGCCCGCCTCAAAGACGCCATTGAAAACATTTCAGAAGCTTTCGTTCTGTTCGATAACCAGCAAAAACTGGTCTTGAGCAACACACGGTTTAAAGATTTCTACGAATATAGCGATGATGACCTGAACACATCTCTGGATTACAACCGCTTGATCGAACTGGATGTGGAACGCGGTGTTGTACCGGCAGTTGACCATTTCGGGCGTTCCTACCACGATTTGCGTAGTGCCTATAACTGGGATACCAGCGGGTCTATTGAAGTCGCCCTGACAGATGGCCGCCACCTGTTGATACGTGAACGCCCGACCCATGCCGGTGGCCGCGTTGGGATTCAAACAGATATTACAGAAATCAAACGGGCCGAACGTGAATTGCGCCGGGCACGCGATGAACTGGAACATCGCGTTGAAGAACGTACACATGAACTGCAAGCCGCCACCACCGAAGCCAAGAAGGCAAACCGCGCCAAGTCTGAATTCCTGTCACGCATGAGCCATGAACTGAGAACACCTTTGAACGGTATTCTCGGCTTTGCCCAGCTTCTGCTGATGGATCAACGCCACCCGCTTTCCGACAAACAGTCTGAATATATCGAACATGTTCTGAAAGCCGGTAACCTGCTTCTGGAACTGATCAACGAAGTTCTTGATCTTGCCAAGATTGAATCCGGCCGCATCAGCCTGTCCATTGAAAATATTGATCCCAGTTCGGTTGTGAACGAATGTGTCGATATGATTGATGCCTATGCCTCGGATCAGAATATTTCCATCAGCCGCACCGGGGACGATGCCCCGGAACGCTACGTGGTCGGGGACTTTACACGCCTGAAACAGGTACTTTCCAACCTGTTGTCAAACGCCATCAAATACAACACCTCCAACGGCAAGGCCATTCTGGACAGTTCTCCGGGTCCAAAAGGTTTCTGGCGCTTTACCGTCACGGATACAGGCTATGGGATTGACAACAAGGACCTTGACCAACTGTTCCAGCCTTTTAACCGTCTCAATGCGGAAAACACAGATATTGAAGGAACCGGCATCGGCCTGACCATTACCAAACACCTGATCGAAATCATGGGGGGTGATATTGGTGTGGAAAGTAAATTGGGTGAAGGCTCAATCTTCTGGGTGGATATTCCACTTTCCGATGAAGAAATTCGCCGGGAAGTTATTGAAGTCAACACCCATGAAAAACATCAACCCAAACGGCTGGATAATGTCAGTACCATTTTGTATGTGGAAGACAACCCGGCCAATATGCGCCTGATGCGTGAACTGATCACGCAGTTGCCACGCACCAATTTCGTGGAAGCCGGAACGGCCGAAGAAGGTCTGGAACTCATCAAGCAGGATAAACCGGATCTGGTTCTGATGGATATCAACCTGCCCGGCATGGATGGTTTTGAAGCCTATGAGGTCATGCAGGATGACCCGAGCATGGCTGATATCCCCGTCATTGCCCTGACCGCCAACGCCATGCCGCGCGAAGTTGAAAAGGGCCGTGAACTCGGCTTTAAATCCTACTTGACCAAACCCATTGATGTCGCGGCCACACTGGCTGAAATCACCCGCGTTCTGGAAGAAAAACACGACTGACCCAAACACCTACTCCCCCGCTTCAGCCGGGGGTCTTTTATGGCCTAACGCCGATTTTCGAAAAACTCGTGCACCCGTTTAATCGTCTCGGCCAAACCTGTGCGAACCACATCCACCCCTTCCGGGAAAGCCCCTAACATACGCGTTGGGGTTTGACGGTCCAGCATCACAAAGACCCCCCTGTCGTCCTTGCGCCGCACCAGCCTGCCAAAAGCCTGTTTCATACGTAAACGCGCAATCATTTCATCATAGGAACGCCCGGGGAAAGATCGTTTTCGCGCCTTGTGCAGGATCGTCGGTCGCGGCCAGGGAACACGGTCAAAGACAATCAGATGCAAAGAATCTCCCGGCACATCCACACCATCGCGCACCGCATCGGTTCCCAAAAGGCAACTGCTGCGCTCTCCTTTAAAAATGTCAATCAGAGTCCCGACATCCATGGCGTCCATATGTTGAGACAGCAGCTGAATGCCACTACGGTCCAGAGGTTCGGCAATTTTCTGATAAACACTACGCAAACGGTTTACGGCTGTGAACAGCCCCAAACCGCCCCCGCCTGCCGCTAAAAAGAGCTCCCGATAGGCACTCGCAATCTGGTCCAGATTATCCTTGCGAATATCATCGACAATGAAAACACGTGTTTGACTGGCATAATCAAACGGAGATTTGACATCATGCAAAAGAGCCGGGCGTGCCAGATGGGTTACGCCTGTGCGCGCCGCTGCCACCTTCCAGTCTGCATCCGCATCACCACTTCCATCACGCAATGTGGCCGAAGTGATGGCAACGCCATGGGATTTTTCCACCACCTCTTCCACAAAGGGGCGCGTGGGGTCGACCCAATGGCGGTGCATGCCCACATCCATATCCCGGCCTTCGATGCGTTCCACGCTAAACCAGTCAACAAACTCCGGTGGTGTTTCCCCAAACAAACTCTCCAGCATGGCTACCCAGGCCAGAACCTGTTGCACACCTCTGCGTTCCAGACTGGCACAGGTCGCCTCAATACGCTGGCGATTATTCGTATCAAGTTCATCGGCCTCTTCATCCATCAGGGCCATCAATCCCTTGATCAATCGTTGCAGGGGCTGGCGAATTTGATCCAGTGCTTCCTTCAGTTTGTCTGCGGCTTCCAAAAGCCCCTCGACCGGACTTTCAATACCGGCTTCCAGACTGAAAGGAGAGTTGCTGTTGATATCGCGGGCATAGACCTGTTGGCGCACCCGGCGCAGGAAATCTTCAAACGGTCCCATCGGTTCACCGCCGCTGATGCGCTGATGCCAACTGGGCCCCGGCAAAACCCGTGCACGATGTAAAACGGCATCCAGTGCTTCTTCCATTTCACGCCCGGCCACCAGATCATCAATGCGTGCCTTTAACCCTCTTGCCCGTGAGCGGCTGCTTTCTTCAGCACCCAACAGCCAACGGCGTAAATCCGCCCCTTCCTGACCCGAGAGATGAGCAGAAAATGCCTTATCTGCGGCATCAAAAACGTGATGGCCTTCATCAAAGATATAACGTGTCGGCAAGATGCCGTCTTCCGCCCCGCCAAGCGCTGCCTGTATCATCACCAGCGCATGGTTGGCGACCACAAGTTCCGCGCGGCGTGCCCGGCGAACAGTTTTTTCAATATAGCATTTCGAATAATGACTACAGGAGGAATAAACGCATTCTCCCCGCGTATCGGTCATATCCACCGTCAACCGCGCCCCCAGCAATTCTTTCAGCCAGGAAGGGAAATCACCGCCGATCATATCGCCATCGCGCGAGGCCAGCGCCCAACGCGCCATCAACCCCAATGCCGGTGCATCATCAGCACGCAGCCGCAAACGTGAAACCGCTTCTTCAAAATTCAGCAGACAGAAATAATTTTCACGGCCCTTTCGAATAACGACCTTGCGTTTTTTTTCTACGGGATCGCTGTACAGCCGGTTCAGTTCCCCATCAAGCTGACGTTGCAGGTTACGGGTATAGGTACTGACCCAGACCGCCCCCTGATTCTTTTTCGCCCAGACACTGGCCGGCGCAATATAGCCCAGTGTCTTGCCAACACCCGTACCGGCCTCCACCAATGCCAATGTGGGTTCCCCCTGCGCATTGGGAGCTGTGAATGCTTCACAAATAGCCCCGGCATATTCTTTCTGTTCGTGGCGAACCTCGGCATTTGCACCTAACAAAAGGTCCAGCTTCGCCCGTGCTTCCACCGATTCCACAGGCAAATGCCCCGGTGGGGGTGGCGGGGCAAACTCTTCCCATTCTTTCAACTTGTGCCAAATTTGTAAGGAACGAAGCAAAGCCCCGCTATGAGGGGCGTCCTGAGAGATATCTCCCAAAGCATCCAGCACCACGCTTCCCCAGGACCAGCCGCCTGTTTTCATCGCCCATGCCAGTGTCACAAGCGATTTACCTGCCTGCTGGCGCACTTCTTTAAGCAATTGCACGCAGGCCGCCCGCAATGTTTCGACCTCATCTTCCAGATTTTGCGGCTCCCTCAATCCCAAGACTTGGGCAAGGCCGCGCGGGGTCGGCAAACAAAATTGTGCCGGACGGACAAACGCAAAAAGTTCCAAAACATCCAAACGGGGAAAGGGGCCACAGCGCAAACGCCTAGCCGTTGCCAGAGCATGCAACACCAGAACGGGTGTTTCACTGGTGGAGAGGCGCTTCGCCCCCTCCTTGAGCGACACCGTTTCAATTTCTCCTTGTGCACTCAACCAGCCACAAGATTGCACGTGACTGACAAGCACCGGCACTGCGGGCATGCGAATCGGCTGCTCATCTGTACTTAAGGCTTCATTCAGGACATTCATGCTGACACAATAGCCTCAGCGTTTCTCAAATACCAGCCTGCATGAATGCCCCAATGATATTTTCGTTGTAAAATTTACACAAGCGAACGGGCGCCAAGAAAATCCTGACGCTCCTTATGTCCGGTTTTATACCGCAGGATTATTCGCTTTTGTCCTCGCCACCGATACCTTCGGTTTTATTGCGTTCACGGTTAACGGGATCGCTCTCTTTTTCACGAATCTTGTCAGCCAAACGGGATTCAAACGTTCTGAACACGACGATCTCGTCTTCATTACCCAAGTTAGCCGTCAACATATCGATGACAACTTCACGCACAGCATCAAAGACATAGTCTTCCTGACCGATTTTCTCACCGGGCAGTTCCTGAAATTGCTGACCAATGATTTCCTTGGCTTTTTCTTCGTCAATGCCAAGAATTTTCATCAACTCAACTTCGGACTTTGCTTCCTTGAGCTTTTCAGCCGTAGACATGGCAATACCGATGCTGACGATATCTTCAATTTCAGCCGGATGCCCGTTTTGCTGTTGACCGTTGCGGTTCCCACCGCTTTCCGTTTGCAACCCATCAGGTGCCTGAACAACATCCACACGTCCATCACTGGACGTGATTGTCATATTGTTGCCCATCGGGGTTCTCTCCTAATAATAAACACATTCTGTCCCGTATTATTATGGAATCTTTTACTTCAAACTGCACTTTTTCTATGATGATACGTAGTTCGCGCTGGCTTTTTCAGCCCGTGGGATGTGAAACTATTGACGAAGGCAATGCTTCCCCTTAGTTTTGCGCTCCCTTATCATAAGGTTTCTCTTCAGCATATAAAATTTAAGGATATTCGTGATATGGCATCCGACGCACCTGCATTACACGCGCGCGAAGCAGCGCATCATTCCAAAGCATGGCCTTTTCAGGAAGCGCGTAATATCCTTAAACGCCTGAACGGCAAGGTACCGGAAAAAGGCTATGTTTTGTTTGAAACAGGTTATGGCCCGTCCGGCCTGCCCCACATCGGCACATTCGGGGAAGTCGCACGCACAACCATGGTCATGCGCGCTTTTCAAATTCTGTCTGACGGCATGCCCACCAAACTCATCGCTTTTTCCGATGATATGGACGGCCTGCGCAAGGTACCCGACAATATCCCCAACAAAGAAATTATCGAACCTCATTTGGGCAAACCGTTGACCGTTGTCCCCGACCCGTTTGGCACACATCCGAGTTTTGGTGAACATAACAATGCCCGCCTGTGCGCTTTTCTTGATCAATTCGGCTTCGAATATGAATTTCGCAGTGCGACTCAATGCTACAAAGAAGGCCTTTTTGATGACACGCTGCTTGCGATTCTGCGCAATCATGAGAAAGTCTGTGATATCATCCGCCCAACGTTGGGCGAAGAACGCCGTTCCACATACAGCCCGCTGCTGCCGGTGGATAAAGAAAGCGGCAAGGTGTTACTGGCCAAGGTTGTCTCCACCAACCCGGATGGCGGAACCATGGTCTATCTAAATGAAGATGGCAAGGAAGTGGAAACAACGGTCACCGGTGGTGCGGTTAAATGCCAATGGAAGGCTGACTGGGCCATGCGCTGGACAGCACTGGGTGTGAATTACGAAATGGCCGGCAAAGACCTGATTGATTCGCAAAACCTGTCTTCCAAAATCTGTCGCGCCATCAACGGCACCCCGCCAGTGCAATTTACCTATGAACTGTTTCTGGATGACAAAGGCGAGAAGATTTCCAAATCCAAAGGCAATGGCCTGTCCATGGAAGAATGGCTGCGTTACGCCCCGCCGGAAACCCTGTCCTATTTCATGTTTCAAAAACCGAAAACGGCCAAACGCCTGTATTTTGATGTCATCCCCAAGGCCGTGGATGAATATATCAGCCACGTTCAGAAGTTTGATCAACTGGAAGATGAAAAGAAAATCGACAGCCCGGCCTGGCATATTCATAACGGCCACCCGCAAGCCGACAGCCATTCGCTCAGCTTTAACATTCTGTTGAACCTTGTTTCCGTTCTGCATACCGAAGATAAAGGTGTCATCTGGCACTTTATCAAACGTTACAACCCGGATGCCTCGGCAGAAAACAGCCCGATGCTGGACAAACTTGTCGGCTATGCCATCAACTATTACGAAGACTTTATCAAACCGAACAAAAAATACCGTGCACCCAGCGAAAGTGAACGCGCCGCCCTTCAGGATCTTAAAACCAAACTGGCAGACCTCCCTGCCGATACCAGCGGGGAAGATGTTCAAACCGAAGTCTATACCATTGGGAAAGAACATAATTACGAAAACCTGCGCGAATGGTTTGGCGCCCTTTATGAAACCCTGCTCGGTCAGGAAACAGGACCTCGTATGGGGTCTTTCTTCGCCCTTTACGGTCTGGAAGAAAGCTGTGCGCTGATTGATCAAGTGCTCTCCGGTGAAAACCTGAATGCATAAGTTAATCTGACACTTAACTATTGTGCCAGTTAGTTGAAAAGACTCGCTTTTGCGGGTCTTTTTTTTGCAAAGATGCTCAAAATACATATACTCGAGTATAGTCTATATAAAAGAGTATATCTTTATGAGTATGCTGGTTTACAGAGCATTGTACCCGGACAACCTGTTCCGGCTGATTTCCTTGGGTGGCCACACCGTGGAAGAAATCGCAAACGCCTTTGAACCGATCTTGCAACATCAGATTAAACATCTGGGTCTCATCCTCGATATCCGCCATGGTTTCCCCCTTATGCCCAAGGAATACAACAGAGTTTTGGCCCGTAATGCACAACAGGCAGGCGTTGAAACCTGCACATTTGCTGTCATGACAACCCCTTGTGACCTTGAGAACATCAAGACAAGATACGAACAGTACCCCCGTCTTCTCGGGGAATATCTTGAAATGAGTGTCGCCTTATTTACCAACGAACAGCAGGCAACCGACTGGACAGTCACGACACTTGGGAATAAAAAATACTGATAAACGAAAATTTATTATTGTTTTTCGATAAAAAATGAGCGATATAGGTTAAACAAACAATAACCTAAAGGTGCTCTTATGCCTCACAACAACCTCTCGCGTATCCAACGCATTAGCCGCTTCTTTCGCGGCCTCTTTTCTTTTCTTGTTTTCATTGTCCCCGTTCTCACTCTGGTTTACTGGGCTTTCTTCAATATGCTGCCTGAAGGAATGAACAATGACTTACCGGTCACGCCAGACACTGCCTTATCGGCCCAACAACTGCTTTTAGGCTGCCTTGCAAACTTCTTTCCGGTTGGGGCCAGCCTTTATGTGCTTCTTCACTTCAAGCGACTGTTTGCCCTCTACGAACAAGGCATCATCTTCAGCCGTCAGAATGCCCTTTGCTTTAAGCAGGTCGGCAACGGTGTTGTTGCCTGGACTGTTTTGAACTTTCTCTATAGCTGTGCCATCGGCCCCATTTTGACCTATCACAGGCCAGCCGGTGAACGTTTGTTTGTGATTGAACTGGGTAGCAATGATCTGGCCGCCCTGATCACCGGCTTTCTTGTCATCCTGATTTCATGGGTCATGTATGAAGCTGCCGATATGGAAGAAGAACGGGGGTTGACCGTATAGAGATGGCTATTTCAATCAATCTTGACATCATGCTGGCAACGCGAAAAATTCGCTCCAACGAACTGGCGAAGCGTATCGGCATCACCGAACAAAATCTTTCCATTTTAAAAACCGGCAAGGCAAAAGCCATTCGCTTCACAACCCTTGAAGCAATCTGCCGGGAACTGAATTGTCAACCCGGCGATCTTTTAGCCTATTTGGAAGAAGGGGAAGAAAAGGACGTTTAAACGTCCCTCCTTCACATGGACAACCCTGCAACCATAGGCACAGATAAGCCGGACTTATCTTGATTTTGGCCGTTCTCATCTCCCATGCGCGCTTCCATTTCTTTTCGAATCGCTTCCTGAATGGCCTGTTCTATGGTTGCACGTTGTTCTGCCGGTAAAGCGTTGTACTGTTCTTCAGTCAAGCCCAATGCTGAGAGAATTTTTTCCTTAATTTCCTCTTCCAGCTTTTCCTGCTGCATTTCCGAAACATATTTGGCAAACCCTTTTTCAAGAATTTCACTTTTGATTTGTTTCTGTTCTTCCAACATTGCCGCAAAATCAGTTCCATGCGCCTGCACTTGTGGCTGCTTGGGTATCTTTTTCAATTGATGCTTAATATCTGTGATCATGGCTTGGCTAATAAAGTCCATTGGATAAGCTCCCTTTCAAACACCTTATGCTTGAATGGATTAGCAATAAACACGCCACATGACTTATGATTTAATGCCTTTCGAAGACAACAAAGCTATAGTCGGGTTTATTTTCCCCATCACCCAAATGATCCTCACGTGACACTTCCTGCCAAACCGCCTTGTCAAGTGCGGGAAAAGCCGCATCATGGTCATAGCTTTGATGGACCTCGGTATAGTAAATCCGTTTGGCCTGAACGATCATCTGCTGATAAATCTGCGCGCCCCCTACAATCATGACTTCAGGGACATTTTTTGCCTCTGCCTCGGCAAAAGCTGCCGACAAAGCGGTTTCCAAGTCCGGCACAACAATGACCCCTTGCCGGGCATAGGCAGCATCACGCGACACCACAACATTCAAGCGCCCGGGCAACGGACGACCGATGGATTCAAACGTTTTGCGGCCCATCACCATCGGCTTTCCCATGGTCACAGCCTTGAAATATTTAAAATCCTCAGGAATATGCCAGAGCATTTTATTATCCTTGCCGATTGCCCCATCTTCAGCAACCGCAACAATCATACTGATATCCGTCATACCGCCACCGGCGCTGAAATATGGGCCGCCGGGTTGTAATCCACCAGCTCAAAATCATCAAACGTAAAGGCGAACAGGTCGGTTACATTCGGGTTCATTTTCATAGTCGGCAATGCCCCCGGTGTGCGCGAAAGCTGCAAATCCGTTTGTTCCAGATGGTTGGCATAAAGATGCGCATCCCCAAAAGTGTGAACAAACTCACCGGGCTGCAAACCACAAACCTGTGCCAACATCATTGTCAACAAGGCATAGGAAGCTATGTTAAAAGGAACGCCCAGAAAAATGTCGGCACTGCGTTGATAAAGCTGGCAGGACAGTTTGCCCTCGGCCACATAAAACTGGAACAGGCAATGACATGGCGGCAAGGCCATTTCTTCAATATTGGCCACATTCCATGCTGAAACGATCAAACGCCGGGAATCCGGATTATTTTTAATCTGATGCACCAGATTCTTGATCTGGTCCACATGGCCACCATCCGGTGTTGGCCAGGAACGCCACTGATAGCCATAAACCGGGCCAAGGTTGCCTTCCTCATCTGCCCATTCATCCCAAATGGAAACCTTGTTTTCCTTAAGATAGCGGATGTTGGTATCGCCTTGTAAAAACCATAGAAGTTCATGGATAATAGAACGTAAATGCAATTTCTTCGTCGTCAGACAAGGAAAGCCTTGCGCAAGATCAAAGCGCATCTGATAACCAAAAACGCTATAAGTCCCAGTCCCTGTCCGGTCGCTTTTATAGACACCGGTTTTACGGACATGGCGCATAAGGTCAAGATACTGCTGCATAGGAGATCAGGCTTTCGCTTTAAAAATTCAAATCATGCTTGTTGATCAATTGTTCCAGAAGACCTTCCTTTTTCATCATCAGAAGCTCACGGTTAAAGTCTGTGATGATTTTCTGGTAGTCCATGGTCTTATGTGAAATCGTCATGTGCAATGTACGTTGCGCCAACGGTTTGTCAAGAAAGTCTATTTTTGCAAAATATTCCGGGTAGCGCATGTTGAGCAAGTGCTTCACCACATAGCGGTCTTCCGGAAAAAGGTCGATCAACCTGTTGCTGAGACGGACAATATTGGTTCTCAATTCCAGTGCCGATTTTTTCTTAAGGTATGTCGCTGTTTCAAAATCAACCCCATAGGCATAATCGCGCACTGTGCCGATGGTGTATTTTTTCAAGTCTTCCAACGACTCGTAGGCAATGCTGTCCTCCCGGCGTTTAAAAAACATCAGATCATTGCTCAGATAAGGGATGCTGAACGCCATATTGTCAGCACGTTCATCCTCATACCAGGCCGCAACAATGCCATGATACATTCCCGCTTCCACCCCTTTAAGGGCCCGGCTCCACGGAACAATGTTAATGATGACATCATAGCCCGCCCGCCCAAGTGCCGTAGCAACAATATCGCAAGCCAATCCCTTGTTGAGAACGTTTTCCCCGCTATAGGGTTCCCATTCATTTGCAACCAGATGCAACACTTCAGGGGGCTGTGCCTGTGCCCTTTGAACGCAAAAAAACAGAAGAGCGAAAAAAAACAAACGAAAAAAC
The DNA here is from genome assembly GCA_050297075.1 of Terasakiella sp. Lineage (GTDB taxonomy): Bacteria > Pseudomonadota > Alphaproteobacteria > Rhodospirillales > Terasakiellaceae > Terasakiella. The sequence continues at coordinate 144,250 of JBNKSC010000024.1, forward strand.
GCCATTTAGTTCCCTCCTTGCGCTTCAATATCTAACTTTTGCAAAACCCATTCTGCTGTTTGGGCAATAACAGGATGGTCATCATCTCTTAATCGCTGAATTTTGTCACGCAAATCCACGCATTTTCCGTTTGCTGCCGCAATCAGAACATTCCGGATGAAACGGTGACGTTTAATTCGTTTAATGGGCGATGCCCTGAAAAAATCCCGAAAAGCGCTGTCATCCAGCTCCAGCAAATCCCCCAATATGGGGGCACGGAACTCCAGACGTGGGTGATAGTCCTGATGCGAGGTCGGTTTGGTGAATTTCGTCCAGGGGCAAACCGCCAGACAATCATCACAGCCATAAATCCGGTTCCCCATTTTTTCTGCCAATTCGGGCCCAATCACCCCGTCATATTCAATGCTCAGGTAAGAAATACATTTGCGCGCATCAATTTTCCCGGCCCCGTCAAAAGCCCCTGTCGGGCAGATATCCAGACAACGTGAACATTGACCGCAATGATTCTGGTGAGGCGGGTCAGATTCAAGATTCAGGGTTGTATAGATTTCACCAAGAAACAGCCAAGAACCGTAATCGCGCGATACAATACAGGTATGTTTCCCCTGCCAGCCCAGTTGCGTTTGTGCGGCCAGCGGTTTTTCCATGACAGGGGCGGTATCGACAAAAACTTTCACCTCGCAATCCCATTGCGCAACCATTGAACGGGCCATCCGTTTGAGGCGTTTTTTAACCGTATCATGATAATCACGGTTTTGTGCATAACAACTGATGGCCCCGTGCCCCGTTTTTTTCAGAAGATCCATCGGATCATAAGCCGGGCCGTAATTCATCCCCAGCACAATAACGCTTTTGGCTTCAGGCCATAAAACCTTCGGGTCGGCACGCCTTTCACGGGTTGTTTCCATCCACTCCATGGTGCCGTGAAATCCGCGTTGCGTGAATTCCAACAAATCGACTTTGTTTTGTGCAGAAGTTTCAGCCCGGCTAAACCCAATGGCTTCAAACCCTGCATCATGCGCCAACTCTTGTAATTTTTTCTTAAGCTCGGACATTATTTTGGCAACAAAAGGTCTTTCATCTGAACGTGACAGAACATATCTATAACAAAACCACCCCGATAGATAGGATCAAACATAATGAAAGAATATCTCTCAGCCACTTTCGCCGCAGGATGTTTCTGGGGTGTTGAAGCGCGTTTTCGTGAACAGGATGGCGTTGTCGATGCCGAGGTCGGCTATACAGGCGGCCACCTGACGGATCCCGACTATCGCACGGTCTGCACCGGAGAAACCGGTCATGCAGAAGCCGTACACCTGAAATACGACCCCAAACGTGTGGCCTATGAAGACCTGCTTGACCTTTTCTTTGCCCTGCATAATCCCACCACGCTTAACCGTCAGGGTCCGGACATCGGCACACAATATCGTTCCGCCATCTATTATCACAGCCCGGAACAAAAACAACTTGCCGAACAATGGATTGAACAGCTCAACAGCACACAGCACTTTCCCGACCCGGTCATTACAGAGGTTCAACCGGCAACCATTTTTTATCGGGCGGAAGAATATCATCAACGCTATTTTGATAAAATGGGCCGCAAAGGGGCGTGCTACTACCGTTGATATATATCTTACGCCGAAGAAACAAATTTACGAACCAAAATTCAACCCTTTGTTTATTTTTGTTTTTTATCTTCCTGTTCCAGTATGATAGAAGTTGCGCAAAACGTCGAAATTCCATATTATTTCAAAATATTTCAAGTTGGATATGTACACACCCATGCCCGATATAAAGCACGTACTGATCGTTGAAGATGATCCAATTGTCGCGGATGTCGTAGCTGCTTGCCTTGAAGAAGCCGAATTTGAAACAACGATTACGGCCTCCGGGCAAGCTGCCCTGAATATGATTTCCGATACGCATATTGACATTTGTGTGGTTGATCTTGGCCTGCCGGATATGGATGGCCTTTCCCTTACGCGCGAGATTAAAAGCACCACCAATATCGGCATCATCATCCTGAGCGGACGCGGGGATACAACAGAACGAATCATCGGGCTTGAAGTCGGGGCGGATGACTATCTTGGCAAACCGTTTGAACCACGCGAACTGCTGGCACGTGTACGCAGCATCATTCGGCGTACCCAACCGGTTCCCCAGCCTCATCATGGTGTTTCCAATGCGACAGCCCAAAGCGATGCTTCCTTTTATTTTGAAGGCTGGAAAGTAGATCTTTCCTCACTGGAGATCACCTCTCCCAACGGGACACACCCACAATTGTCCAACAGTGAATTCAATCTTCTACAGGCCTTTATCGAACACCCTAACAGGGTTTTAAGCCGTGACCAGTTGCTTGACTTGATACACGGCAATGACACCCCCGCCTTTGACCGCAGCATTGATGTGCAAATCACCCGACTGCGCAAAAAAATAGAAAACGACCCCAAATCCCCCCGTTTCATTAAAACGGTGCGCAATCGCGGTTATATGTTCACAGCCAGAGTGACCCGCAGTTAAACACTATCCCTGTGCACCTCAGGCTGACCACCGCCGGGATAGGGCGCTTTACGTTTCCACCACAGCAATTCCCCACGCAGGAAGGACTGCGCCAGATCGTTCTTCGGCCCGGCAAAGAACTCCGCAGCCTCGCCCTGTTCCAAAAGGCGACCGCGATGTAGAAACATCACACGCGTTGCCAACCGTTTGGCCTGTCCCAGATCATGGGTTGTCATCATAATCGTTGTGCCTTCGCCAGCAATTGCCTGAATGGCTTCTTCAATGGAATGTGTGGCTGACGGGTCAAGACTGGCTGTCGGTTCATCCAGAAAAAGCACTTCGGGGCTCAGCGCCCAAGCCCGTGCAACAGCCAGTCGTTGCTGTTCCCCACCGGACAGAACCCGCGCCGGCTGATCTGCCAAACGGGCAAGGCCAACTTTTTTCAAAACCTCATAGGCGCGTTCCTGACGTTCTTCCTTGGCAACCTTGCGCAACTTCATGGCATATTCGATATTTGCCAGTGCCGTGCGCCGTAACATAACAGGGCGTTGAAAAACCATGGCCTGACGCCTGCGCACCCCATTTGAGAAATTGCAATCACCGTTCCAGTTCACCTGCCCGCTGGCCGGTTGCAGCAAGCCATGACACAAGCGCAATAACAAACTTTTACCTGCCCCATTGGCCCCCAAAACAACCGTGGTCGAGCCCGCCTCAAGAACAAAGTTCATATCCTTGATCAAACGTTTGCCACGCGCTTCAAAAGACACATCTTTCACATGAAGGGGGAGAATGGAATGCTGCACGCTCATGCTCCAATCCTGCGTTTGGAAAATTCACCTAAAACATAAGCCGCGGCATTCACCCCGATCGACAAGCTTAACAAAATGATGCCCAGCCCCAAAGCCAGTGCCAAATCCCCTTTGGAAACTTCAAGGGCAATGGCCGTTGTCATCATCCGTGTCACATGGTCAATATTACCCCCGACAATCATCACCGCGCCGACTTCCGCACTGGCCCGACCAAATCCGGCCAGAACCGAGGTCATCAGGCTGAAACGTCCGTCCCACAGCAAGGTCGGTATGGCACGCGCAGGCCCACACCCTAGGGACAGAAGCTGTTCATGATATTCTTCCCATAATTCCTGCACCACCTGACGGGTCAATGCTGCAATGATCGGTGTAATCAGAATGATCTGTGCAACCATCATGGCCGCCGGGGTAAACAACAAGCCCAGCACGCCCAACGGGCCGGAACGCGACAAGAGTAAATAAACAATCAGGCCAACAACCACCGGCGGCAATCCCATCAGGGCATTCAGCAACACAACCGCAACACGCCTGCCCCGAAAAGGCAACAGCACAAGCCCGGCCCCCAGCGGCAAACCAATAAGCGCTGCAACAAAAACAGCCATCAGACTGACCTGCAAGGACAGAGCGACAATTTCGACCAGATTATGGTCCAGACGGACAATCAGATTAAAGGCAGCCCCAAAGGCTCCCAAAATTTCATCCACGCTCAGCCCCCTCCACGCTGGAAGGTTTTAGCCATTCGCTCATATTCGGCATGGGCCGTTTCCTTATCGGTTCCATAAAACCGGAAAGTAACATGGGTAACGGGCAAATGCAGCAAGGCAATTGTGCGTTCACTCTCAGGAGAGAGGTCAATTTCAATGCGGCCCAAGGGGGCATCCGTAACAACGACATGAGCCCCCTTTTGCGCATTTCCACTTGTCAGAACCTGTGCACCGGGCACAGACTTGGGTAACAAACGTAAAAAATCTTTATGTGTTGTTCCCATTTCGCGTGAAATTTCAATAAAGTCTCCCACCCGTTTTCAGCCCCCTGCCACAGGTGGCCACACGGCAAGCTGGTCATTATCCTGCAAAGCGAAACTGTCACGACGACTCGGTTCCACATAATTGCCATTAACCAGGACAAGATGACACATTGCTTTAGGGACATTGAAACGTTCCAGAACTTCCGTCACACTGGTGCCATTGGCAACGGACAATTCGGTAATATTGGAACAGGCCTCTTCCGGCAGATACTGCCCAAGACTGGCATAAAGTTTCAGGGTCATCTTCATCAGGCGACCCTTCAGGCTGTCTGGGTTGAGGCAAGATAAGCTTCCATCACCCGGGTCGGGTCCTTCATCAGCTTGTCCTTCCAGCTCCCCAAGGATATCCGGCTCTGGATCAAACCCCGCAGCACGCCAATATGGTCTGTACGACCCAGCATCTGGGCGCCGACCAGAATATCGCCGTCAAATTCCAGACGAACATATTTAAAGGCTTCGCGGTCCAGCGCAATGGCCTGATCGCCACCTTCCACACCATCCCACAGACCGAAAGAAGCCGAAATCAACCCCAATGTATCCAGCACGTTCATAACCAGAGAGCCCTGATATTTTGTCTCCACGCCCAGCATGTTCATAGCCGCAATGCGCCCATGTTCCGTTGCTGTGGGCTGAATGGCATGCACAGACATCCCGCCTGTTGAAAAGTCCAGCCCCTGCGCGACATCACCGGCGGCATAAACATCTGTGGCCGATGTCATCATATTCTGGTTCACAACAATGCCATTACCCATTTCAATAAAGTTGCGGTCCAGAAAGTCCACATTCGGGGCCACACCGGCGGCCACCACAACCAGATGGGCCGGAATGATTTTGCCATTATCCAGTTCAACACACAGGGTATCTTCCCCACAATCACCGCTGTCATCCAGCTTGGTAATTTTCGTGCCGGTGTGAACCTCCACCCCTTTGCCAATGCACCATTCTTTCAGCATGTTGCCCGCTTGCTGGTCCAGCATACGCGGCACCATCCGGTCACCCATTTCCACAACCGTAAGATTGACTTTGCGCAAAGCCAAAGCTTCCAGAATGATACAGCCGATAAAGCCTGCCCCCAACAGCACCACATGGGCCCCTTCATGAGCCAGATCAATGATCTTGCGCGCATCTTCCAGCGTCCAGCAATGATGAACACCGGGCAACGTCAAGCCTTCAATCGGCGGGCGGACCGGGCGTGAGCCTGTGGCGATCAGCAATTTATCATATGTTTCGACATCCCCGTTACACAGGGTGACGGTTTTTTTAGCGCTATCTACTTGTGTCGCCTTGTTTTGGCGAAGCGTAATATTTTTTTCTTTGTAAAAGTCCGGGGAACGTTTGATATGCGTTCCTTCTTCTTCAATATTTCCGACCAGAAGATACGGAATGGCCATACGCGAATAGGGCAGTTCGGGTTCATCCCCAACCAGCACAATTTCGCAAGACGGGTCATGTTTACGCAACGTATCTGCCGCAACAACGCCACATGGCCCCGCCCCTAATATTACATGCTTCATTTTTCTTCCCTTTTCATGAAAACCTCACTTTTCATTCCGAGAGAGTAAGCTTTTAGGAAACATCAGACAAGTAAATCAATTTCTGCAACGCAGCAAGGAAAGAGGCCTAAAAACGCTTAAGCGCGTCGTGCAATCATATCAATTTCCACCAACGCACCAACCGCCAATCCGGTCACACCAATGCAGGTACGTGCGGGAAGTTTTCCCTCTTCAAAATAACTTTTATAAGTCTGGTTCATGGCTGCATAATCACGGTCAAATTCTGTCAGATATACACGCGCCTGTGCGACATTTTTCAAGGATAGCCCTCGGTTTTCAAGCACAATGATCAGGTTATCCATGACCCTGCGGGTCTGTGCCTCAATACCTTCAGGCAAAGGCCGTTCCGGGTCATCCGGCCAGGTAGGCATCTGCCCGGTGAGAAAGACCCAACCATCCACTTCTGCAACGTGGGAAAAGGTCGCCACCGGTTGTGGCGCCCCCTCAATCATAAAAAATTCGGGCAGGGACATGAGACATCATCCTTTAGTCTAAGGTAAACCAAAAGACAGTCTTGCACACAGTTTTCTGTGCGACAACAACAAGAAATCAGGCGTAATCCGCCTGCACCTGTTGAAGCCCCCACTCCAGCCATGGGGTCAATTTTTCCAGATCACCCGCCTCTATGGTTGCCCCGCACCAAATGCGCAAACCGGCCGGTGCATCCTTGTAGGACGCAATATCATAAGCTGCGTCTTCCGCTTCCAGCAGAGCAGCCAGCTTTTTTGATGCCTTTTTGCGTTCAGCTTCATCCAGCGCCACAAACCAGTCTGCACGAATGTTTAAACAAACCGATGTATTGGAACGCGTTGCTGGATCAACCGCCAAAAAGCCAAAATCAGCATTGCCAGCAACCCAATCTGCCAAAACTTTCAGGTTGGCCTGAGAACGTGCCTGCAAAGCTTTCAGGCCACCAATTTCTTCTGCCCATTTCAACCCATCCAGCGCATCTTCCACGCACAACATGGACGGTGTATTGATGGTGGAACCTTCAAAGACTTCTTCCATCAGTTTGCCAGCCTTGGTCAGGCGGAAGATTTTCGGCAGCGGCCATGCCGGTACATAATTTTCCAGACGTTCCACAGCACGCGGTGAGAGCACCAACATGCCGTGTGCCCCCTCCCCGCCCATAACTTTCTGCCAGCTATAGGTCAGCACATCAATTTTATCCCACGCGATATCCATGGCAAAAACAGCCGATGTGGCATCACAGATGGTCAGGCCTTCCCGCTCTGGCGCAATCCAGTCTCCGTTCGGCACCCGCACACCGGATGTTGTCCCGTTCCATGTAAAAACCACATCGCGGGAAAAATCGACCTGAGATAAATCCGGCAGATCACCATATCCGGCTTCAAGCAGGCGGACATCTTCCAGCTTAAGCTGGTTTTTCACATCATTGACCCAGCCTTTGCCGAAGCTTTCCCAAGCCAGCATGTCCACACCGCGCTCACCCAGCAAAGACCAAAGCGCCATTTCCACCGCGCCGGTATCGGAAGCTGGAACAATCCCGACACGATAATCCGCCGGAATTCCCAAAACCGCCTTGGTGCGATCAATCACATCCTTGAGCTTTTCCTTGCCAATCTTGGCACGGTGGGAACGCCCCAGTGCCGCCTCTTTCAATGCCTCCAATGAAAAGCCGGGGCGCTTGGAACAGGGACCGGAAGAAAAGTTAGGATTGGTCGGTTTAAGGGCGGGTTTTGTCATAATGTGACCTCTAAAGGACATGAACCCCTGTCTAAACAGGGGCTCCCAATTTTTAGCCGAAAACGCGATTGAAAATCACGTCAACGCGTTTGGTGTGATAACTGATGGAATCTTCATCCAGCAATGTTTTCAACTGGTCAACCGTGAGATGCTCGGTCAGACCATCATCCTTGGACAGGAAGAAGAACAGACGGTTGTCATAGTCCTGTGCTTCCTTTTCCACTTCATCCAGCTCAACCGTGCCATCCGGGTTATCCGGGTCGATGCCGTAGGATTTCCACACACGCATGGCGTTGCGCTGCACGATACGGTAACTGTCTTCACGCGACACACCGTTTTGTGTCAGGAACAACAGAACGCGTTGCGCATCATGAATGCCGCCAAAGTTATTCATGTGGTCCAGCATATTCTGCGGATAAACGACCAGTTTCTCAATGGTGCCCGCCAGACGGCCCAGCGCAAAATCAAGAGTCACGGTTGCATCCGGGCCGATCATGCGTTCAACGGAAGAATGCGAGATATCGCGCTCATGCCACAGGGCCACGTTTTCCAGTGCCGGGGTCACCGCCATCCGCACAATGCGCGCCAGACCGGTCAGGTTTTCCGTCAAAATCGGGTTGCGTTTATGCGGCATGGCAGAAGAGCCTTTTTGCCCCGGTGCAAAATATTCCTGGGCCTCACGCACTTCGGTGCGCTGCATATGGCGGATTTCAATGGCGATATTTTCAATGCTTGAGGCAATCATGCCCAGCACACAGAAATAATGCGCATGACGGTCACGCGGAATGACTTGTGTGGAAATCGGCTCCGGGCTCAAGCCCATCTGTTCTGCCACATATTCTTCAACGCGCGGGTCCACGTTGGCAAATGTCCCCACCGCACCGGAAATGGCACAGGTGGCAATTTCTTCACGCGCACGTTCCAGACGTGTGCGGTTGCGCTTCATTTCTGCATAGAAACGGGCAAATTTCAGCCCCATGGTGACGGGTTCTGCATGAATGCCATGGGAACGACCAATACAAGCCATGTATTTTGTTTCTTCGGCGCGTGTTTTCAACGCCGCCAGCAAACGGTCCATATCTTTAAGCAACAGGTCTGCCGCCTGCATCATCTGCACGCCAAGGCAGGTATCCAGAACATCCGATGACGTCATACCCTGATGGACAAAGCGCGCTTCATGACCGACATTTTCTGCCAGTTCGGTCAAAAAGGCGATGACGTCATGTTTAACTTCGGCTTCGATTTCATCAATGCGCGCGATCCGCTGTGGCGTATATTCCTTCTGGCCCTTTTCCCAGACCACCTTGGCTGTTCCTTCGGGAACGACTCCAAGCTCTTCCAGTTTGGTGACCGCATGGGCTTCGATCTCAAACCAGATACGAAACTTGTTTGCGGGTTCCCAGATATCAGTCATTTCTTTGCGGGAATAACGCGGGATCATACGATCTCTCCTTAAATCATCAATGTTCGAGAATTTGCCCTGTACATAACGAAAACTGCCACGAAAAGCAATCCAAGAAACACCTGCCCCCTAGGTCGAAAACGCAAAGCAGAAAAATCCGTTTTTTTAAAAGCTGTCATGTTGTCTTAAGGTTCAGCATACAACATTGCCCTTAGCTCATAGGCCGGTTGCCGAATCTAAGTCGGCTATCATGAAGAATTTTCAACCTCTATGCCCTCCATAGACAGGAAAACAGATTAAAATCGGGGTAAAAACGTTGTCGACCAAATCGCTTTACGCATCACTTGTACTTACTTTTCTCTGCGGTGCATGCACTACACAAAATTATTCCCATCAGGTGGATGAAACAGAAATTCCGTCATTCGTTGAAAATGAATATGACGTTGGTGATGTTTTCACATATCGGGTAATGTCTGATCAGGGCACCCACCTGAGAAAGGAAAAAATCTCTCACATAAACACGGCAACAATTGACTGGGAAACCAGTTTCAACAGCACGTTTACCTCCTATTTAAACCCCTTTCTGCCTCAACAAAAATGGACCACCTGGCAAAAACGCAGTGAGCTTGACAGCCTGAACAGGGGAAATAACTTTTTAGCGCCTCTTCATATCGGCCAGTCCGATAGTCTGGTTTACAGCAATACGGTTGTCGATTTCACCAACAAGGAAGAGAGAAGCTACTCACAGATCTGGCGTTGTACGGTTGAAGGCAGAGAAAAGGCTTCAACGCTGCTCGGAGATTTCGATACTTATAAAGTCGTCTGTGGCAGAAACAAATATTCAAGTGGTTACTACTACGGTTCAACAACATATTTCTATTCCCCCCAGTTAAAACGTTGGGTGGTCAAAATTGAAAATCCAATCCGCAACGCCCCCATACGCACCGAACTGATCTCAATCCTGCCCAACCCCATGGCAATCTATGATGAAACCCACGACATCATTAGGGACATCAAACAAGAAACCCTTGAAACCATGGTCAGTTTTCAAACCAATTCCGTCTCCGTTGATGGGATGCACTATTCCATCACCCCCATAAAGACCTACCACACAATGGACGGCCTGTTTTGCCGGGAATATCTGGAAGAATACCAACTCGAAAAAGCTATATATCCAAGTAATGCATATGCCTGCCGTATGGGCGCATATGAATGGGTAAAAAGATAAAAGGATGAAACAAATGAACTTTAGATATATCTCTTTTTCCTTCTGCTTTTTTCTGGCTTTCATGCTGTTTTACAATATTGATCTCACACCCAACCATCAAAATATCGGTATCGGATACGCTTTCGCTGATGGAGATGGTGGCGGTGAAGGCGGCGATGGAGGAGAAGGTGGTGACGGCGGCGGAGAAAGCGAAGGCCGCAGCGGAGATGGCGAAAACGAAGGCGGCAGCAGCAATCATGACTCACAAGGAAATGGGGAAAACGGTCATGGCGGATCAAATAGTCCGTCTTCGCAAGAGAAAGCTGATCATGACCCCTTGGACCGAACATTCTCCGGTTATGTTTTAAATGCAGATGAAGAAAGCCGTGCCCTGCAAAACGGATGGGAGAATACCCAATAATAAAACCATTGAGAGCATACTCACACAAAGCATAAAACTACCAACATTGTCGTTCTGTTTTAGCCTAAAGGAATTGCTGCATAGCAACATGAAATAAAAAGTTTTTTTCTTCTCAATCGCTGTTTTTTTCCTATAGGATACCGCCAGAAAAAAATCGTGATTTGGGAGTCCTCAATGAAAAAAATATTTACCTGCGCTGCTGTTGGTTTAGCCATGCTCGCCACATCTTCGCTGGCTCAGGCGGAAACGACTATCCGTGTTACCTTGCAATTACCGGCAACCCATTCTTTGGGTAAAAACTGGATGGCCTTCAAAAAAATCGTTGAAGAAAAATCCGGCGGCGAGTTGAAAGTTCAACTGTTCCCCTCGGCACAGCTTTATAAAGACAAGCAGGTGCCGGAAGCTGTAGGCAGTGGTGCCATTGAAGCCGGGTCTGCTTTTCTGGGCCGTTTTGCAGGCAGCGTGCCGGAAGTTGAATTCATCAACCTGCCCTTCCTGCTTGACAGTGAAGCAAAACTGCGGGCTGCAACGGCACCGGATTCCAGCGTACGCCAGATTCTCGATGCTAAAGTCCTCAAAGAAACCGGGGCCAAAATTTTGTGGTGGCAAGCCTATGGCCGCAATATTTACCTGTCCAACGGCGAAGCCATTCACAAACCGGAAGACTTCAAAGGTAAAAAAGTCCGCACCTATGGGAAAATCCTTGGCTGGACGGCTGAGTCCCTTGGCGGTGCACCGACTTTAATGTCCGGTTCCAAACAGTTCCTCGCCTATCAGCAAGGCGCAGTTGATATCGGCATGACCGGCGTTTCCGGTGTCACCAGCCGTAAACTCTATGAAGTGATGGATCATATGACCCTGAGCTTCGATTTCCCGATTGAATTCGTCGCGGTGATGAATAACGACTTCTTCAACAAGCTGTCTGAGAAAAATCAGAAGATCATCATGGATGCAGCCCATGTTGTCGAAAAACAACTGCGTGATCAGATTTTTGAAGAAGAGCGCCAGAATATTGCAACAGCGCGCACCAAAATGACGGTCATCGACCTGACGGACGAAGAACGCGCGTTGTGGAAAAAAACAACCAAGTCTGTACATGAGCGTTTTGTCAAAGAAGTTGGTGACAAGGCGCAAGCCGTACTGGATGCTGCGAACGCGCTTTAATCCACACTGTTAATCACATCTCTTCCCAGAACAAGCCGAAACCTATTTTCGGCTTGTTCCTTTTTGTTTTTAAAGGAGACGGATATGCAACGAGTCGCCAGACTTATCGATAGCATATCGCAAATCACAGGCAAACTTTGTGCCTGGTTGATCTTTGCCGTTGGCTTCTTCATCGCCTATGAGGTTGTCATGAGGTACGTTTTCACCTCCCCCACCATCTGGGTAGACGAGGTCAGCCGTATTTCAATGGTCTGGGCCACCTATCTCGGCGGCGCTTATCTGATCAAGAACCACGGTATGATCACCATTGAAGTGGCCTTTAAGGACCCTACAACCCTGATGAGAAAAATAGTCGAATCCTTTGCTATTCTCATGCTTCTGATCTTTTGCGCGACCGCGACCTATTTCGGCTATCAGCTTTGGTTGAAAAACACGCTGGCCGGGCATTTGACAGATACCGCCCTTGCCCTCCCCAAAGCATTTACACAAGCTTCCATCTGGGTCGGTTGCTTGCTCATGGCTTTGCAGGGACTGGTTGAGCTCTGGCGAGTCTGGAGCGTTGGTCCCTATCAGACGGATATTCTGGAAGGGGCAGACTAATGGAAGTTATCCTGATTCTCAGCGCATTACTTGCTTTGCTCGTCATGCGCACACCTGTTGCCATCACTTTGGGTGTTCTTGGCGTCATCCTGCTGTTCCTGAAAGGGTTTCCGCTGGTTGGTGTTCCCCAACGCCTGTTTGGTGCCATTGACAGTTTTGAACTTCTGGCCGTGCCGATGTTTTTGTTGATGTCCAACGTACTTTTAAAAGCCGGTGTCGGGCGTGACCTCTACAATGCGGTGCAAAGCTGGGTCGGCCACTGGCCGGGGGGCCTCGGTGTCGCCACCATCGTCAGCTGTACATTTTTTTCCGCCATTTGCGGGTCTTCCGTTGCCACAGCCGCAACCATTGGAACCGTTGCCATCCCGGAAATGACCCAGCGCGGCTACGACCGTTCCTTCGTTTTCGGCCTGCTGGCTGCGGGGGGAACGCTGGGTATTCTAATCCCGCCATCCATTCCCCTGATCCTTTACGGCATCATTACGGAAAATTCCATCTCCACCCTGTTTCTCGCCGGAATAGGGCCGGGGCTGTTGCTGGCCGTTGCTTTCATTCTTTACGCCATGATTTATGCAAAATGGAAAGGTAATTACGCTCTCATTGAAGCCGCCAGTTTTTCAGAAAAAATCAACAGTACCCTGAAAGCCCTGCCAACCGTCATTCTGGCTGTGGTCATCGTTGGTTCCATTTATGCCGGTATCGCCACACCTTCGGAAAGTGCCGGTCTGGGTTTTGTCATTGCCTTGCTGATGACCTTTGCCATGAAACGCATGGATATGGACAAATTGCAGGAAGCTGTTGAATCCTCTTTTAAAACCACGGTTATGATTCTGTTGATTGTGGCAGGGGCCAAGGTCTTTTCCTATGCCATCACCCTTTATATGGTTCCGCAGAACATCAGCCAGTTCCTGATTCAGAACATCAGCGATCAAAACCTGTTTGTTCTGGCTGTGGCCGGTGTCCTGATCTTGATGGGTTTTTTCCTGGAATCCCTCAGTATGCTGCTGATCATGGTCCCGGTTTTATTGTCTTCCGTTGAGATGATGAACATCGACCCGATCTGGTTCGGCATCTTTTTTGTGGTCTTGATTGAAACCGCGTTGATCACTCCGCCGGTCGGTTTGAACCTGTTTGTCATTCAAGCCGTCGGACATGCTAAAATCGAAGAGGTCATTAAAGGGGCCTGGCCTTTTGCCATCATCATGGTTCTGGCCGCAGCCCTGATCTGGTTCGTTCAGGGGATTGTAACCTTCATCCCCTATCACTAAGCGATTGAGGGGCGGAAGATTAGTAAGATTCCGCCCTTTCAATTTCTCAGTTCAATTTACTGATATAGGGCTTGTAGCGCATATCTTCCAACATGATATGATGGTCCCACCAACGCATCAAATATTTGATCAGATCCATTCGGGTCTCTTGTGTCATCTTTTGATCTTTGATGGCGTTGATTTTATCGACAAACTTCTGATGGGACAATTTATGCTCCCTCAGTTCGTGATATCCAGCCTCTTCCAGCAGTTTTTCTTCGTACTGGAGATGGTTTTTCACATATCCATTCAGTTCCTGCAAAACGAAATTAAAATAGGCATCATCCAGTTGGTGATGAACGCAGAGCTGGTTGATCAATTCCAAGAGTGTCTTATGCTGCTTGTCGAGTTCTTCATGACCGACACTGTGATCCATGGCATTCCAGGTTAACGCAATCATTCATCACCTCACTTACATTACCATGCAGCTTTATGCATTCCAGCCTCCCATAAAAACGATATCATCACATCTTTAGACTGTAAAGATTGCAGGACATTGAACCTATTTGGATAAGCACAGAAAAGCTTTCGTCCATTTCCCCTTGTGAGGCTCCGCTCAAATTCCTAAATTGAAAGTCAGGTCTCATGAAGGAGCTTTCCATGGCTGATAAAATTAAGAAATCCGATGATGAATGGCGCAACCAGTTAAGCCCGGATGAATATGCCGTCTGCCGCGAACAGGGAACCGAACGCGCGTTCACCGGGCGTTATTGGGATACCAAAACACCCGGGATTTATCATTGTACAGCTTGTGGCGAACCCCTGTTTGATTCACAAACAAAATATGATTCCGGCAGTGGTTGGCCGAGCTTCTATCAGCCCATTGATAATCAAAATGTTGAAGAGACCCGCGATATAAGTCACGCCATGGTGCGCACAGAAGTCCATTGCGCCAAATGTGACAGTCATTTGGGCCATGTCTTCCCCGATGGGCCGCAACCAACGGGCCTGCGCTATTGCATCAACTCCCTTTCCCTCAAACTGGAAGAAAAATAACCGCATGAACAGGTCAAATTCTATCTGGGCACTGGCGTTTCCCATCATTCTGTCCAACATCACCGTCCCGTTGCTGGGGGCAGTAGATGCTGCCGTAATGGGGCATATGGAAACAGCAGCCTATCTGGGCGCGGTGGCCGTTGGGGCACTGATCTTTGATTATATCTATTGGGGGTTCGGCTTTCTGCGTCTTGCCACCACCGGGCTGACAGCCCAAGCTTTGGGCGCGGAAGACGGTGTGGAAGCCCGCAGCATTTTCGGTCGTGCTGCCTTGATCGCCTTAAGCGGTGCCCTTCTTCTCTGGATTGCCCAATCCGGTATTTTCTGGCTGGCAAAAAACCTGATTGAGGCCAGTGCAGAGGTTGAAACTCTGGCGCAAAGCTATTTTCACATCCGCATCTGGTCTGCCCCGGCAGCCTTAATGAACTATGTCTTGATCGGCTGGATTCTGGCAGCCAAAGACACACGCAGCGTTTTGCTTCAACAAATGGTTACAAACCTGTTCAATGTTGTGCTGGATTTCTGGTTCGTCATGGGGTTGGGCTATGGGGTGGAAGGTGTTGCTGCCGCCACGGTTATTTCCCAATATGCAGGGCTGGCTTGTGGTTTATGGATGATAAAAGGCCACCTCATGAAACTGGGGGGAAACTGGTCAAAACCAGACATTTTCGACATTGCGAAAATCAAGCGCTTGATGTCCATGAATCTGGACCTGTTTATCCGCACCGTCTGCCTGCTCTCCGCTTTTGCATGGTTGACCGCACAAGGGGCCAAACTGGGCGATGTCGTTCTGGCCGCCAATGCCATTTTATTGCAATTCCAGCAATTCACCTCTTACGCTTTGGATGGATTTGCCCATGCGGTTGAAGTGCTCAGCGCCCATGAAGCCGGGCGCAAAAACCGCCAACTTTTCAAACAGGCCGTCAAAGACTCCACCCAATTTGCCTTTATCTGCGCCCTTATTTTTTCCGGTATTTACTACCTCTTCGGTCCCTATCTGATTGCCCTGTTCAGCGATATTGAAGCGGTTCGTGACACCGCAAACGCCTATCTCATCTGGATGCTGTTCCTGCCCGTTATTTCAGTCTGGAGCTTCCAGTTGGACGGCATTTATTTCGGTTTGACCGAAACCCGTATGCTGCGCAACATGATGGTGCTGTCTTTGCTTTTATACCTGCCGCTCAGTCTTTTGCTCATGGATCTTTACGGCAATCACGGTTTGTGGGCCGCGTTTACCTTTTTTATGGGATTGCGCGCTATAACATTGGGGATGACGTTTCCAAAGGTACAAAATAGAGTCTTTCCATGATTTCACGCCGCACCTTTCTGGCTGGCTGTTTGCCCGCAGCCCTTTGCGCCTGTTCCACCAGCGAGATTGTGCGCACCATTGAAGCCGCTGCACGCGGTGGCTCCCTGCAAGGTGCTGTGCGCTCCGTTGCCACCTCCAAGGCACAAAGCTGGGCACGCAACCCCAAAACGCTCATCAATGATTTGGGTCGTATGGACAAGCTAGCCCAAAAGTTCGTGCAGGATATCCTCAATGTCTGGGGTGATGAACGCGCCGAAGCGCCCAGCAAAACCGTTTATGTCAAATATAGCGATGAATATAAAAGCCGGGGGCTGATTGATTTTGAAAAAGGGCTGGTGCGGGTGGAAACACTTGTGCCTTCTCACCTCAAACAAGCCATTGTCACCACGCTTCTTTCCCCGGATGACCCGCGCACGGTGGACCTCTTTTCCGCCAAAAACGTCAAACTGGGCGGAGAGCCCTTTCTTTATCAACAAGTGCTGGACCATGACGGCAAGGCCATTCGCTGGGAATGGCGCGCAAAACGCTATGCGGACTATCTGATCAAACATAACCGCCAAAGCCGCACCATCACCTTGAAGAACGGGCAAAAACAGAGCGAAACCTTTGTGGAATTTCCACTGGTTAAAACCCACACGGCCACCCGGCAAAACCGCTATGGCCCATTGGTCAATCAATATGCTGCCCGATACAAGCTGGAACGCGCCCTTGTTTATGCCATCATCCAGACAGAAAGTAATTTCAACCCCTATGCCGTCAGTTGGGTCCCGGCTTACGGGCTGATGCAGATTGTACCGACTTCTGCCGGGCGCGATGCCTACCGGGCTGTCCATGGCAAAGCAGGCACCCCCAGCCGGGATTATCTGTTTAATGCCCGAAACAACATCCAGATGGGATGTGCCTATCTGGACATTTTATTCAGTCGTTATCTGGGTGATATACGAAACCCAAAATCCAAGGAATATTGTGTCATCGCGGCTTATAACGGCGGGGCGGGCAATGTGTTGAAGTCTTTTCATAATGAACGCCGCCGTGCCTTTGCCCAGATCAACCGCATGAGTGCATCCCAAGTCTATCAACGCCTCAAATCCAAGATGCCCAAGGAAAGCCAGCGCTATCTGGATAAAGTGACAGCGGCAAAACGCAATTATAGTTAACCCTTACTTCCCGACTTCATAAAACTGTCGCCATCGCTCTTTATGCTGCCGGGCAAATCGGGAGGGCATGATGGAAAAACATATCGTTGACAGTTTCGGGGAATATCATAAAGCCCTGTCACGCTATCAATGGTTTGAACGCTGGATGTTTCGCGGCCAGGTGGATGCCGACTGGCCGCTGATCCCCAAGATCGGGCGCAAAAAATACAAACACGCCCTGAAATATGAAAAAGGCTTCTTTCGCGCCTGGAAACGCCAAGCCGTTGCCTATTTTTCCCGCGAGACCATTGATGACTGGGACTATCTTGCATTGGCTCAACACCACGGCCTTGCCACCCGATTGTTGGACTGGACCCGCAACCCCCTGGTCGCCTTATTTTTTGCCGTTCATGAACAAAGCAAACGTGACGGGGTGGTTTACGTTTTCAAGCCGCAACATCATTATGTACAGGATGATGCACCTCATCCGCTGAAAGTAGAAAAGACCGGCTATTTCACCCCGCATTCCTTCAGTGAACGCATTGTGCAACAACGCGGTGTTTTCACTGTGCATGCGCGTGCCGATAAAAAACTGGCTGAAAATGACGGGGAACTGCACAAGTACATCATTCCCGCCAGCATCAAGGCCGAACTGTCCAAAGACCTGAACAATTACGGCATCAATATGATGACTCTCTTCCCCGGTCTGGACGGCCTTTCAGATTTCATGAACTGGCAGGCCGCCACCTTGCATGAATTTGAAGAGTGATCAGTCGCTCCAATATTCAATCGGCATAATGGCATCCGCCACCCGCACCGGCCCCGTCACATCTTTATCGGAAAGTTTGCGCACCATCCACGCATCGCGCCATTCTGGGGGAATGGGGTGCGGGGCCGGATAACCAAGCGACCCGGCATTTATTTGAAAACCGCAGCGTGGATAATAAGCCGGGTCCCCCAGCACAAAAACCAGATCGACGCCCATGGCCGCCAGTTCCTTAAAACCGGCCTTCATCAGGCGTTGACCATGCCCCTTGTAATGGTAATCCGGGTGCACGGCCAGTGGGGCAAGCAGGTAGGCCAACGCGCCTTCCACATAAGCCTTTGTAAAGAGGATATGCGCACAAATTTCGCCCGCATCCGTTTCGGCCACCAGCGAAAGAACGGGTTGGGCGCTTTCATCGTTTACAAGGTTAAGCACAAGTTCAGCTTCATCTTCCTGCCCGAAGGCGAGGCGATGAACGTTAAAGATTTCTTCAAAATCTTTTTCAACGGCTTTACGGATCATGGTTTGTCATCCTTTTACAGCTGTTCTATAAAGCAGACCATTAGAGGAAATGGAAAGAAAAAATGCATCTTCTTGCCGCCACACCGGGGGCCGTATCGGACGGTTCCGAAGCCATTGATCTGGGGCAGACACCCGGCGATATTGTTGTTTTGTCTGCTGCCGATACAGAATTGGCCTGTCTGGCGGTTGCCCATAAAAGCCTGTTTGAGCAAAATAATACCATCCCCAGCCTCCGCCTAGCCTCCCTTTTACATATGGGCCACAATATGTCTGTGGACCTTTATGTGGACGACATTATATCCAAGGCAAAGCTGGTTGTGGTGCGTCTGCTTGGCGGTAAAAGCTACTGGGAATATGGCGTCGATGAAATTGTGCGCGTTTGTGTACAAAACAAAATCCCGGTTGCCTTTCTGCCCGGGGATGACCAGCCCGATGCGGAACTGACACAACTTTCCAGCCTGCCCACCGAAGCGACCCATCGCCTATGGCAATATTGCGTGCATGGCGGCACGGAAAATGCGATTGAATTTCTCAATTTTGCCCATCACTTGCTGGGCCGTGACACAAACTGGGCAGAACCCGCCCCCTTGCTGCGCGCCGGGATTTACTGGCCCGGCCGCACCAACCCGTCTCTGGCAGAAGTTCAATCCGAACTCTGGCAAAAAGACCAGCCAGTTTGTGCCATCACCTTTTATCGTGCCCTCATGCAGGCAGGCAACACCGCTGTTATTGACGGATTGATTGCTGCCTTGCAAGAAAAAGGGCTGAACCCCCTGCCACTTTATGCCGCCAGCCTGAAAGACAGCGTAGCGGCTTCTACCATTGAAGGGCTGCTCAGCGAAAGCCGGACGTCTATCATTATGAACAGCACGGGCTTTGCCCTTTCAAAACCCAACGCCGAACGCACGCAAACGCCATTTGACGTTGCTGACTCCCCCATTTTGCAAGTTGTTTTTGCAGGCAGCAATGAAGAAAGCTGGCGCGAAGGCACAAACGGTTTGAGCGCACGCGACATTGCCATGAACGTTGCCCTGCCGGAAGTTGACGGGCGCATTCTGGCGCGTGCGGTTTCCTTTAAGGGGCTGGCGCAACGTGACGATCTCACCGAATGCGACATCGTCACCTATCAGCCCGTAGCCGATCGCCTGTCTTTCTGTGCTGAACTCGCCGCCAACTGGGCAACTCTTCGCAATACTCCCGCATCCAAACGCAAAATCGCACTGGTTCTGGCCAACTATCCCAACAAGGATGGCCGCATGGGCAATGGCGTGGGGCTGGATACACCGGCCGGGTCCGTTAATGTGCTCAACGCCATGCACGCAGCAGGTTACCGGGTGGAAGATATTCCGGCTGATGGCAATGACCTGATCAAACGGCTGCAAGCCGGTGTCACCAACGATTTCAGCCAACTTGAAAACCGCGATATTATCGAAACTTTGCGTTTTTCAGACTATCAACTTTTCTTTAGCTCCCTGCCGCAAGCTGTGCAGACGGCCGTATTGGAACGCTGGGGCAAACCGGAAGCCGACCCGTTTTATCAGACAAATGATCTGGATTGCGGCCAATTTGTTCTGCCCGCGTACCGCTGTGGCAATGTGGCCGTCTGCCTGCAACCGGCACGCGGCTATAATATTGACCCGGTCGAAAGCTACCACAGCCCGGACCTTGTGCCGCCCCACAACTATCTTGCCTTTTACGCTTGGCTGCGCACACAGTTTCAGGCCCAAGCCGTCATCCATATGGGCAAGCATGGTAATCTGGAATGGTTGCCGGGTAAGTCCATCGCCCTGTCGGAAAACTGTTTCCCCGAAGCTGTCTTCGGCCCGCTTGTGCATCTTTACCCCTTTATCATTAATGACCCGGGTGAAGGCACACAGGCCAAACGCCGCGCACAAGCCGTCATCATCGACCATCTCACCCCGCCCCTGACGCGTGCGGAAAGTTACGGGCCGCTCAAAGACCTTGAACAACTGGTTGATGAATATTACGAAGCCGCCGGGGTGGACCCGCGCCGCCTCAAGGTGCTGAAAAAGGAAATCCTCGCCCTGTCACGTGCCACCGGGCTGGATGAAGACTGCGGTATTGCCCGTGATGATGATGATGAAGCCGCCCTTGCCAAACTGGACAATCACCTTTGTGAGCTTAAAGAACTGCAAATCCGCGATGGATTGCATATTTTTGGGGAAAGCCCAGAAGGCCGTTTGCTCACCGACCTGTTGGTCGCCCTTGTGCGGGTGCCGCGCAATAAAGGCGAAGGTGCAGATGCTTCCCTCATCCGCGCACTGGCTGATGATCTGGCCCTTGCGTTCGATCCGCTTGATTGCGAGATGGCTTCCCCGTGGCAGGGGCCGAAACCGGCTTGCCTGCAAGCTGAAGGACCTTGGCGCACCTGTGGCGATACCGTAGAACGTCTGGAACTGCTCGCTGCACGTTTGGTTGCCGGAGAAACCTCATGTGCAGATGACTGGCGAAAGACACATAGCGTTTTATCCTATGTAGAAGACATTTTGCGCCCCAATGTCACCGCCTGCGGTTCAGAAGAAATTGCCGGATTGCTTAAAGGATTGGAGGGGCGTTTTGTTCTGCCCGGCCCCAGTGGGGCACCAACACGCGGTCGTCCGGAAATTCTACCCACCGGCAAAAACTTTTATTCGGTTGATACCCGCACGGTGCCCACACCGGCGGCCTGGACGCTGAGCTGGAAATCGGCTTCCCTGATGATTGAGCGTTATATGCAGGACCATGGCGACTGGCCGCGCACCATGGCGCTGACCGCCTGGGGTACCTCAAACATGCGCACAGGCGGGGATGATATCGCCCAAGGTCTGGCGCTGATGGGGGTTCAGCCGCAATGGGATACGCTATCGCGCCGGGTCACCGGGTTTGAGATTATGCCGGCTTCCGTGCTCGGGCGCCCGCGTGTAGATGTGACTCTCCGGGTTTCCGGTTTTTTCCGTGATGCCTTCCCCGGCCTGATCGACCTGTTTGACAGTGCTGCACGCGCCGTGGCTGAGCAAGATGAACCCGAAGACCTCAACCCGCTGGCTGCGCGCGTACGCCGTGAAAAAAACAAGATGATCAAAAACGGGGCAAGTGCAGAAGAAGCCGACCTTCGCGCCGGTTTTCGCGTGTTTGGCTCCAAACCCGGGGCCTATGGCGCCGGGCTTCAGGCATTGATTGATGAAAAGGGTTGGGAAACCGCAGATGATCTTGCCCAAGCTTACGTTGCCTGGGGCGGATATGCCTATGGTCAGGGCACAGGCGGGCAAAGTGCCCATGGCCTGTTTGAGGAACGTCTTTCAAACGTGGAAGCCGTGGTGCAAAATCAGGACAATCGCGAACATGACCTGCTCGATAGTGATGACTATTACCAGTTTGAAGGTGGCATGACAGCCGCGATTAAATCCTTAAAAGGCGGCGAAGCTCCCACCGTTTATCACAATGACCATTCGCGGCCCGAAAACCCGCGCATCCGCACGCTGGAAGAAGAGGTTGCGCGCGTGGTGCGTGCCCGCGTGGTCAACCCGAAATGGATTGAGGGCGTCAAACGTCATGGCTACAAAGGGGCCTTTGAAATGGCTGCGACTGTTGATTATATGTTTGCCTTTGCCGCCACCGCCAACTGCGTGCGCGACCATCACTTTGATGCAGTCTTTGAAGCCTACATTCTGGATGAAGAAACCTTTGCGTTTCTCAAAGACAACAACCCCGCAGCCCTGAAAGACATGCTGGAACGCTTTCAGGAAGCTCAGGATCGCGACATGTGGAACCCACGTTCCAATTCCGCACGCTTTATAATCGGGGACTTATTAGCGGGTTTAAAAACTTAATCCAACCTGCGCCCGCAACCGTGCAGGGTTTCTTTTTCCGATTGCACCGTCACTTTGGTTGCAAATTCTTCACCGCTCACATCGTCACGGCATGAACCAATCGCCAGCGTCACCGTATAGTCTTCGGAAAGATAGGATAGACCGTAACGCACGACAGGCTGTTCCAGCGTATCATCCCCACGCGACAACACCATACGTTTGGGATACAGCTCTACACTCCAGGCTGGTTCATAGCCAATGGCGCGAAAGTTCGCCCCATTTTTTCTGGCATCTTCCCAGCCCGTAGCTGCATTATCATAATGACAACTTTTCCCATTAAACAGGGCATGGTCTTTTTGCAAGATGACTTGTTGCCCACCCCCGCTAAATGTTCGCTTATCGCTAAGTGACAGTTCCGTGGTCCTGCCCTCTAAAGTCAGGCTGGCCACCTTGCCGTTCGGATGAAAGACGATGGAAGAAGGGAAGCCTTCACAAACCAGAACGTAGGTTTGTGCGAACACAGACGCAGCACTGACATTTTCCTTGCCCCCGGTTAAAACGCCAATGATCGCCATAATAAAAACAAGGCATCCCTTCTTCATGATCTTAACCGCGATCCGGAACCATAATGGTTGCACTGCCGGTAATGACCTTTGTCTCGCCAACCGTGCAGACGGTTTCAAACTTGATCATTTTCTTGGCATCGTCTTTTTCCAGTGCCGTGACACGGGCAACGACCGTATCGCCGATTTTCACCGGAGCCTTGAATTTCAGATTCTGCTCAATGTAGATGCATCCCGGACCCGGCAGTTTTGTGCCAAATACTGCGGAAATAAAACAGGAGCTTAGCATACCATGAGCGATTCGCTGTTTGAACATGGTCTTGGAAGCAAATTCCGCATTCAGATGAACAGGGTTCGTATCACCGGAAACACCCGCATAAGCCATGATATCGGCTTCCGTTACTGTCTTGGAGAAAACATCGGTCATGCCGACATCAATTTCATCGTATGAATACCCGTAAAGCTCTTCCATGGTCTGTCCTTCCCTTATTTTTAAATATTACCTTGTGCGCTGCACTATATACGAAAATGCAAAAGGGGACCAAAGTCTATTTTCCCCATTTCTTCCTTGAAAGGAATGTTTCATAATGCCCGCGTTATGTTGAAAAAAAATGTCATTTTGCTTTTTGCGACCCTTTGGGTCTTTCTGCTGGCTGCGAACACAGAGGTTCGAAGCGAGAGCAGCATCGCCACGCCTCCCCCCATGATCCTGCCCATTGAATGCGAACTGGGCTGGAACTGCTGGATCGCCAATTATGTAGATCATGACCGCGGTACGGACTCCGCAGATTACAGATGCGGCAACCAGACCTATAATAACCACAGGGGCACGGATTTCATGATCCGTAACTACCGTGAAATGCAGGGCGGTGTTCTGGTGCGCGCCGCTGCTGATGGTGTCGTGGTTGGCACACGCGATAAAATGAAAGACGTTGATTATCGCAGACTTCCTAAAGAAACCATTTCCAAAAAACCCTGCGGAAACGGTGTACGTCTTGACCATGGCAAAGGCTGGATCACCCAATATTGCCATCTACGCAAAAACAGTGTGAAAGTCAAAAAGGGACAAAAGGTCAAGGCGGGTGATATTTTGGGCATGGTCGGAAACTCCGGCTTTGCCGCCTTTCCCCACCTGCATTTTCAGGTGGAATATATCGAACCCGGTTCCGGTAAACGCCGAGGCAGTATTGTTGACCCCTTTGTCGGCACTTCGCGGATAGACAAATGTGAAGCCAGCGAAAAGACACTTTGGCCGCAACATGTTGTTGATGATTTAAAATACAATCGCATTGATATCTTCGATGTCGGCTTTTCGGCTTCCAAACCAAAATATTCAGGCCTTGTTGAAGGACTGTATGATGACGAAACGCTTTCTGTACGTTCCCCGCAGCTGTTCCTCTGGGGGCGGTTCCTGCACGTGCAGAAGGGAGATCAACTGAGTTTCACCATCACCGGACCGGACGGGGATGAAATTATGTCCTACAGCAATACAATTGATAAAACGCAAGCCTATCGCAGCCTGCACGCCGGTGTGCGCCGCCCCAGCCTGAACTGGGAACCCGGCGTCTATCACGGCTATATCAAACTGATCCGTCAGGATGAAAACGGCGGGCGCATTTATCGCAATGAAACAACCATCACTTTGAAATAATAATCTTCTTTTCGCTTCAAAAGGAAATCCAATGGAAAAAAACTATCCGGAACTTGCAAAAGTCCTGACCGGCAGCATCAAAAACCTGCGTGAAGCCATTCCCGAAACCATGAAAGGCTTCAACCAGCTGGCCATGAGCGCCAGTGCCGACAGCGTTCTGGACCCAAAAGCCAAGGAACTGATTGCCATAGCCATTGCTATTGCGACTCGTTGTGACGGCTGTATTGCCTTTCACGTCAAAGCAGCGCTCAAATATGGCGCCACCCGTGAAGAAGTAGCAGAAACCTGCGGTATGGCCGTCTACATGGGCGGTGGTCCTTCCATGATCTATGCTGCCCACACCCTGGATGCCTACGACCAGTTTGTTGAAAAATACGGCCCAGCCCAAAACGAAGGCTAAATTCAGCAACACACGAAAAGCCCCGACCTTTTGATCGGGGCTTTTTCGTGTTTGCGTCACACACCAGCAGGCTGACCGACCACCACGACCTTGAGCTTATCCGGTGTCAACAGGGCTTTCGCCATGCGCTGCACATCTTCCAGCGTCACGGCTTCCACCTGTTTGTTGCGTTGTTCCAGAAAGTCTATGGGCAAGTGGTCCATTTGCATTCCCAATAAAATGGAAGCGATGGAATCACTTGAACTAAAGCGCAGTGCAAAAGAACCTGTCAAAAAAGTCTTGGCATTTTTGACCTCTTCCTGCGTCACCCCCTTTTCAAACGCCTTTTTCCATTCGGCGCGTACCACATCCAATGTTTCCTTGACCCGGGCATTTTGCGTTCCGGCCCCGATGATCCACAAATTGGCTTCATCGTAATTTGCCAGATAGCTATAAACGGAATAAACCAGCCCGCGTTTTTCGCGCACTTCGTCATAAAGGCGCGAGGCAAAACCGCCACCACCGAGAATATAGTTCAGCACATAAGCTGCATAAAAATCCTTATCATGGCGATCAATGCCTTCCTGCATAAACAGAATGCTGCTCTGCGGCACCGATTTGCTGACTACAACAGGCGTGTTATCCAGATGCAAGGCTGCTTTGGGTAATTGCCAAGGTGTCGCATGAGCCGGAAGCATGGCAAATGTACGTTCCAACAAAGTGCTGAGTTCTTCAGGCGTCATATCCCCTGCCACACCGATCACCAGATTGTCACGCGCAATACGCTGTTTAACAAACTGATGAAGGTCTCCTTGCGTCAGGGCCTCCATCCCGGCCAGCGTACCTTTTGATCCCCGAGCATAGACATGGTCCCCAAGAACAGTTTTGTACAGGGTCAACCCCGCAACACTGTCCGGGTCTTCCTGACGCTGGCGCAGATCAGACAAAAGCTGGCTGCGCATCCGTTCCACAGGTTCTGCGTCGAAACGCGGCTGTGTCAGGGCAACCTGCAACATTTCCATGGCTGAATCCAGATTTTCACGCAAGGTCATGACATGCGCCCCGAAACTATCCATGGATGCATCAAAACGCAATGTCGCCGATAAATCTTCAAGGCGGGACTGAAAGGCCTGAGAACCCCACTTTCCTGCGCCTTCATCCATTGTCGCCGATACCAGACGGGCCAGCCCTTCCTTTCCTTGCGGGTCCAAGGCAGCGCCGCCACGAAAAGCAAGGCGAACCGAAACAACCGGGTTGGTATGATCTTCAATCAACCAAGCCTTAATGCCGGACGGGCTGGTCACATTCTGAACCGGGGCCAATGCATATACCGGCAAGGCAAAGAGCAGACAAAAAGCAAAAACAACTGTTCTCATGATTTATCTTCTCCTTGCAGCAAAATACCTGTCACTGTTTTTTGGTCTTTCAAAATCATCCGCGCCACTTTGTTCACATCATCACGGCTTACATTTCCAATGGATTCTGGCCAGCTCTCAACCTCCTGGATGGTTTGACCACTTGCCAGTGAACTGCCAAGCACCTGAGCCGCCGTTCCCAACTGGTCACGGGCAAAAACAGCTTCGTTGATCATGGATTTTTTTGCCCGTCTGACTTCATCCTCTGCCACACCTTTATCCAGAAGAAGATCAATTTCCTGAAGAAGCGCCTGTTCCAAACGGTCCATGGAAACACCCTGTTTGGGGCTTACCCAAAATGTCAGTTCCGATACATCATAGCGCCCCGGCGAATAGGACATCCCGGCAGAAACAGCCAGCTTTTGCTCCACAACGAGAGACTGATAAAGACGGCTGGTGGCCGATCCCCCCATGATCTGTTCCAGAACTTCAAGCGCGTAGGGTGTTTTGGGGTCTTTCGCGCTGCGATAGCTCGGCGCGAGATAGGTACGTTGCAAACTCGCTTGGCGCACCCGTGCATCATGCTTGATAACCCGACGATCAGCCAGCGCAGGTGGCTCACTGGGGCGCACGCGTTCCATCTCCGGCCCGCGCGGGATGACACCATAATATTTCTCGGCCAGTGGTTTCAGCTCTGCCAGCGTCATATCGCCTTCCACAACAAGGATGGCATGATTGGGCGTATACCATTTGCGATAAAAGTCTGTCAGGTCCGCCAATGAAAGATGTTCGACCTCATGCGCCCAGCCGATAACGGGAATGCGATATGGATGATTCATATATTGAACCGTATCAAGCTGTTCGCGCAATTGCGCCCCCGGGTTATTGTCCGTGCGCATGCGGCGTTCTTCCAAAATGACCTGACGTTCCGGCTCAATCACTTCCTTGGTCAGGGTCAGGTGCGTCATCCGGTTGGCTTCCAGCTCCATCATCAAAGGCAATCGGTCTTTGGCAACCGTTTGATGATAGGCCGTATAATCATAGGAGGTAAACGCGTTGTCGCGTCCGCCGTTGCGCGCAACAATCTTGGAAAATTCGCCGGGCTTGAGCTTATCGGTTCCCTTGAACATTAAATGTTCAAAAAAATGTGCAATCCCCGATTTACCCATCGGTTCATCGGCAGCGCCGACCTTGTACCAGACCATATGGCGCACAACCGGGACGCGGTGGTTTTCAATCAACACCACCTGCATACCGTTATCGAGCGTGAAACTTTTCGGATTAAAAACACCTGCACGGGCCTCAACAGCAACCAGCAGCAGACAGAAAAACAAAAGGAGACGCACGGGGTAACCTCAAACTCTACATTTTAATAATGAAAACCTGCACCTACAGGATCACATTCATTGATGTAGCGCGAGATTGTGGTCGCACAAGGGCAAAGTTATTTGAGCCAGTCAAAGGCCCCTTCAAGCAAGGCCCCTTCCTTGCGTTCAATAACCACGGCACCCTGACCGTCAACAGCCTGCCCCATAGCCTGAGCCTCACGGATACGCTGGGCTTCCTTGGCGGCATCAACCTTCGTGCCAAAGGCTTCCTTGTCTTTCCAGAACATCACGTTATCCATAAAACTATCGGATTCGGCAATGAAGGCACTGGTTTCGCGGTCAATGGTGCGGCGAATATTCGGGTCTGCATTCAAAGCACCGGTTTGTTCCAGCAAAGATTGAAGCCCCGGTGTCATCTGCTGGTAGCCGACATTGCTGGCTGTACTGGCCTGCCCCGTCAGGGCACGTTGGGCCTTGGCCTGTTCATCTTCACCTTGCGGGCGATCCGCCCCCGGGGTCGGCGGCTTGAGAGAATAATCCGGCGGCAGGCTCAACGGAGCGCGTGAATAAACGGCAAATTCATCCGGCGCTGTTTTTTCCAGCCCCAGCATTTCCTTGGTTCCGCTGCAAGCCGTCAAAACAGTTCCAGCCAACACCAGACCGATAATATGTTTAAAATTCACTACAGACATTGTTCGCCGCATTTTCTTTCAAATCATTCTTCATCTTCTGTTTTAGATGAATCCGGCTTACTTAACAAGCTATCTAAAATCAAAAGTGCCGCCCCGCAGGTAATTCCCATATCAGCCACATTAAACGCAGGCCAGTGATATCCCATAAAATGGAAATCGAGAAAATCCGCAACCGCGCCCCAATGCATACGGTCAACCCCGTTGCCAATGGCCCCGCCAATAATGGCCCCGCAAGGCAAGGCAAAACGCAGCCGGTTTTCCCGAACCATCCAGACAAGCAAACCGACAGCCGCTGCAAAGGCCATACCCATCAGGATATAGACCTTCATATGCGAATCCCAGCCGAACATGCCGAAACTCACCCCCCGGTTCCATGCCATGACAACATTGAAGAACGATGTCACCTCAATAACGTGAGGGCGCGCCATCACATTATAGACAATCTCGAACTTGGACCATTGGTCAATCACCAGAACGACGATGCTCACCAATAATCCGGCCAGATAAGGTTTCTTGTGTAAAAGCTGCTTCATCGGCTCTTTCTATATTTTAGCCCTGTACAGGTCAGGAATATATTGATCACGCGATTGCATCTTCACAACGTTTGCAGATCCCGCCTTCCTCAGAAACTTCCGGCAGAATTTGCCAACAACGTTCACATTTACCGCCAGCAGCTTCCTTAAAGACAACACCAATTCCGGCAATCTCTTCCATTGTATAGGCATCGCCGGGGACATCCCCCTCAATCAACTGAGCACCTGATGTGATGGAAATTTCAGCTAGATCAATACCTTGCATGGCTTCAATATATTGTGCTTGCGCATAAACATCCGGTGCAGCCTGCAAGGATGAACCGATTGCTTTCTCTTTGCGTTTCAGCTCCAACGCCCCGGTCACCACACGGCGCAATTCACGAATTTTGCCCCATTTGGCAGCCAGTGCATCATCCTGCCAATTGGCGGGTGCTTGCGGGAAAGTGCGCAAATGGACGCTGTCTGCCTCTTCACCATGGCGGCACATCCAGGCTTCCTCGCAGGTGAAGACCAAAAACGGTGCCAGCCACGCACTCAAGTGATTAAATAGAATGTCCAGAACCGTGCGTGCAGCACGGCGGCGGATGCTGTCTTTCCCATCGCAATAAACCGCATCTTTGCGAATATCGAAATAAAAGGCCGACAGTTCGATGGCACAGAAATGATGCAGTTCGGCAAAGACCTTGTGGAAGACATAGTCGTTACAGGCTTTGCGCAGCTGCTGGTCCAGTTGATGAACACGGTGCAGAACCCAGCGTTCCAGTTCCGGCATTTCTTCAACAGGCAATTTTTCCGCATCGCTAAACCCGTCCAGATTCCCCAACAGGTAACGCAATGTATTGCGCAAACGGCGATAGACGTCAGACTGTTGCTTAATGATATCCTTGCCCACGCCCACATCGACGGTGGTATCGGAAGATGCCACCCACAAACGCAGGATGTCGGCACCATACTGGTTAATCACCTCATTGGGTTCAATGCCGTTACCCAGAGATTTGGACATTTTCATGCCCTTTTCATCCACAAGGAAACCATGGGTCAAAATGGCATCATAAGGGGCACGCCCACGTGTGCCGCAGGATTCCAGCAAGGAGGAATGGAACCAGCCACGGTGTTGGTCTGAGCCTTCCAGATAAAGGTCTGCCGGCCATGTCAGGTCATCGCGGTCTTCCAGAACAAAGGCATGGGTGGAGCCGGAATCAAACCAGACATCCAGAATATCTGTCACCTGCTCATAATCTTCGGCCTTGTATTGGTCGCCAAGGAATTCCTGCGGGTCGCGCGCATACCATGCATCTGCGCCGTCTTCTTCGAAAGCGGCAACAATGCGGTCCACCACATCCTGATCGCGCAGCGGCTCACCTGATTTCTTTTCAACAAAAACCGTGATCGGCACACCCCATGCGCGCTGACGCGACACACACCAGTCCGGACGATCCTTGATCATACCGCCCAAACGGTTGCGCCCGATATCCGGTACAAAGCGGGTTTCATCAATCGCTTTCAACGCCTTTTCACGCAGGCCGTTGGTTTCCATGGAAATAAACCATTGCGGTGTATTGCGGAAAATCAGCTTGGCTTTGGAACGCCACGAACAAGGGTAGCTGTGGGTAATTTTACCAGACGCCAGCAAGCTGCCCACTTCGGTCAATTGTTCCAGAATGTGCGGGGCAACCTTATACACATGTTCCCCGGCAAAGATCGGCACCTGTTCATAATAACAGCCATCCGGGCCAACCGTATCAGGCACCGGCAACCCATGTGCCATACCGACTTCCCAGTCTTCCTGCCCATGGCCCGGTGCGGTATGGACAAAACCGGTACCGGCTTCTGTTGTCACATGGTCGCCATGGAAACAGGGAACATCAAAATCATAGTCACGTCCACGCCAGGGGTGCGAACAAATGGTGCCTTCAAGGTCCTTGCCTTTAAAGGTCGCAACCTGTCTGAAATCGGCAACCTTGGCTTCGCCCATGACCTCTGCGGCCAAGCTTTCCGCCACAGCAATCTTTTCACCAACACGGGCAAGGGAGCCGTCATGCACATCGATGACTTCATAAACCGCATAATCAATATCATCGCCGTAGGAAATGGCGCGGTTGCCCGGCATGGTCCAAGGCGTCGTGGTCCAGATCACGATGGTTGCGTCTTTAAGTACATCCAGTTTTGTTTCTTCAACCTTGAAACGCACGTGGATCGTAACCGATTCGTGATCGTAATATTCAACCTCGGCTTCAGCCAGCGCGGTTTTTTCCACCGGCGACCACATGACAGGTTTCGCCCCTTTATAAAGGGACCCATTCATCAAAAAGCGACACAGTTCTTTTGCAATGGTGGCTTCGGCATGGGGCGTCATGGTCAGGTACGGGTCTTCCCAGTTGCCTTCCAGACCAAGACGTTTGAATTCTTCACGCTGGATATCAATCCACTCGGCCGCAAACTGGCGGCATTCTTCGCGAAACTCAAGAACCGGAACCTGATCCTTGTCTTTTTTCTTTTTGCGGTATTTTTCCTCGATCTTCCATTCAATCGGCAGACCGTGGCAATCCCAACCCGGCACATAGTTGGCATCCTTGCCCATCATCTGCTGGGAGCGCACGATGATGTCTTTCAGGATTTTGTTCAGGGCATGGCCCATGTGCAAATGGCCGTTGGCGTAGGGAGGGCCATCATGCAGAACAAACGGCGTGCGCCCTTTGGCGGTTTCACGCAACTGTTTATACAAATCAATCTGCTTCCACTTCTCCAGAATTTTAGGCTCTTTCTGGGCCAATCCCGCGCGCATCGGGAAATCGGTTTGGGGAAGAAATACGGTTGATTTATAATCCACAGTCATGGTCTGCTCTTATCAAGAGGGTTAAAAGGTTCGGTCTTCTTTAATACGTCTTTTGCTGCGATGCAATCTTTTGCGATCTGCGCCTTGATTTCATCCAGCCCGTTAAATTTCTGTTCTGCACGGATATAATCCACCAGTGCCACACGCAAGTGTCTGCCGTAAAGCTCGCCTTCATAATCAAACAGGTGGGCTTCCAACAAAATATCACGCTTATCGAAGGTCGGGCGCGTCCCCAGATTGGCCACCCCGTCATGCCAGACAGTATGGGTGCCATGGTCCACACCGGCACGGATAGCATAAACCCCTGTCGCCGGTGTCAGGTATTCGCTCAGTTCCACATTACAGGTGGGAAAACCGATCTGACGACCGCGTTTATCCCCATGCACCACACGGCCTTCAATTTCAAAGGGGTGTCCCAGCACATTCCAGGCCTGCCGGGGTTGCGCATTAAACAGATAGTCGCGCACGCGGGTGGAAGAATAAACCACCCCCCCCTTGTCACTGACCGGGTTCACACAGGTAAAGCCAAAGCCGTATTCACGGCCCTTATGCAGCAGCATGTCCGGGTTGCCCTGACGTTTGGCCCCGAAATAAAAATCATAGCCACACACCACATGCTTAGCGCCCAGCCCTTCCACCAGAATCTCACGAATGAAATCTTCTGCGCTACGCTTGGCAAAATCCATATCAAACTGCAAAACAATCAGGTCATCCACCCCCATCTCTTCAATATGGCGGGCTTTGATGCGAAATGGCGTAATGCGAAACGGCTCCTGATCGGGCTTGAAAACCATACGCGGATGGGGTTCAAACGTCAGCACCACCCAGGGAATCCGGTGTGCTTTGGCAATCCAGCCGGCTTCGCCGATTACCTCTCTATGTCCCAAATGGACGCCGTCAAAGTTTCCGATCGCAACCGCACACCCTCTGATCTCGGGCGGCAGGTCGTCAACATGTCTGAAAATGCGCATGGCGCGAAGGTAGCGTGATTGCTCACAGGGTCAAGCAGAAATAAAGCCAGCGCTCATCTTTTTAGATAAATTTTATGATACGTCATAATAAAGTCCCATTTGCACTTTTATTGTTTGGCAAAATGAAAAACGATTCACCGCAAAAAACATTTTTCTTCACAGGCAGGTACATATGAGCGTCACATCCTTCAATCCACCGCTTCGCACATTAATGGGCCCCGGCCCCAGTGATATTCATCCACGTGTGACACAGGCCATGGCACGCCCGACTATCGGCCATCTTGACCCCGCTTTCATCGCCATGATGGATGAAACAAAATCTCTGCTGCAATATGCCTTCCAAACCAAAAACGAACTGACCCTGCCGGTTTCCGCCCCCGGTTCGGCAGGCATGGAATGTTGTTTTGTCAATCTGGTGGAACCGGGTGATAAGGTCATCGTCTGCATCAACGGTGTCTTCGGCATACGCATGAAAGAAAATATTGAACGATGTGGTGCTGAGCCCATTGTCGTGGAAGATGACTGGGGCACACCTGTTGACACCAACAAGGTTGAAGAGGCGCTGAAAGCCAATCCGGATGCAAAAATCGTTGCGTTCGTGCAGGCAGAAACCTCCACCGGTGTGCATAGCGACCCCTTGCCGCTGTGCAAATTGGCCAGCCGCCATGATGCTCTAACAATTGTGGATACAGTCACCTCGGTTGCCGGCATCCCTGTGCTGGTGGATGACTGGGGCGCTGATGCAGTTTATTCCGGCACGCAAAAATGCCTGTCCTGCGTGCCCGGCCTATCGCCCGTTACCTTTAGTGAACGCGCGCTTGAAAAAATCAAAAATCGCAAAAGCAAGGTGCAAAGCTGGTTTCTTGATATGAATCTGGTCATGGGCTATTGGGGCAGCGGCCAGCAACGCGCCTATCATCACACCGCTCCGATCAACGCGCTTTATGCCTTGCACGAATCCCTTGTCATGCTTTTTGAAGAAGGCATTGAAAATGCATGGCATCGCCATGCCAAGAATCACCTTGCCTTACGCGCCGGGCTGGAAGCCATGGGGCTGGAGTTTTGTGTGGAAGAAGCCTATCGTCTGCCCCAGCTCAACGCTATTCTTATCCCCGATGGTGTGGAAGATGGCCTGATTCGCAAACAGGCACTGGAACGTTTCGGCCTTGAACTGGGGGCCGGTCTGGGGGCTTTTGCCGGAAAGGTTTGGCGCATCGGCCTGATGGGGCAAAGTTCCACAGCCAAACATGTCACGCTGTGCCTCAGTGTTCTTGAAACCCTGCTGGAAGAAGCCGGTGCCAAGATTGAAACAGGAAAAGCGGTAGCTGAAGCGCAAAAAATATTGTTTTAAGCAGATATACCCCTTAAAACGTCCCTCTCAGTCCCCGCCCACCTGATTTAGGAGAAGTCCGTTGAGTAATCTATCTTTGGACAAAGATAAAATCCGCATCCTGTTGCTGGAAGGGGTGCATGAAAATGCCATCCGCGTTCTTGAAAACGCCGGTTACAGCAACATTGAGTATCATAAGAAAGCCCTTGATGAAGACGCCCTTAAGGAAAAGATCAAGGACGCCCACATTGTCGGTATTCGTTCACGTACACAATTAACTGACGAAGTCCTCAACTCAGCGGAAAAACTGTTCTCCATCGGCTGTTTCTGTATCGGTACCAATCAGGTGGACCTGCGTAGCGCCTTGGCTAAAGGTGTCCCTGTCTTCAACGCCCCTTATTCCAACACCCGCTCGGTTGCGGAACTGGTGCTGGGCGAAGCCATCATGTTGATGCGCGGCATTCCAGCCAAAAACAAAGCCTGCCACGAAGGTGGCTGGATCAAATCTGCCGCAGGTTCCTATGAGGTGCGCGGTAAAACACTGGGCATCATCGGTTACGGCCATATCGGCAGCCAGCTTTCTATTTTGGCTGAAGCTGTCGGTTTCAAGGTAATCTATTACGACATCATCAACAAATTGCCGTTGGGCAATGCCACGCCTTGTGAAAGTCTGGACCAGCTCTTGCAAATGTCCGATATCGTCAGCCTACACGTACCGGACACACCGGAAACACGTAACATGATCACGGCACGCGAGCTCGGTGAAATGAAAAAAGGTGCTCATCTGATCAATGCTGCACGCGGTAAGGTTGTTGACATTCCGGCCCTCGCCGACTCGCTGCGTGACGAACATCTGGCCGGTGCTGCCATTGACGTTTTCCCGGTTGAGCCCAAAGGAGCAGACGATGAATTCGTCAGCGAACTGCGCGGCATGGACAATGTCATCCTGAGCCCACACATTGGCGGCTCCACACAGGAAGCACAGGAAAACATCGGCACCGAAGTTGCTGAAAAACTGGTAAAATATTCAGATGATGGCTCTACTTTCGGAGCCGTTAACTTCATGGAAGTTTCCCTGCCGGTTAAAGGGGCAGGCACCCGTTTCATGCATATTCATGAAAATAAACCGGGCGTTATGGCTAAAATTGCCGAGATCATGAGCGAACATAACTTCAACATCACCGGCCAATACCTGCAAACAGATGGCGAGTTCGGCTATGTGGTTGTTGACGTGGACGCTGAAATCGAAAAAGGTCAGGGCGTGCGTCAGGCGCTGGGTAATATCCCGGGCACCATTCGCGTTCGTTTCCTGCGCTAAAACCATTCCCAATCCCCGCTCTCTTGGTGCTTTTTACAGCTATCATCACGGCGGGGATTTTTTTCACATAAAAGTTGATTATTTTTCTCAGGTATTGTAATTGGGCGCCTTGCCGCATACCTAATGAGCTCCACAGTGAATGTCCAGACGAAAGGAATGTCTCGTGAGTAGCAAACCAGAATTAAATATTGTCGGTGGTAAACCGACACGTGAAGAAGCCGAAGAAGCCGTTCGCACCCTGATCCGCTGGGCGGGCGATGACCATACCCGTGAAGGCCTGCTTGGTACCCCGGATCGTGTTGTGCGTTCCTATGAAGAATTCTTTGCCGGCTACAATCAGGACCCGGAAGAAATCCTCAAACGCACCTTTGAAGAAACCGACGGCTATGACGAAATGGTTCTGCTGCGCGATATCCGTTTTGAATCCCATTGCGAACACCATATGGTCCCCATTCTGGGCAAAGCCCATATCGCCTATATGCCCAAAAGCCGCGTGGTGGGTATCTCCAAACTTGCACGTATTGTGGAAGTCTATGCCAAGCGCCTGCAAATTCAGGAAAAAATGACGGCACAGGTTGCCAATGTCATTCAGGATGTGCTGGACCCGTACGGTGTTGCTGTTGTGATTGAAGCCCAGCACCAATGCATGACAACACGCGGCGTCTACAAACCCGGGGTCACCATGGTCACCTCGCGCATGCTGGGGGCCTTCCGTGATAACCATGCCACCCGCAAGGAATTTTTATCCATGATTGGCAACCCGGCTAGCCGTTAATCAAAAGGCGTGGTCCGGTTGAATTCAACCCTTTCAATCGTCCCGCGCCAAAAGGGTTGAATGCCCCCTTCAATATCGCGTGCGATTTCAAAGCGGTGCGGGATCATAACGCCATTAACCAAGCGATAATCTTTTCGGATGGCAACTTCACCGGCTCCATGAACTTTGGTCGCATCCAATTGATCTGCCGGACTATAGTCGGCATGATATTCGCTAATGGCCCCATCTTCTGCAAAACTGATGCGGTAGGCGCCAACTTCGCGTCCATTGCGATATGCGATGGCGCGTGCCGTATTTTTATCAATTCCTTGCCAGCGCAAGTGAGGGCCGGGCAACAAAATGCCCGGCATCATTGGACCTTCAATCAAATACCGCATAGCTGAAAGGTCGTTTAAGGCCTCATCATCATTTTTTTCAAGTATTTTGATGGCCGATAAAAGACGTGCCTCCATATGCATGTGACCATCTATGTAACTGTCCATCATGGTTGCCCAAAGTCCCATGGGCAAACCTGTATCCCCATAAAAAACCAGCTGCGGCTTTACCCCGGAAATATATTGGATCGTCTGCGCATCCTCCCACCCTGTTGTCCCGGGGCGGCGAAACTTCCCTTTCATTTTCATACTCACAGATTTCATCGGCTTAAAGCCATAAGGGAAGGCAAATTTGAAATAACGCTGAACAGGGGCTGGTAGATTTGCCAGAACCTCCGCAGAGGGGGTGTTCAACGTGACATGCTCAGTTCCCTTCAACAAGTGCTGAGAATAACCGCCTATGACGCGAAACATCTGCGCACTATAAAACCAATAAGCAACGCCAAGAAAAACTACTGCGCCAAGAATCAGCAAACCAACCGATTTGTAAATCACTGCTTTCTTCATAACATTTTCCTTTTACGAACAATCCGTACCCATAAGTACGATTTTGAATTATTCGTACCATATGGTACGGTTATCGTCAAGAAGACAATACAGACTTAAAAGGAACCAGAATGGCAAGACCATCCTCAGATACAGACCTAGAAGCGCGACGTGAAGAAATTCTGGCCGCCGCCCAAAACATGTTGGCGCAAAAAGGGTATAAAAAAACGTCCATGCTGGATGTGGCAAAAAAAGCAGGGGCATCAAAAGAAACGCTATATAGCTGGTTTGGCGATAAGGCCGGGCTCTTTGCCGCAGCAATAGAACGTAACGCACAAAACGTGCGCGAGACGATTATGGAAACCATTGAAAAAGAAGAGAAAAACAAAGATCCCAAGTTTTTCCTTATGGCTTTTTCCTCTGCCCTGTTACGTCTGATCACCAGTGAGGAATCTCTGGCCCTTAACCGTGCCGCAATATCCGAAGCCAAACAAGATATGACCTTGTCTCAAACGCTGGCAAAACATGGGCGTCAGTCCATTATCCCCTTGTTACAGACACGTTTGAAAACATATCAGGAAAAGAACATTCTAAAACCGGTCGATCTGGCAGAAGCTGGTGAAGTGCTTATTGGCCTGACGTTGACAGACCTCCAGGTTCGCATGCTGCTTGGCTTTGAAATACCCCTTGAAGAAGCTGAAATCACCAAACGTGCCCAACGTGCAAGCGAGCAATTCCTGATCTTATATGGCCATGAATATCACCGCGTGTGAACACTGCCATAATTACCTTGCACAGGCGTTTTTTTCTCTTAGACTGATCGGCTTAAACAATTAACGTGCAAGGAAGGCTCTTCCCATGAAAAATCGCTTTATCAAAGCTGTTGCGCTCTGCGCATTTGCTCTGACGTCTTTGACGACTTCGGCTTCTTTTGCGGATAGTAAATCTGTCAAGATCACCGCGATCGTCGAACACCCGGCACTGGATGCGGTGCGCAAGGGTGTCAAGGATGTTCTGGCTGAAAACGGATATGAGGCCGGTAAAAACCTTGATTGGGAATTTCAGAGCGCACAGGGTGATGTCGGCATTGCAGGCCAGATTGCCAAAAAATTCGTCGGGGAAAACCCCGATGTTATCGTTGCCATTGCAACACCGTCTGCACAAGCTGCCGTATCAGCAGCGCGCGGCCATATTCCGGTTATCTTTTCAGCCGTAACAGACCCGGTTGCCGCCAAGCTTGTCAAAAGTTGGGAAAAAACAGGCTCTGCCGTTACCGGTGTCAGCGATATGCTGCCGCTGGATAAACACCTGCAACTGATTTTAGATGCCGTTCCGGGTGCCAAAAATATCGGCATGCCCTATAACCCGGGTGAAACCAATGGCGTTGTCCTGATGGAAGGCTTCAAAAAAGCAGCCGCCGCCAAAGGCATTAACGTTGTCACAGCTTCCGCGCCCTCCAGTGGGGATGTCCTCATGGCAACACGCAGCCTTGTCGGTAAAGTGGATGCCATTTATGTCAGCACCGACAACACAATTGTCAGCGCTTTTGAATCCGTTGTGAAAGTCGGCATTGATGCCAAAATTCCGGTTTTCGCCGGGGACACAGGTTCGGTTGAACGCGGTGCGGCTGCGGCACTGGGCTTTAACTATTACGACATCGGCCGTCAAACCGGCCAGATGGTTCTGGACGTGCTTAAAGGCAAGGATGCATCAACCATCGCCGTTCAAGGCGTTGAAAAAACCAACCTGCATGTCAACCTGAAAACAGCCGAACAAATGGGGCTGAAACTCGGTGACGACATGGTTAAAATGGCTGAAAAAGTCGTTCAATAAGAGAGTATATCCCACGCGCCATCTTCATCTTGCGAGAATGAAGGTGGCGCGTTCTCTATTTTTATAAGGATAGACAGATGAGTTT
Organism: Terasakiella sp.; assembly: GCA_050297075.1. Taxonomy (GTDB): domain Bacteria; phylum Pseudomonadota; class Alphaproteobacteria; order Rhodospirillales; family Terasakiellaceae; genus Terasakiella. The sequence goes on from JBNKSC010000024.1 coordinate 182,993, forward strand.
GATTGCCTTTCTCGGTGCTATTGAAACAGGCCTGTTATTCGGCATCGTCGCCTTGGGCGTCTTTATCAGCTTTCGCGTGCTTGATTTCCCCGACCTGACAGTGGACGGCAGCCTGCCTCTGGGCGCAGCCACTTCAGCTACCCTGATTGTCAGCGGTGTGGACCCGTATCTTTCCTGCCTTGCCGCCATCATCGCCGGGGCTTTCGCCGGATTGATTACCGCATGGCTGAATGTGCGTCTGGGCATCCTTCATCTACTTGCCAGTATCCTGACCATGATTGCACTTTATTCGGTGAACCTGCGCGTCATGGGCAAACCCAATCAGGCCCTGCTTGGTGAAGATACCGTCTTCACCCCCTTTGAAAAGATGATTGACCTGCCCTATTACTGGGTCACCCCGATTGTGCTGCTGGGTATGATCCTGATTATTCTTGTTCTATTAAACCTGTTTCTGTCTTCCGAAATCGGATTGGGCATGCGTGCAACGGGCGTCAATGCCCGCATGGCGGCCGCACAAGGGATCAAGGTCGGTAAAATGAAACTGATGGGCATTGCCATCAGTAACGCCATGGTCGCACTGGCCGGTGCCCTGTTTGCCCAAATTCAGGGCGGGGCAGACATCTCCATGGGTGTGGGTGTCATTGTCGTCGGTCTGGCTGCCGTTATTCTGGGCGAAGCCACCGTTTCCACCCGCACCATCATTTTAGCGACCATCGGCTGCGTCTTTGGTTCCATCCTTTATCGTGTTGTTGTGGCCATTGCCTTGAATGCAGATTTTATCGGCCTGCAAGCCCAAGACCTCAAGCTGGTTACAGCCGTCCTCGTTGTGCTGGCGATGACCTTGCCCGGTGCGCGCCAGAAACTTGCCAAACGTAAATCTGTCAAAGGGGCGATCTCATGATTGAAGCCAAGGATATTCACGTTGTTTTCAACCCCGGAACCGCCATTGAAAACAAAGCCCTGCGCGGCCTGGACCTGACCATACCCGAAAGCCAGTTCGTTACTGTAATCGGTTCCAACGGGGCGGGAAAATCCACTTTCCTGAACGTTCTTGCCGGGGAAATCAAAACCGATAAGGGCAGCATCAAAATTGATGAAACCGATGTCACACGCTGGCCGACAGATCGCCGTTCCGCTCTGGTCGCCCGCGTCTTTCAAGACCCGTTGGCCGGAACCTGCGCCAGTCTCAGCATTGAAGAAAACCTTGCTCTGGCCATGGGGCGCGGCACAAAACGCGGCTTTGGCCATGCTGTCACCCATGAGCGCAAAGAATTCTTTCGCGAAAAAATTTCCGTTCTCGGGCTTGGTCTGGAAAACCGGCTGGAAGACAAGATGGGGCTGTTATCGGGTGGACAACGCCAAGCCGTATCGCTGGTCATGGCAACACTCAACCCAATGAAAATTTTGCTACTGGATGAACATACCGCCGCACTGGACCCCAAAACCGCTGCTTTCGTGCTGGATTTGACCGAAAAACTGGTCAACGAAGGCCAGCTCACCACCATGATGGTTACCCATTCCATGCGTCAGGCACTGGACCACGGCCAACGCACCGTCATGTTGCATGAAGGCAAGGTGGTGCTGGATGTCCAAGGCGACCAACGCAAAAACATGAAGGTCGAAGACCTGCTGCACATGTTTGAAAAAGTACGCGGCGAAGAGGTTGATGACGACAAACTGCTACTGAGCTAACGCCAACTCGGGATAAGGAAGCACCGTCACACTGGCGAAGGCCAGTATCCACACTGTTTAAGGAAGCGAATTATGGACACTGGCCTTCGCCAGTGTGACAAAAGCTTTATCTGTTTGAAGCCTTGAATAAGAAAACAGATAAAGCTATCCCGAATTTACATTCAGCTAACGCCTACAGGGTGCGAATATAGTCGCTGAATTCCTTGCCGGATTCGCGGAGGAAATACATATCCGTCATCACTGCCTCTGACATACGATCCAGACGGAAGTTGCGAAAATCCTTTTTTGCCTCACACCATGCCGTCAGCAACCAGACCTTATCAAAAACAGTGACCCCCAACGGTCTGATCAGCCGTTGGGACACGGCTTCCTTTAAATCCTTATAAACAATCCGCAACTTCAAACGCTTGCGAATACTTTCGCGCACCAGAGGCAAGTTGCCATCGCTGGCTTCTTCCTTAAAGCTGCTATAGGCGAGAAAAGGTCTGGCACTATATTGCTCACGCTGGCTTTCCAGTAAAACCGCATTGATTTTTGACGAAGCCCGCATTGCAGCTTGCGCCAAGGTTTCATCCCCCCTTGCACTGACCAGTTGCATGCCCAGCAATACGGCATCCAGTTCATCGGAATCAAAATGTAAAGGCGGCAGAAAGAAACCTTTCTCAATTTGATAGCCAAGGCCGCTTTCGCCACGAACCGGCGCGCCCATGGACTGCAAAGCCTCCATATCCCTGTACATTGTGCGCAAGGATACACCAAAGGTATCGGCTAGTTTTTGTGCCGAAACCGGCTGTCTACAAGCACGCAAATGATCCAGTATGGCAAGAAGTCTGAATGTTCTCATGCCCTACCCTGACATAAACTGTCAGGGGTAACCAGTATATTTTCTTCCATTATAAAACTGGAGAAAATGAAATGAACACACAAATGAGTGCCTTTGGTTTTGCAACCTATGAAATCCAGGATCAGGTTTCGACCCCGGACATCATCGAAAGTTGCCTGAACTGGAGAAAGGAATTCCTCTTCAAACAAGAAGGCATTCTGGAACACTGGTTTTTCACCAACCTGAAGGGCACCTTTGCCGATGGCATCCTTGCAAAAGATGCAGATGCTCTGGCCCAAATGGCTTCGGCCTGTGAAAATCACCCGGCCACAGGCGACTTCATGTCAAAGCTCAAGCCGGAAACTATCACCCTTCGCACCAACACTCTCTTAAGCCCATTGGAAAAAATACCGCAACGCTTCGCCTGTCTGGAATATGGTACCTTTGACACACCTGCCCCTGTTGAACCCGGTGTTATTGCCGCAGCAGGTAACACGGTTAAAACACAGTACCTTTCGCGTTTTGATGAGGTGGAAGCCCATCTGATGGCCCAAACGAATGACAACCGTTACGCAGAACTTTGCTTTGTCAGAACCCAAGGTGCAGCAAGTACAATTTGCGCAGGCTACCTGAATGAACCTGCCTGTCAGGAATTGCTCCAACATTGCAACCCGCAAAGCGCCCAGCTCGACTTTTGGGTTTTAATCGCCTGAACACGCACTTAAGGAAAGGTCGGTAAACGACATTAAATTGCAATTGAGTGAGGCAAAAAGCGGCAGAAAAAGAAGCGTAATACTATTACAGTCCTTGACACGCTGCACAATCACGCTAATTTGCCTCCCTTAATGTAATTCTATTTTTTGTAAAGTGAGTGCGAAATCCATGGTCGCGATTACGTTGCCTGATGGCTCTGTCCGTGAATTCGATGGTTCTGTAAGCGGCGCTGAAGTAGCTGCCGATATCGGTGCCGGTCTTGCCAAAGCTGCTTTGGCGATCCGTATCAACGGTGAAATGCAGGACCTGACCCGAACGATCACCGAAGATTGCGAGATGTCCATCGTGACGGCCAAAGACGAAGACGCACTGGAACTTCTGCGCCACGATGCCGCCCACGTCATGGCACAAGCCGTACAGGAACTCTATGACAATGTTCAGGTCACCATCGGCCCGTCCATTGAAAATGGTTTCTATTACGATTTCGCCACAGAAAAACCTTTCAGCGAGGAAGATCTAGCAAAGATCGAAAAGCGCATGGAAGAAATCGTGGATCGCAACCTGCCCATTGAGCGCGAAGTCTGGGACCGTGATGAACTGGCGGCCAAATTCCGTGACATGGGTGAAAACTACAAGGCCGAAATCATTGACAGCATTCCTGAAGGTGAAGACGTTAGCGTTTATCGCCAAGGGGACTGGTTTGACATGTGTCGCGGGCCACACCTGCCTTCTACCGGCAAACTCGGTAAAGCTTTCAAACTGATGAAAGTCGCCGGGGCTTACTGGCGCGGTGATTCCAACAACGAGATGCTGCAACGGATCTACGGCACTGCCTGGAGCGATAAAAAAGCCCTGCGTCAGTATCTGCACATGCTGGAAGAGGCTGAAAAACGCGACCACCGCAAACTCGGTAAGGAAATGGCACTTTTCCATTTTCAGGAAGAGGCTGTCGGTTCCGTTTTCTGGCACAACAACGGCTGGAAAATCTATCGTACCGTCCAAAACTATATGCGCGGGCGTCTGGAAGATGCGGGCTATATAGAAGTCAACACCCCGCAGATGGTAGACCGCAAACTGTGGGAAGATTCCGGGCACTGGGAAAAATTCCGTGAAAACATGTTCATTACCGGGGCTGAAGACAAGGTTTTGGCCATTAAGCCGATGAACTGTCCCTGTCACGTACAAATCTTCAATCAGGGCCTGAAGTCCTACCGTGACCTGCCCTTGCGCATGGCCGAATTTGGTTCCTGTTTCCGTAACGAACCCAGCGGTGCGCTGCATGGGTTGATGCGTGTGCGTTCCTTTACGCAGGATGATGCCCACATCTTCTGTAGCCCGGACCAGATCATTTCCGAAACCAAAATCTTCTGCGACCTGCTGAAGTCCGTTTATAAGGATTTCGGGTTCGAAGAGGTCAAAGTGAAATTCTCCGACCGTCCGGAAGTGCGTGCCGGGTCTGATGAAACATGGGACAAGGCAGAAAACGCTTTGAAAGAAGCCACCGAAGCCGCCGGGCTGGAATGGACCCTTAACCCCGGTGAAGGTGCCTTCTATGGCCCAAAACTGGAATTCGTTTTGCGTGATGCAATTGGCCGGGACTGGCAATGCGGCACCTTGCAGGTGGATTTCGTTCTGCCGGAACGTCTTCAAGCAGATTACATTGGCGAAGACGGTCAAAAACACCGCCCGGTGATGTTGCACCGTGCGATTCTCGGTTCTTTTGAGCGTTTCATCGGTATTTTGATCGAAAACTTCGCCGGTCGCTTCCCTCTTTGGCTGGCACCGCAGCAAGTCATGGTTGCAAGCATCACATCTGACTTCAACGATTACGCAGAAGAAGTATGCGACTTGCTGAAAAGCAAGGGTTTGTCTTGTAAAACAGACTTCAGGAACGAAAGTATTAACTATAAAATTCGTGAACACAGCCACGCAAAAGTGCCTGTTATTTTGGTGATCGGCGGCAAAGAAGTTGAAAACCGTACGGTTGCCATGCGCCGTTTGGGTGGAAAAACGCAAGAAATTCTTGCACTTGACGAACTCGTAGATAAACTAGTGTCAGAAGCAGCCTGCCCTTCCTCACGTTAGGGCAGCGCTTTTAATATTTTTGGCGTAGCAACAATAGGAGAATTTCGATAGCTCGTCGTCCGATGAAGGCGCAACCGGCCCAAGATGGCCCTCGCGTCAATGATGAAATCCGCGTCCCGCAAGTCCGGCTCGTAGATGAAAATGGTGAAATGGTTGGTGTGGTCTCAATTGATGAGGCGCTCAAACGTGCAAGAACAGCAGGCATTGACCTGATTGAGGTCTCGCCGAACGCGGAACCGCCGGTTTGCAAAATCCTTGATGCGGGTAAATACAAATACGAAGCCCAAAAGCGCAAAGCCGAAGCCAAGAAAAAACAGAAAGTTGTGCAAGTAAAGGAAATCAAGATGCGACCGGGCATCGACCAGCACGACTATGAAGTTAAAATGCGCAATGTTTTCAAATTTATTGAAAATGGCGATAAGGTTAAAGTCACCCTGCGGTACCGTGGGCGTGAAATGGCGCACCAGGAACTCGGGATGGATATCCTGAACCGGGTAAAAGACGATACTGTCGAAGTGGCCAAGGTTGAACATCAGCCCAAGATGGAAGGCCGTCAGATGATTATGATTCTGGGCCCGCTGCCTGCCAGCAATAAATAATTTACCTATATTTTTATCAAACGGTGCCTCCTGCGGGAGGCACCGTTTTTTATTGCCAAAAGTATGTCTGTTTTTCTTTATGGGCTGCAAAAAAACAAGGCAATCCTCGCCTTTTTTCCATTCCTTAACGAAAAGTAAATTTATATTTATTTTCAAAGCTTTAAATCTTTTTTAACCGTCGCGACTCCATAGTGTGGACATGAAAACGCACCACACAATTCCGCTGAACCAGATCCTGCAAGGTGATTGCATTGATCTGATGAACAGCCTCCCGGAAAAATCTGTCGATCTGATTTTTGCGGACCCGCCGTACAATCTTCAACTCGGTGGCGACCTCCATCGCCCGAACAACACAAAAGTCGATGCCTGTGACGACCATTGGGACCAGTTCGACAGCTTCAAAGCCTATGACGATTTTTCGAAAGAATGGCTGAAAGCAGCGCGCCGCATCCTTAAGGATGATGGCAGCATCTGGGTCATCGGCTCTTATCACAATATCTTTCGCGTTGGCGTGACCTTGCAGGACTTGGGCTACTGGATGCTCAATGATGTCATCTGGCGCAAAACCAACCCCATGCCGAATTTCCGTGGCCGCCGGTTCACCAATGCCCATGAAACCATGATCTGGTGTTCCAAGTCCAAGGACAGCAAATATACCTTCAACTACGAAGCCATGAAGGCCTTTAATGATGATGTCCAGATGCGTTCGGACTGGCTGCTGCCCATCTGTAATGGTGGTGAACGCCTGAAAGATGATGACGGCCAGAAAGCGCACCCGACACAAAAACCGGAAAGCCTGCTTTATCGTGTCATCATGGCGGCCAGCAAGCCCGGCGATGTCATCCTTGACCCCTTCTTTGGTACCGGCACCACCGGGGCGGTTGCCAAAAAATTGGGCCGCAACTTTGTCGGTCTGGAACGCGAAACAGATTACATCAAAGTGGCGCAAAAACGCATCAAGGCCATCAAGCCCACGGCTGATACAAACCTGCTGATCACCCCGACCAAACGTCAGGCCCCGCGCATCCCGTTCGGCACCCTGCTGGAACGCGGCCTGCTGGAACCCGGCACAAAACTGACAGATGCCAAGGGTCGCTTTGAAGCCAAGGTTCGCGCCGATGGCACCCTCAGCGCGGCTGATTTCCGAGGTTCCATCCATCAGGTGGGTGCCAAGGTCCAGAATGCGCAGGCCTGCAACGGCTGGACCTTCTGGCATATGGAACAGGCAGGGGATCGTGTTTGCATCGACAACCTGCGTGAACAGGTGCGTGCCGAAATGGCATCCTGACACAGCCTATTCAGGAAACAGGCATGAACGCTGACTGTTTGTTTCTTATCGTTTCGGGCCGGTTCACAGCGTTTTCATAAAAAGAACCTGCCCCAAAGCGAGCGTGCATCCAAAGATGCGCCTCACACCAAGGCCCCCGTCCTGATCAGACGGGGGCTTTTGATTTAACGGGCAGATTATGCGTCTTGCTCACGCCCGACAAGGTCATGTGCCGTCCTAAAACAATCCAGCCGCGATGTATGCAGGTGATGGTCTTCAAGCAAGTCCAGAACACCAATTGTTTCCAGCAGATTTGCCACCGTTTCATTCAAACCGACCAGCATAACGGCTACGCTTTTTTGATGGGCATTGATGATAATTTCCTGCAAGGCCAGAGCTGTCGTAATATCAATATAGGAAACATCTGTCATATCCAGAATCAGCACTTCGCAATGATCTTCCGGTCTCAGCTTTTCTGCCAGTCCGCGCGCGGCCCCAAATGTCACCGGCCCACCGAAATGACAATAAAACACACGTTTTCCCAAAGCGGCCATTTGGTCATTTTCATGCTGGCTCAAATGGCTTTTACCAACTTCCCCGGTCTCCCCGCGAATTTCTTCCAGTTGCAATTTTGCCAGTTGCTGCAAGGTAATCAGGCTGGCTGCCACCACACCAAAGCCGACCGCAACAACCAGATCAACAAAGACCGTGAGCACCAGCACAGAAAACGTCAGAAAGATGCTCAGGCGAGGGGCTTTACGGATAATTTTAAGATAGGGCCAGTCAATAATGTCCCATCCCACCTTGAGCAAAATACCGGCGAGTGCGGCATGGGGAATGTAGCGGGCATAAGACCCCAGCCCCAGAACAATTGCCAGCAGGACAAGTGCATGCACAATACCTGACACAGGCGTCTGACCACCGGCACGCACATTGATAACCGTGCGCATGGTCGCACCCGCGCCCGGAATTCCCCCGAACAACCCGGCAAGCGCATTGCCAATCCCCTGACCGATCAATTCCTTATTCGGTTTATGTTCCGTTTTGGTAATGTTGTCGGCAATCAGGGAGGTCAGCAAACTGTCCAGCGTCCCCAAAACCGCCAGCATAAGGGCAGCCCCCACCATGTCATATAAATGGTTAAAATCAATTGCAGGCATAACAAGGCTGGGCAAACCTGTCGGGATATCTCCAATAATCGGCACATCCTGCATGAAAAAAACACCCAGCAACGTGCAAACCAGCAATGCAGCCAATGGCGACGGGACCAAGCGTGTTATGGCACGGGGAGTAAAGACCATAATGATGAGGGAAAGAATGCCGATGACAGCGGCATGAAGGTGAATATTTTCCAGTAACGTGGGTAAATATTTCAACGACCCAATTGTTCCGCCATGGGGCACCTCATGGCCAAAAAGCGGGGAAAGTTGCAGCAAAATGATAATCACGCCGATCCCGCTCATAAAACCGGAAATCACTGAAAAAGGCACAAAACTGATAAACCGCCCGATACGCGCCACCCCGAACCCGATCTGAAACAGCCCCCCCATCATGACGACCGTGAAAGCCAGTGCCGGTTGGTCGATATAACGCATCACCACAGCCGTCATGACCACGGTCATCGGGCCGGTTGGGCCTGAAACCTGTGCCGGTGTGCCCCCAAAGAGGGATGCAAACAAACCTACAATAATCGCACCATAAAGCCCGGCCATGGCCCCGGCGCCACTGGCAACCCCAAAGGCGAGCGCCAAAGGCAAAGCCACAACAGCCGCCGTTACCCCGCCGAAAAAGTCACCCCTCAAATTATCAAAACGAATCTGTGCAAAAACAGACATTTATTGCCCTTTCTCAAGGTCTTGGAAAGAGAAGTATATTTCATATCAAAGATTTTGTCATTTGCCACATTGCATCATTCGCACAACCGGTACAAATCAATTGGTACACTTGCCTATGCTTCTCCCTTTGACAATCCGGACGAAATCCCCTAAGCCAAATCCGTTGTTTCCCGCCACCTGTTGCAAGAAAGAGATGCCCATGAAAGCCTTTGAACGCGTTTATGTTGCCCTTGATACCACAGATGTTGAACATGCCGTCGAACTGGCTGGCAAACTGAAAGGCCTTGTGGGAGGCATGAAGGTCGGCAAGGAATTCTTCACCGCCAACGGCCCGCAAGGGGTCGCCGCCATCCGAAACGTTGGCATGCCGGTTTTTCTGGATTTGAAATTCCACGATATTCCCAACACGGTTGCCAGTGCCATTCGTGCCGCACAACCCATTGCCCCGTCCATCATCAATGTACATGCCCAAGGCGGGCCGGAAATGTTGCATCAGGCTGCACAGGCGGGAAAAGACGCAGGCATCCCCTTAACCATTGCCGTCACCATCCTCACCGCCCTTGATCAGGATGATCTCACGGCCATCGGCATCAATGATCCTGTCGAAGACCAGGTGGTTCGCCTTGCCAAGCTGACACAGGAATGCGGCCTTGGCGGTGTGGTTTGTTCAGCAAAGGAAATTGCCCCTATCCGTGCGGCCTGCGGCCCTGATTTCAAACTGATTGTTCCCGGCATCCGCCCCACATGGGCTGGCAAAGGCGACCAGAAACGGGTCATGACGCCGGCTGATGCTGTTAAGGCAGGTGCAGATGTACTGGTCATCGGGCGCCCCATCACCCAAGCCAGCGACCCGGTGGAAGCCGCCAAACGCATCGCCGAGGAACTGGACGGCCTATAATGAACACACCCATCCATACCATTGTTTTCGATGCACTTGCTTTTATGCGCGAACATGGCGGGGTCTTTCGTAAATATCTGTTTTTGCCTGTGGTGATTGCCGTTGTCACGGTCTTTCTGGCAGAGATACCGGTTGTAGGCCTGAGCTTTTCTGCAATCGGCCATTCCATCGCTTTGACTCTGATCGGGGTATCAGCCACCCGTTTTTATCTGTTGAGAGACCCAAACGCGGTTGCCCATGAAGCCACCCGCCCTTATGCCCGTTTTTTCTTTCTGACCTTTGCCATGACCTTTCTGGGCAATATGTCGGAAGTTTTCGTCTTTCTGCCCAAGGAATACCAAAGCCTTACCTTCCTGTGGATGCTGCTGGGCCTCTGGATCAATCTGAAAATCTGCCTTGCCTTTCCCGCTCTTGCCATGGGCCACCCCGGTTCCGTACTGGATAACATCCGGGAGTCCTTTATCTGGACGCAGGGGCAGGCCTTACGGATCATCGGGGCATTTCTTCTGTGTTATTCCCCATTGATCTTTTTTACCGTCATGCTATCCAAAGTGCCGGAAATCGCCCCCATTGACGGCAGTTTCTGGTCTCATCTGCCGCCCTTGATCTTTAGTAACTTGCTCTTCATCTTCGGCATGCTTTGGTCTTCGTTGGTGTTGGCTAAATTTTATGAACAAACACCCCGCAAAAATGAGGGAAACAAAGAACTGTAATGGAAATTCAAAGCGATAAAATGCCCATCATGTCCTTGGTGAACGGGGTTTATACCATCCTGTTTCGCCAGCCCATGACTTTTGTGCGGGCCGGTTTCTTTCCCTTCGTACTGGTGTTTCTGACCATGCTGTGGGAAACACCGAAAAGCTGGGGACCGGAAGGCTATTATGGCATGCGCCTGATTGAAGGGCTGATGATGCTGGCTTTCTGGGCCTTTTATGCCGTACAGCTTCAGCGCTTCATCCTCAAAGGTCCGTTTGAAGGGGCCGCAACCTTTCTGCCCAGGCTCAACCTGCGTGAATGGCGTTTTGCCAAAGCCAGTTTTTTTGTCATGATGCCTTTAACCCTGTTTGACTTCTGGTTTGAACAACCTTTGTTCTACCACCAGCCGGACCTGCTGGTCATGGGCGGCATTACGGCCCTGGACGGCGTGAGCATGCATCTTTATGCCAGTCTGGCTTTGGGCTGGATATTACAGCTTTTTGCTTTTACCCTGCCCGCCATTGCCGAAGACGACCCACGCACGCTGCTCCAGTTGCTCACCCTGTCTTTTAACGGGTTGCGTACCGATTTTAGCCGGTTGTTTGTCGCCTCTCTGCTGGTTGCGCTGCCGGTCTGGGTGCTGGCCTTTATTTTGCGCCTGATATTACATATGCCTGTCTTTACGCAACTTGCCATGCAGGATGCCGCAACGGGGCTGGTATGGAACACCTTGTTTATTTTACTGGAAACGCTTAAGGCCTTTGTCGGCGGTGGCTTGCTTGCCATGCTCTGGGCCTTGGCATACGGACGCTGGAGGGGCCGCCATGTCGGTTGAAGTTAAAATCTGCGGGCTTAAAACACCGGAAGATGCCCATGTTGCCATTCAGGCCGGGGCAGATTACCTCGGTTGTGTATTTTTCCCGCCCAGCCCGCGCCATGTCAGCGCTGAAACGGCCGCCGAAGTTTTTGATATGATTGGCGATGCACCTGTTTTGCGCGTTGGCTTGTTTGTGGACCCGACAGATGACGAACTGATGGCCGTGCTTAACCATGTGCGCCTTGATATCATCCAGCTCCACGGTCAGGAAAGCCCTGAACGTGTCGAAGAAGTGCGTCTGAACTTCGCCCTGCCTGTCATGAAGGCCCTGCCCATTGAAAGCGCTGAGGATGTCAAAGCCGCCAAGGCTTATGACGCAGTAGCTGATAAATTGTTATTCGATGCCAAACCGCCAAAAGGGGCAACACGACCCGGCGGCAATGCCATTGCCTTTGACTGGACTCTTTTGACAGGAACAAAATGGCAATCAACGTGGATGCTGGCCGGTGGATTGACCTGCGAAAACGTGCAAAATGCCATTGCTCAAAGTAGCTGCAAGGCCGTTGATGTTTCCAGCGGGGTAGAAAGCGAAAAAGGTGTAAAAGACCCCGAACTGATTGAAAAATTCATTCAGACAGTCAAAGGCCAACACTCATGACAATTTTATAACGCTTTTCCTTTGCCAGCCCTTTTGCACATGCGCTATAAGACAAGCCAAATTTCACAAATCACGCTGAGTGAATAGTAAAATGAACACACCCAATACCTATATGAACGGGCCGGACGAAGACGGCCGTTTCGGCATTTTCGGTGGCCGTTTTGTGGCCGAAACCCTGATGCCGCTGATTCTGGACGTTGAGAAACACTTCAACGAAGCCAAGGACGACCCTGCATTCAAGGCTGAGGTTGCACAATACCTCAGTCAATATGTCGGGCGCCCCAGCCCACTTTATTTTGCCGAACGTTTCACCAAACATTGCGGCGGAGCCAAAATCTATTTCAAGCGTGAAGACCTGAACCATACCGGGGCGCACAAGATCAACAGCTGCATCGCCCAGATTTTGCTTGCCAAACGTATGGGCAAAAAACGCATTATTGCGGAAACAGGTGCCGGACAACACGGCGTTGCCACAGCGACCGTTTGTGCCCTGTTCGGTCTGGACTGCGTCATCTTTATGGGCGCGACCGACATTGAACGCCAGCAGCCCAACGTCTTTCGCATGAAGCTTTTAGGGGCAGAAGTTCGCCCGGTTACCGCCGGGTCCGGCACGCTGAAAGATGCCATGAACGAAGCCTTGCGTGACTGGGTTGCCAATGTGCATGACACCTTTTACCTGATCGGTACCGTTGCTGGCCCGCACCCCTATCCGGTGATGGTGCGTGAATTTCAGAAAATCATCGGCGAAGAAGTGCGCGAACAGATCATGGAACAGGAAGGCCGCCTGCCTGATTGCCTGATTGCCTGTGTGGGCGGCGGCTCCAACGCCATGGGGCTGTTCTACCCGTTTCTAGATGACAGAGACGTGCGCATCATCGGCGTGGAAGCTGCCGGTCATGGCGTCGATACGGATGAACATGCTGCATCGCTCACAGGTGGGCGCCCCGGCGTGCTGCACGGCAACCGCACCTATCTGCTGCAAGATGATGACGGGCAGATCACCGAAGCCCATTCCATCTCCGCCGGGCTGGATTACCCCGGGATCGGGCCGGAACATAGCTGGCTGTTTGAACAGGGCCGGGTAGAGTATCATTCCATTAAAGATAATGAAGCTGTGGATGCTTTCCAGCTTTGTACCAAACTGGAAGGCATTATCCCCGCCCTTGAATCTTCCCACGCCTTGGCGGAAGCCGAAAAAATGGCCGCGCAAATGGGCAAGGATGAAATTCTGGTTGTCAATATGTCCGGTCGTGGTGACAAGGACGTCAATACAATCGCCAAAGCCATGGGGACAGAACTATGAGCCGCCTCGCCACACGATTTGCCGCCCTGAAAGCAGAAGGTCGCTCCGCATTGGTGACCTTTGTCACCGCAGGTGACCCGGACCTGAAAACTTCAGCCGAGCTGGTCAACGGCTTGGCTGCCAGCGGGGCAGATATCATTGAGCTGGGCATGCCTTTTTCCGACCCGATGGCCGATGGCCCGGCCATTCAGCTGGGTTCCCAGCGCGCACTCGCCGCTGGCATGACGCTGAAAGGCGTTCTTGGCATGGTGCGCGATTTCCGCACAAAAGATAATGAAACACCCATTGTTTTGATGGGCTATTTCAACCCGATCTATTCCTATGGCGTAGATGCCTTTATCACCGATGCCAAGCAAGCCGGTGTTGACGGCTTTATCATTGTGGACCTGCCACCGGAAGAAGAAAGCGAATTTGCCGTTCCGGCACAGGCTGCCGGTCTGGACTTTATCTACCTCACCACACCGACAGCAGATGATGAACGTCTGGCCCGTATCACATCACGTGGCAGCGGTTTTATCTATTATGTCTCCATCACCGGGGTCACGGGCACGGCCTCGGCCCAACTGGATGAGGTTGACACAGCTGTTAAACGCATTCGTCAAACAACCGACTTGCCAGTCGCCATCGGTTTCGGTATCAACACGCCCGATCAGGCCCGTGATATGGCCGCCATCAGCGATGCCGCCGTTGTCGGGTCTGCCATTGTCAAACGCATTGCCGATAATCTGGATGAAAGCGGTACTGCCAAAGATGGACTGGTTGACGCCGTGTTGTCTTATGTGAAAGAGTTGGCGAACGGTGTACGCGCCGCGAAAGCCTAAAAGGGATTGAGTTTATGAACTGGTTGACGAACTACGTAAAACCCAAACTGCGCGACCTCGTGCGCCCGAAGGAAATCCCGGACAACCTGTGGCACAAATGTTCAAGCTGCGGTCAAATGATCTTCCATCGCGATCTGGCAAAGAACCATCAGGTCTGTCAGCATTGCGGCCATCATATGCGCTTAAGCGTTACGGAACGCCTTGAGCTTCTTTTCGATGACGCCACGTACACGCGCGCAGAATTACCCAAAGTCAAAGCCGACCCGTTGAAATTTTCCGATCGACGTAAATACAAAGACCGAATCAAGGAAGCCAACGCTAAAACCAAGGAAGAAGACGCCCTTGTTGTCGCCCATGGTAAAATGGGCGGACAGAACGTTGTCATCGCCGCCTTTAACTTCTCTTACATGGGCGGTTCCATGGGAACCGGGGTTGGGGAAGGTTTGGTCGCAGCCTCCAAACTTGCTATTGTGCAGGATGCTTCCCTCATCGTGGTTCCGGCTTCGGGCGGGGCACGCATGCAGGAAGGCATTTTATCGCTGATGCAAATGGCACGAACCACCATTGGTGTGGAACGCGTCAAGGAAGCAGGCCTGCCTTATATCGTGGTTCTCACAGACCCGACAACCGGCGGAGTTTCCGCCAGCTTTGCCATGCTAGGCGATGTTGCCATTGCCGAAAGCGGGGCTGTTATCGGTTTTGCCGGGCGCCGCGTGATTGAACAAACCATTCGTGAACAGTTGCCTGATGACTTCCAGACGGCCGAATACCTTTATGAACATGGCATGGTTGATATGGTGGTGCGCCGCCATGAACTGCGCACGACCCTGATCCGCGTCCTCAGCCTGTTGCGCAACACAAAGCCGGCTGGCAAACTGCTGGAAATCAGCCATGATGAGACCCCTAAAGATGCTGATGTTGTAGACAACATCAATGACATCCCGCCGCCACCGGATATTCGCCGTCCCGATGATGCAGAGGGTGATGAGAAAACCGAGGAGAAACCCGCTGAATAGCGAGCAGATACTCAATGACGTAGCCAAGCTTCACGTCAAGGATATCGATTTGGGCCTGGATCGTTTCCGGACCCTGCTGGAAAAGCTGGGCAATCCGCAGGAAAGCTTGCCCCCGGTTATTCATATTGCCGGCACCAATGGCAAAGGGTCCACACTGGCCTTTTTGCGCGCCGCTTTTGAATCTGTCGGCTATCTGGTTCACAGTTTCACCTCCCCGCATCTTGTTTCAACCTGTGAATCAATCAACCTTGCAGGTGAGGATATTGACGAAGCGACCTTTGCCCAACTGTTGGAAGAAGTCGTACATGCCAATGAGGGTGAACCACTCACCCGCTTTGAAGCCCTCAGTGCCGCGGCCTTTCTGGCATTTGCACGCAACAAGGGACATGTTGTGCTGTTGGAAACCGGGCTGGGCGGGGACGGAGACACCACCAATGTCATCACTTCGCCTGTTTTAAGTATTCTGAGCCCTATTTCTCTGGATCATCAGGAATTCCTAGGGGACAGTCTGGAAGAAATCGCAACCCATAAAGCGGGCATTCTAAAAAAAGATGCTCCCTGTGTTCTGGCCAAACAATCCAAAGAAGCCTATCAGGTCATTCGCGAAAAAGCCAAATCCTTGCAGGTTCCCCTCTATCGTGAAGGGCGGGAATGGTTTGTCAAAAGGGCCGGGGACCGTATGATCTTCGAAAGCTGGCAAGGTGACAGCGCCTGGCCGTTGCCCGGTCTGGTCGGTGAACACCAAATTCAAAATGCCGGAGTGGCCCTTGCCGCCCTTGAAGTATTGAAAGAACGTTTTCGCCTGCCCGAAGAAGCTGTGCGCAACGGCTTGCAATCTGTCCACTGGCCCGGTCGCCTGGAACGTATCCCTTCTGCCCCTTTTCTGGAGGAAAACTGGGAACTTTGGCTGGATGGCGGTCATAATGAATCCGCAGCGAACGCCTTGCGCCAGCAGTTCAAAAAATGGCACGATAAACCGCTCTATTTGATTTGCGGTATGATGAAGCGCAAAAACAGCCGGGCCTTTCTGGAAAAAACCACTCCTTTGAGTGACCATATTTACACCGTTTCCATTGCCGACCAGCCCTGTAAAAAGCCGGAAAAACTGGCAGAACAGGTGAGCGACAGCGGTGGCAATGCAACGGTCTGTCATGATATTCAGGGTGCTTTCGAACAGTTGAAAAGAGACAAGCGCAAACCGGGGCGTGTGCTTGTCTGTGGTTCCCTTTACCTTTTGGGTACAGTTTATGGATTACAATCGCACCCTTGATCTGATTTTCGAAAGCTTCATTGCCGCTAAGCCGAACCTTCAGGGTAAATATGACCGCGATGTGCGTGACCCGCATGTCATTCTGAACATGGCCCGGCAACTGGACCTGTTGCCGGATGCACAAAAGACCCTGAAGATCACCGGATCAAAAGGCAAAGGCACGGTGGCACGTTTGTGTGCGCAGGCTTTGGAACCTTTCGGCAAGGTCGCCCTGCTGGTCTCCCCGGAAGAGATCGACCATACAGACCGGATGCGCATTAATGGAAAAGCCATTTCAAAAGAACGCTTCTGCGCCTGCTTTAAAAAAGTCTGGCAAAATATCACCGTGCCGCAATCGCCTGCCTATCTGTCCCCCTATGGTCTGTTTTTACTGATTGCCCTGCAATGGTTCAAGGAAGAAGGGGCGGAGCTGTTCGTCATTGAATGCGGGCGCGGTGTGCTGTTTGACGAAGGCGGGCAATTGCCTGCCAAAACCGGGGTCGTAACCTCCATCTTTTTTGAACACCCCGGCTATCTCGGCCCCACATTGGAAGAAATCCGCCGCGATAAACTGTCCATTTCGGACAGTTGTGAGAATATTGTTGTCGGGGCCACTGCTGTCACGGCATCTACACATGAAACGCCGTTATGGTACCAACAAAGCCATGAGCTTGCACAAGAAGCCTTGCGCGCCTTTCTCGGCCATCAGGCAGACGTTCCTTTCGGGCCCTGTGCCTCTTTTGGCAAGCGTGAAACCAACGCACAAACCCTTTATTATGAAGGCATGATTGCGCCTGAAAGTGCCGACATTCACTTCCTGCAAAATCTGCCTGATGCCTGTTTTATCGTTTCCCTGCCCGATGATAAGGATATTGACGGTGTGTGCGCCCTTCTTAACCAGCTAAACGCCCCTGTCCTGCATGTAATTTTAAACGGAGAGCGCGGCTTTTTATCATATGAAAAGGCCCGAAAATATACCCTGTGTTACGAAGGTGCTTATGATGATGTGCAGGCTTTGCGAAACGGCTTGTCTTTGCCCGACCATCAAACACTCTATTTCATTGGCACGCAGACCTACCTTCGTTTGATCAAACAGGCCTATTTTGCATGACAGCCCTTGAACGCCTCCTTACCCTGCCCAAATACGGAAAGCCCGGCGTCAATGAACGTATGCAGGCCCTGACAGACGGGCTGGATATGGTGCCCAGCATCAAGATTGTCGGTTCCAACGGCAAAGGCACTACGGCCCATATGATGGCACAGATGGCTATGGGGCTGGGCAAAAAGGTCGGGCTTTATACCTCCCCCCACTTGCTGGAAATCGGCGAACGCATACAGGTTAATGGCCGGTCTGTGAGTAAACGTGACCTCAATTATCTGCTGGATTGGGCCTTGCAACGCGCCGAAGGAAGAGAGGGGGTCGGGCGCTTTGAAGTTCTGACACTGGCCGCCCTGTTTCATTTTGCCCAGTCCGGTGTTGATTTGGCCGTGATGGAAGTCGGCCTTGGTGGGCGCTATGATCCGGTGCGCATTGCCCCGGGCAAAGTTTCGGTTCTCACCTCGCTGGATCTGGAACATACCGCCATTTTGGGGGAAAGCATCGAAGAAATTGCCCGGGAAAAATGCGCCATCTGTCGCCCCGGTGAAACACTGATCAGCGCGGTTGACAATATAGCCCCCTACCTGCCAGACGGTGTGGAAGTTCTGGAAATCACCCGGCCTGCACTTGCCCCGTTACAAAGCAACGCGCGCCTTGCCGCCCATGCCTTGCGCCATCATTTCGGCCTGCCTCACCTGCCTGAAACCTTCGCCCTGAAAGTCCCGGGGCGCTTGCACAAACTTTCCAATACACCGGCGCTTTACATTGATGTCGCCCACACACCTGCCGCGATCCGCACCGTTGTAGACCATTTCCCAGACCGTCCTATCAGCCTGATCTGCGCCTTTCAGGACGGCAAAAATCTGCATGGCATTGAGCACTCTTTTCATCATGTGGCCGCCTTGCGCTTTGAGGAAGAGATGATGGCGCCTGAATTTATTATCGAACAATTCACGGCCCACCATCACAGTTTCTGTAATGATGTGGAAGAGGCCCTGAAATGTGTAAAGGCCACGCTCCCAGAAAACGGCGTCATCATCGCCCTTGGCGGTTTTGCCATTGCCGGGCGCATGCTGGCCCATATACGTGGACTTCACTATGATGTGATTCGCTTGTGAGCCCAACAGAGGTTACACTGCAAGTATGAAAAAACTTGTTCTGCTCTCATTCGCTTTCTTTTTGTCCTTCATGCCGGTTTTGGCACAAAGTGCTGAACGTGTCTCGGTTGTTGAACTGTTCACCTCACAAGGCTGTTCCTCCTGCCCGCCTGCCGATACCTTTTTAGGGGAGCTGGCCATGCGCAAGGATGTGCTGGCACTGGCCTTTCATGTGGATTATTGGGATTATATCGGCTGGAAAGACGCTTACGCCAGCACGGCTTATTCCAACCGGCAGCGCCACTATGCCCGGCAATTTGATTTACGTTACATCTATACTCCGCAAATGGTTGTTGACGGAAGCTATGAAACAAGCGGCACCAATCGGCGCCAGATCACCGCGGCCATTGAAAAACATCTCTCCCACCCCGACAACATTAGCCTGAGCATTGATGGATCACATATTGCCATTAACGGAGAAAAACAAAAAGAGCCCACCCGTCTTGTTCAGGTGACGTTTAAAAAAGAAACTCAAACAGTCGTGCGCCGTGGTGAAAACCGGGGCAGGACTCTCAGTGAATATAACATTGTGACAAACATGATTGAACTGGGGCAATGGCAGGGTGGACAAAGGCATTATGCCTTGAAACCACAAAATCATAATGATTTCGGAACAGGTCTTTTCATACAACGCCTGTCCGACCTGAAAATCCTAGCTGCCATCAAACTGTAATCCTTCCTCCCCCTTGAATTCTTGCGCAAGCGACTTATATCCATCGGGTATCCCACAAGGCGGAGGATAAGATGCTTTTAGGTCTGAATTTACTCAAAAACCGACAAAAACAAGAGGACTTCGACATTCCTGCCGGGCCTTACAGCGAAGGTGGCGTCGAACCTGATTTACAAGATTTACTGAACGATCCAATCATCCAAATGATGGCTAAATCCGATAATATCGAACCGGAAAAACTGGCCGGATGCGTCCAGAATATGCGCAAAAAATTCGGCTCAAAGCATTAAGCCTTCCACTCTCAAGTAAATAATGAAAGGCCGCCCCAAAGATTGAAGCGGCCTTTTTAGTGAGTCTAACTATGAACGAAGTGATTTCCTGCAAAGGCAGGAATCTGTGAAAGGCCCCTGTCTGCACAGGGGCTCACTTTCTGCCTGATAACAGGGACGCACACAAAATCTAATAAGGTATGCGCCCCCGTTTTACGTCTTTAGATCAGCCCTTTTTCCATGGCTGCTGTCATGCGCCGGGCAAAGGCGCTCATGTCCGGTACGGTTTCGCCTTCGATGATGCGGGCCTGATCAAGCAGGAGATGCGCAGCATCGTCCATGGCTTGGCTGGTGCCATCGGCAGAGAGTTCAACCAGTTTTTTGATCAGGGAATGGGTCGGGTTGAGTTCCAGAATCGGCGCTTCATCCGGCACTGCTTGGCCATGCTGTTTCAGCATGCGTTGCAGGTTGCGATCCATCGCTTCTTCAGAAGCAACCAGACAAACCGCACTGTCAGTCAAACGGTCCGTTGAACGCACTTCCTTAACATCCTCTCCCAGAACAGCCTTGAACGCAGCACAGAGGCGATCCACAGCGTCTTTATCCGCTGCTTCCTGCTTGCTGTCTTCTTCGCTCTGCCCCTCTTTCTTGATTTTGGAAAGGTCGGCACCACCCTTGGTGATGGATTGAATGGTTTTTTCTTCAAACTGGCCGACACCCGGAATCCAGAATTCGTCAATCGGGTCCGTCATGAATAGGACTTCCACACCCTTGGCCTTAAAGCCTTCCAATTGCGGTGACTTTTTCAGCGCCTCCAGATCTTCCCCGGCGATGTAGAAAATCTGTTCCTGACCGTCTTTCATACGTTCCACATAGTCAGCCATGGAAACCAGCCCGTCCCCATAGGTGGACTTGAAACGCGCCAGTGCCAGACATTCTTTCTGATGGGCGAAATCTTCGTAGATACCTTCTTTGAGCACCGCCCCGAAGTTTTCCCAGAAAGTGGCATAGCCTTCGGCGTCTTTTTCGGCCTTTTTCTTCAGCTCACCAAGAATTTTCTTGGTCAGGCCCGCTTTGATTTTGGCCAGAACCGGGTTATGTTGCAGCATTTCGCGCGACACATTCAACGGCAAATCACCACTATCAACAACACCGCGTACAAAGCGCAGATATTGCGGGATGACTTCATCACAATCATCAGTAATGAACACACGGTTCACATAGAGTTTCAGGTGGTTCTTACGTTCCGGTGTGAACAGGTCCATCGGGCGCGAACCGGGAATGAACAACAGGTTGGTATATTCAATAACACCCTCAACCTTATTGTGCAGGGTCAGCCACGGCTCATCAAAGGCATGCGCAACATGGTGATAGAATTCTTTATACTGTTCGGCACTGACCTCGCTTTGCGAACGTGCCCAGATGGCAGAAGCGGAGTTCAGGGTTTCGTCTTCTTCACCCTTCAGGATAACCGGGATATCGATATGGTCCGAATAGGTTTTGACAACATGGCGAATACGGTGATCTTCCAGAAACTCTTGTTGATCTTCGCGCATTTTCAAGGTGATGGTTGTCCCGCGCCCTGCACGTTCGCCTTCCTTGATGCTATATTCACCTTCTCCGTTGCTGGTCCAGACCCAACCCTGTTCTTCGCCTGCCTTACGGGTGGTCACGCTGACTTCGTCTGCCACCATAAAGGATGAATAGAAGCCAACGCCGAACTGACCAATCAGATTGACCTCGCCTTTTCCGGCATCCTCTGCCGCCTTCATAAAGGCTTCCGTACCGGATTTCGCAATGGTACCGAGATTGTTGATCAGGTCATCATGGCTCATACCAATGCCATTGTCGCTAATGGTCAGTGTTTTTGCATCTTTATCGATGCTCACTGAAATTTTAAAATCCGAATCGCCTTCCATCAGGGAGGAATCGGTTTGCGACTCATAGCGCAACTTATCGCAAGCGTCCGATGCGTTGGAGATCAATTCACGCAGGAAGATCTCTTTATTGCTGTAAAGCGAATGGGTTACGATGTGCAGAAGCTTGCTGACTTCTGCCTGAAACGAAAGCTTTTCCTCAGTCATGGTCCGAAAATAATATCCCTAAAATAAAAATGAATAGGGGTGATATGTTCAAAAAAATCGTCTCTGGCAAGCCCTTCCTGTAAAGAAAATGAAAAACAAACGTCTCTAATGTTGCACATTCAACAAAAGGCAGGTATGAGGGGGGACGTTTTTTGTGATTTATGCGCCGTTTTCTGGCCGCAGACATCGTAACCATTAGAGAAAATACAGGGCTCGAATTAAATGCAGTCTCCTTTGCAAATCGTTTTTCGCGATGTAGACCATTCCGATGCTGTTGAAGCACGGATCCGCGAAAAAGTGGAAATGTTGGAAAAACACTCCGATAAAATCGTTAGCTGTCGCGTAACTGTAAGCGCACCGCACAAAAGCCATACAAAAGGCAATCTGTTCGACATCCGTTTGGACATTTCCTTGCCGGGCGAAGAAATTGTTGTCAACAAAACCCACAATGACGAACATGCCCATGAAGACGTGTATGTCACTCTGCGCGATGCTTTTGATGCCGCACGCCGTCAGGTGAAAGAGTGGGTTCAACGCAATCGTGGTGAAGTCAAAGCGCACACCGAAGCTGCCGTTGGCTAAGACTGCTTTTTTTTGCATGCTTAAACCCGCCTTTTTCCAAGGGCGGGTTTTTTCATGTCTCAAGCTCAGCTAATCAACTTGTTGAGAGCAACTCTTATATGCGCTTTACATCATCCAGTTATAAGCGTAGGAATTCTTACGTAATGTTGACTTTTATAAAGCACACAATTATTTTGTTGTTGACAAATAAATAACAAACATTAATGTGCATTTCATAAACAAGAGCCTCGCGTGCTTTTGCAGAATTGAAATCAGACAATTTTTTGTATAAGAAGATGGACCTTCAAGCAGACCTTGCATGAAAACTCATCAAAACCGCACCGCTAACGTTAAGAGAATTGAATATGGCTTTTTTCCAAGAGGACGTCCTGGAAGTTAAACACTGGAATGACACGCTGTTCAGCTTCAAGACAACGCGCTCCGACACGCTACGTTTCCACAACGGTCACTTCGTCATGATCGGTTTGGAAGTTGAAGGCAAGCCGCTGATGCGCGCCTATAGTATTGCCAGCCCCAATTATGATGAGAATCTGGAATTTCTCAGCATCAAGGTCCAGAACGGCCCGCTGACGTCCAAATTGCAGCACCTCAAGGAAGGCGACAAGCTGCTGGTCAGCAAAAAACCCGTTGGCACCCTTGTTGTTGACGACCTGACCCCGGCAAAAAACCTGTTCCTGTTTTCCACCGGCACCGGCCTTGCCCCGTT
The DNA here is from genome assembly GCA_050297075.1 of Terasakiella sp. Taxonomy (GTDB): domain Bacteria; phylum Pseudomonadota; class Alphaproteobacteria; order Rhodospirillales; family Terasakiellaceae; genus Terasakiella. The sequence continues at coordinate 206,033 of JBNKSC010000024.1, forward strand.
CATGAGCATCATTCGTGATTTCGCCACCTATGAACGTTTTGAAAAAGTGATTCTGGTACATGGTGTGCGCTACGTCAGCGAACTGGCTTATTATGACTACATCACCGAAGAACTGCCCAAACATGAATATCTGGGTGAAATGATTGCCGAACAGTTGGTCTATTACCCGACTGTGACCCGTGAACCGTTCAAAAACGAAGGCCGACTGACCGACCTGATTGAAAACGGCAAACTGTGTCAGGACCTCGGCTTGCCCCAGCTCAACCCGGAAACGGACCGCGCCATGATCTGCGGTAGCCCCAGCATGTTGAAAGACACCTGCGATATTCTGGACAAGCTGGGTTTCCGCGCGTCCGAACATACCGGTGACGTTGCCGACTATGTCATCGAAAGGGCGTTCGTCGAACGCTAATGTCTTATCAATAAATGACTTTCAGACACCCTGCATTCTTTGAAGGCAGGGTGTTTTTTTTGCCTCGGCCTGTACATCTTTCTATTGTCATATAAGAGCTTCTTGGCTAGAGTGCCAACCTTATAGCTAGGGGAAGCTTTATAGATGACGGGGCAAGTCAACAGATTCATAAAGGCCATGCGGGCAGATATTTCTGCACTGCTGCTGATTGCCTTTCTGTTTCAGCTTCTCACCCCTGTCATCGTTTTAGCTGATACGGACCAGTCAGATTTTCAAAATTCCCTGCGCGCCAGCATCTGCCGGGTAGACCTTTCCACCAACGCATCACAACAAGAACCGCGCCATACAGACGGTTTTGTTTGTGACCTCTGTGTTCTGTGCCATCTGGACAGCCTGTCCTTTCACACGATGGTTTCGCAAAGTGCGTTTCAGCACGCACTCCCCTATGTCATTGAACGCCACGCCCCGCCAACAAACCAGCGGCTTTTTCATCAAAGCGCAAACCGCACTGTTTCAGCACGCGCCCCACCCTTTGTTTGATTGAACACCAAAATTTTTTAGTTCACTCAAACAGAGACTGATTACATGACCAAGAAAAACCTGTTTTTCGGGGTCGCCTTGTGCGCCCTGACACCGGCTATTGCCGGCGCGACCGATCCTGTCAAACTGCCGGAAGTTCTCAGCGAAGCCGAAGCTGAAAACCCGCAACGCATTGTGCTTGATTTTGAAGAAGACAAAAGCTTTCCTTCAAATGACGGCGGTGAATACCTGATGTCCATTCCCGGTGTTTCCGGTAGCCGCATGGGGAGCCACGGGGTTGACCCGTTCATCCGCGGACAGAAACAAACCCAGCTCAACATCATTGATGACGGGGTCTTTGTTCATGGCGGTTGCCCCAACCGGATGGACCCACCGTCTTCCTATCTTTCCCTTGAAGGCAACGATGAACTGATCGTGGAAAAAGGCTATTCCTCCGTACAGTATGGGGCTGGCGGTTCCGGTGGGACGGTTGTCACCAAGAAAAACGCCCCTCTTTTCGAAGAAGGCAAATCCACCAAAGTTTCCTTCTCCGGTGGATATGACAGCAATGGCGTGGTGCGTGACATCGGCGCAAAAATCGCTGTTGGCTTTGACCAAGACGGCTATATTCGCGCCAATGCGGAAAAAAAATCTGCCAACACTTATGAAGACGGCAACGGCAAAAAAGTTCGCTCCGGTTTTGATAACCATGGCGGGCGCATTGATATCGGCTTTACCCCACGCCAAGACACCAAAATGACCTTTGGTGCGCAGCTGGAAGACACCAGCGATGCAAAATTTGCCGGTGCCAGTATGGATGCGCCTGAATCTACCCTCATGGCCCTGCGCGGCGGGATGGAACACAATGTCGATCTCGGGTATTTCGACAAGCTCAATCTGTCTGCCTACGTCAGCCAGATTGACCATACCATGGATAACTTCACCCTGCGTTCTCGCGCCGGTATGGGCATGTTGACAGATTCAGAAACTCAGACCGGAGGCGGCAAACTAACGCTAGAAGGCGAAGACATTCTGATCGGAACCGATGTCAAACTGGCCTATCAAGATGCCCTGCGTTATATGGGCGCACAAACCAACATTTATGCCAGCGGCAATGAACATGCCTATATGTGGCCGGGTGTGCAGATGAACCAGATTGGCCTGTTCGGTGAAAAGACACACCAGCTTAGCGACTCTGCTGCCTTAAAAATCGGTTTGCGTTACGACTATGTCAATGTGGATGCCGGTAAGGTCAATACGGTTTCTGCACGCACAAACCGCAATGCAAACGACCTTTATCAAATGTATTACGGCAAAAGCTGGGATAATCAGGATGAACATAACATCGGCGGCTTGCTGCGTTATGACTATAATCCGAGCCAGCAAACCAACTTCTTTGCCACCCTCTCACGCGTGGTACGCACAGCCGATGTGACAGAACGCACGATGGCAGCAGACCATGCAACGGCTTCTCTTCGCTGGGTCGGCAACCCCGACATCAACCCCGAGCAGCATCACCAGCTTGAGCTTGGGGCCAGCACGCAGGGTACGGACTGGAACTTGGGTGGTTCTGTTTATTATAACCGTGTGACAGACTACATTCTGCGCGACAATGCAACCGGACAGGCTGGTATTTTGCTGTCAGATAATGCCGATATCTATCGTAACGTAGATGCCACATTGACAGGTTTCGAACTGTCCGGCGGATATGACATTACTGATCGTATCAACGTCATGGCAACAGCGGCCTATACTTATGGCCAGAATGAAGACGACAACCGCCCGCTGGCACAAATCGCACCGCTGGAAGTTTCCACCACGGTTGAATATAACGCCGATGACTGGACAACAGGTTTGCGCATGCGCGCTGCCGCCAAACAGAATCGGGCCGACATCGGGGCTGTCACCAGTGGCTTGGATACGGAAAAGACAGGGGGATACGCGGTTTTTGACCTTTATGGCAAAGTCGCTTCCTTCCAGCCGTTTGATGTGTCTTTGGGTGTCACCAACGTTCTGGACAAGACATATTCCAACCACATCAGCCGGGCCAGCAGTTTTGACAACGAAGTAACCAAGGTCAATGAACCGGGCCGTTCCTTCTTCCTGCGGGTCAATGCCACGTTCTGAGCATTATATCCTCAATGAGCAAACCGGGATGTTTTCCTTGCAAAGACATCCCGGTGCGCCTTTGTTTGCCTTTTTACTGGCTTTAAGTGCCCATATTGCTTTGGCCGCTGGCATTTTTCTGTTCAGCTCTTCCGGACAGATGGAAACGTCGATTTCCCCCACAGAGGAAATTACCTTTTTCGTTGAAACCGTTCTTGCGCCACCGCCTGAGCCCGAAGTGCAACAGGAAACAGTCAAAACCATTGAACCCGAGCCGCAAGCGGTCAGGGAAGACCCGATGGATATATTGCCATTCCCCAGCCAAGAAGAAAACGTTCTCAACCTTCCTGCACCTGTTCCTCCCCCCCTTAAGACAAAACCATCCCCAAAACAGGTTGTCCCACGGATTCCTGCGCTTTCTCCCCCTGTTCGCCCGAAGCCGCCAAGACGAACAAGACAGTTTTCTGCCACAAAACCGGTTTTCTCGGCACCACAGGCAAAGTCGGTGCGGGCTCAAGCACTCAAAATAGCAACGTCTATTGCCAAGCCAAGTTACCCTGCCTATCTGCAAAACCCGCCGCCATCGTACCCAAAAAAGGCACGCCGCAAACACCAACAAGGAATTGTCGAACTCCGGGTATTGATTTCAGCCCGAGGTCATGTGGAAAAAATCAGTCTTTTCAAAAGCTCCGGTTTTGCCTTACTGGATAAATCGGCCCTGCAAACGGTGCGCACATGGCGCTTTCTGCCCGCCAAACAAATGGGCCGGGCTGTCGCCGGAGAAGTCATCGTGCCCGTTCGCTTCCACCTGACAGGTGAATCCGGTTGATGTAGCACAACGTTTTTGATATGAATACAAAGTTTCCAGCTACTGGAATGTAGGAACCCATGAAAAAAGTCAATCACCTTATGAAAGCCATGCGCGCAGATATTTCTGCGCTGCTGCTGATTGCTTTTCTCTTCCAGTTGCTCACCCCGGTTGTCGTTCTTGCAGGCAACACCCCGTCTTCTTCGGATTTTGAAACGGCTTTGCGCACCAGCATTTGCCGTGTCGATGTCGGCAATGATGAAAATGGCGCAACACCTTCCCATACGGACGGGTTTGTTTGCGAATTTTGCGTGCTCTGCCACATTGATGTTCATCAGTTATCCGACTTTCTTCCCGAAGTCGTTTTTCATTCACCGCTAGCCGGGCTCCCCCAGCCCTATGGGAAGCTGGATGAGGCGAAACTGGCGCTTAGTACCAGAAGAACGCCCCTGGCTCCACGCGCACCGCCACAGCTTTAAGGTTTCTCCCATAGGTGGGAAATCCTTATTCCTTGCCACCTCTTATAAGGCACCTCACCTGTGTGAGTGTGCAGGAAAAGAGGGACCGGCCCCCACTTGTCTCTCTTTTCTTGCCTATCTTTGCAAACTGGTCCATTCTCCCGCGCGTTATGCAGATTGATACATCCATGCGCGCACGCATCTCTGCGGTGCTCGGCCCCACAAATACCGGCAAAACACACCTTGCCCTTGAACGTATGATGGCCCATGCCAGCGGCATGATCGGCTTTCCGTTGCGTCTTTTGGCCCGTGAAAACTACGATCGCGTTGTTCAGGCCAAAGGCCCCACGCAGGTTGCCCTGATTACGGGGGAAGAAAAAATTGTTCCCCCACACGCCCGCTATTTTCTATGTACCGTGGAATCCATGCCCGTGGACCGGGGTGTTGACTTCCTCGCCATTGATGAAATTCAGCTGGCAGCAGACCCGGAACGCGGCCATATCTTTACAGACCGTTTGCTCAACGCGCGAGGGCAAAGTGAAACCATGTTCATGGGCTCACAATCCATTGCCCCGCTGATCCGCCGCCTTGTTGCGGATGTGGAATTTGAAGAACGCCCACGCTTTTCCAAACTGACCTACACCGGTTCCAAGAAAATCACCCGTCTGCCCAACCGTTCCGCCATCGTGGCTTTTTCAGCTTCCGAAGTTTATTCCATCGCAGAACTGATCCGCCGCCAAAAAGGTGGGGCCGCTGTTGTACTGGGCGCCCTCAGCCCCCGCACCCGCAATGCACAAGTCGGGCTTTATCAGGCCGGTGAGGTGGATTATATCGTGGCAACCGATGCCATCGGCATGGGGTTGAACATGGATGTGGACCATGTTGCCTTTGCCGCCCAGTCCAAGTTTGACGGCCAGCAGATGCGCCGCCTCAGCGCCCCGGAAATGGCGCAAATCGCCGGACGGGCCGGGCGTTATATGAATGACGGCACCTTTGGCGTCACCGCAGATTGCCCGCCCATGGACCCGGAAATTGTTGATCGGCTGGAAGCTCATGAGTTCGACAATATTGAACAGATTTACTGGCGCAATTCTCGCCTGCGTTTTACCTCGCTTGAAACCCTGCAAATGGATCTGCGCCGCAGCCCGCAGACACAAGGGTTGATCAAACCGCGCATTCCCGAAGATGAAATCACACTGGAATTTCTGATCAAAAACCCGGACATCACAGCGCAAGCCAAAGACCCAAAACGGGTTCGCCTGTTATGGGATGTTTGTCAGGTACCGGATTTTGCCAAAACCATGTCCGATAGCCACCCCCGTCTTTTAGGGCAAATCTTTCTGCACCTATGCAGCCACAAAAATATTCTGCCCACCGACTGGGTGGCCGGGCATGTTCAGCGGCTGGATAGAACGGATGGGGATATCGACACACTGACCCAGCGCCTCGCCAATATCCGCACCTGGACCTATATTTCCCAACGCAGCCAATGGCTGAACGACCCGGCACACTGGCAGGATGTCACCCGTGTCATTGAAGATAAAATTTCAGACGCGCTGCATGAACAGCTGACCAAACGCTTTGTAGACCGGCGGACCTCCACCCTGATGAAAAAACTCAAGGATAAGGAAGATTTGCTGGCCGCTGTCACCAAATCCGGTGACGTGCTGGTCGAAGGCCATTTTGTCGGGCGGTTGGAAGGTTTTCATTTTGCCGCAGATGAAACAGATAACGCTTTTGCCAAACGCGCGGTCAATTCCGCTGCCCTGAAAGCCCTGCGTCAGGAAATGGACCGCCGGGTCGCCCTGTTTGAAGAAGAACAAAACGATGCCTTTTCCTTACGTGATGATGGGCGCATCCTCTGGCGTGGTACCGCTTGTGCCCGCCTGCAAAAAGGCCATGATATCCTTCACCCCGTGCTGCATACCCTGCCTTTTGACCTGATTGATGAGGCTTTGCGCGAGCGGGTGAAAAACCGCCTGATGCGTTGGCTGAAAGATCATATCCGCCAGACCCTCAAACCCCTGTTTCATCTGGAAACCGATAAACTAAAAGGGGCCGCACGCGGCATTGCCTTTCAATTGCGCGAAAACCTCGGCACCTTGCCCCGAAAAGAAGTCGATGACCTGCTTGCCCACCTTGAGGTCAAAGACAGACGTGGCTTGCGCCAGTGCGGGGTGGAAATCGGCCGTCATAGCCTTTATTGCCCAAAACTGCTCAAGGCTGCTGCCATTCGCCTGCGCGCTGATCTCTGGACAATTTTTCACCAGCCGGACATTCAACCGGCTTACCCGGCTGACGGCCTGATGTCTTTCCCGGCTGAAAAAGGCATTGCGGACAGCTTTTATCAATATATCGGCTACCGTAATCTGGCGGGGCGCTGTTTTCGGGTCGATATGGTGGAACGCATTGCAGAAGCAGCTTGGGAACGCACCAAAAAAGGCAAAAGCGATGTGGATGGCGAATTTGCCAGCCTTGCCGGTTGTTCTCAAGATGCGCTTGGAAAAATGCTGCAACGGCTGGGATATCATCTTGAAAAAAGCGATGACGGGCTTAAAGTCATGCGCAAGAAAACCCATATGAAAAAGAAGAAAGCAAAGATCAAAAGAAAGCCCCGTGGCGATGTCCATGCGGATTCACCTTTTGCACAATTAAAGAACTGGAAAACATGACAACCGAAACCCTGCGCATTGACAAATGGCTGTGGCACGCCCGTTTTTTTAAAAGCCGTACGCTGGCAGCAAAATTCGTTTCTTCCGGCAAAATACGCGTCAATGGCACCGCCATTTCCAAAGCCCATCATATATTGAAGGCCGAAGACGTTCTCACCTTCCCGCTTGGCCCCCATATCAGATTAATCAAGGTTTTACAGATGGGAGAGCGCCGTGGTCCGGCACCGGAAGCACGTACTCTCTACGAAGACCTTGACCCGCCCCAACCTAAACCGAAAGGTGTAAAACCTTCAAAAGTTGCAGAACGGGAACCGGGCAGCGGACGCCCGACAAAGCGCGAACGCCGCACAATGGACAAATGGCTGGCAGAAGCTGACACACAGAATTAATTGGCTCCACCAGCCATAAAAAACATAAAAAATAAAGACTAGGTATTGGCAGTTGAACCCTGTTACGGGTATGATGTCTTGTTCGAAAAAAATAAATGAGCTTCCCGTTTTTTGACGGAAACATCAGGAGTCTTGGATGTCCGAGAACGCACAACTTGAAATCTTGGCGGAACAAATTCATCATTTGGTCCACTATATTACCAAGATCAAACACGAGCTTGCGGCCATCAAACACCCGAAAGCAAAGGTGGACCATTTCAATACGGTTTCCGAACAGCTTAAAACCATTTGCGATACCACCGAAGACGCGACCAACACCATCATGGAATCGGCAGAAGAGATACTATCTTCAACGGATGAACTGAGTGCCAACATCAAATACCCGGACGCACAAACCTCACTGAACAATATTCAGGACAGTACCAACAAAATTTTTGAATCCTGTTCTTTTCATGACCTGACAGGCCAGCGTATTTCAAAAATTGTGCGCATTATGAACCGTCTGGAAGGTACGTTGGACAGTCTGGTGGAAATTGTCGGACGTAAAGGGCTTGAAAGCCTGCCGGTCGACCCTGATGAAACCATCGAAGATGTTATCGGCATGAAAGACGGTGACATTGCCATGCACGGCCCACAAACATCAGGTGAAGAAGTGTCCCAAGACGATATTGATGCTCTTTTTGGCGGTGATTCGGGCGCGTCAGTCGGTGCAGACGTTTCGCAAGATGCAATTGACAATCTCTTTGATAGCCCTGCAACGCCCCCCGCACCAGCCCCGAAAGAAGAACCGGAAGCCTCAACACCTAAAGCCTCTGCTTCACAGGATGATATCGACAAAATGTTCGATCAACCGGCAAGTGCTCCTGCTGCCAAAAAAGAAAAAGAAGCAAAAGAAGCCCCTGCACCCGGCAAGGAAGTTTCTCAGGACGACATCGACAAATTGTTCGGCTGACCCGTTAGAACAAGTGCCATTTCCCTTTTTTATCTGCTGTTTCCGTCAACCAGCTTTCCGGTTCATCTGCATGCCCGGATGCCGCCGTGATCGGGCTGCGCCGTTTGCTGTGGTATTCCACCTCAACCATATAAACCACGGCTGCAAAATCATTCTGCGGCAGCCTGGCCCTTTTATAAAGGGCAGCAAAACCTTTTTCACCCGGGTCCCGGATCAATTTACGGGCTGATTCAACCGGAATATCAACCAGTTTTGCCATACCGGCCTCAAAAAAATCACGATCGCCAATCTCCAGCGCCCGGAAAATCAACTCGTTATTCAACTTGCCTTTGCTATGAAGGGCATGCACCAGTTTTTCTGCATGGCGGCGAGATTGTGGATGGGTCATCAAACGACGCCGGGCATCCTCGCGTGATTCGAGGATCAGGCGTTCAACCTGTAACGCACTGAGGTTCTGGCTTTTGACCAAAAACGTTTTAAGTTGCTCACTGACCAAGCCAATCATCCTGTCCACAACATCATGTGACAAATCCTGACGTGCCGCCATACTGGCATGTACAGCTTCGCACTGCTGGAAACGGTCCAGTACCAGATGATAGGTATCTTCCTCAAAATCTGCACCGGCATTTTGCAGGGTACTGTCCACCACTTCTTCCGTACCATAGGCGCATAAATTCCATGTCAGCATTTCCGGAATATGTGCGCGATGAGAAATCGCCAATTGCCGTTGTGTTTCGCCATTCTTGACAATGGCAATCAGGTCTTCTTCTTCAAGAAGCGCATTGAATTCCAGCATGGGTAAACTGACGCAAGTGACATCCTGTGCCAGTTGCAAAGCCAGTTCCTTGGGAATGTCCTGAGAATGTTTAAGCGCCTCAGCCAGTGACTGACGCACACTTTCATCCACGTCTTCTGCCAGTTTATGACAAATGGCAATGGCCAGATCTGTCTCGGTTTCCGAGAGTTCCCCTCTTTTCAGGTCACGCGCCAACTTTTGCGCCAAAACGGAACGCCGCCCCGGCGTTGCATCACCATAAAGGAGCTTCACATCATTTTGTGTTACTTCAGACATAATTTTGAACCCCACTCGATGCTTTATAATAACAGATTGTTACCACTATCCCTAGTTTAGAATACTTTTTGGAAAAGGGATGTGACGGGGCGCACACGCAATGGATTGATTCACATGGTGAATATATCTACTTAACCGCGAATGACATGGGGTATAAAACGCGATGTATCCTTGGTTATCGCGCTGAAATCTTCGCGAATCCCAAGACCACATGGCTTGCTGGCAACCAGCCAACTGCCTATCACCGTATGGTTTTTCTCGAAAACCGCCAAAGGATGATAGGCCTGCACGATAAAGCCTTTCTCCCCATAAGGGCCGCTGACCTGCTCAAGTGTTTTACCGTCTGAAACGATACTGACATTTGCCCCCTCGCGTGAATAAAGCGGCTTTTTGACAAATGCCCCTTCAAGACGATGAGCTTCATCGGCAAAATAGGCGGGTAACAGATTGGGATGACCGGGAAACATTTCCCACAATAAGGGCAAAAGCCCCTTGCTGGATAAAATAATTTTCCACGCAGGTTCAATGAAACGCGCCCCGCACCCCGGCAAGTGACGGGCAAATTCGTCTTCCATCATCCATTCCCACGGGTACAGTTTAAACAGATGGCTGATCACATTGTCCTGCAAATCTGTTAAGCGCCCATCGCCATCAATGCCGATATCTTCCATATGAAGGAAATGGGTTTGCAGGTTGGCCTGTGTTGCACATTCTTCCAGATAAAGAACCGTGCCTTCATCTTCTGCACTATCGCGACACGATGCCAGATGCAGGGTTTCGCCAATTCCCATATGGGCAAACGCTTCCACAAGGGCTTCATGCAGGGAGTTATACTGGTCGCAATCAGGTGGAATAAGCCCCTGTTCCATCGCCTGTTCCATCCAGACCCACTGAAAAGCGGCGCTTTCATAAAGCGATGTGGGTGTGTCTGCATTATATTCCAGCAACTTGGCCGGGCCTGTTCCATCATAGGAAAAGTCCATCCGCCCATAGAGGTTGCGTTCCCGGTTTTGCCAGCCGGTGCACACAAAATCCCAATATTGCTGAGGAATAGCAAAACGCGCCATCAGCCCTTCATCCCGAACCACCCGTTCGACAACTTCAAAACACATTTGTTCCAGTTCGGCCGTAGGGTCCTCGATATCGTCTTCAATCTGTTGCAGCGTAAAACGATAACAGGCACTTTCATCCCAGTATTTTTCACCATCTATGGTATGAAAATGAAAACCGACCTCACGGGCAAGCTCCTGCCAGTTGGCCCGTTCCTGAAGGGGGATACGAATCATTTAGCCGCCAAAACTCCGAAAACCGCTGCTGCGGCGCATGGCCGTAGAGCCAAACCCGCCGCGCCGTACCGTTGTGGTTTTTGTGCTGGGCCGCTGCGTCACGTTAGAAGGAACCTTTTGCACCCCTGTAGAGGTGGCAACCTTGGTGTTGTCCCCCGTTCTGAAGGTCGCGGGGTCATCCTTGGAACGATAAAGCGGCTGGGTCGCCACCCGCGAATACCCCCCGCCCGAAAGCATGGAGCCCATCATATAGCCCATCATCATGGGCATGAAAACAGAACCGCCCGATGTGGTTTGCACAGGCGCCTGTTCACACTGGCCTTCCCCAAAATCTGCCTGACAATCTGCAACAGAGGTATATTTCGGGGCTGTGCGGATATGTTCACGCGAAGCTTCTTCCCAACCGGTGCGGCAGCGTTCAAGATCCTGACCGTCATATTGCGCGCATTCATCCACCGATTTAAAAACGGCCGCCACATCATCACCATTGTCGCAAGCCGTCATGGTAAGTACGCTGGCCCCCATCAAGGCCAGTTTTAGTGATTTTGAACGCTTCATTTTCTTCCCTTTTTAAGCTATTCCATCACAATGTAACCTGAAAAACATGACAAACAAGTGAAACATCAAAAATATGAGCAGACCCAACTATATTACGCCCGAAGGCCTTCAGGTATTGAAAGACGAGAAAAACCAGCTCTGGTCTGTTGAGCGCCCGAAAGTCGTCAAGGTCGTTTCCTGGGCAGCGGGCAATGGTGACCGTTCAGAAAACGCCGATTATCAGTATGGTAAAAAACGCCTGCGTGAAATTGACCGCCGGGTCCGTTTCCTCACCAAGCGTATTGAAGCCGCCGTTGTCGTCAACCCGGAAGAGCAAACCAACCGTGAACAGGTCTTTTTCGGTGCTCATGTCCTTTATGAAAACGACCGTGAAGAACAGGTCAAGGTTCGCATTGTCGGCGAAGATGAAGTTGATTCCACGAAGGGTCTGATCAGCTGGATTTCCCCCGTAGGACGTGCCCTCAACAAAGCGCGTGTCGGGGACCTGGTCACCGTGCGTACACCACGCGGTGAAGAAGAACTGGAAATTCTGGAAATCAACTACTAAGAAAAGTTCCAAACAATATCCGATCAAATTAAAATCATAGATTACTTCTCTCTTGAATAAAAAGGAAACAATCCCCACTCTGTGGAAACAACCGTTTTCAATTCGGAGTCAATCTATGTGCGATATTAACGGATGCGGCAACAAGCCGTCCCTGAAACCTCTTCCCAAAGTCACCTCGCTTGATCGCAGGCAGTTCAGCCTTGGCCTTGCCAGCCTGCCTTTGGCCACCGTACTGGCTTATCCTGATCTGGCACGCGCGGCCGGTCATAAAACCACGGATTTTTCCATCCCGACCCCCAGCGGTATGAAAGCCATGGGTGCCCTTGCCAAACCCGATAAGGAAAAAGCACCGGCCGTTCTACTGATCCATGAATGGTGGGGATTGAACGATCAGATCAAATCCGTTGCCAATGAACTTAGGGAAATGGGTTATCTCACCTTCGCCATTGATCTTTATGACGGAAAATACGGCGCAACCCGTGAAGAAGCCATGGCCCTGATGAAAGGGATGGATGGCAAAGCCGCCACCGAAAAACTGGTCGCTGCCGTCAACTGGTTGCGCGCCAATGGCTCCGGCAAGGTGGCGACGATGGGTTGGTGCTTCGGCGGGGGATGGTCCCTCAACGCTTCACTTGCCACACCGGTAGATGCAACCGTGATTTATTACGGCAATGTCAAAAAGTCGGTCGATGACCTGAAATCCCTATCCAGCCCGGTACTCGGGCACTTCGGCACGCAAGATACATATATCAACAAGGATATGGTCAACGGGTTTGAAAATGCCATGAAACAAGCCGGTAAAACGGACCTTACAACCTACTGGTACGAAGCCAACCATGCCTTCGCCAACCCGACAGGTTCACGCTACGATGAAGAAGACGCTGCCCTTGCCTGGAAACGCACCAGCGCGTTCCTCAAACAGCATCTGGGTTAAATTCGAAAAAGAGGGCGCTTCGCAGTAAACCCAGCGCCCTCTTTTCTCATAAACTTCCACAAATCACAGCATTTTAAAGAACGTTTTCAAATCCACATCCAGTTCCTCAACCGGTTTAATCTGATCACCCGCCGCCCAGATCACCGTGATTGCCCCGGCATATGAAGCCGCCGAATGCTGGGCAATATCGGAAACCCGGTCTGAAACTTTATTGGCCTGTTCAGCAACCACTGCAATTTTTTCAGAAATATCGTGGGTTGCCGCCCCCTGTTCTTCCACCGCTGCGGCAATTGCAGCCGAAATCTCATTAATCCTTTTAATCGTGTTATGAATACTGGCTGATTTTCGCACCACTGCATCGCTAACCCCCTGAATCCCTCCAATCTGTTCGGCAATACTCTCGGTTGCTTTGCCGGTCTGATCTGCGAGGTTTTTAACTTCCGCAGCCACAACGGCAAATCCTTTACCCGCATCTCCTGCCCGTGCAGCTTCAACCGTGGCATTCAAGGCCAGCAAATTGGTTTTGGCCGCAATATCGGAAATCAGTTGGATAACTTCACCAATATTGCCAGCCTGAAGCGAAAGCGCTGCAATATCATCTTCAATACCGTTCACGTCATCCATTGCTTCCTGCGATGTCTGGCTGGCATAAGAAACCTGACGTGAAATTTCACGTACAGAAGAACTCAGTTCTTCTGCCGCCGCCGCGACCAACGTGGTGCTTTCCGATGCTGCAATGACAGAATCGGCCACATCAATGGTGCCGGATGAACTTTTGTCAATACGGCTTCCCATGTTGCCTGCCTGAGCGACAATTTCATTGGCATTGCCAACCACACGCTGCACCACCTCATGAACCTTGTCCTGTAGTGAAATGGCTGTTTCCTGCATTTTTGAAAGGTTGGCAATCGACCCGTTGATGTCACGCGCAGACAATAAAAACGCCCCGGTCATGCCGGTTTCCAGAATAGGGCGATAATATTTTTTGCTGGCAACATATTCCATGGCCGCTTTTGCTTCGCGCACAAACGCATCCGTGCGATCGATTGCGCCATTGACAGCATCATAAAGTTTTTGTGTGCGCCCACTGGCCGCCACTGTAATGCGTGCTTCAAAATTACCTTGGTCAATTTGATGGCAAACTTGCGTTACCTCTTCCATCACCGATGAGGAAACACCACCTCCCTGACTTGAAGATGTTGCAATCCCAAAGAAAACACAGATCGCCGTAAGTGTAATCAAACTGAGCGTCAAAGGGCTGAAGCCGTGTGAAATAACAATTTCAAAGAAAAGCACGATCAAACATACAACTGCCCCATATTTAAAATAGGCCGTTTTAAACAGAGAGGATGAATTCATCATATTGAACCTCCTTTTCCTTGAGGATCCCCATAAGGGCCTCCGTTGAGGCTTCCATGCCTTCTTTACGGTTTTGATGAGATTTCTCAATCTCAAGCAAACGTGCATAAAGGGGAATGATGACATTCTTCAATGTCTCACGCTTTGGAACACGCCGATTTGAATGGTAACCGATATTTTCACCGTTGATGTCATAACTCGGGGTTACATGCGCCAGCACCCAGTAATGATCCCCGTTTTTACAGCGGTTAATCACGTAAGCAAACAATTCACGCTGATCATACATGGTGTCCCAAAGAAGTTTGAAAATACAACGCGGCATGTCCGGATGACGGATCATGTTATGGGGCTGTCCCATCACTTCATTCAGCCTGTACCCTGCAACATTCAAAAAAGTCTTGTTGGCATAGGTAATGCGGCCTTTCAGGTCGGTCTTGCTGACAATAATTTCCCCATCACCAAATGTGCGTTCAACCCCTGTCAGCATGGCATGATCATTTGACATCCCTGACTCCCCCCATAGGTTTCATCGTCGCAGGAAAGTGTATTCTATCAGAGCTGGATGTACATTAAAAAAATGATAGGGTTGATTACTTAAGGTAAATGCCCATTTCTTTTCTCGACTCTCTTTTATTGACTCTCGGGCAAATATCCGTATAGTGCGCCGACTCTGGGCTTGACTGGATCAGGCCTTTTTTGATCAGCACGCAGCTTGAGGTTTCCTTTTTTGAGGCTTGGAAGTTCGCTTTGGCGGCACCGTAGGGCGCGTAAACACAAGGGTATGTCGAACCATGTTCGCTATCGTAAAAACAGGCGGCAAGCAGTATACTGTCGCTGAAAATGACGTAATCGTTGTTGAAAAACTGGCCGGTGACGCCGGTTCCGAAATCAAACTGGAAGACGTTCTTCTGGTTGGTGCTGAAGGTAAAACAACTGTTGGCACGCCGCTGGTTTCCGGTGCTTCTGTAACCGCAGAAATCATCGAACAAGGCAAAGGCGACAAAGTTGTTATCTTCAAGAAGAAACGTCGTCAGAACTATCGCCGCACAAAAGGTCATCGCCAAGAGCAGACCGTTTTGCGTATCAAGTCTATTAAAGGCTAAGGCCGTTTAGTTAAGGAGATTAAGTTATGGCTCACAAGAAAGCTGGTGGCTCGTCCCGTAACGGTCGCGATTCTGAAAGCAAACGCCTCGGCGTTAAGAAATTTGGCGGCGAAGCCGTTCTCGCTGGTAACATTCTGGTCCGTCAACGCGGCACCAAATTCTACCCGGGCGAAAACGTCGGTATCGGTAAAGACCACACTCTGTTTGCAAAAGCAGAAGGTAAGGTCAGCTTCCGTACCCGTGCCAAAGGTCGCACTTTCGTAAGCGTAGACGCTGCCGAATAAGCTTTATCCAAGCTTTGCGAGAAGTTAGAAAAGAGAGGGGTGGATTTTCCATTCCTCTTTTTTCGTTCAAAAAATGACGCACCGGACAAAACAATGAAATTCCTCGATCAGGCCAAAATCTTTATTAAAAGTGGTGACGGCGGCAATGGCTGCGTCTCGTTTCGCCGTGAAAAATATATCGAATTCGGCGGTCCCGATGGTGGCGATGGCGGGCGCGGCGGTGATGTCATCATCGAATGCGTGGACAACCTCAACACCCTGATCGATTATCGCTACCAACAACATTTCAAGGCCAAACGCGGCCAGGGCGGCATGGGCCGCAACATGAGTGGTAAAAAAGGCGATGATATCTTGCTCAAGGTTCCGGTCGGCACCCAAATTCTGGATGAAGACCGAGAAACCGTTCTCGCCGATTTCACCCACCCGGGCGAAAGTCGCATCCTCATGCGCGGTGGGGATGGCGGGCGTGGTAATGCACAGTTCAAAACCTCTACAAACCAAGCCCCGCGTAAAACCGAACCCGGTTGGCCGGGCGTGGAACGCTGGGTCTGGCTGCGCCTGAAACTGATTGCGGATGCCGGTCTGGTCGGCCTGCCCAATGCGGGTAAATCCACCTTCCTCTCAGCCGTATCGCGCGCCAAACCGAAAATTGCCGATTACCCTTTCACCACACTTCACCCCAACTTGGGTGTTGTATTGTCCGGTGATAAAAAAGACGGTCGTGAATTCGTTCTGGCTGACATCCCCGGTCTGATTGAAGGGGCCCATGAAGGTCAGGGGCTGGGTGACCGTTTCCTTGGCCATGTGGAACGCTGTGCTGTTTTATTGCACCTGATTGATGTGACACAGGATGATGTGGATGTGGCCTACACCACCATCCGCAAAGAACTGGAAGCCTACAGCCCCAAACTGGCTGAAAAGCCCGAAGTGGTTGCGCTGAACAAATGCGATTCCCTGCTTGATGAACAGGTTGAGGAACAAAAGGAACTTCTGGCCAAGGTCTATGACGGCCCCATCCACACCATTTCCGGCGTTGCCCACACCGGTGTGCCAGAGCTCTTGCTGGAAATGCAAAAGATCATCAAAGGTGAAGTCGGCGGCATAGCGGAATATACCGCAGGTCCGTGGGATCATGGCCCCCTGCCCCATGAAGGAGAAGAGCCGGAAGAAGACTTCGAAGAGCACAAACCCTTCGACCCTCTGGCCTGATGACAAGCTAAAATTAATCCCTTATAAACATCAAAGAATATAGACGGGATCAAACATGGGCGACCTTTTTAAAAGTACACAAGTCAAAGACGCCAAACGCATTGTTATCAAGATCGGCTCTGCCCTGCTGGTGGATGAAGCCCACGGCACAGTGCACCGTAAATGGCTTGAAAGTCTGGCCGCAGATATTGATGTGGCGCGCAAGCGTGATCAAGAAGTTGTCATTGTAACCTCAGGGGCCGTTGCGGTCGGGCGGCGCCATCTTGCCTTGCCCAACACAAACCTGAAACTGGATGAAAAACAGGCGGCTGCGGCTTGTGGTAATATTCGCCTTGCCCATGCCTATCAGGAAGTTCTCGGTCATCATGACATCACCGTCGCGCAAATCCTGATGACACTGGAGGATAGTGAAAACCGCCGCCGTTACATCAATGCGCGCAACACAGTTGAAACCCTGCTGAAAATCGGTGCCGTTCCGCTGATCAATGAAAATGACACCATTGCCACCGATGAAATCCGCTTTGGGGACAATGACCGTCTGGCCGCCCGTGTTGCCGCCATGATCAGCGCTGATACATTGGTGCTTTTTTCCGATATTGACGGGCTTTATACGGCTGATCCTTCAAAAGATGCCAATGCCCGCTTTATTCCTGTCGTTGACCATATCACCCCGGAAATTGAAGCCATGGCAGGCGGGTCTGCCAGCAATGTCGGTTCCGGCGGCATGACCACCAAAATCGCCGCCGCCAAAATTGCCATGAATGCAGGCTGTCGCATGGTGATTACCAAAGGGGAACGCACCTATCCGCTCACAGCACTGGAAAAGGGAGCGACTGCAACTTGGTTCCTGCCTGAAAGCACCCCGAAAAATGCCCGCAAACAATGGATCTCCGGCAGCCTGAAACCGGTGGGGGAAATCATTGTTGATGAGGGTGCTCTCAAGGCCCTGCTGGCGGGAAAAAGCCTGTTGCCCATCGGGGTCAAACAGGTTGCCGGAAATTTTGCGCGCGGTGAAGCCGTGACCATTATGGGACCGGACGGCAAAGAAGTTGCCCGTGGCCTCATGGCTTATGGATCAGACGATGCACACCTGATTGCCGGGTTACAATCCAGCGACATCAAGGAAAAAATCGGTTATCAGGGCCGTGATGAAATGATCCATCGCGATGATCTGGTGCTTGTTTCATGATTGATATTTCCTACGTCATCACCGTTTATAACAAAGCCCCTTACATGGCCCCTATGCTCAATGCACTGGAAAGGCAGACAGGGGATTTTTCGCGTGAATATATTTTCGTTGATGACGGCTCCACCGACAATTCCGTGGCAATCATTCAAGAACGCACCCAGGACTGGCCCAATGTGCGTATCATCAACCAGAAAAATGCCGGCATCAGCGTTGCCACCAACACCGGGGGCTTCGCTGCACAAGGCGAGTTTATCAAAATCGTCGATGCCGATGACGTACTGACCCATTATGCCAGCCAGCGCATGCTAGAAATGATGCGCGAACATAAGCTTGACCATCTGTCCGCCGGTTGGGTTTTAAGTGATGATGTGGAAGGCGATGCACTGAAACAAACCGATGACAGTGCAACCGTAACCCTCATTCAAGACCCGCTCAAAACCTTCATCAAACGCGGCATGGCCGGGTCGACCTCCACAATGGTGCGCACCTCCGTTTTCAAGGAAATGGGCGGGGCTGATGAAGAGGTCTTCGTTCAGGATGTTTCCATTCCCTTGCGGGTCGCCGCACGCGGGCGTATGGGCACAACCGACCTGCTCGCCGTTATCGGCCCACGTGAGGTAGAAGGGCGTATGATGGGTGCACATGCCACCATGGTCTATACCATGAGCGCCAATATGTACCATTTCCTGCGTGATACCCCGGATGTTGAGACCAAACTGCAACGCCTTGCCTTCAAACGTTGCGCCGGGCGGGCCTGGAAATGGGCAAAACGCGAACAGAAAAAAGGCTTCTTCAGCCGGGACTTTTTCTACTACCTGCTGGCCCAACTCCCCATCTGGTACAAAACTGCCGGACTGGTTAAACAAACCCTACACACCTGGGATGATGAAGACATTCGCCATCCGCCCAAACGTACGTAAAAACGTTTTGCTGGCGCAGGTCAAAACCTACTTAACGTGAATTTGGGATAAGAATTATCCAACATATTGTTTTGTCACACTGGCGAAGGCCAGTAGTCCATAAGTCGTTGTTTGAAACGCTATGGATGCTGCCCTACGCCAGCATGACGATCTTTCCTTATCCCCCTGAGCGTTACTTAAATGCCAACCACGCCTGTTTCATCCGCCTTGTTTTCAAAGGCAGCGGCCATCAGCGCTTTGGTGTAATCTGTCCTCGGTGCCTCAAAAATATCTTCACGCGGGCCTTGTTCAACAATTTTGCCTTGCTGCATGACCAGCACATGGTGGCTCATGGCACGCACGACCTTAAGGTCATGACTGATAAAGATATAGGCGAGATCATGTTTGATCTGTAAGTCACGCAACAGATCAACGATCTGCGCCTGAACCGACATATCCAATGCACTGGTCGGTTCGTCCAGAATAATCAGGCGCGGCTTTAAAACAATGGCGCGTGCAATGGCGATACGTTGGCGCTGCCCACCGGAAAATTCATGCGGGTAACGGTCCTGTGCATCGCGGCTCAAGCCCACTTCTTCCAGCACATCACCTGTTAATTGTCGGCGTTCTTCATAACTGCCGCCCAGTTTATGTACCAACAGGCCTTCTTCAATGATCTGATGAACCGACATACGTGGCGACATGGAGCCAAACGGGTCCTGAAAGACCATCTGCATTTCCCGGCGAAGCGGGCGCAGGTCTTTTTCTTTCAGGCTCTGCAAATCCATTCCGTCAAACAGCAATCCGCCGTCACTGTCTTCCAGCCGTAAAATCGCCCGGCCCAAAGTGGATTTACCCGAGCCGGATTCCCCAACCACACCTAGGGTTTCCCCCTGACGTACACACAATGAAAGGCCGTCTACGGCTTTGACATGGCCAACCACACGCTTGATCACCCCGCGCTTGATCGGATACCAGACCTTGAAATCCTCCACTTTGAGAATTTCCCGTGCCCCGCTGTGTTCCTGCGGTTTACCAGCGGGTTCAGCCGCCAGCAATTTCTGTGTATAGGCATGTTGCGGGCGTTCAAAAATATCCGCACAAGGCCCTGTTTCCATAATTTCCCCGTCCGTCATCACGCAAACCCGATCCGCCATATGGCGCACAATGCCCAGGTCATGGGTAATCATCAAAATCGCCATGCCGAGCTTTTGCTGGAGTTCCTTGAGCAGCTTGAGGATTTGCGCCTGAACCGTTACATCCAGTGCCGTTGTCGGCTCATCCGCAATCAGGATATCGGGTTCATTTGCCAACGCCATGGCAATCATAATGCGCTGTTGTTGCCCACCGGAAAACTGGTGCGGCAGGGCTTTGAGGCGGTCTTCACTGGTGGCCTCTTCCAGCCCAACCAGCTTTAACAGCTCAATCACCCGTTCACGGGCCTGACGCTTGGTCATCAGCTTATGCACAAACAGCACTTCGGAAATCTGTCGCTCAATGGAATGCAGCGGATTAAGCGAGGTCAACGGTTCCTGAAAAATCATCGCCACCCGGTTGCCACGAATGGAGCGGATTTTACGTTCTTTGCATCCCAGCAATTCTTCGCCATCCAGCTTGACCGACCCTTTAGGATGATGCGCACGCGGATAGGGTAACAGTTGCATAACCGACAGGGCCGTGACCGATTTGCCTGAACCGGACTCCCCCACCAGCGCCAGCGTTTCGCCTTTCTCCAATGTAAAGGAAACCCCGCGCACCGCCGGTTCATCCCCAAACAAAACATGCAAATCTTTGATTTCAAGCAAAGGCTGGGTCATCTAAATGTCTTCCTCGGGTCAAAGGCATCGCGCACCGCTTCGCCAATAAAGATCAACAGGGAGAGCATGATGGATAAAACAAAAAAGGCGGTCAGTCCCAACCATGGGGCCTGCAAATTATTCTTGCCCTGATTGAGCAACTCCCCTAATGAGGCACTGCCCGGTGGCAGACCAAAACCGAGGAAATCCAAGGCAGTCAGGGTGGTGATGGAACCGTTCAAAATAAAGGGCAGGAATGTAAAGGTCGCCACCATGGCATTGGGCAAAACATGACGCCAGATAATGATGCCATCAGAAACACCCAGCGCTTTGGCGGCACGCACAAAGTCAAAATTACGTGCACGCAGGAATTCTGCGCGCACCAATGACACCAGTGCCAACCAGGAAAAGAGCAACATAATCCCCAACAGCCACCAGATATTGGGCTCCACAAAACTGGCAAGAATGATCAGCAAATAAAGTGTAGGCAGACCGGACCATATTTCAATCAGCCTTTGCCCGACCAAATCAATCAGCCCGGCGAAATATCCCTGCATCGCCCCCACAGCAATACCAATTATCGAACTGAGTATGGTCAAAACCAAACCGAACAGAACGGAAATGCGAAAACCGTAAATCACCCGGGCCACAACATCACGACCCTGATCATCCGTGCCCAGCCAGTTGTCCGCACTGGGCGGGGCCGGGGCCGGGGTCGTGAGGTCATAATTGATACTGTCGTAGCTATAACGCACCATCGGCCAGATAATCCAGCCCCCCGTATCGGTTATGAGTTTTTGCACTTCCGGGTCACGGTATTCAGCCTCGGTTTCAAAAAATCCGCCAAAGGTGGTTTCAGGATAATTATGCAAAAACGGGGTATAAAGTTCGTCTTCAAAAGAAATCAGCAACGGTTTGTCATTGGCGATCAATTCTGCAAACAAAGAAAAAAGAAACAATGCCAGAAACAGCCATAAAGACCAGTAGCCCCGTTTGTTTTTCCTGAAATTCTGCCAACGGCGTTGGTTTAACGGACTCATTTATCGGGCCTCAAAATCAACACGGGGGTCGATAATGTGATACATAACATCCCCAACCAAATTCATCACCAGCCCCAAAAGGGTATAAAAATAAAGCGTGCCGAACACCACGGGATAATCCCGGTTGATAGCCGATTCAAAGCCGAGCAACCCCAATCCGTCTAACGAGAAAATAATCTCCGTCAACAAGGAACCGGTAAAGAAAACGCCAATAAAGGTGGCAGGAAAACCGGCAATCACAATCAGCATGGCATTGCGAAACACATGACCGTAAAGCACCCGGCGTTCCGTCAAGCCTTTGGCACGTGCCGTAATGACATATTGTTTATTGATCTCTTCAAGAAAAGAATTCTTCGTCAACATGGTCAGGCTGGCAAATCCACCAATTACCATAGACAGAACCGGCAAAGCAATATGCCAGAAATAGTCCGTAACTTTGTTCCATGTGCCAAGTTCATTCCAGTTATCCGAAATCAAGCCGCGCAAAGGGAACCAGTCAAAATAGCGCCCCCCGGCAAACAAAACGATCAGCAAAATGGCAAACAAAAAGCTGGGGATGGCATTGCCAACGATCACCGCACCGGAAGACCAGACATCAAAACGTGACCCATCACGCACTGCCTTTTTGATCCCCAATGGAATGGAGATCAGATAAACCAGTAAGGTCGTCCAGACCCCCAACGAAATGGAGACGGGCATTTTATCCAGAACCAAATCCATCACACTTTGGTCACGGTAAAAACTGTTGCCGAAATCAAAACGAATGTAATTGCCCAGCATCATAAAAAAACGTTCAGGAGCCGGTTTGTCGAAACCGAACTGTTTTTCAAGCTCTGTAATCAATTCCGGCGGCACCCCTTGTGCCCCGCGATATTTGGTAGAATTGCCGCTTTGGCCCTGCGTTCCCCCGCCTGACTTGACTTCCGAGCCGCCCGTGCCGGAAACACGCGCCGTTGCATCCACGGCTTCGCCTTGAATTTTGGCCAGCATCTGTTCCACCGGGCCACCGGGGGCTGCCTGAATGATAATGAAGTTAAGAACCATAATGCCGAACAGGGTCGGGATAATCAAAAGCAAGCGTCGAAGAATATAGGCGAGCATAGCTGTGATCAGGTCCTCTATCGTTTTGGTATAACAGTTGTAGGCAAAGCTTGCGCAATCGGCAAGTGTTTGCTTCTTACAGGTCACTTTTATCCAAGTTTATGTGGCATCTTTATGGTAAGGTTGATGCCATGAAAAAAACAAATAACAATAACTTGAACATGAATGATTTGGGTAAGCACGACCGGATCAAGTTTTGGCATGCCCAACGTTTTGAAGATATGGAATGTTTGAGCGCCACCTTTGTGGAACACCGCTACCCGACCCATTTTCACGATACCTACAGCATTGGCATTATGGTCAGGGGGGCAGAAAAATTCCGCTATAACGGCACCACCTATATTGCCCCACAAGGAAGCATTGCCGCATTAAGCCCACAAATGACACATGATGGTGAGCCGGTTGGGCAAGGCTTTGTCTATCGCATGTTTTATCCCAGCATCGAGCTCATGACTGATATTCAGCAGGACCTGAGCGGCAAAACCGACCTGCCCCATTTCAAGACCCCGGTTCATCACGATGACATGCTGGCCCGCCAAATACTGGCCATGCATACGGTGCTGGAAAAATCCGGCGATACGCTGGAACAGGACAGTGCTTTTGCTCTGGTCCTCAGTTCCCTGATCACGCGCCATGCAGAAGACCAAACCGTCATCAAACCTGTGGGGCGCGAACATGGCCCGCTTGCCAAAGTACGTACCTATCTGGATGATCTCTACGATCAGGATGTAGGGCTCAACGATCTTGCGCAACTTGCCAACCTGAACCGTCATTATATGATCCGCGCCTTTCGCAAGGAAACCGGTATGACACCGCATGCCTACCAAACCATGCGCCGTGTTCAGGCGGCCAAAAAGCGCCTTGAAGCAGGTGACCCTGCCAGCGATGTTGCACTGGCCTGCGGATTTTGTGACCAAAGCCACCTCAACCGCCATTTCAAACGTCACTTTGGGTTAACCCCCGGGCAATATCGCAAACAATTCGAACATTAACCCCAACATGATTCCCTGTGCAGACAGGGACCTTGGACAGCTTCCTGCCTTCGCAGGAAATCACATTTTCCGGACAATATCACAAACGAATCAAACACCGCCCCTAAAGTGAGCCCCTGTGCAGACAGAGGCCTGTGCAGTTTTCAGTTCTTTGCGCAAGAAATCACATTTTCCACATGGGAGTCCGAAAATGGCGAGTTCCTCATGGCTAATCCTGTATACTGCCTGTCATGACATTGAATCACACCATATGCTATCAGGCCTTAAAGGCGCGCGATGCCCGCTTTGACGGACGGTTCTATACAGCCGTTTCTTCCACCGGGATTTTTTGTCGCCCCATCTGCCCGGCCACCACACCGAAAGCGGAAAATTGCACGTTCTACCCCACGGCCAGTGCAGCCTTGCAAGCCGGATATCGCCCCTGTTTGCGCTGTCGCCCGGAAAGTGCCCCGGCCAGCCCGGCGTGGATGGGAACCGAAACCACCGTACGCCGAGCCATAACATTGATCGAAGAAGGCGCACTGGATGACGGACAGACACTGGAAAGCCTGTGCACCCGTTTGGGGGTGGGGGAGCGTCACCTGCGCCGCCTGTTCCAGACCCACTTGGGCACATCGCCCAAACAAATGGCCCAAACCCGGCGCTTGTTGTTTGCCAAACGGTTGCTCAAACAAACTGCAACCCCCATTACCGATATTGCCTTTGCTGCCGGTTTTTCCAGTCTGCGCCGATTTAACGATGCCTATAAATCCGCCTTCGGTTTTGCCCCGCGCGAAGAACGTAAGAACAGGGATGACATAGCAACATCAGAAAACATCACACTTAAGTTCAATTACCGCCCACCCTATGATTGGGACGGCCTGCTGGCTTTTTTTGCCCTGCGCGCCATTGCCCCGGTCGAACGGGTTGAAGAAGGATATTACATTCGCAAAGTCCGTTTTGAGGGGCAGGATGGCGAAATAATGATCAGCAATGATTATGCAAACAACCGCCTTGTCTGTCAGTTCTTCAATATCGAAACCCGACATTTACGTGACATTACCCATAAAATCCGCCGTCTGTTCGACCTTGATGCCGACCCGCAGGCAATTGCACAGGCTCTAAGCAAAGATGACATTCTGCGCCCGTTGATTAAAGCAACGCCGGGCTTGCGCCTGCCCGGCGCGTGGGATGGGTTTGAAATTGCCCTGCGTGCCATCATCGGTCAGCAGATCAGCGTAAAAGGCGCGCGCACCATTTGCATGCGTGTGCTGGAACGTATCGGCACTGGCCTATTCCCCACCCCGCAGGATATTCTTGAACATAATCTGGATGGTCTGGGTTTGACTGGGCGACGCATTGCCACCTTGAAAAAACTGGCCGAAAACTGGGCTGAGCTTGATGCCGCCAAACCCGTTGAAGAAACCATCAAAGACCTTTGCGCCCTGCCTGGCATTGGGCCTTGGACGGCGCATTATATGATGATGCGTGCCTTTGGTGAACCCGACATCTACCCGGTTGCGGACCTTGGGCTTATCCGCGCACTGGAAAGCCAAGGCATTGTTGATGCTAAAACCGAACTTGAAAACCGCAGTAAAAACTGGCGCCCGTGGCGGGCTTACGGCGCAATTTATCTATGGAACCTGCATTCATGAAACATCTTTATGGTGAAACCTTCGATAGTCCCTGTGGTGAAATCTCCATCGTCTTTGATGATCAGGAAACCTTGTTACATCTGGATTTCCCCGATCAGGGGGAACGTCAGCAAAGATTGTTGAAAAAACGTTTTAAATCTTTCCAGCTAACGGCACAGCCTTGCCAAAAAATCAAAAACCACTTACGCGCCTATTTCAGCGGAGACTTTACCCGTCTTGACGAGATCAAATGCGATTTGGGCGGCACAGACTTTCAACAAAAGGTCTGGCAGGCCCTGCGCGCTATTCCCTGTGGTCAAACCATCAGTTATCGAGACCTTGCCATCACCTTGGGCAACCCCAAAGCCGTGCGTGCCGTTGCACGGGCCAATGCATTAAACCCCATATCCATTATCTATCCCTGCCACCGCGTCATCGGCTCAGACGGTTCCTTAACGGGATATGCAGGAGGGCTGGCACGCAAAGCATGGTTGCTGCGCCATGAAGGCGTTCTTCTTTAAGCAAAGTCACTTTTATCCAAGATAAATCTGTCAGGCCTCGTCATCATATGCGCCCAACAACAAAAGATGACGCTGAAATGAACACATTCGCCAGAACCATGACCACCTCGGATGATTTTCGCCTTGGTACTTTGCGCATGCTGCCCATTGCCGCCAGTGTCATCCCCTTCGGGTTGGCCCTTGGGGCCATGGCAATTCAGAAAGGGCTTTCACCTTTCGAAATCGCCTTGATGGGGCTGATGGTTTTTGCCGGTGCCTCACAATTTGTTGCGGTGGAATTATGGGCAGAACCGATCCCGACCTTAACCATCATTGGCATCACCGCCATGGTCAACCTGCGCCATATCCTCATGGGGGCTTCCCTGAGCCCGGCACTGCGGCCCTATGGCAACTCCCCCTCTCATCTTGCCCTTTATTTCATGACGGATGAAGTCTGGGCACTGGTCATGCAGCGCAAGAATGAAGGCAAGCTCAGCCTTGCCTTTTATGGTGCCTGCGCCTTCACCATCTGTTCTGCCTGGGTTGTCAGCCTCTATCTGGGGGCCATGGCCGGTGGCGTCATTGAAAACCCGGCACGCTGGGGGCTGGACTTTGCCGGCACAGCCATTTTCCTGACCTTGCTTTGCGGTTTCTGGGAAGGCCGCACAACCTCGTTATTGCCATGGCTGGCGGCTGGCACGATTTCAGTCCTGACATCCGAACTCGTCGATGGACCATGGTATATTCTCAGCGGTGGGCTCAGTGCCATGACAGTACGCGCCTTTCTTTACAAGGAAGCCCCCCATGCCTGAACTTCATCTGGATGTTTTTCTCACCCTTTGTGGTATGGGAGCTGTCACTTATCTGACGCGTATATCAGGCTATTGGTTGATGGGCTTTTACCGGCCCAAAGGACGTATGCAAGCCGCCATGGAAATTCTACCCGGTGGCATCTTGCTCTCCATCGTTGCCCCGGTTATTTTCGCAACCGGGATTGCCGAAAGCCTTGCAGCTCTCATCACCGTTGGCGTGACCTTGAAAACAGGCAGGTATTTTTTAGGGGTCTGCACAGGACTGCTTTGCGTATTTATGATACGTTCCCTTTTATCCTGAGTTCTTCATAAAAAAATGACGCCGCCCACCCCTAAAGGCTGAGCGGCGTTTTCTCTTGGTTCGTAAAGATGGCTTAGGCAGCCATGCCCTGTAACACCTGCAAAACCGGCTGGCGTTCCTGCCAGATTTTCAACAGCGGGCGCGGGGTCAGTTTGCCCACCAGATCAGCATGGGGGGCGACAGACAACTGTTCATAGCTCAGCTCCCCTTCCACATGGGCACCTTGTTCAACAATGACATGGCGGGCCTGAATGTTGCCTTTGACATGCCCCATGATACGGACAGTTTCAGCAATGACATTGCCGTTTACACAACCACGTTTGCCGATCACCAGATTATCAACCTCAATCGACCCTTCCACAACGCCACGCAAATGCAGCTCACCCTGACCTTTGATATCACCATGGATGATACGCTTGCGTCTCACAATTGCTTTTTTCGGTTTTAAAAACATGATCAACAGACTTTCAAAAATTCTTCTTCATTTGTCACTATAGGTGACCAACCGTAAAGGAGTGGTTAAAACAGGGATAAGGGTCTTTTATTTGTTCACCCCGACAAAAGCAATCAATTCATCCAGATAATCCTGCACCTGCTGTGACGGTCCTTCAATTTCTTCAACCAGTCGAATGGCTTCATCCAGATTATGTTCCTGATAGGCCCTTGCCGCAGCAATGCCGAGCTCATGCACCTGCCCATGCGGTGTGTTCAACGCATTAAAGGCAGCATGTTCACGAATGACAGTATCCAGATCACCGAAATACCATTTACCCAAACGACAATGCTTATGGTCTGACAATTCATCCGGGTTAAGGGTCGCGCGACCCAGAAGCATATCTGCCAGTTTTTTGCGCCAGATCATATGGTCCGCTTTTGCCCGGATCAAATCACGTGCCGGGAACTGGTGGCGCATCAAGGCTTCCATTTGTTCCGTGATCAGCCCTTCCGTTTCATCCATTTCATTAAGCACAATGGTATTGGCTTCCACGTTGGCCCCGGACATCTGCGAAATGGTAATCGCATGTTCAGCCGTTTGGGCTGTAACCCCCTGCTGTTGTTCCAACACGGCAGCCACCTGTTGCATATCGGTGGTCACGCGGTTCACCCCATCATCAATCTCTTCCATGCTCTTCAGCGTAGAGGTAATGATCTGCTGGCCGTTAGCAACAGCTTCAGCCCCTTCGCTCATGGATTTGGTGATGCCGTCCATTTCATGGCGCAAACGCTCGATACGATTATTAATATCACCGGTTGCACGCTCTGTCTGATTGGCGAGGTTTTTCACTTCACTTGCCACCACAGCAAAACCTTTACCGGCTTCACCAGCACGCGCGGCCTCAATGGTCGCATTCAACGCCAACAGGTTTGTCTGGGATGCAATATCGTTAATCAGGCCCACCACATCGCCGATCTGGGTGGAAGCTGCGGCCAGATCTGTCAATTTTTCCACCGCATGACTAACGGACTCTGAAATGGAATTGATCGCCTGAATCGCCTGATGGGACCCTTCCATGCTGTTGCGCACAATCCCTTGCAAGCTTTCAGCTTCCGCTGTGCTGTGATGAGTGCTGTTGGAAATTTCCTGAATGGAAGCCGCCATCTCTTCCATCGCCGAAGCCAGAGACTGGGAAATTTCATTGAGTTCGTTCAAACTACGTGCCGATTTCGCCACCGAAATAACGGTCGAGTTATTGGCGATGGACAAACCGACTGAACGTGACAATTGTCTTTCTGCGCGCTGCTGGCTTTCCAGAGCCAGTTCTTTAAGCTTGCACGTCAATTCATCCGTTCCATGCGGTACACTGTCATAATCACGTGCCAGAATCGCATTAACCTGCTTAAGCGCCAGTGTCAGCGCACAGGTTTCCTCAGCCCTATCCGGTTCTCTTTCCAGACTTTCTGAAAAGTTGTTGTCAGAGCTATCCGTATTCGTCGTTCTTTTACTAAAAAAATTCATTTCTTCCCCCCGCTCTCATCTCATTTGAGCGACACCATACACAAATTTTCCGTTCTTTCTACATTCATATAAGCCAAAGCCTTTAAAGAAGTATTAAAAAAGGGGAGAAACCTAAGTCTCTCCCCTTTTCTAGAAACATATAGTTGAACGATTAGTGGCGTTCAAACTGCATCCGTTTAATTTCGGCAATCGCCTTACCCGGGTTCAAACCTTTCGGGCAGGTGTTGGTACAGTTCATGATCGTATGGCAACGATAAACCTTGAACGGATCATCCAGATCATCCAGACGTTTACCGGTTGCTTCATCACGTGAATCTGCAATCCAGCGATAAGCCTGCAACAGAACAGCCGGGCCGAGGTATTTTTCGGCGTTCCACCAGTAACTCGGACAAGAGGTCTGGCAGGAGAAGCACAAAATACATTCCCACAGTCCGTCAAGTTTTTCGCGTTCTTCAATTGACTGCAAACGTTCCTGATTGGACGGTGCCGGTGTATCGGCCTGCATCCAGGGCTCAATGGAACGAAGTTGTGCATAAGGCAGGCTCAGGTCAGGCACCAGATCCTTGACCACCGGCATATGCGGCAACGGATAAATGGCACAGTCGCCTTTGACTTCTGCAATCGGCTTCAAACACGCCAGCGTGTTGGTCCCGTCAATGTTCATGGAACAGGAACCGCAAATCCCTTCCCGGCAAGAACGGCGGAAAGTCAGGGTCGCATCCACTTCGTTTTTGATCTTGATCAGCGCATCCAGAATCATCGGGCCGCAATCATCAAGGTCAACTTCGAACGTGTCGATCCGCGGATTGGTCCCCGCATCCGGATCATAGCGATAGATCTTGAACTTTTTCACATTCTTGGCACCAGCCGGGGCCTTGAATGTTTTACCTTCAACCGGATCGGAGCCCGGGGGTAAGCTGAATTCAACCATTGGCTCTTCTCCTCTTAGTAAACACGTTCTTTAGGTTCGATATATTCGACTTCGTCCGTCAGGGTCCATGTATGGACCGGACGATAGTCGAGCTCAACGGAACCATCATCCTTGACGTACGCCAAGGTATGTTTCATCCAGTTTTCATCGTCACGTTTGGGGAAGTCTTCGTGGGCATGCGCCCCACGGGACTCTTTGCGTGCTTCGGCAGAAACGATGGTGGCTTTCGCACAGGCCATCAGGTTTTCCAGCTCAAGCGTTTCAACCAGATCGGAGTTCCAGACCATGGAACGATCGCTCACATGCAGGCTGTCCAGTTTCTTCGCTGTTTCAAAGAGTTTTTCAACCCCTTCAGACAGGACTTCACTGGTACGGAACACAGCCGCATGGCCTTGCATGACTTTCTGCATTTCAAGGCGGACATCAGCCGTTTTATGTTCGCCGTTTGCATTGCGCAAACGATCAAAACGTTCCAGAACCTTGTCTGTAATGGCTTCATCCAGTTGCTTGTGCGGTTCACCGGCTGTCATGGTTTCAGCACAACGGATCGACGCTGCACGACCGAAGACCACAATATCAAGTAAGGAGTTGGTGCCCAGACGGTTTGCCCCGTGAACGGAAGCAGAAGCACATTCCCCGATTGCCATCAAACCTTCGCAGACCGCATCCGGGTCATCCTTGGTCGGGCGAATAACTTCGCCATGGTGGTTGGTCGGAATACCGCCCATATTGTAGTGAACCGTCGGCAGAACCGGGATCGGCTCTTTGGTGGCATCCACACCGGCAAAGATTTTCGCCGTTTCGGTAATACCGGGCAGACGTTTCCACAATTCTTCTGCCGGCAGATGTTCCAGATGCAGATAGATATGGTCACTGTCTTTACCCACGCCGCGGCCTTCACGAATTTCCATGGCCATGGAACGTGATACAACGTCACGTGAAGCCAGATCTTTCGCTGTCGGCGCGTAGTTCGGCATGAAGCGTTCACCTTCGGAGTTGGTCAGATAACCGCCTTCACCGCGTGCACCTTCCGTAATCAGACAGCCGGAACCGTAAATACCGGTCGGGTGGAACTGCACGAATTCATGATCCTGCAACGGAATACCGGCGCGCGCTGCCATGCCGTTCCCGTCACCGGTACAGGTATGGGCAGAGGTACAGGAGAAGAAGGCACGGCCATAACCGCCTGTTGCCAGTACAACCTTGTGTGCGCGGAAACGGTGCAGTTTTCCAGTATCCAGATCCCATGCCAGCAGACCTTTACAAGCCCCGTCTTCATCCATCAGCAGGTCAATGCCGATATATTCAACAAAGAAGGTGGCATCATGTTTCAGACACTGGGAATAAAGCGTGTGCAAAATGGCATGACCGGTCCGGTCAGCCGCCGCACAGGCACGTTGTACCGGCGCTTCCCCGTAGTTGGACATGTGACCGCCGAACGGGCGCTGATAGATTTTGCCTTCTTCGGTACGTGAGAACGGCACACCGAAATGTTCCAGTTCCTGAACGGCCGGAATGGCATTGCGACACATATATTCGATCGCGTCCTGGTCACCGAGCCAGTCGGACCCCTTGACGGTATCGTACATATGCCATTGCCATTTATCTTCGGCCATATTGCCCAATGCAGCGCCAACGCCGCCCTGAGCCGCAACCGTGTGTGAACGTGTCGGGAAAACCTTGGTGACACAAGCCGTTTTCAAGCCTGTTGCCGCCATGCCAAGCGTCGCACGTAAACCTGCGCCACCGGCCCCCAGAACAACGACATCATATTCGTGTTCAATAATTTCGTAGGCTCTAGCCATTCTTCCTTAGCCTCCAAAAGCGACTTTAAAGACAGACATCAGACAAATCACAGCCAGAAAAACGGCCAGGAATTTCGTCAGGATGATGCCGGTATACATCACTTTTTTGCAATGTACGTATTCGTGAACTACTTCGCAGACACCTTGCTGGGCGTGGTGCAATGCAATGGTGATGAACAGAGACATCAGGGTTGCATTACCGACATTGCCGAGCCAGTCCTTGAACATGGCGTAGTCCGCACCGATAAGACTGAGCACACTGTAGATAAACCACAGTGACAGCGGTACCAGAGCCATGGACGTGAGACGCTGAATCCACCAAGGACCAACGCCGTTACGAGACGCACCAAGATGGCGTGCCCGTCCGAGATAACTTTGCATTCTCATTGGAGATACTCCTTGGGGTTACAGGGAAAAACCGATGATCCAGGTCCCGATGGTCAAGATCGCTGTCACAGCAATCCCGATACGGCCGGTTCGAATGAGGTCTTCCTTCTCCAAATTCTGTACCATATCCCACTGGAGGTGGCGCAGGCCATTCACCATGTGGTAATACAGACAGAACGTCCAGCCCATCAGCATCAGCTTGCCGAGCCAGGAACCCAAAAAGGCTTGAGCGATATTATAGGTATCTTCGCCATATGCGGCGGACACCAGCCAATAAGCAAACAACAAGGTGCCGATGGCCAAAAAGATACCGGTCACACGGTGGGAACCTGACATCAAGCCATTAAGCGGCCACTTGTAAATCTTCATATGAGGCGATAGGGGTCGATTTCCCGTCGTCATGGAGCGCTTCCTTTACCATGAAAAAAAAGTGGGATAATGAAATATAATTCTGTGTTACCCCTTTAGAGGGTATGAAGTCAATCACCGCCGGGGGCTTTTAGCTAATTTCCCGAAAATAAAGGCGATTCGCCCCCATTGGTATGACCGATTTGTGTCAATTCGGCCCGAAAAAAGATCGCCTCTCGAACAAAATCGGTATTGCGATGCGTATTTATTTTTCCGATTCGCGAGTTACTCATCCCACTTTTGCGCCACAGCCGGTGGCGCTTCTTCAAAAGGGGAACCTTTCCTGAAAAGAGGGCTGCCATGACTATGTTGCGGCAAATTTTCAGTCGGCCCACCGGGGCGCACGGGACGGGGGGCAAAACGCCCGAGGCTCTGAATGCGGTCATACATCACCAGCGCCCC
Organism: Terasakiella sp.; assembly: GCA_050297075.1. GTDB lineage: Bacteria > Pseudomonadota > Alphaproteobacteria > Rhodospirillales > Terasakiellaceae > Terasakiella. The sequence goes on from JBNKSC010000024.1 coordinate 238,834, forward strand.
GGCGATCCCGACATTGACGCAGAACTTCATCGGAATTTTAATGACATGGTCGCAGCGCTCAAGTGTACTATAAGGCAGGCTGGAACGTTCCGGCCCCAGAATATAGGCTGCTTGTGCCGGGTGGCGAAAGCTCGGCAATTCAATGGACTCTTCGGTCAGTTCCACCCCGACAAGCTGGCACCCTTTGGGCAGCACCATGTCATCAAGCGTGGGAAAAGCATAAAAGGGCGTATGTTCCAATGTCTTGGACGTATCGCTTTTATGACCTTTATCCTTGGAATATTTGGCATCGACGGTAAAAACGAAGCTGGCCCCAAACGCATTGGCGGTGCGAAACAGGTTTCCCACATTAAACGGTTTGTTCACCCCGTGAATGCCAATGCCGAAATAGCCGCGCATGATGTCTTTCTCCAAATGCAATATCTTGCTACAAGACTTTACCTACTGTGAAAAACATGCCCGGATCAAGGAGTTCTTCCATGAAAGCTGCACTATGTACCACTTTGGACGGGTATCAATCCCTGAACATCGCAGAAGTTGCCTGTCCCGTTCCCGATGCATCACAGGTCCTGATCCGTGTTAAAGCCAGCGCGCTGAATTTTGCCGATAGCCTGGTCGTCAAAGGACGCTATCAGGTCAAACCGCCCCTTCCCTTTGCCCCCGGTCTGGAATGCGCAGGCATTGTGGAAGCTGTTGGCAGCAATGTTACACAGTGCAAACCGGGTGACCGGGTCATGGCCGTGCTGGACTGGGGTGGATTTGCCGAATATGTCCTCGCTGCTGAAACTGATGTTTTCCCCATATCCGATGGACTGGATTTTCAAACAGCTGCGGCCATTCCGGTGGCTTACGGCACCTCTCACCATGGGCTAACGCGCAAAGCCAAGCTGCAAAAAGGCGAAACACTTGTCGTTCATGGGGCCGCAGGCGGGGTGGGCCTCACGGCCGTTGAAATCGGCCACAGGCTTGGCGCAACCGTTATCGCCACCGCCAGCAGCCCGGAAAAACTCGCCATCTGTAAAGAATATGGGGCGGATCATTTGATTGATTATCGCGAAGGCGATGTGCGTGAAAAAGTCAAGGCGCTGACAGGCGGGTTGGGTTCCCACGTGGCATATGACCCTGTCGGTGGCGACCTGTTTAACGAAACCCTGCGTTCGACCCGTCAGGATGGGCGCATTCTGGTGGTCGGTTTCGCCAGTGGGGATATTCCCCAAATTCCGGCCAATATCATGATGGTCAAAAACATCAGCTGTATCGGCTATCACTGGGGGGCTTATCGTAGCCTCGACCCAGCTTCACTGCGTGAATCATTCAAGGAATTGATGGTCTGGATTGATGAAGGAAAACTCAAACCTCACGTTTCCATGACCTTTGCCCTGAACGATATCAAGGATGCCTTTGAAGCTTTGCTCAGCCGTAAATCCACCGGTAAGGTGGTCCTCACCATCGACTAATAGCCCAAAGCAAAATAGATCAGGTCAAGATCAGGAGGATTTTTACCAAGCCTGCTCAAAGCGGCATGAACATGCCCGCGATGATGGGTCTGATGGTTAAAAACATGGCCCAAAATCATTTTCACGGGGGCTGTATATTGCCCGGCGGTGATGGATTGATAGCATAGATCACCCTTGAGGAAATCTTCCTCCAAAGAATTGCAGAAATCACAGATCAGCCCATCCTGCCTCTGGCGGGCCGCAAGCAAGTCATCATATGACGTATAAAGCACATCATTTAAGCGCAAGCCTTGCTTGGGTTGACCTGTCAAACGCCCCAACCAGGCCATATCGCCAACAAGAATATGATTGAGCGTCGCGCATACGGAATGGAAGAAAACATCGCAATCCCTGTTGAATTCTTCTTTCGTCAGGGTCTCCACCACACTGTAAAGCTTTTCATTAGCCCAGCGGTTATAATCCGCCAATTGTATGAAATACGGTTTATCCATTTTCCGTTCAGGCTTCCTGCAAACGTTTGACACCCATTTCCCGGATCGGCAGATGCACCACGGCAGAAAAAACGCCCAGTCCAATAGATGCCAACCAAGCCCCGTCATAACTGCCGGTCAGGTCATAAAAATAGCCGCCCAGCCATGCCCCGAAAAAGGCCCCCACCTGATGGGAAAACAGGGTAATGGCAAACAGGGTGCCCATATAGCGCGTGCCGAACATGACCCCGACCAGACCACTGGTCAAAGGCACGGTAGAAAGCCACAAGGCCCCCATCGCAACAGAAAAAGCCAGCGTACTAAAGACCGTGACAGGCATCATCGTATAAACAAGGATAGCTGCCGCACGTGACAGATAAATGATACTGAGCAAATATTTCTTGGAAAACTTCCCGCCCAGAACACCTGCTACATATGTGCCCACCATATTGGCAACCCCGATGGTCGCCAAAGCGGTTGCGCCAACTTCCGGGGCAATATTGCAGGTCGACAAAAACATGGGCAGGTGTGTGACAATAAAGGCAATATGAAACCCGCAAACAAAGAAACCCAAATTCAGCAGAATATAACTGTTCGTCCCAAAGGCTTCATGCAAGGCTTGCGACAGCGTTTGGGCATTGTCGCTTAAATGATGTTCTTCCTGCGGTTTGGCATTAACCTGCAAAGCCAGAAAAACCCCAAGTGCGGCGATTGCAGCCAAAACGGACAGCGCAACCGACCAGCCATATTCATTGATCAACCCTTGGGAAACCGGTGCAAACAGAAACTGCCCGAATGAGCCGCCCATGGAAGCAATACCCAAGGCCTTGGAACGGTTTTTCTCAGACACCATACGTGCCACAGCACCCAGAACAACTGGCAGGCCCGTTGCTGCCACCCCGATCCCGATTAAAACGCCCGCACTCATATGAAACATGACAGGGCCTTGAGGGAAGGCCATGCCAACCATGCCAAGAACATAGATCACCACGCCGACCATCAGAACCGCACGACTGCCGTATTTATCTGCCAATGCCCCGGCAAAAGGCTGGGCAACACCCCACATCAGGTTCTGAATGGCCAGAGCCAAGGCAAACACGCCCAGCTGCCAGCCAAGATCAAGACGCATCGGTTCAATGAACAATCCGTGGTTTTGGCGCATGCCCATACCCAATGCCAAAATCAAGGCACCACAGAGGATGACCGTCCATGCTTTCTTACCCATTACAGGGAGCTCCCGTCTTTATAAGTTATATCAAACGATAAGAATTGTTCAGATATAGAACAAAAATTCCGCCTTAACATGATATTTCTACTTATTTTTTACAAGCAGAATGTTTGATATGGTTCTGCTCTTTAATATCACGAACAAATATCAAAAGATGTTTTATATAAAATTATTTCTCGTTTTAATCATATCGTTCTGGTGCACACAAACCCAAGCAGATCAACCACTGGACAAGCTTCAGGTTGTTGCCTCTTCCTTTAGCCCCTACAGCTATAGCGAAGGTGGCACGGCACGCGGGATCGCCGTCAACAAGGTTCGCCAGTTGCTTGATACCTTGAAATACGCCCCGAAAATCAAGGTATATCCTTGGGCAAGAGCCTACAACACCACCCTTCACACCCCCAATACCATGCTATTTTCCGTGGCCCGCACTGCTGAACGTGAAGAAAGCTTTTACTGGATTGGGCAAATCATAGATTTCAATGTCTACCTCTATAAGGACAAAAAGCGTACAGATATTATCCTCAATGATTTAACCGATGCCGCACCCTATCGGATCGGTGCCCTAAATCAGGATGTCAAAGGTGAATATCTACGTAAAAAAGGACTGAATGTCATTGACATTCCCAATGAGGAAAACGCCATTATGATGGCCCAGCAGAATAATATTGCCCTTCTGCCCATGGATGCCGTCTCCATGAAATTCCGCCTGCATAAACTGGGGCTTAGCGATGATGCCATGGTCGAAACGTTGAAACTTGAAGAAATTTCGCACCCTCTTTACATCGTCATGAACAAAGACAGCGACCCCTTGCTGGTGGAAACTGTCAGGCAGGCTTTTTCAAGAGCCTTTGCACAATGAAACCGGGGAAACGCCGCAAGGTACGCGTTTTTGTCAACACCAGTACGTTCCCCCACAAAACCAGCGGCACCCCGGTTAAAGCAGCCAAGGGCCAATGATAGTCTTCAAAAACAGTCGATAAACTTAAAGCCACCAGTGGAAAAAGAACAACGCTGTAGACCGCTCTTTGCGGCCCGATATTGCCCAACAGGGTCATATATGCACCAAAAGCGATGACAGAGCCAAAGATTGAGAGATAAAGCAAAGACCAGATATATTCAAAATGTGGATCAAAGGTGAAATCCACCCCTTTCGCGGCGGCAAACAACGCCGTAAAAAAGGCGCCATAGGCCATACCCCAGGCATTGGCCTGCACCACCGGCAAACCATCTTTCTGGGTACGTGTAGAAATCATGTTCCCCAAGGAAGCCAGCAACGCGCCACTCAGGACCATAAGCATGCCGAAAAACCCACGGTCCGACAAATCAACATGTTCCACCTGCGGCCAGAAAACCAGAACAATGCCGATCATCCCCAAACCGGCTCCTGCGACCACGCGCGAAGAAATGGTTGTTTTAAAAAACAGACGGCTCAAGACAATATTCATCACAACGATGGAACCGAAGCCCACACTGACCAACCCGGTTGGAATATAACCTGATGCCATATATATAAACAGGGGATTGCCACAAAACAAACAAGCCCCAAATGCAATCATCCAGAGATGCGCACGCCACCCAAGACGCAAGGACTTCCCCCTGCTCAGGCAATAAAGCATTAACACAAGGCTGGCCAAGGCAAAGCGATAAACAATGGAAACTTCTACAGCCACCACACCAAGCTGATATTTAACTGCCAGCCAGGTCGACCCCCAAATTAGAACCGTGATGGTATAGAGCAAGACATTGGACATAAAATTTCCGATCTGAATCAAGGAAACGCCACCTTGGCGGAGCGTCCGACAACACACGGGAAAGCTGTCAGGCGCTTGCATCAAAGTGGCGCATGCATGTGTTCTGTAATCAGAACAGTATCCATTATTTTATTTTATCCAGAAAGGCTTTTCAACTTCCTGTTCAACCTGCTGACGGGTCATTCCAATATCGTCAAGCAGGCGATCATCCAGTTGCGATAAGGCCCGGCGGCTTTTGACACGCTGACGCCACAGATGGACTTGCTGGATAAACGTCATCGGTGCTTTAACCAAACGAATAGCCACATTTTCTGTGCGGTTTGAAGAACAGCATTCATAAACATTCAAAGTCTTAACTGACATTGTATTCTCCTTTACGTTTGTGTTTACGACCGAAAGAGGCGCTGTGCCTGTGAACATGTTTTACGCTTATTACGCAGTTGCGACAAACGATCTTTTTTGTTAATAAGGATTAGTTTTTCTTATCCGAACAACTGGATTGTATCGAGACAATGGTTCGTAAACTCCCCCCTTTAAACGCCTTGCGTGCTTTTGAATCGGCTGCGCGCCACCTGAGCTTTACACGCGCAGCGGAGGAATTATATGTCACCCAAGCTGCCGTCAGCCACCAGGTCAAGGCACTGGAAGAACATCTTGGTCTCAAGCTGTTCAAACGCCTGAACCGGGCCCTGATGCTAACTGATGAAGGACAGGCCTATTTTCCGGAAGTGCGTGATGCACTGGACCAGCTTTCCCATGCAACCGACAGCCTGTTGAAGTCCGATACCAATGGTGTCCTCACGGTTTCTGTCATGCCTTCCATGGCTTCACTCTGGCTGGTACCCCGCCTGCAAAACTTTACCCATCAATATCCCGATATTGATGTGCGCATTGCCGCAGAAGACCGTTTGACAGACTTTGCACGCGATGATGTAGATTGCGCCATTCGATACGGCCTTGGCGGCTGGCCGAGCCTTTACGAAAAAAAATTCATGCAGGAAGAGGTTTTCCCTGTTTGCGCCCCGCATTACCTTGAAAAACACCCTTCCCTGTTAACGACCCCTGATGCGCTCAGGCATCATACCCTGATCCATGATTACGCCATCCATTCTGAAGCAGAGGCCCATCTATCCTGGCAATACTGGCTGAAAGCTGCCGGTATAGAAGGGGTGGACCATACCCGTGGGCCGAAGTTTTCCCATACCTATATGGTGGTTCAGGCCTGTATGGTGGGTGAAGGGGTCGCCCTTGGCCGCTCCGCCCTGATTCAAAGTGAACTGGATAGCGGGCGCTTGGTGCGATTATTCGATTTCAGCATTTCCGCAGACATTGCCTACCACTTCGTCTGCCCTAAAGATGCGATTGAAAGATACAAAATTCGCTCTTTTCGTGATTGGTTGTTATCAGAATCAACCTAAATACGATCATCAATTTCTTGTTTTTCCTGCTATAAAGTTTCAAATGAAATTAAATACAGGGAGTTTTCGCCATGAAGCTTGCAGAAGCGCTATTCACAGCCCTCAAAGACAGAGGGGCACGTGAGATTTTCGGTATTCCGGGTGACTTTGCCCTGCCCTATTTCAAAATTTTGGAGGATAGCCAGATTCTCCCGCTTTATACGCTTAGCCACGAACCCGGCGTTGGTTTTGCCGCTGATGCAGCCGGGCGGTTCAATTCCCGCCTTGGTGTAGCCGCCGTCACCTATGGCGCAGGGGCATTGAATATGGTTAATCCGGTTGCGCAGGCCTATGTGGAAAAATCCCCTCTGGTGGTTATTTCAGGTGCACCTGGCAAAATGGAAAGCCAGCGCGGCATTGGCTTACACCATCAGGTCAAACGCATTGATTCCCAATATAAAATTTATGAAGAGATCACCTGTGCGCAGGTTGTACTGGATGATGCCCGCACCGCCCCGGCCCTGATTGCACAAGCCCTTAATAGCTGCCTTGAACAATCGCGCCCGGTCTATATAGAACTCCCCCGTGATATGGTGGCAGAAGAAGTTAACCCCGTACCTGCTTATCAGGCATTTGAAAAGAATATGGAAGCCGCACGCGCCTGCGCCGAAGAAGTTCTGGAACATCTGAAAGCCGCCAAAAACCCCTGCATCATGGCAGGCGTTGAAATCCGCCGTTTCGGGCTGGAAGAAAAAATTGCAGAACTCACCAATATGCTGGGCATTCCGGTTGTCACGTCCTTTATGGCCCGTGGCATTCTCGCCAATGCTGATGTGCCCCTGATCGGCACCTATCTGGGGCTTGCCGGAACGGAAGAGGTGCGCAAAACCGTTGAACGTTCTGACGGGTTGCTCATGCTGGGGGTTATTTTGTGCGATACCAACTTCGGCGTCTCCAAACGTGAAATTGATATGCGCCATTGCGTGCGCGCTTTTGATGGCGAAGTGACATTCGGCCATCACACCTATCCCACCGTTACCCTCGAAGCACTGATTGATGCGCTGACAGAAATTGCCAGCCCCATCGCAGATGCGCAAAAACATCCGGCCCCGGCCTACCCCAAAGCCTTGCAAGCCGACGATCAAGCCATTGCCCCCACCGATGTAGCGCGCGCCGTCAACGACCTGTTCGCCCAACATGGTCGTATGCCCATTGCTTCGGATATGGGCGATTGCCTGTTCACCGCCATGGATATTGAAAACACAGCTCTGGTCGCCCCGGGCTATTATGCCTCCATGGGACCTGGCGTTCCCGCCGGGCTCGGAATTCAAGCGACATCCGGCAAACGCCCGATCATCATGGTCGGGGACGGCGCTTTTCAAATGACCGGCTGGGAACTGGGCAACTGCCGCCAGTATGGCTGGAACCCGATCGTGCTTCTGTTCAACAACAAAAGCTGGGAAATGTTGCGCACCTTCCAGCCGGGGCCGAATTACCATGACCTTGATGACTGGGGTTTTGCCCAAATGGCCGAACCCATGGGCGGCAAGGGTGTGCGCGTCACCACCCGTGCACAGCTGGGCGAAGCACTGGAAAACGCTCAACAGGATTCCTCTTGTTTTCATCTCATTGAAATCATGCTGGAACGTGGCGAAATTTCGCAAACACTCAATCGCTTCGTCAATGCGGTTAAGCGTGTAAGTGGCTCATAAAAACCTTTCACACACTGCCGAGATTTTCAATCACCAGCACCCGGGCCAACCCTACCGGGTAAGCCACATGCTCACACCCCGGCTCCATATGGGCAATCATACCGGCGGTGAGGATAACGCTTTTACATGTGTTATCCTTTCCACGCTGGTAGCGCATTTCCACCTTGCCATCCAAAACAACAAAGACTTCCTGACCAGTATTCACATGCCACTGATAGGGCGTTGATGTACTATGAATCTTCACACTCACCCCATTCAAATTTGCGATGTGGCGGTTGCCCCATTCTTTCACGCTTAAAAAACCTGCACCATCATAATGATTAAAGCGCCCGTCCGGTAGGAACTCCGCCAGAACCTGCGGATAATCCTGCGGATTATTCTGAAATTTGTCCCGGCAACCCGGGTTACAAAAGCCGATTTTCTTGCCTTGAACTTCTGCAATGGAATCCGCCTGCACAGCTTTTCCTGAAAAAGGACAAGCCGAATTTACGCTCTCAATAGACATACATGCCTCCTATTCAATTTAGCGGATTGAACTTAGCTGGTATTCACGTCTAAAATCCCTCGACAATATGCCTATATCCCCGTCATTTTGAAGGTCTGCACGTCATGGATCAGATCGATTTGCAATTATTGGATCTGCTGGAAGTCAACGCCCGTGAAACGGTTTCTGCGCTGGCGGCACAGGTCGGCCTATCACGCAGCACCGTGCAGGAACGTCTCGCCCGTCTGGAACGCGATGGCGAGATTCAGGCTTATACCATCCAGCGAAAAACACCCGCAGGCGGCCCCAAAATCAGGGCCTATCTGCTCATTACCACAAACGGTGCCCTATGCCACCAAATTGCGCCCTATCTTAAAAAATGGCCGGAAGTGAAATTTTTTGATTCTATTTCCGGCGAAATTGACGCCATCGTATGTGTCGAAACACAAGATGCAGATGCGTTGGGCCAGTTGCGAGACAGGCTTGCCACCTTCCATCAAGTCAAGGATATCAAGACACTCAGTGTGCTGAAAACACGCATTGAATGGCGCTAAGTCTTTTCAGCCCGGCATCCAAGACAAGGATTTTTCCAAAAATGCCTTCCCATTGCTTGCCTGCCATTCTCCATGAGCCATGATGACCTTTTCAACAGAAAAAGACAGCAAACGTTCTTTCGCCTGTCGGGTTGCCTTGCGTTTCCAGAAACTCAGCCGCCATTCCAGCGGGGCGTAACCGCGACCTTCCACAATTCCCCATAAATGGGCAATCAGGCGCTGCCAACCTTTCCAGTGTTGCTGCAAAAATGATTCACTGAAATTTTCCGACAGATCAGCCATGATCACGGTGCTTGACGGACGATGATAAAACACCACTTCATCCATAAAATACGACCCGTTAAACCAGACCTGATCAAACGTTTCCGCCCAGACAGGCGGTGCCTCATTGCTCAAGGCTGGCTGAAAGGTCAGGTCTGTGCGTTTCTCGATGGTCGATTGCGGCCCCCATAGCTGTGCATCCGGATAGGCCGCCTGCCAGTCCGATAAAAAAAGATGATGAATTTTGTTCGGGCTGACCAGATGGGCAACTTCTCCCAGTTTGGCAAGTTCCTGCTTTAAATCCTCACTCAAAGCAATGGGGGACCAGACCCATAGTTTGTGATCGGGCAATCGCACAACAACCGAACGTGTCGGATAGGGACAGCTGTAAAAATCAACCAACCCGCCTTCAATAATCCAGAGATCGTCGGCAACGCCCTGTAGCATGCTTTCCCCGCTTTACCAGTTTTCACCCAGCAATTCGAAATAGCCTTGCGGGTGGGCACAGGCCGGGCAGCTTTCAGGGGCTTCTGTACCTTCATGTACATAACCACAGTTACGGCAGCGCCAACGTGTCGGGCTTTCGCGCACAAAACAGTGGCCGCCTTTGATGTTGTCGGCAAAGGCTAAAAAGCGCTTGCCATGCTGACGCTCGGCAACCGCGATATTGTCAAACACAGTGGCGATTTCATCAAACCCTTCTTCGCGTGCAATGCGGGCAAAGGCCGGATACATTTCCTCATTTTCATATTTCTCCCCACGCGCGGCTTCGCGCAGATTTTCTTCTGTCGTGCCGTTGCCGCCCAAAGGCAGGCTTTCGGTAATTTCCAGATCACGCCCGCCGGGCAGGAACTTATAGAGACGGCTGGCATGGGCTTTTTCCTGATCTGCGGTTTCTTCAAACACATGGGAAATCTGCACATAGCCTTCCTTTTTCGCCTTGGAGGCAAAGAAGGTATAGCGCATGCGCGCCACACATTCACCGACAAAAGCCTTTAACAGGTTTGCTTCCGTGCGGGTTCCTTCAAGTTGTTTTTGTTCACCAGCCATGACATGCTCCCTACATTGGTTTTCATTGCCCAACAGACTATGCGCAGGTTGTTTTTTTTACAAGCTGTGACCAGACAGACCTTTTCTTTTTTATGAAAAAAAATTAGATTACCCCCTCCAATAAAAGGAGCCTATCAATCCAATGTCCAACCCCTTCATCATCGGCCTCAAAACCAACCCGCAGCTTTTTTTCAACGAACTTGACACCGTTGAGGTTCAAGCCATTGCGCAAGCCTGCCTGCGTGTTCTGGAAACCCGCCACAAAAATGGCGATGAAGAAGCTGCCGGCTGCCTGCAAAATGTCTATCGCGATGTGGCAAATATAGAGCTGTGACCCGCTTCATCCCGATCATTTTCGTTTTTTTATGGAGTACTGGTTTTATCGGGGCCAAGTTCGGCATGCCTTATGCTGAACCTTATACTTTTCTACTCATACGAATGATCCTGACCTGCTCGCTGTTGCTGAGCGCCATTTTACTCCTGCGTAAATCCTGGCCGTCCAACTGGCAACTGACAGGGCATGTAGCCGTTTCCGGCCTTTTGATTCACGGTGGTTATCTTGGCGGGGTTTTCACCGCTATCTCTCTGGGTATTCCGTCCGGGCTTGTTGCCCTCATTTCCGGTTTGCAGCCTCTTATTACCGCCTTTGCAGCCTATCCAGTTCTGGGCGAACGTGTCAGGCCAGCGCAATGGGTTGGCCTGTTTCTCGGGCTGGTCGGCATTGCTCTGGTCATTAGTGAAAAAATGAATTTCTCCAACGCCTCGTTGTTTGAAGGATTTGGCCCGACATCTGTTCTATTTGCTTTTTTAGCCGTTTTTTCCATCACGGCCAGCTCGCTTTATCAAAAAAAATACTGCACTGCTATGCCCATGATGAGCGGGATCTTTATTCAATATTGTGCGGCAATGCTGCTCTATCTCATTTTAGCGTTCAGCCTTGAAACCCGTGAGGTTGAATGGAGTGGAGAATTCATTTTTGCAATATTCTGGCTGGTCTTTGTTCCCTCATTTGGCGGTATCAGCCTGTTGATGTGGATGATCAAACAGGGCGCAGCCTCCAAAGTTGCCAGCATGTTCTATCTCGTTCCTCCCCTCACTGCCGTGGTGGCCTTTTTCCTCTTTGGTGAGACACTGGGTGTTAGCGCCCTTCTCGGTATGGCCATTGCCAGTGCCGGGGTCTACCTCGCCGTTAAAAACTGACAGGAGCTCCTATGTCGCTTATTCAGGAAAACCAGAATATCTTCATCATTGATCTGGAATATATCGTTGAGCTCGAACAGGTCGAACCGCACCTGCAAGCTCATCTTGATTTTATGGATCAATGTTATGATACCGGCCTGTTTCTGGCATCCGGGGCAAAAGTTCCACGCACAGGCGGTATCATTCTTGCCGCTTCTGACTCGCGTGATGAAATTGAATCCCTACTGGCAAAAGACCCGTTTTCCATCCACAAACTGGCGCGCTACACTGTCACCGAATTCCACCCACGCCGTAAGGTCGAAGGATTGTAAAAGCTCCCGTCATACTGGACTTGGTCCAGTATCCATTCGATATACAAGAAAAAAGGTGGATTTTGGCCTGCTCCAGAATGACAAAAACCATTTAACAAAGTAAAGTTAGATTTGCTTAATAGCATTGATTGATAAGGCTATGATCGATTCAAAGACAGGTGAACGTATTATTATACTATTTGACGATGAAGCAGGTCCATATATTAGAGTATCAATATGGAATGATGCTGACGCATTAGAGGATTTATTATCTGGAAAGTATGATGTGCTGTACGAAATGAAAACTCCCAAAGAATTTAATGCCGATGGTGGTAAAGAATATTACTTTGGGAATGGCGCTGACCCTGAAAAAGTACAAAAAATTCTCGATGAAATTGATTTAAAGTAGTTGCACAATTTCCTATGAAATCTTTCTCAATCTTCTATAAGAAGTTTAACCAACACATAAAAATCAATCCTGTTTTTGTTTTAAGCGATTTTCAGGTCCGGCACATCGCTTAACGGTCCCAATGCCGCCAGGGTCGGCTTGCTGGCAAACACCCGGCGTGATACATCGCAGACGGCCTTGGCATCAATGGCTTCGATCTTTTCTACCACCTCTGCAACAGAAATCGGGCGATTAAACACAATCATCTGGCGGGCCAGCTGTTCACAGCGTGTCGAGGTACTTTCCAGTGACATCAGGATACTGGCTTTGAGCTGGGCACAGGCCCGTGTAACTTCCACATCGCTCACACGCTCACAGACTTTTTGTGCCTCGCCAGCCAGAACCGGCATCAATTCACCCAGTTCTTCTGCTCCGGTACCGGCATAAAGGCCAAGCATACCGCCATCATCATAAGCCGACACAAAGCTGTAGATGGAATAGACAAGGCCGCGTTTTTCACGAATTTCCTGAAACAGGCGAGATGACATGCCCCCACCGAACAGGGTAGACATCACCGAAAGCGCATAAAAATCAGGGTCTTCATATTTCACCCCGTCAAAACCGGCCACCACATGAACCTGTTCCAGTGATGGGCGGCTTTCCACAAAGTGCCCGCCGTGATACCGGGTTGGGTCCGCCTGAATGTTTGTTGTGGTGGGAAGACTGTTGAATTTCTGCGCTACCATCTCCACCAGCCTGTCATGATCAACATTACCTGCGGCACTAAAGACCATACGTTCAGTGGCATAATTCTGTTTCATATAGTCCAGAATGGTCTGGCGGGTCAGGGATTTGACAATCTGTGCATCACCCAGCACCGGGCGCCCCATGGCCTGATCGGGATAAGCGGTCAGCTGGAAATGATCAAACACAATATCATCGGGTGTATCGTTGGCCTGATGGATTTCCTGTAAAATCACACTGCGTTCACGTTCCAGCTCTTCCTCATCAAGAACGGAATTTTGCAAAATATCAGCAATGATATCTACAGCAAGACCGACATCCTCTTTCAACACCTTGCAATAATAGGCCGTGTTTTCGCGCGATGTGTAAGCGTTCATATGCCCGCCGACATCTTCAATCTCTTCTGCCAGTTGCAGGGCCGTGCGCGTGGTGGTGCCCTTAAACGCCATATGTTCCAACATATGGGAGATGCCGTTTAATTCCTTCGGTTCGTGACGTGCGCCTACCTCAATCCAAGCACCAAGGGAAACCGATTGAACGGTCGACATATAATCACTGACGACCCGCAGGCCGTTTTCCAGCGTGGTTACGCGTACTGTCATTTAGGACAAAGTCTCTTCAATATATTTTTGAATGGCAGGCAGGTCGTTTGCCAGAACGTCAAAACGTTCTTCACGTTCAAACAGATCACTCAAACGTTCCGGCAAGGACGGATACACACCCGAAGCCGCTTCCACAGCCGCCGGGAACTTGGCCGGATGCGCGGTTGCCAGCGCCACCGTCACAGCGTCACTTTTCACGCCATCACGTGCGGCAACACAGCCAATGACGCTGTGCGGGTCCAGCAATTCACCGGTTTTGTGATAGAAATCGGCAATTGCCTGTTTGGTTTCTTCATCATCCAGTCGCTTGGCGGAAAAATCCTGACACATGGCCTGCCAGCGTTCCTGCCCGAAATCAACCTCGCCAGTGTCACGGAAAGAAGCCAACGCCTGCGCCAAGGCTGACCCGTCTTTATCATAATGCTGGGCCAGCAGACGTTCAAAGTTGGAAGAAATCTGAATATCCATACTTGGGGACAGGCTCGGTTCCACCGTTTCCATTTTCATCACGCCGGTGTTGAAATAGCGTGTCAGAATGTCATTGCGGTTGGAACCGATAATGAATCCTTCAATCGGCAGGCCCATCTTCTTGGCACAATAACCAGCAAAGACGTTGCCAAAGTTGCCTGTCGGTACGGCAAAACGCATGGCGCGTTCCGGGCTGCCCAATTGCACCCCCGCCCAGAAATAATAGGTGATCTGCGCCATGATGCGCGCCCAGTTGATGGAATTTACGGCTGACAGGTTTAATTTGTCACGGAAATCCATGTCATTAAACATGGCCTTGACCGCATCCTGACAATCATCAAAGGTGCCTTCCAAAGCGATGTTATGGACATTTCCAGACAGAACGGTGGTCATCTGACAACGCTGCACATCAGACACACGCCCCTTGGGATGCATGATGAAAATGTCGATACATTCACGGTCACGGCATGCCTCAATAGCGGCAGAGCCGGTATCGCCCGAGGTCGCGCCTACGATGGTGACCTTTTCCCCGCGCTTTTTCAGCACATAGTCAAACAAACGCCCGAGCAATTGCAGGGCGTAATCCTTGAAAGCCAGTGTCGGGCCGTGGAACAGTTCCATCACCCATTGGTCCGTATCCAGTTGCTTGAGCGGGGCAACAGCCGGATGGTCAAAATCTTTATAGGTGTCCTGTACAAGGGCGTTAAAGTCCTCTTCGGGAATACAACCTTCAACGAAGGGATACATCACCTTCACAGCCAAGTCGGCATAGGAAAGCCCACGCAGGGAACGGATATCCTCTGCGCTGAACTGCGGCCAGCTTTCCGGTAGATAAAGCCCGCCATCACGTGCCAGACCGGCCAGAAGAACTTCATCAAAGGTAAGCGCGGGCGCCTTGCCGCGGGTAGAAACGTATTGCACCTTGGACCTCTCGTACATAACGAAATCTAGAGCGCGCTGTTTAGCACGCTTTGCAAGAGAGTCCAAGCCATATAAAGCGAGCCCCTGCACAAGACAGGGGCCTTTTATCGGAAGATATTTTCAAGCTCCTGCCTTCACAGGAGTTCACAGATATCACGCCCTTACTTCGGTGCCATGCGCAACGCCCCATCCATGCGGATGACTTCACCGGACAGATAGGCATTTTCAACAATATGGGCCGCTAAGGCCGCAAACTCTTCCGGCTTGCCCATGCGGCCAACAGGTACGGAAGCATTAAGCGCATCCTGTACTTCCTGCGGGAAACCCATCAACATCGGCGTTGCCATAATGCCCGGTGCAATGGTCATCACCCGCACACCCTTGGAAGCCATTTCACGTGCAATCGGCAAGGTCAAAGAAGCCACGCCGCCTTTGGAGGCTGCATAGGCCGCCTGCCCAATTTGCCCGTCCGCAAAAGCGATGGAAGCCGTGTTAATGACAACACCACGTTCTTCCCCATTCACCGCTTCTTCCGCCACCATTTCAGCACAGGCCAGACGGGTCATGTTAAAGGTGCCAATCAGGTTGACGTTGATCACCTTGGAAAACAGGTCCAGATCATGTGCGCCATTGCGCCCGACGATTTTGGAGGCTGGCGCAATCCCGGCGCAGGAAACCACCACGCGGGCCACACCATGGGCCTCGCGTGCTTTGGCAAAACCGGCTTCGGCACTGGCCGCATCAGCCACATTGACCTCAACGGCCAGACCACCAATTTCATCAGCCACTTTCTGCGCGGCCTCTAGATTCATATCGAAGATGGTGACCTTGGCCCCTTCTGCCGCTAATTTGCGAGCCGTTGCTTCGCCCAAACCGGATGCCCCACCCGTTACGATTGCGCCTAAACCTTTAACGTCCATGAAAAACCTCCAATCCTTACCTTTACGTTAACGTAAACTTTGATGCGTTATAGCAGACAGGTTTGCATCCTGCAAAGAGAAAAAGGACCGCACCCTTTCGGATACGGTCCTTTTCTTAAAGCGTTTGCTTAAGGGTTGGTTTGGCTTAGAAGCCCATACCACCCATGCCGCCCATACCGCCCATGTCAGGCATAGCCGGAGCTGCGCCTTTGGGTTCCGGCTTGTCAGCAACCATGGCTTCGGTTGTGATCAGCAGGCCGGCAACAGAAGCTGCGTCTTGCAGCGCTGTACGCACAACTTTCACCGGATCGATAACACCGGAAGCCACGAGATCGGTATATTCACCGGACTGAGCGTTGAAACCGAAGTTGGAGTCAGAACCTTCCAGCAGTTTACCGGCAACAACCGCACCGTCATGACCGGCGTTTTCAGCGATCTGACGAACCGGAGCTTGCAGGGCACGGCGGATGATGTCGATACCAACTTTCTGGTCAGCGTTTTCGCCTTCCAGACCTTCCAGAGCTTTCACAGCGTACAGCAGAGCCGTACCACCACCAGCGATGATGCCTTCTTCCACAGCAGCGCGTGTTGCGTGCAGGGCATCATCAACGCGGTCTTTGCGTTCTTTCACTTCAATCTCGGTAGCACCGCCAACCTGAATAACGGCAACACCGCCAGCCAGTTTGGCCAGACGTTCTTGCAGTTTTTCACGGTCGTAATCTGAAGTGGTTTCTTCGACCTGAGCTTTGATCTGGTTGCAACGTGCAACGATATCGTCTTTTTCACCCGCACCTTCAACGATGGTGGTTTCTTCTTTGGTGATGACAACAGACTTGGCTGTACCCAGCATGTCGATGGTAACGTTGTCCAGTTTCACACCCAGTTCTTCAGAAACCAGTTGACCGTTGGTCAGGATCGCAATGTCTTGCAGCATAGCTTTACGGCGATCACCGAAGCCCGGTGCTTTTACAGCAGCAACTTTCAGGCCACCACGCAGTTTGTTAACAACCAGAGTTGCCAGTGCTTCGCCTTCGATGTCTTCTGCAATGATGAGCAGCGGACGCGAAGACTGAACAGCAGCTTCCAGAAGCGGCAACATCGGTTGCAGGGAAGTCAGTTTGCCTTCGTTGATCAGGATGTACGGGTTGTCCAGTTCGCAGATCATTTTTTCAGAGTTGGTTACGAAGTACGGAGAGGTGTAACCACGGTCAAACTGCATACCTTCAACAACGTCCAGAGTTGTGTCCAGACCTTTGGCTTCTTCAACAGTGATAACGCCTTCGTTGCCAACTTTTTCCATGGCTTGCGCGATCAGGTCACCAACAGTTTTTTCACCGTTTGCAGAGATGGTGCCGACTTGAGCAACTTCTTCGTTGGTGGCAACCGGCTTGGCACGGCCTTTTACATCTTCAACAACTTTGGCTGTCGCAATGTCGATACCGCGTTTCAGGTCCATCGGGTTCATGCCGGCAGCAACAGCTTTGGTGCCTTCACGAACGATAGCTTGAGCCAGAACCGTTGCCGTTGTTGTACCGTCACCAGCCAGATCGGCTGTTTTGGAGGCAACTTCCTTGATCATTTGTGCGCCCATGTTCTGGAATTTATCTTCCAGATCGATTTCCTTGGCAACAGACACACCGTCTTTTGTCACGCGCGGAGCGCCAAAGGATTTATCGAGAACAACGTTACGGCCTTTGGGGCCGAGTGTTACTTTTACAGCATCAGCAAGAAGGTCAACACCTTCGAGGATTTTGGCACGGGCGTCTGTGCCGAATTTGATTTCTTTAGCCATTTTGAGCTAGACCCTTATATGTTAAGCAGTCAAAAATAAAAGGTGAGAAAACAAGCCTTAGGCTTCGATCACACCCATGATGTCGGATTCTTTCATGATCAGCAGATCTTCGCCGTCAACCTTGACTTCAGTGCCGGACCATTTGCCGAACAGAACGCGGTCACCCGCTTTAACGTCAAGGGCAACGAATTTGCCATCATCGCCACGAACACCGGAACCAACGGCAACAACTTCGCCTTCGGAAGGTTTTTCTTGAGCAGCTTCCGGCAGAATGATGCCGCCAGCAGTTTTAGTTTCTTGCTCTACGCGTTTTACCAAAACACGATCGTGCAGAGGACGAAATTTCATATCTAAACTCCGTGATATTCACCAAAGTAATGACCCATATGAGTCAAGGATTAGCACTCGTTAGGGCCGAGTGCTAACAGAGTTAATTTCTGCGTCCTTTGATGTCAAGGGATGATTGATGATTTTTTTGTCTCAACGGCGGCGCAACAGGGAAAAATCCCCGTTCAATCTTTCCAGATCATAAAGTACGAAATAATCTGAACGGAAAGGCTGCACGAAATCCACCGCTTCTTTCTTTTTCGGAGGCTGATTAAGCTGGGTTACGACTTTGCCGTGGGGGTGGGCTTTAACCCAATCGCCCATATGTTGGCCTTCATCCGTTTCCAGTTCGGCAATGCTCTTTTCAAGACGCCCCAGAAACTGGAACGTTCCATGATAATTCCCGACAAAGGCGATATCATAGCCCTGATCCTGAAACGCCTTGAGCTTCAGGGAAAGTGGATGCAGCTCCAGCGCATGTTTCGTATAAGGGGTTGCAGCCAAATGAACCATTACAACGCTCACAACCATCAGGCTGCTCAGCCGAATGACCATCTGACGTGCGCTCTGACTGGCAGAAAAAATAAATAGCAAAGCCGCAAGCGGTAAACCGATCACAAACCATACCGATAAGTCGTCCGTTACCAGTTGAAGGTTCTTAAACCTGAGGAACGGCAACGCAATAATCCCGGCCCCGAACAACACAAAAAACAGGCCCGGCAAGATTCTGGAACGCCACGTTTCATGCAATAGCTGATCATCCAACAGAGCGCTCAACACGAAAGCAAAAGCCGGAAAAATTGGCAGCAGATAGTGAATCTGCTTTCCGCTGATAAGAGAGAAGACAAAAAAGATCGGCACAAACCACAAAAGGCAAAACAGCATTTGCGCGCTTGTCCAGAAAGACTTTTTTGATTTAACAGCTTTTAGCCAGAACGTTGGCCAGATGACCCATGGCAACAACAAAGGGCCGATAAGGGACAAATACCACCAAAATGGCCGCGCATGAGCAAAGGAATGCACCATGCGCCCTGCCGTCTGCCCCCAAAAAATGGCATTGCGGTATTCTTCACCGCCCATAATGCCTGCGGGAATGGCCCAGGCCAGGCCGATCACCGCACCGCCAATAACAGACAGGCCTATATGTCCATACCAACTCTTGTATGAAGAAATACGCTTTTCACGGTCCCACAAAGGCATGGCAAGGGTGACCGGCAGAACCTGCAACAAGATCACCGGCCCCTTGGCAAGAATGCCCAAACCAATGGCCAGACCAAGATGCACCCACCCCCAACGATTGCCATCGCGCCAGACCATCAAAACACCCCATAATCCATAAAGGGTAAAAGCAGCCACCAGCATATCAAACATGGTCAAGGTGCCATAAAGCGTCCAGAAGGCCGCACCGATCAGCACCAGCGGCGCGAAATTGGCAACATCAGAGCGTTCCGGCCATAACTTTTGGGCGATGGCGCGTGTCAAAAAAAGGCTTACCAACCCAAATAGCGGCGCCACCAGACGGGGCCACCATTCATTCACCCCGAAAACAGACCAGCCCATATTCATCAGCCAAAAAAGCAAAGGCGGCTTATGGCTGTAGGTTGCCCCGTTCAGGTGCGGCACCATATAATCCGCGAACGTTCCGCGTTGCCACATTTCCCAGGCAACCGTCAAATAACGTGTTTCATCAACCGGTAAAAGAGGCCGTGTCGCAATCGCCACAATCATCAGAACAAGCCAAAAAAATGTAAATGTCAGAGGAGACCAGTATCGCGACCACATAAAATAAACTTTACTATATCAAAAAACAAAAATCGGACCCTGCTTTATATACCCCACTGTTCTAAAAAAGAAAGGGGCAGGCAGCTTGATGCTGTCGTTAAATTATTGTGACATTTAGGCCATTTTCAGGCACTCATTTTTCTTAGCGAACGCCCTGGTCACTTTCTCTTACAATCGTTTCAGCAGCTTCACGATCACCACTGAGTTGGGATTCAATATCACGTCCCAAGGTCTTGCCATGGCGATAGCGCCGATAGAGATATACCCCGAGAAGACCCGAAACAATAAACAGAACAACACTGAGAATAATGCGCCATTCCGGGTTAAGCTCCACCCCGCTGCCCGCCAAAGCAAACACAACCGATTGCGGAATATACCCAATCACAGACCCGAGCACAAAAGGTAGCGGATGCACGCGCGACACACCGGCCGCGGCATTGGTCGCCACATTGCTGCCTGCCGGAAGCAGTCGGATCAAAAGCGTCATGGAAAAGGGATTATCGGACAAAAAGTCATCAATGCGTTTGATTTTGCGTGGGAATTTGCGCTGAATGAAATTGCGCCCCAGCAGGCGGGCATAAACAAAGGTCAGCACACAGCCCACGCCGGTTGCCAATACGGCAATGGTCGTGCCTTTTACCACCCCGAAGGCATACCCCCCCATAAAGGCCAGAATCTGACGCGGAAAACCAACCCCGGCCAGCACGCCCCCCAAAGAGACAAAAACCAGCCAGCCCTTAACGCCCTGGCCGCGAACATTTTCATCAATCCAGCTTTCATCCATCCCCATGGACAACAGCCAGACTGCGCCAACCAGAACGCCAAGAAACACCAGCCCCTTTATGAAGACTTTATAATTCATCCCTCATCCCGGGAAATAATCATCGCCACTTTGGCCCGGCGCTGTAACCACATCACGCCCATAATATCAATGATACCAACCCACAGGCGGTTCCACATGCCATATTTGGAAACCCCGCGTTCACGTGCCCGGTGGTTCACCACAACGGACTGAACACGCCCGCCGCGACGGATCATCAAAGCCGGCAAGAAACGATGCATATGATTGAAATAGGGCAAATCAAGAAAAGCAGCGCGGGTAAAAACCTTGAGGCCGCACCCCGTATCCGGCGTATCATCACCGAGCAAGGCTGCGCGAATTTTATTGGCATTGCGCGATTGCCACAGCTTGAAAGCACTGTCGTGGCGCTTGGCCCGCCAGCCTGCCATCAACAGATAATCCTGCGCAGCCAAACTTTCCTTCACCAGTTCGTCATAAAGCGCGGGAATGTCGCCCGGGTCATTTTGCCCATCCCCGTCCAGCGTTGCCACCACACGCCCATGTGCTGCCTTGACCCCACTGCGCACAGCCGTGCTTTGCCCACAAGATTCCTTATGTGTCAGCACCTGTAGATTGTCGTATTTGGCTTGCATCTCGCGCAGCATTTGCGGGGTCTGGTCATCGCTGCCGTCATCAACATAGACGATCTCGAAAGTCATTTTTCCGGTTAACGCCGCAACGATCTCTTCAATCAACGGCTCAATATTTTCCGCTTCGTTTTTGACCGGAACGACAACAGACAATTCGGTGGAGGAGGTCATATACAGATAAGCCTTGTGCGCATTGCAACAGAATCGCCGCGCATTATGGCCTTTTCAATCATTTTGTCCAGCTTGGAAAAATGAAGGCTTGATGAAATTCAGTCTTCCTCATTTTTTTGCGCTGCTTTCATGCGCAGATAAAGGGCCCCCACAATCACCAGCACCCAAATACTGATCCCGAACAGACCCAGACGGGCATCGGGGTCTTTCTCCAAAACAAAGTACGAAAAAACCACCCCCAGTAAAAAAATCACCAAGGCAAAAACAAACATATCGGCTTTGAAATTCGGATGTTTTTTCATTTCCGTGAACGTCAGATCATTTTTTGAAAGCGCCACATCGGTATAACGTCAGGCACGTTGAAAAACCAATGAAAAATTATTTGCAGGCATATCGACCACATGCGCAAGACACAACCCGTTTACAGCTGCTACCTCGGCAACATCTGCCATATCTCTCACACCATAAGCCGGATTCTGCGTCTTGAGCCAGCCATCGAAAGCCACGTTGCTTTCAGCCGTGTGCTGCCCGTCACGTTTATAAGGGCCGTATAAAAAAAGGATACCGCCACTTTTTATCAGGCGAGCGGCCTTTTCCATCAAACCAAGCGTTGCCGACCAAGGGCTGATATGCACCATATTAATACAAACCAGTGCATCAAACGGTCCTTGCGGCCAGTTTTCCTCATTGGTTGCATCCAGCGCAAGCGGGACGACAACATTCTTCAGGGCAAGATGTTCAGTCCAGGCGGCAATACTTTGACGACATTGCACATCAGGGTCACTCGGCACCCACTCGATTTGAGGAAAAGAACGGGCAAAATGCATCATATGTTCGCCACTGCCACTGGCAATTTCCATGACCTGACCATTTTCAGGCAGGTGTTCTTTCAGAACGGATAAAATCGGCTCCCGATTTCTCTCGGTTGCAGGGTAAAACAGTCGCTCGTTCATCTGGTCGATTACCTTCTCTTTTTATCCCAGCCTAGAATCAACATCTTTCATGATCAAGCCTGATGCACATT
Organism: Terasakiella sp.; assembly: GCA_050297075.1. Taxonomy (GTDB): domain Bacteria; phylum Pseudomonadota; class Alphaproteobacteria; order Rhodospirillales; family Terasakiellaceae; genus Terasakiella. The sequence continues at coordinate 261,261 of JBNKSC010000024.1, forward strand.
TTTTTCATTCTAAGTCGCACAAACATTAGAGAAAACTTTGATATCCACAATATTGATATGGTTGCTGAACGTGCTCGATTGTGCTACCTGAATTCTTGCTTGGGGGTATGTTTGGTTTCATGCCTTTAAGGGGAAAAGAACAGTAACGATCCATTTTTAAGCATGACCGATTCGCGTTGTCATCAAACAGGATCAAAGAAACGGAGAATCAGATGACCTACGTAGTCACGGAAAACTGTATTAAATGTAAATACACCGACTGTGTCGAGGTCTGCCCGGTCGATTGCTTTTATGAAGGTGAAAACTTTCTGGTGATCAATCCGGACGAATGTATCGACTGTGGCGTATGCGAACCGGAATGTCCGGCAGAAGCCATTTTGCCCGATACGGAAGACGGCATCGAAAAATGGTTGGAAATTAACCAGAAATTCGCAGAGCTCTGGCCAAATATCACAGCGAAAAAAGAAGCTATGGCAGGCGCAGACGATGTTAACGGCCAGGCCGGTAAAGAATCTGAGTTAAGTGAAAAGCCGGGTTCGGGCGACTAAGCCTAACCTGCCAAGACCACATCTGTTTTTTCAGACACCCGCTTTTTTGACAAGGAAAAGCGGGTGCGTGTCATGTTTTTGTAACTTAGGTCTGTATTTTTAGCCAATCCTGTGCTATATACTTAAGACAACAGCCGGTTCCATACGGGGCCGGTTTTTGACCGTCCAGTGCAATAATCACCTGTCAAACTTTTATGGCTCTGGTTCGGCAACCAACCACATATGGACATCCTGTGTCATCTCAGCCCCCTTCTGCTTTTCGGGCAGGCGGTTTTTTTTGTCGCTGAAATATGGACTGCCCCTGTCTGTGCAGAATGTCGATATGAAGACTAAGAGAGAAAAAAACATGGCTCAAAATTTACCGTTTGATTCTGGTGACTTCGTTGTTTACCCCACCCACGGCGTTGGTCGCGTTGTTGGCATCGAAACCCAGGAAATCGGCGGTCATGAACTGCAACTGTTCGTGATTACCTTCGAACATGAACGCATGACTCTACGCGTCCCGGTCGGCAAAATCAAAGCCGCTGGCCTGCGTAAACTGAGCTCCGGCAAAATCATGGAAAGTGCAATGACGACTTTAAAAGGCAAGGCCAAAGTCAAACGCACCATGTGGAGCCGCCGCGCTCAGGAATATGAAGCAAAAATCAACTCCGGTGACCCGGTTCTGATTGCAGAAGTCGTTCGCGACCTGCACCGCAATGTCGGTCAGCCCGACCAGTCTTTCTCCGAGCGTCAAATTTACGAAGCTGCATTGGAGCGTCTTGCTCATGAAGTTGCAGCTGTTGAAAATATTGATAAAGACGCCGCAACAGAAAAACTGGAAGACGTTCTTCAGCAACAAAAAGCAGCGTAAGCTTTTCTTGCATAACGTGTTTTGAAAAGGCAGGATGGATCATAAGATTCCCCTGCCTTTTCTTTTGTTCGGGATGCCTTCATGTCAAATGACAGCAGATTCGCAGTATTAAACAACAAAAAACGTATCTGGGCCATAGCAGCCATTCATGGTGAATTGGACAAACTCAAAGCCCTGCATGGGCAATTGGCCAATCACTTTCTGCCCGGTGATGCCTTGATCTACACGGGCAATATCATGGGGCGTGGCCCCGATGTTGCTGGTTGCCTTGATGAAGTTCTGAACTTTCGCCGACTGGTGATCTTGCAAGATGATGCCGAGCTGGATGATGTTATCTTCCTGCGTGGATGCCAGGAAGAAATGGTTTACAAACTGCGCCACCTTCCCTTTGCCAAAGAACCGGAAGAAGTCCTGCACTGGATGGCCAATCAGGGCGTTGAAAATACGCTGAAAGCTTACGGCACATCTTGTGAAGAAGGCTTGCGTGCTGCCAAAAACGGCATGCAGGGCGTCAGCGACTGGATGAACACCTTAAAAGCGGAAATGCACCGTCATGATGGACATGAACAATATCTTGATGCCCTGAAACGAGCAGCCTACACAAGCGACAAGAAACTTCTTTTCGTCAATGCCAATGTGGTGTCCGATATGCCGCTGGATGCACAAAGCGATGCTTTCTGGTGGGGCACGCAGGAATTTCGTGATCTGGACCATCCCTACAGCGGTTTTGAGAGGACCGTGCGGGGGTATGACCATCGCCAGCAGGGATTCCACATGGCAAAACACCAGCTTTGCATTGATGAGGGATGCGGCTTTGGCGGCAAACTTGCCTGCGTCTGCTTTGAAGCAAGTGGCGCGTTGATCCATCGTCTTGAAGTATGATGGTCATTGCCTGATGCTTCGCCAAACGCCTCACAAGAAAAACAACATGCTCAACAAGCAGATGCTCATTGCCATCTTGTTTTGCCTGCCCCTGCTTCTGATGAATTTCAACATCAGACAAGCCAGAGGAGCCAACTCCGAACAGGTTGAAATCCTTTTATCAAAAATCCCCCCTTTTGTAATGAATACGGGTCAGGGAAACAGTGGTCTATTGTGGGACCTCGCGCATCTTCTCACCCAGCGTCTCAATAGCGAATCTCCCAGCACGGTTGCGAACATGCCCCGAATCCTCCCCTGGATTCGCGCCTATAAAGAGCTGAGCAACACTCCCGGAAAAATCATGTTACAAATGGCACGCACTGCGGAACGTGAAAAACAATTCCAATGGCTTCTTCCCACGACCAGTCTTACATTCGCCTTTGTCAAAAAATATCCGCCTGCCCTCAACAGTCTGGAAGAAGCACGCCGGGCAAAATACATTGCGGTTTATCGCGGAAGCCGCCTTGAAAATGATCTACGAAAACATGGTTTTACCCACAACCTGATCCTCACAAACGATAGCCAGACAGGTGCACGGCTGCTTAATGCAGACCGGGTCAGCGCCTGGTATGCGGTTGTTCAGGAAGCCCAGTGGCTATATAAAACAAATGTTTTGCACACAATGCCTGTCATTGGCAGCCCGGTTTTGGAAGTTCCGGTCTGGACCGTGGCATCACACGGAACGGATCAGCCTACCCTTGCTAAACTCAAGAAAGTTCTTTACGGAATTCTAACCGATGGCAGTTTTGCCAGACTGCAAGAAAAATACGGCCTTTCCGATTAGGTGTTTTCGGATTGTAGTTCTTCCAACAACATTTCCAGTTCCAGCCAGCGTTCCTCACAGGCATCAAGTTCTTCCTGCAAGGCTTTTAGGGCATCGCTGTTTGTCTGAAAACCGTCCGGATCACGTGTAAACAAATCAGGATCGGCCAAGGTTGCTTCCAGCTTTTCTTTCTTTGTGTTCAGTTCTTCCATTTTACCCGGCAACATGTCCAGTTCCCGCTGATCTTTGTAACTGAGCTTAGCTGACTGTTTCTTGCGTTTCGGTTCCGTCTTTTCCACCGGCTTGCTTTTTTGCGGGGCAGCTTCTTCCTCTTTTTGCTGGCGCTGCCTTAAATAGTCTTCATAACCGCCGGGATATTCCTCCACATTGCCATTGCCTTCCACAGCAATGGTTGAGGTCACCACCCTGTCCAGAAAGTCCCGATCATGACTAACAAGTAATAATGTGCCATCATATTCCGACAAAACTTCCTGCAACAGGTCCAGCGTTTCCATATCCAGATCGTTTGTCGGTTCATCCAATACCAGAAAATTGGTCGGACTGGCCAACAATTTCGCCAACATCAAACGGTTCTTTTCCCCGCCGGAAAGCGCGTGAATTGGCTGGCGTGCCTGACGTTCTTCAAACAGGAATTCTCGCATATAGGTCACCACATGGCGCGGGCGGTCATGCACCATAATCTGATCCCCGCCCATATCGGCCAGATAATCCCAAGGGGTGGTGTCTTGCGGCAGGGTATCGCGCTTCTGGTCAAAATAGGCCGCTGTCAAATTGGTCCCGATGCGGATCTCCCCGCTATCGGGTTCCAGCTTACCGGTCAGCATTTTCAACAAGGTGGTTTTACCCGCCCCGTTCGGACCGAGCAGCCCAATTTTGTCGCCGCGCATCACACGGGTGGAAAACCCCTTGGCAATGACCTTGTCCCCGAATGCCTTACACAAATCTTTGGCTTCAATCACCAACTTGCCAGAGGTTTCCCCGCTATCGACTTTCAAATTTGCCGTGCCCTGTACCTGTACGCGACCGGCTTTTTGTTCACGCAAATCGGCAAGCTTACGAACCCGGCGCATGTTGCGTTTGCGCCGTGCCGTCACGCCTTTGAGCATATAACGCTCTTCTTCCTTGATCTGGATATTCAGGCGGGTCAGTTCTTTTTCTTCCTCGGCCAGAACCAGTTCAACCCATTCGTCAAAAAACTCATACCCTTGATCGGTGCGCCGGATTTTGGAGCGGTCCAGCCACATCAACTGGCGAGAAAGATGGCGCAAAAAAGTACGGTCGTGACTGATCATCATCATCGCACCGCGAAAAGCCTGTAATTCTTCTTCCAACCATTGAATGGTCGGCAGGTCCAGATGGTTGGTCGGCTCATCCAACAGCAGGATATCCGGTTCACTGACCAGTGCACGCGCAATGGCGGCGCGCCGTCCTTCCCCACCGGACAGGGTGGCAGTATCACGCGTTCCATCCAGCTTCATGGCTTCAAGGCAGATATCAACCCGATGCACATCTTCCACATGGCGCAAACCGGCATGGACATAATCATGCACGCTCTGGCCCTCTGGCAAAACAGGGTCCTGTGGCAAATAGGAAACCGTGATACCCGGTTGTAAAAACCGCTCCCCGTCATCCACATCGACCAGCCCTGCAATAACCTTCATCAGGGTGGATTTACCTGAGCCATTGCGCCCGACCAGACAAATGCGGTCACCGGGATGAATCGCACATTCAACACCTTCAAAAACAGGGCGTCCACCAAAGGTGACATGCACATCGCGTAAAGTAAGAAGAGGAGGAAGGGCCATGGGTATTCTTCGCAGTCTCGTATAAAAAGGAACTGCGCGAATGACTATACGGAAATACGCATGCCGTCAAAGGCGATTTGAAAGGCGATTTCGTTTTGTCGGCTCAAGGCCTCGGGGCCAAGGTGGGTGAGAACCAGATATTTGGCGTTCAATTGCGCGCGCTTGTCACGAATTGTATCGTAATCCAGATGGAACTCACATTTTTGATCATAGTAAAAAGATTCACAAATAAACAGGTCGGCTTTTTCCGTTGCCGGAATTAATGCATCCGTCCAGCCTGTGTCACCGCTGTAGGTGATCACTTTATCATCCACATCAAAACGTAAAATAAAATCGTTGCCGTCCTGAAGGTGCTTGGCCTGATAGGGGAAAACCCCCACGCTATTAATGCTTTGGTGATGGCCTTCTGTAAGCTCCACAAACAGGGTTTTAAACGTGGTTTCCTTGTCCCAGCATCCCGGGTAAAGCAGTTCCATGGTTTCTACCACCCGTTGCTTCACCCCTTTTGGGCCGGCAATAATCAGCGGGCGTTGGCGTTCACCGAGATAGCGAGCATCCATCAGGAAAAACACCACACCGGCAAAATGGTCCCCATGCAGATGTGTGAGAAAAATGGCATCAATCTTGTTCGGGTCATGATTGAACTTTTTCAACGCAACCAAAGAAGTCGCACCGCAATCAATCAGGAACGAACTTTTGGAGGCCGTCACAAGAAAGCAGGTATTAAAGCGCCCCCCGGTACCGAAGGCATCGCCGCACCCGATAAACTGTACATCCACAAGACTCAATTTGTTCGCCTTTTTCATTCTAAACCGTTAGTTAATCCAACATGCCAAACCATATAAGTCAAGAGTTCTACGCAATAATGCGTTGTTGTTCTCTTTTACGAAGCGTACTACATTGCTTTCAAATGAAATCATATGCAGAGGCTTCAAAAAATGACGTCACTTTACGGCTCCATTGACCAGACATTCATCGAACGTCTTATTTCGCTGACGGCACCTGATCGTGTGTCCACATCACAGGCGCTATGTGAGCAACATGGTACAGATGAGTCATACCACACAGCGAAAGCGCCGGATGTGGTGGTGTTCACACTTTCCACCAAAGAAGTCTCCGAAATCGTCAAATTATGCGCCGAACATAAAATTCCGGTTATCCCTTACGGCACCGGCACCTCGCTGGAAGGTCATGTGGCAGCCCTTCATGGCGGAGTCTGTGTGGACATGTCCCTGATGACCGAAATTGTTGACGTGCGCCCGGAAGATCTGGATGTCACCGTACAAGCCGGTGTGACACGCAAAACCCTGAACGAATATCTGCGCGATACCGGCCTGTTTTTCCCCATTGACCCGGGGGCAGATGCATCACTGGGGGGCATGTCGGCCACACGGGCATCCGGCACCAATGCAGTGCGCTACGGCACCATGCGTGAAAATGTACTGGCCCTGACGGTCGTCACTCCGACAGGCGAGATCATCAAAACTGCCTCACGTGCCAAAAAATCCGCCGCCGGATACGACCTCACCCGCCTTTATGTCGGTGCTGAAGGGACATTAGGCATCATTACCGAAGTCACCCTGCGTCTATATGGCATTCCCGAAACCATTTCATCCGCCGTTTGCCCGTTTCCGTCGCTGGAAGAAGCGGTCAATACGGTTATTATGGTCATTCAATGCGGCATTCCGGTTGCGCGTATGGAACTGCTGGATGAACGCCAAATGTATGCGGTCAACCAATATTCCAAGCTGGATTACGATGTTGCGCCCACGCTGTTTTTTGAATTCCACGGCACCGAAGACGGCGTGAATGAACAGATTCAGCAGGTCAAGGATATTGCCGCTGATTTTGGCGGGGAAAATTTCCAATGGGCCAGCAAACAGGAAGACCGCGACAAGCTGTGGAACGCACGTCATAACGCCTATTACGCAGCATTGGCCTTGCGCCCGGGCTGTAAGGGCGTTTCTTCCGATGCCTGCGTGCCGATCTCACGTCTGGCCGAAGCCATCATGGCAACAAAAAAAGATATCGAGGACTCCTTTCTGGATGGCACCATTGTCGGCCATGTCGGGGATGGCAATTACCACACCTTGTTCGTTTTCGACCCGGACAATGAAAACGAACTGGCAGAGGCCAAACGCCTGAATGAACGCATTGTCGAACGCGCCATTGCATTGGAAGGCACTTGTACCGGTGAACATGGCATTGGGCACGGCAAGATGAAGTATCTTGAAAAAGAATTCGGCCAAGACGGGTTAAACATCATGCGTGCCCTGAAAAGAGCGCTCGACCCGGACAATATCATGAACCCGGGTAAGATCGTCGCACTTTAAGGCTTTGAAAAACGGGCATGTTGGGGGCAAAAATCACCAGATTCCCCAACATGGTCAAGGCAATACCCACAAAAGCCATTGCATGCCACTGGTAGCCTTCGTAAAAGGTTGAGATCAACAAGGCGATAACCGGAAACAGCACGGTCGCATATCCGGCGCGCACCGCCCCGATGCGCCCGACCAGCATGAGATAAACGGTAAAGCCGACAACGGAGCCGATCACAGCCAGATAGATCAGTGCATTCCAGTACACCAATGTCGGCGGCGCAATAATGGCTGTATCCGTGATCAGAATAATGCACAACAAAACCAGTGCACCGATTCCCATTCCCCATGCGTTGGCCGTAACCGGGGACGTCCCTTCAGCCGTATTGCGCCGTGATGCCATATTGCCCAAGGAAAAGAACAAGGTGCCCAATGTGGCCCACAAAATGCCGTAAACGGTTTCGACATTTGCCGAAATCACCAGGTCTTGCCAAAAGAGCAAAATAAGCCCGCTCATGCCGATCCCACCAGCAAAAAAGATTCGCGTTGTAATCCTTTCACCAAAAAACAGACGGGCATTGATGGCATTGAAAATGGAAGCCAGTGAAAAAATGACCGATACCAGACCGGATGGGATCAAAGCCGTGGCATTATAAAAGGCAATGAAGTTAAAGCAGAACAGGCACAAGGCCTGAAGCACCACAAAACGCCAGCGTTGGGGTTTGCGCAATTTTCTGAGAACAATCAGGCCAGCCAACATAACCACAGCGGCCAGCGCAAACCGGTAAAAGACGGAAACGATTACGGACATCGGCCCAACCTGTAAGGCAATGGCAATCCAGGTTGTTCCCCAGATCAAAACGGTTGAAATGAAAAGTGCAATGTTGAGCATGACGTGCATTCCTTAAAGATATTATGCAACAGACCATACGCACCAAACCTATTTTCTGTATTGCACGATCTTGCGGTAAAAGAAGCGGTGTCTTTTCTTTCATCTCGCCTTGACCTGCGTGTCGCTGTATAAAGAAGATCGAACCACAGGACTAAAACATGCTGCACACCGTTCATGATTTTCTGGCCAATTCCAAGGCCCAAACCATTGCCGCGCTTGATATGGGCATGAACCGGCATGTGACCATCTGGGAAAACAGCAATGACCGGGTAGCCTATGACAACACTCAAGGCCATGCCTTCAGCCTGTACTTAAAAGGGGGCGATCACACACGCCGTCTGGACCGCAAGGAAGCAGCGCAAGGATACCCCGGTGCCGTCTGTGTGCTGCCTGAGGGACATTGTTCGGATTGGGAAATCCTGTCGGCCTTTCAATTCGTCCACCTTTACCTGCCGGATGCGGAACTCAGGGCTGCTTTTGCGCGCATCCATAACCGCGATGCCCGTTTGCTGGATATTGAAGAAATCACCTTTGCCAAAGAAACCCAACTGGGCCGCCCTCTTATGATAGCTGCACAGGCCGCTATGGAAAATGCCCCCCTCCTGGCTGATCAGGCTTTGAGTGAGCTGGTCAATGCCTTGCAAGCAAAACCTCTCACCTTAAAGGGTGGTCTTTCCCCTTATGTGCTGCGCCAGATTGATGAATGGATTGATACGGAGCTGGCAGAACAGATCCGTCTGGCAGACCTCGCCACACTCGCACATTTGTCCGAGTTTCACTTTCACCGCATGTTTCAGGCTTCACGCGGTGTCTCGCCCCACCAATGGGTCACCATGCTGCGCATTGAACGGGCCAAAGCCCTGTTGCGGGAAAACTCAATCGCCGACGTGGCTTCTGCCTGTGGGTTTTCCAACCAAAGCCACCTGTCACGCCTATTCAAACGACATACCGGCCTAACCCCTGCCGCCTATCGACAAAAGGTCATGGCCTGACTTTCCTAGCGTTCCACCAGCCGAAGGGCCATGCGCCCGAAAGCCAGAAACAGCAGGGCAACCAAAACGGGCCAGACGATGGTTTCAAAAGCAAAAATGGTGATCAGTGTAATGATACGTTCCGGCAAATTATTCAGCAATGTCCAGAGCTGATCTGAATCCACAATTTTACGCACCGTACCCAAATCCGGCACCACCACACTGTCACCCGCACCTTGTGGCGTTTTGGAAAAAACGGAAAGGTTATTTTGCGGCGGACTGATTACCGGTGGCAAAGGTTGAGAAACGCGTGGCACGTCACTGACCGCCTCACGGGTTTTCTGTTTGACCGTCTCGACCTGTTGCAAGGCCTGATCAAAATCATTTTGCAAATAGCCTTGCGTGATCATCTGCCCGCCCATGGCCGCTGCCGGGATCAACAGCCGGGTCAGAATGACACTGACGCATAACACGCCCCCCAATCTGTTCAGCCGTTTGCACCACTCCCCAGACCAAGGGGCAATTAACAAGGGAAGCAAAGCCAGTGGCAGCAGATATGTCCAGGATAAATCACCCAGCACAGCCACCAATATTTCCTGCACGCCCACACTGGCCAGCGCCACCAGCACCAGATCGGAAAACTGTTCGATCATATCGTTGATCGGCTCCAGCACCTGCCCCGGATTCCCGCTCACCACCGCCACGCCCAACTCAACGGATTCCAGCAGGGAAATGGCTGCATTAAGGGTACGCGCCGCCGCATAGGCATAGGTCGCCCGTTCACGCACATCCGCCAGATAGGCCTGCGATGTTTCCTCAAACGCAGGCAGGGGGGAAAATTGATATAACCTGTCAAACAACCCGGTGAAACAGATCACCATGAAAGCGAAGATGATCATCGTTTGTTTGAGGCGGTGGTTCATCTGCATTGCCCTAACCCGTTACATATCCATACCATATGGCAAACTAATAGAAGGGTTTAAACATGACAGAAAGTGTAATATTTTTTAACAAACTTTTATTTGCAATGCGTTGTTAAAAGAAATTTTATTTATATAAAGTAAGAGTTTATTTCATTAGTTCCATTTCATGAAAATCATATGATTGCCTTCATCACGCATAAAAGACTGAAACAAACACTGGGAAGCATTGCGCTAAGCCTTTTAATTGCGACACCGGGCTGGGCCAGTGTCGGCTGTAATTTTGTCAATGGCGGCTCATTAAGTGGCCAGAAAGTCGGCCTGGATGGAACATCAATCAAAACCTTCTCCGCCGGGGATATTCTGAGCGTCACCTTAAACCTGGTAGGAGGTGCCCATTTGCAGGTTGGCACAACCCTTGTAAATAATGCCAGCGGCACGACGAAAACCTATACGTTTCCATCCGATGGCAATTATACCATTTACTGGGATGCACGGACCGCCACCAGCGCGATTTACACCGTAACCTGTACCCCTTTTTCAACGCAGACGTCTGAACCGCCGCAGTCTGTTCAAGCCACAATTTCACGATCCCAGTCTGAGGTTGTCACCACCAATGTCGGGGCACGCCTGAACAATCTTGGCTCACCGGTTGGCATCTTTCGCGGTCCCGCCGGTGCCGGACGAACCACCCCGGGTGTGGAAAGAGGCACGCCAACAACAAATGGCAGTGCCAATCTGGCCCCTCGGTCGGCTTTCCTGAAACATCTTGTTGCCAACGCCCACAATTCCTCCCGGGCAAACCTTTGGGAACAACAAACCTCACGCGGAACCAGTTTGCGCGAACTAGCAACGCTGGCTCACTTCGATAGCTCTGAGCTTCTGACTTTAGAAGCCAGCGAACAAGATGACCCGACACAGGCATCAACCCGGCGCAGCTCATTACCTGCCGAGCGTCCCCTGACAGTCTGGGGGCACGGCTCCTTCACCAGTGCAGACAACAGCCTGAACAGCACTGAAACCGATTCCCGTTATCATGGCGATGTCTGGGGTTACAATCTGGGTGCAGATTACCGTTTTAGCGAACAATTTTATGGCGGTGCGTCCATCGGTTTCTCACAGACCGATCTTTCTACCGGATATAACGCCGGTCATTACAAGGAAAACAGCTGGACCTTTACGCCTTACGCCGTCTACATGCCGACCGCGCAGTTCAAACTGTCTGCCATGGCCGGTTTTGCCCGTGGGGATATCAAACTGGACCGCCACGACAACAGCGTTACAGGCAAAACAGATTCCAACATGTGGTATGCGGCATTGAAGGGAAGTTATGACTTTTCTGCTCTGACCAAAACACCTCTTTCCTTCAAAACCAACCTCGGTTTTCTGATGACCAATAAAACCGTTAATGCCTACACGGAAAGTGACGAGACAGCCATCGACCAGACATCTGCCAACACCCGCCAGATCAAACCGGGTGTGGAAGTTTCCTATCCCTTTGACCTGCAAGACAATCGCCTTGAACCTTTTGTTAAAGGTGATTTTGTCTATGATTTCATGAACCCGACCAATGGGGACAGCAACGCCTTCATCCTTGGCGGTGGTGTACGCGCAACATCTCAGAACGGGCTGAGTGGCTCCCTTGAAACACAGTCGCAATTGGGCCGAGCTGATTATGAAGAATATTCCGTCAGTATGCTTTTGGCCTATAGCTTACCGATCGGAAATTCTCAGGCTGAAAATCAGGATTCCGTTCAGCTCAATCTGCAATCGGATATGGATGCCAACGGACATTCCATAGGTACAGGCCTTGCGTGGACCCCCGCAGATTTACCCCTCTCCCTTAGCTTGCGCCTCAACCAAAAAACTTCGATTGATCAGGAAGCGAAAAGCTATAACGCTCTGGCTCGAATGAACATGGCGTTTTAGGTCTATTTGCGAAGGTTATTCTTGGACTTTGGCTTTCTTAAACCTGATTTTATATATTAGGACACTGGCTACCAACGTAAACACCAATGTCAAATTTCCCAAAAGGCTCTCCAATCCAATGCCGAGCTGAGACAAAAACATCATCTGTTCTCTATCCTGTCGAAATAGATACCCACTCCCCAATTGCAAGAGATAAACAGGTGTATCTATTGCAAGAACGATGATCAACAGGTCCCAGAAGATAGGTTTGGTATTTTTCCAGCTATCAACCAAAGTGCCGATAATCGGACTTTTTACCTGTAAAACCAGACATGCGGTTCCCGGCATAAGCCGTATGTAAGCAACCATAACAAACAGAGCCAACAGGCCATAAGTCATGATTTGAAGAAAGACCTTGCTCTCTTCGTTGACTTCCACAAGAACGGAAATGCCATACATAAGAAAAATCAGGAACACATAGCCCAAGCCAATAAATAAACCTGCTACAAACAGTTTGAAAAACACCCTATCCGGTTGCAGGTAAACCCTTAATGGGTTAGCGTTTTTTCGGTCAAAAGAAAAGCGAATCCAAAAAACAGAAAATGCAAGGCTGGCATATAATGAAAGCATACCAAAAACAGCCGAAAAACCTCCACTCCATTGTCTTGCAATATCTAGGCACAGCAGAGGCAAAAGGGAAAGAAGGCATATACCGCTATAACGATAGACAAAATGATAAACTGTTTTAATGATACGGATATCAGCTTTTAAATGAATCATGGCATAAAACAAACACAGATTGTTGAGACAAGCAATAGCAGGTTAGATGGTTTAGCACCTGTTTTATGCTATGAAAAGCCGTGAGAGTTTTTTAAAGGGCGGTTTTGGATATGATCAAAACCGCCCGGATTTTTTTATGAAAAAGCGTCTTCCCAAGAGCCCTGGGTGGCGGACTTGGAATATTCGGTGGCGCGGTTTTCGAAGAAGTTGGCATGTTCCACGGCGTTCAACATGGCATCCAGCCACGGCAGCGGATTTTTCTCGATATTATATTGTGCTTCCATGCCCAACTGCTCAAGGCGGCGATCCCCGATATAGCGAATATATTGTTTCACTTCTTCCGGTGTTAGCCCTTCAACCGCACCCATTTCAAAGCAAAGGTCAATGAAGGCATCTTCATGTTCAATGATGGTTGCACAGGCTTCATACAGACGCTTGTGCAATTCCTCCACATCGATATCCGGGTTTTCATGCAGGAAGGTGCGATAAAGCTTGATGATGGAATTACAATGCAGGCTTTCATCGCGCACAGACCATGTCACGATCTGGCCCATGCCCTTCATCTTGTTCAAACGCGGGAAGTTGAGCAAAATGGCAAAGCTGGCAAAGAGCTGCAAGCCTTCTGTAAAACCGCCAAACACCGCCAAGGTGGTAGCAATGTCAATTTTGCTATCCACACCGAACTGTTGCATATAGTCGTATTTATCCTTCATTTCCTTATAGTTAAGAAAAGCGGAATATTCGACTTCGGGCATACCGATGGTATCAAGCAAATGGGAATAGGCAGCAATATGGATGGTTTCCATATTGGAAAAAGCCGCCAGCATCATCTGCACTTCGGTCGGCTGAAACACACGTGTGTAATGGCGCATGTAACAGTTGTTGACCTCAATATCGCTTTGCGTGAAGAAACGGAAGATCTGGGTGAGCAAATGTTGTTCGGATTCGCTCAGGTTTTTATGCCAGTCCTTCACGTCATCAGCCAATGGTACTTCTTCCGGCAGCCAGTGCACCTGCTGCTGGGTCAGCCAGGCTTCATAGCACCAGGGATAGGAAAAGGGCTTATAGACGGGATTGGCGTCTAACAGGGACATATTTATTCTCCAAAAAGGCGTGTCACTCCGGCTTAAGGCCAGAGCCCAGATGGATGCTGGCTTTCGCCAGCACGACAAAAATATTCAATTACTGGCAGGCCAGACATTCTTCGTATTTATTTTCATCGCCGCCCATGGGCAAACGCGGATTATCCGGTGTTTCCACCTTTTCCAGCAACGCTTTGAGCGTATCGGGCATATGGTCCTTGGTGGCAACCACTTCGGCACGCTGAATGGACTTGGAACGGCAGTAATAAAGGCTCTTCAGGCCGCGTTTCCATGCCTGATAATGAAGCTGGTGCAAATCACGCTTATGAACATTTGCAGGCAGGAACAGGTTAACGGATTGCGCCTGATCAATAAACTTGGCACGATCTGCGGCCAGATCCACCACCCAGATCTGGTCCAGTTCGAAAGACGTCTTGAAAACATCTTTTTCATCCTGAGACAGAAAATCAAGATGCTGCACCGAACCTTCATTCACCGTAATGGACGTCCATGTATCTTCATCATTATGATCATGCTCTTCCAACACTGCTTCCAGATAGGGGTTGCGCACATTGAAGGAACCGGAAAGTGTTTTATGCATATAGCTGTTGGCCGCAATCGGTTCAATCCCCGGTGAGGAACCGCCGCAAATGATAGAAATAGATGCAGTCGGAGCAATGGCGGTTTTACAGGAAAAACGTGCCTTGATGCCATATTCTTCCGCATCTGGGCAGGAGCCGCGTTCATCGGCCAGCACTTCGCAAGCCTCGTCAGCCTTTTTCTGGATATGGGCAAAAATATTGCGGTTCCAGGCTTTGGCCAAGGCCGATTCAAACGGTACACGGTTTTTCTGCAACAAAGAATGGAAACCCATCACGCCAAGGCCAACACTACGTTCACGCATGGCGGAATATTTCGCACGGGCCATTTCATCCGGTGCATTCCGGATAAAGTCTTCCAGTACGTTATCCAGAAAACGCATAATGTCTTCGATAAAACGCGGGTTATCTTTCCACGCCTCATAATTCGCCAGATTCAGTGAAGACAGGCAGCACACGGCCGTGCGTTGTTCACCATGATGGTCAAGCCCGGTCGGCAGGGTAATTTCGGCACAAAGGTTGGAGGTTTTCACCGTCAGACCCGCCAGTTTGTGATGTTCCGGCAGGGCTGTATTCACATGGTCGGAATAGATGATATAGGGCTCGCCAGTTTCAATGCGTGCTGTCAGAATACGAATCCACAAGGAACGTGCGTTCACCGTGCGCATCACCGTTCCGTCATGCGGAGACAGCAGTTTCCAGTCTTCATCATTTTCCACCGCGCGCATGAACTTGTCAGACAACAGCACCCCATGGTGCAGGTTCGGCGTTTTGCGGTTTGGGTCGCCCCCGGTCGGGCGGCGCAGTTCGATAAATTCTTCCAGTTCCGGGTGATGGTCCGGCAGATAAACGGCAGCAGACCCCCGGCGCAGAGAGCCTTGTGAGATCGCCAGTGTCATGGAATCCATCACGCGGATAAACGGTACAACGCCGGATGTTTTGCCCACACGACCGACTTTTTCCCCGATGGAACGCAAGTTGCCCCAATAAGAGCCAATGCCGCCGCCTTTCGCCGCCAGCCAGACATTTTCCGTCCATAGGCCGACAATGCCATCCAGAGAATCGTTGGCTTCGTTCAAAAAGCAGGAAATCGGCAAGCCACGGGTGGTGCCACCATTGGACAAAATGGGCGTGGACGGCATGAACCACAGACGGCTCATATAGTCATAAATGCGCTGAGCATGGGCATCGTTATCCCCGTATGCCGAAGCAACCCGACCAAACAGATCCTGATAACTTTCTTCCGGCATCAAATATCGGTCTGCCAGAACGGATTTACCGAAATCCGTCAAATACTGATCGCGGGTGTGGTCTACATGAACCTGTGCGCCTCCTTGGACCTGCACCACATCAAGCATACTTGATTCCACGCTTTACGCCTCCAAATCAATTGTTTTTACTGCCGAAAAAGACAAACCACAGACATGATGGCTGACCTCTTCGATCTCCATTCTGGTTTGTTATCCCGAGCGTATATATAGGATCAGTTCCGTTTTAAAGCGAAACTTTGTTGTTTGTATGTGCGACATACCATAAGGGGGTAGATTCGTACATCGACCGCCTTTCCCAAAACCTTGAGAAGACGGTCGCTCTCTCCGGATTCATATTCCAAAATACCGGCACGGAATGCTGGAAAAACGGCCCATTTCATGTGTTTTTCAGCACTGCAAGCCCCCTTACATGAACTCGCCTCACACCCAGATATTGTGTGTCATGACCGCCAATGTCAACTAATTATAGTGTCTCATCCACTTTTTTTATCAGGTAAAAAATTTCGCCTGCAAAACGGCAGGCAGTTTGCCTGCACTTGCCTTACACAGCCTTTTATTTGATGTGGGAAATCGCGGTATTGATGCCTTCCTCAATCACGGTTTCAATCTCTTCACCTAAATAGACGCCATCTTCTTCCTGTTTGGCCTTGAGATTGTTCACCTCACGCAAAATGAAATCGATTTCCTGAATGATTTTTTTTGCCCCGTCCGTCAATTTTTCGCCTTGGCGTTTCAGCAGATTCTCCGAAGCCTGAATTCGTTTACCGACCTTGGAAGCATGAATGGTTTCATGCACATAAAAATAATCAACCAACGCCTGGCGCACATCTTCCGGCGTCCTGCCTTCTTTCAGACAACGCAACAGATGTTTGGCATGTTCCATCGGGCGACGGCGCAATTCATCCATTGTCAGCGGCAGGCGGTCAATCACAAAGTTTTGCGACATACAGGCGGCCTGCAACATATTGATGTCAAACTTGTTCCTGCGATAGAACAAAACCACGATCACCAAATCAAAGAAAATATTGTCGTAAAACTTATAAAGCCGCGACAGGTTGGTAATAACCGGACCGACATCCGGTGTATCCTGCTGGTTTACAATTTGGCTGATACATTCATATTCCGTTTCAAACTGCTTTTCACTCATTTGCAGCACGTAGGACAGCAATGAAAAACTGAAATGCTGGGAAAGATCAAAAACACCTTTGTTTTCAAGTTTCTCCCATTCCTTGTGAATGCGGATCGGCGTTGTTTCCTTGACTGGCGTTTTTTCTTTTTTCTTATCCGTTTTCTTCTCCTTAGCACCAAAGGAGAATACTTTTTTCAAACTTGCGCCAATGCCGTCTTCATCGCTTTCCTTTTTCTTCGGTCCGATCACCCTGATTTCCTGAGGCAAACCGGCAATCCCGGCACGGGCAATTTCACCGGACCAATCATCAAAGGCCAACCCGATAATGCCGTCAATATCGCGATGACGTTCTTCCGTATAAAGGCGCAAGATTTCCTCGTCACTGTTTTCGCGATGGGTATGCATATACACACGTCGGCTCAACAGGTCGCGTTTTTCCTGTATCAGTTCAATAAGTGCAGGCTTGAGAATTTCCGGGAACTGCGGCGACAACAGGAAAAACGGCGCCACGCCATCATCATGCAGCCCGCTTTTTTCAACCGCCCGGTTTCCTTCGGCAATAACTTCATCACCGCGCAAAAAATAAAGGCGCGCGCATATACGTTTAAACGCATAGTCAATCAGAATTTCTTCTTCACGCCCATAAGGAAAGCTTTTCGGTTTTAAGGTAGGTGGTGCGGAATCTACCTTCGGCTCCGCCCTCTCAGGTGCAGAAGGCGAAGTTTCTTCAGCAGATGTTTGAACCGATGGAGCCTGTGGAACCAATGGCTCTTCGCGATGAATTTCTTCCGGCGGATTCTCTTCAGGCGTTTTTTGCTGTTTCTTGCCCTCAACACGCTGCATTGTGTTTGCCAAGGCCGCCTGCAACTCGTTGGCCCGCTTTTTCGCAAAACTGGTAAATTCCTTGTCTTTAAACGACAGGCATTGTTCCAGAAATATCAATGATGTCTGTACCTTAGCCAGCAAGTCCGGGTCAATATCACCTTGTTCATGATTGGCAAGGTCCGATACAACCGAAGTAACGGCCGCATCAATCGTCGTAATTAAGGTGTTTTTATCAGCATCACGCGGCAAACTGGCCAGCGCCATAAACGCGTTGTTACTGACCTCTTTTGCAGAAGCAATGCCCTTGCTTTCGCCATGTAGCCCGGTAGACGTCATTTATTTTCCAAATGCGGCGTTGAAGTTATCTCGTTTTATTAGCTTTTTTATTTACATAATTATGAGCATCATGAGCGGATAGATCAACTAAAAGATTATGAACCCTTAAAGCAAAACGCCAAAAGGGATATTTACAGATAATAGTGGTGCATTCTTCATAAAGAGGCGTATATAATTGCTTCCATCAGCCAAATCCATAATAGAAAAATTTAAGTAATATTCTCTTATAGGTCATCCTCCTGTATCAGCCAGTCAAAAGGTTATCAAACGTGAAAAAAGTCCTGATCGGTTTTGCTGTCATCCTTGTTCTTCTGATTGGCACGCTATTGATAGCCCCGGGGTTCATTGATTGGTCGGGCTACCGCGCCGACATATCCAAACAGGTCAAACAAGCCACCGGTCGGGATATGATTATCGGTGGCCAGATTTCCTTTTCGCTGCTTCCCTCACCGGTTTTGCATGTCAGTGACATTCGCCTGTCCAATGCCCCCAATGCCAGTACGGCGGATATGGTCGTCATGCGCCAGCTTGATGTCCGTGTTGCCCTTCTGCCTCTGTTGGGGGGACAGCTTCATATACAATCGATTCGGATGATCCAACCAACAGTTCAACTGGAAATTCTTCCCAATGGCCGGGGAAACTGGGAACTTCAGTCTGCACAGCAACAACCCGCCACCAGCATGCCATCACGTGCGCAAAGAAATGATCCGGCTTTCACAGATCAGCAAGCAAAAACAGATCAATCCCTCCCCCTTCAGATTGATGATTTTATCATCGAACAGGGTCGCCTCGTTTTCACGAACCCGAAAGAAAACCTGCACGAAGAAATCAGCGAGATAAACACACGCTTTGCTGTTGCCGCCTTGAACGGCCCTTTCGAAGCGGCCGGAACATTAAAACTGCGTGACATTCCCATTGGCTTTGAAGGGTCTGTCGGGCAAATTGTGAACGGCCGCACCGCTTCCTTTTCCACAGAACTGCGTTTTGCACATGGCAAAACCCTGTCGCGCTTAAGCGGAACATTAATCAATCTTGCTGACGGACCGAAAATAAAAGGCAAGGTCGCCGTCAATGGTGAAAGCCTCGCGGGCTTTCTCAGTGCCTTTCAACAGGCCGCAACCCTGCCCGGCGGACTGGACCGCGCTTTTTCTATAGAAGGGGAAATTGCCTACAGTCCCCGTGAAATCACCTTGGGAGAAAACGGTTTCAGCCTGACATTGGGAGATGACCACGCCACAGTACTGGCTGAGTATAAGACAAACGACACCCTCAAGGATGTCACGCTAAAAGCAAACTTCACCAAAATAGATGGCGACATCTGGCTTAAAAGCCCTCCCTATAAAGTCATTGCGCCGCAACCTTTACAGCAGGTCATCAAGCTCAGTACAAACCTTGCTTCGCCAAATGGTACAAAAGTTTCTGCCTCTCTGGGACAGGAGAACACAAGCCCCCAGAAAACGGCTTCCACAGTACAGGCAACAGGCCTCCATGCGCTGCCCAGCGATATCAACGCCAATATGTCGGTTAATATTGATGCTCTCCTGCTCAAAGGAAGCGCCATACGCCAAGTCAAATTACAAGCCTCCCTTGAAAAAGGGGAAGTGGCATTGGAACGCCTTTCAGCCCTTCTGCCCGGTGCCGGTGAAGCCGCCTTGATCGGGGTTGCCGGTGAGCGGAACAAAAACTTGCAGTTTGACGGCTCCCTTGAAGTCAATTTCGCCCATTTGCGCGGCCTTCTTGACTGGCTTGACATAGATGCTTCCAGCGTTCCGGCTGAACGTTTGCAACAGCTCAGCTTTAACAGCCAGATCGCTGCAACGCCAAAAGAAATCCGCCTGTTTGACACGCTCGTCCAAATGGATGCAACCACACTGAAAGGGGCCAGTACCATTGCCTTGCGGACACGCCCTTCCTTCGGGACCAGCCTCACTGTGGACCGCATCAATGCCGATGCCTATCTGGGAAGCGCCTCATCTGCTCTTACCAAGCCATCTTTAAAAACCAGCACCGCTCAAAAAACAGGGACAGCCCCCACAGCCGACACATCAGGGACGACAAGTACACTCCCCGCAGTACTGGAAACCTTGAAAATCCTCGATACCTTTGATGCAAACCTCAATCTGGCCCTTAAACACCTCACCTATCAAAAACAGGACATCAAAAACGTTTCACTGAATGCGACAATCTACAACGGCGACCTGATGATCAAACAGGCTTCCATCGGCAATCTGGCCGGTGTTCAGGTTGGCGCAAAAGGGGCATTGAAAAAAAATGACAAAGGCATACAGGCAGAAAACCTGAATCTCAGCCTCAATGGTAAAAACCTTTCCCAAGCTGCCGCACTTGCCGGCCTTGCAGACAGCTTGAACTGGCAAAAATTCGGCAGTCTTGACCTGAGCGCCACCCTTAACGGCAATCTGCTCGCCCCTGATCTGGATATCAACGCCAATGCACTTGGCGGCAATATCATTGTTTCTGCCAGCACAGACCTGCTTCCTCTGCCTAAAGCGGATGCCAGCGTCAATCTGCAATTCAAGGATATCCGCAACATCACACGTGGCCTGAGCCTGAGCTACCAGCCTGCGGGCAACCCCGGTGCACTGGATTTGGCCGGGGATATCGCTTTTTCCATGAACAAGGTCAGTCTGAACAATGTTTCCGGTCATCTCGGTAACAGCGCAATCAAGGCACAGGCGACCTATCAACAGGCTGCACGTCCTGTTCTCAATGCAGAAATGGAAGTGTCCCAGTTGGCCCTTGACCCGTTGATGCCCAATAACACAACAAACACACAAACATCTTCAAAAAAAGCGGCAAACAACAACAGGTCTTCAGCCAAGTCAAACACAGGTGCTTCCGTTTCGGGATCAGAAAAATGGTCCCGTGAAAAAATAGACCTCAGCGCCTTGCAAAATATGGATGGCACAGTGCGTTTTAAAGCCAATCGGCTCACGTACAACAAGGCAGCCTATGACAATGTTATTGCTCAGGCCGATTTGAAAAATGCACAACTGAACATCACGCAACTCTCTGCCAATATGTTTGGCGGACAGGCAAACATCAATGGTGTCCTCAATGCTGCGCAAACACCAACACTCAATGCAACGCTAAGCGCCAACGCATTACAACTTGCCCCTTTGCTGGCGCAGGGGAAAAAAGGTATTGGGGCGACAGGAACCATTGATCTGCGCGGCGAAATAAACACCAAGGGCAACAGCCAGTATGACATGGTTCGCCAGCTTAACGGCAATACCCGTCTATCCATGCAAAAAGTCGCGATCAACAAAAAAGGCAACAAAGCATCAGCCCTGGATGTCCTGAACTTTCTTGCCGTCCTTTCCGGTAGCGACCCGGCCAAAGGATTGGCCGATATCAGCCTGACCTCCACCATCACAAACGGGGTCGCCAATCTGGACAGCACCAGCCTTGTTTCGCCCATTGCCAGTGGAACGGCAAAAGGCAATGTGGACATCGCGGCATGGAGTGCCGATATCTCGGGTCAACTGGATATGAAACAAAACGCCTTGCTTGGCCTTCTGGCACAAAAAACCAAAATGAAATCAAGTTATCCCTTTGCCGTTACAGGCAGTCTGGATGCCCCCAATGTCAAACTGGATACCGGTGGCATTTCCAGTGGCGGCGGTCTGATTATCCCTCTGCCTGAGAAACTGGAGAAAAAAGGCGTTGGCACCCTGCTTCGCGGTCTGCTGGGTGCTGGTGGCATTCAAACCGAAGCCCCGGCACAAGAACAGCCTCAACAAACAGGTGGCTCCACTGACGGGACACTCGCCCCGCCGCCCCCGCCGCCGGGCAGCAGCAACACCACAAACACCCAGTCGCCCGCCCCTTCCGTCGAACAACAATTGCTGCAAGGGCTGGGAAATTTGCTGCGCAAAAAATAAGTAAAAACAAAATCTTATTTAACGCACATATTGTTGCAGTTTTTCCTTCACCTCTTGTGGCAAGGCAAGCGAGCGTTCGTTTTTCGTATCGGCCCAGACCAAAACATTCTCAATGGTGCTGAAACATTTACCGTTACAAAACAGACCCTGATTAAGCACGATAGAGGAATTTCCAATCCGGCTGACCACGCCCCCAATGCGCACATGGCCGGGATAATAGGCGGCCGCCAGATAATTGACTGTGAGCTTGGCAATCACCCAACCCGTTCCGTGACCACCGGTCGAGCCCGGCATTAAATCTTCAAGAAAGGCCACCCGGCCACTTTCCGAATAGGTCACAAAGGCAGCATTGTTAACATGGCCCACCCGGTCAAGATCGGCAAAGCGAATAATCTCATCTGTCCAATACGGGTAATCTTCTTCTTTTGTCCATTCCTGCCCAGTCATCCAGACACCCCTTTTTAATGTTTGTTACAATAGTTTATAGGCAGAACAATTGAAATGTACAGGTTCCAAAAAAGACGAAAACCCCTTTCGCCTGCGACATTTCTGTTCAAAGGGTTGAAAAACTGACCCAACAGGCGCATTTGAGGCTGGTAAAGGATGCCTTTTTCATATAGTGTCCGGCGCAAAATTATGCGTGTTTAAAAATTTGTGACACCCATTGCGGCATACATCTGACGGCAAGCTTCCATTCCTTGCCAATCAAAGCTGGAGACAAGACGTGAAGTCCATCAAACCTGTAATTATTTCCGGTCGCGAAGTCCATCCGATCATTGAAGGCGGCAAAGGGGTAGCCGTATCCAATGGTCGCAGTGCCGGCGCCTTTGCCGCAGCAGGATGTGTCGGAACATTTTCAGGTGTCAATGCAGATTCCTATCATGAAGATGGCACGCCAATTCCGCAGGTTTATCACAGTAAAACCCGTAAAGAACGTTTCGAAGAGCTGATCGCCTACGCCATTGAAGGCGGCATTGCACAGGCACGTATCGCCCATGAAATTTCAAATGGTGAGGGCCGCCTGCACATGAACACCCTGTGGGAAGCCGGTGGCACCGAACGTGTCATTCATGGCGTCCTTGAAGGGGCAAAGGGCCTGATTCACGGCATTACCTGCGGTGCAGGCATGCCCTATAAAATGGCAGAACTAGCCGCACAATATAACGTCTATTATTACCCCATCGTTTCCTCCATGCGCGCATTTCGTGCCCTGTGGAAACGCTCTTATAGCAAAAATGCAGACCTCCTTGGCGGTGTGGTTTATGAAGACCCCTGGAAAGCCGGCGGTCACAACGGCCTGTCCAATGCCGAGCGCCATGATGAACCGCAAGACCCGTATCCGCGTGTTGCCGAGATCCGCAAATTCATGAATTCCGTCGGTCTCAATGATGTGCCGGTTATTATGGCCGGTGGCGTGTGGTACCTGCGCGACTGGGAAAACTGGCTGGACAACCCTGAAATCGGCCCTGTTGCGTTCCAGTTCGGTTCACGCCCTCTACTAACACAGGAAAGCCCCATTCCGGACAAATGGAAAGCGCGCCTTCTCAATCTCAAAGAGGGTGATATTTCCCTCAACCGCTACAGCCCGACCGGCTTTTATTCATCCCAGCTGAATAACGACTTTTTAAAAGAACTGGGTGAGCGCGCAGCACGTCAGGTTTCCTTTGCACGCAAACCCACTGACGAACTCAGCGGCGAAGTCAAAGTCGGTGCACGTGGGCGTTCCATTTACGTCCCGGCTGACAAGCAGGGTGATGTCGAAGGCTGGATTGCTGCGGGCTACACCGAAGGGATGCGCACCCCGGATGACACCATGATTTTTGTTACCCCAGAACGTGCCCGCCAAATTCTGGATGATCAGGCTGGTTGTATGGGCTGTCTGTCTGCCTGCAACTTCTCCAACTGGGCGGACAACGAAGAAAATACCACCGGGCGCATGGCTGATCCGCGTTCTTTCTGTATTCAGAAAACCTTGCAGGATATCGCCCATGGCGGTTCCGTGGATGATAACCTGGCCTTTGCCGGCCATAACGCCTTTAAATTTGCCGATGACCCGCTTTTTCAGGCAGGCCGTCAGGGTGAATTCCCCAGTGTGAAGCAGCTTGTTGAGCAAATTTTGACAGGAAATTAGGAAAAATCGCAATAAATTGACGCGCGTCAATTTATGTCCTTTAGCTTTCTGACATATTCATCGCAATGTTTAAACATTCTAATTTAAAACTGAGTTTGTTTATTTAGAATGCCGCGACACACAAAGCGAAACTAGGTGAAGACAATGGAAAAAGTACGCCCTTTCAGCCACGCCCTTGATCGTTTACGCGATGCCGGTTTGCGCCCGACACGCCAACGTCTGGCTCTGGCCAAATTACTGTTTGACGAATGCGATCGTCATATCACAGCCGAACAACTTCACAGCGAAGCCATGGCAGGCAACATTCGTGTTTCTCTGGCAACTGTGTACAACACATTACACCAATTTACCGAAGCCGGTCTGCTGCGTGAGATTGTGGTTGATGCCGGGCGTTCCTATTTCGATACCAACACCAGCGCCCACCATCACTTCTTCAACGAAAGTACAGGTATGCTGATTGATGTACCGGAAAATGAAATGAAAGTGATCGGGGTTCCGACCCCGCCGCCAGGTGCTGAGGTACAAAGTGTTGACGTCGTGGTGCGTATTCGCGCTGCGTCATAATTCGATAGAGGCTGTCTCTTTCGAATTTATAAGCCGGGTTCTGGGGGGGACCCGGCTTATTTCTTGACATCCATTTTTTCAAGATTCAACCGGGCGGTTTCCGCCACTTCACTGTTGGGGTCCACCTCCAGAACCGTCATCCAGTCCTGTCGGGCCAGATCATCGACTCCCTCTATACGATAAAGCATACCGCGTTCAAGCAGCGCTTCGGGGTTTTGCCCATCCAGATCAAGGGCATGATTGATATCTTCCCATGCAGCCTCGAATGCCTCAGTCAGACGATTGATCGAGCCGCGAAAAACATAAGCTTCAACATTTTTAGAATCCAGTGCAATGGCCCGGTTGAGATCATCCATTGCATCGCGATAATGCTGGCGGCTGGCACGCACCTCTGCGCGGTCTACATACAGTTCTCCATTATCCGGCGCTAATGAAATAGCGGTGGTCAGAACGGCCCGGGCACGTTCAACTTCTTCTGCCAGAAACCAGCCTTGCGCAGCCTGCGCCAGAATTTGCGCTTTGAATTCCTTGGGTCTGCGCGACTCGTCAGCCAGTTTTTCCAAACGTTGCGCCCCGGTTTTATAGCGTTTCATGCCGATCAAAGCCGTGGCAATGCAATGTTCTGCCGCTTCACCGCCCCCCAGACTTTTCCACGTCAGGCCACTATCGAAAGCAGCTTCCGGTGCCTGATGCACCAGTTTCATGCAGGCCTGATATTGCTGGGCATGATTGATGGTTTGCGCCTGTGCCGCCCCGCACAGTGCCAGAAAAAAAACAGAACAGCTCAGAAAGCCCTGACGTTTCACCTGAAATCCCCTATCATTGTTGGAATGGGTTTCTCTCTTTTTAGCGATTTTGATACATGAAAACACTCTTTATCTTTGGTCTTGGTTATTGCGCCAGTCATTTTTCCAAACAGGCGTTGGAAAAAGGCTGGCACGTCATGGCAACCTCGCGCGAAGGAAAAGCCGTTTCAGGTGTTGAAATGCTGAACTTTAATGGAGAAGCTCCCATCGAAGACATTCAGACCAGATTACAGAATGTCACCCATGTGCTGCATTCCATCCCGCCCCATCCCGAAAAGGGGGATTGTGTCTTTACCCATCACCTGCAAGACCTCAAGGCACTGCCGCACCTTGAATGGATGGGCTATCTGTCCACCACCGGGGTTTATGGAAATAGCGATGGTGCCATGGTCCATGAAGGCAGCCCGCGCCACCCCGGAAGCCAACGCTCACAAGCGCGCAAACAGGCTGAAGATAACTGGCTCAACAGTGGTCTGCCCATCCATATCTTTCGCCTTGCCGGAATCTATGGCCCCGGGCGCAATATCTTTGACCAGATCAGGCAGGGGCGCGCCCGCGCGATTGACAAGCCCGGTCATGTCTTTTCACGCATTCATATTGATGATATTGCCGGTGTCCTCTGGGCATCCATTGCCACCCCCCACCCGGGGCAGGCCTATAATGTCTGTGATGATGAACCTTGCGAACCCCTTGTCATTTTGCGCGAAGCCTGCCGCCTGATGGATATGGCCCCACCTGAAGCCAAACCTTTTGAAGAGGTTGCCAAAACCATGTCCCCCATGGCCCTGACCTTCTGGCAGGACAATAAACGTGTGGACAATAACCGGGTGAAAGAAGAGCTGGGCTACCATTTCATTCACCCCGGCTATCAGGAAGGCTTACGCGCCATTTGGGATGAGGAAAACCGGCATGCTTAACGACCCCGTTTATCTACTGACCATGCTAGGCACGGCTGTTTTCGCGCTTTCCGGTGCCATGGCTGCCGCCCGTCAGGGGTTGGATATTTTCGGTTTCATCGTCATTGCCATGGCACCGGCTGTGGGAGGGGGAACCATCCGCGATGTTCTTTTAGGAAATACCCCGGTTTTCTGGATCAAGGACCTAAATTATTTTTATATAAGTACCGTGGTGGCCATCATCGCCTTTTTTCAGGTGCACCGTCTAGATGGTAAACGTTACAGCTTGCTGGTCTGGGCTGATGCTTTCGGGCTGGCCCTGTTCACCATTTTAGGCACTGAAGTTGCCATGGCACGCAACATTCATCCCGTCATGATTGTTCTTATGGGAATGTTGACCGGCACCTTCGGCGGCATTTTGCGCGATATCATTTGCAACGAAGTGCCCTTACTGCTGCAAAAAGAAATTTACATGATCCCGGCTATCACCGGTAGCCTGACTTATCTGGTCCTGCTCAAACTCGGCATGGCCCAAAATCCAGCCATGTTGATCAGCGCTTGCGCGACAATGGCTGTGCGCGGCCCCGCCATCATTTTCAGCTGGAGCCTGCCGCCCTATCGCCCGAATGGAAAACAGGAATGAAGATCAAAGAATTTTCACAACTCACCAACCTTTCCGCTCATACATTACGTTATTATGAAAAGATCGGTCTCCTGCACCCTGTCAGGCACAAAGAAAATGGTCACCGTGAATATAACGATGCCGATATTCACTGGGTTGGGTTTATCAAACGTTTGAAAGAAACCGGCATGGCTCTGAGTAATATTCAAAAATATGCCGAACTGCGCGCCGCCGGTGAGCATACGGCCAAAGAACGCATGGAACTGTTGCAAGACCATGCCGGTATTTTAAGCGCACGCATCAAAGATGAACAGGCACATCTGAAAAATCTCAAAGAAAAAATCGCTTTTTATCAGGAATTCATGCTCAACAACAAAAGCGCTTGACTTAGAGTTTACTCTAACTTGTACACTTTATGAATATCGATCATCAATGATAATTCAAGAGGTACAAGAGGTACAAGATGCAGAATGAACGTTACACCAAAGGCTGGGAAAAACTATGTGAAATTGACGGCGCAGCCGGAGAAAAGGTTATTGAAAGTCTGGCTGATATTGCCCCGGACCTTGCGCGTTACATCATCGAATTTCCTTTTGGTGACATTTATCGGCGCGAAGGCCTGAGCCTGCAAACGCGCGAACTCATTACCATTTCGTCCCTGGTCGCCCTTGGCAACTGCACCGTACAATTAAAAGTTCATCTCAATGCCGCCCTGAATGTCGGATGCACAGAACAGGAAATTGTAGAAACCATCATGCAACTGGCTGTCTATGCCGGTTTTCCCGCCGCCATCAATGGCATGCTGGCTGCAAAGGAGGTCTTTGCGGAACGCGGCCTTTTAAAAACCTGAAATTTTTATTCCATTTTCCGGCGTGCTGAAAGGGCGGCACTCAAAGTACCATCATCCAGATAGTCCAGTTCCCCGCCTACCGGCACGCCATGGGCCAGCCCGGAAATTTCCACGTTGCAGCCTTCCAGACAATCGGCAATGTAATGGGCCGTGGTTTGCCCATCCACCGTGGCACTGGTGGCAAGGATCACTTCCTTGATGTCAGCATTGCTGACCCGTTGCACAAGTTGGTCAATGCGCAAATCTTCCGGCCCCACCCCGTCCAGCGCAGAAAGTGTGCCGCCCAGAACGTGATAACGCCCGCGAAAACTGTTGGAACGTTCCAGCGCCCAGAGGTCGGCCACATCCTGCACCACGCAGATAACACCTTCTTCTCGACGGTGATCAGAGCAAACCGAGCACGGGTCCGATGCATCCAGATTACCACAGACCGAACAGGTTTTGACCGCCTCATCCACCCGCTGCAAAGCATGGATCAACGGATGCAAAACAACTTCTTTCTTTTTGACCAGATGCAAGGCAGCCCGGCGCGCCGAACGCGGCCCCAAACCGGGCAGACGGGATAAAAGCTGGATCAGTTGTTCAATTTCCGGTGCGGCCATTTCAAACCTATTTACGTGAGCGCCTGTGAAAACAGGAGCCTTTTCCTGAATAAAAGGTCCCTGCCTGACGCAGGGACTCACACCTTAAAACGGCAATTGCATGCCCGGTGGCAATTGCAGCCCTCCGGTAATGTCAGACATACGTTTATTAACTTCGGTTTCCATCTTCGCTTTCGCATCGGCCAAAGCCGCCACAATCAAGTCTTCCAGAACTTCCTTGTCTTCCGGGTCAACAAGGCTTTTATCAACATCAATCTTTTTGACATCGGCCTTGCCGGAAATCACCACATTCACCATGCCGCCACCGGATGTTCCGTAAATTTCAAGGTCATTCAAACTATCCTGAAACTCCTGCATCTTGGCTTGCATTTTCTGCGCCTGTTGCATCATTTTCGCCATGTTCTTCATGGGTTATTCATCTCCACTGGTGTTGTCAGGATCGCCGGGGTTTTCTTCAATCTGAATAGCGGCGTCCATACTATCAAGTTTAATATCATGCACTTTATCAATTTCGCTACCGGGGAAGGCCGCCAGAATATCGGCAACAAGCGGATGCTTGGCAACCTCCAGCTTGCGTTGGGCGATTTTTTCATCGCGCACCTGCGCCAAAGTAGACCCACCAGCCGCGTGGCGTGAAACACTCACCGCCCAAATGCGCCCCGTATGGGTATCAAGGAACTTTTTCAAATCCCCCGCCAATGTAGAGGGCGCGTAATCACCGGGGCGAAACTCGATCTTGCCGGGTTCAAAGGAAACCAGATGCAAATTGTTCATCAGGTTGGCTTTGAGAATAATATCGCGTTTTTCTTCCGCCAGATCGACCACAGCCTGAAAACTTTGCGGATCAGCCTTAAATTCGGTATCTGCCTGCACTTGCATGCGTGGCTGCGTCAAGCCGCCATTCACCACCCGCATGGCAGCCTGTGGTGTATTACCGCCGGATGATCCCCCCGGCCCCATCATCGGGGCGCCAACAGCCTGTGCCATTTGGCCAGCGCCAGCCCCACCACCGGACGGATGAGAGCCACCACCACCGCCACCCGGATTGGGGTTATTCTGCATCATGCGCACGGCTTCTTCCGGTGTGGGCAAGTCAGCCACATAACATAAACGGATAATCACCATTTCAGCGGCCTGTTGCGGATGGGGTGCATTGCGCACTTCGCCCAGCCCTTTCATCAAAATCTGATAGGCACGTGCCAGTACGGACATGGCAAGATTGTCCGACATTTCCTTGCCGCGCACGCGTTCCATTTCCGAGACAACGGCATTTTGCGCAGCATCAGGGACAATTTTTACCCGCGTCAGCCAATGGGTCAGTTCCAGCAAATCCTGCAAGACCACACTGGGGTCGGCACCGGCGGCATACAGGTCATCCATATGAGCCAATGCCCCGGCGGCGTCACCTTTCATCACCGCATCCAGCAGGTCAAAGGTGCGCCCCCGGTCCGCCAGACCGAGCATGTCACGCACCTGTTCTTCCGTCACCTTGCCATGACCGTGGGCAATGGCCTGATCCAGCAGGCTTAAGCCATCACGCACAGAACCGTCTGCGGCCCGTGCGACCATGGCCAGCGCACTGTCTTCAATCTCGGTCCCTTCTTTCTCAGCCACTGTTTTAAAATGGCTGGAGAGCAAATCCTGATCAATGCGGCGCAGGTCAAAACGCTGACAGCGTGAAAGAACGGTAACGGGTACTTTGCGAATTTCGGTTGTCGCAAAGATGAATTTCACATGGGCCGGTGGTTCTTCCAATGTTTTGAGCAGTGCATTGAACGCCCCTTTGGACAGCATATGCACTTCGTCGATGATGTAGATTTTATAGCGTGCCGATGTCGGGCGGTAACGCACCGATTCAATCACTTCACGGATATCGTCCACCCCGGTACGTGACGCGGCATCCATTTCAATCACATCCACATGGCGGTCCTGCGCGATGGCCTGACATTGTTCACAGACCCCGCAAGGCGTGATGGTTTCCCCACCCTGTCCGTCTTCACCAATGCAATTGAGTGCCCGCGCAATCAAACGCGCGGTGGAGGTTTTGCCAACCCCGCGCACCCCGGTCAGCATAAAAGCCTGTGCCAGACGCCCTGATTCAATGGCATTGGACAGGGTGCGCACCATGGCATCCTGACCGATGAGTTCTTTAAAGGTGGTCGGGCGGTATTTTCGCGCCAGAACGCGGTAGGCACCGTTATCTTCAGAGTCAGTCATCACACAGGGCAATTCATTTTAAAATGGACAAACAAGCAGGCGTAAAGTTAGCAGCCTCGGCTCTGAGATACCAGCCGGGAATGCGCCAAAAGATGATTATTTCTTTTTCTTCTTTTTGTCCTTTTTCTTGTCTTTCTCTTTCTTTTTTTCTTTCTTCTTGGCCTTGGCTTTCACCTCTTCCAGACAGCGCTTTTCTTTTTCCTGCATCATGTCATGCAAAACTTCGCGTTCAACATCACGCAGTTTGGACCAGATATCTTCTTCCTTGATGTCCAGATCAGCCTGTTTGAAATCCTTCACCATACGATCTATCACCGGCTTCGGCCCTGCCGTGGTGATATCAGCACTGATTAATTCAAGGAAGTATTCCTTTTTATCCGCCCCCAGCTGTTTGGCTGCCCATCCGGCCAGTTTTTTGTTCCGTTTGGCTTCCATGTAGAAATATTCAAGTTCATCATTGGCATGACGCACTTCATCTGTCGCACGTTTGGAATTCATGGTGCTGACAACTGACATATGTGCCCCCTCTTCTTTACTCTCTGTCTTTTTTCTCTCTCAACGCCTGTGCCTTGGCATAGCGTTCCTGTAAATCATCCATCTGTTCGGAAATGGCCGTGGCCGCAGCTTCAGCATCACCGGCTTCAATGGCTGCCAAAATCCGTTCATGTTGGTGAACGGTTTTTTCCTTATCCCAAAAGCGCGACACGATCAAGTTCACGATGGGTTGCATGGCCTCAATGACTGTTGCCATGGAAAACTGCAACATGGAATTACCCGTTGCATCCACAATCGCGCGATGGAAACGCACATCGGAGGCACAAAAATCCTGATCGCTCAAACCAACAGTTTTTTGCATGGACACTTCAAACAACATCGCGTTCAAATGGCTCTGTTCCCTACGTGTTGCAGCTAGGCGCACACAAACCAGCTCCAGTTCCCGGCGAGCCTCGGCAACATCGGACAGGTTGAATTCGCCCATGGAGGTCAAAAGAGACGTCATATTCACCAAGCTATCCTTGGCTTCCAGACTGTCGGGCCGGTTGACAAAAGTACCACCGGCCGGGCCACGTCTGGAACGAATCAAATTTTGTGCAGCCAGTCGTTTAAGGGCTTCACGAATGGTTGGGCGTGATACACCGAAACGATCTGCCAGCTCCGGTTCTGTGGGTAAACGTTCATCCACCTTTAAATCACCGCAGACAATGGCCTGACGGATAGTTTCTGCAATCTGTTTAGCCAGACTTTCCGTGACCAGTGGTTCGTATTTCAAGCCCATTTTGATGATGTTCTTTCATTTTACAACAGCCACACCAACATGGCCCATAGGGGGGATATGTGCAACTGAATTCTGCCATTTGTTAATTTGTTTGACAAATAGTAAAATAAGCCTACCCTATGGCTCCCCTTCCCATTTTTCAGAGGATATCACCATGTTCAAAGCTCTCGTTCTTTCTCAACAGGATGATCAGGTTACAGCCAATATTGAAGAACTGGACGATTCACAATTGCCCGAAGGCGATGTGGTCGTACGTGTGGAATATTCCACATTGAATTACAAAGACGGGCTGGTCCTCAACGGCCTTGGCGGGCTGGTGCGCGATTATCCCCATGTCGGCGGCATCGACTTCGCAGGTACCGTGGAAAGCAGCAACCATGCAGCGTTTAAAGAAGGTGACGCGGTAGTGCTGACCGGCTGGCGCGTAGGTGAAATCCACTGGGGCGGCTATAGCGAAAAAGCGCGCGTCAATGGCGACTGGCTGGTGCCGCTGCCCACAGGGTTAAGCACCCGTCAGGCTATGGCTGTCGGCACCGCAGGCTTTACCGCCATGTTGGGCGTCATGGCCCTTGAAGACCATGGGCTGACACCTGAAAAAGGGGAAGTTCTGATTACCGGTGCCGCAGGTGGCGTGGGCTCCGTTGGCGCCGCTATTCTCGCCAATCTGGGGTATGATGTGGCAGGGTCAACCGGACGTGTTGAAACCCATGAGTATCTGAAAGAGATGGGGGTTAAAAACATTCTTGATCGTGCAGAACTGGCAGAACCGAACAAGCGCCCGTTGGAAAAGGAACGCTGGGCCGGTTGCATTGATGCGGTGGGTGGCACCACTTTGTCACGTGCCTTGGCCCAGATGCAATATGGTGCCAGTGTAGCTGCCATTGGTCTGGCAGGCGGTAACAAGCTGGATGCCACTGTCATTCCCTTCCTGCTGCGCGGGGTCAACCTGTTGGGTATCGATTCCGTCATGTGCCCGAAAGAACGCCGCCTGATTGCCTGGCAACGCATTGAAAAAGACCTGCCTATTGCAAAACTGGAAGCCATGACAACCGATGCCGGGCTGGCAGATTTACCCAAATTGGGTAAAGACATCATCCAAGGACACGTCCGCGGACGTGTGGTTGTTGATCTCTCCCGGTAAGATACGGGGTTGAATTCATAAGTCCGGGCGGACTAGATTGGGCATGTGCAAGATATTCTTTGGGGAAGGGGTTTTTCAATGCTCAATCTGGTCCGCTTTCTTTTACTCGCCTGCCTGCTGTTTAACACACCGGCTTACGCCGAAGATGCCCGCGCACTTGCAGAACGCCTTGAAGCCAAAGCCATCAATGGAGACAGGGTTTCAGCCTACAAGCTCGGCCTTTTGTTTTCGCAAGGTAAAAAAGTTGCCCCTGACTATATGACCGCTTTTGAATGGTTCGAACGCGCTGCCAATCAGGGCTATATCAGGGGCATGCTCAAGGTCGCCGAAATGTATCTGGAAGGTCAGGGCGTCCCTCAAAACCTTGAACAGGCTCTAATTTGGAACAAAAAAGCCGCCCGTAACAATTCCAGCGAGGCCATGTTGAAAGTGGCCAAAATCTACACGTCTCGCAAAGAGACGGCGCAAGCTGCGCAATGGTTTAAAAAAGCGGCGATCAAAGGCAAGGCCGAAGCCATGCGTGAACTTGGGAGCCTTTATTATAAAGGTGAAGGCGTCCATTTCGACCTCGAACAGGCCTTTGCATGGCTGGAACTGGCCGTTCAAAAAAAAGATAGTCAGGCCCAAAGGCTGCAACAACAGCTCCGCCAGCAAAAAGGTGATGCCTGGGCAGATGCCTTGCGCCGCCGGGTCAATAACCGTATGATTCCGGAAAGCTACTGGAATGCGCACTAAACAACACAGCACCTGAGCCCCAGTGTAGACAGGGGCCTTTTGGAGACAGGTTCCTGTCTGCACAGGAACTTACGTTTTTTCATTGCCCGATCAGATGGGCAACCACACTGCGGCGATGGGCGCTACGGCGGTGTTCAAAAAGATAAACCCCTTGCCATGTCCCCAATACAGGGCGTCCGCTTGCGACCGGAATAGTAAGCGATACATCCGTCAAGGCCGTTTTGATATGGGCAGGCATGTCATCCGCCCCTTCCATGGTATGGCGTAACCAGCCCATGTTTTCAGGCACCAGTCGGTCGAAAAATTCCTTCAGGTCCAGCCGGACATCCGGGTCGGCATTTTCCTGAATGCTCAGGCTGGCACTGGTATGACGACAAAATAATGTCAGAAGCCCCGTTTCAATCCCGCTTTCATCCACCCAATCGCATATCTCACGGGTAAACTCGTAAAGTCCCTGCCCTTGCGTCTGAATATCGAAAGAGGTTTGAGCCTGTTGCATCTTACAGCATTTCGCCGATTTTTTTCTGTTTCATCTTCTCGCGGGCCTTGGCGTATTTTTCGTCCTGCCAGAACATCAAGCACCCGTTACAGCCCTTGCCACAGCATCCATCCAGCCCCTGCTTGGGTTTGCGGTGGCCGACATTGGATTTCATGGAAATGCGTTTACCCAGAAGTTCCGGATCATCCATGATCGCACGGTATTCTTCTTCCGTAATCAAACCACGTTCCAATTCCTGCGCGCGGATTTCCGCCAAACGGCTGACGCGTTCTTCCTCACTCATGGGGGTTTCGCGCCGGGCCACCGTCAGCGCCGGAATGCGGCGCTTGAGGTCTTCCGGGTTTTCTTGGTCAAATAATTCAACCGACAGGCGAATGGCCTTGCCCTGACCGGGGCTGACTTTTTCCGTCTGCTCGCCGGTTTTCGCATCAATGAAGTCATAGACGCGCAAGCGGATAGGTTCCAGCTCATGAGGTGGCAAAAACTCCACCACATCGCCCGGCAGCATGAAGTTGCGGATTTCAAGGATCATGTCATCGCCATCCCATTCGCGCACAACCCCGCCGAACTGCCAACCGCCCACCGGTTTGGTACGGTCATAGTTATGGGCTACACCCGTCAAACGGCCTTCATGAAAGCCCATGGTGAAGCCGCGGTTTTGCAAGGTATAAAGTTCACGCAAATAAGGGTCCGGGTCCCAGTTTTCAGGGTCTTTGTACCAGTTATCAATGGCCAGACGATAGGCACGCGCGGTAATGGCAGCGTAATATTCCGACTTGTTACGCCCTTCCACCTTGAGACTGTCCACCCCAAGCTTGAGATATTCCGGCAATACCGGCATAAGACAGAGGTCTTTGGAGTTCAGAATATAGGAGCCGAAATTGTCTTCCTCAATAGGGAAAAACTCACCGGGGCGGAACTGTTCTTCCATCATGAATTCAAACAGGTCGGCATTTTGATCGGTAATTTCAATCGCCTTGTCGGTGCCGTCTTTCAATTTCAGGTGCAGTTTATATTTCCAGCGGCAGTTATGGGCACAATTGCCCTGATTGGCCCCGCGTTCCGCCATAAAGTTGGACAGCAGGCAACGCCCGGAATAGGTCATGCACATGGAACCCTGAACAAAAGCTTCCAGTTTGATTTCCGGCTGTTTCTCACGAATTTCAGACAATTCTTCAAAACTGGTTTCACGCGCCAACACCACCAGAGACGCGCCCTGATTTTTCCAGAAATCAACGGTCAACCAGGAACAGACGTTGGCCTGTGTAGAGACATGAGCTTCCAGTTCCGGGGCGTGCTGGCGCACAAACTGAAACACCCCCGGGTCAGCAATGATAACCCCATCAGGCTTCACTTTACGAATGGTATCAATGAAACTTGGTAGCTTTTCAATGTCGCTGTTATGGGTAAACAGGTTCAGGGTCAAATAGATGCGCTTGCCATGTTCATGAACAAACTTCACCCCTTCAACCAGTTCTTCCAGCGTAAAGGAAGACTGTGTGCGCAAGGACAAATCGGGTGTACCGGCATATACCGCATCAGCCCCATAAAGAATAGCGGTTTTCAACTTGGTCAAAGACCCCGCAGGCATCAGCAGCTCGGAACGTTCCGGACGGGTGATTTTCGGCAAATCGGGCATGGTCATCAGCGGGCATCCTTTTTTCGGGTTTCAGCACGTTCCAGAATGGCACGGCGTTCGCGATCGTTACTCGCTCTCCATGCGGCAATTTCCTTGCCTGTGCGATAACAGCCGATGCAGACTTTGTCTCGATCAAGCTGACACACCCCCGTACAGGGGCTGGCAACGCTATATTCATTCATGGGTGAAACCTATATCTCAGTAAATTTGTCGGTCATATATCATGATCCCTAAAGGGCGTAAACCGATAATCCAGCCTTCGCACGCCTGCTTTAACCCGTCTTTTGCAAGGCTGTGCCGTGTTTTTTAAGCCAGGCACGCGCTGCCTTTGCATCCACCCCAAAGCTTGCCACCGTGCCCCAAAAAGCCGGGCTGTGATCCATATGCCTGAGGTGGGAAACCTCATGGGCTGCCACATATTCCAGAATATGCGGCGGGGCAAAGATTAGGCGCCAGTTAAAGGACAAATGCCCGGCGGAACTACAGGAGCCCCAGCGTGATACCGTATCGCGTACACTCACCCGTTTAACGCTTTTCCCCAATTGCGCAGCCATATCATGCACCTGTCCATTCAGGTCTTCCTTGGCCTGTTTTTTGAGCCAATCCGTCAAGCGGCGGACAAAAAAGTCCTCACGTCCTGCCACCACAATCACATTGCCTTCACACCAGACCGTGCCACGCGCGCTGGGGCGATGTTCCAACACATGGGGGCAACCGCGCAATATAATGGTCTCACCGGGGGTAAACCTTTTGGCAGGCACCTGCTTCATCAATTGATTGGCAATCCAGACCTTGTGGCGTTTGGCCATTTCCAACCCTTCATCGGCATCAACCCCCTGGGGTAATGTGACCACCACCCCGTCTGCTTTTGGGTTAAGGCGCAAGATCAAGCGCTTGGCCTGCCTGTTCCAGCGCAACTGAACGGGAAATTTTTGATCATCCAGTTCAATAAAGTGGCTCAATATTTCGCCTCTACAAAATAAAGTCCCTCTGGCGGTGCCGTCTGTCCGCCTTTGGTTCTATCTTTAGCCTCCAAAGCGGCCTTCAGGTCATCGGCTTTCCATTTGCCGCGCCCCACCAGAAACAAACTGCCGACAATATTGCGCACCTGATGATGCAAAAAAGACTTCGCCCGACAGCGCACATGAATTTCTTCCCCCACCTGTTCCACGCTGATTTCATCCAGCGTGCGCATGGGGCTGTTGGCCTGACAATGGGCGGCCCGAAAGGTTGAAAAATCATGATGCCCGATCAAAACCTGCGCGGCTTCATGCATGGCTTGGGCATCCAGATTCTGTTGCACCCACCAGACACGTTTTTGATCCAGTGCCGGGCGTCCTCTTCTGCACAGAATACGGTAAAGGTAGCTGCGTTCCACACAGCTGAACCGGGCGTGAAAATCTTCCCCGCCATAGGCACAGTCCACCACCGAGATACGATAGGGTTTGCTGTGATGATTAATCGCCAGCAGAACCTTGCGCGGCTCAATATTCTTGTCCATTTCAAAATGGGCAACCATGCCCAGCGCATGCACACCGGCATCCGTTCTTCCGGCCGTATGCAAGCGCACAGCATGACCGGCAAACACTTCACAGGCCTCTTCCAGAACCTGTTGAACGCCCATGCCATTGTCCTGACGCTGCCATCCAACCAGATCCGTTCCATCATATTCTATGGTTAACTTATACTTGGGCATGAGGTCTTTTAGCGTTTTCGATATAATTTTGCGATATTTTTTCGTGTATTGGGAAAATATATGTTAGGAATATCATAAGTACTTATTATTGACGATATAATTAGAGGCTGTCACGTGGCTAAAAAGGGCGTCCGCTTACCAGAAGTTACCAGAGACTACGAAGCTGAAGATCGCGCACGCGTTCAGGAGGATATGGATTCCCTCTTTGCCGTGCCGCTGTCCATCCTGCCTTTGGAAACCAAGGGGCTCAAACGTGCCCGTATGGTGAAAAACGTCAAGCTGCAAAGTGCTATTGAAATTTTTGCTGACCGTGAAACAGGCTCCGGTCAGCTGGATGTGGAAGACCTGCCCACAACATTTGACTGGCCGGAAGACAAAACCCACCCCGATCTGGTTATTTTGCGCAAACTCGCCTGCCTGCAAAGTTACGATATTTATTCCCTGCGCATAACCTTGCGCGAACATGGCATCCCGGTTAATGAAGATGTGTCCTTGAAACTGTCTGACGAAAAACAGGCGGAACTTGCCGGTTACATGCGCAGTTTCACCATGCCGCTGATCATGCAGATATACGGTTCCGATGATGTGAGCATCAAATCCTTTCAGGATGTGATCAGTCTGTTTAAAGACCCCGATGTCAAAAAAGCGCGTGAAAAACTGCAACAAATGGCGCAAAAGCTGGATATTGACCTGATGGAAGTACCGAAATTCCTTGAGGATTACGGCGATATCTTCCTGTCTCTATCCTACTATCGCAAAAGCATGGACAACATCATGCCGGTGGTGAACGAGTTCCTCGATTCCATGGAAAGCATTCGTTCCAACTGGCAATTGCGCAATGACCCGGCCTTGATGAAAACCTGTACCATGGTGGAAAATACCATCAATGGAACCTGTGCTTCTATTTCCGGGCGCTTTGAAACATTCAATAAAGCGTCCAAAACCATGTGGACAAACCTGAACGCAGAACGTTTCCGTCAGGTCAAAGGCATGATTGAAAGCTACCACACGGTCATCGGCGGTATTTTATGCGGCCTGACAGTGAAAATGATTCACTGGAAACGCCTATTCCCGGACCCGGACCTTGGCGGGCCGGTACGCCGTTCAGAATTTATCATGTCTGAAATGAAACAGGGCATCAACCGCATGCGCGATCTGGAACAGGCCCAACCCATGGGCGCTGTCCTTAACGATTAAAGCGTTTCTGTTTGATTTTTCAGGCCAGTGCCTGAGCAAAGGGAACATCAAAACCGCGCAAGAAACTTTGAGCATCCGTTGCGCCTTTGCCGCTGCGCTGAACCTTTTTCAGGCGCAAGGCCCCTTCAGCGCAGGCAATTACCAGCCCGTCTTCCTCAAGGCGGTGCCCGGCTTCGCCGTTTATCTCCACCACTTCGGCATCAATAATCTTGATGCGGTCTTTGCCACAGGCAAACCACGTACCGGGCCACGGGGTGAAGGCTCTGATCTTGCGCTCAATCTGAACAGCGGGCTGGGACCAGTCAATCCGGCTTTCCTCTTTTTCCAGTTTTTTAGCGTAAGTAACCCCTTCTTCGGGTTGCTTGTGTGGCTTCACAAAACCGCCTGCAACTGCACGCAAGGCTTCCAGAACCAGTTTTGCACTTTCCATCGACAGTTCATCATGCAGGCTTTCCCCGGTTGTTTCAGGCAAAATCCCCACCGGCTGAACCAGCAACATATCGCCGGTATCCAGGCCTTCATCCATCTGCATGATGGTTACACCGGAGACTTCATCACCGGCTTCAATCGCGCGCTGAATGGGCGCGGCCCCGCGCCAACGCGGCAAAATGGAAGCATGCGCGTTCAAACAACCATATTTCGGTGCCTCCAGTACGGCTTTTGGCAGAAGCAGACCGTAAGCAGCCACAATGGCGCAATCTGCTTGCAAGGCTGCAAAAGCTTCCTGTTCGTCCTGTCCCTTCAAGCTCAGAGGTGTTCGTACCTCAATCCCATTTTCTTCAGCAAAAGCATGAACCGGCGTTAGCTGCACCTTCTGGCCACGGCCACTTTTGCGCGGCGGCTGGGAATACACGCACACCACTTCATGACCAGCGTCAATCAAGGCTGCCAGAATGGATACGCTAAAATCAGGCGTCCCCATAAAAACAAGGCGCAAGGGTTTTTCCGCTTTTAAGATGGGGGCGTCGCTCATAATTTTCACTTTTAAATTGGAAAGAGGAATTAACCGGTTTTTTTAAGTTTTTGCAGTTTGCGCATAATTATGGAACGCTTGATGCGTGAAATATGGTCAATGAACAACGTCCCATCCAAATGATCAATTTCATGTTGTACGCAGGTTGCCAGCAAACCATCTGCTTCCAGTTCACAAGCCTCACCTTTTTCATTCAAATAGGAGATCTTGACCTGCGCCGGACGTTCCACTTCGCTGTAACTTTGCGGCACAGACAGACAGCCTTCTTCGTAGGAAGCCAGTTCTTCAGAAGCCCAGGTGACTTCCGGGTTAACCATTCTGAAAGGGGCCGGTTCATCATCTTCACCGGAAACATCCACAACAATCACACGTTTAAGCACACCAGCCTGCGGTGCCGCAAGGCCAATGCCCGGCGCGTCATACATGGTTTCCAGCATATCATCCAGAAGGGTGCGGATTTCATCCGTGACCTCTTCAACCGGCTTTGCCTTTTTTTTCAAAACCGGATCCGGTGCGGTAATAATCTCTAACAGGGCCACAACCCGGTCCTCTTGTCCAATATCGTTTCAGTTGAACAGGACATAAGACGAACAGCCCCAAAGGTCAAGCTAAAGCAGGTCAAACCGGCCTGTTTTGCGATCAAATGATTTCAAGGTTCCGCTTTCGATATCGAAATGCAAACCATAGAGTTTAAGCCGTTTGGCTTCTACGCTTTCGCGAATAAAATCAAACTCCATCAGGTTATTCATGGAATTGACGATGGAAGCCTGTTCCACCTCTTCCGGAATGCGATTCCCACTTTTGATCGAGTCCGCACAACAACAGGGGTGGTCAAAAACATGATGCACCATGCCGATCCAGTGATGGACGAAATCTGTCGCAAGGGCTTCAGGGTTATGTTCTGTGTCAATGGCGGCCTGAATAGCCCCGCATTTGGCATGCCCCATAATCATAATATTTTCGACCTTCAACACCTTCACCCCATATTCCAGTGCGGAACTGACCCCGTGGTGATGGGTGTCATTTTCATAAGGCGGCACCAGATTGCCCACATTACGGACTGAAAAAACCTCACCGGGTTCGCTTTGTAGAATCACGCCGGGGTCAACGCGGGAGTCGGAACAGGAAATCAGCAAGGTTTTCGGGCGCTGACCATTTTCCGAGAGATCAAGAAACTTTTCTTTATTTTCCTGATAATACCCATTGAGGAATGCCCTATAGCCCTCTTGCAGTTTTTTGACGGCTTCCATCGCGTGATCCCTTTCATGACAGCTCTGCACATGACTTTATAGGGATTTTTAGATGGGTCAAGAAATTAAACAGTAATTCGGTATTTAAATACCATTTATATTTTACGCAAAATATTAAATTCTACAAGCGTTGCCGTCTTATTTTCTCATCCCTTTAAGTTTATAAAGGATATCAAGTGCATCACGCGGGCTCAGGTCATCCGGCTGGATATCATCCAGTGCCTGCTCCACCTCACTAGGACCCGCCTGAACGGTCACGGGTTCCGGCTCTGCTGCCAATGCAGCAAACAAGGGAAGATCATCGGCAAGCTTAGTAACTGCACTGCTTTGTTCCCCTTTCTCCAGCGTTTCCAGTACCTGCTCGGCCCGTTTAATAACCGCTTTGGGCAAGCCTGCCAGACGGGCCACATGAATCCCGTAAGAACGATCCGCTGCACCGGCCCCGACTTCATGCAGGAAGATCACATCTCCTTTCCATTCCTTCACCCGCATGGAATGGCACGAAAGATGTTCCAGTTTGGACGTCAGTGCGGTCAGTTCATGATAATGGGTGGCAAAAAGTGCGCGACATGCATTCATTTCATGAAGATGTTCCACCACCGCCCAGGCAATGGACAGGCCGTCAAAGGTTGCCGTCCCACGCCCGATCTCATCCAGAATAACCAAAGACCGCTCACTGGATTGATTCAGAATGGCCGCAGCTTCCACCATTTCCACCATAAAAGTGGAACGCCCACGCGCCAGATCATCCGCTGCACCAACCCGTGAAAACAACCGGTCCACCACCCCGATATGCGCACTTTTCGCTGGCACGAATCCGCCCATCTGCGCCAAAATCACCATCAGGGCATTTTGACGCAAGAAAGTGGATTTACCTGCCATGTTCGGCCCTGTGATCAACCACAGCCGTTGTTCTTCACTCAAATTACAGTCATTGGCAACAAAGGCCGCTTCATTGGCTGCTTCGAGGGCGGCTTCCACTACCGGGTGACGCCCGCCCTGAATATCGAATTCAAATCCCTCACTTAAAAGAGGTCTGTTATAGCCACGTTCCAGTGCGATCTGTGCCAGAGATGCCAGTACATCCAGACGGGCCAATGCGTTGGCGGCCAATGCTATGGCATCGGCATTTTCCTTGATTTGCTCGATTAATTCCTCAAACAGGCGTGTTTCCAATGCCAGCGCCCTGTCTGCCGCCGAACTGATCTTGCCTTCCAGTTCCGAGAGTTCAACCGTTGTGTAACGGATGACGTTCTTCATGGTCTGGCGATGGATAAATTCCCCGTCAGGGGGCATGCGTTCGGCCTGTTTGGCTGTAACTTCCACAAAATAGCCCAGCACATTATTATGCTTTACCTTCAAGCTCTGAATATCCACGGCCTCGGCATAGCGGGCCTGAAGATTGGAAATCAGGCGTTTGCTTTCAGAACGCAAGCTGCGCAATTCATCCAGTTCCGGGGCATAGCCCTGTGCAATGAAATCCCCGTCACGTGCCATCAGCGGCAGTTCTTCGGCTAACGCCCGGCCCAGTCGGTCCACCAGCTCGCCATGGCTGCCCAGATCATTTGCACATTCACTCAAGACGTGAGGCGGTGTCAGGGCAAACAGTTTTTCACGCTGTTCAAACCCTGCGGCCAGACCATCGCGTACAGCCGCCAGATCACGCGGGCCCCCTCGGCCCAGCGTAATGCGCGAAAGGGCACGTTCCATATCCGGACAACGTTTAAGCGCACTGCGAATATCATCACGCACCATACTGTCTTCATGAAAGAACTGCACACCATCCAGTCGACAATTAATCGCGCTCACATCTGTTAAAGGCGCAGACAACCAGTTGGACAACAGCCGTGCCCCCGCCCCACTAACGGTACGGTCAATCACATCCAGCAAACTGCCTTTGCGTTGCCCGTTTAACGTGAGGGTCAGTTCCAGATTGCGCCGGGTTGCCGCATCAATTTCAAGTGCGGCGCCTTCCGCCACCTGACGCGGAATTTCAAGACGCGGTAATTTTCCTTTTTGCGTCAGTTCCACATAATCCACCAATGCACCCGCCGCAGAAATCTCGGCACGGCTGAAACTGGCAAAGGCGTCCAGTGTTTTCACACCATAAAGATTTTCGAGCCTCTTTGCTGCATTGGTCGAATCGAAACGGCTGTTGGGTTGCGGCGTCAGAACCGCCTTATAATCGTTAAACGTTTCAAACTGTTGTTCATCATTGAGTAGGCGGTCACTCACCAGCATCTCACCGGGGTTCAGACGGGCCAAAACCGCAGGTAATAAAGCAGGGGCACAGGCTTGTGTAAAAAAGGCCCCTGTGGAAATATCCAGCCAGGCCACCCCGATCTGGGCACGGCTTTCGCACACAGCGGCAAGAAAGTTGTTCTGGCGCGAATCAAGCAGGGAATCCTCTGTAATGGTTCCTGCGGTAAACAGCCGGACAACTTCGCGTTTCACAACGGCCTTAGCCCCGCGTTTTTTAGCCTCTGCCGGGTCTTCCATCTGTTCGCACAAGGCAACCTTGAAGCCTTTTTCCACCAGCTTGGGCAGGTAGCTTTCATAAGCCTTGATCGGCACACCACACATGGGAATGTCATCCCCATTATGATGGCCGCGCTTGGTCAGGGTAATCTGCAAGGCATTGGCCGCGGCCACCGCATCTTCAAAAAACAGCTCGTAAAAATCACCCATCCGGTAAAACAGCAGGTAGTCCGGATGGCGTTCCTTAATCGCCATAAACTGCGCCATCATGGGCGTTGCACCCTCTTTCATCCGGGCTTCAATCTCTTGCTCTGTAATCTCGACAGGCAGACGCTCATCAAGAGAAGGGGCAGCATCAGGCATGGTCATTCGCGCTTATCATTTTCATAAAAAAAGCCAAGGAGCGATACTGATAGCATAAAGCGAATGTTCGTTTGAAGCCTTGCGTGCATTCTTTTCACTTTTTAGGCGCAAAACCGCACAGACAAATAAATTCACAAAAACATCGCCACCGCAGAATCCTGCGCTCTGATATATTCGCATAGCACCTATCAGAGAAAATCAATATTCATCAGAC
The DNA here is from genome assembly GCA_050297075.1 of Terasakiella sp. Taxonomy (GTDB): domain Bacteria; phylum Pseudomonadota; class Alphaproteobacteria; order Rhodospirillales; family Terasakiellaceae; genus Terasakiella. The sequence continues at coordinate 305,254 of JBNKSC010000024.1, forward strand.
GGATTTCAGACTAGAAATATGTCTTTCGTTGGTGCAGAATGCGCAATATAAATACTCAACTCACCATATTGGTTAAAATAAATGAACCCACAAACCCCCACCACCGAAGTCGTCGGCATCCTCAACAACCGTGTCTCTTTTGAACAAACTGTTGAAGCATTGCTCAAGGCCGGGTTTTCACGCACAGACCTGAGCGTGCTGAGCTCCCATGAATCTATTGAAGCCGCAGGCAAACCGGCCAAACCGCTTAAGGATGTCTTGACCGCACTGGTCGGTGAAATCCGTTTCGAAGGGCCAATGGTCGCTTCCGGTGCTGTTTTTCTGGCTGGTGGCCCGGTTGGTGAGCTCATCGGTGCCGTGGTGGGTGCCGCTGTGGGAGGCGTTGCCCTTAAAGAGGTTCTTGATGAAGTGACCGCAACGCCGCATACGCGAGACTTTGCCCGCGCTGTTGATGCCGGCAGTATTATTTTGTGGGTGCGCACAAACGGCGAAGACACAGAAACCAAAGCCCGTGACATTTTGGCAAACAACGGCGCAGAAAACGTCCATCTTCACACCACCGCATCGGCCTGATCAGGCTTTACCAATAAACATATCTTTTAAGAGTACAAACAATCATGGACGATCAATCAATCCGGGTGACGGAACGCGAAGCCCTTCTGATGCATGCTTCCGGGCGCCCGGGCAAGCTGGAAATTCATCCGACCAAACCCCTGACCACACAACGCGATCTCTCTTTGGCCTATTCACCGGGTGTGGCTGCGCCCTGTCAACAGATCGCACGCGACCCCAACCTCGCCTATGACTATACTGCCAAAGGCAATATTGTTGCGATTATTTCCAACGGCACGGCCGTTCTCGGCCTTGGTAATCTTGGCGCACTGGCCTCCAAGCCGGTGATGGAGGGCAAGGCCGTTCTGTTTAAACGCTTTGCCGATGTGGACGGGATTGATCTGGAAGTCGATACCGAAGACGAAGACGAATTCATCAACAGTGTGCGTTTTCTTGGTAAATCCTTCGGCGGCATCAACCTTGAAGATATCAAGGCACCGGAATGTTTCACCATTGAACAGCGCCTGCGCGAAATAATGGATATTCCGGTTTTTCACGATGACCAGCATGGCACTGCCATCATCGCAGCCGCCGGTCTGATCAACGCCTGTGACCTGACCGGGCGTGAATTGAAAGACGTTAAACTGGTTGTCAACGGGGCAGGCGCTGCCGCCATCGCCTGCTGTGAACTGGTCAAAGCCTTGGGCGTACAACATGACAACGTCATCATGTGTGATTCCAAAGGCGTGATCTACAAAGGCCGCAAGGAAGGCATGAACCAGTGGAAATCCGCCCATGCCTCCAGCACGGATGCGCGCACCCTATCCGAAGCCCTGAACGGAGCTGATGCTTTCTTCGGTCTTTCCGTCAAAGGCGCGGTGACGCAAGACATGGTCGAAAATATGAATGATAAACCGATCATTTTCGCCATGGCCAACCCGGACCCGGAAATTTCACCGGAAGATGTCAAAGCTGTTCGCCCCGATGCCATTACCGCCACCGGGCGTTCGGATTATGCCAACCAGATCAACAATGTTTTGGGGTTTCCCTATATTTTCCGCGGTGCCTTGGACGTTCGCGCCAGCACCATTAACGAGGATATGAAAATCGCCTGTGCCCATGCTCTGGCGGAACTGGCCCGTGAAGATGTGCCTGACGAAGTTGCTGCGGCCTATTCCGGGCGCCGCCTGCGCTATGGGCCGGACTACATCATCCCGGCGCCGTTTGATCCGCGTTTGATTTCTTCCATCCCGCCTGCCGTAGCTGAAGCCGCCATGGCAACCGGCGTGGCACGCCGCCCCATCATTGATATGGAAGACTACCGCAATGAACTGTCGGCACGTCTTGACCCAACGGCTTCCAGCCTTCAGGTCATCTGCGACAAGGTGCGCGGCAATCCGCGCCGCATTGTCTTTGCCGAAGGCGAAGAAGAAAAAACCATTCGTGCGGCCTACGCCTTCCTCAATGCAGGATACGGCACACCCATTCTGGTTGGACGTGAAGAAAAAATCCACGCCACCATGAAAAATCTTGGGCTGGTTGATACCGCCGGGCTGGAAATCAACAATTCGCGCATTGGTCCGCGCACAAAGGAATATGCGGAATATATTTATCGCCGCCTGCAACGCAGCGGTGCTTTGATGCGCGATTGTATGCGCTGGGTCAACCAGAACCGCAACATCTTTGCCGCTGCCATGGTGGCCTGTGGTGATGCAGATGGTATGGTCACCGGCCTGACCCGTAGTTTCTATTCTTCCTATGATGATATCGCGCGTGTTCTGGACCGCCATAAGGATCAGGCCCCGATGGGGGTTTCCATTGTTGTCAGCAGCAACCACCAGACCGTCTTTCTGGCCGATACGCGGATTCACGAAACACCGGATGCATCCGAGATGGCTGACATAGCCATTTCAGCAGCCATGAAAGCGCGCAAACTGGGCCATGAACCGCGTGTGGCTTTCTTGTCCTATTCTTCCTTCAGTGGCCGTGGTGGCGGGCGTTCCGAAGAAGTGCACAAAGCCGTAGAAATTCTGGAAGCGCGCAATGTCGATTTTGAATTTGACGGCGAGATGACGGTCAATACGGCATTGGATAAGGTCATGCAGGAAGATTACCCCTTCACACGCCTGTCCGGCCCGGCCAACGTTCTGGTGATGCCGGGTCTGCATACGGCTGATATTTCTTCAAAGCTGTTGCAAAAACTCGGCGGTGGCACCCTGATTGGCCCCATTCTGATGGGATTGGAAAAACCGGTTCAGATTGTCCCGCGCGATACGACAGTCTCTGAAATGGTTAATATGGCTATTCTCGCGGCCCACGATTCAGTCGTCGGGCGCTAGGTTTTGGTCTGAAGCCGTTGGTTATAAAAAAATGATCAACGGCTTCAGGTTAAAGAACAAGGGCATTCAACGGGTATTTCCACCCAGAACAAACTGCCTTCCCCTTCCCTGCTTTCCACGCCAATACGGCCTTCCAGCATTTTCACGGTCTTTTTGCAAATCGCCAACCCCAGACCTGTTCCTTCAAAACGCCGTGTCAGACTTTGATCTGCCTGAGAAAATGCTTCAAAAATATGAGGCCGATACTGTGCAGAAATACCAATACCTTCATCTTTCACTTCAAAGCGCAACCAGCTGTCTCCCTCAGTCCCAACTGTCTTAAGGCGCACCGTGATGTTTTTGCCTTGCTCGGTAAACTTGATGGCATTGTCGCACAAATGCACCAAAACCCTGTTTAATTGCATGGGGTCATTCACAAAAGATGGTGGCACATCTTTATCCGTCACAAAAGCCACATCCAGATTTTTCTTCTGTTCCTCCATCTGACTGTCCACCTGACTGTGCAGATTGTCCATAAAAACAGTCGTTTCAATTTTCTCAGGCTTGCAATTGAAAACATCAGCTTCGATTTCAACATAATCGAGAATGTCCTGAATCAGTACCGTCAACTTGTGAGACGACTGGGAAATGGAACGAAGATAGTTCGCCTGTTTCTCCTCAAGAGCTGTTGTTTGAAGCAATTCCGAAAAACCGGAAATGGCATTTAAAGGGGTACGCAACTCATGGCTCATGGTTTGCAAGAAGGACGTTTTGGCCATACTGGCATTTTCCACCGCCTTTGTCGTGGCAACCAATTGTGCGTTTAAAGCGTATTCACGCTCCAGTGCAGCCTGACGCAACTTCATTTGACCAAACAGGATAACCAGAAGACAGCTCACCGAAGCAATCAAAAAAACCAGCCCCAACCCGAGGACAGCCGCCAATGTAAGCTGGCGCTGTTTTTCCGTGGTGGATTTGTCCATGGAATACTGGAAAGCGGTTAGATATAAATCGAACCACTGTTTTTCCATCCTGTCCAAACGCTTGTATAAGGTGTCAAAGGCCGGTGAAGAGGGGCTCTCAATTTCGCCAATAATTTGATCCAGCGCCAGAATTTCATGAGAAAAACGGGCCAATTCCTCATCCTGATGATGAAACGACGAATGAATACGCCGCGTCATAAAAATTTGCGCCCGCGAATACAGGATATCATAATAAAGCTGTAAATCTTCCCGGTTCGCATGCCCGGATGAAAACAAAAGGGCCGTTTTCTGTAACTTGAAAAGTTCGTTTCCCGCCATGCGCAGAATATGCTGGTCGGCCGCCTTAATCGCTTTGGCTTCTTCGCTCAATGCACTGTAAAGCAGGTAGGTCAAGACAGCCACAGCCAAACTGAAAACCAGTGCAATCCCCATTAAAATACGGGTGCTGTTTATGGTAAGCCTATTCATTCAACCTGTATTTCTTTTAACTGCCAAACTGTGCGTACATAATAGGCATCATTTTTCAAATCGGGATGATCATCAAAAGGGTAAACAATATACAAAGGGCCTTTGTCACGAACCCCCATGATCTTGCCGTTGGCTTTCATCGCCAGAATAATACCTTTTTCCAGGAAATCCTCAACGGGAATTTCTGCAACATAATTGTTCAGGGCCAGCGCTTTGACCATACCGGAACGAACCCCTAGTTTTTCCATCAAGGCTTTTCCACTTGCCCCTTCAAAGATGATTGTCTCATCTTCCCAAGGTAAGGTTGCCTTGACCTTCTGCATCCCTAATGCCATGAGCATCTTGCGGTCAAACACAGCACCCCGCGCATCATTTTTCAGGGCAATCTTTCCTGTAACAGTCAAAAGAATGCTTCCTTCCGGCTTGGGTAACCCCTCAGCATGCGCAGGCAAGGACAGATGAAAACTGACCAATATAGCAGCTAAAACAAGAAAGATTCTCGGCATACAGGACCTCTATGGGCAAAGGCTTACAATCTTGAAAAGAATCATTTACCCGATTCTTGTCACAGACTATCCAAAAATCACAAATGGTTCAATTCACAAGTTTTATAATATCGGTGGTTGAATACAGCGATTAACCGACAAGAGCAATTCATTTAGTAATTTTTTTCCAGAAATGCAATGTCCTGTACCCTCAACGAGTACTCAATTCGTCAACCTTTTTCTGTGCTTCACGTGCTTTTTCTTTTTCACCAAGAACGCCATAAACTTTCACCAAACGTTTCCAGCCTTCAAGGTCATCCGGGTTTTCTTTCAAACGATCTGCCAAACGCTTCACCATGGAACGAATCATCTCTGTCCTGTCCCCGGCACTCATCTTGGCGGCGTCCTGCATTTGCTCGCGGGTCGGTCCCGGCATGGATGCCCCTTGATCATCTTGTGCTTGTGCTGTGGTTTGCTTCTGTTCGTTTTCCCATTCAAGGGCGAACTGTTTTGCCATCACACGGGCTTGCGCGGTGGGTTTGACCTCGCTCGGGTCAAAACCGCCTGCCTTGGCCGCCATTGTAATTTGCTTGCGCACCTGCTCCATCCACGGGGCTTCAACAGGTGCCATGGCCAGAAGATCCGTCCAGGTTTGAACCGCCCCTTTCAAATCATTTGATTTGGCTTGCGTATACCCTAAATAAAAGCGCCCCTTAAACTGCATCGGGTCTGCCGCCAAAGATTCATTCAGCGCCTTTTTTGTTTCATCATCAACCTCGCCCTTATGGGCAAAAATACGCATCTCGGCATAATCAACCAGAATATCGGGGTGACGCCCTGATGCTTTCAAAGCGGTTTCGTAAGCTTTCAAGCCCTCTTCAGATTGCCCTGTCATCCGATAGACCCGCCCCAGCATAAGCCAGGCATCAACATCGTCCGGGCTTTTGGCGAGATGCTCTTTCAGGCGGGCAATTTCCACCTTCACACCTTTTTCCCGCGCAATTTGACGCTCTTTGTCAAAATCTCGCGATGCAAAAGGCATATCGCCATAGCCCGGTTTGCCAATTTTGCCATAAAAGGCCAACGAACCGCCGACAATGGCCAACGCCGCACAAAGACCGAAAATCAGGGCAGATCTGCCCACTCTTCCATCCCGGCTGACGTGACCTTGGCGCTTTTCATCGGCCGTTAACAAACGGCGCTGAATTTCAATGCGTGCTGTTTCGGCCTCTTCCCTGCTGATCAACCCACGCTCCAGATCGCGCTCCAGCTCTTTCAACTGATCCCTGAAAACATTCAGGTCATATTCGGCACGTTCCACATCTTCTTTACCTTTTCGCCAAAATGGCAAAGACAGCATAAACAGGGTTAGCCCCATCAGAAGGACTACAGCAATCCAAAAACTCATGAGTTGTTCTCTTCCTTCAACAAGGCATTCAGGCGTTCCTGTTCCTGTGCGTTCAAAGGCGCAGCACCGCTTTGTTCTGCGCTTAAACGGCTGCGTCTTCTGTAATAGAATATAATGCCGAGCAGACCAATCACCACCATCAGGAGCGGGCCGAACCAGAGGAACAGGGTTTTGGCTTTCATCGGTGGTTTAAGCAACACAAAATCACCGTAGCGCGACACCAGATAATCCTTTACCTGCTGGTTACTGTCCCCTTTTGTGATCCGGTCACGCACCAAAAGGCGCATTTTTTTCGCAATGCCGGAATCGGAATCATCAATGGACTGATTTTGACAAATAACACAGCGTAAATCCTTGGAAACGTCACGTGCGCGTTGTTCAAGAACCGGGTCTTTGAGCATTTCATCAGGTTCCACCGCCCAGACAGGCGATGTGGAAAGAAGAACTGCCAAAGCCAACAGGGCATAGATTACTTTGCTCATTGTTTGCGCAGCTCCTGAATCAAGGGCCACAGTGTCTGTTCCCAGGATTGCGGCGAAACAGGACCGATATGTTTGTAGCGGATGATCCCTTTTTTATCGACCACAAAAGTTTCCGGTGCCCCGGTAATGCCCCAGTCGATAATGGTTTCCCCGGTTTCATCCACGCCAATTTTGGTATAGGGATTGCCATGGCGCGCCAGCCAGCGCACCACATCGTCAGGATTTTTTTCATCCCAGTCGATACCGTAAATCGGTATAACCTTTTCTTCTTTCAAGCGCAGCAAAAAGGGGTGTTCCTGCAAGCAGGCAATACACCATGACCCAAAGAAGTTCACCAAAGAAACCTGCCCCTGTACATCATCATGGCTCAACCCTTCTGCATGCCCCTTGACCGGAACCAGCTTGAATTCCCCCATCGGCTGATCAAGCAACACATCGGCATCCAGTTTGCTCGGGTCCTTGGTTAGCCCCACAGCAAAATAAATGGCCAGAATGGCAAAGCCTATCAACGGGGCGAGAAAGAATAAACGCGACTTCATGCCTTTGCTCCTTGTACAGCCACCGCAGCAGCCCCGGAACGTTTCGGGGCACCAATGCGGTGACGACGATCACTTAAAGAAACCAGCCCCCCCAGCATCAACAGACCGGCACCGCACCACATCCAGACAACAAGCGGGTTCCAGTACAGACGGGTTACATAACCACCATTTTCGGATTTATCCCCGACCACCGCGTAAATATCACCCTTCCATGTGGTATAGATCGCAGCTTCCGTTGTCGGCATGCCGCCGGTATCGTAATTACGTTTTTCAGCATGCAGCGTTGTGACAAGTTTATCCTCTTTAAAGATGGTGAACGTGCCTTCCAGCGCATCATAGTTCGGCCCGCGTACATCTTTGACACTGTCAAAGCGGTAGGTATAGCCGCCAACTTCAACCGTATCACCGAAATTCATCACCTGAATTTTCTCAACCTTCCAGTTGCCCGCGCCGGTCATCCCGGCAATGACAATGGCCAGACCGAAATGGGCAATCGTCATCCCCCAGGTCGCACGCGGCTGACGTTTCAGGCGTTTCAGGCTATCGCCCAAGCCTGTTTTCCCCAGTTTGATCCGTTCAGCCAGATCAACAAGTGTTCCTGTCCCCAGCCAGACCGCCAGCCCCATGCCCAGCATGCCGCCCCAGCCGCCCTCACCTTTCAGCACAAAGGTCAAAATTACCGCTGCAAGTGTGGCCCCGTAAACGATATAAAGGCGTGAAAGAATGCCCAGTGCATCGGTACGCTTCCATGACATAAACGGCCCCAGTGCCATCAGAATGACCAACGGCGTCATAATCGGAATAAAGACCCGGTTATAAAAAGGCGCCCCAACAGAAACTTTGCCCGCATCAAGCACATCAATAAACAGTGGATACAACGTGCCCAGCAGCACAACGAATGTCGCTGTGGTCAAAATCCAGTTATTAAACAGCAGGGAACCTTCACGTGAAACCGGCTTGAACAGCCCCCCGCCCACCAGAACAGGGCCGCGCACGGCATATAAAACAAACGAACCACCGATGGCAAGACACAGCAAAATCAGAATAAAAATCCCACGTGACGGGTCGGTTGCAAAGGCATGAACCGAGGTCAACACGCCGGAACGTACAAGAAACGTCCCCAACAGAGACAAACCAAAGGCAATGATTGCCAAAAAGATGGTCCAGCTTTTCAGAGCATCGCGTTTTTCCACCACAATGGCCGAATGCAACAAGGCCGTGCCTGCCAGCCATGGCATGAAGGATGCATTTTCCACCGGGTCCCAGAACCACCAGCCACCCCAGCCCAGTTCATAATAGGCCCACCAGGAACCAAGGGCGATCCCGATGGTCAGAAAAATCCATGCCGCCAACGTCCAGGGGCGCACCCAGCGCGCCCAGCTTGCATCCACACGTCCCTCAAGCAAAGCTGCAATAGCAAAACTGTAAGCAATGGAGAAACCAACATACCCGAGATAGAGAAACGGTGGGTGAAAGGCAAGGCCCGGATCCTGCAAGAGCGGGTTCAGGCTTTGGCCGTTCATCGGTGGGTTGAGTACACGTTCAAACGGGTTGGATGTCAGCAGAATAAACAGCAAAAATCCGACCGAGATCAAGGCTTGCACCGCCAAGGTTCTGTTTTTCAGGCCAGAGGGCAGATTACGCCCGAAAAGCTGCACCGCACAACCGAACAGGGACAGAATGAACACCCACAACAGCATGGAACCTTCATGGTTTCCCCACACCCCGGAAACCTTATAAAGCATCGGCTTGTCGGTATGGGAATTGTTCACCACATTCAGAACGGAAAAATCCGAGGTCACGAAGGCATGGATCAAGGCCGCAAAAGAAACAGCAATCAGCAAAAACTGTGCAATGGAAGCCGGACCGGCCACACCCATCCAGCGTCTGTTATTCATCCCCGAGGCCGCCAGTGGCACAACACCTTGTACAACCGCCACAAAAAGGGCAAGGATCAAGGCAAAATGTCCTATTTCAACATACATGACGTCGTACTTTCACTTACTGGGTTTCCTGACCGTGCTTCAAAGCCTCGGTTATCGGCTTACCTTCTTCCCATTTACCGGACTTTTTCAGTGCATCGGCGACTTCCGGCGGCATGTAGTTTTCATCATGCTTGGCCAACACTTCATCTGCAACCAGTGTATTCCCCTTAAAATACCCTTCCGTTACAACCCCTTGGCCTTCCCGGAACAGATCGGGCAAAATGCCTTTATATTCAACACGGATGGTGTTCACCATATCGGTCACCTGAAAGATGTTGGTCACGCCATCTTCGGCCTTTGTTACTGAGCCAGCTTCAACCAGCCCCCCTATACGGATACGCTGGTCTTCATGAATTTTATCTTTTGTAATCACTTCCGTGGGACTGAAGAAAAAGACGATATCATCTTCCAGCGCGGCCAGTACAAGGGCGGCAACAGCACCCAGCGCGCACAGCCCCACCAGAACCAGATAAAGGCGACGTGTTTTCTTTTTCATCGGTTTTTTCCTTCATTGGTGATCTGTTCCATCATGGAAAGGTCTTTTTTGCTTTTTTTCAAAGATTTGACACTGGCAACCAACAAACCAATCAGGAGAAAGGCGGCGGCGGCGTAGCTTGGCCATATATAGGCACCATGCCCGTCCATTGCGAAAAATTCCTGCATGAATGTGCCCCTTCCCTAACCGTGGACCTGACGCAGGCGTAAAGCGCGCACCTTGGAGGCGATGATTTCACTGCGCATGCGAATAAACAACACCAGCATAAAATACCCTGTAAAACAAAAGAACATCAGCCCCAAGGGCAACAACATGTCCGGATGGATGGCAGGCCCTCCCATCTTCACCAGCGAAGCCGGTTGATGCAGGGTATTCCACCAATCCACTGAAAATTTGATAATGGGCACATTAATCACACCTACAAGACATAAAATCCCGGCGGACTTGGTCCCGCGTGCCGGGTCGTCAAAGGCGTTGAGCAATGCCATATGCCCCAGATACAGGAACAACAGCAACAGCTCCGATGTCAGGCGCGCATCCCAAACCCACCAGGTACCCCACATGGGCTTACCCCATAGTGAACCGGTCAACAGAGCCAAAAAGGTAAAAACGGCCCCGATCGGGGACATGCATTTGGCGGCCAGATCAGACAGCGGATGTTTCCAGATCAACCCCATGGCTGAAGCAACCGCCATGGAAACATAGATGATCATGGACATACTGGCGGCCGGAACATGCACATACATAATGCGCACTGTTTCCCCTTGTTGATAATCGCTTGGCGAATCAAACAGGGCAAAATAAAGCCCGGCTGCCGTGCACAGCGCCGTTATTACAATGACCCAGGGCAACAACAGCCCGGAAAGCCACATAAAACGTTTCGGATTTGCAAAAGCATTGATGTTGAAAGCCATCGTTTTTTACAGTCCCAATTCCCACCCGTACTTCATAATGCAGGCTTTATCGCCCGAGACTTGGGCACCAATAAGGCAAAATGACGTTTTTTGCATATTTGAATATGCTTTCTTCACGAAAGAAAAAAGATCCCTCCCCATACAGGAAAGGATCTTTTCCACATTTGCTGTAACAGCAAAACTTAGTACATGTGCTGGCCACCGTTAATCGACAGCGTTGCACCTGTGATGAAGTCACCTTCATCAGCAACCAAAAACAGAACGCCACGCGCAATATCATCAGCACGACCCAAGCGCCCCATGGGGATTTTGGCAATGATTTTTTCCAGAACTGCGGGCGGAACGGCGCGCACCATGTCGGTATCAACATAACCCGGTGCAATCGCATTTACGGTAATGCCCTTGCCCGCACCTTCCTGTGCCAAGGCTTTGGTGAAACCGTGAATCCCGGATTTTGCCGCCGCATAGTTGACCTGACCGTATTGACCGGCCTGACCATTGATAGACCCGATATTGACGATACGGCCAAAAGCTTTTTCACGCATACCATCAATCACACCGCGGCACAGGTTGAAGCATGAAGACAGGTTGGTTGCGATCACCGCTTCCCAGTTTTCAACGGACATGCGATGAAGCGTACCGTCACGGGTGATCCCGGCGTTATTGACCAGAACCTCAACCGGGCCAAGGTCCGTTTCAATCTGTTTGAGCATCTCCTGGCAGGCGTCGAAATCGCTGACGTCACATTTATATGCCTTGATCCCTGTTTCTTCCGTAAATTTTTGTGCTGCTTCGGAATTACCACCATAATTGGCAGCCACAGTATAACCAGCCCCTTTTAGACGTTCTGAAATGGCACGACCAATACCACGGGTTCCCCCTGTTACGAGTGCTACACGACCCATATGCTTCTTCCTCTTTTTTTATTTCATCATCACTGAAAAGACCGAACTCCCCCGATCTTTGAGAAAGGCATTGTGAGGAAATTATTGGAACAAATCTACCCTAAAATTGGTAATAATTGAACTTTCTGACCTTGACGCAAAAAAACAGCCCCTTTCAAGGCGAAAAGGGCTGTTTCTGCATTATTTCAGGCCGGACGACTGACAACTTCCGGCCGGATCATCTTAGACTTTAGTCGCGTTCAACGCACAGGGCCACACCCTGACCGCCACCGATACATAAAGTTGCAACACCTTTCTTAGAGTCGCGGCGTTTCATTTCGTGCAGCAACGTGACCAAAATACGGTTCCCGGACGCCCCGATCGGGTGACCGATGGCAATGGCACCACCGTTCACATTCACTTTGTCTGTATCCCAGCCCAGTTCCTTGTTCACGGAAATCGCTTGTGCAGCAAATGCTTCGTTGGCTTCTACCAGATCCAGATCGTTGATGGACCAACCGGCTTTATCCAGCGCCTTGGTCACGGCCGGGATCGGGCCTGTACCCATGATTTTAGGGTCCACCCCGTGGGTTGCCCAGGCTTTGATGGTTGCCAGCGGTGTCAGACCGCGTTTTTCAGCTTCGGCCTTGGACATCAGAACAACGCAGGACGCCCCATCGTTAATACCCGAAGCGTTACCGGCCGTTACAGAACCGTCTTTAGAGAAAGCCGGGCGCAGTTTGCCAAGGCTTTCCGGTGTGACGCCGTCTTTGATGAATTCGTCGGTATCAACAACAATATCGCCTTTACGGTTCTTGACAGTTACCGGAACGATTTCTTCCTTGAACTTGCCTTCATTGCGCGCTGCTTCGGCCTTATTTTGCGACGCTGCCGAAAAAGCATCCTGTTCTTCGCGTGAAATCTGATATTTATCAGCAATGTTCTGCGCGGTTGTGCCCATGTGATAATCGTTAAAGGCGCACCACAGGCCGTCCTTGATCATGGTATCTTCCATTTTGGACGGGCCCATTTTAGTCCCGTTGCGCAGATGCATGGTATGCGGAGACAGGGACATATTTTCCTGACCGCCTGCGATCACAACATCGGCATCCCCCAACAGGATGGACTGCATGCCCATGGCAACGGAACGCAAACCGGAACCACAAACCTGATTGATGGTCATGGCAGTAGACTCGTCCGGGCAACCGGCATGAATAGAAGCCTGACGTGCCGGGTTCTGCCCCTGACCACCCGTCAATACCTGGCCCATAAATACTTCCTGTACATCCGCAGCATCGACACCGGCACGTTCCAATGCAGCCTTGATAACCGTAGCACCCAGTTCGTGTGCCGGTACGGAAGCCAGACTTCCGCTAAAGTTACCAACAGCTGTGCGTGCAGCACCGACAATGACGACTTCAGTCATTTCCAAGTCTCCTAAATAATTTTTTCCCAATGAAAAGGGAACGGAACATCCCTGCCTCTTCATTTCGGTCATAGGGTATAGAAGCCTGACCAATGGTCAAGCAATGATTGTGCAAAGCACACATTCTGTTTGAAACATTCTTATCACATTTCAAGACAACAACCAGTCAGCAACCGGAAGATAAAGGCTTTCCTTCGCTGTGCGCCCGACCATCATCCCGATATGACCCGCCTGCACCTCGCGCACATCCGCCTGTTCGATCTGTTGCGCCAATGCCAGCGCAGATTGTGGTGGAACGATTCGGTCATTCTGAGGGATAAACATCAGGGTCGGACATTGGATCTCCGCCGGGTTTATATAATGTCCATCCATTTCCCACAAACCGCGTGCCGGAAGATTTTCACCATACCAGTCAAACAGGCAAGCCCGTGCCACTTCCCCGCCCAGAGGAACACCGTCATTTAACCAGTCTTCCATGGCGACAAATTTTCGGGCCTGTTCACTGTCCGGATCAAGAGCAGAAAAATCGACAAACTTCTGCACGATCTGGTACGGATCAATAGCTGCAAACAACATCTGAATGATATCAACCGGCAACAGCCCCAGCGTCTTAATGATCACTTCCAGTTGCGCCCCTCCCGCCCGAATCATCTGACTATCAAGCGCCTCGCCCGCGTGGAAATCCCAAGGTGTCGCCAGCAAAACCAAACGGTCCACTTTATCCGGTTCAAGGACGCTCAGCGCCGTGGTCAGGACCCCGCCCATACAATAGCCCACCAGCGTAACCCCCCGACCTGTCAGGCCATGCACATGATCCAGTGCATTTTTCAGGCGCCCCAGAATGTAATCTTCCAGAGACATGTTTTTTTCCACCTCCCCGACATCTCCCCAATCCAGCAGGAAACCACGCATCCCTTTTTGCACCATGCTGCGCAAAAAACTGTTTTGTCGGCTCAGGTCCATCACATAGGCCCGATTGATAAGGGAAGGCACGCAAAGAATAACCGGCCCATCCTCAGGCCCACCATAATCACGTAAAAAACTGCCGCCTTCGCACCAAATGGCCGGGGCATCTTCCACATCACGTTGATAGGGATGTTTATGATAGGCTTTTACACCGCGTTCAAACGCCTGACTGCGCAGCAAAGCTTCTGCATCCAGTGCCGCACGGAACTGTTCCGGTGCAAAATTTTCTATTTTTTTCAGAAGCGCATCAGCTTCACTTTTTAAGCTGGGCTTCCAGCTCAGCGACCCGCTGTTCAAGTGCTCCAATGCGGCGCGTGAGCTCATCCATGTTGCGAGTTGCGTTGTCAGATGCAGCGGAAGCGGCCGCGGTCCCGCCCTTTTGGAAGGCGAAGAATTGTTCGAACGGGTTGGCGCCATCGCTCAGTTTATCCTTCCAGGCATCGGCCCAAGTGGTCATCCATGTTTGCATTTTTTCAGGGCTGTCCAGTGACTTCATCACTTCCTGAGCCTGCTCATTGAAGGTTTCCATGGTTTTGATGGAATCTTCAACCATCCGCTCTGATGCGCCTGTATGAAGCTGTTTTTGCCATAGGTCCAGATACTGGGCAGCCAGATTATGGATGTCTTGTTTATCGTTGCTCATAAGTTTTCCGTCATGCAGCATTTTTGTGGCCGAAACGGTACACCAGCATGACCTGAACGGTCAATTGCCTGATTGTTTTTTCAATTATTTTTACAAGAGTGCAATGCAATACTTTTGTGCGCAGCATTTTCGCGTTATGCTGCAATCATTATGGGAGACCTCACAGATAAAAACAGAGGGCCTTGGGATTTAGAAAAGAAGAGAGTTATGGCTGCACAAAACGAAGATAAAGACGCTCCGATTACGATCAAGAAATACGCGAACCGTCGTTTGTACAATACTGCGACCAGTAGCTATGTGACATTGGACCATCTGGCCCAAATGGTTAAGGAAGGCACCCAGTTTGCCGTTTTTGATGCAAAAAGCGGTGAAGAGATCACCCGCTCCGTTCTCACCCAGATCATTGTTGAAGAAGAATCAAAAGGCCAGAACCTGCTGCCTGTCAGTTTCCTGCGCCATCTGATCAGCTTCTATGGCGATAGTCTACAAGGTCTGGTTCCCAGCTACCTCGAACAATCCATGCATTCTTTTGCGCACAATCAGGAAAAGATGCGCGACTACATGAAAGAAACCATGGGCGGGCTCAACCCCTTTGGTCAGTTTGAGGAAATGAACAAACAAAACATGGCTATGTTTGAAAACGCCATGCGTATGTTCACCCCGCAATTCTACAAAGGGGCATCAGGCGGTAGCGCAGAAAGTGACAGCACAGACAAAAGTGCACAAAGTGCAGCCAAAAGCGGCAGCAGTGACCTTGAAACCATGAAAGCACAACTTGAAGCCATGCAGGAACAGTTATCAAAACTGTCCGGTAAATAAGCACTTGTGCTGAAATTAACATTCTTTTAACCGAACAGGCTGACAAAGCGGCCTGTTCGGTTTATACTATGTAACGTTTTGTTCATTTAAGCTTTCTGTTCGGGTGCATCGTGGCCCTTTCCATTAACCCAAAAGTTTCCCTTCCTGCCCGCGTTGGTCAAACGCCGCCTGCACCGCGCGCGCTGCAAAAACAGGTTGGAGATCCTTCGCAAAATACACAACAGGCCGCACAAAGTTTTCTTCAGCAACTCCCCCCCGATATTCGCGAACGGGTTGGCAATGCCCCCAATCGGGAAAATTTCCGACGCAACCGGTTTGATGAAACGCAAGCGGCAACGCAGGACACTCGGGTTGATCAGGTTGCAGCAAAAGAACAGGAACAAACCGATACACGCTTCCAAATAGATGTGGAAGCCAACCCCGTTTATTCCGCTCCGATCATCCCGGCCAACTTGGTCTTGTTGCAGGAACAAAGGCAGCCCGACACCAGACAAGGCCCGCTGCCTGCCGCTCAGTATGATAGCTACCACACGGCCTACCTCAGTGCCGGTGCGCAGCCGGGCGGGGAAGCTGCCGCATTTGAAGCCTCTATTCGCCAACAGGAACAGGCCCAGAAAACCCTTATTGTTCCACCTGTCCCGACCAGCATCAATTTTTCAGCCTAGGGCGTAGACCATTTACACTGAAATATTTTGCAACATTATATATCTGGTCAACCCTCTTGATTTCAGACTATCGTGTTACAACATAATGAAAAACAATAAATTTCCTTTTTTCCTTTTGAAAAATTAAGAAATATTGTAGAAATATTTTACTTGCAACTTTCTGTATAAATCTATAATCATTGATAGAACAGCATTTGCATGAATTAAGAACATTAGTTGAGCAAGGAGTTCGCCACCATGTCGAACGAGAATCTTGAGACCAAAGTAACCAACCGAGCTACGGACACCGACCGCCATGTCGGTAGCCGCATCCGTGAGCGCCGTATCATGCTGGGCCTGAGCCAACAACAAATGGCAGACATGATTGGTGTCACCTATCAACAAGCTCACAAATACGAACGCGGCATCAACCGCATTTCAGCCGGTCGCCTTTACGAAATTGCACAGGTTCTCAAAGTTCCCGTTGGCTTTTTCTTTGATGGTCTGGACGAAGAAGATAAAGTTGAAAGCGAACTGACAGACCGTCAGCGCATGTGTCTGGAACTGGCACGCAACTTCTCGCACATTGGCAATGATCGTCACCAAGATGCACTGAGCCAACTGGCCCGCGCACTGGCACAGGAAAACAACTGATTTTCCTTTTTCAGTCGATGATGACAAATACAAACCGGATGTCTTTTAAAAGACATCCGGTTTTTTGTTTGATATTTTTTGCATATAAGATCAAAAATTGACGGATGTCATGGGCTTGTTCCATTGTTTTTGGAATATATGACACAACATGCAACAGGTTGACGAAAAAACAGGGAACGTAAATAAAATGACAGCCAAGACAGTTTCCATTGCCATCACCGGTGCAGGTGGGGCCGGGGTCATGACCGCCGGCCAAATGCTGCTTGATGCCGCTGCAAAAGCCGGTCTCTACGGCCTGATGACCCGTTCCAGCGGCCCGCAAATCCGTGGCGGGGAAGCCGCAGCCTTTATCCGCTTATCCGCTACCCCCATCGCATGCCCTGACGATACGTTCGACGTTTTATTCTGCTTTGACTGGATGAATGTGGAGCGTTTCGCCGCTGAATTGCCCCTGCGTGCCGATAGCGTAATCATTGGTGACGAAAGTGCAGGCGATATGCCCGAGGCACTCAAAGCCATGGGCGCACGTGAGGTTCTTGTACCCCTAAGCGACACGGCCAAAGAGGTAGAAGGCGGTCGCCCCAATATGATCGGCTTGGGTATGCTCGGTGAAATTGCCGGTATCCCGCTTGACGCCCTCAACGCCATTTTGACCAAAATGTTGAAACGCAAAGGCCAAGCTGCCCTTGATGCCTCCATCGCAGGTGTTGAACGCGGCATGCAACTTGCCGGTGATCTGGAAAATCAGATCGGCATCAATCTTCATCTGGCAAGCGACCCTTCTGAAAAAACCCGCTGGTCCCTGACGGGGAACGAGGCCACCGGCATGGGCGCTGTACGCGGCGGCATCCGCTTTAGTGCCGCCTATCCCATCACACCGGCCACAGAAGTGCTGGAATGGCTCGCCCCCAATCTTGAAAAACTCGGCGGCACCTTGGTACAGGCAGAAGACGAGCTGGCTTCCGTCAACATGATTATCGGGGCATCGTTTGGCGGCATTCCATCCCTGACCGCAACAGCCGGTCCCGGCCTAGCCCTAATGACTGAAGGCATTGGTTTGGCCGTTTCTGCCGAAGTGCCCATCGTGGTCATTGACGTCATGCGCGGTGGCCCCAGTACAGGCATCCCGACCAAGTCCGAACAAAGCGATCTCAACATCGCCCTGCATGGCCTGCATGGGGATGCCCCCCATATCGTGACAGCCGCCAATTCTGTGGGTGACTGTTTGTTTACAACGCAGTGGAGCGTCCATCTGGCCGAAGCCCTGCAAACAGCAGCCATTGTCTTATCGGACCAGTCTTTGGGACAATCACGCACCATCATTGATAAACCCGCCGACCTCGCCTTTGTCGCCAAACGTAACGTCGCTGAAGCCGGGGCGGAAAATTATCAACGCTACGCCATCACCAACAGTGGTGTCTCCCCCATGGCCATTCCCGGCACAGCAGGCGGAGAATATGTGGCGGACGGGCTGGAAACGGCAGAAAACGCCCGCCCCAGTTCACAGGCAGAAGACCATTATGCCCAACTGGACAAACGCCAGCGCAAACTGGAAAACTTTGATTACGGCCATCATTGGGCCGAAATCGAAGGCGATGGTGATCTGGCTGTCATCACCTTCGGTTCGGTCAGTGCACCAGTACGTGAGGCCATTGCACGCTTGAAAGAAGAAGGCCAGAACATCAGAATGATTTCCATGCGCCTGCTGGCACCGGCCCTGCCTGACAAATTTGCCACCGCCATGGAAGGCGTTAACAAGGTGTTGGTGGTAGAACAAACCCATTCACAACAATTCTATCGCTACCTGCGCAGTGTGTTTGACTTACCCAAAGAAACCGATGTTTTTGCAAAACCGGGGCCTCTGCCTTTCCGCCCAGGTGAAATCGTCAACAAAATTAAGGAGATGGGATAATGGATAAAGCAATAGAACAAAAAACCCTGACCTTCAAAGATTACAAATCGGACTATAAACCGGTCTGGTGCCCGGGCTGTGGCGATTATTCGGTTCTAGCGTCCATCACAAAGGCACTGGCGGCCCTGCAAATACCACGCGAAGACTGTGCGGTGATTTCCGGTATCGGCTGTTCATCACGCATACCGGCCTATACCAGCGTTTACGGTTTTCACGGCATTCATGGCCGCGCCCTCACCAGTGCAACAGGGTTGAAGGTCGCACGCCCGGACCTTACTGTTGTCGCAACCGGCGGCGATGGAGACGGTTTTTCCATTGGCGGGAACCACTTCCTGCATGCCTGTCGGCGCAATGTGGACATCACCTATGTGGTTATGGATAACGAAGTTTACGGCATGACCAAGGGCCAGGCTTCCCCCACCACGGCTGCGGATTGGGAAGGTTCCAAACTGACCCCACACGGCACGGGTGTTTCCCCGTTCAATCCGCTTTCGGTTGCGCTTTCTGCCGGGGCAAGCTTTGTCGCCCGTGGTTTTGCCGGGGACCCCAACGGTTCGGCCAAGCTCATTGCACAGGCCATAGAACATAAAGGATTCTCCTTCGTGCAGATTTTAAGTCCTTGCGTGACTTTCCGCCCTGATCAGGCAGACTGGAAAAAAATTGTGCGCAAAGGCGATATCAATGAAGCCGGTGCATTGGCTGAAGCCCTGAGTTTCCTAGCCAGTGATGACGGTTTCAGCACAGGTGTCCTTTATGAAACCCAGCGCCCGGTTTATGCACCTGATCTGAAAGAAACCCACAGCCTGAAAGAAATCGAAACCTCTTTTGAACTGTAACGCTGTCCTTTGAGCCCCTGCAAAAGCAGGGGCCTCTTTCTTACGCCACAGCCGTGCGTCTTTGGTGCAAGATCAGCCACACAACAGAACACAAGGCAATCAGCAATGGCAGGCCAACCGCCATATTGATCCAGTTCCAGCCCCACGCATTTTGAACTGCGCCACTGGAAAAACTGGCAACCGCCACTGTACCAAAGACGATAAAATCATTCACTGCCTGCACTTTGGAACGTTCGGTTTCACGATAACATTGGGTTAACAGGCTTGAGCCACCAATAAACATAAAATTCCAACCAACGCCTAAGGCCACAAGGGCAAACCAGAAATTCATCAGGTCAATGCCGGACAGCGCAAAAACCATACAGCCGACATTGAGCAACGCCCCAATGGTGATGATGCGCAGAACGCCAAAACGCTTAATCAATTTCCCCGTCACAAAACTGGGCAGAAACATCCCGACCACGTGCCACTGAATGATAAACGCCGCATCCTTGAATTCCATCCCGCAAGCGACAATAGCCAACGGTGTGGCCGTCATGACAAAGCTCATCACCCCATAACCGATGGCAGCCGAGAGCACCGCCATCACAAAAACCGGTTGTTTCATAATTTCCGAAAGCGGTCGAACAGGACCATGATGATCTTCATGCGGAATATCATGGCGAAACCGCACGACCCAGACCACCAGCATGGCTGCAATATAAAGACCGATGAGGGTTAAAAAGCCGCCCGCAAACATCACCGGTTCAAACAGGTCTTTTGTTTGGGTTGCCAGCCACGGGCCAAGAAAAGCTGCCACAATCCCCCCGGCCATGACATAGGAAATTGCCTGTGGACGATAAGCGGTTTCCACCAGTTCAGTTGCAGCAAAGCGCAAATACTGGCTGAAAGCATTGGTCATACCCAGACCGAAACTGCCCAGGGCAAAAATCCAGAACGACCCGTGAAAAATCCCCCAGGTTGCCGTGGCAGCGGAGATCATGCCAATCAGCAAACCGGTCGTAAAACCAAGTTTACGCCCAACTTTCCCCATGAACAAAGAGGCGGGGATTGTCGCCGTCATCATACCGACAAACTGAATCGCCAACGGCAAGGTCGCCATGGCCGGATCATCGGCCAGATAGATACCGGTCAAGGCCGTCATGGTCGTAATCAGGCTGGATCCACTCATGGCAAGGGCCTGACAGGTAGACAGCAGAAAAACCTGATAACGGTCTTTTGACCAATTATATGAATATTCGTGTGTGCTCATAAAGATGTCATACAGGTTGCCAGATGCAAATGAAATGCTTATTTTGTCGCCATACAATTTTTAGATTAAGGATTTGGTGCAATGACTGCGCAAACAGCAGAAGACATTCAGGCGATTATGAACGACCTGGGCCAAAAGGCAAAAGCTGCGGCCCTGACCCTGTCCGTCGCCCCAACGCAACAGAAAAACGATGCCCTTTTAAAAGCGGCCGAACTGCTGCGCGCCCATGCCCCAAAAATCAAGGAAGCCAATGCCAAGGATATGGCGGCAGGTCAACAAAAAGGCCTGAGTGCCTCCATGCTGGACCGCCTCATGCTGGATGATGCACGCATTGAAAGCATGGCAAAAGGCATGGAAGATATCGCCGCCTTGGCCGACCCCGTTGGCGAAGTCATGGCCGAATGGGACCGCCCCAATGGCTTGAACATTTCGCGCGTGCGTGTCCCCCTTGGTATCATCGGCATCATCTATGAATCACGTCCCAACGTTACAGCCGATGCTGGCGCCTTGTCTTTAAAGTCCGGTAACGTGGCCATTTTGCGTGGTGGCTCGGAAAGTTTTAATTCCAGTCATGCGATTCTGGATTGCCTGAGCGAAGCTTTGGAATCTGTCGGGCTACCCAAAACCTGCATTCAAATGATCCCGACGACAGACCGCGCCGCCGTTGGCATGATGCTGACCATGTCCGACACCATTGATGTGATTGTGCCGCGTGGGGGCAAAGGCTTGATTGAACGTATCACCCGGGAATCAAAAATTCCCCTGTTCAAACATCTGGACGGCATTTGCCATATTTATATAGATCAAGCCGCCGATCTGGAAAAAGCGCGCAAAGTGGTGGTGAACGCAAAATTGCGCCGCACGGGTGTTTGCGGCTCTGCCGAAACCCTGCTGATCAATCGTAATGTCGTGGAAAGCCAGCTCAAACCAATCCTGAACGACCTGATTGAAGCGGGCTGTGAAATCCGTGGGGATCAAACCGTGCAGGACACTGATGAACGTGTGATTGCTGCCCATGAAGAAGATTGGGGCACCGAATATCTGGATGCCATCATCTCCGTCAAAGTGGTGGAAAATACCCAGGAAGCCATCACCCATATCAACACTTATGGCTCCCATCACACCGATTGCATCATTACGGAAGATAGTGCAACGGCCGAAGACTTCCTCAATAAGGTAGACAGCGCCATCTGTGTTTTGAATGCATCCACCCAATATGCCGATGGCGGTGAATTCGGCATGGGGGCAGAGATAGGCATTTCAACAGGTAAAATGCATGCCCGTGGCCCGGTTGGGGTGGAACAACTGACCAGCTTTAAATACAAGGTGCGCGGCGATGGGCAGTGCCGCCCGTAAATACCAACATAGAAAAAGAGAGAGCTTCGAATTTGAAACTCTCTCTTTTTTTCGCTGACAATATTCAGGAAAAAATGGCAACTATCAGGCTGCCAGAACCTTTTCAATTTCAGTTGTCGCGGCATCAACCCCTGCGGCGGCAGCCTCATCGCCCAGTGCCTGACCGTTAGCCTGCACTTCAATAACATTGGTGATGCCAATAAAGCCGAGAACGGTTTTCAGATAAGGCAAAACGAAATCCATGTGCGGGAAACCGTTTTCAGAATAATCACCGCCACGGGTGGCAATGATATAAACCGGTTTGTCTTCCAACAAGCCGACCGGCCCTTCTTCTGTATATTTGAAGGTTTCACCGGCACGCAGGATATGGTCGATATAGGATTTCAGCGTGGACGGAATACCGAAGTTATACATCGGTGCCCCAATCACCACCACATCAGCTTCCTTGAATTGGGCAATCAGGTCATCAGAGCGTTGAACATGTGCCCCCTGAACCTCATTGCGTTGTTCCGCCGGGGTAAAGAAAGACCCGATAATCTCCCCCCCAAGATGCGGCAGCTCCAACGCAGAGATATCAACATCAATACGTTCAGTCCCCGGATTAGATTGCAGGAATTTTTCAGCAAACGTAGCGGTCAGTTTACGAGAGACGGAATTTTCACCCATAAAGCTGGAATTTAGAATCAACAATTTTGACATCTGGCTCATCCTTTAAAAAAGTTGTCTGTATCTGTTGACCTCAAAATACGCCCTTCACAAAATTACACAATCAGGTCATTGGGAAACTGATTGTTTCCATTTTTACATTAATAAAAAAGTACCCTCTGTAAAAACAAAGGGTACTTCAGCTTCTCACTCATCGCGAGATGAGGAAAAATTATTCAGCTGCCTGTGAGGCAATATTGTGCAGTGACAGGCTTTTCACCAGTTTATTCAATTCTGAAGCAGAACGTGAAATCTCTTCGGCTTCGCCTTTCAATTCACCGGCCTGTGTCCGGCTGAGGATAGCAGCCTGTTTGACATCCAGAATGCCGTCATTCAGGTTTCCTGTCTGACTTGCTGCATCTCCGGCCATCGTGGAGGCTGAATGGGTATCATTAGCCACCCGGTTGATTTCACCAGCCACATAGGTGGTCATATCTGTCATTTCACCCAACCGGCCAGAAATCTTTTCAGCTGCGGTGGATTGACGGTTCACAGCCGAATTGATGCCGTCAGCCGCTTCATTGACATGTTCGACCAGTCCGGCAATTTTCTCCATGACACTGACCGCCTCACGCGCGCCGTCCTGCATGGTATTGACGCGTTGCTCGATATCCGCAATGGCCTTGGCAGTCTGGTCCGCCAGATTTTTGACCTCACCGGCCACAACCGCAAAACCTTTTCCGGCTTCACCGCTTCGTGCCGCTTCAATCGTCGCATTCAGGGCCAACAGGTTGGTCTGGTTGGCAATATCACTGATCATATTGAGCACTTCACCGGTGGATTGCGCGGCATCACCCAATGCCTTCATTTTATCACGACCCATGCGCACTTCACCGACCGCATTGCCGAGCAGATTCTGGGTTTCCCCTGTCGTGGTATAGATTTCATCAATACTGCCCACCACATTGCGAATTTCTTCCGCTACCGATTTCACGGTCAACGACATTTCATCAGCACTTTGCGCAATGGATTTCGCCAGATTCCCGGCCTCACCCACACCGCTTGCCATTTGATGCATATTGCCGGAAACCGCCACAGTCGTATCTTCCAGTTCAAAAGCGCGCGATTGGGTTTGTTCCGCCTGCGCACTCAGTTCTGTCGACATTCCTGCCAGTTTTTGCGAGGCATTAACCAGAACGGAGGTGGTTTTTTCCATCCCCCCGACAAGGGTCGCGTTACGGTCCATCAGGCGTTTAAAATAAAAGGCAATTTCATCGGCCTCATCCGCGGCGATGAAATTGGCATGGGGTTCTTCCTCTCCTTGTGCACCGGCAAAAACATGTTCCATTTCACGCAACACATGAGACGCCCCCATAGTAGCCGCATGTTCGGCAAAGTTCAGGCCGTTGATTTCATCCTCTTCGCTGACACGCATGCCTCCTTTGAACATTTTATCAATCACTTTCAAAAGGAAGAACGGCAAAACAAAAGCCCAGACGAAGCCCAGAGCAACACCTATTACTTGCACACCGGCCTGTGTCCACATACCGGTTTCACCAAAGGCACCGGGAACAGCAACAAAGGCAAGCGCAATGGTGCCGAACGCACCGGCAAAGGCATGAACGGAAACCGCCCCGACCACATCGTCAACCTTCAGTTTTCTCTCCAGAAAATCAGCACCGAAAGCAACAACCACAGCGCTGCCGCCACCAATAAAGATGGCACCCCACAGGCTGACCACGTCACAGCCGGCCGTAATCCCGACCAGACCGCCCAGAACGCCGTTGATTGAACGGTCCGGACGATAATGTCCATCCATCTTGCGTCCGACAAACAACCCGACAAGGCCACCAATGGCACCGGCAACAACCGTATTGGCAATAATATGCGCAAAGGCCGGTGTTCCAGCCGTTGTTGACCCGCCATTAAACCCGATCCAACCAATCCACAGCACCATGCAGCCGAAAGTCGCCAGAACGGGGCTATGACCATGGATATCAACAGGTTTACCATCTTTATCATAGCGCCCCAAGCGCGGGCCAAGCACCAGAACGGCTGCCAAAGCAACCCATCCGCCAACAGAATGCACAACTGTGGAACCGGCAAAATCCACAAAGCCCATGGCTGCCAGAAACGGTTCATTTTCCGCAACCAGCAAATTCCCCCAGGCCCAATGGCCGTAAACAGGATAAATCAGAAAAGCAATTAAAAGCGTTACGGCCAGATAACCGCCAAATTTCATACGTTCGGCCACAGCACCGGACACGATGGTCGCAGCCGTACCACAGAAAACAACCTGAAAAATAAAGAATGTGAACGTCCAGTCTTCCACCTGATCAAAGGCAAGCAGGTTCCAGTCAAAACCGATCAAACCGCCCACAGAAGTTCCGAACATCATCATAAAGCCGATGGCACCAAAACAAACAGTGGCAAGAATAAAATCGGCAATATTCTTCTGTGCAACGTTGATAGAGTTTTTTGAACGGACAAGCCCGGCTTCCAAAAGTAAAAATCCGCCTTGCATAAAAAAGACAAGGCAGGCGGCTGTCATTGTCCAGATATGGTCTATATTGACCTGTTTTTGAATTAATTCGTTCTCCAAAAAGGATAACCGTTCTTCAAGGGTTTTGGCATCCATCGCAAATGTTTCACCTGTCAGGGTGAATAGGATGAAAGCACTCAAAAAAATGAATAGGGTTGCCTTTGGCACGTTCCTCAATAGTGGCATTTACACTCTCCATATTATTTTTTTTGTGAATTTTTGTTTTCACGTTTGGATTTCGCATAGCAAAAAAGGTGCCACTTCCTTCAATGCATACGTATTTGTACCTATTCCTATTGTTTCTGATTTTTTTCTGAAATTTTTCGCTCTCTCATCACGAAAATATGCTCGCCATTTATGCACGCAGAAAAGTATATGCATAAATTTTATGCAACATAATAAGGCTAAAAATGTTTTTATAAGAGGGGGATAACAACTAAAGCGTATAAGTTCTAACTTACTTGCCGCGCCATATGCTATTTCTTGCATCCCTTCCCCGGGCCACCGCTGCGCCCTTGTGACAGGAAAGCCACAATCCCGCGCAGGGTCTGTACCTCTTGCAAGGTCAGTTCAATACGCGAAAAGATATTGCGGATATTGCGCACCATGGAGGGGCGTTTTTCTTCGACCCTTAAAAACCCTGAAGAATCCAGTTCACGTTCCAGATGTTCAAAGAACCCGATAACCTCTTGCTTGCTTGCCGGACGCGAGGTCTTGCTGTTGCTGGTATTGAGATAACGCCCTTCGGTCGCATCGTTCATGGTGAACCATTCATAGCCAATCAACAACACCGCCTGCGCCAAATTCAGCGATGCAAAGGCCGGATTTAACGGCAAATGCATAATGGCATCAGCCAAGGCCACATCATCGTTATGCAACCCTTTGGCTTCTTTACCAAACAGCACACCGACTTTCTGGTCTTTGGCTGCCAGCGCAACGGATTCTTCGGCAGCTTTGCGTGGGGTCACCATTGGCTTAACCATATCGCGCACCCGTGCCGTGGTTGCATAAACGGTTTGCAGATCAGCCACCGCCTCTTTTGTCGAGCTATAAAATTTTGCCTGATTCAAGACAACAGTTGCACCGGAACTGCTTTTTTCCGCCTTATCGCGGTCCCAGCCTTCACGCGGATTAACCAGACGCAAGTCACTCAGACCGCAATTGAGCATGGCCCGCGCCACCATGCCGATGTTTTCCCCCAACTGGGGTTCCACCAGAATAATGGCTGGCGCATCTGCGCGGCAAAATTCAATGGCTTCGGCCTTGCGGCGCCGATCAGTTCCCGCCATATGCCTTCACCCCGGAAGTATAGAGTTTATAAATCAAGCTGTCGCGCAAGGCTTCGTAAGACGCATCTATTATGTTGGAAGACATCCCCACGGTCGTCCAGGTTTTGCCATCCCCGTCCGCACTTTCAATCATCACACGTGTGATCGCGCTTGTGGCATTATCACCATCCAGTATGCGCACCTTGAAATCCACCAGATGCAGGCTTTCCAGTTCGGGATAGAACGGAATCAGAATTTTGCGCAAAGCGGCATCAAGCGCATTGACCGGCCCGTTACCTTCCGCCACATCCATGATGCGTTGCTCGCCGATAAACAGCTTCACCGTGGTTTCAGACATTTTGCTGACGTTTTTATGCTTCTTGTCCCAGACACGTTCATCTATCACACGGAAAGATTCCAGATGGAAATAATCCGGCACGCTTTCCAGTTTACGCCGGGCCAACAGTTCAAAACTGGCATCCGCCCCGTCATAGGAATAGCCGCTGCTTTCCAGAACCTTGATCTCATCAAGCAAGGCATTGACCTTGGCATCTTTCGGGTCCACCTCAAGGCCGACTTCCCCAAACTTGGCTAAAAGGTTGGAACGACCCGCCTGATTGGACATGATGATGGTGCGTTTGTTGCCGACACTTTCCGGTTCAATATGTTCATAACAACTTGGGTCTTTGGCAATGGCCGACACATGCAAGCCGCCCTTATGGGCAAAAGCAGACTCCCCAACATAAGCCGCATTGCGCGATGCCGCCCGGTTCAGGCGTTCATCCAGCACACGCGACACATGCACCAGCCGCTTGAGCCCTTCCTTGCTGACCCCGGTTTCGTAGCCCATTTTCAACATCAGACTGGGCAGAATGGAAATTAGGTTGGCATTGCCGCAACGCTCCCCCAGACCATTGAGCGTGCCTTGCACCTGGCGCACCCCTTTGCGCACTGCCGCCAAGGAGTTGGCCACCGCATTGCCGGTATCGTCATGACAGTGGATGCCCAGATGGCTGCCCGGAATATGTTTGCCGACTTCTTCGACAATTTCTTCAATTTCATGGGGAAGGGTGCCGCCGTTGGTATCGCACATGACAATCCAGCGGGCCCCGGCCTCATAAGCTGCCTTGCAGCATTGCAGCGCAAATTCCGGATTGGCCTTGTAGCCGTCAAAAAAATGTTCCGCATCGAACATGGCTTCTCCGGCCTTTTCCTTCACGTAAGCAATGGAATCCGCGATCATGGCGATATTTTCGCTAAGTTCGATTTCCAGCGCAACATCCACCTGAAAATCCCAGCTTTTCCCTACCAGCGTAACGGTTTTCACCCCTGTATTGACCAACCCGTTCAGGCCCGGGTCATTATCTGCACTGCGCCCGGGGCGGCGCGTCATACCAAACGCACTGAGAACCGCGTTTTCCATTTTGGGCGGATGGGCAAAAAACTGGTCATCGGTCGGGTTTGCGCCGGGCCAACCGCCTTCCACATAATCAATACCCAAACGATCCAGCTCAATCGCAATGGCAGTTTTATCCGCAGCGCTAAAATCCACACCTTGGGTCTGCGCACCATCGCGCAGCGTACTGTCATAAAGATAGACTCTGTTATCGTTGGTCATTGTTTTCATGGTCCTTCGTGTTTAAATCGGCGCGAGAATGCAAAATATTGAGGATTTTCTCAAGCTTTCCTTTGCTTTTTCCTGTTAAAAACGGCTTTTTAAGTTTGCAAGGGTGATAGACTTTTGTATTTATATAAAGAAAATGTCTTAAACAAATACAGAACACTAAATTAAAAAAATAAGGTAAAATATAACCCCAAGCCAGAAACTGAGAGGATACACTTTGACCGAGGGCACCAGCCCGTTATTTAAGGACTATCAAGAAAAAGTCCGGGGCACAAACATTAACGAAAAGACACTGCTGGCAACTGATTATCTCAATCATTTCAATGAGGTTGTCATGATGGTTGATATGTTGCCGGACATGCCCGATTGCCTTGACATGGTCAAGGAATGGCAGCCCAAATCCTATAAGGATCATTTCAAGGACAGCACCATTGCCGACAAGGATCTGGCCGTTGAAGTCTACGACCATGTCGAACCCATCTGTAAAAAAGCCTTTGAAGACACCATTGCACAGGTTGAACACAGTATCTTTCAGGCTATCATTGATGCCGAAGAAGCCATTGCCACCGGCGATATGGAATATTTGCGTTTCAAGGTTGGCGAATCGGCCCATGAAATTCACCGCCTACAGGATAGATTAAGTGCGATCATCCATGGTACAGCTGACCTCAGCGGCACCATGATCGAAGAAGAACCGGTCACCATGGATCAAAGCGATATCGAC
The DNA here is from genome assembly GCA_050297075.1 of Terasakiella sp. Lineage (GTDB taxonomy): Bacteria > Pseudomonadota > Alphaproteobacteria > Rhodospirillales > Terasakiellaceae > Terasakiella. Next base: position 334,079 of record JBNKSC010000024.1, read on the forward strand.
GCCCTGTTCAATTAAGCACTTGTTAGTTATATTTATTTAAAGTTCCGACAGCTATAGTCATCACATTCGGAAAAAAAATTAAGTGAAACGCCATGGGCATGCACGAACATCAATCCTATGAGGTTCAGGTCCATCATAATGGACGCTGGCAAGTACATGCGCGTTATCCCCACCATGAACGCGCTCTGGCTATTCGTGAAGCCAAGGATATGAATGTTGAACGTTCCGGAAACATCATGGTGCGCGTCATTCTTGAGGATTACAACCCCAGAACCGGGCGCCATAATGAAACCATGATCTATCGCAACCGTGCAGAGCCACCCGCAAAAAAAGTGGCCCGGCGCGTACGCTACAACGACTGGGATGACCCCCGTGGCGGTTATTTTTCCGATGATGATTTTTACTTTTCAGACGATCTTCCGGCTACACCGAAAGCATCTGTCTCCTCCATCATGTTTCTGGGGATTTTACTTTCTATTTTAGCCATCTCCATCGGGGCAGGCGGGGCAGCTACGGGACTGCTTTATCTGTTGATGAAGGGCTTCGGCATGGCAATGGAACCTGTCACCCAAAGGGTTGTCATGACCGGCATGTTCTGCATCGTCTTCATTATTGCCGCGACATCAACCTATTCCCACTATGCCGCGCGCTTTGACCTTAATCCTTTTAAAAAGAAGAAAAAAACAACCAGACCCGTCAAACCTTCCAAGGTTTCACAGGAAATGAAAAAAGCGGCGGCCGATATTGATAAAATTTCAAAAACCGAAACACCCCCAACAGAAATTCCTGCTGAAGATGAAAATTTTGCATTTGTAGAAGAGGCAAAAGAAGCAGATCAACAAGATGATCAAGCAGCAGAAGATGAAAACAGCAAGGTTGATTTTTCAGAAGAGGCCCAGCATCAGAAAATGTTTCTGATCAACTTTCTCGGGACCTGTCTGGGTGCCCTGAAAGGCCCGGAAGGCAGTGCTGATAAAATCAACCGCTTTGCCGTCAATATGTTCATGACGGGCGCAACATTGCGCATTTGTGCAGACAATGACTTATCCGATTCAGAAACCGCACATATCCTGCGCCGCATGCTTGAAATGCTGGGTGCCAAGCCAGACCAGATTTCCCGTTTCCTGCGCGAATACCCCAAACATCTGGAACAACCGCGCCATAAGGGCCTGTTTGAACAAGGTGGGGACATTGCGGCACGTTTCAGCGATGGTGACCAATCCGCACCGTTATACATTCGCGCCAGTATGGAAGAATGGGGCAGTTGGCGCCCCAGCCCGGATGCAGACGCCAACCCCAACCTGCTGACCATCATGTTTACCGATATGGTTGGTTCAACTGACCTTGCAACACGCCATGGTGATTACGCGGCGCAGGAAGTTTTGAAATCCCATGACCTGATTGTACGCACCGCCCTGACAAACTTTGAAGGCAATGAAATTAAACATCTCGGGGACGGGATCATGGCTTCCTTCAAGGACCACAGCAAAGCCGTGGCCTGTGCAATTGAAATTCAAAAACGCATTGAAGGTAACAATAACGCCGGGCCGGAATTCCCGTTACATGTGCGGATCGGCCTGCACAGTGGGCAACCCATCAAAAAACAGAACGATCTGTTTGGCACAGCCGTCCAGCTTTCCGCCCGTCTCTGCGCCTTCTGTCCCTCAAATTCCATTTGCATTTCACAGGACCTGAAAGACCTTTTCGGGGAAAAGCCGACCTTTACCTTCACAGACCTTGGCGGACAGAAGATGAAAGGCTTTGACAAACTCATCACGGTTTTTGAAGTCGACTGGAAAGCCATGCCCATTGAATATTCCGATGGCACCACACCAGTCAGCCCCATTGTGGAACAGGACCACACAGCACCGGATATGGCCGTTGTAGCACATTCCCATAACGTGGAAAAAGACGCGGGGTTTGATGCAGGCTTACCGATTCAGAAACCCGAACACCCTGCCGCGAAACCCACCCCTGAAGACGTCACGGAACCATCGGCAGAAAACCCTGAAAAGACTTCCCCGCCAGAACAATAAAGAACGCCTTGCCTCGCCTTTTATTTGGCGCGAACAAACACCCGGTTGGTGAGCGATTTCACCCCTTTGATTCCCTTGACGATTTTTGCAGCCTTATCGCGTTCCTGCGATGATAAAGCACGCCCGAACAGAAAAACCTTTCCTCCAACGCTGCGCCAGCGGAAGTTGGTCACATTCACCCCTCCGGCATCCAGCAAAAGGGCATTGACCTTGCTTTCAATCACCGTGTCATCCACAAAACCTTCCACCGCACCTTTATCTTTATCGATCGGTTTAATCACCAGAATGTCGTTATAAAGCTGCCTGACCCCGGAAACTCCTTTGGTCAGTTGCCCTGCCTTGGATTTGACATCGCTTTTTTCCACCGCGCCCGTCAACATGACAATGCCTTCATAGACATCCGCATTGATGGAAATCACCTCACTGCCGAGCTTGTCGATCACTTCGGCGGTGATTTTCGTTTTGATGGATAAATCATTGGCAATATCGGATGAACTGCGGTCTTCCACCGCGGCCTCTACCGCGCCCTTGATGGCCGACAATGGATTCAGGTCAAGGGCCAGCGCCGGAAAGGCACTGCATGTCAGCAAAGAAACGATCGCGCAGAAAAATGTAAAAGGTTTGGATATCATCAATGTCGCCCTTGATCTTAAAGTAAAAAACCGCCCTGAAATCATTAGGGCCAGAAGTTGATTATTAAAAATTTTCTTTATCTACGCAAGTTTCACTATGCCCCCCTCCCATGCCTTGATTATCAAAACAGGAGCTAAGTAAAGCCTTCGGAATTCCTTGAATTCACGCCCTTTAAAATTGTATTATAAACGAAACATCATAATATAATGTGAGAACCGTTGTGCTTTTTAAAAAAACAATTTTGGCATTTCTTGTCTTTGCCTTTTATGCGCAAGCAGAAGCTGCTTCCATAAAAATGACCCCGCATAAAGTTGAAGTCCTCGCCCAATCCGGTAAGGAATTTATGTCCCTCTATAACAGATATATGGATGTTTACTCCAAAGCAATGGAACTGGAAGATTATATAGATGGGGCACGTTCCGGTGATATCCAGAAAGAGCTCGCCTACCAGAAAATTGAATATCTGATCGTCAAAATTAAAAGCAATATTGAAAACACCAAAAGCCGGCTTGAAGCCTTCACCCCCCCCCCAACGATATACCCAAAAAATTCGAAATATTAGTCGAAAATCAGGTCAATTACCTGCATAAACTGGACAAAAATGTAAATGATTATGTAAATGATAGTATTGAATACTATAAAGCTGTTCTATCAGGCCAAAAAATAGAAGAAAATCATTTTCTAAAAAGACAATTCAATAATATTATTATTGCAGTTGAAGCTGAAAATGAAATGAATAAAATAAATTATACAAAAATAGGCCCAGAACTGCCGGAATATTATTTTAGACGCGCAATAAACACTTCCAATGAATACCTGGTTGTCATTATGAAAGGGATTATTGCTTTATTAGATGACAATCTATCTGTAACAGATACCAAAATCGATTTAGAAGAAAACAATAAGAAAATAGATAAAATCAACGACTTAATTAGCAAGGGGCGCGCTAAGACAGATTTATGGCTGGAAAATTTATCAAAAAATATATTTGTACCACCAAATCAAAAAGAAAAATTTCGCCGGGTTATGCGTATTTATTATGACATATTTGAAAATGAAATCGCAATCTCCCACGTCTTAATAGAAATAGGAGATATCATTTCAAACATTCAAAACTTCGAAGATGAATATAACAGATACCTTCAAGCCCAACTAAAACTTGAAGTGCTGGTTGATAAACGAGCGGAGTTTGTCAATCAACGACAAAACATCCTCTCTAAGTTTGCAGAATAGATTTTCTTAAATAACAGAGACATCCACACAATTATTCCGATGTATATCTCTGTTATTTAATTTCCGCCTTTAAGCGTCCAGATTGGACACCTTCAAGGCATTGTCCTGAATGAAGTCTCGGCGCGGTTCGACTACATCGCCCATAAGGGTAGAGAAGACCTCCTCCGCGTCATCAGAATGATTAACTCTGACTTGCAGCAGGGAGCGTACACTTTCGTCCAGTGTTGTTTCCCAAAGCTGTTCCGGGTTCATCTCGCCCAGCCCTTTATAGCGTTGGACATTCATGCCTTTTTTCCCCAGTTCCGTCACAGTTTCGACCAATGCCATCGGGCCGTTCACCGGATATTCTTTCTCTTTTTGTTTCAATGAGGCCGGTTTGGCAAAGCTTTCATTGAGTTCTGCGGAAAGCGCATGCAGGGAACGTGCTTCGGCAGAACGGATGAGCGCCTGATCCAGAACATGGGTTTGGGTTACCCCGCGCAATGTCCGGCTGAAAGAAAGAGAACCATCATCAAGAACACTGCCCTGCCAGCCCCGTGTCAGGTCCGTTTCAATGCCATCCAGACGCTGGGCAACCATTTCCGCCATGGCGCGACCACGTTCTTCATTCTGCAACAGCTCCACATTCAAGGCACCGGCAATGGCGGCCTGTTCCAGAATATGGGCGGGCACCTTACTGGAAAGATTGTTGATCATCGCGCGCACACGCCGTGCATTGTTGATGCGACCACGCAAATCTTCCCCACCAATCTGGCTCCCATCATGGAGGTTCAGAATGCAATCATCTACCGCCAGATTAACCAGATGGTCTTCCAGCGCCTTTTCATCCTTCAGGTAAACTTCCGAATTGCCACGTTTCACCCGATAAAGCGGTGGCTGTGCAATATAGAGGTAGCCCCGTTCGATAATTTCCGGCATTTGACGGAAGAAGAAAGTCAGCAGCAGGGTGCGGATGTGTGAACCATCCACGTCCGCATCTGTCATAATGATGATTTTATGATAGCGGCATTTCTCGATGTTAAAATCGTCCCGGCCAATGCCTGTTCCCATGGCCGTGATCAATGTCCCGACCTCTTGCGAGCTCAGCATCTTGTCGAAACGGGCGCGTTCCACATTCAGAATTTTACCTTTCAGCGGCAAAATCGCCTGATATTTCCGATCCCGGCCCTGTTTGGCCGAACCACCTGCGGAATCACCCTCCACGATGAACAGTTCGGATTTCGCCGGGTCACGTTCCTGACAATCGGCCAGTTTACCGGGCAGGGATGAAATATCCATCACGCCTTTGCGCCGGGTCAGTTCGCGGGCCTTGCGCGCTGCATCGCGTGCCGCAGCAGCTTCACAGATTTTACCGATGATTTGGCGCGCCTCATTGGGGTGTTCTTCAAACCATTCCGACAGCGCTTCACCGACAATGCCTTCCACCACCGGGCGCACTTCGGAAGAAACCAGCTTGTCTTTGGTTTGAGACGAGAATTTCGGGTCCGGCACTTTAACGGAAACCACACAGGTCAGGCCTTCGCGAATATCTTCACCGGAAATGGAGACCTTCATCTTTTTGGCCAAACCGCTCGCCTGCGCGTAATTGTTTACCGTACGGGTCAAAGCACCGCGGAAACCTGCCAGGTGGGTGCCGCCATCGCGTTGGGGAATGTTATTGGTGAAACACAGTACATTTTCATGATAGCTGTCGTTCCACTGCATGGAAACTTCCACGCCGACTTCATCCCCATTGTTGTCTGCTTTGGAGCCATCCATATAAACCGGTTCCGGCAAGAGGGCGTTTTTGGAACGGTCCACATATTTGACAAATTCCAGCAAGCCGCCTTCATAGCGCATCGCGGTTTCTTTCGGTTCCGCATGGCGTTCATCACGCAGCAACATGCCCACACCGGAATTCAGAAACGCCAGTTCACGCAGGCGGTGTTCCAGCGTGTTATAGTCATATTCGGTAATGGCAAAAATCTCTTCCGAAGCATGGAAGGTGACAAAAGTTCCTGTCTGGGCACTCCCATCTTCCTTTTTCGGCGCCTCGGCCACCACTTTCAAAGGTTCAACGGCTTCACCGTTTTCAAAACGCACATAATGCTCTTTACCATCACGATAAATACGCAGTTCCAGCCAATCGGACAGGGCGTTTACCACAGAAACCCCCACCCCGTGCAAGCCACCGGAAACCTTATAGGAGTTGCTATCGAATTTCCCGCCGGCATGCAACTGGGTCATGATGACTTCGGCTGCCGAAACACCTTCTTCGGCATGGATATCCACCGGAATGCCGCGCCCGTTGTCAGACACCGTAACGGAACCATCGCCATTGAGCGTCACCGTCAGCGTATCGCAATGGCCTGCCAAGGCTTCGTCAATGCCGTTGTCCACAACTTCATAAACCATGTGGTGCAGACCGGTGCCGTCATCGGTATCGCCGATATACATCCCCGGACGTTTGCGCACGGCTTCCAGCCCCCGCAGAACCTTAATGGAATCCGCGCCATATTCAGCTGTATTTTCATCACCGTTGGTCAGGTTTTCTTCGCTCATGCTCGATCTACCCACATTGCTTTCTTAATCTTATGCGTTGACCCGTCTGACGTCACCGGCTTCCACTTGGTAGAAACCGGCCCGGCCCAAAAGCGGCGCAAAAACATCCGCATCCGTTCCCGTCATCCAGGCTTGTGCACCCATGGCACAAATGGCTTCAAACAACGCCTTGCGGCGATCACTATCAAGATGGGCCCCCACCTCGTCCAGTAGCAGGAGCGGAATACGCCCCCGGTCCAAAGCCAATGCGCGCGTATTGGCCAACACCATGCCGGTCAACAGCGCCTTTTGTTCCCCGGTGGAGCAAACCTCCGCCGGTTGATCCTTCGGTACATGACGAACCTTGAGATCGCTCTTATGTACCCCGTCTTTCGCCCCGCCCAGCCTGGCATCGATGCTGCGATGCTCCGCCAGAAAGGCGCGAAATTTATCTTCCACCTCCAGCGCGCGGAATTCCTCCAGCCAGCTTTCAACCAGACCAGTCGGTTCCAACTGCGCACCGGGAAAAGGCCCATGGCCTTCCACCGCCAGAATATTCAGCCGCGCGCCAATATCTTTTCGCGCTGCCGCCACCGCCACGGCGTGCGATGCCATTTGTTCTTCCAGACCCGATAACCAGCGGTCATCGTTTCGGCCCGATTTGAGCAACTTGGCACGTTCGCGCATGCCATGCTCATATGCATTCATCCGCCCGGCGTGTTTGGGGTCGAACCCGTAAACCAGCCGGTCCAGAAACCTGCGGCGCGCGCCCGCCCCGTCCAGAAACAGACGGTCCATCTGCGGGGTCAGCCAGACCACATCCACATAGTCGGCCAAAACGGACTGACCACGTGCGGTTTCGCCTTCAATGCGCACCACCCGGCGTTCACGTGTGCCGCTGCGCCCGGCTTCTTCGCGGCCTGTGCCGATATCAACCAGCCCGGATGTGCTATGCACCGTTGCCGCAACCCCCCAGCTGCGCCCGCTGTCTTCATCACACCCCACATCACGTCTGGCCAGTTCCGTTGCCTTGGCCCGGCGCATCCCCCGTCCCGGTGCCAACAAGGACACCGCTTCGAGGATATTTGTTTTTCCCGCCCCGTTGGCCCCGCAAAGAACCACCGGAACCGCATCCAGATCAAGGCGTTGAAAGTCGTAACATCGAAAATTACTGAGGGTCAGACGGGTCACCGCAATGGCAACGGCGTTTCCCAGACTTTTCTGTACAACAGCTTCACTCACCTTTGAACATCAAACTCAACTGCTCAGACACGCATTGGCATCAGAACATAGAGTGCACTGCTGTCAGCTGCATCGCGCACAATGGTCGGCGACCCGCCATCGGAAAACAGGAACTGGGCCGTTTCGCCTTCTACCTGCTGGGCGATATCCAGCAGATATTTGGAGTTAAAGCCGATTTCTATGGTATCGGAATTATAGGAAACCTCAATTTCCTCCGTTGCAGAGCCTGCATCTGGACTGCTGGCAGACAGAACCAGGGCAGACGGGCTCAGAGCCAGTTTAATCGCCCGGGATTTTTCCGTAGAAATGGCCGATACACGGTCTACGGCTTCAGCAAACGGCTTGCATTGCAATTCCATCATCTTGTCATTGCCGGTCGGGATCACGCGTTCGTAATCCGGGAAAGTGCCGTCAATCAGTTTGGAGGTCAGCACCACATCGCCAAAAGCAAAACGGATTTTTGTTTCAGACAGGGAAACCGCCACATCATCGTTGGTTTCATCAATCAATTTACGCAATTCACCCACTGTTTTGCGCGGTACAATCACACCAGGCATATCGGCAGCACCTTCCGGCATGGGCACTTCCACACTGGCCAGACGGTGACCGTCTGTTGCAACGGAACGCAAAACCGGCACACCGTTGTTTTCGCTGGCATGCACATAAATCCCGTTCAGGTAATAGCGCGTTTCTTCCGTTGAAATGGCAAAGCGGGTACGGTCAATAATGCCTTTCAGTTCCCCAGCCGGCAAAGCAAAATTGTGGTCCAACTCCCCACCGGACATCAAGGGAAAATCCATAGTCGGCAAACAAGCCAACGTAAACTTGGAACGCCCGGCGCGCAGGGTCAGCAATTCTTCATTGGCACCATTGTCCAGTTCCACCTGTGAGCCATCCGGCAATTTACGCACAATGTCGTAAAGCATATGCGCCGGGGCTGTTGTCGCGCCTTCGGTGACGACCTCACATTCCACGGTTTCAACGATATCCAGATCCATATCCGTCGCGTTCAGGGACAAACGGCCACCCTGCGCATCCAGTTTCACGTTGCTCAATATCGGAATGGTCGTGCGGCGTTCCACAACGCTTTGCACGTGAGCCAGAGACTTCATAAGTTTTGCGCGTTCGATGGTAATCTTCATATCGTTCTTATCGCTTCAAATTTCGTTTCAAAAAAGCTGATTTCGCCTACCCGCTGATACCCGTTTTTTGCTGGATTCACAAGGCATTAACCCTAAACAGCGTCAAACGGTTCGCCATTATAACAAAGCTGGCGAGAATCCAAAGCATTTTAGGCTGATTTTAAGAGAAAATTTCGCAGATTTTACAGAGTCGCAAACAATGACCCAATCCCGGTCATCCGACCCCGCCCAGCATCCGTTTAAGCAGTTCCACATCCTCGGCAAAATCCTGATCATGCAGGCAAAGTTCATCGACCTTTTTCACCGCATGCATCACCGTGGTATGATCCCGCCCGCCAAACTTGCGCCCGATCTCCGGCAAGGAACGAGACGTCAACTGTTTGGACAAATGCATGGCAATCTGGCGTGGCCGCGCCACAGAACGTGCCCGACGAGCCGAATGCATATCGGAAACCCGGATATTGAAATGTTCTGCGACTTTTTTCTGGATTTCCTCAATGGTGACACGCCGGTCATTGGCCCGCAACAGGTCATGCAACACTTCCTGAGAGGTTTCCAGCGTAATCGGACGGCCAACCAGTTGGGAATGGGCAACAACGCGGTTAAGGGCACCTTCCAGTTCGCGCACGTTGGAGGAAATCTTATGCGCCAGAAATTCGGTTACCTTGGTGGGCAATTCCACACCCAGCTGTTCGGCCTTGGACAATAAAATCCCCAACCGCAGCTCATAGGTCGTCGCATGCAAATCCGCCACCAAGCCATGATTCAGGCGTGATTTCAAACGATCCTCAATTCCTTCGATATCGGATGGGGATTTGTCGGCAGACAACACAATCTGACGGCCCTGATCCACAAGAGAATTAAAGGTATGAAACAGTTCTTCCTGCGTGGAATCCTTACCAGCAATGAATTGCACATCATCAATCAGCAACATATCGACAGAACGGAATTGTTCCTTAAAATCCACGGTTTTTTGTTCGCGCAAAGCCCGGATAAAACGGTACATGAACTTTTCTGCCGAAAGGTACACCACGGTCCGGTTCGGATGAACCTGACGCATATGATGCGCAATGGCGTGCATCAGGTGGGTTTTACCCAACCCGACTCCGCCGTACAGGAACAAGGGATTGAAAGGCGGCAAATCCGCCTCCGCCACACGTTTGGAAGCCGCATGGGCAAATTCGTTCGGCTTGCCAACAACAAAATTATCAAAGGTATAGCGCGGGTCCAAAGGTGCCCCCAGCTGTTCTGCCGGCTTGACATCCGCCACCGGATGCACAGCAGGAGCAGCAACAGGGGCATTGCCTGCACGTCCCGCAGCCTGAGACAGAATTCCACCGCCGCCCTGCTGGGTCCCCACAATAACATCGACCTGCGTAATATCGCGGTTCAAGGCCGTCCACAATGCCTGTATCTGAGGCAAATAATTGTTGGCAACCCAGTCGCGCATAAAACGAGTCGGTACGGAAATATTGGCCCTGCCCGCCTCAATAGAATGCACACTCATAGGCTTGAACCAGCTATCGAAGGCTGCATCTCCTATTTCGTCTCGCATATGTGAACAGACCTGCGCCCATTCCCCATTGGTGGATGATGCGTTGATAGATACCTCTGACATGCCCTATTTATACCTTAAACCCTAAGAGTGACGAGAGACCTGAAGGACCTCTTCATCATTGCCCTAACTTCAATTTTAAGCCCAAATCGCAAAAACAAACGGCCCTTTCCACGGTTGCAGGCAACCGCCGAAGCACGCGTATCCCATCTCAAATAAGAGTTGCCCGTAAAAGGGCGATTGTTTTGGCGACAGACCGATTTTTTCTTACCAGCTGTACCCGTTTCTCAACGTGCAAACTGTCCGGCCCAAGTTGTGGATAACTTTATCCGCGCCCCTGACAAGAGTCCATAAGATCATTTGCAAAAAAGCAAAAAAAAGTCCTTGACGCAAAGCTTCCAAACCTCAAGAAAACTGCCTAATCCAGACACGACAAAAGGGTCGCAACACAAAGATTTGCGACCCTTTTGTCAGAACTTCGAATCCCGAAGAAAGTCTTTTTGCGATTAAGCCAGAGCTTTAACGCGAGAAGACAGACGGGACAGCTTGCGAGCAGCGGTGTTTTTATGCACAACGCCTTTGGAGACGCCAGCATGTACAACCGGCATAGCATCTTTAAACGCGGCTTGTGCAGCAGCTTTATCGCCAGCCTCAATCGCAGCTTCCACTTTTTTGATAAAAGTGCGAATGCGACCCACACGCGCTGTGTTCACAGCTGTGCGGCGTTGATTTTGACGGTCGCGTTTTTTAGCGTTTTGGGTGTTAGCCATCGGTTAATCCTGAAAAAGCGAATTTCTAAAACGGTTGGGGGCTTATAAGGGAGTGCCATGGTGGCGTCAAGTCCGAATTGCACTTTTCTTACATTCGGCAGGAAACCACCTCTTTTGCTTCCCCTTATAAAAACGTCCCCCCTGCACAGGCAGGGGTCCATAAAACATCTTCGTCTCGGATTCCTGCCTGCGCAGGAATGACGTTGCAGGTCTTACTTGTTCTTGAAGTTGGGTGAACGCTTTTCTGCAAAAGCGGACATGCCTTCCTTGCGGTCTTCCAATGCAAAAGTCGTGTGGAAAGTCCGGCGCTCGAACATCAGCCCTTCTGCCAATGTGTTTTCAAAGGCCTTGTTGACGGATTCTTTTGCCATCATCACCACCGGCTGGGACAGTTTGGCAATTTTGTCAGCCGTTTCCAGCGCATTGTCCAAAAGCTCACCAACCGGAACAATGCGGGTAACCAGACCGGAACGTTCTGCTTCCTCCGCATCCATGATACGCCCTGTCAGGCACATTTCCATGGCTTTGGCTTTTCCAACCGCACGCGTCAGGCGTTGTGTGCCACCCGCACCCGGAATGGTCCCGATGGTGATTTCAGGCTGGCCGAATTTGGCATTCTCGGCAGCAATAATGAAGTCACACATCATGGCCATTTCACAACCCCCACCCAGTGCATAACCGGCCACCGCAGCAATAACGGGCTTGCGGCATTTAGCCACTTTTTCCCAATCATCTGTAATGAAATCTGACATATAGACATCAATATAGTCACGCTCGGACATTTCTTTGATATCCGCACCCGCAGCAAAGGCTTTCTCGTTCCCGGTCAGCACGATTGCACCGATTTCCGCATCTGCTTCAAAATCGGCCAGCGCCAGACCAAGTTCATCAATCAGCGGAGAACACAAGGCATTCATCGCCTTGGGTCGATTCAGTGTAATCAGACCGACACGGCCTTTTTTCTCTGCGAGAATATGTTCGTAAGCCATATTTCCAATCCCTAACGTTATGTCATTGAATTTAAGTTGAAAGTTTATTTCGCATCCGGCGACAGGGCAAACCGCACGGTGGAGGTCCCACCTTTAGACGTAACGGTAATGCTAAGATATTCGCCCTCGCGCATAAAAGTACCTTTTGGGGTCAATTGCCATCCCAATGAGGGTAAGCTCTCTTTATAATAGGAAAAAACAGAAGCTTTTGTGACAGTTCCAACAGCATAGGTTTCCACAATCCGACCGGACGGCGTATTGAAATTGACCGTTTCCTCTGTCGCTTCCTCCAGACCGGCCATCAAAGGCACATCTTCCAGAGCAGACAGAAAAACAGGATCCTGTGCCATTGCCGCGCGTGCATAAACAAACAGCGCCAACAGCAAGCCTATGCGAAATGCATTTCTCATGCCTAGCGTCATACCTTATTGTTGGCAGCTCGAACAGTAAAAAGTGGATCGCCCCTGTTGCACAATGCGCTTGATAAGTGATTTTTCACAATGTTTACAAGGCTCTCCTTCACGCCCATAAACCTGAAAATGATGCTGGAAATACCCCAGTTCACCATCCGTCTGACGGTGATCTTTCAAGGAAGACCCACCGGAGTCAATCGCCTCCAGCAACACCTCTTTAATAACTGCTGCCAGAATATCGGCTTGAACTTTTGTTAATTTACCCGCCTGTTTTTCAGGTGAAACCTTTGCGCGAAACAGTGCTTCATTCACATAGATATTGCCCAGCCCGGCAACCAGACGCTGATCCATCAGGGCGGTTTTCATGGTCGTTTTTTTGCCCTTGAACACTTTATAAAGGTAAGCCCCGTTAAACCCCTCATCCAAAGGCTCCGGCCCCAGTTTTGCCAAAGAAGGATACATGTCGAGTCCTCCCAGGGCAATGAGGTCCACAAACCCAAAGCGGCGCGGGTCCCCAAAACGCAGGCGGTAACGCGAATCGGTTACAAATTCAATATGGTCATGCTTGTCCGGTTCACCTGCATTGCCTTGTTCTATTCGAATGCGCCCGGACATGCCCAAATGGATGATCACCGTATCCCCACTAGCCAGATGCACCAGCACATATTTGGAACGTCGGCTCAGCGCCGTCACTTTCTGATGACGCACCCGCTCTTCAAAATCCTCGGGCACCCTTGTGCGCAAATCCCGGCGCCGTACAATCACATCGGTGATGACATGGCCTTCCAGCACCGGGGCCATTCCCCGGCGCACGGTTTCAACTTCGGGCAATTCGGGCATGCAATCCTCCATATAGTACTGGCGTAATCCAATAGCTTAGGCTATTTTCTCGCAAAACAGCGAGCAAGAGTATTAAGGCATGTCTGAACAAGATACGACACATTTCGGTTTTCGCACGGTTGCCACACAAGACAAAGCCAAAATGGTGCGCGGCGTTTTCGACAGCGTTGCCTCCAGTTACGACCTGATGAACGACCTGATGAGTGCAGGCGTACATCGGTTGTGGAAAAACCAGATGGTGGATTGGCTGAACCCTCAACCGGGCTGGAATACCATTGATGTCGGCGGCGGTACCGGCGATATTGCCTTTCGAATCCGTGATAAAGTTGCCAAGCGTAATGGGGACTGCCATGTCACAGTCACAGACATCAACCATGAAATGCTCAAAGTCGGGCGCAACCGTGCAGTTGATGCCCATCGTCTGGAAGGGCTGAGCTGGCTGTGCGGCAATGCTGAAAGCCTGCCAGTACCTGCCAACACCATGGATGCCTATACCATTGCTTTTTGCATTCGCAATGTCACCGACATCCCGGCGGCCTTGCGTGATGCCCACCGGATTCTCAAACCCGGTGGCCGTTTTTTATGTCTGGAATTTTCGCAAGTGGTTCTGCCTGTGCTGGATAAATTCTACGACCTTTATTCTTTCAAACTGTTGCCCGAAATCGGCGCGGTTGTGGCAAAAGACCGCGATTCTTACCAGTATCTGGCTGAAAGCATCCGCAAGTTTCCGCCACAGGAAGACTTTGCTTCCATGATCCGCGAAGCCGGATTCGAACAGGTCAGCTACCGCAACCTCAGTGGCGGTATTGCCGCCTTGCATTCGGGGTGGAAAATTTAATGCTTGGGCCGCTGACAATTTTCAAACGCCTGCTCAGTGTCGCCCTGACTTTGGCGCGCTATGATGTCCTGTTTTTGTTTGAACAACTCGGCATTGCCCCCGGTGTTGTTTTTCTGGCCCGCATTGTTCCGGTTGGGCGGGTGCGTGGCATCAAGAAAATGCGCCCCGGGCAACGTTTGGCGCGTGCCCTGCACGAACTCGGCCCCACCGCCATCAAACTGGGACAAGCCCTTTCCACCCGCCCTGACCTGATGGGCGAAGAAATTGCCGAAGACCTGTCTGAACTGCAAGACAGCCTGCCGCCTTTTTCCGGCAAGGAAGCCCGTCAGATCATTGAAGAGGATCTCGGGGGGCCGATTGAACAGTTTTTCAGCGAGTTTGATGATCAGGCCGTTGCCGCAGCTTCCATTGCGCAAGTCCATTTTGCCAAAACCACCTCTGGCGAAGAAGTCGCCGTCAAGGTCCTGCGGCCCAATATCCGGCGCGCCTTCAAGGCCGACTTCCAGCTTATGGAAACCATTGCCCATTGGGTGGAACGGGCCCGGCCTGACCTGAGCCGCCTTAAACTGAGCGAATCAGTTAAAACCCTGAAAGGCACCGTGCGTTTTGAAATGGACCTGCGTTTTGAAGCCGCAGCCGCCGATGAAATGCGCGAAAACTTCAAGAATGATGACTATTTCTACATCCCCGAAGTCAAATGGCCCTATTGCGCCAAACGCGTGCTGGTGCTTGAACGCATTCGCGGCGTGAATGTGGATGAAATTGAAAAAATTCGCGAACAGGGCCATAACCCGAATGACATTCTGGAAAAAGCCAGCAACGCCTTTTTCAACATGGTCTTTCGTGATGGCTTCTTTCATGCCGACCTGCATCCGGGCAATATGTTTGTGATGGAAGACGGCACCTTGGCGGCGGTGGATTTTGGCATCACCGGCAGGCTGGACCATACCACCCAGCGCCACCTTGGGGAATTGCTGCTGGCCTTCATCACCCGCGATTATAAAGGGGTTGCCAAGGTCCATTTTGAAGCAGGCTGGGTACCGATGAACCAGTCACTTGAACTGTTTACCCAAGCTGCGCGTTCCATCGCAGAACCCATTATGGGCTTGGCACAAAATGAAATTTCCATGGCCCGCCTGCTTGCCCAGCTGTTCGAAGTGACCGAATATTTCTCCATGGAAACGCAACCCCAGCTCATTCAACTGCAAAAAACCATGCTGATTGCCGAAGGCGTGGGGCGCAACCTGAACCCCAACGTCAATATGTGGTTTCTTGCCGAACCATTTATTGAAAGCTGGATGCGCGAAAACCTCGGCCCGAAAGCCCGTATCAAAGCCTTGGGTGATGAAACCCGCGATACCCTGATGCGCCTGCCGCGCATTGTCGCCAACATCGAAGAAGCATTGGAAGATATCGGCAAGAACGGGCTCAAACTGGACACCTCAAACGGACGCCCGCAAAAACCGGCCTTTGACCTTGGCTGGGTCGGCTGGTGCGTTGCACTGGGACTGGGCATTGCCTTACTTGTTCATTATCTGGATTAAAGACCATGTCCGCTCTGTTTGACCTTACAGGAAAAAAAGCCCTTGTTACCGGGGCTACACGCGGGCTCGGCTATGAAATGGCAAAAGGCTTACATGATGCAGGTGCCACGGTTTATTTCAATGGCCGCAGTGAAGATGTCCTGAAAGACAGAACACAATCCCTTACCAATGCCCAGGTCTGTGCCTTTGATATCAGCGATGTGCAGGCCATGGAAGATGCCTTGAACAAAATCGGTCCACTGGATATTTTGGTCAATGCGGTTGGCGGGCGTGACCGGCGTAAACTGGATGACTTTACCCTCAATGATGTGCGCACCCTGCTGGACAGCAATCTGGTTGCTCCCTTTGAGCTTTCACGCCGTGTAGCCCGCACCATGCCCAAAGACGGGCGCATTATCAACATCACCTCAATCGCTGGCAATATCGCACGCAGTGGCGATGCGGTTTATACGGCGAGCAAGGCCGGGCTGACAGGTTTAACAAAAGCATTGGCTGCCGAGCTGGGACCGCGCGGTATTAACGTAAATGCCATTGCCCCGGGCTATTTTGCAACAGAAGCCAATGCCGCCATGGTGGATGATGCCAACGTAAAAGCCTTTCTGGAAAGCCGCTGTTCATTGCCACGATGGGGCCACCCGGAAGAAATCGTTGGGGCTTGCGTTTTTCTGGCCTCAAAAGCCGCCAGTTACATCACCGGGCAGGTTCTAAGCGTTGACGGGGGCCTAACTGCCCATTTTTAAGATTGCAACGATTCCATTTTCAACCTTAAGCTAATGGAATATAAGATTTTCAAAATCACCTTATATATTTGCTTGCACTGCTTCCCCCTCATGTATAATTTATTTACAAATTTATTGCGTAATTCTTTCTGGAATCCATTGTGCATAAGAAGAAAAGCATACTCCTGATTGTAACCGGGGGAATCGCGGCCTATAAAACACCCGAACTTGTTCGCCGTCTGCGTGAACAGGATATTGCGGTGCGTTGTCTACTTACGAAAGCAGGCAAACAGTTCGTTACACCACTGGCCTTGGGGGCTGTATCGGGCGACAAGGTTTACGAAGACTTATTCGATCTGGATGATGAATCGGAAATGGGGCATATCCAGCTTTCGCGTTCAGCTGATCTCGTACTGGTTGCACCGGCTACAGCCGATATCATGGCCAAAGCCGCCCATGGTCTGGCAAACGATCTAGCCTCCACAACCCTGCTGGCAACAGATAAACCCGTGATGATGGCGCCGGCCATGAATGTACGGATGTGGGAACATGGGGCCACACAAGCCAACCTCAGCCTGCTCAAGGAACGCGGGGTGCAAATGATTGGCCCCGATGAAGGTGATATGGCCTGCGGTGAATTCGGGTTGGGCCGCATGAGCGACCCGCTGGATATTGTCGCTGCCGTCAAACACCACCTGTTTAACACCGGGCCGCTTAGTGGAAAAAAAGCCATTGTCACCTCCGGCCCCACCCATGAACCGATTGATCCGGTGCGCTATATCGCCAACCGTTCGTCCGGTAAGCAGGGCCATGCCATTGCAACTGAACTGGCAAAACTCGGCTGTGAGGTTACCCTTGTCAGTGGACCGACACAACTTGATGCCCCCGAAGCGGTCAAACTGGTTCAAATTGAATCCGCACGCGACATGCTGGCAGCCTGCGAACAGGCTTTACCAGCCGATATTGTTGTTTGCGCAGCTGCCGTGGCAGACTGGCGCGTGGACGTTCAGGCTGACCAAAAACTTAAAAAAGACGGCTCCGGCCAGATGCCGGAACTCAAACTGGCGGAAAATCCGGATATTCTGGCAACCTTGTCACAACACCCTGAACAGCGCCCTGAACTTGTTATCGGTTTTGCCGCCGAAACGGAAAATGTGGTTGAACATGCTACAGCCAAACGTGAGCGCAAAGGTTGTGACTGGATTGTCGCCAACGATGTTTCCCCATCTACAGGAACTTTTGGTGGAAACGAAAATTCTGTACACCTGATTGCGAAAAATCAATGCGAGGATTGGCCTCGTCTGCGCAAATCAGAAGTCGCCTCCCGCCTTGCACAACGCATTGCTGACCATTTGAAAGAAGAGTAACCCAATGACCAACACCATCGACGTTCGCGTTGTCCAATTGCCTCATGGCGCCGATCTTGACTTGCCGCATTATGCGACAGAACATGCCGCCGGGATGGATCTGATGGCCGCTGTGGATAATCCGGTCACACTGGCCCCCGGCAAACGCGCCATTATCCCTACAGGATTAAGCATCGCCCTGCCTATCGGATATGAGGCACAAGTTCGCCCGCGTTCCGGTCTGGCCGCCAAACACGGTGTTACGGTTGCCAACGCACCGGGCACCATTGATGCCGATTATCGCGGTGAAGTCGGTGTCATTCTGGTCAATCTGGGTGATGAATCCTTCACTGTTGAACGCGGCATGCGCATTGCCCAAATGGTTGTTGCCCCCGTTACTTCCATTGCATGGGTTAAAACAGATGAACTCAACGATACCGAACGCGGTAGCGGCGGTTTCGGTTCAACCGGCCTGAACAAGAAATAGACGCGAACAAAGACGGAAAGATTCAAGATGTTACGTTTATCCAAAAAAATGCTTTTCGCCATTGAGGCGGTTCTGGACATTGCCTACCACAGTGGCGGCCAACCGGTTCAAAGCCGTGAGATCACCCGCCGACAAGGCATCCCGCGGCGCTATCTGGAACAGGGGCTTCAGCAACTTGTTCGTGAAGGGGTGCTGGTTGGGGTGCGCGGGCCACGTGGCGGCTATCGTCTGGCACGGGAACGCCGCCGCATCACCGTTGGTGAAATTGTCCGTATTGTGCGCAAGATGGAAACTGCGGAGGATCCGCTCAATGATCCCGCCGGTTCCGAACTGGGTCACAAGGTTGTGCGCCCGGTCTGGCAGGAAATGCAGGAAGAGCTGATGAAACAACTCGATGACGTGACCATTGACGACCTCTGCACCCGGGCCAATCAGGCCGGACTGGTCAGCGAAGGCCGTGAAAATCTGGATTTCACCATCTGAGCCTCCATATCACGGGCTTCATGTGTATATCAGATCCAATTATGTAAAGATGCAGGCGTTTTGCATTGACAAGGCAAAACACGCATACCATACATAATATTAACACAATGAAGAAAATTTACACAACAGATACGTAAAAAAGAGAGTCTCATGTCTGAACAGTTCACTTCCGATGCACCAACCCGTGGCAAAGTCTATGACAGTATTATTGACACCATCGGTGCAACGCCACTGGTTCGCCTGTCAGGTCTGGCCAGCGCTCATAACGTAAAAGCCAATATTCTTGGCAAATGTGAATTTTTCAATCCGCTGGCTTCCGTCAAGGACCGTATCGGTTTTGCCATGATTGAAGCGGCTGAAAAGGCAGGCAAAATTAAGGAAGGTACTGTTCTGGTCGAACCGACTTCCGGCAACACCGGTATCGCCTTGGCTTTTGTCTGTGCATCACGCGGCTATCGCCTGATCCTCACCATGCCGGAAAGCATGTCCAAGGAACGGCGCAAAATGCTGGCGTTGTTGGGTGCTGAACTGGAACTGACACCGGCTGCCAAAGGCATGTCCGGAGCCATTGCACGCGCTGAGGAACTGGTCAAGGAATTGCCCGATGCCTTCATGCCGCAGCAGTTTAAAAATGCCGCCAACCCGGATGTCCATACCCGCACAACTGCCCATGAAATCTGGACCGATACAGCAGGCAAGGTCGATGTCTTTGTTTCCGGTGTCGGCACAGGCGGGACCATCACCGGGACCGGCACGGCCCTGAAAGATAAAAACCCGGATATAAAAATTGTTGCCGTTGAACCTGAAGACAGCCCTGTCTTAAGTGGCGGCGTTCCCGGACCTCACAAAATTCAGGGAATTGGTGCCGGGTTCGTGCCCGATATCCTCAATACCGATGTGATTGATGAAATTCTCAAGATCGGCAACGAAACAGCCTTCAACACCGCGCGCGAAGTTGCTGCCGGTGATGGCGTGCCTGTCGGTATTTCTTCCGGGGCAGCCTTGGCTGCGGCTATCGAGATCGGTCAACGCCCGGAAATGGAAGGTAAAAACATTGTTGTGATCCTGCCTTCCTTTGCCGAACGTTACCTGTCCACACCGCTGTTTGATGGTATCGTCGGGGATTAACCCGAACCACCAGCCAAACCAGAATAAAAGCCCTGCCGCATATCCCCGGCAGGGCTTTTTTATTATGCAGCCTGAACGTTGGTCAGAAAGACTTCAACTTTTTCACGCAGAAGTTCCGTCTGTGCTTTCACCTGAGTCGCCGCATTCATCACATCGCCGGAGGCATTCCCCGTATCCCCTGCGGCGTCATTCACCCCCAGAATATTGGAGGACACTTCCTGTGTTCCAGCAGCAGCTTCCTGAACATTGCGCGAAATTTCCGTGGTTGCATCGCCTTGTTGTTCCAACGCAGCAACAATCATCTTGGAAATATCACTCACCTGATTGATCACACCTGAAATCTGCTGAATGGCACTGACCGCATTTGTCGTACAATTCTGAACAGAGGTGATTTGTCCGCTGATTTCTTCTGTGGCACGCCCTGTCTGGTTGGCCAGATTCTTGACTTCAGATGCCACAACGGCAAAACCCTTGCCCGCATCACCAGCTCGTGCCGCTTCGATGGTCGCATTCAGGGCCAGCAGGTTGGTCTGATCGGCAATGTCATTAATCAGGTTCACCACTTCACCAATGTGTAACACAGCCTCATTCAAACTATTGACCAGTTCATCGGCATTTGCCGCCTTGCTGCGTGCTTCTTCCGTCATTTGTGCAGATTCATTGATCTTCACATTGATTTCCAGCACCGATGCCGACAATTCTTCAGCCGCCCCGGCAACGGTTTGAACGTTGGCCGCTGCCTGTTCGGAAGCGGACGCCACAGCACCAGCCTGTTGTGCCGCGGCTTGGGATGTTGCCAATAAAAGCTGGGAACTATCCGTCATATCCGCCGCATGCTGGCCCATTTGGTCAAGGGCCTGCGTGACTTCATCACGGAAAAGGTTGATCATTTGATCAATACTTTCTGCCCGTTTCATTTTGATGTCCTGTTCACGCGCCTGTTCAGCCTGCAAACTGTCGGCCATCAGTTTATTTTCCTTGAACACCTGTAAGGCACTGGCAATATCACCAATTTCATCGCGCCTATCTTTTCCCGTCACATCAAAGGATGTTTCCCCGCTTGCAAGACGGTTCATTTCCTTCACAATATCGGAAACCGGCCCTGTGATGGAACGGGCGAACAACAGGGCAATGACTGTACCTGTCAAGGCAACGATACCCATCACCAGCAAACTGATATTACGCACAGAAGAAGCTGTAACCATGGCTTCCTCTACATCAACTTCTGCAATAACAGCCCAGGTTATGCCCAGAAAATGAAGGGGCGTGTAGGCTGAAAACACCTCGACACCCCGGTAATCGGGAATAACATCCACACCATGGCGATCTTTTAGCGCAGACATGACCGTTTCGCCATTTACCTTGCGTTTCAAAATCGTACTGTCTTCGGAAAAACGTGAATCACTGCGCATAAAGTGGTCACCCCCGACCAGATAGGTTTCCCCGCTTTCTCCCATACCAATGGAAACCTGCATGATCCGGTTCAATTCCCCAATCGGCATCTGATAGATCAACACACCTTTTAACTGGTTGTTTTCATCAAAAATGCCTTTGGCAATAAAACTGGCCGGTGCATCGTTACTGGGTGCATAGGCGTGAAAATCAACAAACCGGGCAGGCTTGTCGCGCCCATCTACAACCGCTTTCTCAAAAACACGTGCAAGATCGGTCTCTTTCCATTTGCCGGTCTTCAAGTTGGTTGCGAAATCCAGTTCCTTATAAACGGTATAGACAACGTCCCCCTTGGCTGTAACGAGAAACACATCGTAATAGCCTTTCTTTTCCAGCAGCTGGCGAAAGAAAGGATGATATGAAGCGTGTTTCTGATCATAGGCCGTAGAGTTAGGGGAAAAATCCAGTTTATGTTTTTCCCCTGCCGGATTCGGATTGTCCTGAATATAGGCTTTTTGCAGTACTTGCGTCTGCTTATCTCCAAAAGCGTCCCATGATTCTTCAAAGTCATTCAGAGCCCGTACAACAACGGGGTTCTCTGCCTGTACCAGAATGTCACTTTCAATGATGGTCAGATAATTACTTAATTCTGAACGCCGTGCCTCAGCCAGCGCCAGTAATTTATCGCGGATGGTTTGGTCAAAGCCGTTGCCGACCTTATTTAAAATAATTCCGCTTAAAACTATTCCTGTCACTACAATCAACAGAACTGTCATGACAGGCAGCTTGATAGAGATTCGTATATTTCTCATCCCCTGCTCCTATTGCCGCAATCATGTCTTTTCTCGTTCAATCTTTTGTTAATTTATTAGAGAGTAATATACATGAATGCGTGTATTTTTTGTACAATTTTATTAAAAATTTTGTACGTATGATTGTTTGTATATTTTTTTATTTATATGCATGATTGTGTGTATTTTTATACAATTTTATTAAAAATTTTATGCAGTTACCATTTACTGCACATCTTTTTCCCCGATGTTCACCTCTGTTTTATAAAAGAAAAAAATATAAAAAAAGGCTGTACACCAAACAGATGCACAGCCTTAAAAACACCCGTGTAAAATAAATAATTTACGCAGCGTGAACGTTCGTCAGAAAAACCTCGATTTTCTCACGCAGAAAATCCGTCTGTTCTTTCACTTGCGTTGCCGCTTTCAGAACATCCCCGGATGCATTCCCCGTATTATTGGCGGCTTCATTAACCCCCATAATATTGGAAGAAACTTCCTGCGTGCCTGCTGCGGCTTCCTGAACATTGCGCGAAATCTCTGTCGTCGAACTTTCCTGTTGTTCCAAAGACGAAACAACCGTTTTGGAAATATCACTCACGCGGTTGATCACACCCGTAATCTGCTGAATGGCACGTACCGCATCACTTGTACGATTTTGGACAGAGGCAATCTGCGCACTAATTTCTTCGGTTGCCCGCCCGGTTTGATTGGCCAGATTCTTGACTTCCGATGCCACAACGGCAAAGCCTTTGCCGGCTTCACCGGCCCGAGCTGCTTCAATGGTGGCATTCAAAGCCAGCAGGTTTGTCTGATCGGCAATGTCATTAATCAGGTTCACCACTTCACCAATGCGTGAAACAGCTTCATTCAGACTATTAACCAATCCGTCTGCATTGGCTGCCTTGCTGCGGGCATCTTCCGTCATTTGTGCAGATTGACCAATATTCACGTTGATCTCCTGCACCGAGGCCGACAATTCTTCGGCTGCCCCGGCAACGGTTTGTACGTTGGCTGCGGCCTGTTCGGAAGCGGACGCCACCGCACCAGCCTGTTGGGCGGCTCCCTGTGATGTCGTCAACAAAAGCTGTGAACTGTTGGTCATTTCTGCGGCCTGTTCGCCCATCAGGTCAAGAGCTTGCGTGACTTCTTCGCGAAACAGATTGATCATCTGATCAATACTTTCCGCCCGCTTCATTTTAACGTCCTGTTCACGGGCCTGTTCAGCCTGCAAACTGTCAGCCCTCAGTTTATTTTCCTTGAACACCTGCAAGGCCCGAGCAATATCACCAATTTCGTCACCACGGTCTTTACCGGTTACATCAAAAGATGTTTCTCCGGTTGCCAGCCGGTTCATTTCATCCACAATGCCGGATACCGGTGTGGTGATGGAACGTGCAAACCAAAAACCAACCCCGGCACCAACAACGGTGACCAACCCCACAATGAGCCAAACCATGTTTCGCACATTGCTCGCTGTTGCCATGGCTTCATCCGCATTCATCGTTGCAACCACCGCCCAGCGTGTAGACAGGAAATCCAGCGGCATAAAGGCAGATACCACACTGACCCCACGGTGGTCAGGGGCTATCTTTGAACCTGTTTTACCGGCTAGGGCCCTTTTAATTTCTTCCGTTTCGATTTTGTTTTTTAGAATGGTCTCTTCCTTGGCGAAACGTGAATCACTGCGCATCATCATATCTTTGCCAACAAGGAAAGTTTCACCACTTTTCCCCATTCCCTCAACGGCCTGCATGATGCTGTCGATTTTTCCAAGCGGCATTTGATACACCAAAGCCCCCTGAAACTGCCCCCGCCCATTCAAAATCGGCATACCGATAAAACTGGCTGCTGCTCCCGCACTGGGGGCATAGGGTTTAAAGTCTTCAAACAGGGCCACACCGGGTTTGGGATCTTCAGCAATGCGTTGAAAAAGATGTGCCAAGTTCGTCCCGGCATGGTCACCATCCAGCAGATTGGTGGCATAATCGGCTTCCTTGGCTACGCTATAAATCACGTTGCCATCGCGGTCGATCAGGAAAATGTCCCAATACTCGCGTTCCTGCATCAACTCACGAAAGTAGGGGTGGAATTGTTCATGATAGCCATCGTAGTTGGTGCCCCCGGCGGAATCCAGTTTGCTTTTTTCGCCCACAGGGTTGGGGTTATTAGTTATATAGGCTTCCGTCAGTTTTGTTTGACGATCAAAACCCAATCCGCGCCATCCTGCACGCAGTTTCAAAAATCCATCCAGAACTGTCGGTGCTTGCGACTGCAAACGTAAATCACTGACAATCATGTTCAGATAATTGGACAGTTCGGATTTTCTGGATGCAACCAAGGCAGACATTTTTGCCTTGGCCGATTGTTCAAACCCGGTTTCAACTTTCATCAAAATTGTTGTACTCAGGATAATTCCCGAGACGATCAATAAGAGCACAGTAAAAATCGGTAGTTTTCTGGATATCTTAATATCGTTTAGTTTCATTTCAGCGGCCTAACCAAGAGTTTCATTTTTGAAGGTTTTTATCCTCCATTTGTAATTCATTAAATTGTCATAATGTTTGGAAAAATTCCCTTATTTATAATCATTCAAAAATCATTTTATTTTTGAAAAAAAATGGCTCATTACAGGGGGTGAGAAGAAATTTTTCACCGCACGTTCTTCCCCCTTTCATTCAAGTCGCGTGCGACTCCAATAAAAAGAGACATTTTGAGCTTGCCCTCTTGATCTGTCTCTTCCACTGTGACAAGTGTTCTTAAAAGTACAAACGGACCGATAAATATGGATTTCTCCGAACAGCAATTGCAACGCTACGCCCGCCATATTCTCCTGCCCGAAGTTGGTGGGGAAGGTCAGGCTAAACTCCTCAATGCAAAGGTACTGGTTGTCGGGGCCGGAGGACTGGGGGCACCTGTCTTGCTATATTTGGCTGCTGCCGGGGTTGGCACCATCGGCATTATTGATGACGATGTGGTCGATTTGTCCAACCTGCAACGTCAGGTCATCCATTCCACGGCAACGCTGGATGTGGCAAAAGTTGAAAGTGCAAGACAACATATGCTCGCCATCAACCCGGACTTGTGCATACATACTTATCAGCAGCGCCTTAATCGTGACAACATCATGGGGATTATTGCAGATTATGACATCATTGCTGATGGAACGGATAATTTTGCCACGCGTTTTTTGATCAACGATGCCTGCTATTTTGCAAAGAAAACGCTGGTTTCTGCGGCAATTCTGCGCTTTGACGGCCAGCTTTCAACCTACAAGGCCCATGAAGAAGGCGAAGATAAGCCCTGTTATCGCTGCATCTTTCGCGAACCACCCCCACCGGGGCAGGTGCCCACATGCGCAGAAGCCGGGGTGCTGGGTGCCATCTGCGGCACCATGGGGTCCCTTCAGGCAACCGAAGTTTTAAAAGAAATTATGCAGATCGGACAGTCAACTTCTGGTATACTGATGATCTATGACGCCCTGCATAGTGAGTTTCGCAATGTGAAGGTCAAACGCGACCCCGGTTGCCCGCTATGTGGGGACAAACCGACCATAACGGATTTATCCGTTCACAGTTAGGGGACAATGAATGCGCTTCCTTATTCTACTGCTGCTTCTGGTGAGTGTTGTTACAGTTCCTGCATTTGCCAAAGAACCTCTTAAATTGCGTGGAATCAAGGGTAAAGATGACCGTATCCTGATTGAAAAATACCAATATCCCTGGAGCGCCATTGGCCGTTTAAACAAGGAAACCGGCGGTTTTTGCACCGCAACCCTGATTGCCCCCAAACTGGTGCTGACCGCAGCCCATTGCCTGTGGAATAAAAAGCGCAAAGTCTGGCTCAAACCCAGAACCATCCATTTTCTCGCCGGATACCGCCGGGGCAGCTACATTGAACATAGTATTGCCACCCAATTTCATATCTCTCCCCAATACACCCCAAAAACAGGGGGGAAACTGCCAACCGCCGCACGGGACTGGGCATTGGTGGAATTAAAAACAGACCTCAGCCCCAAAGTCGGTACCATTGGCTTAGCCAGGATGAACCACCTCGTCTTCACCGACCTGCTGGCACATAAAACGCCTTTCATTCAGGCGGGGTACAGTCAGGATAAATCCCATATCCTCAGCGTCAATGAACCCTGTGCGCTCAATAGCTACAATGAACGCCTTCATATCATCGTACATAGCTGCGATGCCGTACATGGAGATTCAGGCTCCCCCATTTTCTATGAAGACCATGGTGTCCCAAAAATCGCTTCCATTCATGTGGCGACAACCAAGAAAGGCCGCTCTCAGGGCATTGCCGTCAGTGCGCATGACATCGCAAGCTATTTGAAAAAAATCGGCTTTTGGGATCAGGTCCAGAGCCCACATCCCCCCAACAAGTCCTAACGGCGGATGACCAGCACGTAGGTCAAAAAGGTCAGAATGCCCATCACCGCAATGGCCGTCACCATCGGCAGGTGGGTCCCGTCATGAAAGAAGCCGACAAGGCCACCGGCCAATGCCCCGCAGCTCATTTGAATAAACCCCATCAGGGCCGAAGCTGCCCCCGCCATTTTAGGAAAAGGCCCAATGGCACCAGCCATGGAATTAGGCATCACGAACCCGACCCCAACCATAAAAACCATCATAGGCAACACAACACTCAGTGCCCCAAAACCGCCTGCGTAGGCTATACCAGCCAACAAAGCACCGCCCAGAATCGCCAGCCAACTGCCATAACGCAACATCGCATCTCCGCCCAGTTTACGACCGATTTTTCCAGTCACCAATGTTCCGGTAATATAGCCGCAAACCACCAGCCCGAAACACAAACCATAGGCATTCGGCGCCAGGCCAAAAACATCGATAAATACAAATGATGAACCTGAGATAAAAGAAAACAGCCCAGAAAACACAAAACTGTTGAGCAGGACATAGCCAACAAATTCACGATGGCGCAACAGTTCCAGATAATTGCCCAGCAGCCGCGATGGCCTTAATGCATCAGGATTCAGATGTGCATTGGTTTCCTGCATCAACACCCCCACCAACACAACCACCACCAAAGCGATGATTGCAATGGTGATAAAGCTGGCCTGCCAGCCAAACCAAAGTTGCAGATAACCACCAAACAACGGGGCAACCGCCGGGGCCAGTGCCATGGCCGACCCCATATAGGCCAGCATCTGCGCGGCGCGTTCCTGCCCATAGACATCGCGCACCATGGCACGCCCCAGAACAGGCCCGCTACAAGCGCCGAACGCCTGAAAAAAACGTGCTAAAATGAGGGATTCAATAGTGGAAGACATAAAACAGGCCACGCTTGCCAGCCCATAAACCACAATCCCGAACAAAAGAACCGGGCGGCGCCCGAAACGGTCTGACAGCGGCCCGTAAAAAAGCTGTGAAAAGGCAAAACCGACCAGAAAAACACTCAAGGTCAGCTGTACTTCAGAAACACTGGCCCCGAGATCTGCCTTCATCGCCGGGAGGGACGGCAAATACATATCCGTCGAAATCGGGCCGAAAGCAACCAGCAAAGTCAGGATAACAGCAAAGAAAAACGAGTCCGGGCGCAACATGCGAGAAGTCCAAATTAGTTACATTTGAAACTAATATAGAGACTGAAAAAGACCCTGTAAAGCCCCTTTTTCCTTTAAATAACCTTCCCGCCGCCGAAGACTTCCAGCGCTTCTTCAAGGCTGCCGCGCATCACTTGGCGTTTTTCCAGTTTTTCCCGCGCAGCCTGCGGAAGTTCCTCCAGCCCGATCACCCCTTTTAGCATCAATAGCTCAATCAAATCTTCCACCACCCGGGCCATGGCCATATCGCTTTCGGCCAAATCCAGCAAGGTTGCTGCTGTCCCATGCTGTGTCTGCAAAAAGGCCAGCACTTCGGGATGATTCATGGGCAGTTCTTCTTCCACACCGGCATGGGGGTTTTGAAAAATCGCCTCAATCTGGCCTGTCTTGCTGCGCAACACATAGGGCATGGTCGCCTCCTTGCTCCCGGTTATTTTTCCAATTGTGCCTGTTTTTCAGCAGCTTGACAAGCAAGCACCCCTCATGCTCACAAGCGGCGCAAAAAAGCCGGGCGCATGCCGTTGCCATCTTGCAGACAGGCGCGCACCTGTGCCACCAGACGGTCGCGATCTTTCGGCAAATTGCCCGCCAGCGCCAAGGCGTTGGAGGCATGGTTGGAACGGAAGATCACCGGGGCAGGCGGGTTCAGGCCGCTGAGCAGACGTTCCAGTTCCACCAGCACCGCCTCGTCACTTTGGGCCGCAAAGGGTTCACCGAATTTCTGCATAAATTCATCATAGGCGATGTCTTCCAGATAAAGCTGCAAGGTCGACAGATAGGTCACCGGCGCCTGATTGAGCAACTCCACCGTGCCGTCAATATGTTCGCGCCAGTATTTCTGCCCCCCAAGGCCCAAAATCACCGTGGCTGAAACCTTGCAGCCAGCATCACGCGCCTTTTGCAGGGCTTCACCAATGCCTTTTTGCGAGGCCCCCTTGGTGATTTTTTTCAACATCACCGGCGCACCGGATTCAATGCCGACATAAAACAGGCCGAGCTTGCGCTCTTTCAACTCCGCCAGCTCCGCCGGTGTTTTCTTCAAAAAATTGCCCGGCGTGGCATAACAGGACACCCGGTTGAGATTTGGAAACGTCGCCGCCAGCTTATCCAGAATGGCACGCAAACTGTCCATGGACAAAGTCAACGCATCGCCATCAGCCAGAAAAATACGATGGGCTTGCGGCCAGACCTTTGCGGCCTTGTCGATATCAGCAAACACATCCACCAGCTCACGCGCACGATAGTCTTTCGTCTTGTACATGGAACAAAACGAACACTGATTAAACGAACAACCCAATGTAGCCTGAATAATCAGATTATTCCCCTCGGAGGGAGGGCGGTAGAGGGGCATGTCGTAATGGAGCATATGGATAGACCTTGATCAGTAATTAATAATTTATTTATTCCACATAATGAAAGATTCCCCCAAAGCTTTTCATAAGCTATAACAGAGTTTCAAGACATCATAAGATTATTGGCCCAAAAATATGAAAACCATTGAAATTTGTGCTGGTGCGGGTGGACAGGCATTAGGCCTACATAGTGCAGGCGCAGAACATATTGCACTGGTTGAAATTGATACAGATGCTTGTGCAACTTTAAGACTGAACAATAAGAAAAACCAACTTGCTTGGGGCAAGATATATGAACAAGATCTTAAAATATTTGTAGAAGAGAACGCAGAGCAATACACTGGTCAAATTGATTTAGTTGCCGGCGGCGTCCCATGCCCACCTTTTAGCAAAGCAGGCTTAAAGCTCGGACCAAAAGACGAACGAGATTTATTTCCAGCGGCAATTGAGCTTATTAAAAAAGTCCAGCCTAAAGCTATTATGCTTGAGAATGTTGATGGATTGCTGAACTCTGAATTTGAAGAATATCGCAGAAAACTGAAAAACAAGCTTAAGCGTATTGGTTATTCGGCAGAATGGAAGAGCCTTCAAGCCAGCGATTTTGGCGTATCTCAAAAAAGGGCGCGAGCAATCTTAGTTGGTTTCAAAGCACCTTATCGTAGTCATTTCTCATGGCCTAAACCAATTCCTCACGCCACCAAAACTATTGGAGAGCTATTATTTGATTTAATAGCGTCAAACGGTTGGGAACATGCAAGTCAATGGAAACAGAAAGCCAATGGCATCGCTCCTACAATTGTAGGCGGCTCAAGAAAACATGGTGGCCCTGACCTTGGCCCAACAAGAGCAAAAAATGAATGGAAAAAACTTGGTGTTAATGGTCACCGCTTGGCTGACAAAGATGAAATCCCGTGGAAGGGATTCCAAAACTATAAACTTAGAAACGGTACAGTACGACAGGGGTATGACAATATGCCAATGCTAACTGTTCGTATGGTGGCTCGTATACAAGGGTTCCCAGATCATTGGAAGTTTTCTGGTGGGAAAACAGCTGCATATAGGCAAGTTGGAAATGCATTCCCTCCACCAGTGGCTGAAGCAATTGGGAAACAAATAGAAATAGCCCTCGCCTTAGGTGATGAAATGCTCTCCACAAAATTACAGGCAGCCGAATAGATGAGCCTATTTAGCGTAGAACGCTCCAATTTCCATAAACAGTTATTGGAAGAAGAAATCCTATGTTTCGCGAAAGCAAGCGCAAAAGTTCGGACGAAATGGAATGTTGACTATATTTCCAGTATTGCTGATACAGGCCAAGCTGCGAGTGTACGAATTGCCAACCTGCTAACAGAAAAAATCAGTAATGAAACGACTGTTTCAGTGTCGAAAGTTTCTAAAAAACCAGATGGGCAACGATTGGGGAACCAATTTGAGATCGCGTGTCGTAATTTTATCGACCAAACATTCTCAAAATTAGACCATTTACGTCCAGGGAACTGGATAATTCAAAAACTGGATAAAAGAACAGGAAACCTTTTAGGAGGTTTTGAACAATATTCTCACTTGGCTGAATTAGAAACACTGATGAAAGACAGCCGAGAGCTCCGAACATTTTTAGGTGAAGGATATACAATTGCTCCTGATATTGTAATTGTTCGCTCTCCGGTTTCAGATGAAGAAATCAATACGTCCAGCGAAATCGTTGATGACCATGTGGCATTAAGATCAATGCTACGGAAGAAAAATCACGGTGAAACAATCCAACCAATTCTGCATGCAAGCATTTCATGCAAATTCACCATGAGATCAGATCGAGCACAGAATACAAGAACGGAAGCGCTTAATTTGATCAGAAGCAGAAAAGGGCGCTCACCACATATTGTTGCTGTTACAGCAGAGCCAACTGCATCGCGCATTGCCTCTTTAGCGTTAGGTACTGGTGATATTGATTGCGTCTATCACTTTGCACTTAACGAATTGAGGTCAACTTACGTTGATCAAAATCGCGAAGATGCTCTAGATATGCTTGACGCCATGATTGAGGGAAAAAGATTGAAAGATATCAGTGATTTACCTCTTGATTTGGCCGTATAAGCTTATTAATTTATAGTATATCAATTGTTGAAAAAAAATGACCCATTCTCCTCACATTCCCTTTTCATCCAGCTGAGAAAAGCTTTGACGGGCTCGCGTTCAAAATGATGTTCCGGGGCAACGCCGTAGTAGCTGTATTTGAGGGGAACATGCATCTGGCTTAACGCGACCAGTCTTTTTGCCGCCAATTCCTTTTCGATCAATTGTCCCCAGCCTAGTGCAATGCCCTGCCCCAAAGCAACGGCCGTATACATCGGGGCGAGGTGATTGAATTGCGTGGTTTTCTGCTGTTCATTCAACCTGACCCCGGTTTTGTTGGACCACCCCTCCCATGAAAGCCCGCCGGGCCGGTCTTCATCAAAACCGAGATAGGTAAAACGGCGCACATCCGGGCTTTGAAAAAGATCATCCGCACAGGAAAAATTGGCAAGCAGATCAGGGCTCGCAATGGGAACAGCCCATTCCTGCATCAACATTTCGGCTTTCAGGCCGACAAACTCCCCACTGCCGAAATGTAAATGCACATCGACGAACTGGTTGGAAAAATCGCACAGGTCATCCTGATCAAGCAGCCTCAGCTCAATATTGGGATGTTGTGCATAAAAGCGATGCAGTCGCGGCACAATCCACAACTGAACCAGCGCCGGAATGGCAACAACCGTCAGCTGCTGTTTGGACAAATCACAACTTGCCTGCAAACCGGATTCCAGATGCTGCATGGCGATGATGGCGCGCTCGCCAAGGTGCCTGCCCGCATCGGTTAACGCCACGCCACGTGTGCGGCGCACCAGCAGTGCAACGCCCAACTTCTGTTCAAGCAATTTCATTTGATGGCTGACCGCACTGGGGCTGATGCACAATTGCGTTGCCGCCACACTTAAAGAGCCATGACGCGCAACTTCTGTAAAGGTTCGCAAAGAGGCCAAAGAGATTTTTGAGAGCAACATGATATGAGCTTTAGTTCATGATGATTGATATATTATCAGTTGTATCGCAATAAATTTCAAACCAATATCCCTTCATATGAGTTTTTATAAACAAATGAAGAAGAGACAATGTCACAATATTACGCAACCATCAAATGGAGCCGAGGCGAACAGAACTTTCTGGATCGCAAATACAGCCGGGGGCATGAATGGCAGTTCAGCGGGGAGACTGTTGTTGCCGCATCCTCGTCCCCCCATATCGTGCCGGTTCCCATGTCTATTGCCGATCATGTTGACCCGGAAGAAGCTTTTGTTGCTTCCCTCTCAAGCTGCCATATGCTCTTTTTTCTGGATTTTGCATCTCGCGACCATTTGATCGTCAACGAATATATCGATCAAGCTGTGGGCACCCTTTCAAAAAATGCAAACGGCAAACTGGCCATGACGGAAGTTGTTCTAAAACCTCATATAACCTTTCAGGGGGAACAACCCGGCCTGCAACAAATTCAGCACCTGCATCACCTCTCTCACGAAGCCTGCTTCATTGCAAATTCCGTCCTCACCAAAGTGAGTGTCGATATATAAAAAAGCAAAGGCTGAACATCTATTTCTCTTGAGCACAAAGAGCATCACCCTGGGAAACATTCCCCATCGAAATCCCTTTCAATAAAACCCCAATATTGTTTCCCGGTTTTGTACTTCTGTTCTTTCCCATAAAATGAATGTCCGCAGCTTCTGTTTTAATATCTCGTCCATCCGCTTTTCGAAGCACAAGACTATTGCCAATGCCAAGCTCACCGCTAGAAACAATGCCCGTGACGATGGTTCCCACCTTTTTTATGCCAAAGACATCTAAAACATAAAGGCAAAAACCTTTCCTATTCGTAGGATCAATCAATAACTCAACTGTAATAACAGGTTGAGTCGGATGATCATCTGCCAATTTACGTAAAGCCTGAATAGCGGCTGCCGAAATCACTCTATTGTCATATTTAAAAATAATTTCGGCCAAATATTTATTATCGTTGATGTCCGAAGATTGTCTCATTTTCTCAATCTTCGACAGTATATTTTTATATTCTGAAGCTGAAATATCCCCTGCTGTAGCAGCCTTTAAAGAAAGGCATAAAACCATTACACAAACCCATACTATAAAACGTACCATCGCCTTTCCCTTTCATACCCTGCCTTCTCATGCCTTTAACATTTTCAGCACTTTCTGCCCCAATATCTTTGATGGTTCGGACCTTATCACAATTGAGGTTGATACACTGCCAAACTGGGCGATTGTATCAATGATGCCTTCCAGTTGTTCAGCCACCGGCACAAGGACTGTTAAAATAAAACAGTCCTCGCCAGTGATGCGCTGCACCTCAATGACCTGCGGCATTTCAGAGAATTTTTCCAGACATTTCTGAATATAGCGATGTTCGCTTCGTAACCGGATGATCGCCTTTAAATTCAACCCCAGTTTTTGTGGGTCAATCCGGGCATGATAGCCTGCAATCACCCCGCTTTCTTCCAGTCGTTTCACCCGTTCGGAAACCGCAGGCTGGGATAAACCGATTTGCCGCCCCAATTCGGAAAAAGACAAACGCGCCTCTTTTTGCAAGGCTTCGATAATCTTCATATCCTTTATATCGAGCATTTTAAAAACTCCTCGCAGGCTGCCCTAAAACTTTTAATTCATCGGTATTTAACATGATCTTTCGATGACTTGCCATATACATCCTTCATATTTTTCTCAATAATTCATTCATTACGAATAAATTAAAGGTAAATAACATGACGGACGTTATCCTTCTTCCCGGCATTGGCAATTCCGGGGCTGAACACTGGCAAACCAAATGGCAAGACAGCCATCCCACCTTTCATCGCTTTCAACCGGCCAGTTGGGATGAACCTTGCCTGAAAGACTGGTTGCAGGCTCTGGAGCAAGCGATTGCACAACAACACACCGCGCCGGTACTGGTTGTTCACAGCCTTGCCTGTCTTTTGGTCGCCCAGTGGGCGGCACAGGACCATTTGCCCATTGCAGGGGCCTTTCTGGTTGCCCCGCCCGACCCGACAAGTGATGCTTTTCCACCCGAGGCACAGGCCTTTGCCTGCTCCAAAATTACAGTTTTTGACTTCCCAACTCTGGTTGTCGCTAGTGAAAATGATCCTTACGGTTCTCTGTCCTATGCCAAAGCATTTGCACAAGCAAGCGGTGCCGACTTCACCTGCGCAGGCGCATTAGGACATATCAACGATGTCGATAACTGGCCTCAAGGCTGGGAGCTTTTTCATCAGTTTCTGGCAAAAACAGGCTTATCTCCAACCTTCATTTCTTAAGTCTGTCCACCAGCAAATCGATAAACAGACGTTGGGCGAGGGACATGTTTTTGCGGGTCAGGAAAACACCATGGATTTCCATTTTTTCCGGCTCGCATGTTTCCAAAACGGGCGTTAAGGCCCCTGCATTAACATACTCACGGGCAACATCAAGAGGTTGCAGGGTAATGCCCCGGCCCCGTAACGCCATTTCCAGCAAAACCATGGACTCATTGGCACCGACATTGCCACTCACAGCAATGGAAACAGGCTGTCCATTAAGCTGAAAACGCCAGTTGGTTTTTTCAAAGTTTGAATAGACCAAACAATTATGATGTACCAAATCTTCCAGACGCTGCGGTGTGCCAAAGGCCTTCAGATAGTGCGGGCTTGCACATAAAACGGATGAAACCGCACCCAGTTTACGCGCAATCAAGTTCGGGTCCAGATTGTTGGTGATGCGAATGGCCAGATCTATGCGTTCCTCAACCAGATTCACAATCTGATTGCTGATATGTAAATCCACCGTTACGCCGGGATAGAGCTCTACAAATTCATCAACCAGATCCAGAATTTTATATTGCGCGAAATATTGCGAACAACTGACCCGTAGCGTGCCCACAGGTGTTTTCAGATCAGATAAATTCTGCACTGAAATATCGTTCGAAATTTCCAACAGTTTTTGACATTGCTGCAACATCGTCTCACCCGCCGGGGTCAGGCTCAGGCTTCGGGTGGAACGATGCAAAAGCTTCGCCTTTGTCCAGTTTTCCAATTCCGTTACACACCGCGAAGCACTGGCCCGCGACATATTCAGCTGTTCGGCGGCGGCAACAAAACTGCCGTGCTCCACAATGGCAACAAAGGCTTTTGCAGCCAAAAGACGGTCCATAATTAGATCACTTTCTGAAATAATTTATTCCTTAAAATACGGTTTTTCGCACAAAAATTGAAGCATATAATCCCTCCAACCTTAAAACAGATTGGAACACGCCATGTTTAAACATGTTAAAAAACTTGCCGCAACCGCTGCCCTGACTCTCTGGGCAAGTGCCCCCCACGCCGCTGATAAACTGGATATTGATGTTTATAACCCCGGGGCAAATAGCCTCTTTCCAGTCACCTCCACCCTGATCAGCGGCCCGAGTGAAACCATTCTGGTTGATGCCCAGTTTCAAACCAATGATGCCGCCATACTGGTTCAAAAAATCAAGGAAAGCGGCAAAAAACTCAAAGCCGTCTACATCAGCCATGGGGACCCGGATTTTTACTTTGGGCTGGAAACCATCAAAGCCACTTATCCTGATGTAAATATCTTCGCCTCACCCGAAACGCTGGCAAAAATCAAAAAATCCTATCAAGGTAAACTGGCTTTCTGGGGGCCGAAACTCGGTGAAAATGCCCCCAAACAGGTTATTTTGCCTGCGCCTTTACCAAGTGATACCCTGCATGTTGATGGTCAGGACGTCAAAATCATCGGTCTCAAGGGGCATGACCCCAAACATACTTTTGTCTGGGTGCCTTCCGTTAAAACAGCGATTGCCAGCATCAGTGTTTTTGAAAACCAGCATGTCTGGATCGCGGATTCACAAACACAGGAATCCCGCCAGAAATGGTTCAAAACGCTGGATATTATTGAAGGGTTGAAAGCTGATAAAATTATCCCCGGCCATTATCTGGGCAGCAGTGATCTTGACATTAAATCTGTCAAATTCACCCGCCAATACATCAAAGCCTTTGAAGAAGCCGCAGCAACCTCCAAAACATCTGACGAACTGATTGCCAAAATCACCCAAAAATACCCAAATTACGCCAATAAAGGTACTTTGGTCTTGAGCGCCAAAGTCATTATGGGAGAAATGAAATGGGGGTCCTGAATCTGCCAGCCACTGCCACCCCCTCTTGCCTGAAAGGAATTTGATTATGACGCCCCCCACCCTTCACCTTGTCATCGACCCGTTATGCGGCTGGTGTTATGGCGCAACATCGCTTTTTGAAACGCTTCTTGATATTGACGGGTTAAACGTCAATGTGCATTGCCCAGGCATGTTTGTCGGACCGCGCGTTAAAAAAATCTCCCCACAATGGAAAGATTTCGCAACCTCAAACGATGTGCGGATCGAAGCCATCAGCGGCCAGAAATTCGGCACAGCCTATAAAAACAACCTGCTGAATGACAACACGGCCACGCTGGATTCAGAACCACCCGCCATTGCCATTCTGGCCGCCGCTTCACTGGGGTTAAACCCTGTCACCATGCTATGCGCCGTTCAAAAGGCCATGTTTCTGGATGGACAGCGCATCTCCGATGTGCCGGTTTTAACCGACATTGCCGTGAAAAACGGTCTGGATGAGGAAAGCTTCACAACGGCCTATCAAACATATGCCAATGGCGAATTTGCCCGTCACGCGGAAAAAGGGCGCCATTTTCTTGTCCGCATCAATGGCAATGGTTTTCCCAGTGCAGCACTTGAACATCCTTTGGGAACCTATACGCCTCTGGATATTTCTTCCTATTACGGGCACCCCGCCCAATGGCGTGCGCTGGTTGAAAAACAGATACAGGCATAACATAAGAAACCGGCAAGTCTGGCTTTTCAGGGCCAAACCTGCCGGTTCCTCCACGGGAAAGTCGTTGTCGACTTGATAAAAGAGCCGTCAGC
Source organism: Terasakiella sp. (assembly GCA_050297075.1). Lineage (GTDB taxonomy): Bacteria > Pseudomonadota > Alphaproteobacteria > Rhodospirillales > Terasakiellaceae > Terasakiella. Next base: position 371,100 of record JBNKSC010000024.1, read on the forward strand.
TTAAAACCAGTTTCACCCCCAAACCGATCAAACAAACACCGACAATTCTTTCAATCCAGACTTTCATTTTATCAAAGACCGTAAACAGGGCATCATGGGTCAGGAAATAGGCGACAAAGGCAAACCACGCTAAATGCGCCAGCGAAATATAAGCTCCAAAGCCGACCTGTGCTTCAAAAGGTGTTTGGGGGTCAACGACCTGTGTAAAAAGTGCGATGAAAAACAACGCCGTTTTCGGATTGAACGCATTGCAGATAAAGCCGTTGCGAAAGGCGATAATGGCAGGCACGCGTTGCAGGTCCACATCTGATTGTTCCTGTCTGGCTTTCGGGAAAAAAGAACTGGCCCCCAGCCACATCAAATAGCCTGCCCCTGCATAACGCATCACCTCCAACAACCAGAGCGCATCATTTATAAGGTAACTGAAGCCCAACAGGGTGTAGCTGATATGCACACAAACCCCGCAGGCAATGCCCAATGCTGTCACCATGCCGGCTTTGCGCCCGAATGAAATGCTGTTGCGCAAAATGACCGCAAAATCCGGCCCCGGACTGATCACAGCCAGCATGGTGATAGCGGCGACTGTATAAAACTGAGCATCCCACATATGATAAAAAACCTCACGTAAATTTGATCTCCTTCTATTTTTCATTAAATATGCTACAATAATAGCGATATTAAATGTGATTTATTGTGAGTATTTTTCACAGATGAGAAACCTTCCTCCCCTTAACTGCCTGACAGGCTTTTACGCAGCGGCCAAACACCAAAGCTTTACAAAAGCCGCGCAGGAGCTGAACCTGACACATGGTGCAGTGAGCCGCGCTGTCAAACAGCTGGAAGATTTCTTTGGCTTTCAACTGTTTGAGCGGCGCAACAGGCGTGTCTATCTGAATGAACGCGGGCAGTTTTTTTATGAAAAAGCAACACTGGCCTTAAGTGACATTCAAAAAGCCTGTGAAGAACTTAAACAACAAAGCGCCTTCAACACCATTTCGATTTCGTGCGAACCAAGCCTCGCCATGCGGTGGTTTATGCCGCGGTTGAACAATGCACGTGATTTTTTACCGGATGTCGACATCCAGCTTTCTACAGCCGGAGGCCCGATCGACCTTGCCGGTCACAATATTGACATCGCCATTCGGCGTTCCGATTTTTCATGGCCGGAAGAATATTGGGTTACGCCGCTTGGCAACGAATGGATCGGCCCGGTTTGCAACCCCGAATATCTCAAAAATTTAACGGAAGGTGGCCCTACAGCCCTGCATACAAGAACACGCCCTCATGCATGGACAGATTGGCAAAATCTTTCAGCAGACCATTTTGAATTTACAACAGAAAAATATTTCGATCATTTTTATTTCAGCCTTCAGGCTGCCACAGCAGGGCTGGGCATGGCCATTGGTCCGGCACAACTGGTTCATGATGACCTTAATCAAAATACCCTGAGCGCGCCTATCGGTTTTGTCGAAACAGAATTCCAGTATGTGGCCCTCACGCTTAAAAACCCGAAATCGGACATTCCCCTTCAAAAACTGCTGGCATGGATCATCAAGGAATTTGAAGCCTCGCAGCCTTGAGGCGTACTTCCTATTTTCGATCCCGCAGATAAACAAGATAATAACTCAACGCCACAAAAACCCCACCCCCGACAATATTGCCAAGCGTTACAGGAATGAGATTGGCAATAAACCCGTTGATCGTCAAATTGGCCGATGCCATACCTGCATAAGCCGGGTCCAATGCGCTTAGCAAGCCAATGGGGATAAAATACATATTGGCGATGGAATGTTCAAAACCCAGCGCGACAAAAGCTGTGATGGGAAAAAGAATGGCAAGGATTTTGTCGGTGACCGAATGGGCCGCAAAACACAACCATAAAGCCAGACAAACCAGCGCATTACATAAAAGACCGCGCACAAAGGCCACTTCGAAAGGAAGGTCCACCTTGGCACTGGCGATTTTCACCGCGCTCAACCCCACAGCCCCGCCATCAAAATGAATAAACCCGGCCCAATAGCCCAATACAGCCATGCTGACAGCCCCGAGTAGATTGCCGATATAAGCCAAGCTCCAGTTTCGCAACAACGCCCCTGTGCGGACTTTCTGATGAGCCCATCCCATGACAATCAACACATTGCCGGTAAAAAGTTCTGCTCCGCCGACAACAACCAGAATCAACCCGAGACAAAAAGACAATCCGCCCAGCAATCGAGTTGTGCCAAAACCGAGACCACTGTCGGTGACAACAATGCTATAAAACATTGCCCCGAACGCAATGAAAGCCCCGGCCAGCACCGCCAGTGTCAGTAAAGGTACAGTTTTCAGGCCCGTTTTTGCCAGACCGAGCTTTTCAATACGCTGTGCAATTTTAGCCGGTGCATAGGCATCAAACAGGGTCGCATCCATCATCGGAGAAAGGGCTGTTGGGCCAAGACCCTGCTTTTGTTCATGTTCCGGCTTTTCACTCATCACATTCTCCCCTTTTTTTAATGCATTGTGCGGATCGCCATCCTATCAAATTACGGGTTTGCATGCTGTAATAAATGCTTTTATGGCCCAAGCTGTGCTATTGTCCCCCCATGAGTTCGTTCATTCGTACATATAGCCCCTCTCACCAGAGCCATCGTCATGATGGTTTCCACCAGATTGTCATTCCATTATGCGGAAAGCTGGAAATCGAAATTGAAGGCAAACCCGGTCAGGCGAGTGGTCACACCTTGGCTTTGATTGCGCGTGGTGAAAAACATGCCTTTCATGCCGCACCCAACAATCATTTTCTTGTTCTGGATATTGAAGATCCCCCTCACAAAGAAGAGATGCAAACCCTGTGGGAACACGCCTGTGAACACCCCTACCAGCATATGTCCGAAGCTCTGTTAAGCTTAAGTAACTTCGCCGCCATACGTTCACGCCAAACTGGGGACAACGGCTGGTTTGAGAACTGGCAGGCTCTTTTCTTACAAACACTATGTGCCGAGTTGAACGAGGATGTGCCAAACATCCCCCGGCGCATTGAAAGAACCTTAAACCATATACACACCCATCTGGCGCACCCCCTGACCAACCAAGACCTTGCCGGGATTGCCTGTTTGTCACCGGCGCGCTTTCATGACGTTTTTCGCCAGTCCACTGGCGTCTCCCCACAGCAATATCTGACCCGCACCCGCCTGAAAATGGCCAAACGGTTGATTTTGCAAGGCATGTCTTTAAGCGATACAGCACTGGAGGTCGGCTTTTCAGACCAAAGCGCCTTGGGCCGGGCTTTTCAAAAAGCTTACGCGCAGTCCCCGGGGCAATGGCGCAAACAAGAGCTACAGCCTAAAAAACCATAGTCTGCGTCAAGATTGCCAAACCGTTTCATGAGACCTTGTTTCTTAAAAACATTCATTAAAAAGGTCTTTCTTCCATGAACCAAAAAGCAACCTTTATTGGCTTCAGTGCCGTTATTATGTGGTCGCTTCTGGCGCTTTTTACCGCACGCACTCAAGGCATTCCCCCGTTTCAGCTTCTGGCCATGACCTTTAGTGTCGGGAGCCTTGTTGGCTTAATGTTTGTTGCGCTGAAAGGCAAAGCAGGCTGGCAAAAACTCAGACAGCCGCCCAAGGCATGGGCTTTTGGCATTGCCGGCCTGTTCGGTTATCATTTCTTTTATTTTAACGCCCTGTCCAACGCGCCGGTCGTGGATGCCAGCCTGATTGCCTATCTCTGGCCTTTGCTAATTGTTGTCTTTTCCACCTTTCTGCCTCAGGAAAAACTACGCTGGTTTCATCTGGTCGGGGCTTTGGCCGGTTTGGGCGGGGCCAGCCTGCTGGTCGTCCAAAAAGGTGGCTTAACCTTCTCCGGGCAATATAGCCTCGGGTATCTCTATGCCGTGGGATGTGCTTTAACATGGTCACTTTATTCCGTTTTCAACAAGACACAGGACAGTGTACCAACAGAAAGCGTTGCTGGGTTCTGCCTTGGCACGGCCTTGCTCGGCTTTTTATGCCACTTGATGATGGAACAAAGCGTTTTGCCCGGGCCTGCGCAATGGCTTGCCATTATCGGGCTGGGGCTTGGGCCTGTCGGGCTGGCTTTCTATACCTGGGATTTCGGCACCAAACATGGCAACCTTAAAATGCTGGGCGTTTTTTCATATGCAACGCCCTTGCTCAGCACCCTGATTTTAACATTCAGCGGGCAGGCTCAGTTGAACTGGCAACTCGGCGTTGCCTGTGTATTGATCAGTGGCGGGGCCATGCTGGCGTCACTGGATTTTTTCAGACGCAAATCATTAACCACTTGAGGAAACAGTTTTATTCCTAATCAGGTCTGTTTCTCAGTCATGAAGCGAATTAAACTGCGCATATTGATGAGAACACATTGAAAAGGCTTTTGGAAGATGTCCCCCCTCAAACTTTACGGCAATCCCTTGTCTGGCCATACCCACCGGGTACAATTGCTACTTTCCCTGCTAAATCTCCCGTTTGATTTTATTGAAATCGACCTGAAGGAAAAGGAACAGAAATCACCTGAACATCTGGCCCGTCACCCTTTTGGGCAAGTCCCGGTTCTTGAAGATGGGGAAACAAGCTTATGGGACTCAAACGCCATTCTGGTTTATCTCGCTTCAAAATATGATCCCAAACTCCAGTGGTTTCCCAGCGATGCGTTAAAAGCTGCACAGGTGCAGCAATGGTTTTGCGTTGCTGCCGGTGCACTGACCAATGGCCCCGCCGTTGCCAGACGGGTCAAACTGATGAACCTGCCTCTCAACATTGAAAAAGAAATTGAAATAGCCGAAAAGCTGTTTCGCGTTCTGGATAGTCAGTTGGAAGGCAAGGCTTTTCTGGTCGAGGGCACCCCCACATTGGCCGATATCAGCATGTACAGCTATGTTGCCCATGCCGATGAAGGCGGCATAGATATGACCCCATATCGCCATATTGCCGACTGGCTCAAACGTATTGAAAACCTGCATGGTTTTATACCCATGAAACGTTTAGGAGGCTGAAAGAACGCTGAAACGTTTGCGGTATTCACCCGCCGTCAGCCCCAGTTGTGCCTTGAAAATCCGGCTAAAGGCCGCCGCATCGCTGTAACCGACCCGCCAGCCGACTTCACTGACGGGCAGGTGTGTTTGTTCCAGCAATGCGCGCGCGGTCTCCATGCGCATCTGCTGCACGTAAGACAAAGGCGCAAAAGAGGTCGCTTTCTTGAAACGGCGAATAAAAGTGCGCTCACTCAATCCCACCACTTTTGCTAAATCAGCAATGATAATTTCCCCGGCAATTTTTTGCTGAACCATATTCTGCGCTTTCAAAATTGCCCCATCGCCATGGTCCAGCCTCGGCTCAAAACTGCGATAATTTTTTTGCTCACGCCCGCCCGTATCGACCAATAAATGGCGTGCCGTTTGCGTCATCGCCTGCGGCCCCTGCCATTTTTTAACGATATACAATCCTAAATCGACCCAGGCCATCATGCCGCCTGCACTGACGATGTCACCTAGGTCAATCAGTAACCTTTCCGCATTCACACGCGTTTTCGGAAAAGCCTCTGCCAGTTCCTGTGCCAGCCCCCAATGGGTGGTGACCACACGATTTTCCAGCACCCCGGCATAAGCCAACCAGAAAGCCCCGGCGCAGACCGAGCACAGCAATGTGCCGTCTTGCTGGCATTTCACCAGCCAATGATGCCAGCTAACATCCTCTCGTCCGCGCGCGCCACTCAGGTTCGGCGGCACAATCACGCAGGCATAAGACGCTGAAGCGGCAGGAGGTTCTGAAAGAACCTGTACATCAAAAACCGGCGCGTTATCGCTCAGACTATATTTATTGGCAATTTCAAAAAGGTCACACAGGCCATAGACGGCGGCTTTCTGCACGCCTTCATATGCCACAATGCCAAGGGCTATCTTTTTCCTCATATGGCAAGAATAGCATATTTTTTGTCATTTCTGCCAATATCTCTTTTCCATGTCGTACCTTAAAAAATAAACCCAGTTAAACAACTCTTATTTTGAAGGAAACAAACATGTCAGATCGTGCTTTTCTGTTTATCGATATACAGAACGATTATTTCGAAGGTGGCAACTGGCCCGTTGCCCTGATGGATCAGGTTGCACAAAATGCCGCAGAACTTCTTGGCATTGCCCGCAAAAAAGGCGAACAGGTCATCCATATCCGCCATGAAGCCACCAACCCGGCGGTTCCATTTTTTCAGCCGGGCACAACGGGGGCTGAAATTCATAACAGCGTCAGCCCGCAAGATGGTGAAGAGGTGATTTTGAAACACCGCCCCAATTCTTTCCATGAAACGACTTTAATGGACGTTCTGCGCACCAACAAGATCACAAAACTTGTCCTGTGTGGTGCCATGAGCCAGATGTGCATTGATGCCACCACCCGTGCAGCTGTTGATTTCGGCTTTGAAGTCAGCGTTATTGAAGATGCCTGCGGGGCAAAGGAACAAAACTTCAACGGGGAAATCATCCCGGCTGAACTGGTACATAAGGCCTTTATGGCCCCGTTGGCCATGAGCTATGCCAAAGTCTTGACGCTTCACGCTTTCCTGCAACAGGAAAGCTGAAACCTATGCTGCAAAAGGTGAAGTCTCATCCTTGTGAAAGAAAAAATATTTTTTGGGAATAAAGAAGCCTTCCCGATTGTTTACCTCAGTGAAGTCTCCTGTTGATCTAAACAACATCACAATATTGAATGAGGATATGAAATGATTTCACGTTTTGCAGCTATGGCCTTTTGTCTGGCCGTTCTTTCTCCCACTCTGGCCTTAGCCGGCCATCCCATGGCAGAGGGGATCAAAACAGCCCCTGTCGGAGGCAGTGAAGCCCTGATAACTTCCAACGGCATGACCTTGTACACTTTTGATAAAGATGGAGACGGCAAATCCAATTGCTACGGCAAATGTGCCAAAAATTGGCCACCAATGGCCGCAACAGCCTCTTCCAAAACAGAAGGTGATTTCAGTGTTGTCAAACGCAAAGACGGCACCTTCCAATGGGCCTATAAAGGCATGCCACTTTATACCTGGTTCAAAGACATGAAAGCCGGGGACAATACGGGCGATGGTGTTAAAGGCGTATGGCATACAGCACGCCCCTGACTTATAGTCTTGGGTTCCTGAACCTTGCTCATTGATCAAGGGAGGAAGCCCCTATTCTTCCCTTGATCTCCTTATCGGGACACTGAAAGCAACCATATGGAAAATATTCGCCAACAAATCGTCACCTGCCTACCAAACCTGCGCCGTTATGCCCTCGCGCTGGTTCATGATGGTGAACATGCGGACGACCTTGTTCAAGATTGTCTGGTACGGGCCATGTCCCGGCTGCATCTCTGGCAACCCGGTTCCAACATGCGGACCTGGCTTTTTTCCATTTTGCATAATCAACATATCAACAGCACACGCAGAAACAACACCCGCCCGGATGGAACGGATCTGGCGGATATCCCGGATAAAGCCTGCGATGGGGAGGCTTCACCGGAAAGCTCCCTTATGATTGGCGATATCGACAAAGCCATCAATCTATTGGAAGCCGATCAACGCAACGTTATCTTACTGGTCGGGGTGGAACAACTGAGTTATGTAGAAACGGCTGAAGTGCTAAACATTCCCATCGGAACCGTCATGTCACGCCTGTCACGCGGACGTAAAGCCCTAAAAGAAATTATGGACCGAAATGGTCAACCCAATATACGGAGAATCAAATGAGCAACGAACAGATGATCAGCGAAGAAGACCTGCTGGCCTATGTTGACGCTCAGCTTGAAGAAGACGACATGGTCCGTGTTGAAAGCTGGTTGGCCAATCACCCCGAAGATGCCGCCAAAATCCATGCCTACCGTTTACAAAACCTGCAACTCCAGCACCACTTCCCCCTCGAAAATTTTCAGAAAATTCCCGACCGTCTACTGGAAACGTTGGATTTGCCCAAACAAAAGACAAATCGTCATGCCCGCAACTGGTACAGCATGGCCGCTTCCATCGCGTTCATCTTCCTGGGAACTCTGGGCGGCTGGTTCCTGCACGATGTTCAAAAACAGCCTTCTCTTATGCAATCGGCCAGCTTTGTCGAACAAGCGATTGGGGCCCATACGGTCTTTGTTTCAGAAGTCCGCCATCCGGTGGAAGTCGCCAGTGATCAGCAAACCCATCTTGTCAGTTGGCTGTCCAACCGTTTGGGCACACACCTTTCTCTTCCAGATCTTGCGCAGGCCGGGTTTAGCCTTGTCGGCGGACGCCTTTTATCAGAAGTTGCCACACCTGCTGCCCAGTTCATGTATGAAAATACAGCAGGTCAACGCTTAACCCTTTACGTCCGTTCCGCCCATCAGGAAGATACATCGTTTCGCATTATGCAGAAAAACGGCAATACAGCCTTTTACTGGATCGACAAACAGTTTGCCTATGCCGTCACCGGCCCACTTGAAAAAGCTCAACTGCTTAAAATCGCCCACGTGATGTATCAAGACCTTTCCAGCACTCTGTTACATTAAAGACATTGCGCCGTCCTCACTTTCGATCTACTTAATGTATCCGTCCTTATCTAAGCTGGATTGATATGTTCAAACGCTTTTTATCTGTTGTGCTGGTTTCTTTTTGCCTGTTGACACCAATCAGAGCAAGCGCCCACCCCCATACATGGATTGATCTGGAAACGGCCTTGATCTTTAACGAGAAAGGCCAGATTACCGGGCTTTGGGTCGGCTGGCTGTTTGATGATTTCTACAGCGCTTTTACCTTGGAAGGCATGAAGCCGAACAAAGACGGCAAGTATGACCAAAAAGCCCTGAACACTTTGGCGGAAACCAACCTCAAGAACCTGTCTGAATATTCCTACTTCACTTATATTCATGTCGATGGCAAACAACCGGCCTATAAAACGGTGACCGATTATAAAACCTTTGTTGAAAACCAGCGCCTGTGGATGGAATTCACCGTCGAACTGAAAGAACCGATTCCCGCCAAAGGTCATCAAATCGACTATGCCGTTTACGACCCGACCTATTATGTGGAAATCCTGCATGCAGAAAAAGGCGACCCCATTCAGCTGATCGGCAAAGGGGCACAAGGCTGCGGTTATGCCTTAAAAAAGCCCGAACCGCCCGAAGAGCTCAGTTTCATGGCGGCCAATCTGGACAAGGATGAAACAGCCGGGGATGGCATCGGTCAGTTTTTTGCTGAAAAGGTTGAACTGTCATGCAAGTGATCTTTGCTTTTCTTGTGCTAACCACCTTTTTTCTGCCCCATACGGCCCATGCTGCGGACCCGGGGCTCTGGACAGAACTTGTCGGATATATCCATCAACAGCAACAAGCCTTTCACCGCGAACTCGCCGGGGCCATCCGCGCTATTAAAGAAGGCGGTATAACGGCCCTGTGGGGCATGATCGGCATCAGTTTTCTATACGGGGTTTTCCATGCTGCCGGGCCCGGTCATGGCAAGGCGATTATCAGTACCTATCTGCTCAGCCACGAAAGCCAGTTAAAGAAAGGCATTTTCCTGTCTTTTGCTGCCGCTTTCGTGCAAGGCTTAAGCGCCATCCTGCTGGTGGAAGGCGCAGTTTTTATTTTCGGCCTGTCACGCCGTGCCGCAACCGATGCCACGCCTTATCTGGAAATGGCCAGTTTCGGGCTAGTCTGCATCATCGGGCTGGTCTTGATGCACCGTGCCGTGCGGGCTTTTCTTAAAGACAGAACAAGCGTACAGGAACAAGCCCACAACCATCATCATGAACATGGACATACACACGATCACACAGAAACCTGTTCAAGCTGCGGCCATAACCATATGCCCAGTCTGGAAGAGCTATCAGAAAAAAGCAGCCTGAAAGATACTTTGGCAATTATTTTTTCCATCGGTATCCGCCCATGCAGCGGGTCTGTTCTGGTGCTGGTCTTTGCAGAAATTCTGGGCCTGCGACTGGCCGGAATCGGGGCTATTTTCGCCATCTCCTTCGGCACGGCCCTGACCGTCAGCACCTTGGCGATTATGGCCGTTTATTTTCGCAAAGCAGCCCTGTATCTCGCTGAACGTCAAAGCCTGCAATCCTTGAACTATGTCAGTCAGGGGGCCGCTTTCTTTGGCGGGTTGTTTATTGTTTTCCTCGGGGCTTCCCTGCTTTATGAAGCCAGCCGAACAGCCCACCCTTTATTTTAGTTGAATTTTGCCAAGCAAACGGCGCAGTTGTTCCCATTCGGCGCGTTCAAGACCATCAAGCAGGCCGTCTTCTGTTTCTACATGGGAAACAACCATTTCGTCACTCAACTGATAGCCCGCCTCGGTTAAAGCAATTTTCAGGGCACGGCGGTCATTCGGGTCCGCGATCCGTTCAATCAACCCACGTTTTTCCAAACGGTCCAAACGGTTGGTCATAGCCGATGTGGACAGCATCATTTCCTTTGCCAGAACGGAAGGCGAAAGTGTTTCACCACGCCCCTGTCGACGCAGGGTTAAAATGACATCAAACTGGGGGAAATCAAGGTCATAACGCGCCACGTTCGCCATCACCCCTTTGCGCAAAACTTCGCCTGCACGCCAAACCTCCCCACAGACCGCCATGGCAGCAGGGTCGATATCCGGTCTTTCGCAGCGCCATTGGGTCAAAATATCATCCAGCTTTTTCTCGGCGATATCCGGATTTTCATCCACAGCATTTTTCTTGGCTTGACTCATTGCAAATCATTCCATATATAATTCGACATAAAGTAATTCGATATCAAAATACTTTTTATCGAATTACTTTTCTAACCTACTCACCCTCACTTCATAAGTCAAAGAGAGATCCCATGAAATCCCCCCGCGTTTCTTCTCACCCCATTGATCCCCTTTTCCTCAAGCGTTGGTCCCCGCGTGCGTTTGACGCACAGGATATGCCGCAACAAGACCTCCACACCCTGCTGGAAGCCGCACGCTGGGCGCCTTCCGCCTATAACATCCAGCCCTGGCGTTTCATCTATGCCCGGCGCAGTGATGCAGAATGGGAGACATTTGTTTCCCTGCTTGACCCTTTCAACGCCGGATGGGCACATAAAGCCTCAGCACTGATCTTTCTGGTTTCCGACAGCCTGTTCTCGCTGGAAGAAGGGCAAGCCCTGAAAAAAGCCCATTACAACAGTTTTGATGCCGGGGCCGCCTGGGCACAGCTGGCCTTGCAGGCCACTGCACTGGGCTATAACTGCCATGCCATGGCAGGCCTTTTGTTTGACGATATCACGCATAAACTTGATATCCCCGAACGCTATAAAGTTGAAGTCGCCATCGCGGTTGGAAAACGCAGCAATCCGCTAGACCTGCCCGAAGGCCTGCGTGAGCGTGAAGAACCCAGCCCACGCCTTGAACTGGAAAAAATCGCTTTTCAGGGAAGTTTTCGTCATGCGTAACATTCTGGAAAAACCCGTTGCTCTGTTGCTGCTGACCGGCTTTTTGCTTGGCCTGAATTTCCCGTTGGGCAAAATCGCCGGACAGGCCCATATTTCCCCCATGGTTTGGGCCATGGTGGTTTCCTTGGGGGCGAGCCTATTGCTTCTGCCCGTCATAATCCGCAAACCTCAGGCACGTTTTTTCAATGCCCATATGGTGCGCTACATCATGCTCTCCGGGCTGATTTCCTACATCATTCCCAATTTGTTGATTTTCAATGTTATCCAGCATGTCGGTGCCGGGTACATGGGGCTGATGTTTGCCCTGTCACCTGTTTTCACCCTGCTGCTTGCCGTGCTGTTTCAGGTTCGCGTGCCGAACCTTCTGGGCATCTGCGGGATCCTGTTCGGGCTGGTCGGTGCCAGTGTGATCAGTATCTATAAAGGCAGTGGCCCTGATGCACCGGCGCTGGACTGGTTGTTGGCCGCCGTGTTTGTGCCGGTCTGTCTGGCCTGCGGCAATATCTATCGCACATTAGACTGGCCCAAAGGTACCTTGCCCGATGCCCTGGCTTTCTGGAGCCACACCTTCGCTGTTGCTTTTTTCCTGCTTGTTATTTTACTGCTAAACGGCAGCGATGCTTTTGTCCCTCTGGCCCATGTTCCGGCCACAACACTGGCGCAGTTGATCGTTTCCGGCCTCACTTTTCCTTTCTTCTTTCGTCTTCAAGAAAAAGGCGGGCCGGTTTTGCTCAGTCAAATCGGGTATGTAGCAGCCGCCGTCAGCCTGCTGGCTGCGACCTTTGTGCTGGGGGAATTCTACAGTCTGCCCACATGGCTGGGTGCAGGCATCATTGCCATCGGCATTGCCATTACTATTGTAGCCCAGCGCCCCATTAAACCGCATTAACGACAGGTGGCACAGAGCCCGCGAATTTCCAGTGTGGTAGACTGCACCTGAAAATTCGTCTGCGCCGCCCAATCATCCAGTTGATGGGAAATAATATCGTTGCTGAACTCCGTAACCGTGCCACATTCACTGCAAATGGCAAACGCGCAAAACCCGTTATGCAGATGATCATCATGATCATGGCGACAAGCCACAAAAGCATTCACACTTTCCAGACGGTGCACCAGTTCCAGCTCCACCAACTTATCCAGTGCCCGATAGACCTGTAAGGGTGCACGCAGCCCCTCTTCCCTCAAGTCATCAAGAATATCATAAGCACTTCGGGGTGTTTTGCTGCTTTTCAGCACATCAAAGACCAGTTGCTGGTTTTTTGTGAGTTTTGTCATGAAATTTCCCCTTGCGTGCGCCGAAAGAGACTTAAAATAAACAACATCAAACAAGCCACCACAACCGAGGGACCTGACGGGGTGTCATATTGCAACGATGTCAACAAGCCGCCAATGACGCCCAAAACACCCATGATGGAGGCCAGCACAGCCATATGTTCCGGTGAAGCAGAAAAACGCCTTGCCGTTGCAGCCGGAATAATCAACAAGGACGTCACCAATAAAATCCCGACGATCTTGATGGCAATCGCCACAACAGCCGCCATTAAAAACATAAAAATCAATTTGCTCTGTTCCGGTTTCAAACCTTCCACCAGCGCCAGTTCCTCACTGACACTGGCCGCCAGCAGCGGGCGCCAGACTTTAAACAGAATCAGTAAAATCACCGCACCGCCACCATAGATCATGGCGATGTCCACTTTCCCAACCGACAGAATATCACCGAAAAGATAACCCATCAGGTCAATGCGCAGCCAGGTCATAAACGCCACCAGCACCAGACCGATTGCCAAGGAGGAATGGGACAAGATGCCCAGCAGGGAATCTGTAGGTAATGTTTTTTGTTTCTGTAAAGCCAACAGCACTAAAGACACCACAAGGGCAACGCCAAACACGCCCAGCGTCATGGAAATGTCGAACATAAAGGCAATCGCCACCCCCAACAAAGCCGAATGGGCCATGGTATCGCCAAAATAGGCCATGCGGCGCCAGACCACAAAACAGCCCAGCGGCCCAACAACAATTGCCAGCCCGACCCCGGCAATCAATGCGCGGATAAAGAAATCGTCAAGCATGGCCGGTTCCTTTATGGTTTTCGCTCATTGCTGAATCTTCATGAACATGGTGGGGATGGTCATGTTCCGCATGATCATCATGATAGGTACAGTCATCCGAAATACTGCCATCGCCATGCAGCACCCGGCCATCCGCCAGATGAGTATGGTCATGGTGGTGGCGATAAATTGCCAAGGATGATGCCGCACGATGACCGAACAGTTCCAGATATTGCGGGCTATTGACCACCAGTTCAGGCGAACCCGTACAACAGACATGACCATTGAGGCACAAAACCCGGTCCGTTTTTGCCATAACAACGTGCAGGTCATGGGAAATCAGCAACACCCCACAGCCGGTTTCTTCGCGGTACCCTGCAATCATATCGTAAAGGGCGGCCTCCCCGGCATAATCCACCCCCTGCACCGGTTCATCCATCACCAGCAGGTCCGGTTTGGCGAGAAAGGCACGTGCAATCAACGCACGTTGTAATTCACCGCCGCTTAAATGCTGAACAAGGCGGTCCCCATGTTCCAGAATACCGACCTGATCCAGCATGGCGTCAATTTCCTTGCGCGGATAAGGGGCTGTAATTTCCATCAGGCGGCGCACAGACAGGGGCAAGGTGGCATCAAGCGCAAATTTTTGCGGCACATAGCCAAGGCTTAGGTCCTTTTTTTTATGCGCCTTGCCTTCATCCGGTTTCATCAAGCCGATGGCACATTTCAATGTGGTGCTTTTGCCTGACCCATTGGGGCCGATCAAGGTCACAATTTCACCAGCTTTAACCGAAAGGTCCACATCGCGAATCAGCCAACGCCCACTGCGATAAATACTGGCTTTATCCAGTTCAATCAGTTTTTCTTCTTGTTTATTCATATGAGGGGTCATTTCAAAATAGGTCTTGCCTCGAGAAATAGCATACGTTATATCGTTACATCAATAGTGTTATAACATTACATTTTGATTCTTGATAAAGGTTTAGCTTCACAAATGACCACACCCGTCATGCTGGACTTGATCCAGCATCCAGTGAAGCGACTTCCACCTCTGCCGAATAGATTCTGGCCTGCGCCAGAATGACAACAAGAGAAGCAAGCTCAACAATCGGAATGTAACGTTATAACAATTCATAATCTGCCATATCTCAAGGTCCCCCTATGTTCAAACGCCTTTTTCTCCTCAGCACTTTCATCCTCGCCCTATCTCTTACGCAAGCACATGGCGCACGTGTTGTTGTTTCCATCGCGCCCATCCATTCCCTTGTTTCAGCCGTCATGGGCGAAACCGGCACCCCGCATTTGATCGTCTCTGGCGCCGGTTCCCCACACACCTATCAACTCAAACCTTCCGATGCCACAGCCCTGCAAGAAGCCGATGCAATCTTCTGGATTGATGAAGATATGGAAACCTTCATGGCACAACCACTTGCCAACCTGCCGCAAAAGGCAGCCATTGTTACCTTAGCCGATATCCCCGGTATGACTTTCCCCCCAAAAGAAGACGAACACGACCACGATAAACATGCTCAAGAAGAACATGACGATCATAATCACGCAGGCCATCACCATCATGGCGAGCGTGACATGCACATCTGGCTCAACCCGTCCAACGCTGCCAAAATGGTCCCCGTCATTGCCGACACCCTGTCAAAGGTCGATCCGACCAACGACACCCTTTATCATGAAAACGCTCAAAAACTCACTGTTGCCCTGACCCTCTTGTCCAACGACATGGAAAAACGACTTGGTATGTTGAAAAACAAACCCTTCATGGTTTTCCACGATGGATACGGCCACCTCGTTCATCGTTTCGGTTTGGAACAGGTCGGCTCCCTCAGCCTGTCCCCGGAACATCAGATCGGGGCAAAACGTTTACGTGAAATTCGCCATCATATTGAAGAAGATAAAGTGCGCTGCGTCTTTGCAGAACCTCAATTCAAGGCCCAACTCGTTGACACGGTGATTGAAGGCACAGATGCCCAAAAAAGCGTGCTTGACCCGCTGGGCGCAAACTTGAAAATAGGCCCCGACCTTTATCCTGCCTTGATGAAAAACCTGACATATTCTTTTGAAAGCTGCCTGAAAGACTAAGCTTTCCAGCTAAGCGTTTACTCGTTTCATGGGCTGTGCCATTGTTACACCTGTCTTTTGTAACAGCCCTGTATACAGTCCATGAACGAGCAAATCGAAAAAGCACAAAAAGAGTTCAATGCTCTTGCCCCGCATGAAAAATCCCAGGTCCTGTTTCATCAGGGCGTGCAACTGCATCAACAGAACCGTTTCGAAGAAGCGCTTAAGTTATACAGTCAAGCCGTTGCCCTGACCCCGGATTTTGCCGATGCCTATAACAATATGGCGGTGGCATTGCGCAAGCTGCAATGTTTTCAGGCGGCCCTGACCTGCTACAAACGTTCCCTTTCCATCCGCCCGGACCATCCCGGAACCTATTCCAATATGGGCAATGTCCTCAATGATCTGGACTTGATGCAAGCCTCTCTTGGTGCCCACCAGAAAGCCATGGAACTGGACCCCGAAAATCTTCTGTACCAATATAATACAGCGCTGGTTTTAAGAGATGCCGGGAAACTGGATGAGGCAATCCGGCTTTTTGATGCCGTCCTTGAAAAAGAAGCCGACTATAAGGATTGCCGTTGGGACCGTGCCTTAACCCATTTGATGGCAGGTCGTTTCAAGGAAGGGTTTGCCGATTACGATGCCCGCTGGAAACTGGCAAAAAGTCCGCCGCGCACGTTTAATGAACCCCGCTGGCAAGGAGAAGACCTTACAGGACGCACCCTTTTCATCCACCGCGAACAAGGCTTTGGTGATGCGATCCAGTTCCTGCGTCTTGTCGCGGAAGTCAAAAAACGTTTTGGTGGAAAAATTATTCTGGAATGCCAACCCGAACTGGTCACGCTTTTTGAAAACACGGCCGGTGTTGATCAACTGGTTCCCTTCGGCCAAAAACCGCCAGCCTTTGATTGCTGGATTCCGTTAATGAGCCTGTCGCATATCCTTGATATTGAAGAACAAACCATTCCCCGCACCATACCTTATCTATCTCCTCCCGAAAAAAGCCGCTTTCGGGTGCGTCCGGCCCCTGAAGGCGGGCTTAATATCGGCATCGTCTGGGCCGGTAGCCCCACTCATCAAAATGATCGTCGTCGTTCTGTCCCGGTGGAACGTTTTCTTCCTTTGGCCGATCATAAAGGGGTGACTCTGTTCAGCCTGCAAAAAGGTGATTATGAAAAAGAACTCATCACATCCGGGGCAAAACACCTGTTGATTGATGCTGGCAAAGACATACGTGACTTTGCCGATACGGCCTCGCTTGCCAGCCAGCTTGATTTGATCATCTGCATTGACACCTCCGTTGCACATCTGGCCGGGGCACTTGGTGTGCCGGTCTGGCTGATCCTGCCTTTTACACCGGACTGGCGATGGATGATCGGGCGAGAAGACAGCCCATGGTATCCACAGATGCGCCTTTTTAGGCAAAGCAGCCCCGGAGACTGGGAAAGCTGCTTTGAAAAAGTCTATCGAGCATTGGACGAAAAACTGATTGGATAATTCTTCTGATGGAAGAAAAATACCGTCTGGTCTGTTCGTTGGTTTTTCCTTAAGGTAATTTATATATCCTATATAAAGGGTTATCTGTTTTTAAAGGAAAGGCGTCCATGGCCGGTGGCGGGACAATCAGGAAGTTTAAGAACGCGGAGGTCGTCTTCAGTGAAGGTGAACCCAGTGGTTCTGCTTATGTTATTGTCAAAGGCGCTGTCGAACTGACCAAAAACAGCCGCCATGGGGCTGTACGTCTGGCCAGCCTCAAAGCCGGAGAATTATTCGGCGAAATGGGTATTATTGACGGCAGCCCGCGCAGCGCCACGGCCAGAACCGTTGGGCCGACCACCCTAAAAGAAATTTCTCCGGAAAACCTGCTCAACGGCATTCAAAACGATCCGGACCTGTCTTCAAAAGTTATGGCCAAGCTGGTGGAACGCCTGCGCGCTGCCGATGAATTGCTGGCCAAGGCAGGTGTTTCACGGGCCACGGGGCAAAAGGCACAAACAACCTCCAAAACAAGTACTCCCAAGAAAAAAGGCTTCTTTTCACGTTTGTTCGGCAACAGTGATGAACGAAAGGCTCCTTTTGAAATTATTATCGCCGACCTACTGGATGATCCGGATAAAACGCTCACCACTCAACTCTTCAACAGCCTGAAACAGGCCGCAGAACAGATCGGCGGTACGTTGATCAATGTCAGACGTAGTGAAACGCCCTTTGCCGTCAATGATTTTACCGACAGCCCGATGGTTTGGGGGCAGGTGAAAGCAAACGCCCAACGCTGGTTAACTGACCTGCAAGGTGATTTGCTGATTTGGGGGCAGCTTCGTAATGGGGGCACTAGCGCACATTTGCGTATGACACAAATTCATCCGTTACGACAGGAACGTGCCGGCACCATTCGCCCGGTGGATGCCATCGACCTGCCTCTGGAACTGGATGATGTCCTGATCGGTTATTTTTATGCGCAGGTTATTTGCGCCCTGACCCCTATCAATAAAGAACAGCTTGATGTCTTGGAGGCTCTGCTCGGCCCGGCGCTGGATGGGGCACGCCCGGCCATGGCAAAACGCATGCGTGAGCTTGATAACGACGAACAGGTCCGCTTCGAAACGGGATTTGCCAATTTGCTGGCCTGCTACGCGATTGTTAAGAAAAGCCCGGACTCTTTTAAAGAAGCGGAAGAAACCTATCACAAGGCATTGCGCAGTATGCGCCGCACCAAATCTCCCTTGCTGGAAGGTATTATCAAACGCCATCTGGGCTACACACAAAGTGCCTGGTTTGATTTGGGGGGTGAAAAAAATCTGCTCGAAGCCGCCATCGAAACCTTTCAGGAAGCCAGCAGCTTTTTCACCAAAGAAGCTTACCCCAACGAATGGGCAGATTTGCAAAATACCATCGGGCAATTGCTGTTCAAGCAGGATGCACTGGCTGAAAATGACGACCATGCCTTGCGCGAATCCATAGCCGCCTTTCAACGCGCATTACAGGTCTATTCCGCCACATCCACCCCGTATCGCTGGGGGGAGGCCAAACATCATCTGGCGCGCGCCCTGCAATTGCTCGGCAGTCAAACCGGTGATCTGGACATGATCGCACGTTCTGCCGAAGCCTGTCGTGAAGCACTGGCGGTACGCAGCAAAACCCAAACGCCCATGCTCTGGGCCGCCACACAGAACAACCTTGGTTCCGCCTTGTTTATGCTGTGTCAGAAAACCCGCAAACCCGAAACGGCCGAAGCTGCCGTCAAAGCCTTTGAAGCCGCCCTTGAAATCTATCAGGCGCGCAAAGCCACAAAACTTGCCCAGGTCACACAAAAAAACCTGACCCGTGCACAGGAAGTCTCTCTTGAACTGGCTCCCCTTCCCTCTGTTGAAGGTGTGCAGGAAACAAGCGATGACGAATTTTATTTCGAAGAAAATGACTTCGAAAAGGAAGAAACAACACAAGAGAGCGAACCACCTCCCTCTTCATAAGGGAAGAGGTTCTGCACCTTCTGCACTGTCGCTCCTGTCATTTTTCTCCGGATACCCCAGAAAACCTTCTTTGGTCCCGCGCATCAAACGCGCCATAACCAATTGAGCCTGCACCGGCTGTTGTTTTTCCATCCGGATGGGAAGACATTTTTCTTCAATCAACTCAAACCCACAAGCTGACAACCAGGAAAGCACTGCCGTGCGATGATGGCGATAGCGATGCCCCTCGTGCAATTCAAAAGGGACCTCGGATGTTTCCTCTACATGACTTTCCAGACTGAAAGCAAACAGGCCGTTCGAGCTCAGGTGGGCGGCGATTGTGCGAAACACTTTGGTTAAATCACCAAGATAGTTCAAGACATCACAAGCCACAGCCAGATCATAGCTTGTCTGCTCACAAGGCCAATCCGTTTCGATATCACCATGGTAGAGGCCATGATACAGCCGTTTTTTTGCTGCCTGACGCAACATTTTCTGCGACAGGTCAAGACCGTCCATCCGCGCAGCCAGAACCGCCAGTTCCTGCCCCATCAGGCCGGTTCCACAGCCCAGATCAATAACAGACGGCCTGCGTGGCAGGCGGGCGTGATGAGACAGAACAAGGTCCCTCAGCTTGGTCGGGGCACTGTAGGAAAGATGTTTCAGCAGGTTTCGTTCAAAACGGGGAGCATAATCATCAAACAGGGCCTCGACATAGGCTTTTGGCAAACGTTCCGGTATTTTCTGTGCACCGAGTACACTTAAACGTACTCCGGCGCCCAGAACATCTTCTTCCTGCAAAGCCATCGCCTTTTGATAGGCGATAACCGCTTCATCACATCGCTCTGCTTTTTCAAGGATCTGCCCCAAAACAAAATGCAACTGCGGTTCTTGCGGAAAACTGTCAATGGCCGCACGCGCAGCATCAACCGCGCCGAGCAGATCCCCGTCTTCCATCAAACCAAAGGCAAAATCAATCCGGCGAAATGCCGTATAGCGATTCATTTCTTTCTCCGCATGACATACGAAGAAAGCCTTATGTGGGAGAAGAGGAGGATTGAACATCGAAAAAAATCGAAGTCAGTGATCGATTTTTTTCATGATCCCACAAACTGGTAGGGAGAATAAACAAAACCCCAAGGCTTGTAACCTTGGGATTTTGAAAATGGCGCGCCCAGAAGGAGTCGAACCTCCAACCGCCTGATTCGTAGTCAGGTACTCTATCCAGTTGAGCTATGGGCGCATATTTTACGAAGTCACTTGCTTGAGAAGGTCTTTCGTTTCCCCTGTTGGGGTGGCGCGGAAAGTAGCGACATGGACCCCATCGGTCAAGAGGAAAAACAAACTTTTTTTCAAAAAAATGTCCTCATGGCCGAAATATCCTGTTTCAAAAGCAAAAAAAGCGAAATACGCCCTTGTCGCCCCGGCTTGCTTTAGGGTAAGATTTGCTCGCATTTATCTGGGGGGACCAATGGCTTAACCTCAGGGGAATCAACAAATCAAGGGGTTCGGCTTAAATGGAAGCCGTAATTCGAGAGTCAAAAAAGGTAGCCGCACACTATGGTTCTTAAGTGGTCCAAGGCAGGGATTATTATTTCGACGCTGGCGCTTTCTGCGTGTTCATTCACGGAAGAAGCTCTTTGGCCTTCTCTCACAGGGGAAGACACAGCTCAAAATACTGCTACGTCTGAACAGGCTGGTCAAACTGCATCAGCCAATCAAACCATCGCAAGTTCCGGGCAACCTGTCCTGGGAACGACGAATTTTGAACCGGCACCGGTCACACCCGGCGAAGCAACGGGCACATTCGTAGGTAAAAAGGTCGTCACCATGCGGGGCGAACTGACACAACTGATCGACCAGATCCGCGTTCACAACGAAGATTTGCAAGGTTTGAGGTCTCAAACCGTTCAGGATTCCCAGCGTTACCACGGCACGGTTGCTGCCATTAACGCGCGCCTGCAAGTTGGGACAACACCGGGTAACCCGATTCTGGTTCAACAGTTCAACAGTTCCCTGTCGGACCTTGACCGGATCAGCAGCGACATTGCGCAAATGAGTTCTCTGGCCCAAAAGGTTGCTCAGGACTCCGCCATGTCGGCCTACATGCTCGAATCCGTTCAGGCGGCTTTCGGCTTGTCCGGCGCGGTTGATGAAGACCATCGTCAACTGGCTATCCTTCAGGATGAAGTCAACCAGACTGTGGTTCTGATTGAGCGCCTGTTGAAGGAAGTGACAGAAGATGTTCGCCGCCAAACCAACTATGTTGCAGCTGAACGTGCCAACCTGAACGCACTGGCTGCCGGTGTGAAAGCCGGTGAGATTTACGGTGCATCGCTTTCCAACCGCATGAGCGGACTGTCTACGGGCATTACTTCCAACGTGACACGCCCGTCCTTCCAGCGTTCAGCCATGCCAACCAACCGCCGCCCGCTGGTGGTGATTCGCTTTGATCGCAACAAGGTGAACTATCAACAGGCACTCTACACCACCGTTAGTCAGGTTCTGGACCGCCGCCCAGATGCCACATTCGATCTGGTTGCCGTGTCACCGCAGCAGGTGGCTTCCGGCCAGCAGGCACTGGGGGTAACACAAGCGCGCCGTCAGGCCGAACAGGTTCTGCAAAGCCTGACTGAAATGGGCCTGCCGCCAAGCCGTGTGGCCTTGAGTGCAGGTACCAGCATGACTGCGCATTCCAACGAGGTTCACCTCTACCTGCGTTAAGGTATCGACTAAAATTCAAAAACCGGCTCATTTGGAGCCGGTTTTTTTATTCCCCTTTGACTTGACCGCCTGTTCAAGTTATCAGAAGGGCAACTTTCATCACAACTTGTAAGGATTTGTCATGGCCTCCTTGGAAGACGAAATCGTATCGGAAGTGGTTTCCTGGGCGGAAATCCATAAAGACACCCGCATACTGGCCCGCCAGTTGACCAAAATGGAAAAATTCAAAGGCATTATCGCCATCACCCGCGGCGGTTTGATCCCGGCTGCCATTATGGCCCGCGAACTCGGTATTAAACTGATCGAAACCGTCTGCGTTGAAGCCTATCGTGACGATGCCGCCGAATTGAGTGGTGCCATCAATGTCATGAAAGAAGCCACCATGGCCGGTGATGGCGAAGGCTGGCTGATGATTGATGATTTGGTCGATACCGGCACCACGGCAAAAGCCGTGCGTGAAATGATGCCGAAAGCCTATTTTGTCACCCTGTATGCCAAGCCGGAAGGCCGCCCGTTGGTTGATAGTTTCGTCAAGGAAGTTGCCCAGGAAACATGGGTTTTCTTCCCCTGGGATACCCAGTTGCAATACACCAAACCAATTGCTGCCAAAAAAGATTGATTCTTCAAGGCACAAACTTCTCAAGTCTTTTTGCAGACTCTATAAACAGGATGAAAACATGTCTTTTCATCCTGTTTTATTTTGCCCCTGATGATACATAATCAGGAATGAGGGAATGCTACAGAAAAAGGTCAGACATTCTCTTTGCAATGTGTTGTGAAGCTGTTTAGTCTTGGTATTGAGTACTTAAAATAGAAAAGTCAAAGGATACGGTATGTCCAACAATGCTGAACTCGCTGCAAAGCTCCTGCGCGCAGCTGCCAATTTTTTCCGCGCGGTTGGCGAACAGAACCCTGAACTGAACGAACAAATGAACACCAATGCCGATGCCTGCGCGCTGATTGCCGACCGGGTGGAAACCGACCCGTTGGGTGTCCCCGGTGAAGAAGATGCAGCAAAACTGCCGACACCTGATCAGTTAAACTGAACGGGGAACAAATTTGCCAAACTGATTGACGAGTTCAACGTAAATATCACGCTTGAATGGAACAATCAGCTCTACAATTTGTTCCAGTTCAACCCATTGCCAACGGGCAAATTCCGGATGCTCGGTTGCAATATTGATGTCTTCATCCGTTCCATCAAAATGATAGGCAAACCAGATTTGTTTCTGACCGCGGTATTTCCCTTTCCATACCTTGCCAATCAAGTGATCGGGCAAATCATATGTGAGCCATTCATCCGTTCGTCCCAGAAGGGTCGCTTTGTTTGTGCCGATTTCCTCTTTGAGCTCGCGCAAAGCAGCTTCCCCCGGGACTTCTCCCTTATCGATGCCGCCTTGCGGCAATTGCCAGGCTCCGGGTGTATCAATACGTTCCGCTACAAAAACCTGCCCGTCTTGATTAAACAGACAAATGCCGACACAAGGGCGATAAGATAATTCGTTTTGGGCTTTCTTTTTACTCATCTTCCCTATCCCAAAAATCAGGACCTTTGCCGTCCAGCCAAAGAGGTCATCGGTGATAAAGAAACCCCCTGCAAGTCGGCTGCCCAGCTTTTAATGGATTTCAGGCTGGCAGGCGTTGCCTGAACGAGCGCAGTCGTAAGGCCACTATTTTTTGCCAGAGTTGCCAGCGTTTCCAACTGGGCACGTATCCGCGCCGGGCTTGTATCCGTTTGGACAATCTGCTCTGTCAGAGCGCGGGCCAGTTGCATCTGATCGGCCATTTCAAGCGTCATGACTCTATCTGCCGTTTTCGGCGCCATAAAGAACAGCCCCCGCGTCTTCATTTCCCCCAGAACCGGGGTCATGGCTTTACGGTCACGGGTAAATTTTGAGCCAAATTGCCCCACAAACCCCACGTAGCCCTGTGCTGTTCCCATCAATAAATTCAGAAGTTTCAAATTTTCCTGCGCGCTTTTGCTGGTCATCATCGCCATCGGGCCAGGGTCATCTGCGGGGAATGTTTCTGCTTCCATGGGAAGTTCCAGTAAAACTTCATGTCCCATGGCGCGGGCTTTTGTCACCCATTCCTTCAAACCGCTTCCATAAGCACTGAAAGACAATGTAACATCGGCAGGTAAATGATTAATCGCAGCTTCGGTGAGCGAGCTGCTCATCCCCAGACCGGTCACAACAAGGCCCACCACAGGCGCGTTCGGGTCACCTGAAAAGGGGCGGGCGTAGACTTTCCATGGTTCCTGTCCATCTGCTGAGACAGCAGGCAATAACCCATGATCGGTAACTTCCATCAGGTTTTTATCAACCGCTTGTGCCAGAGGCTGGGCCTGTTGGGGGGCTCCCAAATCAGCCAGATTGCGCGGCAACACAGCAGGAATGCTGACCCCCACATCCCCAACCGCGGCCGTGGTCAAAGGGGTGTCCTGATTTTGCGGATCATACCCGCCCATACCGCCGGTCACTGTAGCCGCCATGGTCGCAGCACCACCGGCTGTCAGTTTGGAGTCTCCGCCCTGTACCAACTTGCCGCCACCGGTCACACCACCAGCCGTCAACTTACTGGACGGAGGCGTTAGACCGGATGTGGACTGCTGTTGCAGGGCCATACCAACAGCCCCGGCCACACTTGACGGGCTGCTGCCTTGAGCCATTTCAGCCGTGTCATCGCCAGCAAAGAACCACCAGGCACCGCCACCGATTGCCCCTAAAGCAACCACCGCTCCCGAGGCAATCAGAATCAGTTTCTTTTTGGTTTCCCATAGCTGCTTGAACTTGGATGCCCCACCGCCTTCGTCAAATTCATCGAAATCGTCATCGAAATCGAAATCATCATCGTCATCAATATCGGTGGGTGCCGGAACACCGCTCTCCCCACTGGGGGCATCGTCTTCATCAAGGTCAAAATCGTCGAGGTCGTCGTCAGCCATGGCTTTTCCCTTGCTTATTCGTCCGTATTGCGCGGCATTTCTGCATAAAGCGAAATACCTTCAATCAGGTCCAGCGCACGGCTAAGCTGGTAGTCTTCTACCTTTTTAGCCTCTTCTTTTTTACCGTTCAATTCTGCTTCAACTTTTTTACGACGCTCATCGGCATTTTCATCGGTATTTTCCAGTGAACCGCGCAAATCAGCTTCGCGTGTTCCAATCAAAGCGTTGAGTTTTTCAATCTTGGCAACCTCAACCTTGATATCCGGCTCAATCCCCAAGGCCTGAATGGAACGGCCACTCGGCGTATAATAACGCGCTGTGGTCAGGCGCATCGCCCCATTGGTGCCCAAAGGAATAATCGTCTGTACAGAACCTTTACCGAAAGAACGCGTCCCCAAAATCAACGCACGGGCATGATCCTGCAAAGCACCAGCCACAATTTCAGAGGCCGAAGCCGACCCGCCGTTGATCAAAACAACGATTGGCAGGCCATCTGCAATGTCACCGGGGCGCGCATTGAAACGCTGGATATCTTCCACCCGGCGCGAACGAGTGGAAACAATCTCACCACGGCCCAGAAAAGCATCGGAAACCGCAATGGCCTGATCCAGCAAACCGCCGGGGTTGTTGCGCAGGTCCAGTACGATACCTTTTAGACGGTCGCCTTTTTCTTTATTGAACTCATCCACAGCTTTTTTCAGACCTTTTTCAGTCTGTTCGGTAAAGCTGGTGATGCGCACATAGCCGATGTCACCTTCCAGATGGCTGCGCACACTCGGCACCTTGATGACCGCACGGGTCAATGTCACATCAAACGCTTTCTTGCCCTCACGGTGCAGCGTCATGGTGATATCGGACCCAACCGGCCCACGCATTTTGTCAACGGCCTCATTCAACGACAAACCACTAACCGCTTCCCCGTTCAAATGGCTGATCAAATCCCCTGATTTAACGCCAGCCTTAAAAGCAGGTGTATCATCAATCGGGGAAATAACCTTGATCAACCCGCTGGGGTCCATGGAAACCTGAATGCCCAAACCGCCGAACTGACCTTTGGTCTGAACCTGCATATCCTTGAAATTATCTGCATTTAAGAAACTGGAATGCGGGTCAAGCGAGCTGAGCATGCCTTGAATGGCGGATTCGATGATTTCCTGATCTGTCTTTTCTTCGACATAATCCGTGCGGACTTTCTCAAAAACCTCACTGAACAAATTCAGCAACTGGTAGGTTTTTGCAGGATCGTCCTGTTTCGCGTCCTCTGCGAAAGCCGGAGCCACCAGCAGGAACGTTGCGAGAAAAGCGATCTGTTTAGAAAATCGAATGGTCATCCTTGCGCCTTTGCGTTTTGTTGCCTTAACCATGGCAACGGATTGATTGGTGCGCCGTTTTTGCGCAGCTCGAAATAGAGATTAGCATCTCCGGAAGCCTTTGACGACATAACTCCGATCGGCTCCCCGCTTAAAAGCCATTGTCCGACAGAGACATCCAGATGATCCATCCCTGTCAACAGTGTATGGAATCCGTCGCCATGATCAATGATTAAGAGTTGTTTATAGCCTCTAAAAGGTCCTGCAAAGGCAATTTGTCCATCATAGGTGGCAACAATTTGCGCGCCATGACGCGTTTTGATACTGATGCCTTTGTGTTTCCCCCCCAGCTTTTCCTTTTCGCCGAAAAGCATCACCACCGGCCCACTGGCCGGACGGGTCAAATTTCCTCTGGATTTAGCAATCGGACGGCTATTTACTGGTTTTACACGGGAAAG
The DNA here is from genome assembly GCA_050297075.1 of Terasakiella sp. Classification (GTDB taxonomy): domain Bacteria; phylum Pseudomonadota; class Alphaproteobacteria; order Rhodospirillales; family Terasakiellaceae; genus Terasakiella. The sequence continues at coordinate 397,499 of JBNKSC010000024.1, forward strand.
TTTTTCAACCTTTTGCACAGGTGTACGCGGCTCTGCCTTGTTCTGTTGCGCGTGCTTTTTTTCTTGTTCACGTTTTGCTGCCTGTTGTTTTTTATCACGTGCCAAACGTGCCAGAAGAGCGCGTAAATCTTTGGCCTTGCGGGTTAACTGCGCAACCCGGTCTTGCGCAAACGAACTATCCGCAAGATACTTTCTGGACAATTGTTTTTTCTGGCGAATCAAACGATCCAGCCGCCTGCGTTCCTTATCCAGATCCACATTGGCCAGACCCAGCTGTTCTTTCTGGCGGGCCAGTAATATACGCTTCTCACTGTAGCGTTTGACATCTTCGCGTAAAATAATTGCCTGTTCCTGAATATGGGGCACAATGGTGCGCAACAAAATGGCACTGCGCACCATATCCGCCGGTTCCTGCGGCTGGGCAATAATCGCCTGCGGCGGATTTAAGGCCAGACGTTGCAACGCCATCAATGTTTCAACCGACTGCGCATAGCGTTTTTCCAACGCATGGCGGGCTTCTTCTTCATCTCTGGTCAGTTCTGCCAGCTTGCTTTCAAGACGCGTTACGTTGGCTTCACGCTGTTGCACCGATTGCGACAGGGCAATCAATTCTGCGCGCAAGGCTTCCGCCTGTTGCCCCAAGGTCTCAGAACGTTCTTTCAGTTCCTTGCTTTGCGCCCGTTGGGTCGTGATTTCACTTTCAAGCTGCTTAAGTTCTTCCTGCTTGTTTGCACCCCAAACCGGCCCACCTGCCAACAGGAAGGCCGATAAGGAAAAAACAGCAAAAACTTTTTTATTCGGCAGCACGAAGTCCCGCATCCTTGATCAAAGAATGGCCGGTCATTTCCTTCGGCTGAACCAGCCCCATCAGTTGCAATAAAGTCGGGGCGACATCTGCCAAAGAACCTTCACTCAACTCCCGAATACCTTCTGGCGCATTGACCATAATCACCGGCACCGGGTTCAGGGTATGAGCCGTATGTGGCTGGCCGGTGGACTGGTCTTTCATCATTTCTGCATTGCCGTGATCCGCCGTCACGATCATCACCCCACCGGTTTTCTGCAAGGCTTTTTCCAAACGGGCCAGACATCCATCCACCGTTTCCGCTGCCTTGACAGCCGCTTCAAGAACACCTGTATGACCAACCATATCGCCATTGGCATAGTTCACGACAATCAGGTCGTATGTTTCACTTTCAATGGCCCCGACCAGTTTGTCGGTCAATTCAGGGGCAGACATTTCCGGTTGCAGGTCGTAAGTCGCCACTTTCGGAGAGGGAATAAGGATACGTTCTTCGCCTTCAAAAACCTGTTCTTCCCCACCATTGAGAAAGAAGGTCACATGGGCGTATTTTTCCGTTTCCGCAATGCGCAGTTGCTTCAAACCGGCGTCACACACCACCTGCCCGAGGATATTTTGCAATTTTTGCGCCGGGAACAGGGCTGTCATATAGGTGTTATGCTGACTGGAATATTCCACCATGCCGGTTTTTGCTGCCCAGTCGATCACTGTGCTGCGCTCAAAACCTGTAAAGGCCGGGTCAGCAAAGGCCGCCAGAATTTCGCGTGCCCGGTCTGCACGGAAATTCGCCATCAACAGGCCATCACCATCCCGCATCCCCTGATAGCCGTTTACAGCTGTGGGCAGAACGAATTCATCCGTCACATCATGGGCATAGGAAGTTTCAATGGCATCCATGGCACTTTCGGCCTGCTCCCCAAGTCCTTGGGTCATCACATCATAGACTTTGGAAACACGCTCCCAGCGCTCATCACGGTCCATGGCGTAAAATCGCCCGGATAGCGTGGCAATCGTCACATTGCGGCAAGCAGCAATGTCTTTTTCAAAGGTTTCAACATAAGCCTTTGCGCTGCTCGGCGGTGTATCGCGCCCATCCAGAAAAGCATGAATACGAACAGCAATGCCCTGATCATCCAGCGTTTTTGCCAGCGCAACCATATGGCCCTGTGAAGAATGCACACCACCGGGTGACAACAGCCCCAGCAAATGGCAGACCCCTTTGCTTTCCTTCAAAGCCGAGACAAGATTTTTCATCGCCTCGGTATCACCCAACGCATTTTCGGCTACAGCCTTGTCAATGCGCGGCAGGTTTTGCATCACCACACGCCCGGCACCCAGATTCATATGACCGACTTCGGAATTCCCCATCTGCCCCCTTGGCAGCCCCACCTGTTCTGCCGAAGCATTCAACCGTGTGGTCGGGCAGTCTTTATAGAGGCGGTCCCAGGTCGGGGTGTTTGCAATGGCAATGGCGTTGTCATTCTCATCCTGACGTTCGCCCCAACCATCAAGAATGCATAAAACGGTCGGGCGGGGAAATGTACTTTTGGTCATAGGTCGGTCTTCACGTTACTTAAAATTGCAGCGTCTGCTTAATATCATGTGGGTCGTTGCCCGTCCAAATGCCATAAAAAACGCAAACAGACAAGAAACGACCCACAAATCAGGCGTACAGTACAAAAAAGGACGTTTATTTAACGTCCTGTTGCTTCAATTTCTTTCAGGTTTTTTTCTACCCGGAAGGCTTTTTCAATCGAGTCCTGCGCCCGGGTTACCATGTTTTTCAATGTATCCACAAAGCCACGCATGTCGTTTGCCACGTTGGTAAAGGTGTCTTCATATTGCCCGGCAGTCGCCGCTTCAATCGCCATGTTGGTTGCGATAGAGTTGGATTGGGATACAACTTCAGCAATCCGCTTGGCCTGTTCATTCAAATACTTCACACCACCGTTTTCTTCGGCAAAGCGTTTCAAGGCAACGGCAATATCAGCATCACTATCCGTGCCGGGTTTAAGTTGAACCACTTCCCCGGATGTTTCTTCTGTCTCTTCAGCACCTTCAGCTGCCTCTACCTGTGCACTAGCAGCTTGCTCTTCTTCCTGATCCGGTGAACCAAAGGCTTCCACCTTTTTCATTTCCAGATTGATTTGCTCCAAACGGTTAACCAGCTCACGGGTATATTGGGTCAGCGCCCGGATAGACACCCCGTAGGTTCCCGCCCGACCTGCTGCCAATTCGGCATTAAGAGACAAAATGCGCATATCTTCGGCAACATTGCCAAGTCCCCGGAACGCTTCGAAAGTATTGCTGCAATGCTCAAACAGTTCTTGTTGAAAACTGTCAAACTGCGGGTTGGCATTGTCTACGGCGTATGAACTGACTGTATCTTGCATTTTTATCGCGACGTCCCTTGTCTGGTAAAATCGTTTTTCCGTTATAGAGGATTATGCCCTTTTTCGTCAAAACCTCAAACGCCTTTATGATGAAAAACGCAGATAAAAAGTAAAAAAGACTTAATCGCGATGGTAAGGATGCCCGGCTAAAATGGAATCTGCGCGAAAAAGCTGTTCTGCCAACATGGGCCGAACCAGCATATGCGGCCACGTCATGGCCCCGAAACTGATGAGCAAATCAGCACGTTTGCGCACTGTTTCATCCAGCCCATCGGCCCCACCGATCACAAAGGCAACATCGGCGCGGCCCTGATCCTGCCATGTTTCCAGACGTCCGGCAAAATCACGGCTGCTCATGGTTTTGCCCCGTTCATCAAGGGCAACCAGAACTGCCCCTTTGGGCAATGCCCCCAGCAACAGTTCTGCTTCAGCCACCTTCAACTGTGCCCCGCTCAGTTTTTTGCGCACTTCCAGTTCTTTAAGAATCGGGGCCGGGCGCATACGGGCACAATAGGTCTCAAACAGGCTTTGTTCCGGCCCTTTTTTCCATTTCCCCATGGCAAGGATATGGGTTTGGATCTGCATTTAGCCGATATGTTCCGGCTGGGCAGCCCCGCTTTTCGGCACAGCCACATCCCACATCTTTTCCAGATTGTAGAACTCGCGCACTTCCGGGCGGAACAGGTGTACAATGACATCAAAGGCATCAACCACAACCCAGTCCCCCTGATCCTTGCCTTCGGCATAAAGCCCCTTGAGCCCCATGGCCTTGAGCTTTTCCATCAGGTGGTCTGCCATAGCAACAACCTGACGTTGGGATGTGCCGGAAGCAATGACAAGATGGTCGGCGATGGAAGATTTACCGGCCAGATCAATGGTAATGATATCTTTGGCCTTGTCGTCATCCAGAGAGGTTACAGCCAGTTCCAGAATCTCCTGGGAACTCGGTTGGCCGTTATTTTTGCGTGCTATGGTCTTGATCCTTCGCTTGGTTTCGAATCTGTGTTGCCGAAATCGACATCCCCCGGATGGGTAAAAACACCCAGGCTGGTGCAGCCTTGCCTTTCAACACCCCTGCCTGACGGGCAGGTTTTCTGTATCGGGCAAAACGCTGGGCCGTTTTTGACGAAAGGGCCCGTAAAGCATATGTCGGGCGATGAAAGATGGCAATCCCGCAAAGACCAAAGATTTGCTGCCAATTTTTCCAGCGGTGAAAGTCCGCCAGATTATCAGCCCCCATAATCCAGATAAAATTTATATTGGGATAACGCCGCTTCAAAGCCTTCAGCGTGTCGGCGGTATAACGGGTCTTGAGTTGATTTTCAAGCGTTGTAATGCAAATCTGCGGAGTCTTGACCACTTTTTGTGCCGATTTCACCCGTTCGGCCTGCGTTGCCATGCCCGTGGTCGGTTTTAAGGGGTTTTGCGGGCTGACCAGCCACCAGACCTGATCCAGCCCCAGCTTCCTTAACGCCACCTCGGAAATATAAACATGACCTTCATGGGCAGGGTTGAACGACCCGCCCAACAAGCCAACGTTGATTTTGCACTGTGGTCCGTAGGCAGGCAGCATGTCGTTACTTCCAGATCGGTGTGCCGGACCCGGGCAGACCGAGGCGTTCCCACATATCGGAGACTTTATCAACCACCTCCTGATCCATACGGATTTTTGTGCCCCATTCGCGGTGGGTTTCATTGCCCGTTTTGTTGGTAGCATCCCAGCCCATCTTGCCGCCCAGCCCACTTTCTGGTGAAGCAAAATCCAGATAATCAATCGGTGTATTTTCCACCATCAGGGTATCGCGCACCGGGTCCATTCGGGTAGAGACCGCCCACCAGACGTCTTTCCAGTCGCGCGCATTGATGTCATCGTCCACCACAATGATAAACTTGGTGTACATGAACTGGCGCAGGAAAGACCAGCAGCCCATCAGCACGCGTTTGGCATGGCCCGGATAGGCTTTCTTGATGGAAACCACCGCCACCCGGTAGGAACAGGCTTCCGGCGGCAACCAGAAATCAACAATTTCCGGGAACTGTTGCTGCAACAGGGGCACAAACACATCATTCAGGGCTTCGCCCAGAACAGAGGGTTCATCCGGCGGGCGCCCGGTGAAGGTGGACAAAAAGATCGGTTTCTTGCGCATGGTAATGGCGCTGATTTCAAAAACCGGGAAATTTTCCACCGAATTGTAATAGCCGGTATGGTCCCCATAAGGTCCTTCCGGGGCCTCTTCATCATGGCGCACATAGCCTTCCAGCACGATTTCAGCTTCGGCCGGCACCTTTAGAGGAACGGTTTTACAATCCACCAGCTCCACTTTCTTGCCGCGTAGCAACCCGGCAAACTGATATTCCGACAGCGTATCGGGCACCGGTGTGACTGCGGCCAGAATCGTGCCCGGGTCTGCGCCCAGAACGATGGCAACCGGCATGGGTTCATTCTTTTCCTTGACCCAACGGGCGAAATGCTGTGCCCCGCCGCGATGTTTCAACCAGCGCATGATGCAACGATTTTTGCCCAGCACCTGCATACGATAGATACCAAGGTTGAAATTATCCGTCTTGTCGTTGCCGGGGCCATGGGTGACCACCAAAGGCCAGGTGATCAAGGGGGCGGGTTCGCCCGGCCAGCAGGTCTGAATCGGCAGGCGGGTCAGGTCAATATCATCACCTTCCAGCACCACTTCCTGACAAGCAGCCTTGCGCACCGTTTTCGGCTTCATGGACATAACAGTTTTCGCCAAGGGCAAAAGTTTAAGGGCTTCCTTGAAACCGCTCGGCGGTTCCGGTTGTTTCAAAAAAGCCAGTGTTTCCCCGATTTCACGCAAGCCCTCAGGTTTGCGGTCCATCCCGGCAGCAACCCGTTCAACAGTGCCAAACAGATTGACCAACACGGGCATGTGATATTGCTGCCCATCCTTGCCCACCACATTTTCAAATAGAACCGCCGGGCCTTCTTCTGCCAACAAACGGGTCTGGATTTCTGTCATTTCCAGAACAGGGGAAACCGGTTCATTCACCCGAACCAATTGTCCGGCCTGTTCCAGTTGGTCCATAAAATCACGCAATGAGGAAAACGGCATGGAACGTTCCTTATCTTTAAATTCCTTCACGCCTTCCTCATAACAAGCTCCGCGATAGACATACAGAACTTTATGACCATCCACGGGAAGTTTCATGCACTCTTTGGCCTCGATAACGCCAAATTCCATGTCAACAAATCCACTTTTGCCAGTAGATTTTTCACCTGACGCGTGCATTAGCAGGTGAAAAACATTCTAAATAGTTAAACTATTTCATTTGCTTCCTGTTGAAAAATGCTAAAATATCCCGCAGGGCAATTAAATGGATTTTTGAGGCAATATGGACACGCCACGCGAGCAGAGATATCGCAAGCTGTTGGATATTGGTCTGGCGCTGTCGACTGAGCGTAATTCCACGCGTCTGATGGAACATATTCTCAATGAAGCCAAAACCATGTGCAATGCTGATGGCGGCACGCTTTATCGTGTCATTGATGATGATCATCGCCTGCGCTTTGAAATCATGCGTAACGATAGCCTCAATATATATAACGGCGGCACATCCGGTCAGGAAATCACCCTGCCACCTGTTGAACTTTATGATCCACAAACAGGTCAGGAAAACCGCAAAAACGTTGCCTCCTACTGTGCCTTGTCCAAACAAACGATCAGTATCGCAGATGCCTATGAGTTTGATGGATTTGATTTTGCCGGAACGAAAAAATTTGATGAAGCGACCGGCTATCGTTCAAAATCATTTCTGACCGTCCCGCTGTACAATAATGAGGGGCGTGTGATTGCCGTCTTGCAATTGCTCAATGCACAGGATGACCAAACCGGTGAAGTCATCGCCTTTAATGAAGAACTTCAGCCCTTTGTCGAAGCACTGGCCGCACAGGCTGCCATTGCCCTTGATAACCAGCTCCTCGTTGAAGCCCAAAAAGAACTTCTGGCTTCCTTCATCAGCCTAATCGCCGGCGCGATCGACGCCAAATCCGCCTACACTGGAGGGCACTGCCAGCGTGTTCCGGTCCTGACCGATATGCTGGCCGAGGCCGCCATTGCTGAAAAAGACGGTATCTTTGCCGACTTCAACCTAAGCGAAGAAGAACAATATGAACTCCATATCGCCGGGCTTTTGCATGATTGCGGCAAGGTAACCACCCCTGAATATATTGTCGACAAAGCGACCAAGCTGGAAGCCATCTATGACAGAATCCATGAAATTCGCATGCGTTTTGAGGTCATCAAGCGCGAAGCGGAAATCGATTATCTCAAAGCAGTGATGGCTGGTGGTGATAAAGCAGCCCTGAAAGCGCAATATGAACGCCAAATAAGCGAACTGGACGATGATTTTGCCTTTGTCGCCGAATGTAATGTCGGCGGGGAGTTCATGGCACCAGAACGGATGGAACGTCTGGAACAGATTGCCCAGCGCACCTGGACACGCACCCTGTCTGACCGTCTGGGGATCGGCCATGAAGAAAAAACCCGCAAAGAGGCCACAGGCGATGAACCCGGCTTGCCTTTTGTGGAACACGTTCTGTCAGATCGCGCCGACCATATTTTTGAGCGCAAGGATCACTCCCTGTTTGATGAAGGCAACCCGTACGGTTTTAAAATGGCCCCGCCGGAAAATCTCTACAATCAGGGGGAACTTTACAATCTCAAGGTCAAGGCAGGTACCCTGAGTGATGAAGATCGCTTCAAAATCAACGACCATATCGTGCAAACCATCATCATGCTGGACCAGTTGCCTTTCCCGCGCCACCTGCGCCGTGTCCCGGAATATGCCGGTGGCCACCATGAGAAAATGGATGGTACAGGCTATCCTCGCAAACTGACGGCTGACCAGATGTCCCTGCCCGCCCGCATGATGGCCATTGCAGATATTTTTGAAGCGTTAACTGCCGCAGACAGACCCTACAAATTGCCCAAAACCCTGTCCCAGTCCATCAAAATCATGTCTTTCATGGTTAAGGACAACCATCTGGACAGAGATCTCTTCGAACTTTTCCTCACATCGGGAAAATATAAGGAATATGCAAATAAATTCCTCAAACCCGAACAGATTGACGAAGTGGACATCAATCAGTACATACAGAAAAGCGCTGCTGAATAAAACAGTGCTTTTCAACGTGTACTTGAGTTAAGACTCATGCAACAAACCTTTTTCTGCCTAAGCAGAAACCACAGTTGATCCTAAACCGGATCACGCATACTGTCTCCCCCTCTCAGCAAACAGAACGACAGAGGCGCATCGTGCTCAGAAAACTTGGCCATCCTTATATTCTGCTTTCCCTTGCAGTTCTGTTTTGGTCCGGCAACTCCGTTATCGGGCGGACTTACGCCGGTGAAATCCCGCCTTTTGCCATGGTGTTCTGGCGCTGGGTCATCGCGGTCATCCTTCTAACACCGCTGTGTCTGAAACCTTTCCTCAGAGATATCCCCCTGCTGCGCAAACATTTTGTTTATGTAGCCTGTCAGGGTGTGCTGAGTATTTCCTGTTTCAACGCCTTTCTTTATTGGGGGCTGCATTATACCACGGTGGTCAACACCTCCCTGATTCAGGCCAGCATGCCAATTGTCACCCTGTTTTTCTCCCTTCTTCTTCTTCGCAAGGGTATCAGTCTGTGGGGAGGTCTCGGCATCGGCCTGTCTCTGCTGGGTGTTGCGTGGGTCGTAGTACAGGGAAACCCGGCCTCCTTTGGAACACTGGCATTGAACCCCGGAGACCTGCTAATTTTGGGCGCAGTCACCGTATGGTCTGTTTATTCCGTTCTCTTGTCAAAGAAACCATTAGAAATCAATCGCTTCAGCTTCACCTGGGCGATGATGCTATGTGGCATTACATTTCTGCTGCCCTTCTACCTGTGGGAGGTTTCCAGCGGAGCCACCTTTGAGCTCAACCTTCACACCCTGCCCGCTTTTGCCTATATCGGCATTTTCCCTTCCGTACTCTCCTTCCTGTTCTGGATGCGCGGGGTTGAGCTGGTCGGGGCCAATAGCGCCGGTATTTTCCTCAACCTCATGCCGATTTTCGGGGCACTGCTGGGAATGGTTTTGCTGGGGGAAAGTTTGCAAACCTTCCACTATATGGGCATTGCCATGATCATCCCCGGTATCTGGCTGGTTACCGCCAAAAAATAAGGCCGGATGTTTTCAACACCCGGCCTGTATTCATGAATGTTTCAGACTTTATACCAAGTCAGGATTCAGGAAACCAACCACTTCCTTGACCTCTTTCAAGACCGGGTCTGCAATCGCACGCGCGCGTTCTGCCCCGTCTTTCAAAATGGCATCCACTTCATCGGGATGATCCATATAACGCTGCATTTCCTGAGAGATGGGGGACAATTTATCAACCGCCAGATCCGTCAGCGCTTTTTTGAAATCTGCAAAAGATTGCCCGCCATACTCACCGCAAACATCCTTGAGTTCCTGATCATTCAGGGCAGCAAAAATATTAAGCAGGTTTTTAGCTTCCGGGCGGTCTTCACAGGCTTCCACTGTTTCGGGTACCGGATGTGGGTCCGTTTTGGCCTTACGAATTTTCAGCGCAATGGTATCTGCATCATCCGTCATGCGAATGCGGGAATATTCCGATGGGTCGGACTTGGACATTTTTTTCGTCCCATCACGTAAAGACATCACCCGTGTGGCAGAACCAAAAATCAAAGGTTCCGGCAAAGGAAAAACCTCTTTGCCATAATCATTATTGAATTTCTGGGCAATATCACGGGCTAATTCCAGATGCTGCTTTTGATCATCGCCAACCGGAACATGGGTGCCTTTATAGATCAGAATATCCGCCGCCATCAGGTTAGGATAGACATAAAGGCCAGCAGATGCATTTTCCTTATGTTTCCCCGCTTTTTCCTTAAACTGGGTCATACGGTTCAACCAACCGATCCGGGCAATGCAATTAAAAATCCAGCCCAGTTCGGCATGAGCAGAATTAGCAGACTGGTTGAAGATGATATTTTTCTTCGGGTCCACCCCGGCGGCCAGCATACCGGCGGCCACTTCACGGGTTGCACGGCGCAAATTTTCGGGTTCTTGCCAGACGGTAATGGCATGCATGTCAACAACGCAGAAAATGCATTCGTAATCATGTTGCAATTTCACCCAGTTGCGAATGGCCCCGAGATAGTTGCCAAGGGTGAGGTTACCGGACGGCTGTACGCCAGAAAAAATGCGATCCATTGGATGTGTTCCGCTTTCAAAAAGTAAGGATAAAGGAGCGCGATGGAGACGCCCCTGCTAACAAAAAAGAAAGCTGTTATGCAATGGAGGGGCTGAAAGGGTCAAGTTTATTCCGCAGCACTGCGATAGTCAGACAACTGCACAAGATTGCCATCCCCCAAAAGGTCGGCACGCAGATGATCTGCCCAAAGCTTGACAACGAACGTCACAATTTCACCGCGTTCTTCCATATCATCAACAAAACGAATCCGGGTTTTGGGTGATTCAAGACCGTGGCGGCTGAGGATTTCAACCGCATATTCACCGCTCACGCCTTCAATTTGCGCCCTGAATTCCTCACCCAATCTGACATCCTGTGCCGGGACCAAGGCAAAACCGTTGTTGGAAATATCATGAAGTTCCGCCTGTATGGTACGTTCATGACTTCTGAGTGTAACAGCAACGTTGCGGTCCATCAGGAAGGCTTTCTCACTGTCATTATTCAGCGTATTGGAGGCCGTGCGGATCGCCGTATTCAACGACATCTGCAAACTTTCCACCATTGAACCGACTCTTTTGGAAACCCCGCCCAGATCTTCACTTAATTTGCGCACACTATGCATTTCTTCAGAGGCTTCGCGAACCTGAGTGTTAAGCCGGGCAGAAACTTCAAATGATTCCTGAATATTCGTGGCAATCATATTGGTTGCCTGACTTTGTTCATTCACGCTGCTGGAAACCTCGCTGGAAATAGAAGCCATGTCATCAATGATCGCATTGACCTGTTGAATACTTTCCACGCATTCCTGTGTTACACTGCGTACCCCTTCAATTTGTTTGGCAATTTCGGCCGTTGCATTTGCCGTTTGTGAAGCAAGTTGCTTGACTTCACTGGCAACCACGGCAAAACCTTTACCTGCCAGACCGGCCCGTTCAGCCTCAATGGTCGCATTCAAAGCCAGCATATTGGTTTGAGCGGCAATATCATTAATCAGGGCGACAACACTGCCGATACTGTCGGCTGCCTTGCTCAGGGTCTGAACAGACTGGGATGATTTATGCGCCTGCTGAATAGCCGTATCGGCAATATGGCGCTGGCGTTCCACGTTACCCGATACATGCTGGATGGAATTGGACAGGCTATCTGCCGCTTCCGCCACACTCTGGGCCAGTTTATAGGATTCTTCGGCTTCATGGGCAACTTGGCCTGCCCTGTCTGATACAGTTTCAGCCGACACCGCCATAGACCCGACAGCAGTACCCAGCTCACGGGTTTGCGCGGCCACTTTTTCAAGCACCACACCGGTTTCAGATTCAATCGTATCTGCCATGGCGAAAAGAGACGCACTGCGTTTTTCTTCCTCGCGTTTCTGATCATCAAGACGTTGCTGGGTCAACCGTTCCACATCCAGTGCATTCTGGCGGAAAATCATCACGGCCTTGGCCATGGTCCCCACTTCATCACGGCGCTCACGGTCCACCACATGAATTTCGGTGTCGCCATCCCCAAGCCTTTTCATATCCCCGGTCACCCGTGAAAGCGGCCCCAGAATACTGCGCGATGTCACAGCCCCAAGCAACGCGGCAATCACAGCCACAATGGTCATCGTAATGCCATAGCTGGTAATCGTCGTCTGAGAAGATTGCTGAACGGATGCGGTTGTATGGTTTTGCGCTTCAATGGCTGTGGCACGAATTTTTGACGCATAAACCATGCTGGCTTCAATGGCCTGACGGTAGGCATCAAAAGAATTCAACATCCCCATGTTGGAACCCTGAAACTGAACATAGCCCTGTTTAAGCAGGTCGTTATCACGCCCCATAAATTTCAGGGACTTGCGTTCACGCCGTGACAGGCCATTCATCTGGGTTTTGGTTTCCCCCAACAAACGGTCAACCTCTGCCGTTGCATCTCTGGCATTCTGCAAGGTTTTATCCGATGGTTTGAGCGCATAGGTCAATGCATCCAGAAGCGCACGGTTGGAAGCGACAAGAATCTGTTTTGATGTATCACCCAAAACAGCATAATCGGGTTTTTGATTTGCCGTTTTGACCATCTTTTCCGCCAGTTCCGGGGCGGAATTCACCAATTTGTTGGCGCCCATGAGAATCATATCGGCAGATGCCCCGATATTTTCGATCCGCAGCAACAAAGGCTCCAATGTTTCACGATAACCCGCTGACAGTTTTTTAATCTGGGTCACTTCCTGATCCAGCCCTTTTTGCGTCAACAGATCCAGAAAAACCTTTTCATTGCCAAATGTCACATCCAGCTGTTTATCGACGGCCTCACGGTCTTTTACTTTATGCGACTTTGCATAAAGTAAAATGGCATCGGAAAGCTCCTGCAAACTTAATGCATACTCATTGGCGCGCCCGACCAACGTGATTTTTTCGTTGATGGTTTCCGTAGATTTGGACATCTGGTCGAATTGCATAATCGCAAAAGCGCCCAATCCCAAAAGAGCAATAATTAAAAAACCAAAGCCCACATATATGCGGTGAGCAATTGAAATACGATCGGATCTCATTTCTCAAAATACCTAACAGAGTTCCAGCCTCTTTAACGGGCCCTTAACACCTTCTGATGGACTCTGCTGTTTTTTTTGTCAATTCCCGATAGCGTCTGTCATTGTATCATCACAAAACTGACACATATACTTAATCATAACAATAGGTTACGTTGCATCCCCAAACCACTCTAATACCTTTGTTAACGCCGCTTCAGCAGGGGTTTTATCTCTCCCAGCCGGGCCGCACCGATGGCAAAAGCGCTGACAAAATAAAGTAATAACCCCAGTCCAATCAGCCCGGTCAAAACAGCGATTCGTTCTGTCTGACTTCCTGTGAGCCAAACGCCTGCATAACTGCTTGCCAGATAGAGCCCCCCCATCATAATCAAACAGGCAACCACAATGCGCAAAACACGCGATTTCAATCTTGCATCCAGCGCAAGTAACCCTCGTTTGCGTAAAATAACCGCCAACAATATTGTATTCGTCCAGGCAGATAAAACCGTGGCCATCGCCAGCCCGACATGCAAAAACGGCCCCATCAGCAACAGGTTGAACACAATATTTACAATCATGCACATGGCCGCAATCCACATCGGGGTTTTGGTATCGCCGCGGGCAAAGAAACCCGGCGTCAGCGCCTTATTCAAAACATAGGCCGGTAAACCAACGGCATAAACCAGCAAGGCAGCCGCCGTTGCCTGACTATCCGTTGCACTAAAAGCACGGCGTTCAAACAACACGCTGACAATCGGGTCCGCCATTACAAGGTAAGCCCCGGCTGCCGGTAAGGTCAAAAACAGCGAAAACTCCAAAGCCCGGTTCAGGCTGTTCATGGCTGCCTGTTCATCATTGCTGCGCAACTGGCGTGACAGCGTAGGCAACAGGGCCGTTCCCACCGCAACCCCGACCACCCCAAGGGGAAGCTGGTTGATCCGATCGGCATAAAACAGAAAAGAAATCGATCCGGTCGGCAACAAGGTTGCGATGATCATATCCACCAGCATATTGACCTGATAAATACCCGCCCCCAGTGCACCGGGTATAATACGCCCCACCATGGTTTTGACATCTGCCCCCCAACGGGGCAAACGCAGGCGTAAAACCATATCGTTTCGGGTACAATGCCAAACCAGCCAGCCAAACTGCACAATCCCGGCACCAAACACCCCCCAAGCCAAAGCATGACCCGGTGTTTCCAGATAGGGCGTCAAGCCGAGAATGGCCCCGATCAAACAAAGGTTCAGCAAAACAGGCGTAGCAGCGGCGGCGGCAAATTTATTAAGGGAATTCAATACACCTGCCAATAAAGATACTAATGAGATGAATAATAAATAAGGAAAAGTAATGCGTGTTAGTTCAACTGCCAGCGTGAATTTTTCCGGTTCATCCAGAAAGCCTGGGGCAAACAGGCGCATTGCCCAGGGCATGGCGAGCTCCATCACAATCAGCAACACCAGCAAAAGCCAGAATAAAAAAGCCATGGCCTGTTCCCCGAATGCTTTGGCAACATCACGCCCTTCGCCTTCCAGCTTGCCGGCAAACAGCGGCACAAAGGCGGCATTAAACGCGCCTTCGGCAAAAAGGCGGCGAAACACATTGGGAAACTTGAAAGCGATGAAAAATGCATCCGCCACCGGTCCCGCCCCCAAAATGGCAGCAACCAGAATATCGCGGACAAACCCGAGGATACGGCTGAGCAATGTATAACCGCCTACCGTTGCGATGGAGCGCAATAAAGCCATATAAAAACCGCCTGATCGTCTAAATTACCTTTTTTATTACCTCTCATCCTCTTAAAGAATTGATAATTTATAAACCAGCGCCTTTTTAAAGTTGCCAATCGACAACAGATTTCATTCAAGCAGTTTCTGTAAATTTCTTTTAAATATTTCCGGCTGCATCACTGTCGCAAAATAGGCATCATCCATATCTTCAACAATTTTCACCGCCTTGTTGGCCAGTTCCCGGCCAAGCTGCGTTGGAGAAATCAGGAAACTTCTCGAATCATCCGGGTTGACCTCTTTGGTGACATATTCTTTTTTCAACAAAGCCTTAACCACATCGGACACCAGCATTTTATCGATCTGGGTATGTTCACACAGGGCTTTTTGGCTCAAACTATTTTCCTGTGCCGATATGTAAACAATACTGGCCAGAATGGAAAATTGTGTTGGGGTCAGCCCCAATTCCTTGAGCCCGACACGATGCAGCCTTTGTAATTTGTTTGATGCTTTCCACAGAAGAAACCCCACACTTTCCTCTGCCTTGTCATGCCTGCTTTTCAAGCCCTTCGCCATTCTGCATTGCCCCTTGTATGGTTACAAAATCATTTTCAGATAGCTCGATTAATCCAAAGCGTAGTTTATAACCCCAGTTTGGCTGCTGGGTAAGCTCCAGATTCTTCTTCAACTTTTCCACTTTTACCGGCACACAATCGCTAAAATTGATTCTTCTTCTATAGGGGCGAAAAGTCGGTGTCATTTGCACAGCGAACACATCATCATCAACAGCCTGCCCAACTGCGGTGAACGATTGCAGGAGTTGACCGTTTTTCATGGAGGTACGCGGTGAATAATAAATCAGCCAATCACCTGCCGAAATGCGCTGCAAGGGGGCACGTTTACCGTGACACACTTGTGCAAAACCACCGGCAACACCCCTTTGTACATGATCTTCGCTCACCACACCCAGCCAGTATCTCATCGCCTTTTCTCCGTCAGCCTGATTTTATTTTGTAAGTTTGCTTACTATAATATTTCTCCTCTCCTCCAATCAAGAAAAATCGCACCTTCCCACTTAAAACAAACTGTCAAAACGCAAAAAATACTGGCTCCGGTGTTGAAATCCGCTATAACGCCTTTACCTATACAAAGTTGATGAAAGATCAAGGCCATGATGAAAGTCGTTCGTGCTAAGCTCCACGGTATCCGTGTTACCGGTGCTGACCTGAACTATCACGGTTCCATTACACTTGATCCCGAACAGTGTGAACTGGCCGGAATTTACCCGATGGAATTTGTCGATATCTGGAACAAACAAAGCGGCGCACGCATCTCCACCTATGTGATTTACGGTGAACCGGGGTCCAAATGCTGTATCCTCAACGGGGCCGCAGCACGCACATGCCAAAAAGGCGATGAAGTCATCATCTGTTCTGCGGACTATTGCAAACCGGCGGACCTTTATGACATCCAGCCAACCATTCTGACCTATCTGCCGGACAACTCCGTTGACCAGATTCTGAAGTATGATGTCTATCGCAGCGATAAAATGGCCTACGATTTCCGCATCATTGATGCCAAAACAAACGAAATCGAAGATTGCCACACCTACCCCAACGTAGACGTGACCTCCATTCGTAAAGACCTGAAACAACGTGGTCTTAAAGGGGAAGATATCGACGCCTTCATTGCAAAATATCTGATGCGCTGATCACATAAACAAGGCGGTCCCATGGACATAACGCTTGCCAAAACATTCCTGACCATTACGCAGGTTGGCAATTTTGCCAAGGCCGCCGATCGTCTCTACGTCACACAATCCACCATCAGCACGCGAATCAAACAGCTTGAAGACCTTCTGGGTCAAACCCTGTTTATCCGCACCAAATCCGGAACCAGCCTGACTCCGGCCGGTGCCCAGTTCAAGCCTTTTGCCGAAAAACTGGTCCAGACTTGGGAACAGGCCTGTCAGGAAATCGCCTTGCCCAGCACCTACGAAGCCCGGTTGAGTGTTGGCGTTCAATTTACCCTGTGGGAACGCCTGATGGTCAAATGGCTGCCCTGGATCAAAAAGGCCGTACCGGATTACGCAATTCTTGCCGATGTCGGCTCCTCAGACTGGCTTATGCAACAACTGGTCAATGGCTTACTTGACCTCGTCATCACCTATACCCCGCAAAACCGCAGTGGCCTGAGCGTAGAAAAATTGATGGAGGAACGCCTTGTTCTTGTGGCCGGTTCCCCCGATGGCATGGGCCCCGGTGACCCTGATTATATTTTCACCGACTGGGGACCGGAATTCAAAATGGAACATGCCAATCAGTTCCCCGGGCGCGACATGACGGCACTCACCACCAATTATGGCCCTCTGGCCCTCCAGTACCTGCTGGAAAAAGGCGGTTCCACATACCTGCCTATGCGGATGGTACGGTCCCATCTGGCTGAAAGCAGATTATATCTAGTTGAAAAATCACCTGTTTTTGTCCGTGCCGTTTATACTGTCATCATGGAAAACGAAGACAGCCACCGCTTTGAAACAGCCCTTGAAGGCTTGCGCCATGTGGCCGCATCGGAAGAAGAATAAATTCGATAAAATCGAATTAATTGATCAATATTATTCTCTTTTCTAAATTGAAAAAATCTCTTTTTAATACGCCATCACCCAAATGGTGGGTGCTTCTATATGGAGATACTTATGAAAACAGGTTTGTCTGTTCTGGCCCTTACGGCCGCTGTTTTTATTGCAACCCTACAAGCGCAGGCGGCTGACATCATCAACGAAGATGACGCGGCCTACACCCTGCTTGTCAATGGTGAGATGGAATTGAACATTGAGGCCGCAAGCGAGATCATGGCATTTTGCGATGCCTGTAGCGTTCAGCTCAAAGGCTCAGAGGACGAGCCCCTCAATGTTGATGAAACAACAAGTGTATTTATCAGCAAAGGCAAACTGACGCTCGGAAACTAACCGTTTCCCCCAGACTTTGTCTTTCGGCTAAGCGATGTTTCAACCATCGCTTAGCGCTTATTTCTTTTTCGTTTTCAAAAGGATTTTTAAAACGATGCCACACTCTCTTTCCATTCACGTTCAAAACGCCGTTGCAGACGATCTGGGCGATTTGTTGCGTCTGGAAAACTTATGCTTTTCAAGCAAACAGCCCTATCGCAAAGTTCTAAAGCGCTATTTTCTATCGCAACTTGCCCATTGTCTGGTTGCCAGACAAGACAGGCAGATCGTCGGTTATGCCCTGATCGTTTTTACCCCGAACATGAAAACTGCCAACCTGATGGCACTGGGCGTCTTGCCACAATTGCGCCAGCACGGAGTAGGCAGCAACCTGTTGCAATGGGCCGAAATAGAAGCCATTCAGTCCGGTGCCAGCCAACTGCAACTGGAAGTGTCTTTCGACAATATGGCTGCGCTGCATCTGTTCAGTGAAAACGGTTTATGCGAAACCCCGGATGCCACCAGCCTGATTCCCCAATTCAGCGATGGCATGAAAATGAAAAAACGCCTGTTCTCAGAAAACGACAGCTCTTTGCCTCACGTGCAAAAAATGGAAATTGAGCTACAGGCTATGAACGCAGACCATTTCAATCCGCTGGTACGCTAAGCCCGTATTGTTCATGAAGCCCCTGCTCCTAAACAGGGGCTTATTTCTATGAGCCTTCGCTGTTCAAAACCGCCTGAATATTTTGCAGGCGCAGACGATGAATACGCCGGGGATCGGCTTCCAGAATCTCGAATTCAAGCCCGCTTGCACCATGACGGATAACTTCCCCGCGAATAGGTACATGCCCGGCAATGGAAAACACCAGACCACCCAACGTGTCGATATCTTCTCGTTCGTCTTCATCCAGAAAAAGGCCTATTTTTTCTTCAACATCTTCCAGTTCCCAGCGCGCATCTGCATCGATTTTGCCATCGGCACGTTCCACGTAAAGCGGCCCTTCGGGGTGGTCGTGTTCATCCTCGATTTCCCCAACGATCTCTTCTACCAAATCTTCAATCGTCACCAGCCCGTCAGTCCCGCCATATTCATCTACCATCAGCGCCATATGAACGCGTTTGGTACGCATTTCAAGCAATAACTCCAGCACCCGGGCACTGGGTGCAACGAACAACACCTTGCGACAAATATTTGCCAGATTGAAAGTTTCTGCCTGATTTTGCCAGGCAATGACATCCTTGATATGAACCATACCGATCGGGTCATCCAGATCTTCCCCATAAACCGGAATACGTGAATGGCCTTCACGGGTCATCAGGGTCACCACTTCCTCCAGTTTGGCATCCACCGCAATGGCACAAATATCTGTACGGGGCACACAGACATCTTCAATGGTGCGTTCACGCAAACCCAGAATATTTTTCAGAAGTTTGGCTTCTTCAGCCTCAAGGGGCAGAGCCTGCTCTTCACGTTCTTCAAGCAGTTCTTCAAGCGTATCTCGAACGCTGTTTTCCCCGTTGTTTCTCTTTCTAAAAGGGTTGAGAATCCCTAAAAAACCACCTTCCGGTGATCCGTTGTTTTCGTCCCCATCCGGAGACTGGCTACTGTCGCCTTGCTGTTCGTTCATCTTTTTTGATCGTTACTTATACCAACCGGCACATCGTTTGATTTCGCTTTGCTCAGTCTGCCTCAATAAGATAGGGGTCTGCAATGCCAAAATCGTTTAACAGCGCAATTTCCAGCGCTTCCATCTCTTCTGCTTCCTCATCATCCATATGGTCATAGCCGATCAGGTGCAACACCCCATGGATAATCAGATGGGAGAGATGATCTTCAAAAGAAATATTCTGTTCTTCGGCTTCAGCCTGAACAACGCCAAACGCCAAGACAATATCCCCCAGATGGATCGGCCCCGGCTCCAGCACAACATGGCCGGGTTCATCGCTTTCCAGTGCGGGAAAGGACAGAACATTCGTCGGCTTGTCTTTTTCGCGATAGTCGCGGTTCAGCTCCTGCACGTGATCATTATTGCTGAGCACAATGCTCAATTCTGCCGGGCGGCCTTTGGTATCGGTCTTACATTTTGCCAAGGCCGCGATGACACATTTTTCAATCAAGGCATCGCAATCAGGCCAATTTTCATTGGTCCGATCAATATCCAGATCACCCAGAATCATTCTTTCGGCCTTCTGCGACGAGGTTTTCTATAAATCTCGGCTTCATCATGCATGGTATCGGCCTTGTCATAGGCATCAACAATACGTTTTACCAGTGCATGGCGTACCACGTCCTTTTCGGTAAAGCGAATGGCGTTAATGCCCTTGACCCCATCCAGAATTTCCAATGCATCACGCAGGCCCGAGCGCACCCCATGGGGCAAATCCACCTGAGATAAATCCCCGGTCACCACCATGTGGGAGCCTTCGCCCAAACGGGTCAGAAACATTTTCATCTGCACCGCTGTGGTATTTTGCGCTTCATCCAGAATGACAAAGGCATTGGCCAGTGTGCGACCGCGCATGAACGCCAGCGGCGCAATTTCAATTTCGCCGCGCTCCATGCGTTTTTCCACCTGGTCCTGCGGCAACATATCATACAGCGCATCATAAATCGGGCGCAGGTAAGGGTCGACCTTTTCCTGCATATCACCGGGCAGGAACCCTAACTGTTCCCCCGCTTCAACAGCCGGGCGTGACAGAATGATACGTTCCACCTCACCTGTTGTCAGGGCTTCCACCGCCTTGGCCACAGCCAAATAGGTTTTCCCCGTCCCGGCCGGACCAACACCAAAGACCAGTTCACAGGTATCAATAGAACGCAAATAATCCGCCTGTAACGGAGAACGCGGAGAAATATATTTCTTGCGTGTTTTCACCACCATGGCCGTATCGGGCAAGGCGGCTTTTTCTTTTTTAGCCGCTTCTTCCACATAAGGGGCCTGCGTGCCGTCTATTGCCATACGGATGGCACCATCAACTTCGGGAGCCCCCACCACCATGTCTTTTTTCAAGCGGTTATAAAGGCTGGTCAGAACGTCCTTTGTCTGAGTGACGTTTTCAGGATCGCCTACAATGATCAACTGGTTACCACGTTCGTGAATTGTAACATCCAACATCTGTTCCATACGGGCGAGATTTCGATTGTGTTCCCCAAACAGGTCCGGCAGTAGCCCGTTATCTTCGAAATCCAGTGTCAGATTTATTTCGTCACTCACGCATGTTTCCTTTCCTCACCAATCAATTGCGCCCCCAAAGAATTCGGGCGCGCATCTACAATCTTAAGATCAGCGATTTTACCAATTAAATCAAGCGGTGCTTCCACATGAACCGGTTGCATATAGGGGCTGCGGCCGACCAGTTGGCCGGGGTTGCGCCCTTCACGTTCCAGCAGGACCGGGAATTCACGCCCGACACAGCTTTCATTGAACTCTGTCTGCACATCACGCAACAGTTTTTGCAAGACCTGTAAACGTTCGTTCGCCACCACCTTATCCACCTGCAAATCCATGGTCGCTGCCGGGGTACCCGGGCGCGCACTATAGACGAACGAGAACGCCTGAATGAATTTTACCTGACGGATGATATCCAGCGTATCTTCAAAATCACGTTCATTTTCCCCCGGGAAACCGACAATAAAGTCGGAGGACAAAGCAAGGTCGGGGCGGGCCGCTTTTAGCCGTGCAATAATTTCCAGATATTCTTCGCGGGTATGGTTGCGGTTCATCGCCGCCAGCACCCGGTTGGAACCTGCCTGTAGCGGCAAATGCAGATAAGGCATCAGTTGCGGTACATCTGCATGGGCCGAAATCAGGTCTTCATCCACTTCCGCCGGATAGGATGTGGTGTATCGGATGCGCTCCAGCCCGTCAATTTCCGCCAGTTCGCGGATCAAACGGCCCAAAGACCATTCCCCGCCGCACCCGTCATCACCATGATAGGCATTCACATTCTGACCCAATAACGTGATTTCCAATGCCCCTTGCGCCACCAGTTGGCGGGCCTCTTTCAAGACCTGATCAGTAGGCCGAGAAAATTCCGCCCCGCGTGTATAGGGCACCACGCAATAGGTACAGAATTTATCGCAACCTTCCTGAACGGACAGAAAGGCGCTATAGCCTTCGGGTTTGACCGGGTCGGGCAGATGGTCGAATTTGTCTTCTGCGGGGAAATCGGTCATCAAAATACCGCGGCCCTGTTCATCACCGGCGCGATGGGCCTTGGCGATCATTTCCGGCAGATTGTGATAACTTTGCGGGCCGAACACCATATCCACATAAGGCGCACGACGTGAAATTTCCTCACCTTCGGCCTGTGCCACACATCCGGCAACCGCGATGACCATTTCATTTTCTTCATCACGGGTCTTTTTGATATTCTTCAAACGGCCCAGTTCTGAATACACTTTTTCAGAAGCTTTTTCCCGTATATGACAGGTGTTCAGGATGACCATATTGGCATCATCCGGGCCATCCGTTGTTTCATAGCCCAATGGCTTGAGAATATCCTCCATACGCGATGAATCATAAACATTCATCTGACAACCGTATGTTTTAATAAAGACCTTCTTTGGCGATGCCATGGCAAACCCGTTACATTGATGAAAAATGATATAAAACCTTGGCCTGCACATAAGCCGAGAGCGCCAAAGAGTCAAGTTATTCGGCAAAAACCCGCTTGACCATTTTCTTATATCTTTGGCGTAAATCCTTAGGCAACCAACGTCCATAAAAATCTGCAAAGATGTCTGAGCGGCGATATTTGATGATTAACTTGTTGAGGTCTTTCAAAAACCGGTCATTCCAGGCACCTTTGGCACACCCGACCTGAGCAAAAAGATAAGGTTTGTCACCAGCGATGGTTAAAAAGCGAATATCCTTGGATAATTTCAACTCCTTAACGGCAAATTGCCCTTCTTCCGGCCGCCCAATGAGCCCGTCAATCGTACCACGATAGAGCAGGCTCACTTCCTTAACCGTTTCTTTCTTACCGGTTTTGCTCATGAGGTAAGGGGTTTTATCTGCATATTCATCGATAATGCGATCAATCAAGGGAGAATAGGAACGCTTCATATGATAGCGAATTTTCACCCGGCCCTCACGCACCAGCTTTTCTAAATTGACCGTATAGTCATCCAGCATATAGGGGCGGAATTTTTCGATGCTGGAGGGGGCAAGCAAAATGCCATTTGCAAATTGCACCATATTGGGAAGGCTATATTCGACAAAGGCCTCGCGTTTTTTTGTTTTTAACAAAGACCCATGGCATACAGGGCGCCCCTGCTGCATCTCATTAAGAACCCGCCCTAAACTGGCAGAAATTTTCTTATGCTGATATTGGGGCAAATGCTTGATGTAAAAGTTAATCATATGATCAACCACACCGTCTTCGGCATTTTCACCACGCAAAATCGTAAATGGAGGAAAATCCGTGCGTCCCCAGTTCAACTGAACTTCCGCTTTGGCAGAAAGGTTAAAACCGATCAGCGCTAACAACAGCGTTACAACAAAACGCAAAAACCGACTCCCTGTTTTTGCTGGCAAAGACAGGTTTATTTCTTACTATCAAGGGGAACGCCAAACAGTTCCATACGGTGGTCAACCAGCTTATAGCCCAGTTTTTCCGCAATAATGCGTTGCAATTCCTCAATTTCTTCTTCGTGAAATTCAATAATTCTGCCGCTTTGCACATCAATCAAATGGTCATGATGGCTTTCCGAAGCCTCTTCATAGCGGGCACGGCCATCGCCAAAATCCAAACGCTCCACAATGCCGGCCTCTTCAAACAGGCGCACGGTGCGATAAACAGTCGCAATGGAAATTTTCGGGTCCACATCACTGGAACGACGATAGACTTCCTCCACATCGGGATGGTCTGTCGCCTCTGACAAAACCTTGGCAATAACGCGGCGTTGGCCGGTCATTTTCATTCCTTTTTCAACACACATTTCTTCAATGCGGGAATTTGCCATGGTCACGAACCTCTATTCCTATTTTGTAAACAATCGCACTTACTTGCGAATGACTATAGCCTTCATAATGCCCCGAGAAAAAAATCTGTCAATGTAAACAAGCATTATTTTGTCTTTTGGCATGCGTCTAAAACAGGAAAACCCCACCAATTCGGGCAGGGTATATCCTGTTGGTAGCACAAGGGCGAATTATTTGGAACGTGCCCGTGTTCCCAAGCCGATTTTCTTTGCCAGATTGCTGCGATGTTCAGCATAGTTCGGCGCAACCATGGGATAATCCGAGCCCAGATTCCATTTTTCACGATATTCTTCCGGGGTCATATTGTAAGCTGTTTTGAGGTGACGCTTGAGCATTTTGAGCTTTTTGCCATCTTCAAGGCAAATAATATAATCCTGCTGAACCGATTTCTTGACCGGAACAGCCGGTTGAATTTTTTCTTTACTTTCACTTTTCTCGCCAACAGCACCAAGCGTCTTGTAAACATCTTCAATCAACTGTGGCAGATCACCCGTGCTGACTGAATTATTACTGACATGGGCAGAAACAATTTCCGATGTCAGTTCTAAAAGTTCAAGTTTGCTTGGCTGCTCAGGCATGGTAAAAGCTTCTCCAATAAAAGGGATAAATTATGCTGCCGCTTCTATAGTTTTATTTTTATTAAGAGACAAGAATATAATGAATGATAAAATAAATAAACAAAAAGAAATAAAACCTGATGATTTTATAGATATCACTTCAGATACCTGCCCGATGACATTCGTCAAAACAAAATTGAAAATAGAAAAAATGCAGTCAGGTCAAATTCTGGAAGTATTACTCAATGATGGGGAACCACTTAGGAATGTTCCCCTTTCTGCGAAAGAACTGGGCCATGCAATATTATCGATTACCCCACAAGAAGATAGTAAATATATATTGCTGATCCAAAAAGCGTAAAAAAAACCCGTTACCCCATTTCCCGCATCATCACCAGGGCATCAACCTTGCCCCCTGCCTGACGCTTGTAATAGCCCTTGCGCCGGGCTGAGTGGACAAACCCTTCTTTCTCGTAAAAAGCCAGCGCAACCGGGTTGTCTTCTGCCACTTCCAGAAACATACGTCTGGTTTTCTGACAGGCCTTTCTCAGCAAAGCATGGGCCACACCTTGGCGCCGTTTTTCCAGCCGGGTTGCAATGGTGATAATTTCCGCTTCCACATCATCGCCTTGGCAGAGAATAAACCCGGCGGGGTCTTCGCCTTCAAGCGCCAGAAAGCCGAACGAAGCCGGCATGGAAATCAGATCAGCAAAAGATTGTACCGACCAGACTTCGTCAAAACCTTCCTGATGCAACGCTGCCACAACACCGGCATGGGCTGACAATAAATCAACAACCCTCATGGGCGCAAACGTCCACCGTTTTTCGGCAATGCGGCATCCGGCGGACGGATGTAAAGGGCGGAAGGTCTGTCCTGCCCTTTGGCCGGGATCCCCTTTTGGGCGGCAATTTCCACCACATCTCTGGCATCCGGCAACTTTATGCAAGACTCAGAAGCATGAATGCCATGTTCCTTGAAAAGGGGTTCCAGCCGTGCCCAGGAATCCCCGGCAACAATCAGTGATGTTTCATCGGCAGGGACCATCATCACAACATCTTCAGGCAAACGCGCTACTGCCTCGCTCAAAGGATACCCCTGCCCGTCAAACAATTGGGCATAAAGATCTGCCCGTTTGGCATCCAATGCACACAGAATTTTTCCTTCCTGCTTGCCCACACCATGGGCGAGAGCTTCCAGTGTCGTGACCCCAATCACCGGCAAACCGCTGGCCGCGGCAAATCCGCGCGCCGCTGCCAGACCAATGCGCAAACCGGTGAAACCACCCGGCCCGATGGTCACCGCCAAGGCATCCAGATCGGTAATTTCCAGTGCAACGTCCTGCAAAAGCCCGTCGACCATGGGCAACAGTTCACTGGCATGGCCGCGCGCCATTTCGCGAAAGACATGGTGCGTGACAGCTGTTTCCTGCCACAAGGCAACCGAACAGGCTTGCGCTGCCGTATCCATGGCCAAAATTTTCATTAAAGTAACCTTTTCTCAACTGACGCCTTCTTATACTTTGTTTTTCTTTTCCTCATCAAGGGTCTCCATATGTCACTCGTGCGCATTCATGAAGAAAGCCATCACGTCACACTCGATATGAAATACGCCACAAGCGATAATTTCACCCATGCCCCGGTCTATAGCAAACCGCACTGCTACCTGCATGATGAAGCCGAAGCCCTGTTGGTTAAAGCTGTTGAGATTGCCGATACGCTGGGTTACGGCATCCGAATTTTTGATGCCTTTCGCCCGTCAGAAGCCCAATGGGCCTTGTGGAACCATACCCCGGACCCGGACTTTCTTGCCGACCCGCGCCGGGGTTCCCCCCATTCACGCGGCGCCGCCATTGACCTGACCTTAATGGATAAAAACGGTGTTGATCTGGATATGGGCACCGGCTTTGATGCCTTCACGCCACTTTCGCATCATGGCAATAATGACATTTCTGTTGAAGCCCAAAGAAACCGCATTGTGCTCATGGGCATCATGACCACCGCCGGGTGGGATTTTTACCGTAATGAATGGTGGCACTACCAACTGTTCGACGCCCGCCGCCTGCCCACCTTCAGCGACAGCGCCTTACCGGAAAGCATGATGAAATAGGTCCTGTCTACACAGGGACGCAACGCTCCATCAAGCCGCCAAACGATGATAACCCGTTGCCAGTTCCATCAGGGTTTTCATTGGTTTGGTCTGAATGGTGGTCTTGTTGCAAATCAGGTAGGTATCCACTTCTGCAATTTCATCGGGCAGCTCTGTAACCGTCAGTTCCGCGCTTAAGCCCTTGGCAACTTCCATCGGCAACAACGTAATGCCAAGCCCTGCGGAAACACAGCCGATAATGCCTTCCTGTGTGCCAAATTCCATAATTGTGTAGGGCAAACGCCCTTCCCGGCGCAACCATTCTTCTGCCCGGGCACGATAAGCGCAGCCTTTGCGATACACCAGCAAGGTGTTGGACATTTCATTGCCCGGCGAACTGACCAGCACAAGGCGTTCGCGGAAAAAAGGATATTGCACAATATCGTCGTTCTGCACCCCGCTGCCGACAATGGCACAATCCAGTTTATGACGTATCACCTGTTCGATCATCTCATCGGTGGTGCCGGTGCGCACGGAAAGTTCCGTTTTCGGGTGCAGCTTGTGAAATTCCTTCAATAAAGCGGGCAGGCGCACGGACATGGCCGTTTCCATGGACCCCAAAGACAAGGTCCCGCCATCTTCAAGGCTGGATTGCACGGCACGAACTGCCTGCCTTTCCATATCCACCAACTGATAGGCATATTCCAGTAAAACACGCCCCTGTGCACTGAGATCCATACCACGGTTTTTACGCGCAAACAGCTCCAGCCCCAATTCTTCTTCCAACTTCTTGATTCGTGCTGTGACATTGGATTGTACATAATTCAATTGCTGCGCGGCACTGGACACCCCGCCAGTTTCCGCCACGGCAATAAAGACTTTGAGAGCTGAAATTTCCATAATTCGTCCTCTGATATCATTTTTAATGAATGATAACATCAAAACTAATCGTTTGTAATGAATAAAAATATCACTACACTTTAAATATTGTTCGACATTCAAACAAAACAGGACCCCACCCATGGCCCAGCATACAGCCACCTGGAAACTCCTTCTTGCCGGTATTTCTTCTTTGATTCTGGTGATGGGGATTGCACGTTTTGCGCTGACGCCATTGTTGCCCGCCATGCAAGCAGCAACCGGACTGGGGGATGACGGCGCCGGTTTTCTCGCGGCTGCCAATTATGCCGGATATCTGTGTGGTGCCCTGTTTTCCAGCCGATTACGCGACCCCAACAAAAAAATCATTTATTATCGCTTGGGAATCATCTTTGCCGTGCTGACGACAGCTGGCATGGCCTTAAGCGACAATTTGATTCTATGGTCCGTTCTGCGTTTTATTTCCGGGCTGACCAGTGCCGCCGGTATGGTGATTGCGACATCCATCCTGCTGGATCATTTGAAAAAACGCCACCAGTCAGACTATATCGGCATTCATTTTAGCGGGGTCGGGTTTGGTGTTGTCTTAAGCGGGTCGGTCCTGACCTGGGCAGAAAACAACATGAGCTGGGATCAAGGCTGGCTTTTGATTGCGGCATGTGGCCTTGTGCTGGCTTTTTTTGCAATCGTCTGGCTGAACGTCAATGGGCTGGAAATCGCCCCGGCCAGCCATGCCGATGCTGTGAACATGCGCTCACGTCCTATCGTTTCCCTCCTTCTGTCCTATGGTTTTTCCGGTGCCTGCTTTTCCATCGGAACGACCTTTATTATTTCCATTATGGCACAAAGCCCGCAATTGGCTGACAGCCGCAACCTTGCCTGGATTTTACTGGGGGTTGCCCTTGCACCCTCGTGCTATTTATGGATGAAAGCAGCCAACCTGCTGGGAGATTTCAAGACACTGAACCTTGCCTATTTTTTTCAGGCTCTCGGATGCGCTCTACCGGTTATGTTCCCCTCAGCCGGCAGTGCCTTGATCGGCGGGTTTCTGTTCGGTTCCTGTTTTATGGGCATTGTCACGGTTGTTATTGCACTGGGCGGTAAACTTTCACCGCACAACCCTTCCGCCCTCATCGGTATTCTGGTTGTTTCCTACGGTGTCGGACAGATTGTCGGCCCGGTTCTGGCCGGTATTGCCATGGAACAGACCGGATTAAGTTCTATCGGTTTATGGAGTGCCGCAGCCTGTAGCCTTGTCTGCATTCTGTTTCTTTCCGGCACACGTTGCCGGGAAAAAGACAGCGCTGAAAACGGGTGCCGTGGCCTGACATAAGCATCCCTTGCTAACGCTTCTTTCACCTTTTCCCTCTAACATTCAGGATAGAGTAGTAGGTCAGTGGGGAAAGAATGACTTCGAAGGACAGACGTTCCGGGCATGATCGCCGCAAGAACGCCGTGCGTAAAAAAAACCAATCTGTCGGACGGCGTGAAGATGATATTCTTGACGCCGTTGCGCCGCTGGAACCGGAATTTGTGCCCAAAAGCAGCGGTACCAACCTGCGCAACCGCATTTACGAAATTATGGAAGTCGGCAGCAAGGATGATGCTCCTTCAAAGCTGTTTGACATTTGCATTATCTCCCTGATCACCTTGAATGTCTTTGCCGTTATTCTTGAATCGGTTGCCAGCCTGCATGCCCAATGGTCTCGCGAATTTTTTATTTTCGAAGTCATCAGCGTGGCCGTTTTCACCATCGAACTTCTCTTGCGTATCTGGACCAGCGTGGAAAGCCCCAATCCATCCTATGCCCACCCCGTCTGGGGAAGGATGCGTTATCTGTTTACCGTCACTGCCCTGATTGATGTGCTCGCCATCCTGCCCTTTTACCTCAGCTTCCTGCTGGTGGTGGATTTACGTTTTATGCGGGTCCTCAGACTCCTCAGGGTGTTCAAGCTGACACGTTATTCTTCGGCCATCTCCATTATGCTGACGGTTTTACAACAGGAAGCCAAAGCCTTCGGCGCCGCCCTGTTTGTTCTGTTGCTGCTGATGATTTTTTCAGCCTCGATGATTTTCCTGTTTGAACACAAGGCCCAGCCGGAAGTCTTTTCCAACATCCCCAACGCCATGTGGTGGGCCGTCATTACCTTGACAACCGTGGGCTTCGGAGATGCCTACCCCATCACTCCTTTGGGTAAATTTTTCGGTGCCGTTATTTCCATTGTCGGCATTGGTATGGTTGCCCTGCCCGCCGGTATTCTGGCCTCGGCTTTTTCCGAACAGCTCCATCTGCGCCGCCAACAGTACCGCGACAAGGTTGATGATGCCCTGGCCGATGGCGTACTGACCCACGGGGAAGCCAAGAAATTGCAAAAAATTCAGGAAGACCTTGGAATTTCCGTTGAAGAAGCGCGTGAAATATTGCATCACAGCGTCAAAGGAAAACTTCACTTCTTTACCCATTGTCCCCATTGCGGGGAAAACCTACAGGACGACCGACATCCCCATGCATAAATCAGCTTTCGACCTTGTTATTTTTGATTGTGATGGCGTTCTGGTCGATAGTGAATTGCTGGCCTCTGAAGTCTTATCGGAAGAACTGGCCCTTCACGGGGTGGATGTCCCGCCGCGCGAATGCCGTGAACGTTTCACCGGTTCCAGCCTGAAACGGGTCAAGGAACTTGTTTTTCAAAGTGCCGGTGTGGAATTGCCGGATCATTTTGAAGAACATGTGCGCCGCCATGACCGCGATATTTTTGAACAGCGCCTACGCCCCGTTTCCGGTATTGAAGAAGCACTGGAATTAATCACCCTTCCAGTCTGCGTTGCCTCCAGTGGCTCTTTGGAAAAGATCAACCATTCGCTCAAACTGACTAAACTCCATGATTTTTTTGCACCTTCTTTCTTTTCTGCGGAAATGGTGCATCGGGGCAAGCCAGCGCCCGACCTGTTTCTTTACGCTGCGGCCCAAATGGGTATCAGACCTGATCGTTGTCTGGTTGTTGAAGACAGCCCCGTTGGCATCAAGGCCGCGCAAAAAGCCGGCATGACAGCCTTCGGTTTTGCAGGTGCCGCCCATGCCGGGCCCGGCTATGCCGAAATGCTGGAACTCGCTGGTGCCCATATCACCTTTCGCGAAATGTTCGCCTTGCCCAACCTGATTAATTTTTACGAAAAATAGATTCTTAGGCAAAATTGGCCACTCCAAATTGCCATTTCCAATATGAAATCTATTTCTGCTTTACACCACTACATAAAATATCAATCATAAGTTAATAATCTCTATAGAAAACATCCATCACATTCAAAAACATCTCGCCTGACCTTCATCAAATCACATAAGCTTAAGCTATTGAATTATTACAATAATAATAAAAATTGCGGAGAGACGAAGGAATCAATTTCTACTTGTACGCATGATTAATTCAAAGAAATTGATCAGCAAACTGGAGACTGGGCAATGTTTTCTATTTCGACTATTCGGGCTAAAATGGTGGCTTCTGGTGTCGCCATTGTGGTGCTGACCAGCGCAGCCATCACAGCTGTTTCCTCATTTCAAATGAATGATCTGGCACAAGATGACAGCAGCGCCGTTCTGAAAGAATTACTGGATCGTTATTCAACAAGTATTCAAAAAGACATCGGGCAAGCCGTTTTAACGGCCAGAACATTGGCTCAATCCGTTGAAGGCCTGCAACTGGCAGGTTTGCAAACCCCTGAAAATGTTGCACAAGTCGCTACAGGTGTGATTGGCAACAACCCCCAGTATGTCGGCAGTGCCACCGCCTGGAACCCGAACAAATTCAATGGTGATGATGCCTCTTTAGTCGGCAATCCATATGCCGACAAAAAAGGGCGCTACGTTCCTTATTTCTACAATTCACAAAACGGTGTTGCCTATGAAGCACTGGATATGAGCCCGGAGGCCGGTATTGAGGAATGGTATGATCGCCCCGTCAAAGAAAACCGCGATGTCCTGACACCGCCTTATCTCTATCCCGTCAATGGTGTGGAAGTGCTGATGACAACCGCGTCCATTCCGGTACGCGACAAACAGAAAAATCCTGTCGGTATTGTCACGATTGATATGGAATTGAAAAGCGTTCAAAAAATCGTTTCCCAGATCAAACCGTTCAACAACGGCTATGCCTATCTGATCAGTCATGATGGGCAATGGGTCTCTAACCCGGATTCAAAAAAATTAGGTAAAGTGATTAAAGACCCTTACGCCAAGAAAATTTACAACACCGTTACCAAAGGGAAAAACTTTGTCGGCACCTTCATGGATGGCGACATGGAAATGATGACATTTGCCCAGCCTGTCAGTTTCGGTACCAAGGAAAAATGGGTTCTGGCCATTCATGCCTCGCATGACGCCGTGTTTGCAAAAGCTAATGCGGCAAGTCAAATGCTGATTATCCTTTCCTGTGTCGCCATTGTGCTGGCCATCGCTATCTTCTTCGTTTTCGGCAACAACATTGCAAAACCAATCAGTAAATTATCCTCCACTATGGGGCAATTGGCCGCCGGAGACCTGCAAAGTGACATCCCTTATCAGGGACGTACGGATGAGGTCGGGCTGATGGCGGAAGCTGTTAATCATTTCAAACAGAACCTTATTGAAAACAACGAACTTCAAGCTAAAAACCATGCAATGGAAGAAAAGGCCGCACGCGAACAGCATGAAGCCCGTCTCGCCCTTGCCAATGATTTTGAAGAACGCGTCAACACCATTGTCCAGAATGTTACGGAAAGGATCGGAACCGCAAACGGCGATGCCGATCTGGTCAAAAACAATTCACAAAACAGCATGGAAAAGATGGAAAGCGTTGTCTATTCCGTGCAGGATGCCAACAGCAACGTGCAGGCCATGGCCGCGGCTGCCGAAGAGCTGTCAGCCTCAATTGTTGAAATTTCTTCACGCGTCACTGAAGTGGCGCAAACATCGCGTTCTGCTTCGGACAAGGCGGCAACCACCAACCAGACGGTTGAAAAACTGTCACAAACAGCTGAAAACATCGGTCAGATTATTAACCTGATTGATGAAATTGCAGACCAGACCAATATGCTGGCCCTGAACGCCACCATTGAGGCAGCGCGTGCGAGTGAATCCGGTAAAGGTTTTGCCGTTGTGGCTTCCGAAGTGAAAACCTGGCCAATCAGACCGCCAAAGCCACCAGCGAAATTGCCAAACAGGTCCGAGAAATGCAGGATGCAACACAGGAATCTGTTGAAGCCATTCACGGGATTCGCAGTATCATCAATCAGGTGGATGAAATCACCACCGGCATTGCCTCGGCTGTGGAAGAACAGGCAGCCGCCACCAGTGAGATTGCCCGCAATGCCCAGAATGCCTCTACCAGTACCGCAGATGTTGCCGGGGCTATTCAGGAGGTTGAAGGAGAAGCCCGTTCCGTTAACGGTGCCGCCGTTTCGCTTTCAGAATCCACCACGGAACTGAGTACGCGTTCACGTGAACTTTCAGAAGAAGTAGACAGCTTCCTCAACGGTATTCGCACACAAAGCTAAAACACAATTGCGTCAGGCCCTGTTTTCTTCAGGGTCTGACGGACCATACCGTTCCAGCACTTCATAATCGGCCCCATGGCGCGACAGGTGGGACTGAAAAAGGCTGAAATGGGAAACCCTGAAAGCCGATGTTTTCAGGGTATTGTGGGCACTCATAAACGCCTGAAGTTTTTCTAACGGCGTGCCCTTAAGCCATCCCAGTGTGACATGGGGTTTATATTTGCGCCTTTCCGGTGTTAAGCCCGCTGTTTCCACAGCCAGCTGAATTTTGTGATGCAAGCGATGCAAGGCTTCCACATCGCCTTTCACATCCGCCCAAACGGCACGGGCCCGGCCACGACTTTCAAAACAACCCGTTTCAGCCAATGAAAGCTCAAACGGTTCAAAGCTCAGACCACACAGTTTTTCATGTAAATCCTCTGCCGCCCCTTCAGCGATATCTCCGATAAAAGACAGGGTAATATGCATATTTTCCGGGGCTACCCAGCGCACATCCTTCAGGCCGGAACATAAAGGTTCCAGCCTGTTTTGAATGGAGACTGGTAATTCAAGACCGATAAAAAGACGAAGCATTTAGGGCATAAACTCATAAAGTAGACATGTTTGGCGGAGATGAGTTTACGCCCTAAGGCGCCGGGTTGGGGTAGGTGCGGTGAACCTCGTCAATATCAGCAATGACTTCTTCGCTCAGATCCATTTCATAGGCATCAATATTGCGTTTCAGCTGTTCCATGGAAGTCGCCCCGATAATGGAAGCCGTCACATAATTTTTCGATTTCACCCATGCCAGAGACATCTGATCAAAGGCCAGCCCATGTTTTTCAGCCACCCGGGCATATTCCTGTGTAGCTTTCAGGCCCATCGGTTTGGTATAGCGCGAATAACGTTCCGGCCAAAGGGTCAGACGCGCCCCTTGCGGCTGCTTGCCATCCAGATATTTACCACTCAGCGTACCACAGCCCAGTGGAGAATAGGCTAACAGGCCCACCTGTTCACGCACGCCAAATTCAGACAGGCCAATCTCAAACGAACGGTTCAACAAATTAAACGGGTTCTGAATGGAAACAGGGCGCGGCCAGCCGTTCTTTTCAGCCAATCGCAGATATTCGGCCACACCCCACGGGGTTTCGTTGGATACCCCGATATGGCGCACTTTGCCCTGTTCCACCAGCTTGGCCAGCGCGCCCAGCGTTTCTTCAATTTCAACGGCCTGGCTGTAATCTGCATTATTGGGGAAATCCAGACGACCGAAATAGTTGGCCGGGCGTGACGGCCAGTGAATTTGATAAATATCGATATAATCTGTTTTCAAACGTTGCAGGCTTCCCTCACAGGCTGCCAGAATATCGCTTTCTGTCAGGCGTTTGGCATCATTGCGGATATATTTGAACCCGCTGCTTGGCCCGATGACCTTAGTCGCCAGCACGATATCTTCACGTTTGCCCGATTTTTCAAACCACGTGCCGATCACCCGTTCCGTATCCGCATATGTTTCTTTGCGCGGTGAGATGGGATACATTTCCGCCACATCAAAGAAATTCACCCCACGTGAAACCGCATAATCCATTTGTTCATGACCTTCGGCTTCACTGTTTTGTTCCCCCCATGTCATGGTGCCCAGACAGACCAGAGAAACATCAATATCCGTGCGGCCGAGTTTTCTATATTCCATTACGCCTAACCCTTTTCTTTGACTGTTAATATATATGGCAGAATGCGATCTACAATCACGCCAACTCCTTCACGATTGGGGTGAATGCCATCTTCCTGATTCAACACCGGATTTCCGGCAACGCCGTCCAAAAAGAAAGGATATAAGGTGATACCATAGCTTTTTGCAAGGTCGGGGTAGATGGCATTGAACAGATGTCCGTAATCTTCCCCCAGATTGGGCGGAGCCAGCATACCGGCCAGAAGAATTTTAAGCCCTTTTTTTTGCAAACCCTCAATCAGCTTTTCAAGATTGCCTCGCGTTAAATCCGGGTCAATGCCACGCAAGCCGTCATTTGCCCCCAGTTCAACCACCACCATATCGGGTTTATCTGCCAAGGCCCAATTCAACCGCGCCACCCCGCCTTGTGTGGTATCGCCGGAAACACCGGCATTAATAATTTTAATATTTTTATTTAAACTATTAATTTTTTGCTGAAGCTGGTCAGTAAAGCCTGCGCCTTTCTCCAAGCCATACCCGGCGGTCAAACTATCACCCAGCATTAAAATTTTAAACGGCTCTTCGTCGGCATGGGCCGAAGAGAGATTGACAAGCACAAGAAACAGTCCAAATCTTGCTAGATGTGAAAACCCGTTCCCAAGGCGATGAAACATGAGCGAAGCTCCCGCGCTGAAATTATCCGACATTCACCTTAAGTTGGCCAGCCATGCCGGTGAGGTCAATATCTTACGCGGCATAAATCTGGAAATAAAGCGGGGCGAAACAATTGCCATCGTCGGCCCCAGCGGGTCAGGCAAATCCTCCATGATGATGGTAATCGCCGGGCTTGAACGCGCCAGTCAGGGGCGCATTGAAATTGCCGGGCAGGATGTCACCACCTTTAGTGAAGATGAACTTGCCTTGTTCCGGCGTGACCATGTGGGCATTGTGTTTCAGGATTTCCACCTGATCCCCACCATGACAGCCCTGGAAAATGTGGCCGTTCCATTGGAATTTGCCGGGCGTAAAAAACCCTTTGAACTGGCCGCAGACCAATTAAAGGCCGTGGGGTTGGACCATCGCCTGCATCATTACCCAGCCCAGCTTTCAGGTGGCGAACAACAGCGTGTGGCATTGGCACGTGCCTTTGGGGCCAACCCGGACCTGCTGCTTGCCGATGAACCCACCGGCAATCTGGACGGCGAAACAGGTAAACGCATTATGGACTTGCTGTTCAACCGTCATAAAGATCAAAACAGCACCCTTCTTTTGATCACCCATGACCCAAACCTGGCTGAGCAATGTGACCGGATTATTCATGTTCAGGATGGCCTGATTACCGATGCAGATTATCAGGTGGCTGCATCATGACTGCCCAATGGACACAAGCCTGGCGTCTTGCAAAGCGAGAATTGCGCGCAGGCCTTAGCGGCTTTCGCATCTTTCTCGCCTGCCTGATTTTAGGGGTCAGCACCATTGCCGCTGTAACCTCGCTTAATCAGGCCATCAGTTCCGGGCTGGCCAGAGACGGGCAAATTCTGCTCGGCGGGGATATGGACCTGCGCCTTTCCAGCCGAACCATCACAGATGAGCAAAAAAATTTTCTAAA
The DNA here is from genome assembly GCA_050297075.1 of Terasakiella sp. GTDB lineage: Bacteria > Pseudomonadota > Alphaproteobacteria > Rhodospirillales > Terasakiellaceae > Terasakiella. The sequence goes on from JBNKSC010000024.1 coordinate 433,390, forward strand.
TGATGTTGCTCAGCTTTCCCATATCAGTGAAATGCGGGCAATGACATCGGGCAATGACCAGCGCTTACTGGTTGAACTGAAAACCATTGATGATTTTTACCCGCTGGTCGGACAGGTGGAAACACGTTCAGGCATGCCCCTGAAAGCCGCCATGGCCGAAAATGGTGCATTGGTTGACCCGGCAATACTGGACCGCCTGAAAATCAAGGTTGGTGATTCATTGAAACTGGGCCAAACAGAAGTTGTCATTTCCGATGTCCTGAAAAAAGAGCCGGACCGCATTGCCTCGGTGATCAATTTTGGCCCCCGGCTGATGATTTCTCAAAAAACATTGGTAAAAACAGGCCTGTTGCAACCCGGCAGTGTGGTTCGCCACCATTATCGCCTGAAATTCAAGAACCCCGCCCTCACAACAGATTTCAGCGAAACCCTGAAAAAACGTTTCCCCGAAGCCGGCTGGCGCATCCGCAGTGCCGACAATGCGGCCCCCGGTGTTGAAAACTTTATTAACCGTCTTGCTCTTTTTCTCAGCTTCGTCGGCTTCACCACCTTGTTGATTGGTGGCGTAGGCGTGAGCGCCGGGGTGCGCGACTATCTCAACGGCAAAATTGCCACCATCGCCACCTTCAAATGTCTTGGCGCCTCCAGTACCTTGGTGTTCAGGACCTACCTGCTGCAAATCCTCTTGATCACCCTGTTCGGCACCCTGATCGGATTATTGCTTGGGGCCAGTGCCCCCATTCTAGCCTCGACAATCGGCGCCAGCTTTTTCCCGGTGCGCCCCGAAGGCGGGCTTTACCCCTTATCTCTGCTCACAGCCAGTGCTTTCGGTTTTCTGACTGTATTGACCTTCGCCTTCTGGCCGTTGGGCCGTGTTCAAAATGTTCCCGCCAGTGCTTTGTTTCGCGATAAGATCACGCCCATTACCAGTTCCCCGGCACGCAACTACAAGATTTTTTCCTATCTATTCCTGTCTTTGCTAATTTTGCTCACCTTATTAACCGCGCACAGGCTGGATTTTGCCCTTGTTTTCATTGTCGTGTCGGCATGCATTCTTTTATTGCTGAAATATGCCGGGCATCTGGTCACCCGTTTGTCTGCTCACTTGCCAAGAGCGCAAAATACAGCGCTTCGTCTCGCTGTCACCGCGCTGCACCGCCCGGGCAGCACCGCCCCGGCAGTGATTCTCTCCCTCGGGTTGGGCTTGTCTGTTCTGGTCGCCGTCACCCAGATTGACAGCAACCTGCGCGGCCAGATCAGTGAAGAAATTCCCCAACAGGCCCCGGCTTTTTTCTTTATTGATATCCAGAACGACCAAATTCAGCAATTTGATCAAACGCTGGAAAATATCCCCGGCACGTCCAATTACAAACGTGTACCGTCTTTGCGCGGCCGTATCACCCAAATCAACGCGGTGGATGTGGATAAAGTGGCCGTTGCCCCACAATCCCAATGGGCCATTCGCGGGGACCGCGCCCTGACCTATGCCCATAACGCACCAGAAGGCAGCGACATTGTCAAAGGCAAATGGTGGGATAGCAATTATCAAGGTGAGCCGTTAATCTCGCTGGATGCCGGGCTGGCCAAAGGTTTTGGTGTGGACCTTGGCGATACCCTAACCGTCAATGTGCTGGGCCGCGATGTCACCGCCACCATCACGTCATTGCGCGCTATCAACTGGAAATCCATGCGCTTTGACTTTGCCATTATCATGAGCCCCGGCCTGCTGGAATATGCCCCTCATTCCCATATCGCCGCCATTCATGCCGAAGAACAGGCCGAACGCCCACTGGAACAGACTTTGGCCGAAAAATTCCCCAATGTTTCCATCGTGCGGGTGAAAGAGGCTTTGGAATCCGCACGCAACCTGATGGATGGCATTTCCACCGCCATTGGCATGGCCGCCAGTTTGACCGTTCTGGCCGGAACTCTGGTTCTGGCCGGGGCCATGGCCTCGGGGCGTGAACAACGCACCTATGAAGCCATCGTCTTTAAGGTTTTAGGGGCAACGCGTGGGCGCATGCTACAAGCCTACCTGATTGAATATGGCGTCCTTGGCTTATTAACCGGCGTGATCAGTGCGGCCATCGGCACGCTGGCCTCCTGGGGGGTGATTACCTTCCTGATGGAAATGGACTGGTCTTTCTATCCTCTGACCATAGCCTTGACGCTGAGCCTATGCCTTGTCCTCACCATCATGGCCGGGTTCCTTGGTACATGGCAGGCTCTGGGGCAGAAGGCTGCCCCACATTTGCGCAACGAATAGTACAAGCGATCCACCCTGTTTCTCTTGCATTGGCTGAGAATCATGACATATTAGAATCAAACATTTTATATGACACTTGCTTTTACTTGAGTTTTTAACAGCTCTAACGAGGATCAAAATGCAATTCGGTAATGACCGTCAAACCATGACGCAGTCACAGGCACGCGTAAGCCAGTATGACGTGGGTCTGCGTAAATATATGCTGGGCGTCTACAACTACATGGCTGCGGCCCTTGCCCTGACCGGCATTGTTGCCATGCTGGTAGCCCGTTCTGAAACCATGATTCAGCTTATTTTCGGCTCTCCGCTGAAATGGGTTTTCATGCTGGCCCCGCTTGGGTTCTTTTTATTCCTGAACTTCCGTATCAATAAAATGTCCGCCTCGACGGCGCAAATGCTCTTCTGGACTTTTGCTGCCGTAATGGGCGTGTCCATGGCCTCCATCTTTATACTCTATACAGGCACCAGCATTGCGCGGACCTTCTTTGTCACCGCCATTGCCTTTGGTTCCTTAAGCCTTTACGGCTACACCACCAAACGTGACCTGTCTCCCATGGGCTCCTTCCTCATCATGGGGCTGGTCGGGCTGATTGTTGCTATGCTCATCAATCTGTTCCTGCAAAGCACCATGATGCATATGGTCATTTCTGCTGTGGGCGTTCTGCTCTTTGCGGGGCTGACCGCTTATGACACACAGGCTATCAAAGACACTTATAATGAGATGGATGGTTCCGAAGTTGCCGGCAAAAAGGCCATTATGGGGGCCTTGATGCTCTATCTGGACTTTATCAATATGTTCCAGTTCCTGCTTTCTTTTTTGGGTAACCGCGAATAATCCTTGCCTGACGGAAAGACAAAAATAAAACCCGGCTGGAGATCAGCCGGGTTTTTCTTTGCTTCGTTTTAAAGCGTTACCGGATTGGGGACTGCTTGACCGGCAAAAAAGGCATCCAGATTATCCAGCGCGCTAAAGCCCATGGCATTGCGCGTTTCCACAGTGGCCGTGCCAAGGTGGGGCAGCAGGAAGGTATTTTCCAGCCCGCGATAGCCATCATGCAGGTTCGGCTCCCCATCAAAAACATCAAGACCAGCCGCTGCAACCCGCCTGCTTTTCAAGGCTGCGATCAAGGCTTCATCGTCAATCACGCCCCCGCGCGCGGTGTTGATCACCACGGCATTTTGCGGCAGAAGTTCAATACGTTCCTTATTCAGGAATTTTTGCGTTTGCTCTGTTAAAGGAAAATGCAGGGACAGCACATCACTCACTGCCAAAAGTTCCTCGGCCGTCTCATGATAGGTTGCCTCAAAATCCAGCTTGCGCCGGTTATGATAATGAATTTCCATCCCGAAAGCCCGTGCACGTTCTGCCACCGCCTGACCGATGCGCCCCATGCCCAGAATGCCCAGCCGCTTGCCTTGCAAGCCAATGCCCAGCAATTGGGTCGGGGTCCAGCCCTGCCAGTTGTTTTCGCGGATCATGCGTTCCCCTTCATAGGCGCGCCGTGTTGCCCCCAGCATCAACAACAGGGCAATATCGGCCGTTGCCTGCGTCACCGCCCCCGGCGTATTGGTCACCGTAATGCCTTTTGCACGTGCTGCGGCCACATCAATATGTTCGAACCCGACCGAGAAGGTTGCAATAATCTTGACGCTTTCGGGCAAACGTTTAATCAAATCGGCACCGATTTGATCACAGGGCGTGCACAAAATTCCATCCACATCAAAATTTTGTTCAATTAACTTTTCCAGATCAGCGGGAAAATCATTGTTTGATAAATTGGTTTCAAACGTATCCATCAGCCTTTTTTCAACGGCCTCCGGTAATTTCTGCATGATGAATATTTTTCTTTTTGTCATTTCTTTTCCTTTGAGGTCTCCCTACTGCGCCCCCCTTCATAGCAAAAAAAACGCCGTTCCGAAAGCAGAACGGCGCCTCTTATTTTATCCATAGCCTGTGGATAACCTAGGTCGCATAGCGTAAAATTTCCATTGCCTGATTGAGCTGGCTCATCCGTTCATGGCTGCCATATTTCCCGTCAGGGTGGTGTATGGTCGCCAGCATGCGAAAACGTGCGCGCAGTTCCGAACGGTCCGGATAGGCCTTTGGCGGAAAGCCGAGGATATGAAGCGCATCACTTCTATCTTGAACCCCATTGCGTAACGGTTCAAATGACAGAACCGAAACCATCGCCTGAAGCCTTTCCATTTCTTCTATTGTTTCGGGTAAGTGATGATCTACCTGAACAGATTTCGCCTCTTCCAAGGCCTCTTTTCGGATGCGTTCCTCCAACTCTTTTTGCGCTAACATGGTTTGCTGGGTATGCACGCGAATTTCCGCTTCGCCCTTCCTTAAATACAATGAAAGATTGAGTGCCTTGCGGATATGCAGAACGTCATAGCCCGGTGCCATGCGCACTTGCAGGCGTGGTTTACGTCGCCAGGGCCGCCCCTTGCTGGGACCGGATTTCAGGATCACCGTTTCACGATCCTGCGGTTCCGGATCACCGGGATCGGCAAACGAAGATATGTCAGCATCACTGACCATCAACAAGACGGAACGAGCAAGGTCCGCCACATTCACTTTTTTTGAATCAGCCAGCGCACTGACCTGATCACGAAATTTGGAAGAGCAGGGAATGGTGTAAGAATGTTTCAAGTTCGATGCTTTTGTTTTGACCACATCCTCTTTCACATTATTTTCTTGTTCTTTTTCGGATATATTTGCGAAAGATGATATTGCGTCTTCCGCCTTTGCGTCATTTAGAGATGTGCGCATGTCTTCTTCCAGCATCTTTTGTTTCTCTTCTGTCATTATGGGAAAGGTTCGCCTAAAAAATCAACTACGATTGTTGTTATTTTTTAGGTTGTATTCAAAGCCACGCCCCAACGGGCTTTCTCCTTTCTCATATCTTCTCTATAAGATACTGATTTAAAGTAAAAAAAGTATTACCTACATGTGCAGATATCAATGAGCCATTTTCTCATAATCCGGATTCATATGCAGTTACAGACGCCTCCAATCGCAGTTTTTATGTCTGAAACTTAAACAGATTTTCTCCCTCTTAATCTAAGTAACTGTAAAGATTAATGTTTCTTTAACACATCTGCTAGGTGTCTGAAATCACTCAAACATATCGCACGCGAAACTTAGATAAAATTTTATCTAATTCCTGCCTTAGCTTTTAAACTTGCCGAAAAAAGGGGTAATTTTTTCCATCGAAAATTACCCCTTTTACCAAATTATGAAATCATTCTTTTAAGAACCCCGACCCGCGACAGGACCAAATAATCCATCAACATGACACTGATCAACGTCATGCCGGCCAAAGGAAAGGCCATGGAAATAAAAAGGGCAATGATGACAGCGCCTTGCCATAAAGGCATGTTCTTCGGCAAAGCCGGTGCCACAAGGCGGAAACCGGTTTGCGGTCTACGTTTCCACCACATCACAAAGCTGCTGACACAGAAAAACAGAACACATAAGCACACAAGGGTGTTTGCCAAAACGCTCCATAACCCAAGCGTTCCCATGTGAAGCGCAATACCAACGGCCATGGCCTTGCCCATCAGGGAATAATCCTCATAGGTAATATCCGCCAAAATTTTACCGCTATATTGGTCAATATGAACTGTGCGATCTGAAGTCGGGTCCGGGCTGTCCGTACTCATGGAATCGCGACTGAAGGTATAAACCCCGCCCGGTGTTGTCGCTACATTCATTTGATAGCGCCCCTGAAAACCGATTTCGCGCGCCAATTGATCCATCGTATCCAGACTAACAACCCGTCCCTCTTCCAACCCGGTTTTCCCTGCCGCACTGCCTGAAGCAGGCATGGGCGTCAGTTCCAAATTCCACGGCACTTCTTTCGGGCCATCGTTTAAACTGCCATGGGTCACCGTGGACAAGGGAACATTATCCCATTTTTCTGCGGGGAAGCTGCTCCAGGCCTGCACCATTTTTGCCCCCCAGACACCGGTCCATGACAGACCGGACACCAGAAAAAACAGCAAAATGATGGAGAGCCAAAGCCCGATGGAACCATGAAGGGTTTTCCACATTGTACGGCTGCCCCGCCCGAATGTGGGCCATAAGGCCCCGCGCCACCCATTATCGCGCGGCCACCACATATAAAGACCCGTGATTAACAAAATCATGCCAAGGGAGGCCGAAATTTCCAACATACGATCCCCGACAACACCTAACAGCAGATCACTATGGATGTTATCAGCCAGATCGTACCAGCCGCTCCTCCTTGGAAAGCTGTCCAACACAGTTGCCGTATAAGGGTCAACCACAACCATGGTCGCAACACCGTCCTTATCCACCCGGAAAATCGAAGCGAGTTCTTCAGAGCGTGGTGCCACATATTGCTTCAATACCCCACCCTCAACAGCCGTAAGCGCGGCTTCGGCTTGTTTCGACACAGTCATAACCTGTTGCTGAACAGAAACCATGGTTCGTTCACCATCGCGCCCATCAATATAAGCAATCCAGGTCATTGCCATCCCTGTGATGGCAAGAATGATAAAAAACGGAATCACATATAACCCGGCATAAAAATGCCACCGCCAAGCGGCCTTGTAAAATTTCTGCTGCGATGTTGATACAGCCCGATCATTTGCAAGCGCAGTTGCTTCATTGGAGACCATTTGTCTCTCCTTTCAATTTGATAACAATGTGTAAGCTAAATCAAACTGAAAGAGGCGGTGCGCGCGCAAAGAAATGCCGATAGGCGCTTGCGGAAATATAAAAACTGTCTTTGAGGAAATAGCGTGTTGTACCACTTAGAAAAACAAACTCGCGAAGCGGAAGCAACGCCAGAACGGCCATCACCTGAATCTGCGATGCAAAATCGCAGTGTTTCAGAAGCGTCTTTTCAACAGGCACGCCGTTTTCATTGAGATAAACGGTTTGCAGGGAAGTGCCACTACAAATAACCGTTTCAATCCCCTGCTTGCCATAAGCAGGCATGGTGCCGACAGAATAAAAGGCAAACAGCAAAAAGGGCAGAAACAAAGTTCCTACCACCAAACGCCTGAAAAGATACTGCTTGTTTTTCTTATTCATATGCAACCATTAGAATGAAATTGCTGCAATGACAATCAAAGAAATACCTGAAAACATGGTGCCGTTGAAGGGACTCGAACCCCCGACCCGCACATTACGAATTAGGAAGTCACACATTCACGGGTGATCACTGTTCATCACGATATATCATTAAATAATTGTTTTTACGATATTTTAATGACAATGCCTGATCATTGTGTTAACGATACATCACTGCAAATCACTTAAATCTGCTTCCAAATTGCTTCCAAATTTAAATTGGAAGCAAATGGCAGAAGGATCGAAAGTGAGACAGAGAGGGTGAAAAGGTGTCCAACCCGCCCAAGCTGCCCAGAGGCATGTAAAACCGTGGCTTTCAGAGTGGACAGGCTACAAATTATCCGTCCAAGAGCCTGTCCAAGCTGTCCAAATTCGAAATGAGGTAGGGTTATGACCAGACTGACAAAGCGATTGATAGATTCACTGAAAGCTCAAGAGGCGGAATATGCTGTCTGGGATGACGAGCTAAAGGGCTTCGGTGTGCGTGTCAGCCCTAAAGGCGCAAAGACCTTTCAAGTTTTTTGGCGGTCCGGCGCTGGCGGTCGGCAGAGAAAGAGAAAGCTAGGCCGCTATCCGGCGATGACCGTTGAACAGGCTCGCCGGGATGCGTTTGATCTATTGGCCGCCGTTGAAAGCGGTGACGATCCTGCCGTAAAGCAAGACCTGATCCGCAAAGCTGAAACGATGGAAGAACTTTGCAAACGCTTTATGCGTGATCATTCCAAGCCTCATAATAAACCGCGCACCTCTCATGAAAACCAGAAAATAATGGACGGCTATATCATCCCAGCGCTTGGGAAGATTAAAGCAATCGATGTGGCAAAAACAGACATTCGCCGCCTACATCAATCCATGCAGGCAACGCCTTATCATGCCAACCGCGTTTTGGCTGTCCTATCCAAGATGTTCAATTTTGCTGCCGATGACCTTTATCATATCAAGCAAGACTGGCGAAACCCGACCGAACGGGTGCAGAAGTTCAAGGAAGAAAAGCGCCGTCGTTATCTTTCTACGCAAGAAATCCAGATCGTCTCCAAAGCCATACGCATTGCAGAAGAGGAAGGGCTCGGGACACCTCATGCGCTGGCAGCTATTCGGTTATTGATCTTCACCGGTGCACGTAAAGGGGAAATCCTCACTCTTAAATGGGATTATATTGATTGGGAGCGCCGCTGTCTGTCCTTGCCGGATAGCAAGACCGGCGCAAAGGATATTCCCTTAAACCCACCAGCGCTGGAGGTTTTGAACAATATTGAGAAGGTGAAGGACAACCCCTATGTCATTGCCGGTAAAAACCCGGAAAGCCATATGGATGACCTCGGCCCGACTTGGCGACGCATTCGTGATCTGGCAACTGTGCTTATGCTGGAAGAGGATGAAGTCTGGGGGCCTGTCATCGAGAAGATGAAACAGGAAAATGACGTTCGACCGAGCATGCAGGTTATTAAAAAGATTGCGGCTCAGAAGGGGTATAAATTACCGACAGGCCTTTCCGATGTGCGGGTGCATGATTTGCGTCACAGCTTTGCCAGCGCTGGCGTTGGGCTTGGCATTACATTGCCGGTGATCGGATCGTTGCTCGGTCATACCCAGACCCAAACAACGGCGCGTTACGCTCACCTCGCCGCCGATCCTCTCCATCAAGCCACTGACCTGATCGGCCAGCGCCTGCAAGATGCTATGAAAGAGAATGAACAAGGCGCAGAGATTATTCAGTTCAAAAAGTGACTTCTTCGCAGAACGAAACTATATTTATAATGTATATTATTGACAAACTATGAAAATGGAGCTATATTAGTCAGTGTAATCAACATGTCATATACTTAGCTAAGTATATGACATGTATAGGAACAAGGTTAATGGAGGATGTTATGAATGCTGTCGCTGCACTGAATACTGCCGAAGGCCGTAAAACCATGTCCGGTGCTGGTCTGCGCACATTCTTTAACATTGCCGAACTTTGGGATTTAAGTGGCAAGGAAGCAATGACGCTTCTTGGTGTCACCAATGAATCCACTTATTACAAATGGAAACGAGATCCTGCCAATAGCATGCTGACAAGGGATACACTGGAACGCATCTCTTATATTCTTGGCATCTATAAAGCATTACAAATCCTGTTGCCTAAGGAAAGTTCTGCAGACGCATGGATTAAGAAAGCCAACAATGCCCCCATGTTCAATGGCCGAAGCGCATTGGAACGTATGCTGTCCGGTAATGTGGTAGATTTGTTTGTTGTTCGCCAGTACCTTGACGCCCAACGAGGCGGCATTTAATGAACGATGATATATCGGTAAACGAAATCAATTGGGAGCCTTGTTACAGGATCGTCCCTTCACGGTTTCCACCCATTGCTCTCTTTGAACGTGTTGCGGACCCGGCCGATTTGGAGGCCATTTTTGCATTAGAAGCACTCACCAATGACCGCCTGAGGGATGAAACCGGTGATCTGTCACTTGTTTTACCAGAAGATCGTATCTCAGGCCCGAACACCAGCGCGATCATGGCTGCATTTACCCATGTAAACCCGGACGGAAGCCGTTTTACGGATGGCTCTTTTGGTGTTTTCTATGCAGGGAAAGACCTGGACACAGCGATTGCAGAAGTGAAACACCACCGCGAAAAGTTCATGCGTGCGACCAACGAGCCAAAAATGGAGTTGGACATGCGCGCCTATGCCATCACCGTAAATGCACGATTGCATGATATTCGTGGCCTGCAAGATCAGTACGCAGAAATATACGATCCAGACAGCTACAGTGCATCTCAAGCTTTTGCAATTCAACTGCGAAATGAAAATTCATGGGGCATTGCATATAACAGCGTCCGCGATCCCGGCGGCGAATGTATAGCGGCCTTTAAACCGCGCGCTATGTCAAACTGTCGCCAAGCAAACCATCTTTGTTTCTTGTGGGATGGTGAAGAAATTGCGCTGGTTTATGAGAAGCGGGAACTTGGTAAAATTTAATCGTGTTTTGTTCGCTTTCTGGCGCACCGAATAACAAAGGATTACCATTAATTTGCTAACCTATTTGGGTGATGCGAGAAATCCTTATACACCATAAAAGTCATTTTATTTTCAGGATTTTCTCTTTTATGACTTCTAAAAGCAACTGGGATTATTGTATCGAACTTGCCAAAGTTTTCATTGGTAAATCTCCTTACTCTTTACCATTAAAATCTTTGATTAATATTATGAGAGTGTTCGCACTCTTAATTCCGTCGGTTAATGTTGTTGGCGGCATAATGATGTACGCTGAAGTTCCGATTATCTGGAAAGGCGTAGAGTACCAAATTACACTAGGCCTAACGGATAATGACCAGTCAGTCCTATCAGTACTTCCCCTCACTATCATATCTATTGCGGGGCTACTTCTTTCAGCCATTCCTACATTTATTGTAGCTCGAAAAGCAGTTAAACATGCTGACTTCGTAGCAGCAGAGGAAATTAGACAGACTCAGGACGATGCAAGAAAACGTATTTTTGTGATCGAACATATGGGATTGGAAGCCGTTAAAACAGCGCCTCTTATGAACTCGATCAAGGAAAAAGTTCCTGGCCGTAAAGTACCCATATCCATCAATCAAAACGCTTATTCCACTGCCTGGGGCGTCCATGATTTTGACCGGGCACTTGAAGAATTGACTGGCTTTAAAGTCGTGTTTGATCGTTTCACGCGTGAAGTATCATCTGAAGATCGCACAATTGTATATGGCGGTATAGCACCGGTGCCATTTACATTTCTGGCAGGTTTTACCGTTGATAATCATATTGGCGGCTCGGACTTAATTGTAAAAGATTGGCAGCGCAATCCTGGCGAGTGGAGAACGATTGAGGGCACAACGACAAATCATGACCTTAAAGTAACTGTACCTGACCAAGCCTATACTGCTAATGAAATTCTAGTCGCAGTGGAGATTTCACAAGCTGCCGACTTTAAAGCGATGGAGATCATATTTAAGGATATCCCCCTCATTAAGCTAACTGTTGGTACAGGAAATATTGAGAGAAACAATCACTGGTCTTTGGCACAGCAAGTGGCCTGGTGCGATCAATTGGATACTGTCTTTCGTAATTATAGAGGTAGATGCGTTAATCTTGTTATAGCTGCACAAAACAGCGTGGTGTTTAATATTGGGCGGCAATTTGAGAAACGATATCCATTCGAAATACGGGTCTTTCAACACGAACAAGATAACCCAATCGAAAACCGATATCCGTGGGCTGTGAATATTTTTACTGGCTCCGATACTGGACAGAAGATTTATCGAATTTATAGACACTCCAGCGCTGGAGAGATGAAATGAAACATGTAAATCTCTTCAATGAGTTTATGAGAGATACAGTCAATCTCAACCAAACCCGTATCGACACTCTTACCAGTCGCGTAAATGCCATTCAGAGTTTTCTGGAGCAATCCGATTATGGCGCGGCAATCGAAAAATTCAGTGAGCAAGGATCTTGGGCACACAAGACTATTATCAAGCCGCCTGACGGGACTGATTTTGACGCTGATATTCTTGTTTTTGTCGAAGAAGTCGAAGACTGGGAAACAAAAGATTATCTTGCAGATCTATACCGAGTTTTCAAAGCTTCCAGCACATATGCAGACAAAGTAGAACGTGGCACACGATGTGTTACCATTGATTATGCTGGCGACTTTCACCTAGATATCGTTCCTTGCATCCATCGTGACGATTGGTGGGATGGTGAGTCTTTTCACGTATGTAATCGCCATAAAAATGAGGAAGAAGAAACTGATGCCGAAGGTTATGCTGAATGGTTCAAGGATAAAAATGCTACTGTTGGGAACAATAATCTAATCAAGGTAGTTCGCCTTCTCAAATATCAACGGGATGTGAAGAAGACCTTTTCTGCCAAATCTGTATTGCTGACCACTTTAGTAGCGGATCAGGTCGTCGGTGGATTCGATAAGATTGATTTATATGGTAATTTTAAAGACTTACCAACATCACTGAAGACCCTAATCGGCCGTCTGGATAACTTCCTTCAAGAAAACGATGAAATGCCAACCATTAAAAATCCCGCAATGGAGAGTGAAGACTTCAATCGCCACTGGGATCAAGACAAATACGCCAATTTCCGTTCAATGATCCATAAATACAGAGGATGGGTTGATGCGGCATATGCTGAAACAGATCGCTCGGAAAGTCTCAGATTATGGCGGGACTTTTTAGGTGAAGCGTTTGCGAAAAGTGAGATTGAACGAGCTGCGTGTAGTATCAGCGAGGCAGTACTAAATACTCAAGCCACTGCAAAGGGGTTAGTTCAAGCTGTCCAAAGGGGTGTTATCAATTTTGGCAGAATTCCCTTTTTGCCACACGCCAAAAAAGCGCCTTGGAGACCAGCTGCCAATCAAATTCCCGTCCGCGTCATTGCCAGCGAGCATTCTAGCAAAGAAGGGCTTGAGGTTAGAAAGTATAGAAGTGGTGAAATTATTGATCAGAACTCACACATTCAATTTCAGGCACTCTCAAATACAGGCCTGCCGTTTGATGATAACTTTAGTGTACATTGGCGCGTAGTAAACTCTGGTGAGTTCGCGGCACGTATTACCGGTGGCCTGCGCGGTGGTTTTGAAGACTCGAAGAAGGGCGGCATTCGCTGGGAAGAAACCAGCTACACTGGCATACACTGGGTTGAAGCTTTTGTTGTCAAAAAAAGAACTGGCGAATATGTTGGGAAGAGTGATCGATTTTTCGTAGTGATCAATTAGACTTCAAGACATACAGAGCAAACTGCCTGAGTTTGTCACTACATTTTTTCGGTAAAAGATTGCAATGGCAAATACGTTTTTCTCAGGTCAACTCATGGCGACATCTAGGAAGGATCGCTATGACAGATAAACCAACGCTACAAGAAATCATCGCCTACGCAGCAAAGTCACGATCCTATAGAAAGCATTTTGCAATTCAGGAACTTATGCATTGCTGCAAAGAATATGAACTAGAAAGCCAGCGGTCTGACAAATGCCATATCGCTCGAATGCAAAAGCGAACAGAAGCCCTTTATCTCTCAATAGATGATGCATATTCCGCCCTGCACCCCGAACCATTGGACAAGGCGGAAATATCAATGTATCGCCATTTGATGATAGTGGACGAAAAACGGCGTACCCAAAAGAAATAAAATTCAAGGCTTGGCCAGTATGAGTAATGATTGCCATATCCAGCCTGCATTGCCGTTTGTGGGCAGTGTCTAACCTATCTTGCGTTTTTGCTGACCACGATCACATATTGAGCAGGATAACCTCAATACCTCTTCCCATTGACTGCGAAGCTCTTGAGAGTGATTTGTGAGTTGGCCGCCGAGATAACCCAACCCCTTGTCATAATTCATTACACTATGATGATTGAATGTATCTGCAAGACCTTCAACATTCAAAAGCATTTCCTCCATCTTGAAAAGTTTATTCCTCAATTCATTTAAAGATGCATTTTGGTTTTCTGGCATTGTTATCTCCTTACCAGCAAGCCGCATAATAAGCGGCGTCTTGTGAATGTTTTTTGAGAGTGCAAGAGGCATTCCCAATGCGTTTGTTGCGCAAGATACCAAACATGACAGAAGCGGTTGCGACAAGCCCCCGGTCGCCTTTGATCAGTTCCCAAGCTTGGCGCAGGGCTTCTTTCAGGTAATCACGTACAGATTCGCCCCTCTGGCTTTGCAAGCCCCTAGCAATCTCCCAAGCCTTGCCCATCACCTTTGCGGCAAGAATGGTCACATAGACCTTTGACTTCCCAGACTGGCTTTCGCGCGCCTTATATGTCGAGCGAGTGATTGCTTTGAAACGGTAACGCATTTTACTGTCCTATTGAAATAATGCCTCATATGATGTAATTTAAATCATTAATGGGCTATTGTCAATTATAAAGCATCACAAGTGAGTTAAATTACATCATGATAACGAGTGAACAAATCAAAGGCGCTAGAGGCATGCTTGGTTGGTCAGCGCAAGAACTGGCGAACAAATCTGGTCTTGGATTAGCGACAATCCAGCGCATGGAAAATCGCGGTACCGGGAAAAGCACGGCTGAAAACTTACAAGCTGTGCAATCTGCTTTAAATGAAGCTGGTATTATGTTCCTTGAAGCTGGCGAACATAGTGCAGAAGGCGGCAAGGGTATAAGATTTGTGAATGATTAATCATGTCTAACAAGGACAATTCCTTTGCGAAGGAAATCTCCCGATTTAAAAGTCATTACCAGCGCGGCGACTGGGCATCGCTCTTTGCTGCAAGAAAGCTTTGCGATGAATGTCAGGTGTCGTATCCAAGTTGGATGCGTGAAGCCCTCTCTTGGAAAATCATAGATGTTAATAATGGGCCTTTAGATTTTGGCGACTTTTGCCTTGGGTTTGAGATTGAAACGCCAGAAGAAAAGGGTGAATGCATTTATATCGAAGCAGATTTCGAAAGTGAATTTTACCGATCCCCTAAGTTTGAAAGTATCAGGCTTGGCCAAAGCATTAAAAAAGATAAACCCGATCCAAAGTCATATCAGTCTCTTATTTCTAGAAGAGAAGAATGCTTTAAATATGCAGAGATCGTGGGCGATGGGCAGGCTGTTGAGTTTGGTTCATCTAGTGTTTCTTTGACTGTTCATCAAATTCTGAGAATTTCCAAACAGCCAAGGCTACAATTGAATAGTAGCGATGCAATAAATGAGCGCTTAGAAGATAGCTTGCGTCAATTAAGACGTGGTTATGAGGCTGGCATTTGGCCCTCTCTTTTTGATGCAATGGATTTATGCCAAAGAAAATCAGCTCCTTTTCCTGCTTGGCTTGTCTGGGGGCTGGACATTGCACTTCAAGACTATTTTCGACTTATGCGGAACGGTTCAAGCAATTTTAAGTCAGTCGGTGTTGGTGGGAACCCGTTCAAATTTTTCGATGGCGCGTTCAAAGACTCACTGAGGAAGGATGCTATGGTCATCGTCAAACAGGCGTTAGAAGATGGCCATATATCTGTGGATGAAAATGGTTATGTCAGTGTTGATGTTGATATGAACCCTCTTCTTCGTCCTTTATGGGGAAGTAAAATTGGGAAAAGTACGGCAGAAAGTACACGAATTGAACAATTGGCGACTATCCTAGTCCCTCTAGGGAAGCGTGCTGGAGTGAAAGAAACCAGCGCTGGTGCACGTAGAGTTAAAGGCTGGGAGACAATGTCAGCTAATTTATCTGACGAAACACTTAAGAAGCTCGATCTTCCTGAAAATCACTATCGACAGATCAAAACAAGTCCAGAAGATAAATAGCATGTAATTATCAAATGGAGAGGTGAGTTTCATATCTCCATGCTCCTCTAATTAATTCAGATTATTAGAGGAGAAGTAAATGACTGCAAAAGCAGAACCGGCAGGGCGTCCAATTCCTATAGACCCGGATGCTCTCTTATACCCATCAGAAGCGGCATACCTGAGGGGACAGTCAGAAGGCACACTTGCAAATGAACGCGTAAAAGGCGGAGGGTGCACTTTTATTAAGTTGGGTCGTTCTATCAGGTACCGACGCGCTGATGTTCTTCAATGGATAGCAGATAACAGTTTTACTTCCACTGGTGCGGCGGGGGTAGGTCTATGAAGAAACGTGACAGTCATAGCATTCAACTCTCTCAGGCGGACGCCAATTACTTAGAGTGCGTTTTTAGACGTGAGGCGAAGGACTGGCAAGCCGTGGCTGAAATATGGGCTTGCTGCGAAGGAGATCGAGTAGAAGACCTTCGGTTATGTACCTCTTCGCTTTCACATATCTCTCATGCCCTTGCCGATCGTTGTTGGGAAATTTCGAAGTATGGCCATGACGTGATGGAAGGGAGCGATAGAATCTCTTTGCAATCGGCTATCCGCCTCCATGATGAATATCGCAACACTTGGCGACAATTGATCTGTTCTCACTTTACTCATAAGGGGGCATAGATCATGCGATCAATTAACTTTGAAAAGGTCAACCGCACCGCCTTGTCTTGCTTGCCGTCTATTCTTGCGCGCTGGTTGCCGGATGGGAAAATCGAAGGGGCGGAATATGTTGCGCGCAATCCTCTGCGCAATGACAAGCGCAGCGGTAGTTTTAAGGTCAATCTCTATTCCGGGAAATGGGGGGATTTTGCCACGGGTGACAGCGGCGGCGATATTGTGAGCCTCGGCGCATTTCTTGCCGGGATCAGCCAGAAGGACTCAGCCCTCGCGCTGGCCGATATGCTGGGGGTGGATGCCTATGAATAACAAGGCCGAAATCTTCCGCCCCTTATCACCAGAGGAACGCGATACAGCCCCGCGCCCGCGATCCAAGAAAAAGGATGAATGGGAACCTTTACCCATCGTTCCGGCCAGCGCTGGCGAACCCGGGCCCCATTACAAGCATGGGGAGGCGGATGCAAAATATTACTATCGCTCTGTCACCGGGGAACTGGTTTGCATCGTCCATCGCTTCGATTTGCCGACTGGTGGCAAGGAAGTGTTACCGGCCACTTACTGCACCAACCCGATCGAGGGCAAAATTCAATGGCGCTGGAAAGCCCCGCTTGAACCTCGCCCGATCTATAACGCCCATCTTCTTTCCCAATTCCCCAGCGCCCCGATTGTTTTATGTGAGGGGGAAAAGGCCGCCGATGCCTGCGCCCGACTTATGCCCAAGGCAATCGCCGTCACCACATTGGGCGGATCAAATGCCGCCAAATATGCAAATTGGGGAACATTGGCAAAGCGCCGGGTTGTGATCTGGCCGGATGCCGACATGCCCGGTTTCAAATATGCTGAACAGGCTGCAAGGGCGCTGGAGGAGGTCTGGGCAGAAGTCTCTATTTGCATCCCGCCCGAAAACGTCTGTGAAGGCTGGGATGCAGCGGATGCCGAACGGGATGGCTGGGATCAGGAAAAAACCCTGTCTTTCTTGCGGGACGCGAAGCCTGCAAAAGAGGTTCTGAAGGTTCAGGAGAGACAAAAACGGACATCTCAGGACAGGTCTGCCAAGACAGGAAAGAAGGGGGGCGGGGTAGCGACTGAGGGTGAGGAAGGCGGCGGACGTATTACCCAGCGCGACCTGGTTATCTCCCTCATGGATGAAATCGAGTTATGGCATGACGATAACCGCGATACCTATGCCTCTGTCCTTGTGAATGAGCATTGGGAAAACTGGCCGCTGCGCTCGCGTGATTTCAAGATTTGGCTGTGTGGCCTTTATTATCGCAGGTTTGAACATGCCCCCGGATCGCAGGCTATTGAGGATGGTTTGAAAACGATGGAATCAGAAGCCATCCATAACGGCCCACAACATCGCACATGCCGCCGGATCGGGGAGCTTAACGGGAATGTCTATCTGGATTTATGCGATCGAGACTGGAAGACCGTGGAAGTCACCGCACATGGTTGGTGTGTGAAAGACCGTGCGCCGGTCAAGTTCCTTCGTTCCAATTCCATGCAGCCTTTGCCTGAACCGGAAGAGGGCGTGACGATAAATAGAATGCTGGATTTCATTAATACCGAAACAGAAGCCGATTTCAGACTTATCGTTGCATGGCTGGTTGGTGCCTTGCGCCCGGATGGCCCCTATCCGATCTTGCTGGTCAATGGTCAACAAGGTTCAGCCAAATCCACGACCTCCCGTTTTTTGCGCGACCTGATAGACCCGAACCGATCCTCTATTCGTTCACAGCCCCGCGATGAACGTGATTTGATGGTGTCAGCCGTCAATAACCGGGTACTTGTTTACGATAACGTCTCAGGCGTTGCGCCGTGGTTATCGGATGCCCTATGCCGCCTTGCGACCGGCGGCGGGTATGCGACAAGGGAGTTGCATAGTGACCAAGGCGAGATCGTTCTGGAAGCCCAGCGCCCCATGCTTATGAACGGCATTCCCGGCTTGGCCTCCCGACCGGATTTAGGGGATCGCTCGATTGTTATTGAATTGCCGACTATCCCGGAAAACCAGCGCCGCACCTCCAGAGAAGTGAAACGGATATTTGAAGAAGCCCGGCCCGGCGTTCTCGGCGCTTTACTTGATGCTGTCTCCGCTGCTTTGCGCAATATCGACAAGGTGGAAATGAAGGAAGCGCCCCGGATGGCAGACTTTGCCGAATGGATTACAGCAGCGGAAAGCGGGCTGGGCTGGGAGCCGAATTCCTTTGTCCCGATCTTCAAAGAGAACCGGGACAATGCCATCCGCCTGAGTGTGGAGGATGATCCGCTTGTTCAGGCCATTATCCAGATTGTCGATGAAGGCACCCGCTATAAAGGCACCGCCAGCGCCTTACTGGAACGGATCAACGGCTATGTCACCGAAACCATACGCCGGGCGAGCCACTGGCCGAAAACACCGGCTGGAATGGGTACGGCCATGAAGCGTATCGCCCCCAGCCTGCGCACGATCGGGATTCATACGGAACGCGCGAAAAGTGGCGATCGATACTGGTTGATTGAAAGGGTGACTGAAGCCAGCCCCTATGGAAGGAATGATAATGCCTAAAGCACCTATGAAGCCCTGTTCTAAGCCCGCTTGCGGCAAGCTTGTGCCGAAAGGCAAGTGTGACTGTGGGAAAGCAAAAGCAAACCTCGTACCCCCGACCCTAAAACGGGAAAGCGCAACAAAGCGGGGATATAATCACAATTGGCAAAAGGCGCGATTGGCCTTTCTGCAAAAGCATCCCTTATGCTGTATGTGTGAGCAAGAAGGGATGGTTACTCCCGCCACGGTGGTTGATCATATCAAACCCCATAAGGGCGATCAGGAGCTTTTCTGGGATCGTTCAAACTGGCAACCCGTTTGCCGCACTCACCATAACAAGAAAACAGCAAACCAAGATGGCGGCTTTGGCCGGTTGGTTATTAAGGATTTCTGAGAAATTCATCACCTGCGCCGAGCATCGTTGCTTTTAAAGACGATACACTGACTCCAGCGTAAGGAAATTACGGAGATGCAAATTTCAACGCAAATGGTAGTACGGAGGCATTGCATTCAAGAGTTGGTTCATCAAACCAGAAATATCAGTCTTAATTTCTCGGATTGTTTCCTCCCTCTTTGTCTCCTCCTCATCAATAAACGGGGCGTATTTAGTAAACAAATCCAAACGTTCATGATGGACACTTGCCACGTGAATAAATGTTTCAGTTACCTCAAGAAAGTATATAGGAATCAACTCAACCGACAACTCTTTCAAGAGTTCAATTTTACGACTAATAGACGTGATTTCTTCTGGCTTTCTTTCTCCATTTTGAAGACCATCGCAAACAGAATTAATTTTTTCTGAAATAGACGAAATGAGGAATACAACACGATGTTCCAACGCAAGCATTTCGTTCCGCTTTTGCTTTGTCGACATGTAGTAAGCAGCAGAAATAGTTGCGATGGTAGCAAAAATTGTCGCCACTCCCCCGGTCAGTCCGAGCCATTCTTCATTGGAAATGTTGGTCCGTACTGGAGCACCCAACAAAAAACCAGCTGCAAAAAAGCAAGCTGCTGCAAGTGCAAGAGAAATCACAATAGGGTCATCAAACGTTTTCATAACCGCATCTTATCCGGTTTCAATTTCCGACACCAACAGAAAACAACTTTGAATACGCACCCCATATCTTCATCTCCCCCCTGCGCCCCCTTCGGTCCATACTCCGCAAGTTGTCCGATCCTGTCACTTTCCTTCATGGCTTTGTTCTGGCGCTGTGTAGCGCTTCCATAGCTATTGCATAATTGGAAAATGGAAACCCATCATCGGGCGACGAAATTAAAAGAAAAAGCCACGCTCGGTATCATTCAGTCGATGATAGGGGGGGCGGGTCAAAAGTCTGGAGTTCTTTATATTTCTGACCGTACTCTCAACAGGATTTTCACCGGGTGTAAATTGAAAAATGAAAGCCCATTGCATTTTTTTCATTATTTATTATGGACAGTCTATGGACAGGTTAAGATTCTGACTCTCCGTTCTTAAGTCCCTGACTTCTTTGCCGGATGGACATATGGACAGGTTGGACAGTCTATTTCTTTTAATATCTTAAAAGGGGTAAGGAAGCATACAGAAGGGGGCCGCGAAATCGTGCAAAGTGCTTCCGAATTGCTTCCAAATGAAAAATGGCCTAGCCATGATATGCAACTAAGCCATTGATAAATATGGTGCCGTTGAAGGGACTCGAACCCCCGACCCGCACATTACGAATGTGCTGCTCTACCAACTGAGCTACAACGGCACGCCTGTCGAGTATGATATATCGCTATTTTTTGGAAAGGGCAACGGGAGAAATGCGTTGCACGGTTTCGTCTTTATCCATGAAATGATGCTTGAGCGCACCGGCAATGTGCAAGCCCAGCAAGACAAAAACAACGGGGACGATAGACTCATGAATTTCTTCAAAAACTTCAGCCAGATCGTGATTTTTATCAAAAAGCGGCGCCAGTTCAAACAGGCCGAAGAAAGAAACGCCATAGCCTTTTAGCCAGCTCATCAACACGCCGCTGAGCGGCAGGGCAAACATAACAGCATAAAGCCCGATTTTGGTTGCCAAAGACAGGCGGCGTTCCCAAATTGCGTGGCTATCCAAAGCGCCCGGCTGACTTGAACGCACCCATTCCACAAGGCGTAAAACCGCAAGTCCTGCAACAGCCAATCCCAGACTTTTGTGGAAAAACATCACTTCGGCCTTGCCTGCCCCACGGGCCATTTCATCCATCACCAAACCGGCAACAAGCGCCGCAAGAAAAACAAGTCCACCAATCCAGTGCAGATGACGTAACAAAAACGAGTAGCGTTGTGTGTTATCCATAATAACCCCCTTAACTTTAATATCTCTGGCCTTTGTTTTATGACGTGGTTGTTACACTATCATGTCCACGTTCCACTTTTTTCGTTACAAACTGTAACAAATCCAAAAAAAGACCGGATGTCTATCAAACATCCGGTCTTTTTCTTATGCAAGCTTAATATAAGGATCAATTCGGCAATTTGCCGACAATGCCTTCCACATACCAGTTAAAGCCCAGCATGTCGCCGTCACTCATGGTTTTTCCAGCCTCAACACGTTCCTTGCCGGTGTTGTCCTTCAGCGGCCCGGCAAACGGGTGCAGGGTACCGGCAATAATGTCTGCCTTGGCTTTTTCCACTTTGGCACGCACGGCTTCAGGCACATCCTTATGCAACGGCGCAACCTGAACCATGTCATGTTTCAGGCCATCCCAAGTATCCTGATTGCCTTTCCATGTGCCGTTGAGAATTTCTTCCACACGTTTGACATAATAAGGTGCCCAGTTGGTGACAGAAGCCGTCAAATGGGATTTCGGGCCAAATTTGGAGAAATCGGAATTATAGCCGATGGAATAAACCCCGGCATCTTCAGCCGCCTGAATGGTGGCCGGGCTATCGGCATGCATGGTCAGCACGTCGGCTTTCTGGCCGATCAGTGTATCGGCGGCTTCACGTTCCTTGCCCGGGTCAAACCAGCTGTTGGTCCAAATCACACGCACTTCGGCCTTGCCATTTACAGAACGAATACCGCGGGTAAAGGCGTTGATGCCACGCACAACTTCGGGAATCGGAAACGCTGCCACATAACCGATCACGTTGGATTTGGTCATGGAGCCCGCCACAATCCCGGTCAGGTAGCGGCTTTCATAAAAACGCGCCTGATAGGTATTTACATTGGTTGCACGTTTGTAACCGGTGGCATGTTCAAAGGCGACTTTGGGAAAGCGCTTTGCCACTTTCAACGTCGGGTTCATATAACCGAAGGACGTTGTGAAAACCGCCTTATAGCCTTCTTTGGCAAATTTCATAATCACACGTTCGGCATCAGGGCCTTCTGCCACACTTTCTACAAAACTTGTTTTAACTTTATCGCCAAATTTTTCTTCCACCGCCTTACGGCCCAAATCATGCTGATACGTATAGCCTGCATCCCCCACCGGAGAGACATAAACGAAACCGATCTTGGCCGGTTCAGCCTGTGCAGTTGCACTGCCCAGCACAACAGAAGCAGCAGCCAGCAAGCCGGCCATCATTTTTTTAGACATTCGATATTTCCTTTCGCCCTAACCTAAAGCAATTTGTTGTTTAACAGGTTTCAATTCTTCTTCGAATTTCACCCATCTGCCCGAAAGGGTTTTCCCAGACAGGCTGGCGCGTTCAACCGGATCTTGGTCTCATCGCGCGAAATCATCACCAGAACCAGAATAGTCGCGATATAAGGTAACATATTCATCAAATGGGCCGAAATATCCAACCCAAGGCTCTGCACATTTAACTGTAAAATCGTCACCCCGCCAAATAAATAGGCACCGATCAATGCCCGGCTGGGCTTCCATGTCGAAAAGACAACCAAGGCCAAAGCAATCCAGCCGCGCCCGGCAGTCATATTTTCCGCCCACATCGGCGTATAGATCAGGGAAATATAGCCCCCTGCCAAACCGCACATGGCCCCGCCAAACAAAATGGCACCAAAGCGGATGCGGCGCACCGGATAGCCGATGGCATGGGCAGCATGGTGCGATTCGCCCACCGCACGCAGGATCATGCCCCAGCGTGTACGGGTTAAAAACCAGCTTGTGGCAACAACCAAAGCAAAGGCAGCATAAACCATAATGTCATGACCGAACAGCAATGGCCCGACCACCGGAATATCACTTAGGCCCGCAATATGAATGGCTTGCAGGCCCTTGATGGGCGTACCGATAAAATCCAGCCCGAAAAAGGCCGACAGGCCGATGCCGAAAATGGTCAGCGCCAACCCGCTGGCTACCTGATTGGTATGCAGATAAAGTACCAGCAAAGCAAAAATGCAGGAAAGCAAAGCCCCGGCCAGCATGGCAGCAAAGAAACCAAAGAAAGAATTCCCGGTTGCCACCACGGCAATAAAGCCTGCAACCGCCCCGATCAGCATCATGCCTTCCACACCCAGATTCAGCACGCCGGATTTTTCCGTAATCAATTCCCCAATGGCCGCAAAGACAAGCGGTGTTGCCCCACGGGCCACCCCCAGCAAAATCGCCACCAGCGTTTCCACTTCAAAGCCGATCATGCTGCTTTCCTTTTCAAACCGAAGACAGGGCGATACTGGATCAAAACATCACAGGCCAGCAGGAAGAACAAAAGCATCCCCTGAAAAACGCCTGTTACCGCCAAGGGCAGGCTCAGTTCCATCTGCACCGTTTCCCCGCCCAGATAGGAAAGCGCCATCAGCAAAGCGGCGCAGAGAATGCCCAAGGGATGCAGCCTGCCCAGAAAAGCCACAATAATGGCGGTAAAACCATAGCCGGGGGAAATGATCGGCTGTAACTGACCAATGGGACCAGCGACTTCAAACATCCCGGCAAGACCAGCCAGACCACCGCCGACCAACAGTCCCATCCAGACCACTTTTTTCGGGGAAAACCCGGCATAATGGGCCGCCATCGGCGTCAGCCCCACCACCTTGACCTGAAAACCGATCAAGGTGCGGCTGATCACCAGCCACATGGCAACAATAATGAACAACACAATCAAACCGCCAATATGCAGACGTGTGCCTTCAAACAGCATGGGTAAAAGGGCGGCATCGCCAAACATGCGCGATTCCGGAAAGTTAAACCCTTCGGGGTTGCGCAATGGCCCGTTGACCAGATAGCCCAGAAACAAGGTTGCCACATAGGTCAGCATCAGACTGGTGAGAATTTCATTGGCGTGAAAACGGGTTTTCAAAAATGCCGGGATCGCCGCCCAGGCCATCCCGCCAGCCACCCCGGCCAGCGCCATAAGCGGCAACATCCACAAAGATGTGCTTTCATACCAGGTTACAGCTATCGCCCCGGCCGCTATCGCCCCGATGGTCAATTGCCCTTCTGCCCCAATGTTCCACACATTGCCACGAAACCCGAAGGCCAGACCAACAGCACATAAAGCAAGGGGAATGGCTTTCAGGCCCAGTTCCGACAGGCCATAAAGGTCACTCACCGGTTTGAAAAAGAAAAGATACATGGAATGAAAAGGGTCATAGCCCAGCAGCCCGAACAATATCAATCCGGCAATCAGGGTCAGCGCGACAGCCAATAAAGGCGCGCCATAAACCATGGATTGTGACGGCTCCAGTCTCGGTTCAAAACGGATCATGGGTGGGCGTCTCCTTCCCAGGCATCGACCTGATCAAACATGCCGCCCATCAACAGGCCAACCTGTTCAACCGTTGTATCATGGGCCGGGCGGGCTTCGGACAATCGACCATGGGAAATCACCGCAATGCGGTCACTCACCGCAAACAGTTCATCCAGATCCTGTGACACCACCAAAATGGCACAGCCCTGATCGCGCAAATCCATCAAGGCCTGATGAATGGCCGCCGCCGCCCCGGCATCCACCCCCCATGTGGGTTGCGCCACAATCAGTAATTTCGGATTTTTCAGCAATTCGCGCCCGATAATAAATTTTTGCAAATTCCCGCCGGACAAGGATTTCGCTTCGGATTTGGACCCACCGGTGCGCACATCAAAAGCCTTGATAATTTTTTCGGCCAATCCATGGGCTTTGGAAAAACGCACCCAGCCGCGATGCACCAGATCGGACACCCCATGGCCGGACAGGACCGTGTTATCCGCAAGCGTCATTTCCGGCACGGTGCCGTGACCAAGGCGTTCTTCGGGCACAAAAGCCAGCCCAAGTTGGCGGCGTTTCTGCGGCCCCAAATGGGCCACCGGCAAGCCCTCAATCATAATGGCGCGGTCATCAGGGCATAGTCGTTCACCGGATAAAACCGACAACAGGCTGTTCTGCCCATTGCCTGCAACCCCGGCAATCCCGAAAATTTCACCTTTGCGAACAGAAAAAGAAACACTATCCAGATCAGCCACAAAAGCATCTTCGCTGGAAATGGAAAGATTATTGACCACCAAGCAATCGTCCCCGGCGCTTATGCCTTCTTTCTTGGCCGGAATCTTAATTTCTTCGCCCACCATCATCTGGGCCATGGAACGCGCACTTTCCTGTGACGGGTTACAATCCCCCACCACGCGCCCGGCACGCAGGATGGTGGCACGGTCACACAGTACCTTGATCTCTTCCAGCTTGTGGGAAATGTAGAGGATGGAACGGCCTTCTTCACGCAGGCGGCGCAAAGTGACAAACAGTTTATCGACTTCCTGCGGGGTTAGAACCGATGTCGGTTCATCCATAATGATCAGGCTCGGGTCCTGCAAAAGACAGCGTACAATTTCCACCCGCTGGCGTTCCCCAACCGAAAGCGTGTGGATATGGCGCTGCGGGTCCAACGGCAGGCCGTAATGTTCAGAAACCTCAAGAATACGCTGCGCCAGCAGCTTCATGGAGCCTTTTTCATTCATGCCAAGGGCAACATTTTCCAGAACGCTCATGGATTCAAACAGGGAAAAATGTTGAAACACCATGCCAATCCCCAGTTTACGCGCCATGGCCGGGCTTTCTACACTGACCGGGGTGCCTTGCCAAACAATCTGGCCTGCATCCGGCTGCATGATGCCGTAAATCATTTTCACCAGAGTGGATTTACCGGCGCCGTTTTCCCCGAGCAGCGCGTGGATTTCCCCGGCTTCCACATCAAATGCCACCCGGTCATTAGCCAGACAAGCAGGAAATTCCTTGGTAATGCCATCCAGCTTGAGCCGGACATCCTTATGCGACATGTGCGACACCTCCTGCCTCAACGCATACAATATGATAGATCGCATAGGGGTCTTTGAGTTTTTTGACCTGATCGAACAGGGTTTTGGCTTGTGGATAGGTGCGGCCCATCAGCTTGATCCATTGTTTCATGCGCCCCTCTCCCCATTTGGGGCGTTTGGTATCCAGCATCTGGCTGCAATAGTCTTTCAGCCAACCGGCCACTTCCGGCCATTGTGCAAAATCGCCGCCTTTAATTTCACGTGCCAAAGAGGGCCGTGCAATGGCGCCGCGCCCGATCATAATGTCATCACACCCGCTGACCTCCAGACAGGTGCGGGCATCTTCGGGCGTCCAGACTTCGCCGTTGGCCACCACCGGCACATTGACCACCTCTTTGATGCGCGCAATCCATTCCCAATGGGCCGGGGCCTTGTAGCCTTCCACCTTGGTGCGGGCATGCACCGTCAGTTTTTGTGCCCCGGCCTCCACAAGGGCCTGAGCATTTTCCAGCGCGAGGGATTTATCTTCAAAACCCAGCCGCATCTTGGCAGATAAGGGGGCCTTGCCTTGTAAGGCTTCTTTGGTGGCATGGGTAATATCAAACAGGGTTTGCGGCCATTGCAGCAAAGCCGCCCCGGCATGATGGCGGTTAACGGTTTTCGCCGGACAGCCAAAATTCAGGTCAACCCCGATGGCCCCCAGTTCCTGAACCACAAAGGCGGCATTTTCAGCCACCACAGCAGCTTCCCCGCCCATGAGTTGAACATGCACCGGCACACCACTGGGCGTCAGACTTTGATGATGCAGTTCAGGACAATATTTATAAAACCAGTCACGCGGTGCAAGACCTTGGGAAACACGAATAAATTCGGTTACGCACAAGTCGTAACCGCCAATTTGCGTCAACATATCGCGCATATGAACATCAACCACCCCTTCCATCGGGGCCAGCGTTATTTCCATGTGCTTTCCAAAACCTTGACCAACTGGTTAAAAAATTGTTTTAGCAAATGGTGCCGTCTTTGTCTTGCTTAAAATGCAGGCTTCTTACATCCATGCCTACAATTTAAGCACTTTATGCATTCCGATAGGTTATGCCGCCGGTATTTTTTCAGTTTTAACAATCGGTTCTGATGCCGATTGATCCTCAATTGCGTCAACATGTGCCTGAGGTGGCGTCTGCCAGTGTTGGGTATCAAACCCCTGACATTTAGGGCAAACAGAAGACCAGTGTGCCTGCACGTCCCCGCAAGCTTCACAAACCCAGGCCGGGTTGGCCGCTGCTTCTGTTGCCTTGCGCAACCAGGAACGTGCTGCGGTCAAATCACCATCTTCACTTTCCACCAATTCCGCCATCATGGCAAACACCCGTGCACTGGGCGCTTCCTGAAGCAGTACGTTCAATTCATCACGGGCTTCGCCCCATAATTGTGCCTCAAGGGCGGCACGGGCGATGATCACACGGCTTTCCACATGGGTACGTGCACGCTGCGCCAGCTTTTCAGCCAATTGTACCCGTTTCAACGCATCCGGTTCCCCGGTCAGGTCCAGATATACTTCATAAAGAGCCGGGTGGGGCAGGTGTTGCCACATCTCTTCAATAACACTTAACGCCTTGCGGCGTTTATTGGTTTTGCCCATCAGCTCTGCCAGTTTCAAAGCCGCAGGCACCAGTGTGTTTTCCAATTTCAAGGCCTGCGTCAGCAATTTAATGGCAGCTTCAAGCTGGCCGTCAGCTTCGGCCTTTTGCGCCCGTTCCACCATCAACACGGCCTTCTGGCGCTGACCTGTCGAAGCTTCAATCAACCTGTTTTTCACAGATGCAGACAGGGTGGTTTCGGCTTCCGCCCATTGGCCTTTTTCCAGTTGCAGTTCAAACAACTTGTGCGCCAGCCATTCGGTTTTGGGTTGCAAGCGATAAGCTTGTTCGGCCAGTTTCAGGGCTTCTTCGCGATCCCCACGCGCCATGGCCTGATTGAGAAGCCCGCGCAGGCCCAGAAATTCCATACCCTTGGTTTTTGCCATTTCTTCAAAGAAACGGGTTGCTGCCTTGTCATCCCCATCCAGTTGTGCGGCCTGAGCCGAAAGCAGCATGGTCAAGGCCGGGTCTTCCAGCAGGCTATCTGCTTTGCGGGCATGTTTTCGCGCAGTTTGCGTATCCCCGGCAGCTACAGCCACCATGCCTTTGGTCAGCGCATCATAGCCCTGATGCAGGCGGCGTTCGCGCCTAAAACTGCCAAACGCCTTGGGGGAACCGCGCAGAAAAACATAGAGACGATAGAACAAGGCACAAATACCAATCACCACAAGGGCAGTGACAAGGGCCAAAGCCACCGGTACATCAACAATCACGCCCTGCCAGGTGATGGAAACCGTACCGGGGTTTTCAGCAAACCAAATGCCGATGCCGACCAGCACCAGCAATAAAACGATATATTTGATAATGCGAGAAAACATCAGCCCTGCCCCCCGGCATCACCCGCCAGCGACAGAATATGGGCCTGCATCAATGCCAGCGTTTTATCACCCTT
Source organism: Terasakiella sp. (assembly GCA_050297075.1). GTDB lineage: Bacteria > Pseudomonadota > Alphaproteobacteria > Rhodospirillales > Terasakiellaceae > Terasakiella. Next base: position 461,896 of record JBNKSC010000024.1, read on the forward strand.
AAGCCGTGCCTGTGCGGCCTCAATCCAGTCTTGAGCCGTTTCCAGCGGCTTGCCGTCCAGATGCTTCAGTTCCGCCACGGCTGCGGCCAGATCGCCATTTTTCAGGTTATGTTCTGTGCGTGCCACAATACCCAATGGCCCTTCGCCTTCCAGATTGCCCGGTGCCCGACGAATGGTCACCAGCGAAGTAATATTTTTGACCGTCTGTTCAACCCAGCCTGCCCCTTGCGGAATGGCGGCGGCGCGCACGATATCGTTGGCCAGTGTTTCAAAACTGCCGCGCAGGGCACTGTTGGATGCCAGCCCCTGTTCGGCATGTTCCAGCAAGGTTTGAACGGCTTCTTCCAACACCACATCACCTTGGGCCAGAACCCCAAGCGCCTGTAGTTCGGCAGCGTAAGGTTTTGATGTATTCATCGTCTGGCGCAACCCGCTCAGGGCTGCAATCAGGGCTTGCTGGGTTTCGCCGAAGGTGCGTTGTTGCACCCGGGCCGCTTCCAGATCGGTCAGACGGTTGTTCAGTTCCGTCACCAACTGGCTCAAGCGTTTATTCTCTTCTTCAAGACCGGATAAATCCTGCGGTTTTGCCCCTTCCACAGCTTCGATACGAGCCGCCAAATTTTTAAATTCTGCTAATTTATCTTCGTTCCCATTAGCCATTTCGATGCCTGAAAGCTCTATTTTGATCTCGCCCTGCCCCTCTTCAAGGCTTTCAAGGCGCTTTGTCAACGCTTCCAGATCAGGGGCAGGGGCAGGGGACGAGGTAGCAACCGGGCGTTTTTCAAGGTTGTTCAAACGGCTGATCACTGCTGCGAGTTCTTCCTGCGACACGCCATTTGGCGTTTGAGGCGCTTGCAGGTTCAATGCCTGGGCAAGCTGGCTTTTGACCTTGGGCACCCACATATCCTGTGTGAAATAGGCACCGGCACCAACCGCAACCACCAAAACCACCGCTGCCACACCGGCTTTCAGTTTCCAGCTTCCCTTTATAGCCGGGCTTTGCTCCTTGGCTTTGTTCAGCGTTTTTTCCACCGGATCAGATGTTTTATCCGTTTTCGACGGTTCTTTCTTTACAGCCTTTTCTTTAGGAGAAGTCGCTTTTGTATCAATCCCTTTGCTGTCTTTGGCAGGCTCGTCTTTTGGCATGGCTTGCGGTTTATTGTTTTCATTACTTGACGCCACACTCATCTTTTCTTCCTTATATTGATTGATCGCCTGTAAAAGGGCATCCTGATCCGGTGTCTTTGCAGTGACGATGTTTTCAAACATCAACCCGCCCAGTTTTTGGGCCACCGCTTCACTAAGCCCGAAAGCGGTCACTTTTTTCATTTCTTCTTTCAAACCGGCTTTTTCCACCAAGGCGGCAAAAGAATCAGCTGTACGCGGGGAATAAAGCGTTACTCCGTCAATCATGCCTTCCTTGAATTGATTGATCAGGCTGGCACTCAAATTTTGCGTTTTATCGGCATGGTAAAGGCTCAGGCGTTCATAATGAAAGCCTTCCTTTTCCAGCAAACCTTTCAGGTCACCTGCAAGTTTGGTCCCCGCGCCATGCAACAACAACCCCGCCTGTGGGTCCAGCGTTTCCTTCACCGTTTTGGCAAGGGCTTCCACATCGCCCCCGGCCACCACCACATCCTTGAAACCCGCCTGACGGGCCACCTTGGCGGTCGCTTCCCCCACGGCCATCACTTTAAAGGCACGGCGTTTGTCTGCATGGGCAAAACTGCGCACACCATTGGCACTGGTCATCAACAATGCCTGTACATCGTTTAGCTTATAAGAGGCCAGTTTCGTTGTGGCCCCCTTTTCATAAACAATGCTCAACAGAGGAAAGATCACCGGTTGATGACCGGCTTTTCTCAAAAGATTCGCCAAGGGGTCGGCATCTTCCTTCGGTCGTGTGATCAGCAAACGCATGTTTTCATTCCCCCTGAAACAACGGTTTCTTTCCCCTCTAAAGGGTGGCTGAAAAACAGTATATTAGGCTTGGGTCGCTTCGGCTAGAAAATCATCACCGGCACGCGTTTTTAAATCCTCGCCCGCTTTTATGCCCAGTGCCTCGGCTTGATCCAGCGGTGCGCGCATTTTATTCTCCAAGACTTCCGACCCATCGGGCTTGGCAATCATGCCTCGCAAAACCAGCTCTTCCCCGTCAATCTCGGCCAATGCGGCAATCGGTGTACGACATGACCCGTCCAGCACACGCAGCAGGGCACGTTCGGCTTCAACCCGCCTTGTCGATTTTTCACAATTAAGCGGCTTTAAATACTCAATCATTTTTTCATCACCAGCGCGACATGAAATGCCAATCGCGCCCTGGGCAACGGCCGGTAACATATCATCATCACTGATGACAGAAGTGATAACATCTTCCATTTTAAGGCGGCGCAAGCCTGCGTTTGCCAGCAAGGTGGCATCCACAATGCCTTCTTCCAGTTTGCGCAGGCGGCTCTGCACATTGCCACGAAAAGTGACGACTTCCAGATGGGGATATTTCGCCTTGATCTGTGCCTGCCTGCGCAAGGAAGCAGAGCCCACAACCGCGCCTTTGGGTAAATCTGCCAAGGTTTTGGCTTTGTTGGAAATAAACACATCGCGCACATCTTCACGCGGTAAAATACAGGGCAGGCAAATACCATCAGGCAACCAAGTCGGCACATCCTTCATGGAATGAACGGCAATATCAATGCGCCCATTGAGCTGGGCATCATCAATTTCCTTGGTAAACAACCCCTTGCCGCCAATTTCGGAAAGCGGGCGGTCCAAAATCATATCCCCGGTCGTTTTAATGACTTCAATTTCAATGGCACCATCAGCACGCAATTCTTCATGGGCGGCTTGCAGACGTTCGCGGGTTTCATGGGCTTGGGCCAGCGCCAGCGGACTGCCGCGGGTGCCGATGACGACTTTGGGCTGATCGGACATAATTTTTAAATCTCTGTGCTTTATCGTTCTATAAAATCTGTGCTATCTCTGCCCCAGAATTATGACAGCTTTAGGGCCAATGCAATTGAAAATACTCGGCATCGAAACCAGTTGTGATGAAACGGCTGCTTCCGTCGTTACTGACGAAGGGGAAGGCGAGGCGCGTATTCTCTCCAACGTGGTGCTTTCCCAGCTTGATGAACATCGTCCTTACGGCGGCGTTGTACCGGAAATTGCGGCACGCTCACACCTTGACCATATCGACCGTATCGTCGAAGAAGCCATGGAAAAATCAGGTCTCGACTATAGCGACCTTGATGCCGTTGCCGCCACTGGCGGGCCGGGTCTGATCGGCGGGGTCATTGTGGGTGTCATGACAGCCAAAGCCATTGCACTGACCCACAAACTGCCATTTGTTGCCGTCAACCATCTTGAAGGCCATGCGCTTACTGTCAGACTGACCGATCAGGTTAAATTTCCCTATCTGCTGTTGCTGGTTTCCGGCGGGCATTGCCAGTTGCTGGCTGTGGAAGGTGTCGGGCAATATAAACGCCTTGGCACCACCATTGACGATGCCCTGGGCGAAGCTTTTGATAAATCAGCCAAGCTTTTGGGGCTGGGATACCCCGGCGGGCCGTTTGTGGAAAAAGCGGCTGCAAAGTCTCAAAACCCGGAACGTTTTAACTTGCCCGTGCCGATGAAAGGCAAACCGGGTTGTGATTTTTCCTTTTCCGGCCTCAAAACCGCCGTGCGCCAAACGGCCGAAAAACTGCCCCCCGGTGCTTTTAAAGAAGAAGACCTTAACGACCTCTGCGCCGCTTTCCAGCGCGCTGCCGGTGAGGCATTGGTCAATCGCTGTAAAAACGCCATCAAAATGTTCAAACAGGACCATCCGCAAGGTAACACATTGGTGGTTGCCGGGGGTGTTGCGGCCAATCAGGCCATTCGGGGCCACCTTGTTGAACTTTGCAACAAACACAACATGCGCATGGTCGCCCCGCCGCTCAAGCTTTGTACCGACAACGGTGCCATGATAGCCTGGGCAGGCCTTGAAGCCTTTAAAGCCGGACAACGCGATCACCTAGATTTTGCCCCACGCCCGCGCTGGCCACTGGACCCAAATGCCCCGAAAGCCATTTATGCCGGTGGAAAGAAAGCTTAAAAAACATGTCTATTTTTGATACATACAAAACTTGGCTGTTTGATTTTGACGGCGTCATTTTGGATTCAAACAAAATCAAAACCGATGCCTTTGGCGTAGCGGTTCAGTCATATGGATCAACCTATGCTCAGGATTTGATCGATTATCATGTTGCTCATGGCGGCATTTCCCGTTTTGTGAAGTTTTCCTATTTTTTCACCGACCTGTTGGGCCGTGAGCCCAAAGAAGGTGAGATGGATCAGGTTCTGGATAATTTCGCCCAAGCGGTACATCAGGGCCTGCTGAGCTGTGCCCAGACCCCTGACCTCAAAAGCCTGATGGAAGGGCCTTTATCCTCCAAACCCTGCACCGTCATTTCCGGTTCCATGCAGGATGAGCTGCGCGACATCATGCAACAACGCCAGATTGCTTGTTACTTCGACAATATTTACGGTAGCCCGGACAGCAAGGATGATATTTTCAAACGTGAAAGTGAAAACGGTCAGATCACCCTTCCTGCCGTCTATATCGGCGATTCTCTTTATGACTACCAAATGGCAGATAAATACGGGTTGGACTTTATTTTTGCCTCTCACTGGACGGAATTTTCAGACTGGCAAGCCTTCTTTACAGATAAAGACGTTTTAGTCATCAAGGAACTGGCTGATCTTTTATCAATTTAACAGATCGCTGTTCTGGTCTTCCTCAATCTGATCTTTCAGCGCTTGTGCACGGGCAATATTTTTATCAATAACGTGAACCATTTGCGCTTTGCCATGTTCGGCATAATAATCCCGCGCATAGTGAAAACATTGTAGCCCATGCTCCAGCCATTGCGGCGTGGAAGGGTCACGTTTTGCCAAAGCAAACAAGGTTGCACCCAGATTGTTATGGGTACTGGCCCAAAGGGCAGGGTATTTTTCTTGTGTATAAACATTAAGCACCCCCTGAAAGGCCACACCGGCCTGTTCAAGAGATTGTGCCCCTTTGATCAACTGACCATGCAACATCAAGGCCTTGGCCATTTTCGTCAATGTATCGGCCCAATTCAGCGGATATTTTGACTGGGTATAAAAATCCAGCGCCTTTTTATAATAGCGTGCAGCCTTTTGCAGGTATGCCGGTTCACTCATGGTTCGCCCGATGCGCGCGCAGGTCCCGCCCATGCGCAATTGCACACTGGCCCATTCGTGCGGGTGTTTTTGACTGTTAAACACCGTACAAACGGATTCAAAAAGTTTCAGTGCTTTTTCGATATGTTCCACAGCCAGATCATCATCTTCATGGCTGGCCATTTCTTCATAAAGCCAACCGTAATGATTGGTGGTCAATGCCCAGTCAAAAGGGCGTTTGTCCTTTTCAACAAGGCTTTCCCAATTTTCAAAGGCGTTAATGGCCGGTTCAAACCAGCCGATTTCCTTGCCGCGCCGGGCAATATTGGCCAGTACAACCGCACACATGCCCATGGTCGATGCCTTGGCGGCGGGCTGGGTTTTACGGTTACTCAAACCAGCAGGCAATTTGGTCAGCGGTTCAATCGCCCCCAGCAAATGTTCCCCGATTTTAAGGGCCTGTGTGGGATGAGATGGAACGCAGGCAGCAAAAAGGGCAGCATAAAAAACATCAAGAGTGCCTTTTTCCGCTGCAAAGGGCACCAGAAGATTTTCCGCCACCCCGGGCACGCCCAAATCGTCCCCGCCTTCATGGGCTGGTAAAAAGTACCAGCGCACCGCCTGCTCTTCCAGTTCAACCATTCCCCAAACCAGCAGGTCTGCCTGTTCCGCTTTCAGCAGAGAACGACCTTCTTTAACAACGGCTTCAAAGCGTTCATTCAAGCTGCCTTTACTGCCCGGTTTAAAACTTCTTGCAACCGGGCGGATGGAAAGACCGGGGCGTTCATTCAGAGGCATGATCAGGCTTTGCAACAAAGCCTCTTTTGCTTCCTCACTGGCAAACTTGCCATCCGGTTCTGCCAGTAACACCGTAACGTCACTAATCGCCTGCATCAGCTGGGCAGGACTATCGATACGGTCTTCTGCACCATTTTGGCGCATTAAAAACCAGTCAAAAAAACGGTTAAAAATGGAAAACATACCGTAAGGCTAAGCTGAAAAAGAATAATCCCTGATATGGATAGCCTATCAGCAAGCTTTTGCAAACCGAATTTGCAAAAGCTCATCATCAGAAGATACAAGCTGGGCACATGTTCTTCTTCTAGAAATCGACGCAGCGCCCGCCTTTTTCCCAATCACCGAAACGGGTCGGGTCCAGCCCCTCGCGCCCGCCGACTTCCTTGGGTTCGTCTTTCTGATCCGCCATACTGTCAAATTTACGGGCCGGTTGCGGAGCGATGGGACGACCATCTTTATTGCGAATGACATCCGAGCTATTGAATTTCGGTTTATTTTCGTCGTTTTCAGACATGGCAGGCCTCAAAAGGGGTTGCGAAAAGGGCGTCTTCATCCCTAAATAAGCCGAGAAAGCCTCAATTGCAATGGAATTGAAAATCATGTCTTATGCCCGCACTGCCCTTCTTTTGGCCGGTATGACGGCTCTGTTTCTCGCCATCGGTTATATGATTGGCGGGCAATCCGGTATGATGATTGCCTTTATTATTGCACTGGGCATGAATGCCTTTTCCTATTGGAATTCAGATAAAATGGTCTTGCGCATGTATGGCGCACGCCCCGTAGATGCCCACAGCGCCCCTGAATTTTACGCCATTATAGCTGACCTTGCCAAACGTGCTGAGCTACCCATGCCCAAGGTTTACATTATGGAAAACCCGCAACCCAATGCCTTTGCCACCGGGCGCAACCCTGAAAATGCAGCCGTTGCCGCCACCACCGGCCTGTTACAAATGCTCTCGCGTGAAGAAATCGCCGGTGTTATGGCCCATGAACTGGCCCATGTGAAAAACCGCGATACCCTGATTATGACCATCACCGCCACCATCGCCGGGGCCATTTCCATGCTGGCGAACTTTGCCTTTTTCTTCGGGGGCTCCAATGATCGTAACAATCCGTTCGGTATGGTCGGGACGATTCTCATCATGATCCTCGCGCCCATGGCGGCCATGCTGGTGCAGATGCTGATTTCACGCACCCGCGAATATGAAGCTGACCGCATTGGGGCGGAAATCTGCGGTCACCCGATGTGGCTTGCCAGTGCCTTGAACAAACTGCACCAAGGGGCCAGCCTGATTGACAATAGCGCTGCACAAAACAATCCGGCCACCGCCCATATGTTTATCGTCAACCCGCTACACGGGCGCAGGACGGATAGCCTGTTTTCCACTCACCCAAATATGGACAACCGCATCGCTGCCCTGCGCGCCATGGCCGAAAAACAACCCGGTCGCCGCGAAGGACGTTCCCATATCCCATCTTCCACCCAACGCCCCACCCGCGGACCTTGGGGGTAGCAAACCAAACGGATGTAGTTTATAAGGCCGCATTCGTTTTTCCTTTTGAAAGTATGCGCCCATGCCTCGTCGTCTTGCCTATGATGTCCTCTGTCAGGTGATTGGTAAAAAGCGCCCGCTGGATGAAGCTTTCAACACGCACCCTCATCTGGAAAAGCTGACGCCGAAAGCCAAGGCCTTTTCCCGCGCATTGGTCACCACCACCATGCGTCATAAAGGTTTTATCGATTTCCTGATTGATGGCTGTATGGACAAAAGACCCAAAGGCAAGGCACGTGACATGCTGCATATCATGCGCCTCGGTGTCGCACAGATTTACTTTATGCATGTGCCGCCTCATGCGGTGCTTTCCGAAGCGCAGATCATGGCCGGGCGGGTGGACCAGTTTGCCTATAAAAAGCTGATCAACGCAGTTCTGCACCGCATTGACCGGGAAAAGAAAGACTATGAACCGGCTTTCATGGCGCGTAAAAACATTCCTGACTGGCTCTATAACAGCTGGATGAATGCCTATGGTGAAGAACAGGCGCAAAAAATTGCCATTGCGCATCTGGAAGAGGCCCCGCTGGATATCACGGTAAAATACCCCGATGAAGCCGGGATCTGGGCCAAACGACTGGGTGCCGACATTCTGGATAATGGTAGCCTGCGCCTTAAAGCAGGCGGGCGCATTGAAGAGCTGGATGGATATGACAATGGGTCCTGGTGGGTGCAGGATGCTGCGGCCAGCCAACCGGTTAAAATGCTGGGCGATATCAAAGGAAAAACCGTGCTGGACCTCTGTGCTGCCCCGGGTGGGAAAACCATGCAACTGGCCGCAGCCGGGGCAAATGTCATTGCCGTGGATAAATCCGCCAACCGTTTGAAACGTGTGGAAGAAAATCTGGAACGCACCAAATTAAAGGCCGAGATCATCACGGCGGATTTGATGGACTGGCAACCAAGCGAACCTGTAGATGCCATTTTGCTGGATGCGCCCTGCACCGCCACTGGCACCCTTCGTCGCCACCCAGACGGATTATGGAGCAAGCGCCCGGAGGACATCAAAGCCATGAGCGACATTCAGGGCACGCTCTGGCACCGCGCCAGCAAGTGGGTCAAACCCGGCGGAGTGATTGTCTATTGCACCTGTTCCCTACAGCCGGAAGAAGGAGAACTGATGTTGAAAGCCTTTTTGAAAGGCCATCAGAACTTTGAACAGCAAGGTGATTCTTTGCGTATTGTGCCCGGACAGGACGGAGACGGCTTTTTTGCCGTCTCTGTTATGCGCAAGGATTAACCGAATTTCACGGCTGTGCCGTTGGCAGAAACCATCAGCAGGGTTTTTTGATCACCACCAATGACTTCGTAGTCCAGATCAACTGCAACAACGGCATCTGCGCCCAGTTCCTGGGCTTCGGCAATCATATCGTCAAGGGCCGCGTTTTTGGCCTTGCGGAATTCTTTTTCATAGGCACCACTGCGCCCGCCAACCACATCACGAATGCCGGCAAAAAAGTCTTTAAACAGGTTCGCCCCCAAAATCGCCTCGCCGGAAACAATGCCGCAATAGGTTGCAACGGTTTTGCCTTCAACGTTATCGGTTGTCGTGATGATCATAAGGGTCCTCCTGTTTCTAAAATGAGATGCAGTATGAAACGAAAAACGCCCTGCTTCAATAGGTAAAGCAGGGCGTTTTTTTGTTATATTTTGATGTCTTAGTGTCTGAAGTGACGCATGCCGGTCATCACCATGGCGAGGTTGCGTTCATCAGCTGCGGCGATGACTTCTTCGTCGCGAATGGAACCACCCGGCTGAATCACGGCGGTGGCACCGGCTTCAGCGGCTTCAATCAGGCCATCAGCAAAGGGGAAGAAGGCATCGGAAGCCACAACGGAACCTTTGGCCCAGCTTTGTGAATCCCCGGCGATTTTGGCTGCTTGTTCAGCACGGAAGGCAGCGATACGGCAGGAGTTAACCCGACTCATTTGCCCAGCACCCACACCGACAGTCATTTTATCTTTACAATAAACAATCGCGTTGGATTTCACATGCTTACAGATGGTGAAAGCAAAGCGCAGATCACTCATTTCAGCATCAGTGGGCTGGCGTTTGGTCACCACTTTAAAATCGTCAGAGAAAATCTGGTTATCCTTGGATTGTACCAACAGCCCACCGGACATGGTTTTCACCATATCGGCGCTATCACCCGGGTTCGGCATCGCGCCGGTTTTGAGAACGCGTACATTCTTTTTGCCGGACAGGATTGCCAGTGCTTCTTCATCAATTTCCGGTGCAATCACCACTTCGAGGAAGATTTTGCTCAGTTCTTCAGCGGTGGCACCATCGAGCTTACGGTTAAAGGCAACAATGCCGCCAAAAGCGCTTTCGCTATCACAGGAATAAGCCCGCAAGTACGCATCTTTCAAGCTGTCCCCGCCCACAGCCACACCACAAGGGTTGGCGTGTTTAACGATGACACAGGCATTTTCATCCTTGAATTCGCTGACCAGTTCGAAAGCGGCATCGGTGTCATTGACGTTGTTGTAGGAAAGTTCCTTACCTTGAAGCTGTTCTGCTGTCGCCACGCCGGGGCGGTTTTCCCCGGTGACATAAAAGGCCGCAGACTGATGAGAGTTTTCACCATAACGCATGGTTTGCTTGAGTTCCCCGGCAAAGACCTTGCGTTTGGGGTAGTCAATTTCAAGCTGCGCCGCATACCAGTTTGAAATCGCTGCATCATAAGCCCCGGTACGCGCGTAAGCGGTTGCAGACATTTTTTTGCGGAAAACCTCTGTGGTGCCGCCATTGTTGGCTTTCATTTCTTCCAGCACAAGCGCGTAATCTTCCACATCCACAACGGTACAAACGCCTTGCCAGTTTTTGGCTGCCGCGCGGATCATGGCCGGGCCGCCAATATCGATATTTTCAATGCAGGTGTCAAAGTCAGCACCGGCTGCAACCGTAGATTCGAACGGATAAAGGTTCACCGCCAACAGGTCGATGGGGGCAATATCATGTTCTTCCATGGCTTTAACATGTTCTTCATTTTCCCGCAGGGCCAGTAGGCCACCGTGAATTTTCGGGTGCAAGGTTTTGACACGACCATCCATAATTTCCGGGAATCCGGTATGTGCAGAAACCTCGGTCACCGCGATGCCAGCTTCTTTTACGGCCTTGAAGGTGCCGCCGGTGGAGAGCAGTTCAACGCCTTGATCTGCCAATGCCTTGGCAAATTCAATAAGGCCGGTTTTATCGGAAACGGAAAGTAATGCGCGACGGATGGGAGTAGCCATTTGGACCCGAGCTCCTGAAAGAAAATAGATAAGGTGGAAAGGTTGGCCGCTCTATACCAGATGATGCGTGCTCTGTTAATAGAGAATATGCGTAATTTCTGTATGGGCTATCCACACAAGCCCGGATAGTCTTTTATGTCTTCCAGTGTAAAGTCAATAAGAGCACGTACTTTCGTCGGTAAAACAGATCCTTCCAGATAGATGGCATTGATGGGAACAGTCTTTTTCTCATACCTTTCAAGAATGCGCACCAGCTTGCCTTCCTCGACTTCCTGTTGCAGAAAATAATCGGGACACAGGGTAATGCCATGGCCCATCACCGCCCAGTCCCGCGCCACAGACCCGCTGTTGACCATAAAGCGGCGTTGCGGGTTAATCACCACTTCGCGACCCTCATCCATAAACGTCCAGCGATGGGCATCGCGGCGGTTGGTGTCAATAATGCACATATGGTGGCCCAGTTCTTCCACCGTTTGCGGTTCGCCATATTCGGCCAGATAGGACGGTGCGGCCACCAGACTGTTGGTCAACATCCCCAGTTTCCTGACTTTCAAAGATGAAATATCGGGAATGCCGACTCGAAAGGCCACATCAATCGCGTTGGTGGCCAAATCAATATAGGCATCGCTCAGATGTAGATCGATCGTCAGGTTCGGGTGCAACAACGCAAACCGGCTGAGCAAATCCTTAAAATAATTTTCACCGATTGTGACGGGGGCAGAAACACGCATAATGCCGCTGAGTGTCTTGGTATCTTCGGCAACACTTGCCATCAAATCATCCAGCTCGTTCAAAATCAGCGGGGCACGCGCCAGCAGATTTTGCCCTGCCGGTGTTAACCCCACACGCCGGGTTGTCCTTTGCAGAACCCGGGTGTTTAGGCGCGCTTCCAGTTCCGCGATATATTTGGACGTCAGGCGGTTTGAAATACCCAAACGTTCCGCCCCGCCGGTGAAGGAACCCGTCCGCGCCGTGGCAATAAAGGCTTTAAGCAGATCAATCGTATCCATGATAGACCTCTATTAAGAATATTTTGTTCATAGTAATTCTATACATTCGCCATTTCATTGAAAAGTAAAAGCGCACATAGTCAAGGACATGAAAAACAACTGGCGCCCAGAGCAAACAAACATGGACGCTAAAATTCAAAACATTCGGAGAGTTATTATGTTTGATCAAAATGCGTCAGCTTACGCTGCTTTTCTTCTTCGCGCCTTCTCAGGCATTCTGTTCATCGCACACGGGCTGTTGAAGGTTTTCGTCTTCACCATTCCGGGAACGGTTGGTTATTTCGAAAGTCTGGGTCTGCCGGGAATTTTTGCCTATGCCACCATTCTGGCTGAAGTCGGTGGTGGATTGCTCCTGCTTTCCGGGATTGCAACCCGCCTTGTTGCTGTAGCGCAATTGCCGGTTCTGCTCGGTGCCGTATGGGTACACAGCGCCAATGGCTGGCTGTTTTCAAGCCAGGGTGGCGGCTGGGAATTCCCCTTGTTCTGGGCTGCTGTTCAGGTTGTGATTGCCCTGCAAGGCCCGGGTGCCTTTGCCCTGAAACTGCCGGGCAGCCCAAAACAACTGAGCGCCCAAGCCTAAAGTCACACAGGCCGGTTATCTTAATCAGATGTCAACCGGCCTGTTTCCCCCCTCCTTCCCCTTGATCCTTTAGAAAGGAAGTCTGATGCTTGTTGATGGAAAATGGATGTCCGAATGGAAACCGCTGCAAAAAGCCGATGAAAAAGGACGTTTCGTGCGTCAGGTTTCCGAGTTTCGCAACTGGATTACACCGGATGGTGCAGCCGGGCCGACAGGTGTGGGCGGGTTCAAGGCTGAAGCAGGGCGTTATCACCTTTATGTTGCCTTGATCTGCCCCTGGGCATCGCGCGTTTTGATGGCGCGCAAACTCAAAGGATTGGAAGACCTGATCACCATCACGGTTGTCAACCCCACTATGACAGACCAAGGCTGGCAGTTTGGCGGCTATGACGGGGCAGATGAAGACCCCTTGTTTGGCGCACGCTACCTGCATGAAATTTATACCAGAGCCAACCCGCACTATACAGGGCGCGCAACCGTTCCGGTTTTGTGGGATAAAAAACAAAACGTGCTGGTCAATAATGAAAGTGCCGATATCCTGCGTATGCTCGATAGCGCCTTTGAAGGGATTGTTCCCTCAGCCCTGCGCCTTTACCCCGATGACCTGAAAGATGAAATTGATGCCCTCAACCCGCGCATCTACAACTTGTTGAACAATGGTGTTTACAAAGCAGGTTTTACAAAGTCTGTTGAAGCCTATCATGAAGCCGTCGATGGCGTTTTTGCCATGCTCGATGAACTGGAAGAAAAGTTGAGCGGTGATTTCCTGTTCGGGGAACGTTTAACTGAAACCGACATCAGAACCTTTGTTACCCTGATCCGCTTTGATGCTGCCTATTACGGCCTGTTTAAAACAAACCGCAAGCAAATCCGCGATTACCCGAAGCTCCAAAAATATATGGAACGCATCCTGCGCCTGCCCGGTATTATAGAAACGGTCAATATGGACCATATCACACGGGGCTATTATTCCATCAAGGACCTGAACCCATCCATGATCCACCCCACTGGCCCGGCTCATATTGAAGAACTGCTGGCTTCTGTTTAGGTCTGACAAAAGAAAAATCCCGGGATCAACCGACCCCGGGATTTTTTTTAATCATAAGACACAGGTAATTTAACGTGAATTTGGACAAGAACCATCTAACGTATTTATTTCACTAAACTTAAATCAGATAAAGTTTTGTCACACTGGCGAAGGCCAGTGTCCATAAATCCTGTAGATGCTGGTCTACACCAGCATGACGATGTTGTTCCTTATCCAGAGTAGCGTTATTTAACCTGATCCATCATATATTGGCCAAGCACGGAATGATGTGCGATTTTGGCAATCGGCAGGATTTTTTCTGCCGGACCCCAGGCAAAGACGTTGACAGGAACGGCTGTGTGCGTGCCTGTTCCCCAAACGATATTTTGTTTAGTGGCTTGTTCACGCGCAATCAGATTACCGCGATCATTATAGGGGAAGAAGGCGTCGAAATCCGTAACAGCAGGCACCATCTCTTTTTTCAGATAGCTGTGACCATGGACATGATAGGGGTTTTTCTTATCCATCATGATATGTTTGGCCTGATCTTCGGTGATGGAAAAGGCCGAATTATCATTAATGATTTTCGCCAGTGCCGCCGGTGTCTGGTCTTTTTTCTCCAGCTTTTCAAAAGTGCTGAGCATGGTGTAATAGCTCATTTTCTGATTATAAAGCCCGTCCAGAATATCGAAGCCACCAAAGTTGAAGTTAGGTTTGTAATCGCGTTTTTCAAAAGCTTTACCGGGTTTCTTCTGCGCTTTGGGCAAATCAGCAGAGGAATAGCTGAAACCGAAAGAGCCGGTTTCGTGGTCTGCCGTCACCACAATCAAGGTGTCTTTGCGACCTTTGGCCCATTCATAAACACGGCCCACGGCTTCGTCGAATTTAACCATTTCATTCAACATGGTCCCGGCATCGTTGGAATGGCCAGCCCAGTCGATCTGCCCGCCCTCAACCATCAGGAAGAAACCGTCTTTGTCTTTTTCCAGAATGGACAGGGCTTTATCGGTCATTTCAGCCAATGTCGGCTGGGTGCGTTTGGGGTCATCTTTGGTCAAACGGTATTCAACCCCATCGGCCATACCGGAATAGGCAAACAGCCCCAACAGCTTGTCACCGGATTGTGCTTCCAGCTGTTTTCTGGTGAATGCCAGTGAGTACCCTGCCTCTTTGGCTTCGTTCAGCAGGTTGCGCTCATCCTTGCGTTTGGATTTCAGCTTTACGGCACCGTCAGTCAGTTTTTCAAGCTGCTTGTACGTTTCACCCTTATCATTGGTGGATTTGGGGATGAAATAGCGAATGCCGCCGGACAGCATCACATCAACGCCTGTTGACAGCATATCGGAAGCAATTTCATTTTCCAGTGAACGATGCGGTTCATGGGCCGCAAAAGCTGCGGGTGTGGCATGTGTCAGGCGCGTATCAGAAATGATCCCGGTTGCCTTGCCCCGTTTTTTGGCTTTTTCCAGAATGGTTTCAACATGGTTGCCGTCGGCATCGATACCAATCACTTCAGAACCGGTGTGAACCCCTGTTGCCAGTTGTGTGGCCGAACAGGCGGAATCTACCACAATCGCATCTGTCGGGTTGGTCAAAGATGCGCCAATCACACCTTCATCAGCCAGTTTATTGATGTAGGTTGATTTACCTTTATAAATGGAATTCGGCGCATATTGGGCATAGGTTTCCAGCAGGCCAACCTGTTGCGGCCCCATGCCGTCACCAATCATTAAAATGACATTTTTAATCTCGTCTGCCTGTGCAGACAAGGGAAGGGCAATGGCAACAGAAGCCATTAAAAGCGTACGCTTGAGTTTCTTCATTGTTCTCTCAAATCCGATAAGAGGGGGGTAAAAAATCAAGCATCCCCTCTATCAGTTTGACATGACTGATTTGTGACAGTTTGGCGCGCTTTATATGACATTATGAGATGGCTATTTCCCCCTGTCGGTCCAGTTGTCGAGCTATTGAAGCTCACGACACCCCGGAAAAGTCCGGCAAACGTTCACTCATGTAATCAATAAAAAGCCTTACCTTGGGCGAAAGGTGCCGGTTTGGGGGATAGATAGCCCAGATGCCTTCACGTTCGGGCTGATAGGCTTTCAACAGGGTGACGATCTGGCCCTTTTTCAGAGCCTCGCCCAGATAGTAATCCGGCAATTGCACAATGCCGCGCCCGGCAATAGCAACGCTGAGCAGGGTCGGGCCGTTGTTGCAGCGCATGTTGCCACTGACGCGCACATTTTTGGCTTTGCCTTCCACATTCAGGCGCCAGTAATCAAGTGTGCCGAGCAGACAATTATGCTGGTCCAGTTCAGAAAGCGTATGGGGTTCGCCGTGGTTTTGCAAATAGGCAGGCGAGGCACAGATATGCAGGGTGCGACTGGCAAGTTTTTTGGCAATCATGCTGGAATCTTCCAGCTTGCCCAGCCGAATGGCAAGGTCCAACCCGCTATCAATCAGGTCAAGCTGGCGGTTGGTCAGTTCCAGATCAATCTGGATGCCTTCATGCTCATTCATAAAGTCACTCAGCAGGGGGGCAAGAATTTTCTCCCCATAGGCCACGGGGGCAGTAAAACGTAATTTACCGACCGGCTTTTCCTGTAAATTCAATACGGAACGTTCGGCTTCGCCCAGTCCGTCCAGCAGGGGGCGACATTGCTGAAAATAAAGCTGACCCACATCACTGAGCGAGACCTTGCGTGTGGTGCGGTGAAACAATTTCACCCCCAGGCGATCTTCCAGCGCCCCGACCTGACGGCTGATATGGGCAACAGAACTGCCCCGCCTCTTGGCTGCGGCGGTAAAACTGCCGGTTTCTGCCACCTGAATAAATTCGATCAAGCCGTCAAAAGTGCTCATTATTACCTTCATGTAAAAATGTTTTGTTATTTCACCACATTATCATTCAAAAAGAAATAATTATACTGCTTTCCCATGGATCATGAGATCAATGTGGAAAGGATCAAGAGAGATGATTAAATCAAAAGCAGCCGTTGCCTGGGGGCCGAACCAGCCGTTGGTGATTGAAGAAGTCGACGTCATGCCGCCCAAGGCTGGCGAAGTTCTGGTAAAAATCAAGGCCACCGGGGTTTGTCACACCGATGCGTTCACTCTTTCCGGTGAAGACCCGGAAGGTATTTTCCCGGCGATCCTCGGTCATGAAGGTGGCGGGATTGTTGAACAGGTGGGCGAAGGTGTCACCAGTGTGGCGGTGGGCGACCATGTCATTCCGCTTTACACACCGGAATGCGGTGAATGTAAATTCTGCAAATCCGGCAAAACAAACCTGTGTCAGAAGATCCGTGAAACACAGGGCAAGGGCCTGATGCCGGACGGCACCACACGTTTTTATAAAGACGGCAAGCCGATCTATCACTATATGGGGACTTCCACTTTCTCCGAATATACCGTTTTGCCGGAAATTTCGCTGGCAAAAGTCAACCCGAAAGCCCCGTTGGAAGAAGTCTGCCTGCTCGGTTGCGGCGTCACCACCGGCATGGGCGCGGTCATCAACACCGCCAAGGTACAGGAAGGCGATACGGTTGCCATTTTTGGCTTGGGTGGTATCGGGCTTTCCGCCATCATCGGCGCGGCCATGGCGAAGGCTTCGCGCATCATCGGGATCGACATCAATGAAAGCAAGTTCGATCTGGCTAAAAAACTGGGTGCGACCGATTGCATCAACCCGAAAAATTTCGACAAACCCATTCAGGACGTCATTGTGGACATGACTGACGGCGGTGTGGATTATTCCTTTGAATGTATTGGCAATGTCAACGTCATGCGTTCCGCCCTTGAATGCTGCCATAAGGGCTGGGGCGAATCCGTTATCATCGGGGTGGCCGGTGCCGGTCAGGAAATCAGCACCCGCCCGTTCCAGCTTGTCACCGGGCGCGTTTGGCGTGGCACCGCCTTTGGCGGCGTGAAAGGGCGTTCCGAACTGCCCGATTATGTAGAACGCTATCTGGCCGGAGAATTCAAACTGGATGATTTCATCACCCATACCATGAAGCTGGAAGACATCAACGAAGCCTTTGAGCTGATGCATGAAGGCAAAAGCATCCGCAGCGTCATCCATTTCGATTAACAGGAGCGACACGCTTATGACTTTGCAAAATCTTGCCACCAACAAAAGCTTCGGCGGCTGGCACAAGCAATATAGCCATCGCTCCGAAAGCCTGAATTGTGACATGCGCTTTGCCATTTTTCTCCCGCCCCATGCGGGGGAAAAATCAAAGGTGCCGGTGCTTTACTGGCTTTCCGGCCTGACCTGTACGGATGAAAATTTCATGCAAAAAGCAGGTGCCCATCGCGTGGCCGCTGAACTCGGCATGGCCATTGTTGCCCCGGACACCAGCCCGCGTGGCGAGGATGTGCCGGACGATGCAGAAGGTGCCTATGACTTCGGCCATGGCGCCGGGTTCTACCTGAATGCCACCCAAGCCCCCTGGGACACACATTATCATATGTATGATTATGTGGTAACGGAACTGCCTGCGCTGATTGAAGCGACTTTTCCGGTCACCAGCCAGCGTTTCATCAGCGGGCATTCCATGGGTGGGCATGGTGCCCTGACCATCGGGCAGAAAAACCCCGATCTGTACAGCGCCATCACCGCTTTCAGCCCGATCTGCAACCCGACCCAGACGCCTTGGGGACAAAAAGCCTTCCAGAACTATCTGGGTGATGATCGCGAAAGCTGGAAAGAATATGACGCCAGCGAAGTGCTGAAACAGGCTGAAACGCCTCTGCCCATGCTGGTCGATCAGGGTTTGAGCGATAATTTCCTAGAAAAAGAGCTCAAACCCGAACGCCTGCAAGCAGTAGCCGATGAAAAAGGCGCAGACCTGACCTTGCGCCAACATGAAGGTTACGATCACAGCTATTATTTCATCGCCTCCTTCATCGAAGACCACCTCAGGTTCCACGCCAAACATATGGCCTGAACTGTTTCCTCTACAGACAAAGAAAAAACCCTTTCGCCGGAATGGAAGGGTTTTTTCTTTGTCTGTTTAATCGGATTTATTAACTTGTAAATGAAAAATTGGGGAGCTTCACGTTCTCCCCAATTTTTTAGAGTGGCGTACATGTCATACTATTGCGTTTAGCATTAGCAATGCAATCTTGCTTATTATAGTACCCTTCCGAGGAAGCACCTACAATTCGCCCATTTGAGGCTGTTCGACGCCAACGCCACTCGCCTCCATTGTCTTTATAAATCTCCCATTTATCACCATCGGGCGTTTTACATGATTCAAACATTAAATAACTCCTATTGTTAAATTGCCGGTCAATTGCTATATTGCAACTACCGAGTAAGGTTATGACACAATATAAAAATAATTGCAATATTGAAATTGGTGTTCACATGTCGAATAATAAATTTGATGCTGAGGCATTTTATTCTGCTTTAGATAGTCACAGGCAGGCTAAGGGAATTACATGGAAAAAAGTTGCAGCGGAGGCAGGTGTTTCGGCCTCAACACTCACCCGAATGGGACAAGGTAAAAGACCTGACGTAGATACACTAGCGGGATTGGCATCGTGGTCTGGAATTGATGTAAAGAAATTTTACAATTCCTCAATTGAGAAAATAGGATCGGCTGAACCACTGTCCGAAATATCGGCTTTACTCAGGGCAGACAGAAATTTGGAAGGTGATAGTGTAATTGCTCTAGAAACAATGCTCAGAACAGCATACGAACACATGAGGAAAAAGTAATTGGCTTCGTTTAGGCATCGTAGGGGATTTGTAAAAGAGGCGGAGGAATACGCTTTAGAGTTCCGACAAGAATTAGGTCTGGCAAATGCTAGTCCATTAATGGCGATAGAAATTGCTGATCTTTTAGAAATTCCTGTTTGGAATCTCTCAGATCATCCTACAATTCCAACGCATATCAAAGATTACTTTTTTGGAATAGGTCGTGATCATTTTTCAGCCTCTACATTAAATGATGGTTCATATAAAGAAATTATTCATAATGATAGCCACCACCCAAATAGGCAAAATTCTAACATTGCACATGAATTGGCACATATTCTTTTAGGTCATCCTCCAAAACCACCGATGAGTGAAGATGGTTGTAGAAATTTCAGTAAACGAATGGAGCGCGAGGCACACGATTTGGGTTTTACGTTGCTTGTTCCCAAACCTGCTGCACTAGTCGCTGTTGAGGATTTTGAAGATATAAACGATGCTTGCGAATACTTTGGTGTAAGTAAGCAACTTTTAGAGTTTCGCATTAGAAAAGCAGATGCAAAGAGATGGGCTATCAATCGGGCCAGAAAACGATATAATTGAATGTCAATTCTGTATAAAAGTTTTATAACATATTGACTTATAACAAAACGTCACTCTGGACTTGATCCGGGGGTCATTCAAGATGGAAGACGCATTCCTTTTTCCATAGCCCCCGGGGTGACAACATGGAAAAAGCGTAGAATGGAAGCGCATTTTTTAGAATTCACTTCGATTGAATTTCTTGACCATTGAAGAAAAAGGCCCCCCTTCTCGAAGAAGGAGGGCCTTTTTTTGACTTTTAAAACAGTCAAATCACGTTAACTTAACTGGGACGGTTCTGACGGTTTTCAATCAGGTCATCAACCACACTCGGATCAGCCAGTGTAGAGGTATCGCCCAGAGAACCGAAATCATCTTCGGCGATTTTGCGCAAAATACGGCGCATGATTTTACCGGAGCGGGTTTTCGGCAGGCCCGGGGACCATTGCAGCCAATCCGGTGACGCGATCGGGCCGATTTCGTGGCGAACCCATTTGACCAGTTCGGTCTTGAGCTCATCAGAAGGCTCTTCGCCCACGTTCAACGTCACGTACACATAAATGCCCTGACCTTTCAGGTCATGCGGTGCCCCGACAACGGCAGCTTCTGCCACTTTCGGGTGAGCGACCAGCGCGGATTCCACTTCGGCTGTACCCATGCGGTGACCGGAAACGTTGATTACGTCATCCACACGGCCAGTGATCCAGTAATAGCCGTCTTCGTCACGGCGCGCACCATCCCCGGTGAAATATTTGCCCGGATAGGTGGAAAAATAGGTCTGAACGAAACGTTCGTGGTCACCATAACAGGTGCGCATCTGGCCCGGCCAGCTATCCACAATGCAAAGGTTGCCTTCGGTTGCACCCTCCAGCGGGTTGCCTTCGTTATCCACCAATTCCGGCTGAACACCAAAGAACGGACGGGTTGCCGAGCCCGGTTTCAGGTCCGTTGCACCCGGCAGCGGTGTAATCAGGATCCCGCCGGTTTCGGTTTGCCACCATGTATCGACAATCGGGCATTTGCCTTTACCGACAACGGTGTTGTACCAGTTCCAGGCTTCCGGGTTAATCGGCTCACCTACAGAACCCAACACACGCAAAGACTCCAAAGAACATTTTTCAACCGGCCCATTGCCTTCGCGCATCAAGGAACGAATGGCGGTCGGGGCAGTGTAGAAGATATTGACCTTGTGCTTGTCGCACACTTCCCAGAAACGTGAAACGCTCGGATAGTTCGGCACACCTTCAAACATCAATGTGGTCGCGCCGTTGGCCAGCGGCCCGTACACAATATAGGAGTGACCCGTCACCCAGCCCACATCGGCCGTACACCAGTAGACATCGCCTTCATGATAGTCAAACACATACTCGTGCGTCATGGCAGCATAAACCATGTAGCCGCCGGTGGTATGTTGCACACCCTTGGGCTTGCCGGTGGAACCGGAGGTATAAAGGATAAACAGCGGATGTTCCGCATCCAGCTCTTCAGCCGGGCAGTCACCTGAGGCTGCCTCTGTCGCTTCATGATACCAGACGTCACGACCATCTTTCATCGTGACATCGCCACCAGTGCGTTTAACCACAAAGCAGGTTTCGATATCATATTTATTCATGGCTTCGTCTGCATTGGCTTTCAGCGGAACCTTACGGCCCCCGCGCAAGCCTTCATCAGACGTGATCAGACATTTTGCTTCGCAACCTTCCAGTCGGTCCGCCAATGCATCCGGGGAGAAACCACCAAAAACGATGGCGTGGATTGCCCCGATGCGCGCGCAGGCCAGCATGGCAACAGCGGCTTCCGGGATCATCGGCAGGTAGAGGCAAACACGGTCGCCCTTCCCGATGCCGCGCGCTTTCATGGCATTGGCCAGCTTGGAAACGCGTGCGTGTAAATCTTTATAGGTGATGTTCTCGGATTCTGACGGGTCATCGCCTTCCCAGATGATCGCAACCTGATCACCGCGTGTTTCCAGATGACGGTCCAGGCAGTTATAGGCTGCGTTGGTGGTGCCGTCTTCAAACCAGCGGATATCTACATTATGCGTGTCAAAAGAGGTGTTTTTTACTTTGGTATAAGGCTTGAACCAATCGATCCGCTTGCCATGTTCGCCCCAGAATGCATTGGGGTCGTCCACGGACTGTTTGTACATTTCCAGATATTTTTCGTTGTCTACATGCGCCTTGGCTGCAAGTTCCGGATTGACTGGATAAACGTCGGACATTTGTTGCGAATCTCCCTAGGTGTGTCGAGTTGTTGCGTACGTATTTTCGTACGTCGGTTTGCTCAGTGTGCATGGCACTGATGCGTGATTATGTCAGAAACTTCGCGCGAAACAAGTGAATAAATAACACTTTTGCTACGCAACAAAATTTTAATATTGGTCATACCGGATTATACGTATCGGGCACCCTTTTATTCTGTAAAACTACACCTCTTACAAGCCTTTGGTGATAAAGACTTCTTCTTCACGGATTTCGTGGTCAACAACTTGTAAAGAACGCCCCATGCAGGGGCCGTGGATGCATTCGCCATCGTCAATTTTAAACAGGGCACCATGGGTGGAACACATAATAAAGTTCTTTTCCACATCCAAGAATCGGTCCGGCTCAAAATTCATCGGAACGCCAAGGTGCGGGCAACTGTTGATGTAAACCGACAGCACACCATCTTTTTTCACTGCCAGCACGGATTGTTCTTTCTCACCTTGGGGAATGAAAAACTCCTTGCTGTCTTCTTCGTCAATATCATGGACATTACACAGGTGAAAATCAGACATTCTTACAGGCCTCCTTTGGCACAAATCAGCTCCCAGGCTTGTGGAGCCACGGGCATCACAGACAGGCGTGATTGTTTGACCAACGCCATATCGCAAAGACGTGGGTCATCCTTGATTTCGGTTAAGCTGACTGGTGTTTTAAGCGGTTTAACTGCTTTAAAATCGACACAGACAAAGCGAGCGCTTTCATCACTAGGGTCCGGATAGGCTTCCTGTGTTACTTCAAGAATACCGACCACCGCTTTTTGTTTTTGCGAATGATAGAAAAACGCCAAATCACCGGGGCGCATTTCTTTCAGATATTTTGCCGCCTGAAAGTTACGCACCCCATCCCACGGTTCAACCCCGGCCTTGACATGGTCCTCCCAGGACCAGCATCCGGGTTCGGATTTGACCAGCCAATAGTTCATCATCACTGACCTTAAGCGGGCAGGACTTTCTTCCATTTGGAAATGGTCACACTTTCAAACAGGCCGGCTTTGGCGTACGGGTCGTTATCACAAAAGGCCTGTGCTTCATCCACGCTTTCCAGATCAAGGATAACAACGGAGCCATTCATGGTTTCATCTTCATCTGCCAATGTCGGACCGGCAGCAAAAATTTTATCCCCATAGGATTTCAAAAATTCCACATGTTGCGGGCGGTTATCCAGACGAACCTGAAGGTGATCGGCTTTATCAATACATTTAATAACGTAGAGCATATTTTTAAATCTCTTCCTTGAAGGGGCGCGACAGCAGACCATCGACCTCTTTGTTGATGTCGGCATCTTCATTCAAGATGCGGTTAATGGCGGCGCAAATCGGCATATCCACATTCAGGCTTTCAGCCAGACGACAAACCGAACGCGCCGTGTAAACCCCTTCGGTCACGGCCTTGCGCACCTTTAAAATATCTTCCAGTTTTTCACCTTGCCCCAAGGCAACACCGAGGGAAAAATTACGTGACTGCATGGAATTGCAGGTCAGGGTCAAATCCCCCATGCCCGAAAGCCCCATCAAGGTTTCCGGTTTGGCCCCCTTCGCCACCCCAAGGCGGGCCAGTTCGGAAATGCCACGTGTGATCAGGGCCGCGCGCGCATTATCGCCAAAACCTTTACCGGAAATCATCCCGCTGGCAATGGCCAGTACGTTTTTCACCGCCCCGCCAATCTGGGAACCAATGACATCATCACTGGCATAAATCCGAAACCGGCTGGACCCAACGATTTTGGCGATCTCCATGGCGCGCGCACCATCTTCCATCGCCAGCGTACAGGCTGTAGGCAGAGCATTGGCAACCTCGATAGCAAAGGTCGGCCCGGACAGAATGCCGATTTCGGCCTCCGGCAATTCCTCAGCCACAATTTCACTCATCAACTCGCCCGTATTGAGCTCAATACCCTTAGCGCAAATCAACAAGGGGGTACCCGCTTTCCAGTTCTTTTTCAAAGACTGACAGGTTGCCCGCACAAACTGGGCAGGCGCCACCATGAGAACCACATCGCAAGTCGTTATATCCCCCAGATTTTCTGTCGCGCGGATATTGGGGTCCAGATTGACATTAGGCAGATAAGCTGGGTTAACATGACTGCGGTTGATGGTTTCGGCCACCTCCGGCTCATGGGCCTGAAGCAAAACCTCATTACCCGCCCGCCGGGCTGCGCACGCCAATGCCGTTCCCCAAGCCCCTGCGCCGATTACACCGACTTTTGTCATTCAGACAGACCTTCCCTTGTCATCAGATTTATCTGTAAAGGAAAGTAGCCGCGAGAAAGGCATCAATCAAGTTCAAAGGCGTTTTTGTAATCGAGCTTGAGCTTTTCATCCTGATCTTCTTTTCTCAGAAAGCAATTGCCGACAACCAGATTGTCCAGTTCCGTGCCCATAAAGCAGCGGAACGCATCTTCAGGTGTACAGACAATAGGCTCGCCGCGCACGTTGAAGCTGGTATTGACACTGACCGGGCAGCCGGTACGCTCTTTAAAAGCGGATACCAACGCATGGAAACGCGGGTTGGTTTCTTTATGAATGGTCTGAATGCGCGCTGAATAATCCACATGAGTGACAGCCGGAATTTCCGAGCGCGGCACATTGAGCTTTTCAATACCGAACAGGGCATTCTCTTCATCCGTCATTTCTTTTTGCTTGGCCTTGGCAACATCGGCAACCATCAGCATATAGGGGCTGTCCGTATCATGCTGGAACCATTCTGCCACATCTTCGCGCAACACACTTGGCGCAAAAGGACGGAAGGATTCACGATATTTCACCTTGAGGTTCAACGTTTTTTGCATTTTCGGTGAACGTGGGTCAGCAATGATGGAACGCCCCCCCAGCGCGCGCGGGCCAAATTCCATACGGCCCTGCATCCAGCCGATGGCACGTTCTGACGCCATGGCATCGGCTGTTTTTTCAATCACATCGTCTTCACCAAGGACCTCAAAAACAGCACCGGCCTGTTTCAGACGTTCTTCAATATCTTTTTGCTCATAAACCGGGCCAAGGTATGAACCGAACATGGCATCTTGGCCCACAGTCACGGTGCGTGCTTCGCCCTTGTGGTGGTAATAGGCCGCCAGTGCCGCCCCCAGCGCACCCCCGGCATCACCGGCTGCCGGTTGTATCCAGACATTCTTGAACGCACCATCGCGCAAAACATGACCGTTCGCCACACAGTTCAGCGCCACCCCACCAGCCAAACAGAGGTTTTCAATCCCATATTCCTGCGCCAGTGAACGTGTTAAGCGCAGGACCACTTCCTCGGTCACCGCCTGAACGGAAGCTGCGATATCCATATGGAATTGTTCCAGCTTATCGCCTTCGCGCTTGCGCACCGGCTGGCCAAACAGATCGGCAAACTTCTGGTTCGTCATGGTCAGGCCGGTGCAATAATTGAAATAGGACATATCCAGCCGGAAAGAACCATCTTCCTTCACGTCAATCAGGTTGTCCATAATCAGGTCTTTATATTTTGGCTCTCCATAAGGCGCCAGACCCATAACCTTATATTCACCGGAGTTCACCCGAAACCCCGTATAATAGGTAAAGGCGGAATAAAGCAGACCCAAAGAATGGGGGAAATGGATTTCCTTAACCATTTCCAGCTTGTTACCCCGCCCGATGGCAACCGATGTGGTTGCCCATTCACCCACACCATCCATGGTCAGGACCACTGCTTCTTCAAACGGGCTGGGGTAAAAGGCCGAAGCCGCATGAGACTGGTGATGTTCTGCAAACAGCAGTTTATTCATCCAGTCAAAATCCGGGTCCTGTTTTTTAAATTCCTTACGCAGAAAATCTTTTTGAAACAGTTTTTCTTTCAGCCAGACCGGAATGGCGGTTTTAAAGGAACGAAAACCACTTGGCGCATAAGCCAAATAAGTTTCCAGCAAACGTTCAAATTTCAGGAACGGTTTGTCATAAAAGGCGACAAAATCAATATCCTTCATCTCCACACCCGCTTCGCCCAGACAATAGTCAATCGCGTTGCGCGGGAAACCGGCATCGTGCTTTTTACGGGTAAAACGTTCTTCCTGTGCAGCAGCGATGATTTGGCCGTCTTCAAACAAAGCGGCCGCACTGTCATGATAAAAAGCGGAAATGCCGAGAATACGCATGTCTGATCCTTAAGGCCTAGAAAAGAGTATAAATGAACGGCGCAACGGCAGAGCCTTGGGCCAGAATCAAAAGACCGCCAAACAGCACCATGACGATGACAATCGGAAGCAGCCAGAATTTTTTGCGTTCTTTCATGAACGCCCAGAGTTCAGCAAGAAAAGCCATAAGGGGGTCTCTCTTAGAATTGTTTTTTCATGGATTCAGGGGAAGGCCCAGCCGGATCACGTTCAATCCAGTAGGATTTAGCGGATTTATCCAGTTTGAGATGCAAAGGATCTTTGCCCATAACTTTCATCATCAGGCCGATCGGCACAATCGTCAGAATATAAACCGCAAACATAATCACCGGATTAACAACCTTGAACATCACCAGCCCCAGTTTGGTCCAAGCTTTGTTTAAAGGAGCCAGAATTTTGGGATACACCAGACCTAGTACCAGCAAAGGCACAGCCACAATCAGCAAAATAATCCCGGTTGTATCGACCAAACCGCTTTTCCAGAGACGCACCGCCTCGATCAACAACAGGATGCCCCCCACCGTCAACCCAAAGCTGCGGTCGGATGACCCTTCAATTTCGTGATGTTCCTGATGTTCTGTATGCATACCTACAACCCGTTTTCTCAATTTGAATGTTTATACGAATTCCCGTCAGGAATCTCAAGCAGAGTTGTCATTTTGACCTTTACAATCATTTGATAACGCATTGCGTAATCAATGCAGCCATTTTTTGTGCCCCGGCTTCATTATAATGGCAGTCATCGTAAAACAAACCAATGGAAGGCTGCATTCCAGCAGCCAAATCGCAGGATTTGACGGATGCCTGTTTTGCCATCTTTAACAGTTCAACGTTATAGGCATTGGCAATTTCCTGCATGGCTACCATCCCGACCGTATAGTCTTCCATCGGTGGCGTCATCCAGAAACGATCAATCAAAGCCTGTTCGGCACCATCTTGATAACCATGAGGCTGTGTCAACAGCACACAATCCAAGTCGGTTTCTTTGCAATAAGAAATGATATCCTGCATCGTTTTGCGATATTCATTTGAAACACCGTTAAAGGCAAAATCGCGCTTCTCTCTATTTTCAAAAGAATGGTTCACACTGGCATAATAGGCACCATCCACTTTCTTAAGCGCTGTTGCGTTCTTTTTATTTTTCGCAGCCTTTGCTGCCTTGCGCATGGCACGTATCGCATCGACTCCCATACCGATCATGGAGAGCTTAGGGCTGAATGGTCTCAAATATTCCTGACGGGCAAAACCATCCGAAAGAGCCATTCGGATCTGCCGATTCCAGTCATTGACCCCGACAAGAAACAGGATCATATCGGGTTGAAAGCGTGAAATCATCTTGAGGGTGGAAAGATGTTGTGCGGCGCGCAAACCTGAAAGTCCGGTATTAATGACCTCCACCTGCTTATCAGGATAAGCTTTTTGCAACTTTTCCTGCAACAAATGGGTCCATGTTTCATGGTCATCCAAATAAATCTGTTCCGTTGTTGACCCGCCAATGGCAAAGACACGTAAAGTGTTCTTCGGCTTATTTTCATAATTGATCGCTCGGGTTACCCGAAAACCCATTTCATCTGTCGTGACATGTTCCACCCCGCTAAAACCGGGCATCACATCTCCGACGACCTCAAAACGTTGATCCATATGAGGTGGCAGAGTTTTGTAATTATGGTCGTAAATGAATACCGAATAAACAAAATCCAGAATCAGAAAAATCCCGATCCATACCCCTGTTGCTTTCAGGGATGTCTTTTTCAGCAACATCAAAATGAGCGGGATCAGATATAAAACAGCCGCTCCGATCGCCCAATCCCGGTTAGGTGCACTGATTGTGCGCAAAATACCGAAATAAAGCAGGGGACCGCCCAGCACAATAAGCAAGACAATATTAATTTTTATCCGCTGCATCATTTATTCCCCCACCACCGTTTGATCCGCAAAGCCCCCATGGATAAGACATAAGCCGTTGCAAAGGCCAGAAAGGGAATCAGATCAATGTTATAACGCGGGATACTGACGGACACAAAGGCACTTAATCCCATCATGAAAATGGGCGGCAGGGCCAAAACCAGCACATCCCCCCAACGTCGATAAAGAGCAACCAGCAATAAAGGCAACGCAAAACACCAGGCCACAAGCCCCCAGTATTTGCCAATAAACATACCGCGCCAGACCATTGCCATAGTTACAGCAACATGTTTCCCCAAATTGCCCAGCACTTCATGTTCCAGCATATAACTGTAACGATCCTGCGACCCACGCTTTTCATCAATGTCGCGCAACATGTCATAGCGCGTGCCCTGATAAAACCCGTTTTTCGACCCAAAATCCAGACGCTCATAACTTTCCTTTGAGAAAAGTTTAGCCGCCAGATCATCACCAAAATCCGGTAGCCAATACACATAGGCCGCCAACATTTCATCCCCTGTCATCCTGTTATAGGGCAGGCGGTGCGACAATATTTTATCCCCATAACTGGCTGTCAAAGCCGATTTGTCAAACGTGACCCAGTTGCGAACAAGCCAAGGTGATAGGATCACCGTAAAGCCAACCACAAAAACGCCCAAAGGCAAAAAAGCGCTCAAGCCTTGTTTTTTCCATTTCAACCCGGCCATCAAAAGGAAAACAGGTACAATCACCAGTAAGGCATAATTCCAACCTGCCCGGGTTAAAACAAGAAATCCAAAAACAACGGCGCAAATCAGCGCGCGTTTCACCGTTTTTTCCTGCCAGACACACAGTAGGGACCATCCAAAAGCCGCACTTAAAAACAAAGTTATATTTTCGGTCAGAAAATAATTGGCATATTGATAGCTGTCTTTTGTCAGTAAGGCCAAAACAGCAGCAAAGGAGGCAATTTTCACCGAACCACTAATCCGCGCAGCACAGGCCCAGACAAAAAAGATTGTTAAACCAGATAACATTGCCTGCACATAAAGTACCGGCCCATATTGAGGGGTGCAGACAGAACCATCCGTTGTAAAACTGCCTGTTGCACCGGGCTGAGTATGTTGAAGCGCACATTCAAACGTCTGCACAAAAGTATCACTCAAATACATAAAAAAGGCATAAAAATAGGGAATGACCGGCGGAAAGAACATGCTCGCCTGTGGCGCAATAGCAGGATCAACCACCTGACCAAACACACCAAACTTATAAAGCCCCAAAGCATAACCGAGATATTCAAATTCATCGGCATAGGGAAGTCGCGGTGCTGTTTTCGTTAAAAAAATCACCAACGCAGCAACCACACATACAAAAGCTGCAAGAGCATAACTGCGTCTTGAAATTTGTTGCCTTTCTTCCTGTAAGGAAAAATTCACCCCTAATTTGTTCAACTTTAAATCCCCTAAAAATCAATATCTTCGAACAAAAACAGCCCATTATTCTTTTGAAAAAAAAAGCCCGCCTCTTAACCCCAAGGCGCGCCATACTGCCAAATTTAAAACAACCCCTGATCCAACGAATGCACATGCTGTGGCAAAAGCCGCCCCCATCAACCCATATTGCGGAATGAAAAAGAAATTCAACACAACATTTAGCATGATATTCAAACTCATCATCAGGCTTTGCCCACCCGGATGCCCCGCTTGCAACAACACATGATCACACGGAATAAAAAAGGAAAAAAACATAACCCCAAATGCAAGAACCACAAGAATCGGATAGCCCTGCTCAATCATTACAGGATCAAACACAATGTTGAAATAAGGAAAAACAAGCAATAAGACCGTTGCCACTGTTGCGCTCATTAAAAAGCTGACCCCTGCCACACGCCTGGCAAAACGGGAAAACCCTTTTTTATCTAGTGGTGATAACAAACCAACAAACACAGGGTTCGAAATCGTGCGTACAACAACAGCAACCTGAAACAGGCCTTCGATAAACATGGCGGCAAAACTGTATACCCCAACCTTCTCATCACTGAGAAACAGCCCCAGCATTAAAATATCAACCCGCACGTATGCTTCCGCTAAGAACCCGTTCACAAATGCCCTTGAACCAAACGAAAAATGCAGTTTCGTCCAATCTTTCAAATCCCCTTCAAAACGCCAACTGACTTTCTTGGGTAAGGCAACAATGATTAAATAAGGCAATAAAACAATTTCAGTCAGGGTAAAACATAGGCCCAACACGGCTGCTTCTTTTCCTGTCAACGCAACCAACAAACTAACCGCTAAAATTCCGAATGCCCGAATAGCTTGACCAATGGCATAAAGACGCATTTTGCGTTGCCCATTGAGAATGCCTAGAAATGTTTTATTAACGGCAAAAAAAGCCAGTCCCGGTGCTGCATATGCAATCCCCGTTGCCGTTGCCTGACTGTCAAGAAAACGCCCCATAAGAGGGTGCACCATAAAAATCAGACCAGCAATCAATCCGCCAGTTACAAGGGAATGCAAAATTGCCGCAGCAGACAACACCCGGCATTTTTCCTCATCTTGGCGATGTTCGGAAACATGTTTCTGGGCTGAATCATGCACAGCCATGGAAGCAACTTGCGCTGCGATTACGTAAACAGCGTAGGTTTGGTTAAAAACCCCGAGTGCCTCGCTGCCCATTTGCGCAGCAATAATGAAGTTGATGCATAACCCAGATGCAGCAACAACAGCAAAGGAACCATAATTCCAGACCGTATCATCCCAAAATTTGCGATCCAATGTCATCGCGGCTCCCTTGCATTCACCTTAGTTTTGGGATGCTGTCGATTTTAATGAGAACCTCATCCAGATTAAACCCGATGACACGTGCAAATTCCTCCAAGGCGTCCATTTTGGGCACATTGTCTTCCATTGCCATCTTCAACCCTTCTTCACGCGTAATCAATCCCGCACGAATCTGATTGGAACGGAACGTATCATATTCCGAAAAACCGGCCACGGTGAAATAAATTAGATTGATAAACGAAGTATATCCATCGCCCACACGCCATGTATTGTCTGACTCAGACCCTTTTTCCCAGTTATATTCGTTAAGCAAAGTTGAATCGATCACCTGCTCATTCCACGGAATATAATGATAGAGATGGATAAAATCTTCTTTGGCAATAAATGTTGAATAAAATGAAAAAAGGCTATCCCAAAGGGATTCATTGAAATAGGCCGGGTTCAAGGCATATTCCTTGGCATACCATAACCCCATGCGGATTTTATTCCACAGCGGATATTGATAGAGCACCTCAGTAACGGCCAAATCACCGATCCCGGTGAACCCGACCTTAAACTCACAACGTTCCAGCTCATTACCTGAGCAGAAAATAACGGTTTCAATCCCGGTTTCCTTGCGGACTTCGCGCGCCCAATGGAAAAACATTTTATCGCCGGCCATAAAAATCGGCACCATGCCCAAATTAGGACGCTTGCACCAAGCCTCGATATTGCGCCGGATATAACGTCTTTTGGTTGGAATATCATCTGCGCGAATAATATGTTCCAGCCCCAGCTTGCCACACATACGCGCCTGATTACGCCGGGCCAAATCCGTTACCAAACCCCAATCATATGTATAGGCAATCGGGTTCATTTCCATTTCTGTTGCTAAATAATGCAAGCCATAGCAACTGTCACGCCCCCCGGACAGGGCAAGAATACAATCCGGTTCCCCTGTTGAACTACGATAAGGTTCCAGACGGCGGTTTAAGGCTTCTTTACCCAGAAACTGCTGTTGTTCGAAATGATTGCAATAATTACACACCCCTTCTTCATCAAATTCGATAAAGGGATAGGTATGAGGCAAAATACAGCGGGTACAGCGTTTATATTCAATATCATTCAACGAACGATCATGAATATGGCCTTTACATGTATGTCCATTTGAAGAAAAAGAAGCATCGTAAATAACTTGCCCCGCATCAGCAAAAGAAGCCGGTGCTATTGTCAATGTTGCAAAAGGAACGGTTGCCAGTGTTCCTGCCTTCAACTGTTTAACCACACCTTTATGCATATTTGCAGCAGGCGCTTTCTTTAAAAAAGTTTCGACAAAATGGCGTTCTGAGGCAAAAATAAACCACCCTTGTTCCGGGTTATTTGCATAATAAAGTGACCCGGTATTTGTTGCCAAAGTCAGCGCATCTATCCCGGTGCGATAAAACGCGATTGATGCCGCCCCTTCCAGTTTTTCATAAGCCGTTGCAACAGATTTCCCAACGTTAACAGGGTCGTTTTGTAACCCTTGGTCAATCAGCTTAAAAAGTACCTCACTATCAAGGTCTGATTCATGCTCAATGCCATCTGTTTGGGCAACAATATCATTCACATTAGCAACAATACCATTATGAACACCGCTAACCTGTCCACCAATCGCGGGTTGGTTATTCTGTTGTTCACTCTGCGTCCCATTGGTCACAAGGCGCGAATGGCCAATAGCAGACAGGGGCTTTACAATTAGTCTATCCAGACACCGGTCTGAAAAATAATCCGTCAAATATGCTTTGAAATCATCACTGGCCTGCATGACAGACGGCGTAAACGGGCGTTTAAAAATAGAAATATCTTGCGCCCCGGCCAATGCAAGACCGGAGGCCTCCCTGCCGCGAAATTCGGATAAACGAAAGAGAAGTTTTAAAGATTCTTCATAGGTGTCCGCACGACACTGTGCCTTTTCATTAACGATCAGGCCGAAAATTCCACACATTTAACGGATACTCTGTTCTTCTTGATTTCAGACGGTCTTGTTCGATTTCTTACCCAGCTTCATCCGGCGCAACATGGAAGTCACCATGAGATCGGAGCGGCTTTCATGACGCCCTGTATAACCATTCCACAACATGCGGAACGGGCGCCAGGGGCGGCGCAACCATCCCACGCCGTAAAACAGCACAGTTCCCAGCCAGCGCAGACGCATCAGGGTTTTATTATCGATATGTTCACTAAACGACTTACAACGCGACATATCCGAATAGGAACGCAAATCATCATAATAGGCATCATCCATTTTGATTTTGCCTTCCTGATACAACTGATCAAACAATTCAGACCCCGGATAGGGAGAAAAGGCCCATATACTCAGGTCATGCCCCCCGGCCCAGGCCATCTGGGCAATGAACTTCATGGATTCACGAATTTCCTTATAGGTCTCACCGGGGAAACCAAACATAATGTTCAGCTTGATATTCATCCCTGCACCTACTGTGGAACGCAAAGAATCCAGCATGGATTCCGTTTTGATCTTTTTCTTGATCCGCGTCAGCACAGTCGGTGAACCGCTTTCCGGTGAATAGGACAAGTTGCGACATCCGGATTTGTAGAGCAATTGGGCCACTTCTTCATCAATGGCTTCAGAACGAGTTCCACTGGGCAGCTGCCAGGTAAATTTCATGCCACGTTCTTCAATCTTGTTACAAAACTCAACAATCCAGGCTTTTTTCACAATTGCTGTCAGATCATAGAAATCAAAGTTCTGTGCACCGTATGTCTTTTGATAATATTCCAGTTCATCCAGCATATTATCCACACTGCGCACCACCCAGCGCGTTGTCCACATTTTCGGGTTCGAGCAGAAGGTACACTGGTAAGGACAGCCCCGTGAGGCAATCACCGGCATGGAACGTCCCCGCGTTACCCCAAAACCGAACCCACGATCCAGATACGCCTTGATGGGCAGAGATTCCCAAGCCGGGCGGGCGATATCATCCAGTTCACGAATACGGCTGTGGCGTTCGGTACGCACCAACTCACCATCACCAGTGCGATAAATAATGCCGTTAATCCCTTTCAGGTCGCTTTCGCCATTTTCAAAAGCGCGCACCAGATTAACTGTGACTTCCTCACCTTCACCCAAAACCCCGGCATCCAAGGGTGATTCCTCCATGGAAAGTTCCGGCATGGCGGTAATATGTTCCCCGCCACCAATCAAACGAACATTGGGGAAACGTCCCCGAATTTGTTTGATCAATTCACGGCAAACCGGCCATTCAAACGAAAAAGCGGCTGAAACCCCAACCACATCCGTATCCGGTTCAATCGCATCCAGAACCTGTTCCAGCGAAAGACCATATAAAAAGCAATCCGTCCCCCAGTCGTGACGTGTTTCGAAACTTTCCGCCAGCCCGTCAATCACGTTGACTTCATACCCAGCTTCTTTCAAAGACCCGGCCACATAGGCCAGACCAATCGGCGGTGTCATCTGCACAATGGGATGACTTTTTGGGCAGAGAATCGGCGGGCGGATCAAACAAATTTTCATGGATCGAAACTTTACTCTATGAATAGCGGTCGCTCACCTGCGCTTATATCAAAAAAAACGCACAACCCTCAAGTTTTATTCACCTTTGTAAAAGGAAAGCTATTTACCTTTTGTCAGACTTGAAAGGTGATTTGCCCAATCTTTCATGCGCAGGTGCAACGGCTCTTTAGGCACACTGAGCATATCGAAATTCAAAAAGGCAATCAGGGATTGCATCCCGATGATAATCGGCAACGCGGCAAGCATAATGGTTCCCGGTGTCGCAGGCACGCCGCTTCGGTTGGATTCAACCCATTCGCTCATGCCATACCACAGACCAAACCCCAAACCGATCAAAGCAATGATAATTTCAAGGGAGGCGACAGAAAAGTTACGCAGATAATAGGTATAGAAAATCCGCTTCAAAAAATTTCTCAAATGACCAATGGCAAAACGGGTGATTTCCCGCCCGGCATGCAGGTTGCTTTCTTCATCACCATAAACAGCCAGCATGGGCACTTCCACAACCACCGCCTGAATGGTGTTCAGGCGAAAAAGAAAATCGGTTTCAAAGAAATAACGCGAAGCAATTTTCTCACAAGGCAGCATTTCAACCGCCTTGGCGTGGACCGCAATAAACCCGTTATTGGGGTCAAAAATATGCCAATACCCGGTTGAGAGTTTCGCCATAAACGAAAGACCCGCATTACCTAACAAACGCACCTTCGGCATGGATTTAACCGTTTCAATGGAAAAAAAACGGTTGCCTTTGGTGCAGTCTGCCTGCCCTTCCATAATCGGCCCGATAAAAGCCGGAATCAGGGAAGGGTCCATCTGCCCATCTCCATCCAGCTTGACCAGAATGTCGGCTCCATCGACTACGGCCTGCTGCATGCCGCTCAGGGTTGCCCCACCAACCCCCTTGTTGACCTCATGATACAGCACCTTGACCCGGGCATCCTTGACGTTTTGTTCAACAAACTTTCCGCTGTTGTCTGGACATTTATCATCCACCACATAAATGCTATGCACTTCAGGGCCGATGGCTGCAATCACCTCTGCAATGTGGCGGGTCACCTTGTAAGACGGGATAATGACAGCAACATACATCGTCTCGGTCATGATAAAGTCCTAGCCCATAAACTCTTGAATATGGGCGATTATGACATCTTGCACC
The DNA here is from genome assembly GCA_050297075.1 of Terasakiella sp. Taxonomy (GTDB): domain Bacteria; phylum Pseudomonadota; class Alphaproteobacteria; order Rhodospirillales; family Terasakiellaceae; genus Terasakiella. Next base: position 497,293 of record JBNKSC010000024.1, read on the forward strand.
CCTTCTTCCAAGTAAGGATGCATGGGCAAACTGAGAACTGTTTGCGCACTGCTTTCAGAAACCGCAACGCCGCTGCTAACGACAGGATTACTGCAATAACCGCTTTGTTTGTTCAAGGGAAGAGGATAATAAACGGCTGTCGGCACACCTTTTTGACCAAGATAACCTTTCAGGCCTTCACGGTTTTCCAGACGCAGGGTATATTGCGCCCAGGCCGAGACATAGCCCTCTTTCACATAAGGGGTGGTTACCAGATTATGCAGAGCCTGCGTGTAGCTTGCCGCGACTTTTTGGCGCATGTCCATTTCTTCGGCAAAAACTTTCAATTTCTCAGACAATATGGCGGCTTGCAGGCTATCAAGACGACTGTTCAACCCAATGCGTACGTTATCATATTTTTCGCTCCCCTTGCCATGTTGCGCCAGAGAACGCACTAGGGCGGCCTTTTCTTCATCAGGGGCAAAAACCGCACCGCCATCGCCGTAACAACCCAGCGGCTTGGCCGGAAAAAAGCTGGTTGTGGTATAATCGGCTAAAGTACCAACCCGTTTGCTCTTAATTGCCCCCCCCAATGACTGTGCAGCATCCGCCAACAAAATCAGATCATTGTCCTGTGCGATAATACCGAGAGCCGGATAATCCGCAGCCTGACCAAACAGATCAACCGCAACAACCATTTTAGGCCTCAGCCCGACTGCCCTTGCTTCCACAATCGCCTGTTTCAGGCTCTCCGGGTCCATATTGTAGGTATCGGGCAGGATATCGACAAAAAACGGGGTAATTCCTAGCAATAAAAATGCTTCCGCTGTCGCAACAAAAGTAAAAGCCGGTACAAAAACCGCATCCCCCGGGCCAAGATTTTCCGCCATGGCCACCAATGTCAGTGCATCGGTTCCATTGGCACAACTGACCACATGAGGATTACCAACAAAATCACCTAATTCACGTTCAAAATCTTTTACAGCCTGCCCCTGAATGAAATCCCCGCGTGCCAGAACCTTCTCAATCGCCTGATTAATACGGTCCCCAAGACGAAGACGTTGCGCCTGCAAATCAATAAAAGGAATACCCATGGTTAGACCTCTTCCAGCAAACCGTCTTCGGTTTCACGATAGTGCGTGCCTTCAATCGGACAGACAAGATCACCGTCCAGCTTGCCACCGGCCTTGCTCATCCAGCCGATGCGTTTGGCAGGTACACCGGCCATCAAAGCGTAAGCGGGCACATCATCAGCCACCACGGCCCCGGCCGCAATAAAGCAATATTCACCCAGCGTTGCCCCACATACGATGGTCGCATTAGCCCCGATGGTCGCGCCACGTTTGACGCGCGTCAGGCGGAACTCATCCTTGCGTTCAATCTCGGCGCGCGGATTATTGACGTTGGTAAAAACACAAGATGGCCCACAAAAAACGCCATCTTCCAGAACAACGCCCTTATAGACGCTGACATTGTTCTGAATTTTGCAATTATTGCCAATTTCCACCTGTGGGCCAGCCACTACATTTTGACCCAAAACACAGTTTTTACCGATTTTAGTATGAGCCAAGACATGGGAAAAATGCCAAATTTTCGTACCTTCACCAATCTCGCACGGCTCATCCACATAAGCACTTTCATGAATACGAACGCCTTTAAAATCCGGTGCCTGCCCCATACTCATTTCCCCCTCATTTATCAAGGACAAAGGGGTGGTGTTCCCCTTTGACTGGTTCCAGTTCCGCTGTGCGAATTGTGGAGACCAGTTCAATAGCTGGGCGCACGTCTTCAATACCGAAACCGCCCCCATTAAGAATATCCTGATAGGACAGGCTATGCAGGTCGGTAAAGCCGCCGGAAAATTCCACTTCATGACCATCCACTGTAATGGAGCGATAAGTTGTTTGACCTTCAGGTGTATGGGACGGCAGGTCATGACGGTCCACAGACAGGAACCAGCGCACGCGCGCACGTTCAAATTCCAGATAACCGGCTGAATGTTTCTCGCTACGCAAATGAACCACGCTGGACTTCAAGCTCCCGAAAACAAAAGCCAGCATGTCATAAAAATGCACGCCGATGTTGGTGGCAATCCCGCCGGATTTGGTTTGATCACCCTTCCAGGAGACATGGTACCAGCCGCCGCGTGAGGTGATATAGGTCAGATCCACATCGAAGATATGATCCTTCGGGGTGTTATCGATCTTTTCTTTCAGTTTGATGATGGCATCATGCAAGCGCAGTTGCAGGATGTTATAGACCTTCTTGCCGGTATGGCGTTCCATCTCAGCCAACCCATCCAGATTCCACGGGTTCAGGACCAATGGTTTTTCACAGATCACATCGGCCCCGGCACGCAGGCCGAAACGGCAATGGGCATCATGTAGATAATTGGGTGAACAGATACTGACATAATCCAGCCCATTGCCCTGTCGTGAAATCTTGTCGATATGACGATCAAAGCGCTCAAATTCTGTGAAAAAACGCGCATCGGGAAAATGACTGTCAATCACACCAACACTATCGCTGGTATCCAGAGCCGCGACCAGATCACCGCCAGTTTCCTTGATCGCTTTCATATGGCGCGGAGCAATGTAACCAGCGGCCCCAATCAATGCATATTGCTTCATTTTTTCACAGCTTCTTTCAAGAGGTCATGAGTATCTTTTGCGCGCGCATACCAGGAATGTTCCTTGAGCGCCACATCTCTGGCGCGTTGCCCCATTCGGCTCCGTTCTTCATCGGCCGCCATCAGGTTGGCAACCCTTTTTGCCAAGTCACCCGGTTTTCCCGCCGCGACAATGTATCCGCATTGCCCGTTCCTGACAACATCGGACTGAAAGGGCATGTCAGTGGCAATCACCGCCAGACCGCAGGCCAGACTTTCAAAAAGTTTCAATGGCGCCAGACCACTGGAGCCACGGCCTTCCAAATTTTCCGTACAGATAAAACTGGTTTTGGCCCGTGCCACCAAGGAAGGCAGCGTATCATAAGGGATGCGCCCGAGATAGGTGATGCGTTCCGGGTGCGCCTTGGCCATGTCTTCCACATGGGAACGTTCTGCCCCATCACCAGCCAGACAGAGGTGAAGATCGCTCGGCCACTCTTTTTCCTGTGTCGCCGCCAATACCGTGCGAATACCCTGCCAGGCCGCCATGGTGCCAAAAAAGATGGCATAGTTTTCAGGCAGCTGACGGGTATAGTCATTTTCCTGCGCGGCGGCTTCGGGGCAAAACTGGTCCGTATTCGCTCCGTTGGGAATCACGGCCATTTTTTTCTGTGACCCCACCACCTTTGCACAGACATCCGCTAATCCGTTCGTTACCGGAACAAGTGCAGCAGCCCAGCGTAACTGGCTTTCCATCAACCAGCGAAAAAGCCCTTTAGCTTTTCGTGTAATAGGCCAGGCAATGAACAGGTCATCCACCGGCCCATTGACTTCAATCACCAACGGAACAGAGCGAATTTTTGCCCAAAACGCCAGCGGCCAGGCCGCAAAATGCCAACGCATGTAATAGGCATCCGGTCGCCCCGCGCACATCGCGCGCCACAGGGTTTTACCAATTTCTTTCAGCCGCGTAATCGCACCGGGCAAGGCTTTTTCATCATAGCGCGGACAGTAAGGATCCACCTGCCAGCCCAGCTTCCTGAGATTATTGATGATCTCATGAACATGCGTGTAGGAAGCATGGCCTTGGCGTTCCGGCTCCGGACTTAGATAAATAAGTCTAGTCACAATCTAATGCCCAAATTTCCGTGACAAATTCTTCAAAAAATCACGAAGTTTAATATCTGACTTATAAAAGTCGTGCCTCACAGGTGATTGTTTCATAATCGCATCGAATTCATCTTCAGTAAACCCAAGCTTCTTCAATACATAAGCTTTGTCACGGCGTAATTCATCCAGTTCATAAAGAGGTTCGGAAAGTTCGGATAACGCTTCTTCGCGGTCTATTTCATGATTACGGATCAAAGCTGACAAATGCACCTTGCGTTTATCTATATTGAATTTCTGCGGCAGGATATAAGTCTGATAGAACTTGGTAAAAGTCGACTCATAATGTTTGCCGCCATAGTATTGCCAGCCCGTTTCTTGCTTTAATTCAGCCATCGCATCGTTTTTGCGGAAATTCACAAGATCCAGAATTTCCACAAACTTAAAGCCAAGACCCAAGTAACGCTTCACAATACTTTTTAACAATCCCATTGTCGGAAAGGACTTGAGGCGTTTATCGCCAAAACGTTTCTGAATATCAATGATATTGGTCAGGTCCTGTTTATTCCAAACCCATGACCTTGGCATACCATGTTCTGTTGCAATATTCGTCCCTGACAGGACGTATTTCACATTATGACGCTTTGCCAGATCAAACATGGCCGCCATAATGGCATGATCAGACAACATTTCGATATCCACAACACCGGCCTTAATAAAAGCACGTTGCAAGTCACGAAATTCCGGCCAATCGATCACATAGGTTTCCAGATCGAACCCACAGGTATTGACAACAGATTCAATATTAGCCACCGCAATTTCAGCATTCCAGCCATTATCAAAATGGACTGCCAATACACGTAAATCTAATTTATGGGCAAGCCAGGCGACATAGGATGAGTCGACCCCACCAGACATGCCGACCACCGCATCATAACTGCATCCCTTGGAATCTGCCTTAATCTGTTGAGCCAGCGCTTCAAGTCGAACTTGTGATTCTTGTGGGCTCAAACGGATTTTTTCGATCTTTGGCAAAGCATCGCGGCAATGATTGCACACCCCGTGATCATCAAATGTAATCGCGGGGTCTGTCGTATCCATTACACATGTTGTACAAACCTGATAGGTCATGGAAGCATACTCTCCAAGGTCGGACGATCGGGATAGGATATAAGAACGGCACGGTGCGGACCGTGATAAACAAACATTGCCCCGGCTGCAACAGCGGATGCCCCGGCCTCAACAGCCTGCACAAAATCATCCGGCGTTTTCGCCCCGCCATTAGCGACAACGGGAATATCGACCGCATCACTAACCTGTTTGATCAGTTTCACGTCATAGCCCCCCATTGTTCCTTCCCGGTCAATTGCCGTCAGAAAGATTTCGCCAGCACCATTTTCTTCCAGTTTACGGACAAAGGCGACAATATCGCTTTTTACGGCTTTCGTACCATTCAGGGTATAGGCTTCATATCCCTTGAACATCCCCTTTTTCACATCCAAGGCAGCTACAACAGCCTGCGATCCAAAAATTTCAGCCAATTCCCGCAACAAACCAATATTGCCGTCCAATGCCGTATTGATGACAACCTTCTCAATACCGAGACTGAACAGTTTATGAGCCTGTTCAACGGAAGAAATCCCGCCGCCATAGGCCAACGGCATGAACGCTTCCGTCACAATATCGCCGATCATGTCAAAATCGGGACCGCGACCAAAACTGCTAGCTTCAATATCCAAAATGACCAGTTCATCGACTTCTTTTTTATTGAAAATCTTTACGGCATTGATCGGATCACCCACATAAGACGGCTTTTTGAACTTAACGGTTTTGACAAGACCGCCTTCCTGAAGCAACAAACAGGGCAGAACACGCGTAGTAAGCATCTTCATACGACCTTGGCAAAATTTTCGAGGATTTTCATACCGAAACGGTGGCTCTTTTCCGGATGAAACTGGGCTCCGAAAATATGGTCTTTTTCCACAGTTGCTGTAAAGGGATAACCATATGTCGCCTGCCCAACAACATCGCACTCTTCTTCACAAACCATATGGTAGGAATGGACAAAATAAAAACGCTGACAATCTTGCGTTTTTCCAAAAATACGGCTGGGACGGATTACATCCAGTTCCTTCCAGCCCATATGGGGAATACGCAATCGGGTCTCACATCTGCTGGTATCAAATTTTTTGGCCGTACCCTTGATCCAGCCAAGTCCCACCCCTTGTGCATCACCTTCTTCGCTTCCATCGCACAGTAACTGCATGCCCAGACATATGCCAAGAACAGGTGTGCTCTTTTGAAGAACAACCTCATTGAGAGGATTCACAAATCCACGAGAATGCAATTGGTCCATGGCTTTGGCAAAAGCTCCAACGCCCGGCAGAATCAATTTTTCCGCTGATAATATCCGTTGTGGATCATTGATAATTTCACTGTCTACCCCGATATAACACAACATATTAACGATGGAGCCCAGATTACCGGCACCGTAATCAACAATCGAAATCATATCGCTATCCCTACACACCGAAGCGTTTCATCCATAACCCGAACGTCAGCATTCGGATCAACCTTGTATGAAATGGCATTTTCCCCTGACATACAGCCTGCACCAAATTTAGGGCATCCTTGGTTAAAAGCCCATGAGAAAATTCAATGGCCTGTTCGATCCGGTTGCTAAAATCTACTGGCCGGTCCTTAGTGACCCAAAGTTCCTCAGGTGTCACAAACCCCATCTTATCACGGCGTTGCGAAATTTTTTCGGGAAGAAGGTCCGAAAGGCCCTCGCGCAACATACGCTTGCTCACGCCAAGATGCAGCTTATGGGATGTTTCAGCCCCTAAAATAAATTCCACCAGCTGGTGATCCAAAAAGGGTTCACGGCTTTCAATGGAATGGGCCATGGAATCCCGATCCGCCCATTTCAGCTGCATCGGCAAACTGCTCGCCGACAATTGTGCCAAAGACGCAGCCTGAACACCGTTGCCTTTGCCTTCCAATTTCAAGCTGGGATCAACCGTTTGAGCTTCAAGATGTGACAAATCAATCCACTCCGGTTTCGGATGGGTGCGTCCTGTCAACTTTCGCAGCAGAGATCTAGCGCAAGAGGGCAGCAGTTCATCAGCTACCATTGCCCCCATCCATCCCGATGAGCGACCATGCATGGCTCTCTGGGCCACCCATTCTTGTTTGAATTCTGAAATTTTCCCCTTACGGATCAAATGGGCGAGATGCGGCCCAATGAAAGCGGTGTAACCCAAAAGGGTTTCATCTGCCCCATGTCCATCCAACGTTACCTTGACATCTGTTTTGGCAACAGCCTCAAAAACCTTCCATTCAGCGTAAATGCTGGCGGAGCTGAACGGTTCATCATGATGCCAGACCAGTTTTTCCACATCCTGCAAAAAACCGTCCGCATCCGGCCATGTTTCATGGTGATCCACCCCTGTGCGTTCCACCACGGCCTGCATATAACTGCCTTCGTCAAAATCCTTGTAAGCAGAGCGTGCAGAAAAGGCATGGCGCGACACGTCCGCTCCCTGTTCGCGCAAACGATGAACCGCACAAACAATTGAAGACGAATCAAGTCCACCCGAAAGAGCTGTTCCGACCGGAACATCGGCACGCAGGCGCAGCTTCACCGATTTCATAAACAAATCGGCAAATTGTTCGCTAGCCTGACTGAAATCTTGCGGCACAAAGGAACTGGGTTTAACCTGATACCATCGCAAAAACTGAGGCTCTTCCCCCGGTGAAAATTCGACCAAATGGCCCGGTTCAACTTGTTCAACCTTTGCAAAAAAAGTATGGCGAGTATGATCGCTCAACCCCCAGACAAGGAAGTCATAGGCCTGTTGGGTATCAAGGTTGGCAGTCCAATCCGGTAAAACACTGAAGGCCTTGATTTCAGAAGCAAACGCCAGCAGGCCGTTGGGACCGTGCCAGATATAAAGCGGCTTCACCCCAAAACGATCACGCACAGCATGAACCCTGTTTTCCTTGCGATCATAAAGAACAAAAGCAAACATGCCGTTGAATTTCTCAAGACACAGACGACCCCATTCTTTCCAGGCAGCCAGAATAACTTCCGTGTCACTTAGGGTTCTGAACTGATAGCCTTTTCCCATCAGTTCACGACGAATTTCTTCAAAATTATAGATTTCACCATTATAGGTGATCCAATAACGCCCCTCAGGATCACTCATAGGCTGATGGCCATTGTTGCTAACATCCACGATTGAAAGGCGGCGATGACCAAAACCAACAACGGCACCTTCTACGTCATGCAAATTACCTCGTTGCATGACAAAAGTATCTGTGTGATTGAAAAGCACAAAACCTTCACCATCCGGCCCGCGATGTGCAATCGTCTGGCACATAGCTGCCAGATATTCAGGTTTGAGGTTTCCCTTTGCAGTGATTAGTGCCACAAGACCGCACATCCGACACCTACCCTAACACACAGAGACGGGCCAATCCGTCACGCAATGGAACTTGTGCAGACCAGTTGCACAAGGCTTGCAGCTTTGTAATATCCGCAACTCTGTAAACCACTTCAAGGTTCTGGCGATCAAGTGGCACCTCAAGGTGGCAAATTTCAGATGGTGATTGGCACAGATCAATGATTTCACGGGCCAGCTCCAGAATACTGATACCCTGTCCGGAACCGACATTCAAAATCTCATAGCCTTTGACCGCGGCACAGGCTCCAAGCGTTGCGCGCGCCAGATCGTCAATAAAAATGAAATCACGCATCTGACTGCCATCACCAAAAATCTCAATAGGTTTTCCCGACTTCGCTTTTTTCATCATGCTCGGAACAGCCATTTTTTCAAACTGACCCGGCCCATAGGGATTGAAATAGCGCAAAATGGAAACATCTATATCGTAACGTGCGCTATATTCACGTAGACGTTCTTCACCGCGCTTTTTACCTTCCCCATAAGGGGATAAAGTTTCAAGAGGACTATCTTCAAACACCGGACCATCGACAGACTTGCGCCCATAAAGCGCGCAGGTCGATGCATAAACAAAACGCTTTGTCCCGGCATTTGCAGCGATTTTCAGAACATTCTCAAGTATTTGTAATTCTATTTCAGTTGAGCCCCAGATTTGGCCTGCAAAATGAAAAATCGTATCCGGTTGTTCGGGTAGCGAAAGATCAAAATGTGATGCTGACAGATCAGCAACAATCTGTTTTCGATCTGTAACCGCATGAACATGGGCATCCAGACACACAGGATCTGCGCCTTGGCGAACCAATTCAGAAACGATCGCACGCCCGATAAATCCGGCGGCACCTGTAACCAAAATTTTCGATTCAGCAAAAGACATTAACAAAACAAATCTATTTATCCAGAAGACGGTAACAGATTTGTTCTAATAGAGTTGTTTGCGACTGTAAATCCGCATTCTGTTTTATCAGCTCTATTGCCTTTGCCGATAAATGCTCTTTCAGAGCTGAATCTTCCAAAACAGCGCATAATCCTTCAACAATCGGATCGACTTCTAACGGTGTAAACCAGGCCGTTTCTTTATGCGTGAAGAATTCTTTGAAACGTTCAAGGTTTGTCATCACCACAGGTGTTCCACACACCATGGATTCCATAACAGATACCGGCGTGCCATCAGACGGTGGCAGACTGATCACGACATCAGAACCATTATAAGCCAGCATCATTTCCTGAGGATTAAGCGGATCAATGAAACGAATGGACTCAGAAATACCTAAATCTGCGATCATCTGATCAATTTCAATACGGAAATCATCATCCTCATTATAGGTTGACATCGCCAAAACGGCATCCGGTTGGCGCTCCAGTACTTTAACGAAGGCTTCGACCATTAGGCGCTGATTATAAAAGGGTTTGAATTGCCTGGGACTAAAAATCAAAGGCACCTTAGGGGAAATATTCCAGCGATCGCGAAAAGACGTATTTCCTTCGATTTTATAAAATTTATCGGTGTTAACCCCCCAAATCACACGCTCGATTTTACGGGCCGGTACTCCCATTTTCTGAACAACGCTCCCCAAAAAATGAGAAACAACGGTGACGTAGTCACAGTCCTTCAAAGCTCGACGAGTCAACCAGCGACGCAATGCACTTTGGCTACCCTGCTCATCAAACAGAACATCACCACCCAAACAACTGATCATCAGTGGCTTTTTTCGCAAAATCCAGGCCATCCAGGTGGTTAATTCCGCGGCATAGTGCGCATGGTAAATATCCGCCTCAACATGACGAACCCCATCGTAGACTTTCTTAAGCCAACGTAACTTTCCCCATATTCCACGCGGATTTTCCACCGTACATGGAATATATTTCACACCATCGGGGCACTTGCCTTTATTGGGCGAAACCAATGTGACTTCATGGCCAAAATCCCGCAAAACAGCGCATTGAACATAGGTATGATCACCATTTGCCTCAGCCAGGACACATATTTTCAGCGGCTTTTTAGTCATTGATCATCACCTGTAAAATGGATTTGAGGTCTTGTGGGGACCCGTCAAGATGGGTACGCGCCTTCTCATTGGCACCAAATGAAAACATCGCTTCACCGTCTCGCATGGGGAAAGCACCAAAATTCAACAGGCTGGCCGGTTTTCCCATGATCTCGCAAATATTCATCAGGAGATCGCGTAACTGTACAGCCTGTCCTGAACAGATATTGAACAGGTCAAACGGTGTGCGCTTCATATCTTGCGCCAATTTCAGATAGGCCTCAGCCACATCCATAACCGAGAGAAAATCACGAGCTTGCAGACAAGGCGACAGGTCAACCGGTTTATCCTGCTTGAGACTGGTGATGACATGGTCTATCAGCTTGCCCGGTGCATCCAGTGGCCCGACCGGGATATAAAGACGCGCCACACGGGTTGGCACGTTGTAAAGGGCAGACAAGCGTCTGGCTTCAATGGTTTGAGCGAGTTTAGACAGGCCATAAGGCGTTTGTGGCCAGCAGACATCGCTTTCCAGATCGGCCTTGTCATTGGGGCCGTATTCAGCGTTTGAGCCGGTCAGGATGATATCGCCACCAACTTCGGCCAAAGCCTCATACAAGGGTTTCAAGGCCAGAACATTCACCTGAAAGGATTTTTCCAGATCATAGTCAGGACTTGCGTAATTTTCAGCGTAGCCAGCATGCTGAATCCACAACGCAGGCTTGATTTCAGCCACCAAGGCACGCACTGCCGCATCCTCACTCAAGTCACAGGTCCTGAAGGTCACATCCTCTGCGATATACGCCAATCGCTGCGCTCGAATCCCTTCATAGTCCCCTTGGGACTTACGAATAACGGCAATCACCTGCCAATCGCGTGCAAAGGCTTTGGCCAAATGACAGCCGACAAAGCTGGAGACCCCGGTGATAATGACAGTTTGTTTTTCGCTCATGGCCTACCATACATAGGGAAACGGCGGATTGTCGAGCGGTCGATTTTCCGCTTCATCCGGGCGATGCAGGATAGAAGCACAATTGGCTAACATAGCCGGTTGATCCCCCACACAGGCAAAAGCCGTCCAGATACCGGGAGGAATGGTGACGAGTTTATAATTTTCCGCCTCTGCACCGAGCAGAATTTCTTCAACCCCACCCGTACTTTCATCCATCAAAACAAGCTTGATCTGCCCTTGTATGCAGCAAAGACTGGAGACCATTTCGGTATGCTTTTTCCAGCCCTTGATCACACCGGGGTTGGTAATGGAAAAATAAATCTCACCAAAATCGGCAAAATGCGGGGCATCCTTGCGCAGCATATGAAACACCGCCCCGCGTTCGTCATGGATTTGACGTAAAGGGGTAATGCTCACCCCATCCATCATTTGGTCCCTGCCAGATAGTTCGCCAGTTGTTCTTCGGTGACCGCAATCGGGTCTTCGCCCTGATGCACACGCTTATACCAACTCACAGTGTTTTCAACGGCTGCTTCAAAATCCCATTGCGGGTGCCAATTCAGCTTTGTTTTCGCCTTGTCAATGTTCAGCATCAACAAATTGGCTTCATGCAGTTTATGATCAGGCACTTCCACACGCAGACTGCCAGAACCCCAGACATCAATCGCTTTTCGGGTCAGTTCTTCAACCGTGCGCACATTTTCCGGCTCCGGCCCAAAGTTCCAGGCCCCTTGTGTGGCTTCACCCTTTAGCAGCAATTCACGCGCCAGCACCAGATAACCGGAAAGCGGTTCCAGTACATGCTGCCATGGTCGGGTCGCATGCGGGCTGCGCAACACAATTTCATGATTGGATTTCAAAGACCGGATGCAATCCGGCACAATGCGGTTAGCGGAAAAATCTCCGCCACCAATTACATTGCCAGCTCGTGCGGTAACCGCAAAAAAATCATCCCGATGGGCAAAAAAACTGTCCTGATAAGAGGCAAAGACCAGTTCAGCCGCTGCCTTTGACCCGGAATAGGGGTCATGCCCCCCCAGTTCGTCATTTTCGCGATAGCCCCAGATCCATTCCTTGTTGCGATAGCATTTATCCGATGTAATAAACACCAGCGCCTTGAGGTTTTCAGACGTTTTCACCGCTTCTAGCAAATTGGTTGCCCCGCCCACGTTGGTATCAAACGTAGTTTTCGGGTCGTCATAACTGTCACGCACCAGCGCCTGTGCTGCCAAGTGGATCACCACTTCGGGCTGAACCTGATCAAAGACTTTCTGAACCGTTGCCAGATCACGGATATCCCCGTCATGCTGGTCAATACGATCACGCAGACGCAACTGATCAAACAAAGGTGCATCGGGTTTAGGGGCCAAAGCAAAACCGGACACGTTCGCGCCCAACTGAGTCAGCCATGTACAGAGCCAGCTTCCTTTAAAACCAGTGGAACCCGTGACCAGAACACGCTTGTCTTTAAAAATCGAGAGGTCCATGGGTCGTCTTACCACTTGACCCAGGGGGCATTGCCCTCTTCGAGCAGATCGTTCAGCAATTTATAGTCACGATAGGTGTCCATACATTGCCAGAAACCATCATGGGTATAGAGCATCATTTCGCCATCGGCCGCCAGATTGCGCATAGGATCGGTCTCGAACGTTTCGTCATCACGCGCAGCATCAAGATAGTCAAAAATCTTGCGGTTACAGACAAAATAACCGCCTGAAATGCGCCCACCGGAGGCTTGTGGCTTTTCGTTGAATTCCGTGATCTGACCATCTGCACCATGTTCCAGCTCGCCAAAACGCCCCGGCGGGCGCACACCGGAAACGGTCAGAATTTTACCATGAGATTTATGGAAATCGACCAACGCATCAAGATCAATATCACTGACGCCATCCCCGTAGGTCAGCATGAAGGTTTCATCATCACCGATATAGCGTTCAATCTTTTTAATACGTGAGCCGGTTAAGGTATCCGGGCCAGTTTCCGCACAGGTGACTTTCCAGTCAATCGGTGCCTGCGCCTTATCGAAAGTAAGGTCCCGTCCATTAGAAAAATCAATCGTGAAATCAGACACCATGGCACGATAGTTCAGAAAAAAATTCTTGACGCTATCACCTTTATAACCAAGGCAAAGAACAAAATCCTTATGGTTAAAATGAGCATAGGTGCGCATGATATGCCAGATGATCGGGTACCGACCGACCGGAATCATCGGCTTGGGCAGGCTGTCATCCACTCCGCGAATACGTGTCCCCTGTCCCCCACATAAAATGACGACTTTCATTTCAGGCTCCCGATCAAATAATAATTTGATGTTTTATGAGGCTTTAGACCCATCGGGTCAAGGGTGATGGCGATTATAGACCGGATGTTTCATCAAACCGACATAACAGGCCAGACGGAACAAGAAATAACCGGTTCCATAAAGCGGACTTTTGAACATTGCCTTAATAAACTTTCCCATCCCAAGCAGTCTTTGAGCGTCTTCAAACAGGGCAAAACCATATTGCACCAACCGTTTGGCCCCATTCTTTCGCGCGAGCTTACGCCCTTGGGCTGACAGGCCGGGCAGGGTTGCTGCTTCACCAAACAGCTCAACGGCTTCGCGGGCACGCATCACGCTAAGCTCTGCAACCTGGGAAGCTTGTGCACTGTGAATGCGGATTTTCATGACATTGTGCGGCAGTACGGTAATTTTCCAGCCCGCTTTCAATAAAGCCATGGCCAGTGCAAAATCAGACCCGTAATGGTATTTCTCCACATAGCCCCCGACCTGATCTGCGACAGATTTACGATACATATAAGTCGAATGAGCCAGCGGGTTTGCCGATTGGTAGGTTTCAATCAGCCCTGTCACTTCACAGGGCGGCGTGCAATCGCGCACATAATGGCTATGCTCATCAATTTCTGTATAAAAACCACTGACCAACGCCACCTTCGGGTCGGCCTGAAGAGCCGCGACCTGTCTTTCAAATCGCTCTGGAAAAGGCACATCATCGCCATCATTTACCGCAATGAATTCGCCCCGTGCATTAGCATAAGCCAAACGGATACCATCCCCAAAAGTTGGCTTGGCAAGGGTTTGATGAACGATGCGCAGACGTGAGTCCTCATAACTATCCAGAATAGCCTGTGTACCATCCGTACAACTATTGTTCACTACAACAAGTTCAAAATCCGAGAAAGTTTGCGCAAAGATGGCATCCAGCGTTTTACGCAGGAATCGCTCACCGTTATAAACGGTCATAATGACGGAAAGAGGAAGAGATCCCATCTTAGGCCACATCCCACATAGGCTTAATTCTCTCTAAATTGCTTCCATCTACGTTCAATTGTAGAATTCATTTGAGAAAGACTTGGATTATTCGATAGAAACTCAATGATCTCTCTTAAACTAAAGTCCAGCCTTCCTGAAAAATGGCTAATAATTTCAGAAATAACAAGGAAATCAGCTTCTTGATCTACTTCAATTTCCAAATCAGGAAAATCGAACACCGGTTCCGCCTGAATGTTAACCAGGTTAAAGATTTCTGGATTCTGCCTAAGGTAAAGCGTCACATGCTCTCGATACAGAGGTTCATTAACCTGCTTTTGCGCATGCGCCAATGCCTGCATTGAAAAAATCTCAACTTCCATACCCGGTGGATATGAAGTCGTCATGTCATTACTCACAAAATCAGCTGAACCATCCAATTCCAGATATTGCGCTATAATCCGATCAACAATACGCGGATCAATGAGTGGGCAATCCCCATATACCAAACCGCCTACAGCCGCATTTTCCTGACGTAATGCATTATAAACGCGCCCCAAAACATCGTTTTCACTGCCCCGATAAAACGGAACATCCGACTTTCGGCAAAAATCCTCAATCGGATCACTTTCTACATTTTCAGAAATCGCAATAACAAAGCCATCCAGCAAACGAGATTGACGCAACCTCGCCACCAAATAACCCAACAAGGGCAGACCATTAACTTCTTTAAGTATTTTTCCCGGAAAACGAGAAGATCCCATCCGAACAGGAACCGCAACCCTTATGCCGGACATGCTAAACCTTCTGAACTTGAGAGACGCATTAACCCGCCATCGACCAGTTTGCCAATCGCAGAATGCAGCAGTTCAAAATCTTGACCTGACTTTTGTGCAATTTCAATCAGGTCATTTGTCCCGTCCGCTAAAAAGAGCGCCCATGTAATAGCATCCACCTGTTTTTCAACTGAAACTTGTGCCTGATCATCACTCCCCTGACTCTGGTTCAGCGCCCCTCCCATTTGCGGGTACAAGCCTCTTTTACCAAGTTGTGCTTCGCAATAAGGCATTTCATTTACGTAAATTTCATTTCTTTCCAGAATATCAATCGCATACTTGTACAAGTTAAATGTTTTCAAAAGATTTTCACCTGTTACAAAATCAAGATTGTCCAGAGAGGTATGATAATAATCGTAATCGTAATATTTATCCTTGGAAATGGTCGCAACGGGAATTCGAAAGGCCGGCATCGAATATTGTCGCTCATCGGAGCCATCCGGTGCAAAGGGCCTTAGCCAGGGTTCAACACCCGCATCACGAAAAGCCAGTTGAATCGCTTTGTCAATTTCATGATTGCCAAGGAAGGTCGGCTTATATGATTGACGGCCAGGTCCACCACAACAAGACAAGACAAAGCCACCAGAAAGTTGCTGCATAGCCTTTTCATTATATTTCAAATAGCTAATTGCACCGATTGTTTCAGGGAGGATCACAAAACGATAGCTATGTTTGCGATCCTTTTTTGCTTTCAAATAACGATGCAAGAAAGTTGCGATTGCTACACCGGACTGATTATCGTTTGCCATCCAAGGGTGACAACAATAACTTGAAATCAAATATTCCTTTCCAGAACCCCCGGGTAAAACCTCTTCTGCCAGAGTCAGAAAACCGTCAAAATGCTCTGAGTCAATTTTAACCTGATAGGAAGCATTCCGATCAAATTCCGCAAGCTGGTTCTGACTTAAACAAAAGCCCCATGTTTCTCGATAGTAACTTGTCCGATAAGGAATAGCCTCAGGCAAATTCGGCAAAGTATGAAGATGAGGCTGCAACTCCTCAAAAGTCATCACCTGATCAACAGACGTGCTATAACTGACGACATGAAGCCCGTTTTCCTTGAAATCAACAAGGCGATTGCCCTGCATATCGGCAATATAGGCATCTCTAATACGCCACTCTTTAGGGATTGTCCAATCATAGACCTGTGTTCCTGAAGGATATTCAGTCACACTCAAACCTGGCGATATTCCTTGCAAGATCGATAGTGTCTCACGCACACCATCCCCGGTAATAGAGCGCGTGATCGGAACAATTCGCTCCATCAAACGATCAAATTCACCTGCTGTAGGAAAACCCGTCATACAAGATCATCCCATTGTAAAATATGATCGTCTTTCAGATCCGTCTTGATCACACGTCCGATTACATCATCCCAATAAAGAGGCGAAATACCGTGCGCCGGGCGTTTATAAGTTATATTGCTCTCAGAAATCACTGAACCTGCCAGTAAGTCACCTTCTACAACAATACTGCGTCGAGCATGTTCTCTCGCCGGCTCTTCCGAAGTGAGAGGTTCTTTATCATGTTTACCAAAAGCCGGAGCAAGCTTTTCAACAATGGATTTAAAAACCTTCAAATCCGCCACATTCATAGCATGATAATGATCATTGCCCGGCAGCAACTTATCGTGAGTGAAATGCTTCTCAAGAATGACCGCCCCTTTTGCCCAGGCCGCCGTCAAAACCGTCATGTGCTCATCCGGCAAAGTATGATCTGAATAACCAATCAAAATATCCGGAAAGGCCTTTTGCAGACCCTGAATCATATTAAGCTGCGCATTCTCATTAGGACAAGGGTAATTCAAAACACAATGCAGTAACGCATAGTCTTTGCAGCCATTATCTTCCAAAGTTTTAACCGCCCCAGCGATTTCCTCAAGAGTTGAAGCCCCCGTAGAAAGCACAACCGGCTTCCCAAGTTTTGCAATTTGACGCAACAGGGGTGTGTTCGTCAGGTCCGCCGAAGCAATTTTGTAAAACGGTAAATAAGGGTCCAGAAACTCAACCGCTTCCCGGTCAAACGGGGTTGATATAAAATCAATACCCTGTGCGTTGCAATATTCAGCCAATTCTACATATTCAGCTTCACCAAACCCGTCATACTTCTTGAACAGCTTGTGCTGACTTGTCGTGGTTTCCTTGGAGGTATCCCAATAAGCCGGGCTGTTCTTTGCTGCAATTTTTGATGCTTTATAGGTTTGAAACTTGGCGCAATCCGCACCACCATCCTTGGCTAGGTCAATAAGCCGCTTGGCAGTCTCCATTGACCCTTCGTGATTCACCCCAATTTCTGCAATAATATAAGGCTGAGAATCTGCATTAATGGTTCTAGAGCCCAGACGGATTTCGCGCATTTTAATACCCAATTCGAAAGTCAATTTACTTCCCCTGCGTGATTAAACACGCATCAAGAAATTCCCAACCAAATGATCCAACACCATATGAATATCTTCAACAGGGCCATACTCTCCCTTTGAAGTTTCCACATGAATATGATGAGCTGAAATTTCTTTCATTTTACCGCCGTCAAAGCCGGTTATCGCAAAAGAAATACCCTGATTATCATTGGCATACTCAAGTGCGTTCACTACGTTTGCTGAATTTCCTGAGGCAGAAATTCCAACCACCAAATCACCGGGCGTAAACAAGACTTCAAGCTGTTTTGTGAAAATATGCTCATATCCATAATCATTTGCGACAGCCGTCATAATCGCGATGTTATCTGTCAAGCTAATGGCCTTAAATGGTTTTTCTTTTGAACGTGTGCCAATTGCAATATCATTAGCAAAATGCGATGCCGTTGCCGCACTGCCTCCATTTCCGCAAAAGAATATTTGCTTGCCCGCTTGGCGGGCATCCAGACAAAGAGTGATCAATTTTGCAATTGCATCTTCATCCAATTTATCCAACAATTGCGCCAGATGCTTCAGATATGCCTTGGTAAATGCAGCAGGCTGGGGGCTTTCAGCAAATATCTTATCCAGCATATTCACAATATAATTCCTTTACACATACGTCTTTCCCGAATAATCCTTATTCGCAAACGGATACAATATACATTGCGACAAGACATACTCCATGTTCAAGGTAAACGCAACTCTCGCCCTGATCCAATATAAGATTTAGCACCAAAGTGCGATAACGACATGATTAGATTCTGCCTTCGCTTATTCAAAGCCCCTCTTTTTTTATTCTCTGCTGATAAACGTGTTGTGCTGTCCTATCACCTTCATCAGCTGACAAGCCGACTATTGGGGACAATGACCTTCTGGTGTAAAGCCCGCTGGTATGGGCTGTCCTATGACGCGATGCCCGAATGCTTCGGGTCTGCACAAATATTTCGTGAAAGCCAAAGCAATATTTTACTTGGAAAGAACATTCAGCTTATTTCATCCAGCAATCGGGCGACAGCTTCCACCCTTTACAGCCCGGTACGGCTGCGCACTTTAA
Source organism: Terasakiella sp. (assembly GCA_050297075.1). Lineage (GTDB taxonomy): Bacteria > Pseudomonadota > Alphaproteobacteria > Rhodospirillales > Terasakiellaceae > Terasakiella. Next base: position 515,925 of record JBNKSC010000024.1, read on the forward strand.
GTCCGCAAGCACGCATCATTCTCGGAGACAAGGTCGGCCTGAACGGAACCTCCATTACGGCAAGAAGTAAAACCATCCAAATTGGCAGTGGCACATTAATCGCCCCCAATGTCACTATCGTCGATAGCCCTTTTCATGCCCAATGGCCGCCAGAGGAACGCTGGTTCAACATGGCATATGAGAGAGACACTGACATTGTCATCGGGAAAAATGTCTGGATCGGCATGCAATGCCTCATCTTAAGTGGCAGTGAAATCGGCGAGAACTCAATTATTGCTGCGGGCAGTGTCGTAAATTCCAGAATTCCCGCCAATGTTCTGGCGGGCGGCGTCCCTGCCAAAGTCCTCAAAAAATTGGGAGAAGCTTAAAGCTCTTCTTTCAGAACCATCGGATCACAATAGTTTTCCAAGCCTTCGATAGCCGCCATCCCCATAGCGAGAATAGCCTCTTCGGAACTTCCCCCGATATGAGGCGTAGTAATCACATTTTCGAGCTCAAGCAAAGGATTATCAACGGGGGGCTCTACAGCAAACACATCAAACCCGGCGCCCCCAAGACGAACATTTTTCAACGCCTCATATAAAGCGCTCTCATCAATCAATCCACCGCGCGCCGCATTAATCAAGATTGCGCCCGCCTTCATCAGGCCTATTTTTTCACGATCTAGGATCAATCTGGTTCCTTCATCAAGGGGCAAATGCAAGGTGACAATATCGCTCTCATGCAGCAACTCCTCAAACGAAACTGCCTTGACCCCATATTCCTGATAAAATTCCTGATAATTTCTCTTATCATAGGCAAGGGTTTTGCTACCAAACGGTTGCAGTAACCTCACCAGATCTTTACCGATATTGCCACAACCCACAATGCCAACCGTCATTTGGGAAAGCTGCCGCCCCACAATCTGGGACCAACTGTTTTGCTGCACTTGCGCAAAAGCCTCAGGCAAACGCCGAACCAGCATCAACATCAATGTTAAAGTCAGCTCGGATACCGCCCGTCTATTAACACCAGATGTCCAGCCGATTTTCACACCATGACGCGACATGGCCTCAAGGTCGATCATATCCAGGCCAACACCGTATTTACCAATCACCTTTAAGTCGGGTAAGGATTGAAAGGCCTCATCTGTCAACTTCTCAAGCGCGGTAATAGCAAATTCATAGCCTTTGAGATATTCAATCAAACTTTTACCTTCAAGTCGTACCCCCTCATCATTAAATTTAATGTGGTCATATCTTTTTTGCAGCTCAGCACGCAAAATCGGATGGCGTGAAAAAGAACGCGAGGTGACAGCAACTTTTTTATCTCTATTTTGCATGATCATTTCAGATAATTAATCAATTGGGAGTTGGAGGCTTTGATTTCCACCGGAGCTGTGAAATCATCTCCGCTTATATGTACGTCGCCACCGGCAGCTTTAACCAGCGCACAGCCGGCTGCGACATCCCAAAGCATGATATTTTTTTCATGATAAGCATCACTTTTGCCGCAAGCGACATAGCTTAAGGATAAAGCTGCTGTTCCTAACATCCTGACTTTCCGCCATTGAACTAAATTTTTAACAAACGTATTAACTGCTTGCTCTGAAAAATCAGATCTCGCAGGGAAGCCTGTATTAAGGACCGCTCGGTCAGGAGAACTCGTTTGCGAAACTCGGATTTCTTGTCCATTTAACCAAGCAGACTGCCCACATACTCCCGAGAACATCTCATCACGGTTGAAGTCATAAACCACACCGAGCAAAGGCTCCCACCCTTTCATCAAAGCAATGGAAACACAGCACAAATCAATCCCCTGTACATAATTCACCGTTCCATCTAAAGGGTCGACGACCCAATATAATAAATTTTCTCTCTCTTTATTCCAGCCAGCCTCTTCAGAAAGGACCGCAATATTCGTACTTTCACTCAAAACAGATAAGATCAAGTTTTCAGATTTCTTATCTGCATTTATCTTAATATCTCGGCTTGTCTCACGGTCAATTGAAGACCACTTGTTGATATTCTCTTTCAAAGCAAGACCAGCCTTCCGAACCGCTTCCTCTGCAAATTGCAACAGGCACTCCTGATAACCATCATACATACCATCCATCAATGAAGAAACGCTTACAAGATCGTATTTGCGTTGCCATTCCTTGTCGGCACAGTAAATTTTATAAACGAGCTCCATGGTTTTCCAAGCGTCCTGTGACGACCCTTCAGAAACCGTTCGCTGATTTATGATACAGTCCATGAAGTCTTCGATTTCTTCGCGCCAAGATGGGTCTTCATTATATCGCACAATCGTTTCTTTAGGATCACCGTTATCAGTTTCACTTTTTTCAATAATCGATATTGTCTCAGCGCCGTAACTTTTAGAGCCAGAGAGAATACCAGCTAAAGTCACACTGCCCTCTTCCAATGTAATGTCGAGATTGAAGCGGTGACGCCACTGTGTTGCCGTTGAATGAAGAAAAGCGATAACACCAGACTCAGATTTCATCAAGGCATAAGCATTATCTTCCACATCATGCTGCCAATAGTCATTTGAAATATAACTAAAAATTTCACTGAATTCACCAGCAAACAAACGCATGAGATCAACCATATGAATGCCCTGATCCAACAAAATACCGCCACCGGATACGGACCGTTTTGTGCGCCAGTCTGAATCAAAACTGATGATTTTTGATTTTCCATAAACACCTTTCATGTTCATAACTTTGCCTAGGCGCCCAGAACGAACAATCTCTATCGCATCCTGTACAGACAAGTGATATCGATGATTGAAGCCATACTTCAATTTTAAATGCGGATATTTTTTCTCGGTATGAATAACTCTAGCAATATCGTCTAGGTCACGCCCCGGTGGCTTTTCACAAAAGACATGCAAATCATTTTCCAAGCCGGCAATGGTAACCTCAGCAGCAATATCATTTGTCAAACAGACAAAAAGAATGTCGAGATTTTCCTTCAGCAATTCCTTATAATGTTTATAGAAGTTTACGCCATCATTAAAAATGCCTGTTCCTTCAAAGGACTTATCGCAAACAGCTACAACACTCATATTCGGATGTGCATCAATACATTGGCGTCTGCGTTTACCAACCACGCCATACCCCGCAATACCCACTTTATATTTTGTCATGACTCTCCACGATCTTTACTGAAATTTTTTTGCCAAAATGGATTGCCATCTTTTGAACTTATCATCCAGATAAAACATATCCTGATCCTTTTTTATATCTTCCTTCTGTGTAAAAGAAACAAGAATATCGCTCAACTGACCAGGGCTTGAAATGAACTTTGCCCCTTTCACACCTCGAAGCGGGCTGAAATTCAAATTATTTTCATCCAGAAAAACAACAACTGAAAGGCCATAAAGAAGTCCTTCGACTGCAGCACTGGTCGCATTGCTTGAAACTATAATATCATGCGTTTGCAGCGCATGACTCAATTCCCCATCTATGGGTTTCATATTCAACCCATCAAACTGATTCAAATCGATAACCATATTGGGGTGAGGCTTAAAGCTAAAAATATAGCGCTCACCAAGATTTTTATTGGCGAGGCAGACAGTATTCAGCATGGCAAGTGTTGTATGTTCATCATAATCACCCAATAACAAAACTCGTATTTGAGTTCCCCTCTTATCAGATGACTTTTCAGGAGTGAGCAAATGACCAAAACGCAAGGCTTCACATTCCAGCAACCTAGTCTTGTTATAGGACTGGTCCAAAAAATACTTCATGGCTGTAGGACCGTTTAACGCATAATAACCTGCTTCAGGCAAGACATAGCCTTGTTGATCTGCACTCCCTTGCGGGGCATTGAAATATCGTAGATCCCAATATCTAATCGTCGAATGCGGCACCCCAATTAAGGGAGCAGATTGCTTGTCTTTCCAAAAAAAAGCAAAAGCACGCTCCCAAGCCTGATTTTCACAAAGGAATAACCCTAATTTTTGCTCAGGCAGCGACGAAATAACCTGTTCAAACAGGTAAAACCACAACAGATTTTCCAAGGCGACCGGGCCATCAAACGATGACTTCCAATCTTCTTCAAAAAGAGGCCAAAAATTCAGTTCAGAACTCTTCGGCTTAAAAGCAGGAAGAACATCTTCTTTTCTCAATCTTGGCAGTTTGAAAAAAGTCACTAGAACCTTGAAAATCAAAGTAAAGCTCAGAAAATTATCGAGAAACTCATGGCAAGACGGATTGGATTTTGCAGAATTAATTTTCTCCAACAATGAAAGAGCAACCTTTGGTGTCGACACCAAAGAATGAGCATAAAAAATCTGTAACCAGTTTTCTACATCCCCCCTTTCCTTTATCAATGAAGATAAGGAAGGCCAATAATTTGAAGAAAACTCGCCTTTTTGAAGAGCTTCTTTATTCAGATGAAAAAAAAATGAACATATGAAAATACCGTCTTCTTTATAATGATTTCTTTTTTTAGATGTGAAAAATTTTATCTTGTACTTAAACAAACTGAGTATATATCGAACATTTTTAATAAGATTTTGATTAGAATTAAGGGACACTCTTCCCTTTAAATTTGATTCAATAGAGTTCCTTGCACATAAATCTTTGATGATCTGGCTTACTTTAGGATTGCTAAGTCTTGATTCAATATATTTTACACCCTTCTCAGAAAAGACTTTCTCTAGCGCCAAAAGCCTCAAAGCATCAAATATGTGCGGAGATTTATATATACTCTTTTCAACAAGAAGAGACATCCACCATAAACTAAAGCCAGGCACAAGCTGATACTGTTCAACAATCGATTTATTTCCAACCTGATGATGAGCAATATCTCTGATCCAATTCAGATATAGATTCTTTATTTCTTCCGAATTTTCCTCAATATATTTAAGAAGTGAAATTGAGTTTTCGCTCTCCCCATATCCATTCCAGCATATATACCAGTTACCATCCACAGGTGGAACCTGCCGTTCTTCCCATAAAATGAAATTACGATGCGGCAAACTCTTCACCTGTCATCAAGGATTGAACCAATTCAAGATCCTCAGGTGTATCTACGGCTCGGGTTTCAAACGGAGTCAACACCATCTTGATCCGCAAGCCATTCTCAAGAACGCGCAACATATCAACAGATTCAATCATTTCCAAAGGCGTCGGGGTCATTGCGTTATATTTCAGCAAGAAATCTCTGCGAAAAGGAATAATCGGCACCTGCTTAAATGTATCATAACAGGCTTGAGTCTTGGAGTTACTCGGGATCGGCTCACGTGAAAAGAACATCGCATTTGAATTCACATCACAGACAACCTTGACACAGTTGCGATCATTAAATTCAGCATCACTGCTGATTTTACCCATCAAATTCACGATTTGGAGATCTGCTTCCTCAATCAAAGGCTCAAGCGACTGGGTGATCATTTCCGGATAAGTCATGGGCTCGTCTCCCTGAACCATGACAACAATATCATATTTGCAACCATCCTTAGCTTCAACAACCCTGAGAGCTTCGGCACATCTATCAGAGCAACGTTCATGACAATCGCTGGTCATCACCGCACGTCCGCCAATACTCTCGATATATTCCTTGATTTCAAGGTCACACGTTGCCACTACAGTCTCTGTGAGCTGTTGATTTCTTTTCACGCGCTCATAGACATGGCCGATCATCGGTTTAGCGTTGATCTTTGCCATAGGTTTGCCGGGGAAACGGCTACTTCCCATACGCGCCGGTATAACTGCCAGAATTTTCATTTTATAGCACCTTTGCCTTTTTACAGACGACTAACATATGTGAGCTCCAACCAGAAGAAGAGATCACATCTTGCATTTCTTTCTTGGATTGTTCAGAGGCGGATTCAACAAATGCACGCCAGAAACCGTCTTTTATCTGTTCTTTATTGTTAGACAATATATCAACGTCCAACTGACCGGGCGTCGTCACTTCCAGCATTTCGAAACCACACTGTTCCAACAGAATTTCAATAGAACGGGGATTTAAAAAATTCAAATGCTGCGGAGGTGAAATTGCATTTGCATCTTTGCCCAGTGCAAGAATATCCAGACCTTGTCCTGACAGAGTAGAAAAGACAAACATATCGTCCTCCCTCATCAGGTTAATCAGCGTATTCAAAAACTCTTTTGGCTCATACAAATGTTCAAACAACTCAAATGAGACAAAGACCTTCTTATCCTCACACAGATCAGCAGGAGTTATATCTTCAAGAAAATCCTCAATAACCAGAATATTCTTTTCCCGGCAAGCTGTCGCCAAATGAGAGTTAGGCTCTATTACGACAGCCTGATGCTCGCTAAGCCGTCCAAATTCATCCGCAAAAAGACCATAACCACCACCAATATCGTAAACGCGTCGATCCATAACCTTATATTTTTGCATTAAAGTCAAAATCTGCTTTGCCTTGGGCTTCCAGATTTTATCACGCCGTGCAACTGCTGTTTCGCGGTAAAAAGTTGTCGCCCAATATTCTGTTGACTCACCTTGCGTATAATATCGAATAAACGCATTTCTTTCAGGACGTGGATTCACATATAAAGTTCTACACTGCGGGCAACTGTCATATCCAAAGCCATGCTTGACAAAAAGAGGGGTACCCACTGCACCACAGGCAGGGCAATTGACTGCAAAACTTTTTACATTTAAAAAAAAGGTCTCGATATCCTTTACGGTCAACCGCAAAAATTCATTGAAAATTGCAGGCGGTCGAATTTCATTCTCTTTCATCATATCTTCTTATTTATCAATACCTCGAAAGTCGGCCCCATAACGTAAAAAAACCGTGTCTACGCTATAAGCCAAAAATCTATAGCCATTTTCAACAGCTTGCTTCAATTTCTCCAATGAGGGCTCCACAATATGAAGCCCACATGGGACTGATTTTTCCTGAGCAACCTTCAAAATTTTCTGAATGGTTTGAGTCACCTGAGGATGGTCGACCTGGCCCGTAAGCCCCAAAGAAGCTGACAGGTCATACGGGCCGACCAAAACTGCATCCAGTCCTTCAACAGATAAAATCTCTTCCAGTTCATCCATTGCCCGCACATGTTCAATCATGGCAACCAAAAAGGGGGATTGTGCTTCTTCAAGATATTCAGAAAAATTTTTACCGAACAGGTTCGCTGTCGAAAAACCAACCCCTCTCTTGCCAGCCGGTGGCCAGCAGATGGCATCACGTACATCTCTTAATTGCTGGGCTGTTTCGATCATGGGAACAATCACTCCCCCCGCACCAGCATCCAGCGCCTGCTTACACTCCTTCACGCCTCCATGAGCTAAACGTGCAAGCCCCAGTGAAGAACTGCTGTGCAGGGCTCGAAACAGGTCCGGTAATTGATGCGTTGATACCGCACCATGCTCCAGATCAATCGCAACCCAGTCATAGCCTGAATGTGCCAAAATCTCTGCAATTGAGGAATGTGGAATTTGCATCCAGCTTCCCACCGAAGCGTCACCGGAGTGCAATTTACTGCGAATTTGATCTATTTTCTGACTTCTTTTCATTACACACTCTTCACTTCTGAATCAGGCTGTTCCTGCAAATCCAAATTATGATGTTGCAATAACTTCCAGTATTGCCCTTGCTGTTTTGTTAAGAGATCATGCGTTCCCTGCTCCACAACAGTTCCGTTATTGAGCACCACAATCTTATCTGCGCGTTTAACTGTAGAAAGCCTGTGAGCAATCACAATAAGCGTTTTATCCGCGCGCAAGATTTCCATTGCATCTTGAATGACTTTCTCTGTCGTTAAATCAAGATTGCTCGTCGCCTCATCAAAGATCAAAATATCTGGATTTCTCAATATCAAACGAGCAATCGCAATACGTTGTTGCTGGCCGCCTGACATTCTTAATCCCCGGTCACCGACTCGCGTCTCATATCCTTGCGGCAAATCCATGATAAAGTCATGAGCCGCCGCCAGCTTGGCAGCTTGTTCAATTTCGGCCTGAGTTACATTTTCCCGACCAAAGGCAATATTTTCAGCAATCGTCGTGTCAAAAATAAATACATCCTGAGACACAATACCGATTCGTTGCCTCACATCAGAAAGAGCCAAATCAGTTAAGGGCTTTCCATCAATCAAAATCTGCCCACTATCAGGTTGATAAAAATTAGCAAGCAAGCCGATTAACGTGGTCTTTCCAGCCCCGGACGGTCCCACAATGGCAACCATCTCCCCTTTCGCAACTTCGAAATTGACCTGGCGGATCGTCGGCAGTTCTTTACCCGAATAGGTAAAGCTCACATCCTCAAAAACAATCCGTTCAGAAAAGCCCCTAAAAGCCTCACGACCTGTTTGCTGCTTGTTCAGGATCGCTTTATCTGTGAATTCATCAAATTTCTCAAGAGCATCAAGGTGGTAGACCACCGTTGCTCTTGCTTCATTGATTTGTGAAACCGGTCCAAACAATCGGGAAAGAAGGAAAACCAACATAATCACCATGGTAATCCATGAGCCTTCCCCATCGTTGTTGTGATAAGAGAAAAAGATTATGACCGCACAGATGAAAAACCCTGCAAAGGTCATCATAAATGGGTTTGCCAAAGCGGTGAAAAATGACTTGTTACGCGAATTACGATATTCCTGCGCAGCAAAAGTATTATTCCTCTCCTTCATAATATCTTCAGCACCAGATAAGCGGATCAACTTCATCCCATTCAATGTTTCATGAATATTTTGAGAATATCTTTCTGTAATGAGTTTATGTTCTTCACCGATTTCCCTCATCGAATTGGAGATGAAAAGCTTAAAGGCATAAGAAACCCCCCCCAGAAAAGCCAATGAAACAATTGCAACATCGTATGACATCGACATCATGAGAACGAGATAGACGAACATTATAGTAGAATTTGTTAAAATGACACATAAGTTAATAAAAATGTGGGATATACGCATGGGGTATTGCGTAATACCATTCATCAGTTCCCCAATCGTATTTGAATTGGTAAAGGATATATTTGTCGATAAAATATGATTATATGCATCGACTGACATTTTGCGTCGAATATTTAATGGCAAGATATTTGCCAAAGATGTCACACCAAACTGCAAGATACTTCTGCACAGTAATGTAATCGCCAAAACAACCGCAACCCACCTGAGTTTTTCATCCGATGGCATATCCGAAAAAAAGGATGTCACCCAACCAATCAAAGGAACGTTCGTGAAAGAAGACGAATTTCTTTCCCCTTCAAGAATGGGTACAACCAAAGAAACGCTCAGCCCTTCAGTCAATGCTGTAAGGATAGAAATAATAATAAATATCAAAAAATATAATTTTTGATCACCTATAATTTCAAAACATTTTTTAAATAGTGAAATATATGCACGTAACTTTTTCAAAACACCTGATCCTGTAGCGTGCAAATATAAGTAGCCTCAAAATTCCATTTGAAATATTGGATAAATATCATCTGTATTGTCTTTTTTTATTCTCAATAAAAATAACCAAGGCAACTACAACTGCACCTAAGATTAATAAAATTTCCGTTTCTTATCCTTCTCTACGATGTGAGCCAATTTATTTGGTAATAGGTTTACACTCAAGCATATACTGTGTTCGCACAACACCCATAGCATCTTTGCCATAAGGTTTATATTCAAGCAATGAATTCGTGTATCGATCCCGTATAATTATCCGATGCCATCCATAGGTCAATATGTGCGAGCATCGCTGACAAAATACTCACAGTTGTTGGCGGATTCAGGAGTGAAGTGCAACACCTCCTTGGTTTGGACACCTCAACCCTATCACAGGGTCGGGAGGTGTTGCACTTCACTCCTGAATCCGCCCTTCAAGACCCTGAAAGCCGAAATGGTCTGAAAAATTGCTTTCCAGACACGCGACCATGCTAAAAAGGAATTGTTCAAATACATAAACGGATTTTATAATGCCCAACGCCGCCATTCATATCTGAATGGCCTCAGCCCCATCAAGTTTGAAAGACGGGCTGCCTAAATGAGTGAGACACCCTCCACTTTTTCCGTACATAGAATAATTCCGCAGGTTATTCCCCAAGTCTATGCTTGAATAGCCCCTAGTTTTCTAGACGCCTTGTTCTCTCATTTTCTGCTGTCTTTCGAAGTCATTGGGTGACAGCATTTTGTTCCTAGCATGTTTGCGTTTCGGGTTGTAGAACATTTCAATATAATCAAAGACATCCTGCCTTGCATCTTCTCTGGTTTTGTAGACCTTTCGCCGGATACGTTCTCGTTTCAGCAAGTTAAAAAAGCTTTCTACAACCGCATTATCATGACAATTGCCACGACAGCTCATGGAATGTTCCAAATTGTGTGCTTTTAGAAATGATGCCCATTCAATGCTAGTAAACTGTGTGCCTTGGTCTGAATGTATGACTACTTTATCTGCAGGTTTTCGTCGCCACACAGCCATCAATAATGCCTGCAAAACAAGTTCTGTTGGTTGCCTGTTTTGCATAGACCAGCCGACAACTTTTCTTGAATAAAGGTCAATAACGACAGCGAGATAAGAATACCCCTCTGTCGTTTTAATATACGTAATGTCAGTTACCCAAAATCGATTGGGGTCCTGCACATCAAATTGTCGATCAAGTGTATTATCAACCACGACAGATGGTTTGCCACCATATTGACCTGGACGATGCTTATACCCGATTTGAGCTGAAACCCCAGCCAGGCGGGCCAAACGTGCAACACGATTGGGACTTATGTATTCGCCCAGTTCACACAGGTCATCATGTAATTTACGATAGCCATAAACTTTGCCACTTTCTTCCCAAGCTTGCTTGAGTAATGCCGTTTGGCGTTGATCTTCAAGGGCTCTTCTGCTCAGCGGCGATTTTAGCCACGCATAAAAACCGCTTGGATGGACCTGCAAGATGCGACACATGCTTCGAACCATAAAATCGCAGCGATGCACCTTCATAAAGGCGTACTTCACTTGGCATCTTTTGCGAAGAACGCCGTGGCCTTTTTTAAAATGTCACGCTCCTCGGTGACGCGGGCTAACTCTTTCTTTAAGCGACTGATCTCGATAGATTGTTCTGTAACTTCTTTGGCAACAGAAGGCGACTTAGAAAACCGCTTTCTCCATTGATAAAGCGAATGTGTGCTGACACCTAAACGCCTGGAAACTTCTGCGACTGAATAGCCTCGTTCCGTAATCTGTTTGACCGCATCAATTTTAAATTCATCTGTAAAATAGGTTTTAGACATTAATAAACTCCTTGCCTCATTTTGTAACCGACAAGGTGTCTAGAAATCTAGGGGCTATTCATCCGGTAATGTTCAACCTGCCCTAAAAGCATCGAAAGATAGGAATGTCATTGACAAGCGGAATTAGACAACTGGTCCACTCTCAGACTGCTATCTTTCCCATTGCCCAATTCTTGCGTGATGAGCTCAATAAATTGTTCAACCCAATCAGATCAAGGTGACCATCATATTGTGTATGCTGCCAGCTCATCATACCCCCTTTGGGCGTTTATTTTCACTTTTAATGTGCCCACTTATAACTGAAATCCAGTCAAATAACCAAGACCTTGATGTCTTCCCATAGTGACTTAACCACTTTTTCCTAGCCCTTTGTGTTTTAGAGGAATTCCACCAATCTTCTATTTTCCCCCGATTCTCATTGATAAACTGGGCAGCACTTTCTGGTGTTTCATGATAAATGCCAGCATCTGACAAGAAGTTCAACTCCTTCTGAGCCTGTTCGCATAACGGCCATACTTCCTTGTTCCAGAAAAGAACAAGCGGATGATTCATAATAAGGATATTGGCTATTGTCGTACCCGGATGATCAACCACAGCAATTTCCGTTGTCCGAACGCCCCGCTCAAGAACGGCCGAAGTCTCTTTAATCAAAAAGGGAAATTGCCTTTGTAAATATTCAAAATCTTTAAAACTATTATGTAGCCTAAGACCTTCCCGATAGATAATTTTGCCTTCTAGCGTTGGTTGAGATAATGCCTCTAGAAAACGCTTTTTGTCCTTGCGATATTTAACTTGCCCGTATGAAGAAGGCTCTGAATTAAAACGATACGCAGTCGACATCATTGATGTCCCAATCAGCAAAATCCCGCTTTTCTCTTTTGGTCGTGGAAGTTGTTCATATTGAGTCAAATGAGGTACAGATACAGGTAAGAATTTCCCACTATAGGAACCATGCTTACGCCATCCCCAAGTTAAGAAGACTGAATTAGAATATTCCATAAATGCAAATAATAAAAAATTTCTCACTATTCCGTAGCCATAACCATGCTGAAAGCAAATAATTTTCTCGCCATTCTCAACAGCATGCGCCAGTTCAAATTTTTGTTCTTCAGATATTTGAAAAGCAGATGCCGGAGGAATAAAAGGCCGTCCCTTATAATATCGACGTTTCCTTGCAACTGAGTTATAATCACTAAAATGTGATGTTAAACTTAAGAAATTACATCGATTAGCAATATCCTTAAAAAATAAGGAGAATTCTCTATTAATGATACGAAACTCACTATTATTACGCTGACATTTTTCATTATTATCAGATGTAAATCTTTTCATTACCAAATATAAATTAATTAGTAAATATGTTATTACCCCCATACCATTTAATCTATAAACAGGCATGAATCTATAATTAGACATAAATTTATTATTATGTGAACATTTTATTAACGTATTCCCCACATCATGAAAATCATTCGAATTATTATCGATATTTATAATTTCAATATTTTTAGGTGATAGTTTTTTTAAAATTTCAGAAGTTACCCAAGAGTTAAAACTAGATGAAAGAAGAGCCTTGTCATAAAAATCTATAAAATCTAAAAAATGTAAATTTTCATATTTCATATTTATATGACAAATAAAATTTAAATCCTTATTTTTATTTATAAATTCAATCAACTCAATATACCTAGAATATGTTAGCGTTAATAAATTCAAAACATATGGCTGCAATAAGATCTTCCAGAATTCAATTCCATATTCAGTTTTATGTTTATTATTAAGTTCTGATGCTCGGTCAAAAATATAATCAAGAGCTAACGCTTCTAAATCCACTGAAATTTCCGCAACTTCATCTGGAACAGAAAGAACATCAACAAAATCCAGGTCTTCCCAATTCCCATAAATATTTTCCGAACCGGCAAAACACCAGGGAGCAATCACTTTATGAGTTTTTGGATTAAAATTTTCATTAACTCTATCAATGACTAAAATATATCGTTTCATTTTTCCAGAAACTTCTCAGAGCCTGACCCAAAAGTAGTTGAGTGATTACAGTCAGTTATGATTCTATCGGTTTGCTACAACTGATGGAGAATAATAATAGATTGGACAGCAACCACTCGCCCTGATTATGACCGTTCAACTTGCCGATATGCAAGTGATTTGGTAATATCCCCGATTTTTAGCTGTCCTCAGAAGTAGAATTTTCTCGTATAGTGAATGCAGGAAATTCGAGGCGGATTCAGGAGTGAAGAGCAACACCTCCCGCCCCTGTGATAGGTGTTTAGTCCCGGAGTGTGATGGGTTGGATCAATTTTGAATCTTTCTGGCTCCTTTGTCCAGATTTAATGTCTCTTCTTTGGTTTTAATCCCCCGTCTTTAGACGGGAAGGGCTTTAGCCAGCATATTCTCTCTCCATAAAATGAACGTCAGGCGGAGCGTAAACGTTCATTTTATGGAGAGAGAATATGCCTTACAATACTGGCAG
>JBNKSC010000025.1:0-392171 GCA_050297075.1 Terasakiella sp.
CTTTAAACGAATGGCTTCTTCAACCGCGATTTCGTCAAACGGGTTCATGGACATTTTGACGTTGGCGGTTTCTACACCTGTATTGTCTGACTTAACGCGGATTTTCACGTTATAATCAATTACGCGCTTTACTGCGACGAGGATTTTCATAGTCGTATCAATTTCTGTTAAAATAAAAAGATTAAGCGGAACGGGCGAAATAAAGATCTTCCAGTCTTTTGAGATCAACCGCATCACGTTCTTCGGAAAGCGTGATTTTGCCAGCTTGCATCAAATAGACATGATCCGCAATTTTAAGTGCCTGATTGGTGTTTTGTTCCACCAGCACGATGGTCATTTTTTCTTCTTTCAGTTCCCTGAAAATTGAAAAAATCTCGTTGGTCATCACCGGAGACAGCCCTAAAGAAGGTTCGTCAATCAGACAGATTTCCGGTTCTTCCATCAATCCGCGCCCAATGGCCAGCATTTGCGCTTCCCCACCGGACAGGGTTCCGGCCTGCTGGTTGCGCCGTTCCTTCAGACGCGGGAAAAGGCCAAAGACATGTTCACGGTTCTTTTCCATGGATTTGCGCGTTTTCTTCGGATAGGCCCCCATAATGAGGTTTTCTTCCACGCTCAGGTCTGAAAACAGCAAACGGCCTTCCGGGATCATCACCAGACCGTTTTCAATACGGTCCCAAGTGGACTGCCCCGTGATGTTCTGGCTGTTCATGCTGATTTCCCCGCCGCGCGGTTCAATCAACCCCATCAATGTTTTCAGGAATGTGCTTTTACCCGCCCCGTTAGGCCCCACAATTGTGGTTGTCTTGCCTTCCTGAAAGGCAAGTGACAGGTCCCAGAAAACTTCCATTGCCCCGTAACCGGCACTCAGTTTTTCAGTCTCAAGAATGTACTTCACCGGTATAGCTCCTTACGACTTCAGGGTTGCGGAATGTTTCTTCCGGTTCTCCGTCTGCAATGACCTGACCGAAGTTGAAAACAACAACCCGATCACACAGTTTCATGATGGTTTCAATATCATGTTCAATCACAATCATGGACAGGGCATACTGTTTGTGGATTTTCTTAAGGGTTTCCATAAACAGCTTTTTGCTGGTTGTCTCCAGTCCGGCAAGCACCTCATCCAGCATCAGCAGGGTCGGTTCGGTTGCCAGCGCTTTGGCAACTTCCAGCGCCTTGCGTTCTGTCAAAGCCAGTTCGCTTGCCGCATCACATTCGGATTTATGAGATAAAGAGACAGACTGGAGAATTTCATCAATCCGGTTGTGATCAATCTTCCCGCTACTGCGCCCGAAACGCTGGGCCACGATCAGATTTTCACGCACTGTGAGTTCATGCATCGGTTGGGGAATTTGAAAAGTCCGCCCAATCCCGTGCGTGACGCGTTGGTGCATGGAAGATTTTAAAATGTCTTCCCCTTTATAGGTCACTTCACCGGCAGAAGGTTTCACAATACCGGAAAGAACGTTAAAGCTTGTTGTCTTGCCCGCCCCGTTCGGCCCAACCAGACCGAGGACTTCCTGTGGCTGCACGTCAAAACTGACATTCTGAAGGGCCCGGACCCCACCGAAGTTGACACTTAGATCCCTGACCTTAAGCATGCTGTGTCTCCTTCCTGTTTTTGCTTGAGAAGAGTTTTGTCAACACAGGCAAAAGACCTGAGGGGCTCAGGATAATCATACCGGCAAGCATTGCCCCGAGAATAAGCTGATGCCCGTGGGGTAAAATGCTTTTGAAGACAAGCTGGTCCACCAGATAGATGAACAAAGCCCCCAAGACAGGGCCTGTCAACGTGCGATAACCGCCGAAAATCGCTGCAACAATAGGCAAAATGGTCCAGGCCCCGGAAAAAGCGTATCCCGGCTCAAGAAAGTTGATGAAATGTGCATTGAACGCACCGACACAACCCGTCATGAAAGCGGAAACCAGAAGCATGACAATTTTCAGATAGGTTGCAGGCACACCGACAATGCGCGTGGCAAGTTCTGAATCATGCATGGCTTTCAATGCCAGACCATAGGAACTGTTGCGAATAAAGTAATAGGTAATCAGCATCAGAACGACAATGTTCAGGATAACAATATAACCACCCAGTTTTGTGCCAAAGTCAATTCCGGCAAATACAGGCAAGGTGGGGATGCTCAAAATGCCTGCGGCACCGCCGGTTACAGAACTTGCTTCCGTTGCCAGAATTTTGAAAATCTCGGCATAGGCCAGAATAGCCAAAGCAAAGTACGGGCCACGCAGACGCAAAGCCGGGATCATGGATAAGGAGGCGACACTGGCACCAACCCCGCCTAAAACAAGGGCAACAAAAACCGGTACATGATAATCCATCGTCATAATGGCGGACGTATAGGCACCCACACCGAAGAATGCTGCATGGCCAAAGCTGACCATACCGCCCAGATTACCCAACAATGCCCATGCAACTGCAATACCGGCAATAATCAGCGCTGATGAAATCATGCCAATCAGGTAGGTATGATCACCTAAAAAAAACGGCACCGCCCCATACATGAGGGCAAGCAATAAAAAGGAAACTTTAAAATTCATCTTAATGTCCTACCTTCTTCCCAAACAGACCCGATGGCATCACCAGCAGGACAACAAGGAATACCGTCATACTTGCCAGTTCAGAAAGAGAGGATTGGAAAAAGGTTGTCGTCAGGCCCTCGATAACACCAATCATTAAAGCCCCAACCAACACACCGGGAATAGAGCCCATACCGGCCAGAACGGTAATGATAAAGGCTTTAATTGTCAGGCCATGACCAATCGGCGGGTGAATAACGCTGGTGATATAAAGCATCACACCAGCCAATGCCGCCATCACACCGGCAACACCCCATGACCATAATTCGGACTTCACCGGGTTCATGCCCATCAGTTTTGCCGCATCCCGGTTCGAAGAAACCGCACGGATTGCACGGCCATGCCAGGTGTGGTTGAGCCACCAATAGAGCCCACCCAAGGCAGCAATTCCAACAACAAAAGCAAGGACTTCACTGCGCATGCTGAACAGACTGTCCGCAATAACAAACCCATCCATGAACCATGCTGTTTGTGTGGAATAAACATCGGCAGAAAAGATCATCAACAACAGGTTGGTGAGAACAATCCCGATACCGAAGGTCAGGATCAGAGAGTTCAATTCACGGTCTTTTTTAATGCCGTTGGTGAGATAAAAGGTCAGCAATGATGCTGCAACCACAACAACAATGGCAACAGGCATCGCAAGCAACGGGTTTACACCGGTCTGGCTTTCAATGGCATACGCAATATATGCGGCCAGCAAAACCAGTTCCCCATGGGCAAGGTTGATGACCTTCATGGTTCCGAAAATAAGCGCCAACCCCAATGCGACGAGACTGTAAAACCCACCCATCAACAGGCCGGTAAAAAGCGCCTGAGCCGTAAGTTCCATCTTTTTTTCCTTGAAGCACCCGGGCCGAAGCCCGGGCGTTTAGTTATGTATTTTAACGCAAATTCGGGATAAGTATCGCCTAACGTGTTAATTTGGCATATTTCCTTATCCAAACCTTAAAGCAGATAAAGATTTTGTCACACTGACGAAGGCCAGTGTCCATAAGTTGCTGCTTCAAACCGCTCAGGATGCTGGCCTACGCCAGCATGACGATACTTTCCTTATCCCGAGTTAGCGTTATTTTAGTTCCAGGGAGTGCCGGGGAAGACTTTGTCACCCGATTTTGCATCAGCCGGCCATACCAGCGGAATTTTGCCTTTCTGGTGCTGACCAACACGTTGAACAAATTCCGGGTTATCCCCATGTTCGTCAAAGCGTACACGACCTGAAATGGTCTGTTCATCAACACTGCGCAACTCACTGGCGATGCCTTTAAGATTTACTTGCCCTTTGTCAAATGCACGCACAATCGCTTCGCCCAGCAGGCGTGTTTGTACGTAGCCGAATTGCTCAAGGTAGCTCGGCTCATCCTTGTAGTTGGCTTTATAGGCGTTGTAGAAAACTTTCTGCTTTTCAGAAGTAAAGCTTACCGGGAAAGGCAGCATTGCCGTACCATAAACATTTTCCATCAGGTCCGGGAATTCTTTTGCCATTTTGCCTGTTGCCAGAGACCAGACACCCATCATTGCCTTAACGTCAGGCTTCAACAGCTTGGCAGCGCGCAGAATGCCGACATATTCGGTTTCATAACCGACCATCATAATGCCTTCCGGGCGGTCTTGCAGTCTCACCTTGTTCACGATGGACTTAAAGTCTTTTACGTTGGCATCATATTCGTGCGTAACGACTTTCACGCCTTTTTCCGTGATTTTCTTTTCAATGTAGTGGGCCATCTTCATGGTCGCTTCTTTATTATTAAAAATAATAGAAACTTTCTTAAGACCCATTTCCTCTGTCAGGCCAACCAGCGCCTTGCCATAACCGGCAGCACTGTTGATGCGGAAGAAACCCTCATGGCCGCGTTTGGACAGAGCCGTTGCAATACCACCAAATGTGATATAGGGAAGTTTTGCTTTATTGGCCGCTTCAGAAGCCGGGCCGATAATGCCGGATGCATAGCCGCCACTGAACGCGACAACGCCTTCACTTGCCAGTTTCTCAACCGCAGCAACCGCCTTGGCCGGTGAACTTTCGTCATCAATGGTTTTCAATTCAAATGTGTGGACGCCTTTGAATTTATCATTCAAAGCCTTAATGCCCGTCATCACACCACGATGGGAACCATTACCGACACGTGCCAGTTTACCTGTCATCGGCGTATGTTCACCGATGATGAAATTTTCGGCATGAACCGTTCCAGCAGCACCAACGCCTAAAGCAAGCCCCAGAGCGCAACCGAGCATTTTTGAAAAAGTGGGAAACTTCATCTTAGCCTCTACCTGTGTTTGTACATTTTATAAGTGCTTCGAAATCCAATGCCGAAGCAAGCAACAACAGTTATATTTTCGCGGAACCATCGTGTCAAATATTAAAATTTAATTCCGCTCTGCGAAATTAATGTTGTAATTAAATTAACGCCTGTGTATGCTTTCAAAATTAAAGCCGTAAATTATTAACATTCTCAGACACTTGAGATATTATGGAAAAAACTTCAATTCACCCAATTCTAAACAAAGATGGCTAAAATGGTTACACCAAAGCAAGAAAAAGATAGAAAATTTGTAGAAGCTTTATCGCGTGGGTTAAGCATTCTTGCTGCTTTCGATAAAATGCCCGGCCCCCTTGGCAACCAGGATATCGCCAGTATTACAGGACTGCCCAAACCAACAGTTTCCCGCATGACATACACACTGGCAAAATTGGACTATCTGACCTATTCCACCAGAAGTGAAAAATATGAACTCGGGGCAACAAACCTGACATTGGGTCATGCCTATACCTCCAACCTGCGGATTCGACAAATCGCCAAACCCCATATGATCGAACTGGCAAGAGAGTTCAAAGTCAATATCGGGCTGGCAACACGCGTTGAAAATGAAATGATCTTTGTTGACTATTGTCGTGGCGACCAGATGAAATCCGTCATTGTAGATGTCGGCAGCCGCCTTCCCATTGTCCGAACAGCGATCGGGCGTTCCTATCTCTCCGCTCTTTCACCGGAAAAGAGAGAAGAAACACTCGAACAACTCATCCCGCTTTACGGGGATGAATGGCCCGCTCTGGAAAGCAAACTGAAAGACTGTCTCGATAATTTCGATGAACTTGGGTTCACAACTTCGTTTGGGGACTGGGACCGTAACATCAATACAGTTGCCATTCCCTTAAAACTTTCCGGAAACAGAATTTTCTGCATCAGCTGTGGTGGCCCCAATTACGTCATCACCACAGATGCCCTGATGAATGTCATCGGCCCCCGCCTGCGTCATGTTTCACGCGATATTTTGAACAGCGGCATCTAACGCGACCACTTAACATATATTTTCCCAAGGTATCCATGACACAGGACCTCCTTAGCTTGCTTGACGCCCTGACACTTGAAAAAGTCGATCAGGGTCATTACATCGGCCATTTTGTCGGGCATTATCTGCCAGCCACGCCCACCCATGTTTTTGGCGGGCAAACTGTTGCCCAAACCATCAGCGCCGCCTTGCGTGAAGTTGAACCGGACAAAAGCCTGCATTCCATGCATTCCTACTTTCTGGACCGTGGCACCCCGCAAAAAACGTTTCACTTCCATGTTGACCATGTGCGCGATGGCCGTTCCTTCTGTACGCGGCAGGTCTCAGTCCGTCAGGATGAACGCCAAATTTACAATGCCACGCTTTCTTTTCACAAGGTTGAAGAAGGCTTACAATATCAAAAGGAAATGCCAAAGGTCGGTGCCCCAGAAGAATATGCGGAAGAGGCAGATCGCTGGAACAACCACCCCACCATCCAGAAAAGACCCACCCGCCAGATCACCTTTCATCCTTTAAACGTTCGCCATACGGGACCGATTGACTGGTTTGCCTCTGAACCGACCTCGCCCATGACAGGTGTCTGGATCAAAACCCGGGAAAAAATCGGGGATGACAGACAGATACACCAGAGCTTGCTGGGCTATTTTTCCGATGCCTACCTCTATGGTGCCTCTCTTCGCCCACATGGCTTGACCTTCTGCACGCCGAATGTGCAGGGCGCCAGCCTAGACCATAGTATCTGGTTTCATGATGACTTCCGCGCCGATGAATGGCTCTTTTACCAACAACAAGGTACTTGGTCAGGCCGTGCACGTGGCCTGAACCACGGAAAGTTCTTCACCCGCGATGGACGCCACGTTGCCTCCACAGCGCAGGAAGGTTTATTCCGCCTGAAAGAAGCTTAAGAGCTTTCAATCAGTCATAAAAATGGTGAAAGATGTAGAGCAAAGCCCCTGACAATACCAAGGCGCAAAGGCTATATCGCCCATTCCAGAAAAGGGTGATGTCACGGGGGCGGCACTGTAAAATCCGCCCCACCATAATCGCGGAAATGGTCAAGGGCGATGCATTCAGGGCTAAAAACCATCCCATTAACAGGCTGATGGCAAGCACATAGGGGGAAAGCCCAAAGACCGCAACATTTGAAAACGTTGCCCCGAGAATGGAAACGGAAACAAAAGGGCTTACCCCGACCAGACTGGTAAGCATCACTGCCGCCATGCAAAACAGTGCCAAGGGATAGCCTTGTAAAAACAGTGTTTCACTGAAAGACTGGACAGCTCCAACTGGGACAATCGCCGCTGTTAAGGCCCCTAAAAAACTTGCCCCGCCAATGATGGCCACTTCCGCTGCCATGCCATTAAGTTCAGTTTTCAACTCTTTCCAAAAGTTGTTTATCCCTGAAAAGGGATTTGCATTTTTTGCGCGCCCTTCCAATAGAAACCAGACCACCCCAAAAACCGGACTTAACATCAGAATAGAGGTCGGCAATCCATAGCCCAGAAACTGACTGAGGCTTGCTGCACTTCCAAAAAGGGCAAGAATAATCAGGATAAAAGAAAAGATCGAGGCAATATCTCTTTTCCCCTCATCAACCTCAGGCACCCGACTGCGGGCATAGGCATAGGCGCGATAGTCCATCACCCAGCCCAAAGCGATCAAAAGAAAAGCCACGCTCAAGGATAACGGCAACAATGATTGCCACCTTAAAGACGGGATCAAAGACAGCATCAAGGCCATTGAAATGGAAAAGGGAGAAGATAAAGGCAAGGCGGCAAAGCCCCGGACCATGGCCAGAACCATCCGCTTTTTACGGATCAGATGGATGCGTTCGTCCCCTTTGGCAGATTCCAGCGTATTACCGTTGGAAATCACCTGCCCCATCAAATTGAGTGCGCCAAAGCTCAGAACGGCACCAATCAACCAACTGCCGTAAGATAAAACCGCATAACGTGCCGATGGTTTCTGATTGATCAAAAATTCCCCGCAACGTGAAATGATAGGAGATTTTTTTGCCGCAACCCGCAGAAAAAGCAGGGCCACCATAAAGGCTATAAACAGGTCCACCCGTGCAAAGCCTTGGCGTATAATCGCTTCGTCAACACCACGGCCCCAGAAAACAAGAATAAGAACAATATTGACCGATATAAATATCTTTCCTGCAAGGGAATGCTTTTGCCATGTCAGAAGCAAAAACAAAACCATGCTCCCGGATGACAGCAGGAACAGATAATCCGACCCCATGGTCTTGAAGAGTATCGTTCCCCCTAAAATGATCAAAAGCAGAAAAGAATTTATCAAACTCATATTGTGACAATCACCTCTGCGATTGCGCGATTTCTTTCAAACGCTGTTTGAGAATCTTACCTGTCGAACTGGCAGGCAACTCATGCACAATCGTTATTGTCGAAGGACGTTTGTAAGCCGTCAAGCGTTCCTTGCAAAAAGCTTTGACATCTTCTTCGCACAGCGTGCTGGCTTGAGGAACCTGAATAAAGGCATGTACTTCCTCGTTGCCTTCAACCTCCACCCCGACAACAGCGGAATGCACAATACCGTCATGAGAATTAAGAGCCGCTTCCACCTCAGCCGGGTAAACGTTGAAACCGGAACGCACAATCATTTCCTTGGAACGCCCGACAATAAAGACGTTGCCGTCTTCATCAAAGCGGGCCAGATCTTGCGTATTCAGCCAGCCCTCTTCATTCAAAACGGCTTTGGTATCTTCGGGTTTACGGAAATAGCCTTTCATAACGTTCGGGCCGCGCACCCATAATTCGCCCGTCTCACCGTGTGCCGCTTCTTCATCCGGACTTTTCATGAGCTTGACCTCAACCCCGGGGATCGGTTTACCAACGGAACAATTGGAAAGATTTTCATTTAGTCGTACTTGGGAAACAGTTGGGCTGGTTTCCGTCAAACCATAGCCGTTATGCAGCGGTTTCTTGAAAAAGTTTTCCGCCTTTGCCTTAGTTTCCGGGTCCAGCGGTGCCCCACCAACAGACATATAGCGCAAGAAAAGATCATCGGCATTTAACCCATGATTTTTCAGCCCCTCAATTAAAAGAGAATACATCGGCGGCACCCCTTGCATGACCGTGATTTCACTTTCTCGCAGGGTTTTCAGGCACAGCTCCACATCAAAACGGGTTTCCATAAACAGGGTTGCCCCGGCAAAAAGGCTTCCTGCACAGGTCGATGCCAGACCAAACACATGGGAAATAGGCAAAACCACATACACCCGGTCATCTGACTGGAGGCCCCGCAAGGCACCGGAAACAGTTGCAATGAAACCGATATTTTTGTGCGTCAACATCACGCCTTTGGGCTTGCCGGTTGTGCCTGATGTATAGATCATGGCAAAAACCTGTTCATCCCCACGTTCACAAACAGGTTCCGGCAAGGAAGTCGGGTAGCTTTGACAGGCCAGCACCCCCAACACGTCATCATTGACTGTCTCACAGTCCAAATGCTGCGCATAGCGGTTTGCGTCTTTGGAGTATTCCTTAAAACATATAAGGTGTTTCGGGTCACAATCGTTGCGGATCCCATCCAGCTCAGCATTGGACATGCGGGCATTGACCACACTGATCCAGACATTCATGTCACTTGCAGCCAGCATGAAGGCAATAACCGGGCAACAGTTTTCAATCACCACCATAATGCGATCACCTGCAACAACCCCGTGATCAATCAGGTGTTGACGTGCCTTCTTGATGGCATTGCCCAGATCCGCATAGGTCCAGTGTTTGTTCCGATCAATGACAGCATCGCGCTCCGGTGTTTTTTCAATCCATTCCCAAACTCTGTCGCTTACCCGATTAGGAAGCCCCTTGAGAACGTCAGAAAGATCGCGACCGTTAACTTTTTCCATCTTATTCATTTTATGCCTGTTATGCCTGTCTTTAATTCTATGTGCGCATGTTGCGGACTTCTGTTTTATTAACATCACGCCCCAACGCATGTAAATAAAAATAAAATACCGCAGAGCGAAATAAGTGTGCTATTTTGTAAAACAATCATTCATTTTTCAAAAAAAGCTAGACATATTTTTCATTTTTAGATTATCAATATTCACTTTTTGAAATTGAATTTCGCATTACGGAACAAGTAAGGAGACCTTAAAATGCATGACGCCTATCTATATGACGGTGGCAGAACAGCTTTCGGCAGACATGGAGGGATCCTGTCCTCCCTACGCCCCGATGACATGCTGGCTCATGTAATTAAGACTCTTGTAGATAGAAACAAGTTCGAATTAAGCGATTATGAAGACGTCATTGCGGGCTGTACCAACCAAGCCGGGGAAGACAGCCGCAACGTCGCGCGTTTTGCAGGTCTGCTTTCAGGCTTGCCGATTGAAACCGGCGGCATCACGCTTAACCGCCTGTGTGGGTCCAGCCTCGCCTCATCTGCCGATGCTGCACGTTGTGTCAAAGTTGGTGAAGGTGATCTTTTTGTAGCCTGTGGCGTCGAGGTGATGAGCCGTGCACCTTTGGTTCTATCAAAAGCCGAAAGCGCGTTTGATCGCCAGCAAACCATTTTCGACACCACCATGGGCGCGCGCTTCAGCAACCCCAAACACCTTGAACAGTTCGGTGGGCATTCCATGCCGGAAACGGCAGACAACATCGCACACGACCTTGACATCAGCCGCGAAGACAGCGATGCCTTTGCCCTTGGTTCCCAGCAAAAATACGAAGCCGCCAAACAGGATGGCTTTTATAAAGACGAGATCATCCCCATCACCGTTAATCTGGGCCGCAAAAAAGGCGAAGTTGTTGTCAGTGAAGACGAACATCCGCGCCCGCAAACCGATATGGCCTCCTTGCAGAAACTGCGCGCCCTCTTCCCCGAAGGCGTTGTCACCGCAGGCAATGCATCCGGCATTAATGACGGTGCGTCTGCCGTGTTGATCGGCAACAAGGCTGTGGGTGAAAAGGCAGGCATCAAACCGCGTGCACGTATTCTCAGCGCAGCCATTGCCGGTGTTCCGCCGCGCGTAATGGGCCTTGGCCCTGTAGGTGCAACCAAAAAAGCACTGGAACGGGCAAACCTGACACTCAATGACATGGATGTCATGGAATTCAACGAAGCCTTTGCCACACAGGCTATGGGATGCCTGAAACAACTGGGCATCGCCTATGATGATTCCCGCGTCAACCCCAATGGCGGCGCCATTGCCATCGGCCACCCCCTGGGGGCAAGCGGTGCGCGCATCCTGTGGACAGCCGTACGCCAGCTGGAACGCACAGGCGGACGTTATGGTCTTGCCACCATGTGTATCGGGATCGGCCAGGGTATCGCTGTCGTTGTTGAACGCCTGTAAGAGAAAGAAAGCATCATGTCCCCCGTTAGTTACCAACTTAAAGACAATATCGGCGTTATCACAATCGACAACCCGCCAGTCAACGCCCTTTCCCTCAGTGTTCGCACAGGTCTTGTTGAAACTGTTCGCCAAGCACAGGATGATAAAAGCGAAGCCTTGTTGCTGGTCTGCAAAGGCAGAACCTTCATCGCCGGTGCAGACATTTCGGAATTTGGCAAACCGCCGCAAGAACCCTTCCTGCCCGATGTGCTCAACACCCTTGAGCAATCCAATAAACTGATCGTCGCAGCTGTACACGGCCAAGCTCTTGGTGGCGGATTTGAAACCGCATTGGCCTGTCATTACCGCGTTGCTGCGCGTTCTGCCAAGGTCGGCCTGCCCGAAGTCAACCTCGGCCTGCTGCCCGGTGCGGGCGGCACCCAGCGCACCCCGCGCCTTGCGGGTGTCAAGGTTGCACTGGACATGATCTTGTCGGGCAAACCGATTTCCGCAAGTGCTGCGAAAGAAAGCAAACTCATTGATGAAGTCTTTGACGATGCCTCTTTGGAAGAACAAGCCCTTGCCTACGCAAAGGAACTGGTCAACCAAAAGGCACCTTTGCGCCGTTCCAGCGAACAAGCCATCAACCCCGATAGCTTTGACAGTGCAATTTTTGATGACTACCGCAAGACTTATGCAAAGAAACTGCGCAAGCAAACATCACCTCAGTTGATTGTCGATTGTGTTGAAGTTGCTACAAAGGAAAGCTTTGTTGAGGGCATGAAAGCCGAACGTGAGGCCTTCCTGAAAAGTCGTGCATCTGAGCAATCTGCCGGGTTGCGCCATATTTTCTTTGCTGAACGTCAGGCTGCCAAAATCAAGGATCTCCCGAAAGATACCGCCACCCGTGACATTCAGTCCGTTGCCATTATCGGTGCCGGCCTGATGGGGGGCGGTATCGCCATCAACTTTGCCAATGCAGGTATTCCGGTAAAAATGCTGGAAATCAGCCAGGAATCTCTGGATAAGGGCCTTGCCAATGTAGCGAGCATCTATCGCTCCATGGCAGCCAAAAAACGCATCAGTGAAGAAGATGCCGAAAAACGCATTGCCCTGATTTCCGGCACGACAGATTACAATGACCTGAAAGATGTTGATCTGGTCATTGAAGCTGTCTTTGAAAGCATTGAAGTTAAAAAAGATGTCTTCACCAAGCTGGATAACGTATGCAAACCCGGTGCAATTCTTGCGACCAACACATCCTATCTGGATATCAACGAAATCGCCAAATTCACCAAACGTCCGCAAGATGTTCTGGGGCTGCATTTCTTCAGCCCTGCCCATATCATGCAGCTTTTGGAAATTGTGCGTGCCGAACAAACTGCGGATGACGTCATGGCAAGTGCCATGGCTCTTGCGCGCAAAATCAAGAAAGTTCCGGCACAGGCCCGCGTCTGTTACGGCTTTATCGGCAACCGCATGCTGCGCCAATATCAACGTGAAGTGCAAATGTGCCTGATTGAAGGCGCCAGCCCCGAACAGATTGACAAGGTCATGATGGACTGGGGCATGGCCATGGGGCCGCTCATGGTTGCCGATCTTGCCGGTCTGGACATCAGCTACAAGGCAAGACAGGCCCTGACGGATGAACAAAAGGGTGATCCGAAAAGTTACCGTATCCCTGATGTTTTGTTCGAAATGGGCCGTATCGGGCAAAAGTCCGGTTCCGGCTATTACATTTACGACCCGCAAACCAAGGCACGCACAGCGGACCCGTCTGTAAACGATATCATTGAACAGGAAGCTGCAAAGTTCGGGGTTACCCGCAAAGAAATGAGCGATGAAGAAATCCTCAAGCGTCTTTCATTATCCCTCATTAACGAAGGTTTCAAAATTCTGGAAGAAGGTATTGCCCAGCGCGCAAGCGACATTGATGTGGTTTATTGCTTTGGCTATGGTTTCCCGAAATATCGCGGTGGCCCGATGTTCTTTGCCCAGTCACGTGGGCTGGATAAAATTTATAACGACATCTGCACCTACCGTGAAACCCATGGCGACATGTACTGGACACCGTCAAAGCTTCTGGAAACATTGGTCAAACAAAACCAAACCTTAAGCGAGTGGGAAGAAAGCACAGACACATGAGCAGCGGTGCTTGTTTACAACAACACTATTTGAAGGAAACCTTCGGCCTACAGATGCCCGTCATTGCTGGCGGGCTGATGTGGTTGTCCAATGCCGACTATGTGAGTGCCTGCGCACGCGCGGGCATTCTGGGCTTCATCACGGCTGCGAGCTTTCCCGATGAAGAAGAGTTACGCAGCGAAATCCGCAAATGCCGTGAACAAAGCGAGGGCAAACCTTTTGGTGTCAATGTCTCCATGCTGCCAAAACTGGTACCCGGTGAAAAGACAGAAGGCATCTTTCGCCTGATCATAGAAGAAGGCGTCAAGGTTGTGGAAACATCCGGGCGTAACCCCGAAGCCTATCTGCCCCTGTTAAAAGAAGCAGGCGTCAAGGTCATCCACAAGGTGCCTGCCGTTAAATATGCGCAAAAAGCCCAAAGCATTGGTGTGGATGCCGTTTCCATTGTCGGGGCGGAATGCGGCGGACATCCCGGTGAAGAAATGATCGGCAGTATGGTTAATTCCATTCTGGCCTTGCAACGCCTGAATATCCCTTATTTCATCGGCGGGGGCATCGGCCATGGGGCACAGATTATCGCTGCCCTGTCCATGGGGGCAAGCGGCGTTGTTGTGGGCACCCGTTTCCTTGTTGCTGAAGAGATTTGGGCACATCCGGATTATAAAAAAGCCCTGATTGCCGCACAGGAAGGTGACACGGCTCTGATTATGGGCAGCCTCCGCAACACGGTGCGTGCCCTGAAAAACAAAACCACCGATCAGGTCAAAGAGATCGAACGCACACAAAGCGATATCACGATTGAGACCCTCCTGCCCTATATTGCCGGAACAATCGGTAAAAAGGCCTATGAAACAGGCGATATCTCCCATGGTGTTTTATCTGCGGGGCAAAGTTTGGGAATGATGGATAAGGTCATGCCCATTGCCGATATTGTGGCGACCATGCAGGAAGAAGCCAACACTGCCCTTGCCCGCCTTGAAGGATTTGGGAAGGAGATAGCAAATGACTGAGAATTTCATCCAATCGCATATTCAGGAACATGTTTGCATCATTGAACTCAACCGCGTTGAGAAAAAGAACGCCATCACCAATGATATGTACGAACGCCTGCGCACATGCCTTGAAGAAGCCGATGCAAATGGGGATGTCCATGCCATTCTCCTCAAAGGAAAGGGGCGGATTTTTACAGCCGGTAATGATCTGGATGATTTCAACAACCGCCCCAAAGATGGCCCCTCAAACGGGCATCTTTTCCTGCGCACCCTGAACCGGATAAAAAAGCCGATTGTGGCACAGGTGGAAGGGCTGGCAATTGGTATTGGGGTGACAGTGCTGCTGCATTGTGACCTTGTTTACATCAGTAAAGACACCCGCCTGCGCATGCCTTTCGTCAGTCTGGGCATCTGCCCCGAAGCCGGTTCCACACTGCTGCTCCCCCAAATTGCAGGGCAACGTGTCGCCAGCGAGCTGTTCCTGCTGGGAGATTTCTTTAGCCCGCAAGAGGCCAAAGAACACGGCATCGTCAACCGTATCGTCCCGACAGATGAGATTGATAATTTCGTCTGGGAACAGACACAAAAACTGGTTCGTCAAAGCCCCCAAGCCCTGATTGAAACCAAGCGCCTGATGAAGGCCCGCCTACAGGATGCAACCTTTGCCCAAATCGAGGCAGAAGCCATCACTTTTAACCAGCTTTTACAATCGGATGCGTCAAAAAACGCACGTGAAAAAGCCTTGAAATAACAACAATCTATTCAATAGCAATGGTGAAAAAATGAATATTCATTTAACAGATGAGGAATTGTCCTTCCGCAAGGAAGTTCAGGATTTCTTTGCCAATGATTTCCCCAAGGACATCAAGGAAAAACAGAGCAAAGGCATTTATTTGACCAAGGATGACTATATCCGTTGGCAAAAATCCCTGCATGCCAAAGGCTGGGCCGGGATCAACTGGCCAGTCGAACATGGCGGCACAGGCTGGAGCGCCACCCAGAAATACATCTATGCCAACGAAGCCGCCAAGGCCAACGCCCCGCGGATTATTCCTTTCGGTCTGACCATGGTCGCCCCGGTGATTTTCACCTATGGCAACGAAGAACAGAAACAACGTTTTCTGCCGGATATTCTGGCCTCCAACGTCTGGTGGTGTCAGGGCTATTCCGAACCCAATGCGGGCTCTGACCTTGCGTCACTCAAAACCAAAGCGGTACGTGATGGTGATGAATATATTGTCAACGGCACCAAAACATGGACCACACTGGGCCAGCATGCAGACTGGATTTTCTGCCTTGTACGTACAGAAGACACCGGTAAAAAACAGGAAGGCATCAGCTTCCTGCTGATTGACATGAAAACACCGGGCGTTAGCGTTCACCCGATCATCACCATCGACGGCACCCACGAAGTCAACGAAGTTCACTTTGAAGATGTCCGCGTTCCGGCTGAAAACCTGATCGGCGAAGAAGGCAAAGGCTGGACCTACGCCAAGGTTCTGCTGACCCACGAACGTACAGGCATTGCCCGCGTTGCTGAATCCAAAGCCTTGCTTGCTTCGCTTAAACGCATGGTCAATTCCGAAAATCCGGACTTGGTCAATGTCAAGGAAAACACCGTTTTCATGACCCGCTTGGTTGAAGCTGAAATTGAATTGAAAGCACTGGAATATACGGAACTTCGCGTTCTGTCTGCGGTCTCTACAGGTAAGGCACCGGGGCCGGAATCCTCTATTCTGAAAATCAAGGGCACAGAGATCATGCAGTTGTTGAATGAACTGTTTGTCGAAGTGGCCGGAATTTACGCCCTGCCTTACGTGCCTGAACAATATAGTGACGGTTTCAACGGCACACCGGTCGGCCCGCAATTTGCTGCAAAAACAAGTGCGACTTATTACAACAACCGCAAAGTCAGCATTTACGGCGGCACCAACGAAATTCAGAAAAACATCATTTCCAAGCAAGTGCTTGGGCTATAGGGAGAGGACGGATCATGGATTTTTCTCTTAACGAAATTCAGGAAATGATGCGTGAAAGTGCATCCAAATTCATCCAGAAAGAATATGACTTTGAAACCCGTCGCCAACTCAGCAAAAGCGACATGGGCTACAGTCAAAAAAACTGGGAACTTTTTGCAGAACTGGGCTGGCTGGCCTTACCAGTTGATGAAGAGTTCGGTGGCATTGGCGGCACAGTGCTTGACACCATCATTTTGCAAGAAGAACTGGGCAAAGGTCTGGTGGTTGAACCCTACTTCGCCACCGCTTTGCTAGGTGCGAACCTGATCAATAAATTCGCACGTGATGACCAGAAAGAAGACCTTCTGGAAAATGTTATTGCCGGTGTGCAAAAACTTGCCCTTGCCCATAGCGAAGGCCATGCCCCGTTTAACCTGACGCAAATGCGCACCACAGCCAAAAAGAAAGGTGACAACTATCTTTTGAACGGTAAAAAATCTGTTGTTCTGGATGGTCAGAATGCCGACTTACTGCTTGTTGTTGCCCGCACGTCAGGTGCCAAAGGTGATGAAAATGGCTTAAGCGTCTTCTGTCTTGCCCCGGATACGGCCGGTGTAGAGATTAAAGGCTATGCGACAAATGACGGTCTGCGGGCAGCGGAAATCACATTTAGCGATGTTGAAGTCCCTGCATCAGCCATCCTTGGTACAGCAGACGAAGCCTATAAGGTCGTTCACCACGTTCTGCTGGAAGGCATCGTCAATCTGGCCGGTGAAGCCGTTGGCATCATGGAAAAACTGGTTGAACTGACAGCGGAATACCTGCGGGTGCGCGAACAGTTCAGCGCCCCGATTGGCAAGTTTCAGGCGCTTCAACATCGCACAGCCGATATGTTCATGGAAAAAGAACAAGCCAAATCCATGCTCTATTTCGCTGCGATTGAAACCGCAGAACAGGCCGAAGGTTTTGAACAGGCCTGCGCCATGCTGAAAGTGCGCATCGGCAATGCCGCGCGCTTTGTCGGCCAGCAAGCCGTACAACTGCATGGCGGGATGGGTGTCACAGATGAATTGAATGTGGGTCACTATTTCAAACGCCTGACCTGCATCAATAACCTGTTGGGCTCACGCGACTATCACCTCAATCAACTGGTCGCTCAAGCACAGGGCTAAACACAGATATACAACCAACCTTCTGGGGTATCGTAAAAATTCAGGCGATACCCCTTTTGCTTTCCACAACCAATAAAAACAATAATAAAACCGCTTCGAGGCTTTCCTTCATGTTCTCCCTTTCCATTTCCAAAAAGATACAACTTTTAACTGCTATTGCGATCATATGCACAGGCTCTATTGTTGGTGTGCTTATGTTTGCAAAATCCAAATCCGGTTTTGAAACCATGGCAACAGAAAAACTGGAAGCCATAGCCGCAGCACGCAAAACCGAAGTTGAAAATTTTTTGTCATCCGTTGACGCCAATCTGAAACAACAGTCCATTCATCCAACGGTGATCAAGGCGATGGAGGAACTTGAAAGCGGGTGGCAACGTATCGAAGGCGACAGGGAAAAGATCATGAAGGCCGCCTTCAAGGAAGAAGGCAGCAGTCAATCTTCAAAGCTCGGCCTCTATCAATCCATTCATGACGGGGTAAATTACTATTTTAACGAATGGCTGGAGAACAACCATTTACAGAATATCTACCTGATCAACAAAACAGGACATGTCATTTATAGCGTTAGCAAAGATAAATATTTCGGCAGTGACTTAACAACAGACACGAATAAAACAAGCCGTCTTGCCTATAACTTTGAAAAAATTCGCGAATATCCGATCCCTCAGGAAAGTTATTTTTCAGGGATTGTAGAAACAGATAACCAGCAACCCGCTCTCTTGTTTTCTGCGCCCCTTTTCAATGACAGTGAAAGCTTTATCGGCGTTTTGACCCTGACCCTATCGCTTGATCAAATAGACCGCATTGTCAACAACACACATGGTCTGGGCACAAATGGAGAAAATTATCTCCTTAACAAAGACGCCATGATGCTCACCAACTCCAACCTAACCCAAAAGCGTACAGCCCTTGTTCAACATGTTTCCCTGCCTGATAACAAGGCAACCGGACATACAACAGGTTTTCGTGGCAACGAGACACTTTATGCCCGGACATCCCTTAAATTCCATGATAATGAATGGACGCTTGTCTCAGAAGCGGATACATCCGAAGCACTGGCAACAGCCAATTCCATTCGCAATTCCAGCTTTCTTCTTATTCTTCTGGTCTCCCTTCTGGGAACGGGTGGCGCGCTTTATCTCTCACGCCAGATCACTCAACCGATCAATCAGACCGTTGTCGCCATGACGACCTTGGCCGGAGGGGATTTAAACACCAACGTCCCCTATATCGAGCGCAAGGACGAAATCGGCAATATTGCCAAGGCCGTTCAGGTCTTTAAGGATAATTCCGTTGAACGTGTACGCATGGAAGAACAGGAAAAACGCCAGATCAAGGAAAAAGAGGAAACCCGGGTCAAACTTGCCCAGTTGACCGAACATTTCGAACATGGCGTTACCGATATGATGACCAACTTCAGAATGTCCCTTGAAAAAATGAGTTCCGCAGCAAAAGAACTTGCCACCGGAGCCTCGCAAACTCAGGAACGCAGCCATGAAGCAACAGACATTACCCAGCAATCATCCTTGAACGTCAAAACCGTATCTGATGAAACATCCGAGCTTTCAGCCTCAGTAAACGAAATTTCACAACGCTTGAACGAATTTTCCGGCATCTATCAGCGCTCTTCTGAACGCATTTCATCAACAAGCAGTCAGATTCAGGAACTGGCCCAATCCATTAAACAGATCGGTTCCGTTACGTCCCTGATTAATGAAATTTCTGAAAAGACCAACCTTCTGGCCCTCAACGCCACCATTGAAGCCGCACGAGCAGGTGAATCCGGTAAGGGTTTTGCGGTTGTTGCCTCGGAAGTTAAAAACCTTGCAGAACAAACTGGCAAGGCGACTTCGGATATTAACAACCAGATTCTCACAATTCAGCATAAGGCCGAAGAAACGGTTTCCTCCATTCAGGAAATTGCCAGCGAAATTCAGAAAAGCAGCGAATTATCCACGTCGATCTCTGCTTCCGTTGAAGAACAATCGGCATCCACGTCTGAAATCGCCAACAATGCAGAACAGGCGGCCAGTCACACCAACCTGATGGAAACACATATCCGTCAAGTCGCAACCGATGCCCATGCGACAGAACAAAATGCCCTGTATGTGCGCCAACTGACCGATGAAATTGAAAATAATAACCACAAGGTAAAACATCTCATCGAAGAGTTTTTGGCAAATACCAAATTCTCCTAATGCTTGTTCCAAAACATACCCACGAGAAAGGGACCACGGATGCAAAACACCCGTAGTCCCTTTTCCTCGTAATCAATCAGGCAAAAACAGGGGCATATTCTCACGTACCAATTCGTTAATGACACTTTCAAGCGCCCGCACACTTGCAAGGCGGGTCAGTTCAACAGGGATCAACAGCCAGTAAGTCCGCGTGAACGTAAATTTCTCCGGCAAAACCCGCACAAAACGGTCATCATTTTGAACCATGAAATAGGGTAAAACGCCAAATCCGCCCCCACCTACGATAAACTGGTGCTGCGACATCACAGTCGCGCCTTGAAATGTTTCATGCAAGTTTTTAGAGATCAGCTTATTGAAATCCAGCTGATCCGTATAAAGAAGATCCTGTATATAGCCCGCAAACGGCTGCTGTTTGATCTGTTCCACATCCGTCAAATCCAACGAATTACGTTCCAGATAGGCGCGCGAGGTATAGAGATGCAGGCGGTAGTCCGTAATTTTTTTACAGAGCGTATCTTTTCTGTCTGAACGCTCCAGAGAAATGGCTAAATCAACATCGCGTTTAAGCAAATTATGCGACAACGGCACCGGCACCAGCTTGAGCGAAACATCAGGGTTTTCATTGGTGAACTTTGTAATGCGTTCTGCCAGAAAGGAATTTCCAAACCCGTCAGGTGCACCAATGCGTAAATTACCCGACAGGGTTTGACCGGACAATTGCACCTGTTCCTTGGTCAGTTCTGTCACATCCTCAATCTGTTGTGCCAGCGGTAAAATACTTTCACCCAGCGCCGTTAGGTGAAACCCTTTTTCATCCTGCTCAAAAAGCTTGATCTGGAGTGATTTTTCCAAAGAATTCAAACGCCTTGAAACCGTTGTATGATTAACACCAAGGCTCTTTGCCGCACTCAAAAGTCGCCCTTTTCTAGCCACTTCAAGAAAATAGCGCAGATCGTTCCAGTTCAGGTCATTTTTCATGTGTGCAAAATAGCACAGCGTTAAACAACAATAAACATTTATCAGATCGAAAACTATCATCATATTTGAACGGTTCGAAAAAAGAAGATCGTCAAAAAAAGATCTCTACAAGTTGAACAATCATGCCGTGGGAGGCTTTTTGCGAAAAAGAGGGAGAACGTCGAGTCTCCATCATTTTTCCGAAATAAAACCAAGCAACTCTAAAGCTGAAAAGGCTTTAGGGAATGTTTTTGTTTGGCCTGAATTCATCAGTGAACCGGGCGTCTTGACGCCCTTTTGGGAGATATAAAATGGGATTTTTTAAGAATTTTGTCCTTTCAGCTTCAATCGTTTCGGCAGGCTTTGCCATGTCTGCAACCGCACAGGCCAAAGACCTGCGCTGGAAAATGCCGGTTGCCTTTTCAACAAAACTGCCAGGTCTTGGCTCACCGGCTGCATGGGTGGCTGATAAATTAAACGTTTCCAGTGGCGGCGCCATTAAAGTCAAAGTCTTTGAACCGAAAACACTGGTTCCGCCGTTTGAAATTCTGCAATCCGTTTCCGATGGTAAAGTCAGTGCCGGCTATACATGGATTGGCTATGACCAGGGTAAAGTTCCCTCACTTCCCTTGTTCGCTGCGGTTCCCTTCGGCCTGAAACCAGCTGCTTATGCAGGCTGGTACTATTACGGCGGTGGGCATGACATGCTACAGGAAGTCTATGCCAACAAAGGTTTCAATGTACATGCCCAACTGTGCGGCATCATCGGCCCGGAAACTGCGGGCTGGTATAAAAATCCCATCAAGTCGCTGGATGACTATAAGGGGATGAAAATTCGTTTCGCAGGCCTTGGCGGTAAGGTTCTTGAAAAGCTCGGTGCGTCCGTTACCATGTTGCCGGGCGGTGAATTGTTTCAGGCACTGGAAAAAGGCACAATCGATGCCACCGAATTCTCCATGCCTGCCATTGATAAGATCCTTGGCTTCAACCAAATTGTCAAAAACAACCTCTTCCCGGGCTGGCACCAGCCGTTTACTGCCCAGTATATGCTGATCAACGCAGATGAATGGAAAGCAGCCTCAGCCCAGCAAAAGGCACTGGTTGAATCTGCCTGTACAGCTGGCGTAACCATGGGACTGGCCGAAGGCGAATATAAAAACGGTGCAATCCTTGCTGATCTTGCCAAAGAAGGCATCAATGTCGGCACCATTCCGGAAGAAATTCTGATGAAGCTGAAAAGCGTTACGGATGAAGTTCTGGCCGAACAAGCTGCCAGTGATGCAGATTTCAAACGTGTATTGGAATCTCAGCAGGCTTTCCAGAAATCCTACGTCATGTGGGATGAGCGTGCATACCTCCCGACCAAGCTGATGAAATAAGCGGCTAAGGAGAATGAAAATGTCGTGTGGGGTAATACGTAAAAAGGAGAGTCAAAATGCCCAAAACAGTCCTCGATAACAAACAGCTTGGCATGGCCGAGCTGGAGCATGAACTTACTCACCATACCGAATTGCCCAGCACGGCATTTTCAAATTTTCTGGAGAAAATCCTCGATAAAATAGGCAGTTACATTTCCTGGTTCTGGGTTCTGGCCGTTGCCATCATCGTTTACGCTGTGATTTCGCGCTATGTCTTTGAACAAGGCACGGTCATGCTGGAAGAGGTGCAATGGCACCTTGCAGGCGCTGCCTGGCTGGTTGGCCTTTCCTATACCTTTGTTCATGATGACCATGTGCGTGTTGATGTCATTCATGAAAACCTTTCCCTTCGCACACAGGGCTGGATTGAGCTTTTTGGCATCATCATCCTGTTATTGCCGTTTTTAATCCTTTCGCTGGGGGAACTTCTTCCTTACGCACAGGCCTCTTTTCAACAGGGTGAACAATCACAATCCCCCAACGGTTTGCCCATGAGATGGATCCTGAAATCGGTTCTTCCCCTGTCTTTCTTCCTTCTCATCCTTGCAAGCCTTGCCCGCCTGAGCAAAGTCACCGCGTTATTATTCGGTTTTCCCAAGCCACTCTTGTCCACCCCTAAAAAAGAAGCATCAAAGGATCAAAACTAATGGAACCGACTTCAATTTTTGTCCTTGGCATGTTTCTGACTTTCGGCCTGCTTCTGTTCACCGGCTTTCCCGTTGCATGGGTTCTGGCCGGAACCTCTCTGGTCTGGACCTTCATCGGCATCGGCTGTGTGGAATATCTCGGTGTTGATTTGTGGTTTGACTGGGGCAGCTCTTTAGGGCTGGTACCGGAACGGCTGTGGGCACTGGTTGGCAGTGAAACACTGGTCGCCCTTCCTATGTTTATTTATATGGGCATTATGCTGGACCAATCTGGCGTTGCTGAAAAACTGATGGTCAATATGGTCAAGCTGTTTGGCGGTGTGCGCGGCGGTTATGCCGTTACCGTTATCGTCATTGGCGTGTTACTGGCTGCAACAACCGGCATTATCGGTGCATCCGTTGTTCTGCTTGGCATGTTGTCTTTGCCCGTGATGATGCGCAGCAATTATTCCAAAGAACTGGCGGTCGGAACATCCTGTGCGACCGGTACCTTGGGAATTTTGATCCCGCCCTCCATCATGCTTGTTTTGATGGCTGACCGTCTGGCAACACCGGATGCCTCTGTCGGCGATCTCTTTATGGGGGCCTTTTTCCCCGGGTTAATGCTGGGCGCCATGTATGTCACCTATGTGCTTCTGCTCGCCCTGATCAAACCCGATGTTGCACCGGTCGATCCCAACCGCCCGAAAGTCGATGCTTCCGTCTTCTGGGAAATTTTCAAAGCTGTGTTGCCAACAGCCAGCTTGATCCTTTTGGTTCTTGGTTCCATTTTCGCAGGTATTGCAACGCCAACCGAAGCTTCAGGTGTCGGGGCAGCCGGGGCCATGCTGCTGGCGGCAGCCAACAGAAAATTAAGCATGACGGTCCTTAAAGATACCATATGGGCCACCACCAAAACAGCTTCCTTCATCTTTGCCATTTTCGTTGGCGCAACGGCTTTTTCTGTTGTCCTGCGCGGCCTTGGCGGTGATGAATTCATCAAAAGCACCTTAAGCGGCCTGCCCTTCGGGCCTGACGGTATTCTGATGGTCATTTTAGGCATTGTTTTTATACTGGGCTTCTTCCTTGACTGGGTCGAAATCACCCTGATCATCCTGCCGCTGGTGGCCCCTGTCGTGCAAAGCATGGGGTTTGACCTTGTCTGGTTCACCATTCTGTTTGCTGTGTGCCTGCAAACATCATTCCTGACGCCCCCTGTCGGTTTTGCCCTGTTCTACATCAAAGGCGTGTGCCCCCCTGAAATCAAGGTCACTCACATCTACAAGGGCGTTGCACCTTTTATCATGCTGCAAGTCGCCGCCCTCATCCTGATCTATATTTTCCCACAAATCGTTACGTGGCTACCGTCTGTTGCCTACAGCAACGCCGGTTAAAGAGAAGAATAAAAATGCTTGAATTCGATAAAAACAACTATGGCACCTATGACTACGTTATTGCCGGTGCCGGTTCCGCGGGCTGTGTTCTGGCCAATCGCCTGAGTGAAGACCCTTCCGTGAAAGTCTTACTGCTTGAAGCAGGGGGGAGTGACAACAAGTTCTGGGTCCATGTGCCCGTTGGCTATCTCTTTTGTATGGGCAACCCCAAAACCGACTGGTGTTTCAAAACCGAACAAGAAGACGGTTTGAACGGGCGAGCCCTGAACTATCCGCGCGGGCGCGTACTGGGCGGCTGTTCTTCCATCAACGGTATGATCTACATGCGTGGTCAGGCACGCGATTATGACCAATGGCGCCAACTCGGCAACCAAGGTTGGGGATGGGACGATGTCCTGCCCTATTTCAAAAAATCCGAAAGACATTTCGGACAGGAAGATACATTCCACAGCACAGCCGGTGAATTGCGCGTGCAAAAACAACGCTTGTCCTGGCCTATTCTGGATGCTGTACAGGAAGCCGCCAAGGAAATTGGTGTGATGCCAACCGCTGATTTCAACGATGGTGACAACGAAGGCTCCGGCTATTTCCCGGTTAACCAAAACAATGGTATTCGCTGGAATGCCCGCAAGGCCTTTATTCGCCCGGCCCTGAACCGCCCCAACCTGCGTGTCCTGACTCAGGCCCAAGTGCGTTCCCTGCGTTTTGACGGCAAAAAGGTTGTGGGCCTGAATCTGAATATCAAGGGACTGGACGCACATGTTAGCGCCAGACGTGAAGTCCTGCTCAGCACCGGGTCCATCGGTTCCCCGCAGATTATGCAACTGTCCGGCATTGGCCCGGGCCATGTGCTGAAAGAAAACGGCATCAATGTGCATCACGAATTAAAAGGTGTAGGGGAGAACCTGCAAGACCATTTGCAAATCCGCACCATTTTCAAAATTCAAGGGGCACGTACCTTAAATGAATGGTCTTCCAGCCTGTTTGGCAAAATGCAGATTGCGGCCCAATATTTTTTCAAACGATCCGGTCCCATGGCGATGGCCCCCAGCCAGCTTGGTATTTTCACCAAATCTTCGGCCCAATATGAAACGGCCAACATTGAATATCATGTGCAACCGCTTTCACTGGAGGCCTTTGGCCAACCGCTGCACACTTTCCCGGCCATTACGGTCTCTGTCTGCAACCTGCGCCCGGACAGTCGCGGCACATCGCACATTGTGTCAAATGATCCGAAAACGGCCCCGGCCATTAAACCGAATTACCTGTCCTGCGAAACCGACAGACTGGTCGCCGCAGACAGCATCCGCCATGCCCGCAAACTGATGGCGACCGATTATATGTCGCAGTTCTTCCCCGAAGAGATCAAACCGGGGCCACAAATCGCCAGCAATGATGAACTGGCAAAAGCGGCAGGCGATATCGCCACCACCATCTTCCACCCGGTCGGCACCGCCAAAATGGGCGACGACGACATGGCTGTGGTTGACAGTCGCCTCAGAGTCCATGGTCTGCAAGGATTACGCGTTGTCGATGGGTCCGTTATGCCGACCATCGTTTCCGGCAACACACATGCACCGATTACCATGATCGCAGAAAAAGCTGCG
This sequence comes from Terasakiella sp., assembly GCA_050297075.1. Lineage (GTDB taxonomy): Bacteria > Pseudomonadota > Alphaproteobacteria > Rhodospirillales > Terasakiellaceae > Terasakiella. The sequence goes on from JBNKSC010000025.1 coordinate 25,662, forward strand.
GACATGATCATTGAAGACAATCATGTTTGATTGAAAAAGGATAAAAAAGTGAATTCAATTCATAACTACATTAATGGTGAAATTTCACCTTCCAAAAGCGGCAACACGCAGGATGTGTTCAACCCGGCAACAGGCGAAGTCATCGCTAAAGTTGACCTCTCCAGCGCACAAGAGGTGAGCGCAGCCATTCAGGTTGCCAAAGATGCCTTCCCGGCATGGGCCGCCCTGCCCCCGGCAAAGCGTGTGCGTGTGATGTTCAACTATAAAACCCTGCTGGAAGAACATGGCGAAACAATTGCCAAAATGATCAGCGCTGAACATGGCAAAACCCATGATGATGCCCTTGGCGAAATCCAGCGTGGGCTGGAAATTGTCGATTTTGCCTGCGGCATTCCCCATCTTCTAAAAGGCAACTTCAGCCTGAATGCCGGCCCCGGCATTGACAGTTTCGATATGCGCCAACCTCTGGGGGTCTGCGCCGGGATCACACCATTTAACTTTCCTGTTATGGTACCGATGTGGATGTACCCACTGGCCCTGATGTGCGGCAATACTTTCGTCCTCAAACCGTCTGAGCGCGACCCGTCCCCCTCTCTTTACATGGCTGACCTGCTCAAACAGGCGGGTCTTCCAGATGGGGTTTTCAACGTTGTACAAGGTGACAAAACAGCCGTTGATACCCTGCTGACCCATGAAAATGTCAAGGCTGTCAGTTTTGTCGGTTCCACACCGATTGCACAATATATCTATTCCACGGCTTCTGCCCATGGCAAACGCGTTCAGGCCCTTGGCGGGGCCAAAAACCATATGATCATCATGCCGGATGCAGACATGGACCAGGCCAGTGATGCCCTGATGGGGGCGGGATACGGCGCAGCCGGTGAACGTTGCATGGCGGTTTCGGTTGCCGTGCCCGTTGGCGATGAAACAGCCGATCGACTGATTGAAAAGATGATCCCGAAAATCGAAAAACTGCATATCGGCCCGTCAACCGATAGCGCAGCAGAAATGGGACCGGTCATCACCAAAGAGGCACAAGCCAAGATCAAAGGCTATATTGATAGTGGTGTAGCAGAAGGCGCCAAACTGGTTGTCGATGGGCGTGATTTGACCCTGCAAGGCTATGAAAACGGCAACTTCCTGGGGGCGACCCTGTTTGACAATGTCACCACGGATATGAAAATCTATAAGGAAGAAATTTTCGGCCCTGTCTTGTCCATTGTACGTGCAAAAGCCTATCAGGAAGCTGTTGATATGATCAACGATCATGAGTATGGCAACGGCACGGCCATTTTCACACGCGATGGCGATACGGCCCGCCACTTTATGTCCTCAATTCAGGTTGGCATGGTCGGTGTGAACGTTCCAATCCCCGTACCTGTTGGATATCACAGCTTTGGCGGCTGGAAACGTTCCTTGTTCGGTGATCATTCCATCTATGGTTCCGAAGGCGTGAATTTCTACACCAAGCTGAAAACCGTCACCACACGCTGGCCCACTGGCATGCGTTCGGGCGCGGAATTCACCTTCCTGAAACAATAGATTTTCTTTATAAATCATAAGATACAAATTAACATTGAGAACAGGAGCGCTTTACAATGTCATCTCCTCATGTAGATGAATATTTCCTCAGCAGTCCCGGAAAAGAGTCCGTTTATACCGTAAACGCCGCCGCCATGAAATTTGGTAATGGTGCACTCGGCGAAGTCGGTCAGGATGCAAAAACACTGGGGTTGCAAAAAGTCGGGGTCTTTATTGACTCCAACCTAGAAGAAACCGATTGTCTGAAATCTTTGCTTAATGCCCTGCAAGGGGCAAACCTCGACTATCAGGTCTTTGCAAACCAGCAAGTCGAGCCCACGGATGTCTCCATTCAAGAAGCAACCCAATTTGCACTTGATGGTGCCTTTGACGGCTTCATTTCATTGGGAGGCGGCAGCGTGATGGATACGGCAAAAGCTGCCAACCTGTTCAGCTGCTACCCTGATGATGTGATGGCTTACGTCAATGCCCCGATCGGACAGGGCAAAGCCGTCCCCGGGAAGCTCAAACCCCATATTGCCTGTCCCACCACCTGTGGAACCGGGGCAGAAACAACCGGGATCATTGTTTTTGACATTACGGCCAAAGGCGTCAAAACCGGCATTGCCTCCACCCTGTTGAAACCAACCATGGCGATTGTTGACCCGACCACGACATACACCCTGCCGGGCGGTGTGGTGGCTTCCACCGCCTTTGATGTCTTGACCCATGCCATTGAATCCTACACGGCCATTTCCTTTGCCAAACGCACGGCGTCTGAACATCCCTCACAACGCCCGCCTTATCAAGGGGCCAACCCGTACAGCGACATCGGCGCGTTGGAAGCCATTCGCATTGGCGGGCGCAGTCTGGTGGACGGCGTCAACGGGGACAAAGATGCACGCGACCAACTAATGTTTGCCGCTACACTGGCAGGTATGGCCTTTGGCAGTGCCGGTGTTCACATCCCCCATGCCCTGTCCTATCCCATCGCCACAACAAATCACAAATATGTGGCCACCGGATATGAAAAGGCTGACCCTATGGTCCCACATGGAATTGCCGTTGTCATGACCGCACCGGCAACCTTCCGCCTAACCGCCCCGGCATGCCTGGACCGTCACTTAAAGGCGGCAGAGGCTCTTGGGGCCGACATTTCCAACGTCTCCTTGGCAGAAGCCGGCGAATGCCTTGCCAATCAGCTGATTTCCTTAATGAAACAGGCCGGTCTTGCCAATGGATTGGCGGGTCTTGGCTTTAACCAAGGCCAGCTTGCAGCCATGGCCCAAAGCGGCTTTACACAAAAAAGGCCTTTGGCCCAAGCCCCTATTGAGGTCACACAGGAACAATTGGAACAAATCTATCAGGACGCCATGAGCTACTGGTAAGACATTGCTTTAAAGGCTCTCATCAGACCAACCCAAAGGCCCTATTTCCTTAAGGTTGGTCTGCATAGGCAAAATCGAGCGCAAAAGATAAAAGAGCCTCTTTACGCCTTGAATTTTCTCTTGTATGTTGCGCCCCATATTGATGCGCACCCATAGCTCAGCTGGATAGAGCGTCGCCCTCCGAAGGCGAAGGCCAGAGGTTCGAATCCTCTTGGGTGCGCCATTTTTATCTTTAAAATTAAGTGTGCATTTTTCTGCTCAGGCAAAATGACCGAGCATCCGTAGCTCTTCGCTCTAGGCCGTCGTCAGGATTTAACGATTTAGAGCACAAGCCACGACAGTAGTTTTTCACCTTCCTTTAAAACTCGGCCAATTGCACAGGGCTGAATTCGTCAGAATAGATTTTGCGTTTCGTCATGAGAATTCCTTTCCTGTGATAAAAGTACTTTATCAACAGGAAAAGAATTCTCGAAATAGGTCAGTTGGACAGAATGTAAAGATGTCAGCTTAATCCATCGTAGAAGGCAACCAGGTAATCAGCGCCGGGAAGGCGACCAGCACAGCGATAAGAAAGATGTGCGCGATCACGTGAGGCCAACACCCACGAAATACCGTTCTGATACTCATACCGGTCGTGCTTGAAATGACGAAGGCATTCATACCCAACGGCGGCGTCAACACACCAACCTCCCCCATAACGATGGTCAAAACGGCAAACCAGATCGGGTCATAGCCCAGATGTTCAATCAACGGCACAACAATCGGAATGGTCAGGATCAACATGGAAATCAATTCCATGAAAAAGCCCAGAATAAGATACATTAGCAGCAAGCCAATCAGAATACCCAATGGCGGGATGCCTGAACTTGCGAGCAGATTGATCAGGCTTTGCGCAGCCTGCGTCATTGTCAGAAAGTACACAAACAGGTGGGCACCAACGATAATCAAGGCCAGCATACAGCTTGTTTCAACGGTTGAGACAACCGCATGATAAAACTGTTTAAGCGTAACTTTGCGCGACCAGGCGAGGAAGAAAGCTGTTAAAGCGCCCAGCGCAGAAGCCTCGGTCGGTGTTGCAACACCTGTATAGATCACCACAGTAACCATGGTGAACAAAAGGATGAAAGCCCAGCCTTTGCGCAAAGACTTGATTTTTTCCATCCATGTATAGCTTTCAGCGCGCGGGCCATGATCCGGGTTGCGCCAGATCAAAAATAAAATCGTCAAGATAACCGTCAGCGTTACCAGCAGGCCCGGCACAACCCCTGCAATCAACAGCTTAACAACGCTCATATCTGCAATGAGGGCGTAGATCACCATCGCGCCACTGGGCGGAATAAGCATGGCCAGTGTACCTGAAATGGCAACAACGCCTGCCGCCAGTTCTTTATTGTAACCGTGCTTGATCATCCCCGGAATCGTGGTTGAGGCCAAGGTTGCTGCCGAAGCTGTACTGGACCCTGAAATAGCACCGAACCCCGCACCTGTAATCGTGGTTGCGTGTGCCAGACCGCCAGGGATCCGACCCACCCATGTTTTGGCAATATCAAACATTTCATCGCCGACACCACTGACCATGATGAAATTAGCCATCAGGATGAACATGGGGAGCATCACCCATTCATAGCTATTGACCGAGCCCAGCGGGGTTGCCGCGATAATGCCAACAGCCAGATTAATGCCACCGACAAAATACAAGCCAACAGCACCCGAAAGGGCAAGGGCAAAAGCCACGGGTACACCGACAATCATCAAAAATGCCAGCAAGGACAAACCGATTGCAAGAGCCATTATTCGAACTCCTCTTCTGCATGGTCATGGTTGGGAAGCAAGCTCACCCCCATTTCAGCATTGCCACTCAGCGCAGCAACAAGGTTTGTCAGTGCAATGTGTAAAACACGCATGGCCAAAATACCTAAACATACCGCATAAATGGCCTGTTCGACCCAAAACGGCCAGGGGACGATCCCAATGGCAACAATGTCGTTTACAAAGCTTTCATAAGACTTCTCGACAACTTTGATCGTCATCACCCAGAAAACCGGCAACATGGCGACAAAACAGACACCGATAAGAAATTGATAAAGACGAAACGGCAATAAACCCGCAAAAAAATCAACCGAGATATGACGGGCACGTCGCAACAATGACCCGGCAGAGATCAACATGATCATCGGCAGCAGGAAATGCGACACAAGATCCAATGTGAAAAAAAGCGGTGCATTAAACAAGTAACGCGCCAAAGCATCACAGGAAATTAGAAACATGACAAAGACAGTCACGACAACAACGATCACCCTGACACCATTTTCGATCTTGAATGTAAGTTGGTCAAAGGCATCAAGACCCTTGCCAAGTGTATGCGTTAAAGACAACTTCCCTGCCCTACTCTGTTTTGGTTTTATGTCGATATTACATTGACGAAGCCCCTGCCTTAAGGACGCTCTTAAGGCAGGGAGATCATCAAGGGTTATTTACCCAGAGCAGCTTTGTAAGCTTTCATCGCATCACCAGCAGGAATGCCGCGTGCTTCAAGGTCTTTAATCCATTTGGAAACCACATCAGCAGTCATGCCTTCCATTTTGGCAACTTGCTCAGGCGTCCAAGTATAGATTTCCATACCGTATTTGTCAGTTTGCAGATCCTTGATGGTCTGCGCTTCGTCTGTATCCATAAACGCGCAGAAGTGTTCATCCGCTGCACGACCAGCTTCGACCAAAGCATCCTGAATATCTTTCGGCAGAGACTGGAATTTAGCTTCATTCATCGCGTTGAAGATACCCGGTGTGCCCATGCTGAAGCCAGTTGCACCGTATTTACCGTAACGGAAGTATTCGTAGTTACGAACGGAAGAAAAAGCACCCATCCAGGAATCAAGCGTCTTACGTTCCAGCGCTTGCATCACTTCCGGGCTTGTAATGGCAACCGGTGTACCACCCAAGGCAGCCACGGTACGTTCCATCAAACCACCAGCGTTACGCATTTTCAGGCCTTGAAGGTCAGAAACTTTCGTGATCGGCTTATGTGAAGCAGACGGGCCATACGGCGGGTAAACATAATAAGACAGAATACGAATGCCCATCGGCTTATATTGTTTGTCCCACAGGATACCACCCGGCTTGCCAACTTCGCGCATTGCACGTGTCGCATCACAAACATGTTTAACCAGGTTCGGTGCTTCCAACAGACCCCACAGCGGCACATCGGAGTTACTGAAGTAACCGGTACCAATACCGTAAATGTCAATCGCACCAGCTTTAACAAGGTCCAAAGCTTCACGTGCTTTACCAGCCTGTTGCGCAGGATAGAATTCGATTTTAACCTTGCCTTTGGTCAGTTCGGCAACTTTTTGGGTAAAGATGTCATCGCCTTGGGTAACACCATTATGTTTTGCAGGAATAAATGTCCCCATACGCAGGGTAATGGCATCATCAGCCATTGCAGAATGCGCGATACCAACCCCGATGCCCGCAGCAACAAGAAGCTTGCTTAGTCTTTTCATGGAAAAACCTCCCAGTTATAAAATATGTTCACTTTGAACTTGGTTATTTATTTAACTTTAAACCTGTCGCCTTCAGTTCCCGCAAGATGGATGCCAAATGATGACCGTTTCCTTAAAAAGTTTCAGATGAAAGTTAAAAAGACTTTCAATGCAAAATCAGGAAAACATTGTGTACAAAGGATATAAAGCCTAAAAAAAACACCAAACGCAGTTGAGATTCTTCAAATTTCAAACACAGCTGCTTTAGCAGAATTCAAACTGGATCTCCCAGCTCTTTTCTCATACATCCACCTTCCTTTAGCAAAAAGACAATTGTGTCTTCCTAAAAGACACGATTGTCTTTTCAGACATCAATAGGTCGTGTTGTTGAAGCAGCAAGGTTTTTCCATTGATCCAGCTCAGCAGAAACAGAACCCAGTTCATCTTTAATAGACGCCCATGCATCCGTGCCAAGTGGCAGGCGGAAAGGCGGGTTTTCGCTATCCGCCACAGCCAAAAGGGCAGGACCGAAAAGGGCCGGGTCATTCGGCTGTTTGCCATGTCGGCTGCTGCTGTATTCAACCACAGTTTCAACAAGCGGTGCGTAATCGTCACTAATTGTATCCATCCCCTGTGATAAGGAAGGGCCGGCAAAATCACTACGGAAACCGCCAGGTTCGATCAATGTGATCTTAATGCCAAGATGCGCCACTTCCTTGGACAAGGATTCCGAATAACCTTCAACAGCAAACTTAGATGCACAATAAAAGCCAAAGCCCGGTGTGCCTATAAAACCGCCGTATGAAGAAAGGTTAATAATGTGTCCCGATTTTTGGCGGCGCATGATCGGCAAGACAGCGCGCGTCATCTCAGTTAAACCAAAGAAATTCACTTCAAATAAGGGGCGATATTTTTCCGCTGTTGTCGCTTCTGCCAGCGCAACCAGACCGAAGCCAGCGTTATTGACCAGCACGTCAATGCGACCGAAAGCCGCCACAATATCGGCAACAACGGCGTCAAAACGGTCATGGTCACGTGCATCCAAATGAAATGCCTGAAAACGATCAGCCGGATATTCCTGGGTTAAAGAATGTGAACCATCTTCTGCGAGAACAGTCACCGCCACGCAATCTCCTGCTTCAAGGGCTGTTTTGGCGGTTTCATAGCCCAAACCCTTGTCGGCACCGGTGATCAACCACACACGCGTTGTTTCACTAGACATCTTGCTTAATCTCCCTGTTTATCTTTCTGAAGTTACAAGCGCAAATGCCGTGCCATTTTTATGGTGCACTATCCCAAACCACGCCGGCTTGGCCCTTGCGTAATTTCCTGACGATGATGGCGTTCACGCAGAATAGTGTATACGGATGCCGCAATAATCATCAGCGCCCCAACAATTGTTGCCGTACCAGGCAGTGTTGAATAAATCAACCAGCCCAATACCGTTGCATATAGCAAACGCACATAATCCAGCGAAGCAAGCAAAGAGGCCTCACCCCATTTATAGGCGCTGATATTCGTAATTTGCGTGGCGTAAGAGGTCGCCCCCATCGCCACCAACAGCACCCATTCATGCGGTGTCGGCATTTTCCAGAAGTAAAAACCGGGAAGCGCGATGATGAGGCCCACACCGGTTGCTTGCCATGCCAAAATTGTCGTCGGGCTATCCTCTCTCGACATCAGGCGAATAATCACCATCACGGCACCGGCACAGGCCGCACCTCCAACCGCCATGGCACCATACATTGTAAAAGCATCAGTACCGGGGCGCAGCATGACCAGAACCCCTAAGAAACCCATTCCGACAGCCATCCAGCGACGAATACCGACCATTTCCTTCAAGATAATGATCGCGAAAATCGTAATAAAAAAGCTTTTGGCAAAGCCCAACGCCGTAGCATCAGCCAGGGGCAAATGAATAATTGAACTAAAAGCAAGCAGCATCCCGGCAAGGGCAAGCCCGATCCGTGTCAACTGAAGGTACGGATGTGATGTTTTCAACACACCGGGGAAACCTCTCACGATAACCGGCAAGACAATAAGGGTCATCACAACTTGCCGACATAAAATGATTTGCGTGACGTGCAGGGTCTTCCCCAATTCCTTGATGATCACACTTAACACTGCAAACAACATGGCAGAAAGCATGAGAGGCAAGGCCCCTTTCACATTATCGGAAAGGCTGAGAAACCTGTTTTTAAGGGGGGTAAAAATCATCTTTAAGTGTAATCCGTTCAACAAATCAGGCGTTTGCCATCATGCCATATAAGACAACCCATAGCGACAAGACAACGGCAACAACAAAAGCATAAAACCCGTTCCAGACCCATGCAACATGGCGTGCAGTGTTGCCCGAATAGTTGCCAATTAAAATTGCCGTTGCCGTAAAGGGGGAACAAATACCAGATAAGCTCCATCCTGCCGTTGCCGCAATTAAAATCGTTGTCGGTGTCACTCCCATTTCTACCGCAGACGGCAATAGCGGAATAATGAGAGAAACAGTCAAAATGGAATGAAGACCAAGCTGCCCAATAAGCGCTACGACCCAGATGAGTGAGACAAGGATAACGTAGGTTGGCACACCGGACAACGTCACACCCCAGCTTTCAAAAAGCGGGCTGATCACCCTGCCCCCAACAGAGCCGATATAGCCTGCCATCATGAGAAGTAGAAGTTCAGAATGCATTGCAGGTACATCTTTGCGCACAAATTCCCAGACCCGTCCCATTGCGCTTTTGAAGGGCATCATGATACACAGCCACACAAAAGCCAGCACAGGCACAATAACAACAATGATACCCGGTATCCTGATCCCCGTTAGACTGTTCAGACTAAACAGTGTGGCAGACAGAATGACCAGCAAAATCAACATGGGTTGTAAGGATCGCCATGAACCATACCCGGGCTTTCGCTCACGTTTGCCTGTTGAGGATGGTGAGGGGGCAGGCTTGAGGATTGTATCCAGCCCCCAACCGACCCCGAAAAAAATCATCCCGCTTACAATCCCCGGAAGCAACGCATCAGCCCAGGATGCCCCCGGGATCAAGAGAACAGAGATCGTAACGGTATAAGAGGTCGGTGACCACGGCAACGTTGAGATCAGGGCACGTTCAATCGCAAGCAGCATACGCTTGACGCGCACTGTGCGCACATAATCATCCGTTTCCTTGCTGGCATTGGCAACCGCCATATTGCCAAGTAAAATGAGCGAGCCGTAGGACAGGATCAAACTAAAAATTTGCCCACCAACACTCAGGGCGAAATAACGCCGCCCGGGCGGCTGTTCCGCCAAATAGCGACCACAATCCAAAATCGCAGGCGAGCTGCGCGCAGGCACACCAAGGGCTGCCAATGCACAGAAAAAGGCCGCAATATAAGAAGTCGTCGACAGGCATTTTTGTAAGGCCGCCTGCCATTCTGGGTCAAAGGCAATCAGGGCTGCCGTCAGCGACAGGCCCACCAACACATAAACCTTGCGTCCCCATGTTGCTGTCGGCGTAATCAGGGCAATCGCAAAGATGGTCAAAACATCAATCGCCCATGTCAGCTCTTTACTGATCGCGCCCCATTCAACCGCGCATACAGCAACCGTCAGCAATGAGAAAGTAAGCCCGACAAGCACGCTCATCGGGCCATCTTTTTTTGAATCCCCGCTCTTGTAATTTGTCAAGTTAGACCCGCTGGAATTCAGGCAGGGTCTCACCATCTTTAACCTGTTGGAAAACGGCCTTGACCTCGTCACCGATTTTCACATCCAGCGCATCATCGCCAACAAGCGTTGCAATCATACGCGGCCCTTCTTCAAGGATGACAGACACAACAGCGTAGGGCACCTTTTCACGATATTGCGGCAGTGGCGCACGGCGCACAATCGTAAAGGTTTCCACCTTGCCTTTACCTGTCGCGTCTACCCAGTTCAGTTCCGCTTCCCAACATTCTGCGCAGTGATGGCGCGGCGGGAATTGGATAGCCTCACAATGGCTGCATTGTTGTAAGCTCAGTCGGCCTTCAGCAGCGGCTGCGAAATATTCAGCAGAATCACCATTGGCAAGGGTCATGTATCTCTCTCCTTAAGATATTCATTCAATTCGCAAGGGCAGTACGCCAGTGCAGTTTCCTTAAATTTGCGTTCCGTCTAACTCATTACGCGACACAAGCCTGTTTCTCCAACTGAGAGACCCGTTTCAGGCGGCGGCGGATTTGCGAAGACGGAATATTCATCATTTCTCTGTATTTAGCGACTGTTCGGCGCGCAATATCAATGCCATCACTTTGCAGAACTTGTGCAATCGCCTCATCAGACAAAATCTTTTTCGCCGTTTCCTCATTTACAAGGCTGCGAATTTTAGTGCGGATAAATTCGGTTGAAAGCCCTTCTTCACCCGCCGAGGACTGCAACGCATTGGTGAAAAAATATTTTAGCTCAAACATACCGCGATCGGTCAAAATATATTTGCCCGCCGTTGCACGGCAAACGGTGGACGCATGTATCCCCAGCGCCTCAGCCACTTCACACTGGTTCAAAGGCTTGATATGTTCCTGCCCAAAACGGAAAAAATCCATCTGGCGCTTAACAATCTCGGTAGCAACCTTTAAAATCGTGCTTGTCCGACGATCCAGATTGCGGGTCAACCAGTTTGCATTTTGAAAACAGTTCGATACAAAACTGATGTTATCATCATCTTTCGTCGCCGCTTTCATTTCCACATAATAGTCTTTGTCGATCAGCACCTTAGGCAACAGGCTCGCGTTCATTTCGATATGAAAGGTCCCATCGTTACGGATATCAAGGTGCACATCGGGCAATGCAGGCAATGCCGGGTCTTCATCAAAAGTCCAGCCCGGTCTCGGGTCCAAATTAAGAATTGTTGCCACCATAGTTGCAACGACAGAAGGGCCAACCCCGCACACTTTAGCCAGCGCATCAACATCCCATGCGCCCAATTTATCAAGGTGCTGAAGCAGCGTAGACATGGCGGGCGTCAATTTATTCATTTCGGCCAACTGCAAGCGCAAACATTCACTTAAATTTCTTGCCGCAATCCCTGTCGGCTCAAAGGTATGGACCAGTTCAAGCACCTGTTCCACACACGACAGGGCAACATCCAGCTCATCTGCGATATCGCTCAATTCGCGCAAGAGATAACCGTCCGGCTCAAGGGAGGCCACAATTTCACGCGCGATCACGCGATCTTCAGACGATTTAATATTCAAGTCGATTTGCGACAAAACATGTTGCTGTAAAGAAATCGAGGAGGCGTAAATTTCTTCAATATTGGGCAGATCACCAGACGCTATCCCTTGTGAACCAGTCATACGACCAGCCCCACCAGAATAAGCCGAGGAAGACAGCAACGGCTTTGCACTCTCTCGCTCATGAGGCGAGCCCGTGCCTGCGAGATCAGGGGACATTGCCTCGCGATTGGGCGCAAGCCCGCCCTCATTCATCACAACTTCGATAAAGGGATTTCTTTCTTCCTGATCTTTGAGAAAACTGAGCAAGTCTTCATAACCAAAGTTCAGTAATTTTATGGATTGAATAACCTGCGGGGACAGTTCGAGCGACTGCCGCATCTGCCCCTGTAATCCAGTAAGCATCTCCATAATCGTTGCCTCCGTATTTTTATATTTGCAAGTCCATTCGCAAAAACCATGCCTAAAGCTTATTTTTTCATTGCAAACGAGGGATCATAACGTTTACACACTCCCTAATGCCTCAATCAACAGGGGAGACAATTGCATTGATTGAGGACATAAACGCCAATATACTGTAAGCAAAAAGAACACTCTCGAGCACTAACAGGAGCAATCTCGTGCCCAAAAAAACAGGTGTCGAATTTGGCATCAAAGGACTCATCCTTACCGATACGAAAGGCAAAATTTTAACAAATTTCGGTGTTGGCACAGACCCGCGCATCAAGGCCTTGGTCGGAAATTCAGAGTGGCTGGACGAAGCAAAAGAACGCCGCATGATGCCTGTTCTGCTGAATGACGCCAAATATACCTCTCTTGTTACCCCGCTTGAAGAGGGCTGCCTTATTTTACTGTCTATCCCACCGACTGACGCGGTTTTAAATTTCGTCCTCACTGTCGATTTCGCCTATGACATTATCGAACATGTCCTGCTTGACCCATACGATGCCATGGCTGTCATTGATGCCAAGGAAAAGCTCGCTTACATTTCTCCTGTCCATGAAGATTTTTTCGGCCTACAACCGGGTGAGGCCATCGGGATGCGCGCCCGTGACGTGATTGAGAACTCACAACTACACCAAGTGGTCCGTAGCGGCATTGCTGAAGTCGGCCTGATCCACAAAATGCGTGGCAAGGAACGCGTGGTTTCACGTCATCCCATCTATCATGATGGTGAAATTGTCGGTGCCATTGGTCGCATCATGTTCAAAGGCCCCCAGCAGCTCGAAGCCTTATCGCGTAAAATCAATGCGCTGGAAGAAGAAATCGCAACTTATAAAGCGCAAAGCACCAGCAATGTAGCCGGAGAAGCTTTCCTTGATGCCATTGTTGGGCAAAGTACCGCGATGCAATCTGTCAAGGAACAAATCCGTAAAGTTGCCCCGCTTGACATCCCTGTCCTGATCCAGGGCCAAAGCGGCACAGGCAAGGAACTGGTTGCCCAGGCTCTCCATATGTTAAGCCCGCGCAGTGATTTACGTCTTGTCACAGTAAACGCGGCTGCTTTGCCCGCCTCCCTTGTTGAAAGTGAACTCTTTGGATATGAACCCGGCTCCTTCACCGGAGCTGATCGAAAAGGGCGTACAGGCAAGTTCGAACTTGCCGACAAGGGCACCATTCTCCTTGATGAAATCGGCGACATGCCGTTAGAAGTGCAGTCCAAACTGCTGCGTGTTTTACAAGACCAGATGGTTGAACGTGTCGGCGGCGACAAGCCCAAGCATGTTGATTTCCGCCTATTCAGCGCCACCAACCGTGATTTGGAAGCCTTTATTGAGCAAGACAAATTCCGCCTTGACCTGTTTTACCGGATCAGCCCGGTCATCATCGCCATGCCAACCCTTGAGGAGCGTCTGGAAGACATTCCCCTGCTCCTCAATCACTTCGTGGCGAACCTGTCCAAACGTTATGGGCGCACACCGCCTGAAATTGAAATGGATGTGACGCACTATCTGATGGAACAATCATGGCCCGGCAACGTTCGTCAACTTCGTCATCATGTGGAAAGAGCGCTTGTTTTTTCAGAAAACGGGCGCCTGACAGTGGACGATTTCCGCAGAGAAAACAAATATGCTGCGCAACCCGTCAAGCCTGAACCTGTTGCCGAAATCAAGCCGCAAGTAAATGGTACGCTCAAGGAATCACTAGACACTCTTGAAGCCAAGATCATTCAGGATACGATTATCCGATACAAGGGCAACAAGAAGAAAACAGCGGAACATTTAGGTGTTTCACGTTCCTATCTCTATAAAAAACTGGAAGAGATGGAATAAACATTCCGCTGGGGCCTTTTGACACTTTATCTATAGCGTCTTTGCTATTTACGAAAGACGCTATAGAGATTCACATAGCCGTTTTCGACGCGTTTTTTGGCGTGCGCTGCGGCAACATCCTTATCCAGTGGATTGAAGCCGAACCCGGCAATCATGCGATGCATAAAGGCGGCACGCCCGGCAATGGCGATAGCATCCGCCAAGCCTTTTTCATCACAGCCTGCGGCAAAAACGGCTTCGGCATCTTGTGGTGTCATGTCGTTTGGGGTCAACGTCAATTTACGCACGTACATCAGAATGGCCTTGAGCTGATCTGATATGTCAGCCCTTTCCAGATCATCACGCAATTGCTCAAGAAGTCCACGTTCTACGCCCCAGGCATAAGCGACTTCGGAATGCCCCGTAAACACAAACTCACAGCCTGCAACCCCTGCGCTATAAGCCAAAACAATTTCACGATCAGCCTGACTTAACGATGAAGGGCCATTCATCAGCGCCTGACTCATTTCGGAATAAGGGCCATAAATATCCGGATATTGTTTAAACACTGCCGGCGGTCCAGCATTTTCGGGGAGGGATTTGAAATAGGGCATTTTTAAAAACCTTTTTAGCTTTCAACACTTGTCTTTTCGCAAGACCCTAACAATCTCTATGCCAGGTGACAATAGCCATAAAAACACCCTTTCCTCAGGTCATCGCGATGTACGCAGTGATTTCATAGCGAACACTTCAAAGCAATTTCATGTCCGCACAGGAAACACATTCTGCCAATGTGAAAAGGACAAGGTAGCTCCCCTTTCGTCATTTTAACCATTTTCCTTGGCCTCATCTTCTTTTACAAACTTTTGGCATGCACATTGCTCTTTAGTCGGAAACGAAATCAATTAGAAATTCTAAAACATGGAGATTGCCAGCATGGGCACGAATTACACCAGGGACAAAATGTTTATTGGCGGCGCTTGGGTACCTTCTCATTCCTCAGAAAAGATTGACGTCATCTCTCCTGTGACCGAAAAAGTTTTCGCCACTGTCCCTAAAGGCTCCAAAGAAGATGTGGACGCCGCTGTTGCTGCTGCACGCGATGCCTTTGACAATGGACCCTGGCCGAAAATGTCTGTGCAAGAACGTGTCGATGCCGTTAAACGTTTTCGCGATGTTTTTGCCCGCCGCCAGGAAGATATGGCTCAAGCCATCGTGGCTGAAATGGGAAGCCCTATCACACAGGCCCGCACCATTCAATCTGCCGTGCCGATTAGAATGATGGATGAACATAGCGAAATCGCACTCAACACAGTGAAATGGAGCGAACTTCGCCAATCCGACACCGGCAATGCACTGGTGCGCCGTCATCCCAAAGGCGTTGCGGCCCTCATCACCCCGTGGAACGCCCCGGCAATCACAATCATTCAAAAAATGGGTCCAGCCCTGATGGCGGGCTGTACTGTCGTTTTAAAACCGGCCTCTCTTGCCCCGTTAAGTGCTTACCTTTTGGCTGAATTTGCCGAAGAAGCAGGCCTTCCGGCAGGGGTTGTCAACGTGATTACCTGTGATCGTGGCGAAGCTGAATACCTTGCCCTGCACCCGGGTGTTGATAAAGTAACGTTCACCGGCTCAACCGGTGCCGGTCGTCACCTTGGTGCCAAATGCGGCGAACTGTTGCGCCCCATCACGCTTGAACTTGGCGGCAAGTCAGCCGGTATTATTCTTGATGATGCTGACGTACCGGCAGCCGTTGAAGCCTTGCGTCTTCTCTCCTTCCGCAACTCCGGTCAAATCTGTACGCTGAAAACTCGTATTCTGGTTTCCAAAAAGCGCGAGGCTGAAGTGGCTGAAGCTCTCGCTGCGATGGTCAAATCCATGCCGGTTGGTGACCCGCTTGACGAACACACACACATCGGCCCGATGGTGAGTGAAAAACAACGCAATAACGTTGAATACTATATCCAAGTCGGGATTGATGAAGGGGCCACAATGTTGGCTGGCGGCTTGGGTCGCCCTGAAAGTCTTGATAAGGGATGGTACGTGCAACCAACCCTCTTCACCGGCGTAAAAGCAGACTCCCGGCTCGCACAGGAAGAAGTCTTTGGCCCTGTGATTGCCCTCATTACCTATGAAGATGAAGACGATGCTGTCGCCATTGCAAACAACTCCATCTATGGATTAAGTGGCACTGTCTTCTCTAAAGACGTTGAACGCGCCATTTCAATTGCGGATCGCATCAAAACCGGTGTTGTTGAAATCAACGGTTCGCCGTTTGGCCTGCACGCTCCGTTTGGCGGCGTAAAAGAATCCGGCACGGGCCGCGAAAATGGCTGGGAAGGTTTTGAGCCTTACGTCGAGCTTAAATCCATCGGCATCCCCAAAGACTACGCCGATAGCCTTTAATCTTAAGCGTTAATCGCCTTCATTTAATGAAAATTCCTGTGCCTGAGTGTGTCTTTCCTAATAAGGAAATATAAAACGGCCTTCGGCTTTGGCACAGGAATTGCGCTTTTCAGAGTAACGGTTTGCGGCGGGTTTTACTGCACGCAAATCAGGGTAACTCGTTCAATATAATCGAATAAGGAATCAAAGTATGACTAGCGTGGTCGCTGCTGCACCTCACACCGACAGTCAGGATAGAATGGAAGTCCTTGATCGGATGTTCCGCGCACAAAGTGTCGCCATCGTCGGCGCCTCCCCCAAACCCGGCGCGCGCAACCGGATTGTTAAGGTCCTCCTCCAGCACGGGTTTGCAGGTCGGGTTTATCCTGTTTCCCCAAGTGCTGACGAAGTTGAAGGCCTTAAAGCCTACAAAACTCTGGCTGACCTGCCGGAAGTGCCGGACGTTGCGCTGATCATCACACCTGCTGCAACTGTGCCGGGGCTGATTGAAGAATGCGGTCAAAAAGGAATTCGTGGTGCAATCGTTTACAGCTCCGGCTTTGAGGAAGTCGAAGGCGGTCACGAACTTGCACGTCAACTGAAAGAAGCTGCTGACAAATACAATGTCCATGTTTTGGGGCCAAACGGTCAAGGCTTGTGGTCTGTTAAAGCCAAAACCACCTTCTCCTTT
This sequence comes from Terasakiella sp., assembly GCA_050297075.1. Taxonomy (GTDB): domain Bacteria; phylum Pseudomonadota; class Alphaproteobacteria; order Rhodospirillales; family Terasakiellaceae; genus Terasakiella. The sequence continues at coordinate 42,573 of JBNKSC010000025.1, forward strand.
GGTGGCGCAGCCTTCGCCCTGCAAAATCTGACACACTCCCCCATTGCCGTTGTCAGCCAAAGCGGTGCCTTGTCCGGTGCCATTGGTGCACACTTGCAACGCTCAGGTCTGGGTTGCTCCTACATTGTTGCCGTTGGTAACGAAACCTGTATGGATGCATTGGATGCCCTCTCATGGGTGATCGAACAGGATGACGTTAAAGTTGTCGGTCTCTACCTTGAAGGTCTCAATAATGCAGCGCGCTTGCTTACGATTGCCGCACGTGCCCGTGAAAACGGTATTCAGATTGTCACCTTGAAAGCCGGACGTTCTGCATTCGGTCAGGAAGCAACGGCATCGCATACTGGCAAAATCGCTTCCCCGCACGCCATCTACAGTGACGTTCTGGAACAAGCCGGCGTTATCATGGTAGATAGCCTTGGCGAATGTATGGCAGCGCTGGAGACCTTGTCCTTTATGCCTGATCCGCGTCTGTCAAACGACCCGAAAGGCGGGATTGCGGTTGTCAGCTCTTCCGGTGGTGCTGGTGCGCTTCTTGCCGACCACAGTGACGAACGCGACCTGCCCATGTCCACATTCAGCGATGATGCGCTGGAAAAACTGGCAGACACCCTGCCCGAATTTGCCCGTAAGGAAAACCCCATCGACTTGACAGGTCAGGTTCGCCAATACCCCAATCTGTTCCGCGATACATTGGCTATTCTGGGCGAAGACCCGCGTACTGAAGCAATCGTCATTCAGTTCTCTTCAAGCGGGCTGCGTGATCTGATCGATAACGGTGATGCGTTCAAGAATGCTGCGCGCACCATCGGATTGCCGATCATTGTTTCTTTCGCGATGGAAAAAGTTGATACGGAAATAAAAAAAGAATTCATGGATGCAGGCATCCTTGTCTCTGATGATCCGTCACATACAATGCGCGCTCTGAAATGGCTTTATGACCGTCAGCGCTACACTCAAATCAAGGTTGCCACTTACGACAACACGCAAAGCCCCCTTACCGTTCCTGAAACATGGCAAGAGATGATGGACTACCTTGAAACAAGCGCCGTAACACCTGCCAAATGGGCTTTGGTACAACCCGGCACGTCAGCTGAAGAAGCTTGCGCCAATCTCGCTTACCCCGTTGTTGTTAAAGTTCTGCCTGATGCGGCTGAACACAAAACAGAGCTTGGCCTTGTAAAACTGCGTGTTCAAACCCCGGAAGAAGTCGATGCCCATGCTGAAGACTTCCGCAAAATCCTGAGCAACCCGAACCTGCCTGTTCTGGTTCAGGAAATGACCACCGATGGCGTTGAAGTTGTCTTATCCTGCCTTGGCAACACCGACTTTGGCCCGGTTCTTTCCATTGGGTCCGGCGGGGTTGCGATTGAACTTTATCGAGACGTCACATACCTTGCGTTGCCGCTGACGCCTGAACAAGTTGAACAATCGCTCAAGCGCCTGAAACTCTGGAAAATTCTTGAAGGTTTCCGCGGTGCGCCAAAAGCTGATGTGGATGCCCTGATCAACGCTGCTGTCAACTTTGGCAACACGATTTTAAGAACCTCCAACCTTGCTGAGGCTGAGATCAACCCGGTTCTTGTCCGCCCTGAAGGCAAAGGACTGGTTGCTGTTGATTTTCTCGGCACCAAATCTGAATCAAGAAAGGATTATTGCCATGAAAGTAAGTAAAGTTTCTTCAAGCCCCTCAGGCGCAGCACCGGCAGAACAATTCACCGGTCAGGTCCGTCGTGATGCCCTTATTAATGCCGAAGCCCCAGGTCGTGTCGCCACCGGCCTTGTGACTTTTGAACCGGGCGCACGTACCGCATGGCATACACACCCGGCAGGTCAGATTTTGATCATTACTGCCGGTCGTGGCTGGGTACAGGCTGAAGGTCAGGAACGCTATGAAGTGACCCCAGGTGATTCTGTGTGGATTCCAGCTGATGAACGTCACTGGCACGGTGCTACCGCAACCACATCCATGACGCATATCGCTGTCACTGAATTCGTTGACGGCAGCGCTGTCACTTGGATGGAACATGTCGAAGACAAGGATTTCGACCCGGCATAAGTCAATGCCGTTCTCCTCCCTAACAATATATTTTTTTAGAATAGGAAGAGTTTCATGTCCGAAGAAAAGCACCCTCTTGATATCGTCCCGCATTTGAAAAAACTGACACAAGATGTTCTTTTTGGCGAAGTCTGGGAAGATCAAAGCCTGTCCAAACGAGATCGCAGCCTTGTGACCTGTGCGGTGTTAGCCTCGCAGTATCGCACAGCCGAGCTTGAATTCCATCTTGGCTTTGCCCTGCAAAATGGCGTCAAGAAAGAAGAGCTGCTCGCTATGATCACTCATATTGCGTTCTATTCAGGTTGGCCAACTGCTGTTAATGCAGGCAAAGTCGCCTGTCAGGTCTTTGAAGAACACGACAACGCAAAAAGCGAATAATAGAAAAGGGAACCTGCGTTCCCTTTTATCTCTCATCGTGCAGAATAAAGGAAAGCAAGATGTCAGTGCCTTCTTTTTACGACATCGCCCCCCTGTTTCGAAAAATACGAGACGATGTGCTTTATGGTGATGTGTGGCAACACCCGGACCTCTCATTGCGTGACCGCAGCCTGATCACCTGTTGTGTATTGGTTGCTGATGGCAGAAATGCGGAACTGGAACACCATTTGGGTGTCGCCCTTAAAAATGGCGTCACGAAAGACGAACTGCTCGCCATGATTACCCATATCAGCTTTTATGCCGGCACGCCCATGGCAGTTAATGCAGCCAGAGTTGCAACTCAGGTCCTTAATCTGGATCAAGAATAAATACAACGGGGAAGAAAAACGTATGTCAGTTAAAGCCTGGGGCGTTTCAGCCAGCAACCAACCCTTTAAAGCCATGGATATTGTGCGCCGTCAAATCGGCCCGTACGATGTTCAAATCAAGATTATCTATTGTGGTGTATGTCATAGCGACTTGCATCAGGTTCGTGATTGGCCCGGTACGAACTTCCCATGCGTGCCCGGGCATGAAATTATTGGTCGGGTCACACACGTTGGCGATCATGTCAAAAAATTCAAAGTCGGGGATATTGTCGGCGTTGGCTGCATGGTGGACAGTTGTGGCCACTGTGACAACTGTGAAGACGACCTTGAAAATATGTGCATGAATGGCAATACACTCACCTACAATTCCAAAACTGATGATGCACCGGGGTACACACTGGGCGGCTATGCACAACAGATTGTGGTGCATGAGCATTTCGTCCTGCATGTCACCCACTCCGCTGACCAACTGCCTGCTGTTGCGCCCTTGCTGTGCGCAGGCATCACAACTTATTCCGCACTAAAGCATTGGAAAGTTGGCAAGGGCTCCACGGTTGGTATTGTCGGCATTGGCGGTCTTGGGCATGTCGCGCTTAAAATTGCAAATGCGATGGGCGCTCATGTCATTGCCTTCACAACCAGTGAATCCAAACGCGACAATGCCATAGCACAAGGCGCCCATGAAGTTGTCGTCTCGCGCAACCCCGAAGAAATGGCAGCGCGTATCGAGACAATTGACTTCATCCTGAACACTGTTGCCGCCAGCCACGACCTTGATCCGTTTCTTTTAACATTGAAGCGCGATTGCACCATGGCGATGGTGGGTGTCCCCAATATTCCGCACCCCTCGCCGGATGTGCGCAATCTTTTTCGTCGACGCCGTTCGCTGTCCGGTTCTGTCACAGGTGGACTTGCCGAAACGCAAGAAATGCTCGATTTCTGCGCCAAACATAACATTGTTGCCGACATCGAAATGATCACAACAGATCAAATCGACACAGCCTTTGAACGTCTGTTGCGCAATGACGTCAAGTATCGCTTTGTGATAGATATTCAATCCGCCCAAAAGTGAACCTGATCGAAACAAAAAACTGTGTTTTTTGCGTACACTGTCTGCAATTCCAACATCTGAAACAGTTACTTTACCAGAGCGTGCAACGCAGCATTTCTGCCGCATTGCAAAACACTAGGTGCTTTCTTGATTAAACATCTCCCTCCCTTATTTCAAATAAGAAAACACAAAAGGAGATGGCTGGTTGAGAGAGAACTTCATCAGTCCTCACAGTTCTTGGGACCTGCATGCTGGAAACATCAACGATAGCATTGGAACATTTTGTACATCGTCAGGAAACTATGATTGCCTAATTCCGTGAAATCAAATCGCGCTGAAAATGTTGGCACAGGAATTGCGATTTAATTCGGAAAAATAGGTGTAACCAACGTCACACCAGGCGACCTACAGAGAGGAAAGGGATGGCTGAAATTATCGAAAAATATTTAACATGGGCATCAAAATGGCTCATGTACCTGACAGCACTATCGCTGTTGGCAATGATGCTGCACGTCTTTGCTGACGTTGCGCTGAAATATGTCATTAACCAGCCGATCCCCGGAACTGCCGAGATTGTTGCTCATTACTACATGGTCGCTGCCGTTTTCATGCCGATGCCCTTTGTGGAAATCCGCAACTCGGGCATCTCTGTAGACATGATTTACAACTTGCTCGGCGCAAAACTCCGCCGCGTTTTGCTTTTGCTGGCTTATGTTGGACAGATCGTCTTTTTCTCCATTCTGGCCTATCAATCAGCATTGGATGCCTGGAAAGCCTTTCAAATCAAGGAATTCATTTCTTCGCAAATCGTCGTTTACGTATGGCCTGCCACCTTTATCTTACCTGTCGGTCTTTTCTTTGCTGCACTGGTAAGCCTTTTACGTCTCTTCCAGATCATGACCCGTTCCGACTGGGAAAGCATTACAAATTTTGACACAGAAGCAGAACCAGACCACCCAGTTAAGGAGACCCTCTAATGGATCGCGTTGATATCGGGCTCATCGGTATTATTGTTGCCCTCATCTTGATCGTCTTGCGTATGCAAGTGGGTGTTGTACTGGGTATTGTCGCCTTCACCGGCATCGCGATCCTGACAAGTACAGGCGCAGCCTGGGGGATCCTGACCGCTATTCCTGGCAACTTTATTGCTGATTGGAATCTGAGCGCGGTCCCGATGTTCCTCTTGATGGGGTATATTGCTGCCCAAGCAGGCTTGACTGGTGGCCTTTTCCAAAGTGCCCGTATTCTGGTCGGCCGTATTCCAGGGGGGCTTGCCTCTGCAACCGTTGTGGCCTCAGCCCTGTTTGCCTCCGCCTCCGGTTCAAGTGTGGCAACGTCAGCCGCCTTTGCACGAATTGCCGTGCCGGAAATGCTGAAATCAAACTACCGCCCATCCCTGGCAACAGGCTGTGTTGCAGCCGCAGGTACGCTGGGGTCTTTGATCCCGCCGAGTATCTTGATGATCCTTTACGGCATTTTCACAGAAAGCTCAATCGGCGCCCTCTTTGTCGGTGGCGTTATTCCAGGCATTCTGTCCGCCTTTATGTTCATCACCATGATCACGGTGCGTTCAAAGCTTAACCCGTCACTGGCACCTGTAAACGAAACCCGTCACACGATGGATGAAATCTGGGCGGCATTGAAAGATATCTGGCCCCTGCCAACCCTTATTTTGGGCGTTCTAGGCGGTATCTTTGCCGGCATTTTCTCCCCCACAGAAGCAGGCGCAATTGGCGCTATTCTGGCAATTTTCATTGCGATTATTCGAGGTTCCATCAGCAAAAAGGTTATTATTCAGGCCTTGATCGAAACGGCAGAAGGCACATCCACAATCTTTATCATTGCGATCGGTGCAACCATGTTCTCTGTTTTCATGGGGCTGTCTTCCTTGCCGACAGCTTTGGCAAACTTCCTGCTGGACTTTGTGCAATCCCCCATCGCAATCATTGTGGCAATTGCTATCCTTTACATCATCATGGGCATGTTTGTTGATAGCGTTTCCATCATGCTGCTGACCATTCCGATCATCTTCCCCATCCTCAAAGGCCTGGGTGTCGATATGATCTGGTTCGGCATTATCACGATTAAACTACTGGAAATGGGTATGATCACACCGCCGGTCGGATTGAATGTTTACGTTATCCGAAGTGCGTTGGGCTCAAAGGTATCCCTGTCTTCCGTATTCCGAGGGGCCGCCTGGTTCCTTCTCACGGACGTCATTACCTTGGCGCTTTTGATCGCATTTCCTCAACTCACCTTATTCTTGCCCAAAATTATGAACTAAAGGGCAACACCCCGCCAAACATGGAGGTATGGCAATGAAAATGAAATATATTCTAGGTTCAGCAATGGCCTTGGCTATTGGCTTCTCAGGAATGAGCGCCAATGCTGAGACTTTCCGCGCAGCAACGTGGAACGGTTCCAACTCAGCAAACGACAAATTCCTGCGTGATTTCGCAGGCTTGGCTAAAAAAGGCACTGAAGGCTCTGTTGACTTTGAAGTTTACCCGGGCGGGGCATTGTTACCGGCAAAAGGTACATTGGAAGGTATCCAGGGCGGTGTTGCACAAATCGCCAACATCACAGCAGCTTATATCCCGGCTAAAATGCCGGTTGACTTTGTTGCGGCCGATATGTCCTTCCTGGCTGATGATCAGCTTGCTCTTGCTTTTGCAAAAGTTGAAACAGCTTTCTTCAACTCTCAACTGCAAAAAGAAATCAAAGGATTGGACCTTGTTTTTGCTTCCGGCTTTACCATCGGTATCTACAACATGATTTGTAGCTTCGATGCAAAATCCATCGAAGACTTCAAAGGTAAGAAAATCCGTACCTCTTCTGATGCGCAAGTTGGCTTCACCAACGCCATCGGTGGTGTTGCAGTAAGCGTACCGGCACCGGAAATTTACACAGGCCTGCAACGTGGCACACTTGATTGTACAGCGGGATCCCCGCTCTTCCTGACTGACTTCTTTAAGCTGAAAGAAGTTGCAAAGTCTGTTTACCTCATCTCAATGGGTTCCAACGCGACTGGCGGTTACTACATGAACAAAGACTTCTGGAAAGGTCGCACAGCAAAAGAACGCCGCGTCATTCTGGACTCCCTGTCTGAAGCAACTGCACGCAGCATGGTTCAGTGGGCAGCCAACATTGAAAAAGCCTGGGTTGCAGCCAAAGAAGCAGGCATTGCCCTGAACAAGCCGGAAGCAGCCGCTGTTGCTAAACTCGAAGAGTATAAAAAGACCTTCGTTGCTGGTCTGGCCAAAACATCAATGGAAAAACGCGGTATCGCAGACCCGACCCCGTTGATGAACGAATTCAATGCTAACATTGCAAAATGGAAAAAATTGCTAGCTGGCGTTGATGTAACCAGCGTTGAGCAAGTCACTGCTTTGCTTAACAAAGAAGTATACAGCAAGCTCGACGAAAACACTTACGGGCTTGACTAAGGAAATAGCGCAAACCGTAATTTTTCATTACTTGCACTATTTGCATCTGGAGCCCGCTACCATCCCCATGGGCGGGCTCTCATTTAAGGAGATACCATGATCGACGCAACTGATAAACGCCCTTTGGATTGGATGAAACAGTCCCAAATTGAAGGCATGGTCGCTCTTGTGGTGGGTGCTGGCAGTGGCATGGGTGCAGCATGTGCCAGAACGTTCGCTGCCAATGGCGGGCACGTTGTTGTTGCTGATCGTAATCTGGAGGCAGCCCAGACTGTCACTACAGAGATCACCGAACAAGGTGGCACAGCCATCGCCGTTTGTCTCGATGTAAGCAAACAGGACGATATTGACGCCGCCGTTGCCAAAACAATTGAAACATACGGTCAACTTGATGTTCTGATCAACGTTGCCGTATTGGTCGCTTCCACCATGCTGGAAGACACAGATTTTGACGTATGGGACCAAGCATTCCATACCAATGTGCGCAGCTCGCTGGCGCTGGCTTTGGCCTGCTTGCCGCATTTGCGCAAAAGCCCCCATTCTGCCATCGTCCACGCAGGTTCACTGGCCGGCACTCATGGCTACGCCCGTTCCGGCTCATACGGTCCCAGCAAAGGCGCTTTGATTACACTCAGCAAACAAATGGCCTTGGAATGGGCTGTTGATGGCATCCGTGTAAACGTGGTCATTCCGGGCACGATCATGACACCGGCTTTGGCGCGTGACCTCAGCCCCAAAGCCATTGAAACCCGCGTTGGGCAGGTGCCGCTTGGTCGGCTCTCTTATCCGTCAGAACAGGCGGACGCAGCGGTCTTTCTCGCCTCTCCCATGGCGTCCTTCATTACAGGACAGACCATTGTGGTTGACGGCGGCTTTGCATTAAACCTCTACCCCCAACCGATGGGGATGACCGAAAGTTTATGGGAACAAAAACGCAGGCTTGAAAGCAAAGGCACATAAAGCCCTACATCCTGCCAATCGACAAATAGTGACTTGATATCAAAATAAGGAATGAGAAAATGACAGGCATGCTTGAAGGAAAGGTAACCTTAATTACCGGCGCAGCCGGTGGCATTGGTCGCGCGACATCACTGTTGAGCGCTGAAGAAGGTGCAAAACTGATTGTTTCCGATGTTGTGGAAGAAGGCGTGCAAGAAACCGCCGAGCTGGTCAAAAAAGCAGGCGGTGAAGTCATTGCCATCACAGCAGACCTGACCAAAGGAGGCGACATCACCGCAATGATCGAAAAAGCCGTTGCGACATATGGTCGTCTGGACAGCGCCTTCAACAACGCCGGTGTTACAGGCGGGCAAGTTGGGCAAGGAGGGCGCTTTACTGCCGACTGGGATGAAGATGCCTTTGACCGCATTGTCTCCATCAACCTCAAAGGCACATGGCTGTGCATGAAAGCTGAAATTCAGCAAATGATGAAGCAAGGCAGCGGTTCTATCGTCAATACCGCGTCCCTTGCCGGTATTACGGGCTTCCCGACCACAACAGGCTATGCCGCCAGTAAGCATGCCATCATCGGCATGACCAAAACAGCGGCACTGGAATATGCGCCCGACATTCGCATCAATGCCCTGTGCCCGGGCTATGTTGACACCAACATGCTGAAAGATACCATGTCACGCCGTGGTGAAATGATCCTACAGCAGATCCCCTTCAAGCGACTGGCTGATCCCAAGGAAATGGCAGAAATGGTTGTCTGGCTGATGTCTGATCGCTCCTCTTATGCCAGTGGATACGCTTATTCCGTCGATGGCGGCTACATGGCTGGATAAAAGGGGATACTCATGAGCAAGAGAATGGAAGGTCGGAACGAAACAATCATCGATCCTGAGCGCCCGATTATTGATGCACACCATCACCTATTCGATAAACCCGCCCTCACCTATATGCTGGACGAATATCTTGACGATATCCGCGCCGGTCACAACATCGTTGCCTCCGTGTATGTCGAAGCATCGGCGTTTCATAGCGTAGATGGTCCTGAGGTACTACGCCCGCTGGGTGAAGTCGAGTTCGCCAATGGTGTTGGCGCCATGTGCGCCAGCGGTGCTTACGGTGATATCCGCCTTTGTGCCGGGATCGTCGGCTATGCTGACCTGCGTATGGGGGAACGCGTGGGCTGGCTTTTTGACCGCGCCATGGCTGCCGCGCCACAGCGCTTTCGTGGTATTCGGCAGATCACGATGGAACATCCGTCTGATGCGCCGTTTAAATATTTCTTCACAGGCCGTCCGCCCGCAGGTGTTTTCCAGCACCCTGAATTCCGTAAAGGCTTTGCAGAGCTGGCGAAACGCGGTTTGGCATACGATGCAACAGGCTTTCACCTTCAACTACCCGATATCTCAGCTTTGGCTGACGCCTTCCCCGATACACCGATCATCATTAACCACATGACGGTTGCGATGGGTTTGGAAATGGACGCAGATGCACGCGCGGAACTCTTCCGCGAATGGTCTGTCGCTCTCAAAGACACTGCACAACGCCCGAATGTCGTTTGCAAGATCGGTGGGATGGGGATGCCGATTTGGGGCTTTGGCTTTGATGAGCGCAAAGACACCATCGGTTATAAAGAACTTGCTGAAACCTGGCGCCCTTTTATTGAAACGACCGTTGAATATTTCGGGGCTGAGCGTTGCATGATGGAAAGTAACTATCCACCGGACTCCCGCTCTTGCGGCTATGTCCCGCTTTGGAATGCGCTTAAAACAGCCGTTGCGGGTGCATCTGAAGACGAAAAAACTGCACTTTTCAGCGGCACGGCAAAACGTGTCTATAAGCTCGACATTCCCGAGAGTGTCCTGAAGGTTTAACCCCTTCCCTCCATAAAGACGACAAAAAGGGTCTGGTGAATATTCACGAGGCCCTTTTTGTTAAAGCGAGATCGCCTTAGCCAAGACCATCGCAAAACTTGATGAGGGATGTGCGCTCATGCAAATCCGCCAAGCGATCAATCGTCGCATCACGCCCCACATCCAGTGCCGCCAATTCGTAGATAGAGCGCACCTGTCCCAACATAACCGTTGCCACACCATGATAGGTATTAAGACGTTCCAGTTCCTTCATCGCATCAATAGCCTCACCGATCGTGCGTGTCTGCCGGGGTGTATCGCTGTTCAGTTCTTCCAGAATGGTTTCACATTCACGGCTCCAAGCTGACGCATTGTTAAAAATGCGGCCCAAGTCATTAATAGACATGCCCATTTGCGTTGCCAGGGTCAAAATCTCATAAATAGCTGCGCGGTTGCAGGCAGCCAATGCGGTGGACACAACGCCGATAAGGCGTTTTGTCTCTGCGTCATCAAGAGGGTCGACCTGCTGCGGGTGTTTAAAATCAACGCCTGTGACTTTTTCCATGTAAACGATCAGGTCATCCAGATTGGCGCGATGACCAAAGAAGTTAATCGTTTGCTGCAAGATGCCACGCGCGAGGTTAGACAGCAGCATCGGCACGCCCATTTTCATGCCCAAATTCAGCGCCTGATTATTGTCTTTCAACATCAAGGTCAGCGCGAAATCACCAGTGGAACGCCCCTCAATGATCGCAGGCAAGACAGTGCGGCACGCATAGTTGCCCGCAATATTGCTGTTAAAAGCCTCAGACACATCGGTTAACGGAATCCCCAAACGAACCGTCAGGGCCGTCACCTCAAGCGTGGTAATGCGAAACACCATGTTTTTCATATTGTTCAGCATCTTGACCGACTGCGCATCCCCGGCCTGAGCGCTGGCGCGATAGATTTTGGATGTCATCGCTTCAAAAGCCGGCATGGCCATTTCAATCGCTTTATCCGGGCCAGACACCATAATGGTGATTTTACCCGCCTTGGCATTGGGCACACCACCGGCAACGGGGGCGTCAATCATCAAAATGTCTTTTTCAGCGAGCTTGTCGGCAAAGCGTTTTGTTTCTGCTGCCAAGCCACTTGTCTGGTCAACGATCAACTTGCCTGCTGAAAGACCATCCATCAACCCGCCTTCACCAAAGATAGCCTGTTCCACATCCTGACTGCGCGGCAAACACAGGAAAATCACTTCCGAATGGCTCGCAAGTTCCGCAAGAGAGGATGCCGCACGACAGCTACTGCCCTTTGCAAACCAGTCGGTGGTTTCAGGGTTGATATCCCACACCATCAGGTCATGGTCTTCAATCAACCAATGCGCCAACGAGCTCCCCATTGCACCAAGGCCAACATATCCGATTTTCATATTACCCTCTTAAAATCCTAAAATACGTGAACGCACATCGCCCACCCTGTTGTTATTCTGTGTCTTTAGACGGAAACTCAATACCGGCCTGCATGGCGACAAGTCTGGTCACATCAAAATAATTTGCCTCAGACCCAAAGATATTGCAGCCTGTTTGCAGCATAGCGCGCGTCATTTGCCCGTAAGTCACCGGCACCCCTGAATCGATCCCCAATTGGGTGGCAAGGTTCAAATCCTTCAGCATCAACGACATAAAGAAAAAAGAGTCAGGTTCCCCACGTGCAAGGGCTGGCAACAGGTTTTCTGAAACCTTGCTTTTCGCCCCACCGCTATTGAGTACTTCGGTCATTGTCTCCAGGTCCAAACCATTACGCACGCCCATGGCAACACCTTCCAGTGTCGCCATACGGATGGAAGAACTGACCATGTTGTTGATCAGCTTCATCACCTGCCCTGCACCAATCGCCCCGCAATGAAAAACATTCGGGCTGATCTGATGCAAAATCGGCTTCACGGTTTCAAGATGTGCTTCTTCACCGCCCACCATAATCGCAATGGTGCCCGCTTTTGCCCCGGCTGTGCCACCAGAGACCGGCGCATCAACCATATGCACGCCATGTTCTGCCAGCTCGGCTGCCATGGCGCGTGTCTCGTTAGGGTCGCCACTGGTTTGATCCACAACAATTGTGCCGGGCTTTAAGCTTTCAGCAAGACCATCTTTGCCAAAAATAACTTCGCGCACGTGGGCCGATTTCGGCAGGCACAGCAAAATAATCTCACAAGTGGCTGCCACATCCTTTGGGCTTTGTGCATCCGTTGCCCCATCCTGAACGAGTACATCAATCGCGTCTTTGTTTAAATCGTAAACATGCAAATTTCTGGATAATTGCAGGCGTTGCGCCAAGGCGCCGCCCATCACCCCAAGACCGATATAGCCAACATTCATTTTAAAGCGCTCCATAGATTTATTTTATTGCCCCATGCCAAAACCGGAATTGCCGCTGCCATCAGCAGCCATGTGTATAAAATGAATCAGCCACTGCATCTGCCAAAGACAGGTAAACACAGCGGCTGATTTTTGAGGTTTACTTATCTTTGCTGTCGCTAGACGGCATGCCATCTGAGAAACCGGCGGCTTTAGCGGCAGCCTGATAGTCAGGTTTGCGTTTTTCAACCAGTGCCGCCAAACCTTCATCAAATTCAGGACCAGACTGCGCCATGACTTGTGCGTAGTCTTCATAGTCCATCATTTCACTCAGGCTGCTTTCAAAGGACTTGAGCATAATTGTTTTGGCAAGGCCCATCACTTCTGCCGGACCTTGTGCATATTTATGCGCAAGCGCAATGCCTTCACGGTCCACATCTTCATCGGCAACAACTTTGGAAACGATGCCGTTTCTCAAGGCTTCCTGTGCATCCCATGTTGCGTTTGAATAGAAGAATTCACGCGCCTTTGCCAAACCAATCAGCCGAGGCAAAGTAAAGAGCGTCAAACAGTCAGGCACCACCCCCAAACGGAAGAAACCTGCCATGAATTTTGCACTATCACCGGCAACGATGCTGTCAGCCATAAGGGCCAGCCCCATGCCGCCGCCTATAGCCACGCCACGCACACCACAAACAACCGGACGGTCAAGTGCCATGAACTGCGGCATGAAGGTTGAGGCATGGCGGAAACGGCGGTGTTTTTCAAACGTCGTTTTTGACTCCGTCAGCATACGAAGGTCACCACCTGCGCAGAATGTTTCGCCTTTACCTGTCAGGTAAATCGCACGGATCGAATAATCATCCTGAATTTCACGGGTTACTTCACGCAAGGAAAAACGAATTTCCCGGGTTAAAGAGTTACGCGCGGCCTCATTGGACAAACGGACGATAAGAACTGAATCCTGACGTTCAGTTTCAAGGTGTGGATACTGCTTGATCATCTGTCACTCACTTGTTGGGAACGGATACGATAGGGCTTGCGCGACCACGGTTACGACCACCATCAACAACAATGTCTGCACCTGCGACATAGGCACCGGCATCAGAACACAGGAACACAGCCGCATTTGCGATATCTGAAGTTTTACCAAATTCATTCAACGGAATGGAAGAAAGTTCCAATTCCTTGCGACCAGCCTCTTCATAGATCCGTTTCACACCTTCCGTATCACCAATCGCGCCCGGTGCAATTGTGTTACAACGGATGCCGTCTTTACCCCACTCACCTGTCAGTGTACGGATCAAGGACATAATGCCAGCTTTAGCGGCACCTGCGTGTGCACAACCCGGCCAACCTTCAAGGGCGCGTGTGGTTGAGATTGCAATAAAACGACCACCGAACTTGCTTTCTTTTAGTGCAGGATAAGCTGCACGTGCGCAATAGAATGTGCCATTCAGGTCAATATCAATAACTGTCTTCCAGGCGTTCGGTGACATTTCTTCGGCAGGTACAACAAAGTTTCCAGCCGCGTTTGCGATCATCACGTCCAAAGCCCCGTAGGTATCTAGCGCCTTTTTGACGATATTTTCGACGTCTTCATAGTTGCGCACATCCGCTTTAACTGATGTAGCGGTCCCACCGATGGCTTCGATTTCTTTCACAGCAGCTTCAAGACGTTCTTCGTTACGGCTTGCCAAAACAAGGCGGGCACCCGCTTTTGCGAAAGCCTTTGCAATCCCTAAACCGATGCCACTGCCGCCACCGGTGATGACCGCTACACGACCATTTAATGCGTCGCTCGAAAATGTCATACGTAATTCCCTTTCGTTCAACCAGTCCGCACCCTCATAAAACGGGTGCGAACGCTTATTTCCTGTTAGTCTATTCCGCAATTGCCATGCCAACCGTGATGTCATTTATAATTCATCGTCACAAATCCCGATCTTTTCGAAGTTTTGGCAAATCGCGGGCATTTCGCTTTGTTCATTATTTTCAAAAACAGCCATCAAAGCAGTCATAAAAAGGCGACATGTCTCCCCCCTAGACACTGCGTCTTCTCTTGAAACAGAAAAGGCGGAAAGAACGAGTCTTTCCGCCTCACAAGAAATAAGGACCCTCCCCTTATTTCTTACCTGTTATCAGGAGCTGCGCCCCATTGCGCGAAGACCTGTTTTACCGTGGTGACGGTCCGCCACCTTGTAACCCAGTGCATCTTCTGCGATGAGGATCTTTTGAACGTTTGCCGTACCTTCGCCGGTAAACATCAAGTCAGCATATTTTTTCAGACGTGAAATACGGAATTCTGTAGACAGGCCGTAGCCGCCAAAGATTTGCTGTGCCGTATCGGTGCAGAACTTCGCTGTCTGGGACGCATGGAATTTGGCGATAGACGCAATACGGTTTGTCGGCAATTCCATGTCCATTGCACGTGCAGCCTGATAAACCAGTGCGCGGCTGGCTTCAATACAAACAGCCATTTCTGCAATTTGTGCTTGGATCATCTGATATTTACCAATCGGTTGACCTTTAATAATACGATCATTGGCATATTGGATGGCATCTTCGTAAGCCGCAATCGCGATACCCAATGCCTTCGCCCCGATGACTGCACGACCGCCTTGCAGGGCACGCATGATGATTTTAAAGCCGTCACCTTCATTACCCAGCAAGTTTTCAGCCGGTACAACGAAATCATCCAGGAAGATTTCAGCAACACGGAAAGAGTTGGACAACCCAACGTCAATAGCACGTGCCGTAAAGCCTTCGTATTTTTTCGGCTCAACGATAAAAGCGGATACGCCACGGGCACCTGCTTCGGGATCTGTCTTCGCAAACAACACACCCACATCGCATTCGTCACCCAGTGTCGCCCACATTTTTGAACCGTTCAGCTTGTAAACGTCGCCATCGCGGCGTGCGACTGTTTTCATGGCCCCTGCTGCATCCGACCCACCGCCGGACTCTGTCAACGCCATCATGCCAACTGTCTTCCCTGACAACAGATCAGGAACGTATTTTTCAACCTGCGCTTCACTACCGCCCAGATAAATACAAGCAGGGCAGTTACCGCCATTTTGGTTAAAGCCACCAAAGCGGATATCCATACGAGCGATTTCTTCGATGATAACAGCCGCAGCCAAGTACCCCATGTCGCTACCGCCGACAGCCTCAGGGAATGTTGCGCCGTAATATCCTGCTTCGCCAGCTTTACGGATAATGTCGCGCGGCAGTTCGCGGCGCTCTTCATATCCGTCCATGTGCGGAATAACTTCCATTTCCATAAATCGTCGAATTGAATCACGGATCGCCGGGATTTCTTCGGGAAGCATTTCGTCCATTGCGCGAGTTCTCCTTGTTAGATCAGAAATTGTTAAAATCCCATGCCCGATAGAGGGCTGGATCGTGATTGCAGTCATACGCAATGCGCGTGCCAAAAAAACAAAATTTAAAAAAAACTAAAAAGGACACAACCTTGGCACATAATGTGCGTCCCCTTGGGTTAGATTTTATACTAGTTCCAAATATATTTTGAGGATAAAGGGTTCATGACACTGCGAAATCGCGCTGTAATTGTTGGCGTTGGCGAAAGCGATATTGGTCGCCTCCCCCATATGACCGGATTGGGTTTGAACGCACAGGCTGCCCGCCGCGCAATCAAAGATGCCGGTCTCAAACACACTGATATCGATGGGCTCCTCACGGCCTACTCTTTCACTGAGCCCTATTTCATGCTTGGTTCTGTCCTAGCCGAATATCTGGGGATCAAGCCAACCTACGGCGCTTCAATTGTGACAGGTGGGGCATCCCCCGCCACTATGCTCAGCCACGCTGCCCAGGCTGTTGAAACCGGCATGGCAGAAGTGGTTTTGGTATGTGCAGGTGAAAACCGTGCGACCGGCATGTCACGCGATGACGCTGTTGGTGCCCTCACCGCTGTTGGACATCCTTACTTTGAAGCCCCCTATGGCATTGGCATTCCTTCGCTTTACGCCATGATTGCCAACGCCTACATGGCGAAATATGGCACCAAGCGCGAAGAAATGGCAGCCGTTGCAGTAAATACGCGCTCAAATGCGCTGAAGCACCCCAATGCGCATATGAAAGAAGAGTTGACCATTGATCAGGTTTTGAGCTCAAAACCGATTTCAGACCCGCTGTGCATGTATGATTGCTGTCTAATTTCTGATGCAGGCGGTGCCTTTATCGTCACCACGCCGGAACGCGCCAAAGACTTGCCGGGTAAAGAAGTTTATCTCGCTGGTATTGGCGAAGCCCATACTCACGAACATCTAACCTCTGCCCAAAGCCTGACAGAATTTGGGGCCGAAATTTCAGGTAAAAACGCCTACAACATGGCTGGCCTTGGCCCAAGCGACATCGACGTTGCCATGCTGTACGACTGTTTTTCAATTGTACCCATTATTGAAATGGAAGAACTCGGCCTTGCAGCGCGCGGTGAAGGCGGCGCTTTCTTTGCTTCCGGGCAGGCTGCAATTGGTGGCAAACTGCCCATCAATCCCCACGGCGGCATGTTGAGCCATGCGCACGCAGGTGCAGTCGGTGGTCTGATGGGGATTGTTGAAGCCGTGCGTCAGGTCCGCGGCGAAGCAGGCGAACGCCAAACACCAGGCGCAACAACAGCCCTTGTCCATTCCGAAGGCGGCATTCTGTCTTCCCATTGCACCGCAATTCTTACCGCTGAACCCCGCTAAATCAGGAGAATAAAAATGGCGACCACTCCCAGAGGTATGTTTTTTGAAGATTTTTCAGTTGGTCAGGTCATCGAGACCCCACGCCGCACTGTGACATCGACCGACATTGTAAACTTTGCCTGCCTGTCAGGTGACTTCAACGGTGTTCACGCAGATCACGAATATTGCAAAACCACCCCGTTTGGTGAACCGATTGCACATGCCCCTCTTATTTATGCCATCATGGGTGGCTTGCAATATGCCAGCGGTACAAACGATGGCACTTTGTTGGCTGTGTTGGGCATTGATGAATGGCGCATGCACATTCCTGTCAAGCATGGCGACACTGTGCACATGCGCTCCACCGTTGAAAGCAAGAAGGAAACGTCAAAGCCGGACCGCGGCGTTGTCTCCTTCAAACGTGAATTCGTCAACCAACGTGGTGAAACCGTTCAAAGCATGAAAGCGACCTTTATGTATAAGTGCCGTGTAGAGGATTGATCCATGTCTGATGAACTCCTGTTTGAAGTTGAAAACGGCGTTGCAACCATCACCATCAACCGCCCGGAAAAGCGCAATTCCTTCACCGATGAGATGGTGCAGCAGTGGATTAAGTGGCTGGATGACTGCAAAATCCGCGATGACGTGAAGGTCATTGTATTCACCGCCACCGACAGAACCTTTTCATCCGGTGGCGACACAAGCGGCCTTGCTGAAAAAGCACAACAAACACCCTTGCAGGCCAAGGCGCGTATGACAGCAAATACCCAAGCCCTGACCGCCAAGGTGGCAGAACTTGATAAGCCGCTTATTGCTGCTGTAAACGGTGCTGCCGTGGGCGGAGGTATGGACCTTGCCTTGATGTGCGATGTACGCCTAGCAGCCGAATCTGCACGATTTGCAGAAACTTATGCAAAAATGGGGCTTGTGCCGGGTGTTGGTGGCGCATGGTTTTTGCCGCGCATCATTGGTACAGCCGCCGCCCTTGATATGTTCTGGACCTCCCGCTGGGTAGACTCAGCGGAAGCCCTGCAATTGGGCATCGTCAACCGCGTCTTCCCCGATGATGAATTCCGCGCAGGCGTAAAAGAATATGCCGAAAGCATCGCCAGTGCTGCGCCCATGTCGGTTCGCACCATCAAGCGCCTTGTCTATCAGGCCATGAATACGGACCTGGATACACATCTTGACACCCTAAGCTCACACCTTGCCTTGATCCGTACCAGCAATGACCACAAGGAAGCGGTCGCTGCTTTCAAGGAAAAGCGCAAACCTGAGTTTACAGGCACCTGATCAATAGACCACCGAATGACACATGGACAAATTGCAAATACGAACCATATGTTCATTCATAAACAGATAAAATGAAAGTTCTCCACATGAAACATTATGGACAATTTTACATCGACGGTGAATGGGTTGATCCTATTGAATCGCGACCGTTTGAGCTGGTAAACCCCGCAACGGAAGAAGTTTTTGCAACCGTTGCACTGGGCTCTCCCGCCGATGTTGACCGCGCTGTTGCTGCGGCAAAACGTGCTCTGCCCGCCTTTTCTGCCCAAACAAAAGAAGATCGCATCACCCTTTTGGAACGCATTATCGAGATTTATACGGCCCGTCAGGATGAAATGCTTGCTGCCCTTACTGAAGAAATGGGCGCACCTGTTGCCCTGAAACAGCAAACAGGTGCAGGCCTTGCCGCCCTAAAGCAAGCCGTTGAAACGCTGAAGACTTATGAATTTGAACGCCGCGAAGGTATCAACATCATCCAGCACGAAGCCATTGGCGTTGCAGGCCTGATCACACCATGGAACTGGCCTGTACAACTGGTATGTAACAAATTGGCTTCTGCTTATGCAGCCGGGTGCCCGGTTGTCCTGAAACCATCTGAATTCACACCTGTGAATGCAATTGTGCTGGCTGATATCCTGCACGAAGCTGGCGTCCCCAAAGGCGCATTCAATCTTGTCAACGGTGATGGCCCGGGTGTGGGGAATGCGATTTCATCTCATGAAGATATCGCCGTTGTGTCCTTCACTGGGTCAACACGCGCAGGTATTTTTGTTGCTGAAGCAGCGGCACCGTCCGTTAAACGTGTCACACAGGAACTTGGCGGTAAATCTGCAAACCTGATCCTGCCGGATGGTGATGTCAAAGCGGCTGCTGAATACAACGTCACGCGTGGGTATTCAAACTCCGGTCAGTCCTGTCACTCCCCGACCCGTATTTTAGTGCATGAAGACAAGTTGGAAGAGCTTGTCGGTTATCTACAGAAATTCGTTGCTGAAAAAATGGTGGTGGGTGATCCAACAGACCCGAATACAACCCATGGCCCTGTTGTAAACCGCAACCAGTTCGAGACCATTCAGCGTTACATCAAAATCACGCTGGATGAAGGTGGTCGTTTGGTGTGTGGGGGCCCGGGGCGCCCAGAAGGACTGGAACGCGGTTTCTTCATTCAACCGACAATATTTGTCATTGATAAAGACATGACAATCGCCAAAGAAGAAATCTTTGGTATGGTCACAGCGGTCATCACATATAAAACCGTTGAGGAAGCCATCGAAATTGCCAACGATACGTCTTATGGCCTTGGCGCTTATGTCTTTGGCGAAGACCGCGAGAATGCACGCAATGTCTGCCGCCAAATGAAAGCTGGCCGTGTCTTTTATAATGGCTGTGCGGCAAACACCTCTGCACCGATGGGCGGCTATAAAAAGTCGGGCAATGGTCGTGAAATGGGTATTTATGGTATGGAAGAATACCTTGAGGTAAAAGCAATTTTGGGGTTCTAGAAGAACCCCAAGACGCTCAACTCGGCCGCGATAGACCAAAGCCTGCTGCGCTACAAATGCAGCAGGCCTTTTGTTAACCTACATTGAGGTTACCACCCAAACCTGATTTGTCAGATTTCACCGCAGCAATGCGTTCAACAATCCATTTGCCGATAGAACGGAAAAAAGCAATGGTTACTTCTGCACGCATTGCATGCGCGTCTTTGACAATTGAGTCATATGCCCGTTTTTCTTGGGGAATTAAATCATCAGACATTTTTTTACTCTCTAATATTTGTTTGTTCTTTGCTAAGTGCCACGCCACGGAATATGTCTGATTTTGCATTGCAGCAAAAGAGCCATTTAACCAACCCTGATATGCATAAAACGCATAGTCACTCCCATTAAAAAGGCTGAAACATTACAAATATGCAGACCAAACTCGCACAAATGCTGCGATGCACCCATATTTTCACTACTATAACAAGAAAATACACATTACTACTCTAGTGTGTTTTTCATCAACCCTTGTGTTTATCAAACACACGCCTCGCTCCAGACATCAAGATAACCCATTGTAAAAAGTTATATTTTTTATTTGGCACAGGGATTGCTGATAGGTGCTGCGATAATAAACCACTTACGGGAGGTAATCTTATGTGGAGTTTTAAAGCTGCATCAAAGACAGCATCCGCTGTTGCACTGCTTACATTGGCATTAGCGGGTAATGCCAATGCAGCAGACAGCATGAAAGTTGGTGTCGTCGGTTTTTTGACCGGCGCAGCCGCAGGTCCGTTTGGTATTCCGGCTAAAAATGCCGCAGACCTGATGATTGATGCAATCAACGCAGGCCAGGTTCCGGGCGAATACGCGACACCGGGCATTGGCGGCAAAACAATTGACCCTGTTTTTGTTGACGAATCAGGGGGTGCAGCGACACAAGTCACAGAATTGCGCAAGATGGTTCAACAGCAAGGTGTTGAAACCATTGTCGGCTACACGTCTTCAGGCAGTTGCCTTGCAGTTGCACCTGTCGCTGAAGAATTGAAAGTCCTGACTGTTCTGTTTGACTGCGGCACACCGCGTATCTTTGAAGAAAACAAATACAAATACGTCTTTCGCACTGCACCGCACGCAACAATGGATAACGTTGCCGCCGCACGCTATGCGCAAGATACTTTGAATATGCCGCAAAAATACGCTGGCGCGAACCCGAACTACGCGTTCGGTCAGGACAGCTGGCGCGATTTCTCTTTGGTCATGAAAGCAACCAATCCGAAATCTGAAATCACTAAATCCCTCTTCCCCAAGATCTTTGCGGGTGAATATGGGTCTGAAATTTCTTCTTTGATGATTTCAAAATCCAACGTCCTGCATTCAAGCCTTTGGGGCGGTGATTTGGAAAGCTTCGTCTTCCAGGCAACTGCACGCGGCTTGCCGATGCGTATGCCGATGGTCCTGACCACAGGTGAAACTGTTATGTTCCGCCTTGGTAACAAACTGCCGGACGGTACAATCCTCGGTGCACGTGGTCCGCATGGTGTTTTGGCAAACGATTCCACACTCAATACCTGGTTCCGCGATGCTTACATGAAACGCTTCGGTAGCGAGCCGACTTATCCGTCTTACCATATGGCTCAAGCCTTCCTTGGCCTGAAAGCCGCAGCGGATAAAGCAAATAAAGCTGCCGGTGGCATCCCCAGCCAGGACCAGATCATGGCAAGCCTCAAAGGGTTGGAATTCAACGCTTTGGGTTCAACTGTGAAAATGGCGTTGGCTGATGGTCATCAGGCGATCTCTGAAACCGCTTACGGCACTTACAAATTCAACAAAAAGACGGGTAAAGGTGAGATCACCAATGTTATCCGTTACGCTGCTGAATGCGTGAACCCGCCGGAAGGCCAATCCAGCGTTGCATGGCTGGAAGCCGGCATGCCGGGTGCCAAGTGCAACTAAATACATAAAAATAAAACGACTGCGTGCCGGGGCCTGCAAAGCCCTGGCACACTTTCATAAATAAAATAATTGGGAGGTTGAGTTAATGTTAACTATGACCGCTATTCTTCTGGACGGCATGGTCTATGCGTCTTGGGTGTTCGTTGTTGCGCTGGGCCTGACGCTTATTTTCGGCGTTATGAAAATTCTGAACGTGGCCCACGGTGCGTTTTACGCTTTTGGTGCCTATGGTGCCGCATCACTTATTGGCGTTTATTTTCAGTCTGATCAGCCCGTTATCGGCGGTTTTGCGATGATGATCATATCATCCGTGGTGATCGGGGTTATTCTTGGTTATATTTTTGAACGTTTTTTGCTGCGGCCCATGTACGGACAGGACGAAGTTGTCCTTGTACTGGTCACCTACGCGACTTTTTTGATTTTGGAAGATGTCTTGCGCCTGATCTGGGGCACAAGCGCCTATTTCGCCTATCAGCCCTTCCTTGCCGTCGGCAATATGGAAGTCGGGGAAATGATCGTTTCCAACTATGACCTTTTGCTGATTGCCTTTGCCTTGTTCACAGGAGCCGCAAGCTGGTGGGCGCTTAACCACAGCCGCTACGGTCATATTTTGACTGCCGTGATCCATGACCGCGAAATGGCAGCCTCTTTCGGCGTAAACGTTGTCACCGTTTTTTCCGTGACCTTTATCATCGGTGCGGTTTTAGGAGCGCTTGGTGGTGCTGTTACAGCCCCCAAAATCTCCGTCACCCCCGGTATGGGCGTTGAAGTCATCGTGCTGGCCTTTGCGGTTGTTGCAATTGGTGGCATGGGGTCTGTGGCAGGTGCGATGATCGGCTCCGTCATGGTGGGCCTTGCGCGTGCCTCTGCCGTACACCTGTTGCCTGAGGTCGAACTTTTCGTAATTTATGCGGTCATGGCAGCCGTGCTGGCCTTCCGCCCTGAAGGATTGATCACACGTGTCCAGGCGAGGAAGATATAATGTTTGCAGATTCTACAAATAAAATCCTGGCTGTTGTCACATTCATCTGTCTGGCGCTCGCCTTTCTCTTACCGGGTTGGGCCTTGTTTTTTGGCAATGTCGTTCTTGGCAAGGGCCTCGTTGTTATGGGCCTTGTCTTGCTGGCAAGAAGTGGCCTCGTCCCCTTCGGGCAAGCCCTATTTTTTGCAGGTGGGGCTTATGGGGCCGGATTGCTCATCCACAACTTTGGCATCACAGACTTGCTGGCTTTAACGCTGATGGGCGCGATTGTCGGCGGTCTTCTCGCTTTTGCCAGCGGTTTTTTGCTGGCACGTTATCGCGGCATCTTCTTTGCCATGCTCAGCCTCGCTTTTTCCATGATCCTCTACGGCATTTTGGTCAAAACAGAATCACTTGGGTCCACAGATGGTATCGGCCTTGAAAAGATTTCCCTCTTCGGCATGGAACTGGGTGAACATTTCGAATTTTATGTTTATCTCTTCTCCATCGTCATCGCCTTCATTGCTGCTGTCGGTCTCAACACCTACTTCCAATCCATTCCGGGGCGCTTGTCCAGCGCTATTCGTGATAATGAAGTACGCGTTGAATATCTTGGCCTATCCGTCACACAGCTCGTTCATAAAAAGCTGATTATCTCTGGCATTCTTGCAGGGCTGGGCGGGGTTATCACCGCAGCCTCAATCGGTCACATCGACCCGGATATGGCGTACTGGACAACATCGGGGGGCTTTGTCTTCGTGACCATTCTTGCAGGCACAGGCTCCGTTATGGCGCCGTTTCTTGGGGCGTTGGTCTTTGAGGTGATCCGATCTGCCGCAACCGCCTATTTGCCGGACTTCTGGCAAATTATTTTGGGCAGCGCCCTGTTGCTTTCGATCGTCTTTTTACCGGGAGGCCTGTGGTCATTGATATCAAGAAAGAAAGGGAGCAACTGACATGAGACCCGTTCTGGAAGTTAAAAACCTAGAAAAAACCTTCGGCTCCGTTGTTGCCGCACGTGATATCAACCTGACGATCCCGCATGGGCAAATCATCGGGATCATTGGCGCAAATGGCGCGGGTAAAACCACATTCGTCAATATGGTCACAGGATATCTGAAACCCACATCCGGGCAAATTCTGTTTAATGGTGATGACGTTACCGGCAAATCACCGGGGGAGCTGACCCGTATCGGCCTGACCCGATCTTTTCAAATCGCCCAAACCTTTCATACGCTAACAACGCTTGAGAACCTCCTGATGGCGATTGGGGCAACGGATATGTCTCACAAACGCGCGGGCTTTATGGAGTCCCTTGAAAGTCCGGCACGCCACAAACGGGTTGAAGAAATTGTTCAACACTACGGCCTACAGGAATACGCAGATCAGGTAGCAAGTGAACTGCCGCAAGGGGTGCGCAAGCTGCTGGATATCGCCATGGCGGTCGCCAGCGAACCCAGCACCATCCTGCTGGATGAACCCACAAGCGGCGTCAGCGCGGAAGACAAGTTCCAGATCATGGATCAGGTCATCGGCGCATTGAAAGAAGATGGCATCACAACCCTGTTCATCGAACATGATATGGACATTGTGTCCCGCTATGCCGACCGAGTGCTCGCTTTCGTGGATGGCACTGTTATTTCTGACGGCACGCCCGATGAAGTTCTATCAAACGAACAGGTCAGAACCCTGATTGTGGGCGAAGTCATTGAACGTTCAGAAGCACTGAGGGAGGCAAACAACAATGCTTGATATTAAAGACCTGAATGCCTCCATTGGCGGTACAAACATCATTAGAGGTGCCAGCTTGCATGTGGCTGAAAGTCGTATGTGTGGCCTCATTGGGCGTAATGGCGCGGGTAAAACAACGCTTTTGCGCGCCATCATGGGCCATGTCGACATTGCGGGCAGTATGTCCTTTGATCATACAAACCTGATGGTCGCAAAAGCACACCAGCGTTCCGAGCTCGGCATCGGATACATGCCTGAGGATCGCAAGCTGGTACCTGAATTTACCGTAAACCAGAATATTATCCTGCCAATCTGGAGCATCGACCTTGAAGGCTGGGAAGAACGTCTGGAATGGATTTACGGCTTAATGCCGGAAATTGCGAAATTCAAAGACCGCAAAGCCCTTGAACTTTCCGGTGGTCAACAAAAACTCGTTGCCCTTGGGCGTGCCCTGATGGCCGGGCGCAAGCTTCTGTTACTGGATGAACCGTTTGAAGGATTGGCCCCTGCCCTCGCCCGCCGTTTGGGTGAGGTCATGCATGACTTGAAGGCCGAAGGTGTATCGGTACTGATTTCTGATTCAACAGAACATCACGTGGGCGACCTGCTGGATGACAAATATGTCATTGAACGCGGGTCAATCGTTTAACCCCTATGAAAAATCCCTAGCATACGCCCATTTTCCCCTTGGTCGTATGGTCTTGCAGCCTGGATGGAATATCCAGGCTGCCTTTTTTTATTCCAGATTTAGCTCTTTGATTTTTTTGTAGAGGTAGCTTCGGGAAATATCCAATTCTTCGGCAACTTTCTTTTTGTTGCCCTGATGAGATTTCAAAGATTGCTCCATCATTCTGCGTTCCAAAATCTCCACCGCATCCGGCAAAGAGGTTGCTTGTGCCAAAATATCTGTTTCGTTATTTCGCCCCATGAATTGTGGCGTGTTTTGACGAGACAAATCTTCAACACGCAATGTATCATGCCGTGAGAAAATAGCGGCCCGTTCAATTTCATGTTTCAACTGCCTGATATTGCCGGGCCATTGTTGTTGTTGCAGATAGTCAACCGCGACATCGTCAATCGTCAACAACTGGCGACCATGGCGTTGGCTGAACGCCTTGAGAAAATGATCCGCAATCGGCTTAATATCTTCAAGGCGTTCACGAAGTGGCGGCACCTTCAAAACGACCGGGCTGATCCGATAATAAAGATCAAGGCGGAATTCATTGTCTGCAATCATCGCCTCCAAATCGCGGTTTGTCGCCGTCACCAATCGGAAATCAAGTTTAACCGGCTTTTCACCCCCTAGTCTTTCCACCGTATTGTCCTGAAGGACACGCAGCAGTTTGGCCTGTACCTCTATGGGCATATCCCCGATTTCATCAAGGAAGATTGTGCCGTTGTTGGCTTGTTCAAATTTCCCAGCATGGCCTTTAAAGTGTGCCCCCGTAAAGGCACCGGAGGTGTAGCCAAAAAGCTCACTTTCAACCAGCGTTGCCGGTAAAGCAGCCGCATTTACAATGATGTGCCGATTTTGGTTGCGCGGGCTGCCCATATGGATGGCCTGAGCGACCAGTTCCTTGCCGACACCGCTTTCCCCCTGAATAAGGACAGGGATATCCATCGGCGCAACCTGTAAAATCTTTTCTTTCAGCTCCTGCATGCTCTGGCTATTGCCAATGATGGAGCCAAGACCGTAATCGCGATTTTTAAGCGCTTCAGCTTCGCGTTTGTAGAATTCCACTTCATCTTCAAGGATGTTAATCCGTTTATTCAGGTCTTCCACCTGCGATGGGCCACTAAACATCACCCGACCGATTGCCCCGAGTATTTCACCGTCTTTTTTAATCGGCGTGCGGCGCACGACACGGTTGGTCCCCTTGATATTCTGCAAATGACCGATTTCAGCACGACCCGATTTCGCAACCTTGTCAAGGCGCGTATTTTCAATCACTTCCTTGACGTGTTTGCCAATTTCTTCCCCATGTTTGATATTGAAAAAGACTTCATGGACAGGCGAAATAAATTTGACTCTCGCATCCTTGTCTACAACTGTCACCGCATCGTATGGGTCACTGACGAGATGCTCAAGAATATCGAAAGAAAAATCAACACTGGCGATAAAGTTAAACAGCGTTGCCGGCGCATCTTCATGAATTAGAATCGCATAACATTCTTGCAGGGCGATGCAAGCCAGTAAAATCTTCTTTCCCTGTAAGTTCAACACCCCCAAACGATGCGAACTTAAGTCTGCAATCCATTTCTCATCTTTTGCCAGATACTGAAGGGTCGAATCATCCCCCTTACCTGATGTCAAAAGAATCTGACCCTTAAAGTCAATGCATATAAGGCCCGAAATATTCGGCTTGGACATGTAATCAATCCCACTAGGTGTTTGGTCTGGAACCACTGTGTGTTTCTGGCGAACACTTTTTCCTGAATTCAAAAAAAACAGTACATAAAACTCATTACTATCAAATAGTTATAGTTTTTCGTTCTCTTGGCACAGGTCTTGCTTTTTAGCGTTTCAAACGAGAAAACTCGAATACAAAATAAGATCAAGGAGGTCTAATGTCTAGTGGAATGCCGTTCCAAAACCTGCCCTATTGTCAACCTTCAGCAGGTTTATCTCTCCTCAAAGGAGTAAAAGTTGTAGACCTGACCACATCAATCGCAGGCCCCTATGCAACGATGCTACTCTCAGACTTTGGTGCCGAAGTTATAAAAATTGAAAAAAACGAAGGGGACGATGCGCGTGCCTGGGGCCCTCCGTTTATTGAAGGTGAATCCCTGTGGTTCACATCCGTCAATCGTAACAAAAAAAGTGTCGTTCTCAACCTAAACGATGCAGATGATCGCAAGAAAATCGACAAAATCATCGCGACAGCAGATGTTTTTGTGACCAACCAGCCCCCTCGCGTGCAGAAAAAGCTTGGCCTATCGTTTGACGATGTCAAGAAAATCAAATCTGACATTATTTTCACCTCCATTACCGGCTTTGGTCTCGAAGGTGAGCGTGCGGACCTGACCTGTTACGACCTGATTGCCGAAGGCTACAGCGGGGTTATGGACCTGACAGGTGAAATTGAAAACGGCCCGCAAAAAATCGGCACGCCTGCCGCCGACCTTCTTTCCGGTCAAGATGCCGCAATGGCAACAATGGCTGCCTTGTTTGAGCGCAAAACCTCAGGTACAGGGCACCTTATTGACGTGTCGTTGGTGGAAAGCATGACCCGCTTCCTGACACCGCGCATTTCAACGTTCCTTGGTTCAGGTGAAGTGCCAAGACGTGCAGGCGGTAAGGATTCAGTTATTTCGGTTTACCAACCCTTTGAAACCGCTGACAAACCGATCAACCTCGGCCTGGGTAACGATGGTATCTGGAAACGTTTTTGCGCCGCTGCCGGACTTGAAGAGTATGGCAGCCAGGAAGGTTTTGAAACCAATGCCAAGCGCCGTGAACGCCGCGAGGAAATTGTCAAAACCATTCAGGAAAAACTTTTGTCCAAAACCCGCGAAGAATGGCTCACCATCTTCAGGGATGCACGTGTTCCTGCCGGCCCGATCAACCGTATTGATGAAGTCTCCATGGATAAAATCCTGCAAGACCGAGGAATGTTTTACACCCTCAAGCACGGTGAGCGTGAAATCCCGCAAATCGGCCTGGGTATATTTGTTGATGGCAAAACGGCTAAGGCGCGATCTGCCCCCCCTCTTTTGGGTGAACATACCAAAGAAATCACATCAGAATCATAGAACTTAAACCAACAGAGTAATGTAGAGAGGCTCTAATATTATGGAATACAAGGAAATTTTGTTTGAAGAACGTGGTGCGGTTGCAATTATCACACTGAATCGCCCGGATAACGGCAATATGTTTACCGAAACCATGTGTCATGAAATTCGCGATTGTATTGAAGCTATTCGCCGTGAAACCCGCACCCGCGCGGTTATCCTGACAGGCGCTGGTGACAAGTTTTTCTGCATCGGCGGTCAAAAAGACGGCATGGAAGACTCAACACTTTATGCGGGCGTTCTGCCGACTTTGGAAATGTATGAAGCCATCGACCGCCTGCAAAAGCCGGTGATCGCAGCCGTCAACGGTTTTGCCGTTGGGGGCGGTAACGTGCTTCAGGTCGTTTGCGATTTGACCGTTGCAAAAGAAAGCGCTGTCTTTCGTCAAGTCGGCCCGATGATGGGGTCGTTTGACGCTGGTTATGGTACCTGGTACCTCGAAGATTTGGTTGGCAAGAAAAAAGCCAAG
This sequence comes from Terasakiella sp., assembly GCA_050297075.1. Classification (GTDB taxonomy): domain Bacteria; phylum Pseudomonadota; class Alphaproteobacteria; order Rhodospirillales; family Terasakiellaceae; genus Terasakiella. The sequence goes on from JBNKSC010000025.1 coordinate 71,395, forward strand.
GAAATCTGGATGCTGAACCCGAAAATGAAAGCGGCTGAAGCCGAACGTATCGGCCTGATCAACCGCGTGGTAGCGGACGATCAACTGATGGATGAAGCCATGAAGATGGCTGAAGAAATTGCTGATCGCGGCCCGTTCGCCATTGCTTCCATCAAAGGGGCGTTTAATGCCCGTCACGGCGGCGTTGGCGGTCTTTCCCGCATCACCCACGATATGTTGCTGCGTCAATATCTTGACAATAAAGAGTCAAAAGAAATGAACGCTGCGTTCAACGAGCGCCGTTCACCGGACACATCCAAATTCGGCAGATAAGCACATGAGACCTTTCTTAACCTTGCATGATCCTCAGTTGGCTCAGGCCTACTATGAGGAAGGGACATGGAAGACGGATACTTTTTATTCCCTGATGGCAGATCATGCGCGCCAAACCCCCAACGGTTTGGCACTGCGTGATGGCAAGCAACAGATCACTTGGGCCAACTTAAAAACACGCGTTGATGCCTTTGCCGCAGAATTGCGCGATTTGGGTCTGGTTGCCGGTGATCGCGTTTCTATCTGGATGTCCAACAAGGCAGAGGGGGTTATCGCCTTTCTGGCTTGTTCGCGTCAGGGCTATGCCTGCAACCCGTCCCTGCACAAAACCTATACCTGTGGCGAAATCATTGAGCTGCTGACACGTTTAAACACCCGTGTGTTGATTACAGAAGACGGCTGGGGTGCTGACCGTGCAGAAAAAGATTTTGCGGCAATGACGGCAGAATTGCCTTCTCTGGTTAAAACCTATACCCCCAGCGACCTGCCCCAATCAGGGGCCTCTGATGACGGTACCATCTGGGGCAATCCGGACAGCGTGGCTTATCTTGCCTTTACCTCTGGGACAACTGGCAAGCCGAAATGCGTGATGCATTCGTGTAATACGCTCTTGTCCAACGCCCGCGATCTGGTGGGCGAATGGTCAGTGGATCAGGATGCGGTTATTTTAACCTTATCCCCCATCTCCCACCATATCGCATGGGTTGCTGTTGGCCAGTGGCTGATCGCAGGCTGCGCACTGGTACTGGACGACCCGGCCCCCGGCGTCAGCCGATTGGACTGGATTTTGGAAGTCGATGCGACTTACGTGCTGGGTGTGCCGACACATGCCATGGATATTTTGCAGGAACGCCAAAAACGCGGTCTGTCTGATCTGGGTAACGTCAAAACATTCTATATGGCGGGTGCCCCGATTCCTGACGTGGTTGCAGAAACCTTTGTTGAGCTTGGGATTAAACCACAAAACGTCTATGGAATGACCGAAAACTCATCTCACCAGTTTACCCGCCCGGAAGATAGCCGCGATATCTGGATCAGCACCTGTGGCAAAAGCGGCAAAGGCTATACTGTCGCCCTCTTTGACGCAGAAGATGAAGACAAACAGGTCGGCCCCGGTGTCATCGGTCAAATCGGTGGGCGTGGTGCAAACCTGATGCTCGGCTATTTCGACAATCAGACGGCAACGTCAGGCAGCTTTAACAAAGATGGCTGGTTCCTATCTGGTGACCTGGGTGAAATGGATGAAGAAGGCAACCTCAAAATCAAAGGGCGCCTGAAAGATCTCATCATTCGTGGCGGTCACAACATCTACCCGAGTCAGATCGAAGCCCTGGCCGCGCGTAGTGATGACATTCAAATCGCAGCCGCCTTCCCCGTGCCGGATGACCGACTGGGGGAAAAAGTCTGCCTTGCCATCCGTGGTAAACTGAATGCCGAGCAAATGCTTGAGCATCTCTATGCCGCGGGTTTGTCCAAATTTGATATGCCGGAATATTTTATTGCGCTTGAAGAGTTCCCTCTGACAGCCTCTGGCAAAATCCTGAAACGCGCACTGGAACAACAGGTTGCTGACGGCACCCTGAAACCGGAACCAGTGCGATTCAAAACGAAAGGAGCGTGACATGAACGTAAATTTATCAAGAGATGACGAATTCGCGATCCTTGAACTCAATCGCCCCAAAGCCATGAATGCGCTTTCCTTCGCCATCTTGCGCGAAATCGGTGAAGCCCTTGATGTGGTGCGCGACTGGGACGTCCGTGCCCTACTCATCACAGGTGCGGGTGACAAGGCTTTTTGCGCCGGTGCAGACATTAAGGAACTGCGCAATCGCGATTTGATGTCTCAAAAAACAGGGGCCGAGCTGGGTCAGGCTGTTTTTGCAAAACTGGACACTCTCGCAGTACCGTCTATCGCGCTGATCAACGGCTTTGCCTTTGGTGGCGGCTTGGAATTTGCGCTGGCAAGCACTTTTCGGATTGCAAGCCCCAACGCAAAAATGGGGCTGCCGGAAATCAAGTTGGGCCTGATCCCGGGCTACGGCGGCACGCAACGCTTACCGCGCATTATCGGTGAAGCCAAAGCTTTGGAAATGATCATGACCGGCAAAACCATTGATGCCGAAGAAGCCCTGGCACTTGGTCTGGTGTCTGAGCTGGTTGAAGGTGACATTATTCAAGCCGGTAAGGATTTTGCCCGCAAATTCACCCGCTACAGCTTACCTGCCCTGAAGTTTGCCCGTGAAGCGATCATGCGTGCTGGCGATACACCGATCCATGAAGGGCTGAAAATAGAAGCCGACCTGTCCACTTTGGCCTACCGTATGGAAGATGCTGAAGAAGGCATGGCGGCATTTGAAGAAAAGCGCAAACCGGAGTTTAAAGATGCCTAAAAAACGGATTGTCATTACCGGTGCCAGCCGGGGCATTGGTAGAGAGATTGCGGAAGAATTGGACCGTCGCGGTTTTGAATTGATCTGTATTTCACGCTCTGGCGATGCGCCGGTCGGCACAGGAATCGCCTGCGACATGACAGACGAAGACAAGGTCAAAAGCGTCTTTGCCCAAATTGCAAAAGACGGTGCAGTTGACGGCCTTATCAATTGTGCCGGGCTGCATATGGCAACCCCAAGTGCAGAACTGACAACAGCAGAATATGAAAAAATCATGTCGCTGAACGCCACTTCCCTGATGGTTGCCTGTCGTGAGGCCTACCCGCACCTGAAAGCAAGTCAGGGCACGATTGTGAATATCGGATCCTTCTTTGACAAACTTGGTGTGATTGAAAACCTCGCCTATTGCGCATCAAAAGCCGCAGTGGGCGCAATGTCTCGCGTCTTGGCGGTGGAATGGGCAAAAGATGGCATCGCTGTTGTCAACGTTGCCCCCGGCTATATTGAAACAGACCTCAACAAAGACTTCCTCGCCAAAGAGAGTGTCCAGAAGTGGCTGCAACAGCGCATCCCGCTGAAACGCGCAGGCAACGTAAGCGAAGTCGCCCGTCTGGTCGGTGCGATCTTTGTTGAAAACATTCCGTTTATGACAGGTGAAACAATCTACATCGACGGCGGACAAGGGATTACCCAATAATGAATGTACTTGAGCAAATCAACCTGACCCGTACCTGGGCAGAGGAAGAACAGCTTCTTCTTGATCAGGTCCAGCGTGTCTGTGATGACATCATTGCCCCGAATGCGGAAAAATTCGATCATTCCGGCGAGTTTCCGTGGGAAAATGTCGAAGCCATCAACGAGCTTGGCCTGAACACCATTTTTGTACCGGAGGAATTCGGCGGTTTTCCGATGTCCTACAAGGTCTATCTGGAAGTCGTTAGCCTGATCTCGGCTGCCTGTGCCTCAACAGGCATTGTTTACGCCACCAACTTTCACGGTATGAAGCCGTTGATTGAATACGGCAATGACGAACAACGCGCTCGCTTGCTGCCGAAAATTGCTGAAGGTGGCCTTGGTGCGCTCGCGATTACAGAACCGACTGCCGGGTCTGACGCAACAGGCATGAAAACAAAATTCACCCCGGATGGCGATGATATCATCATCAAGGGTTCCAAAATCTTTATCACCAATGGTGATGTGGCTGACCGCACCCTGTTGTTCGGAAAATGGTCCGAAATTGAAGACCCGAAAAAGGCAATTTCCGTGCTGATCCTTGAAAAAGGCATGGAAGGTTTTTCTGTTCTCAGCAAAGAAAAGAAAATGGGGCACAAGGCCTCTTCAACCTGTGCCCTATCTTTTGACGATATCCGCGTCCCGCGTGCCAATCTGATTGGCGAACCTGGCGATGGTTTGCGTATTTTGTTGGCTTCCCTCAACAAATCACGCCCGTCTGTGGCAGCACATGCGCGCGGCATTGCCCGTGCAGCCTTTTCAGACATGATCCAATATGCAAATGATCGTCGCCAGAGCGGCAAAGCGATTATCGACTTTCAGGGCAACCAGTTCACCATTGCCGATCTGGCATCGGAACTCGCCATGTTGGAAAAATGGATTGATTACGTTGCCGATCTCGTCGATAGCGGTGCTGAAAACTACGGCATGGAAGCCTCCATCGCCAAGATGCGCGGCTCTGACCTTGCCATGAAAATGGCGACAGAATGCGTGCAGTTCTTTGGTGGGTACGGCTATTGCTCCGACTACCGCGCTGAACGCCTGATGCGTGATGCGAAAATTACACAAATCTGGGAAGGAACCAACCAGATCCATAGACAACTCATCGGAAGGAGTTTCAAAATCAAATGACACAGGAAATAAAAACCGTCGCCGTCTGTGGCGCTGGCGGCACAATGGGCGCCGGCATTGCCATCGTCGCTGCCCGTGCAGGGTTTAAGACAATCGCCTTTGATCTCTCAGACGAAGCGCTTGAGCGTTCCCTGAAACAAATGGCGGGTTTCTTCAACAAATCTGTTGAACGCGGCAAAATGTCCGCCGAAGATCGCGATGCGACTTTGGCTCGTCTTTCCTCTTCTTCCGATTTGAACGATCTGGCTGAAGCCGATCTGGTCATCGAAGCTATCTTTGAAGATTTGAAAGTCAAACAAGAGCTGTTCGGCAAACTGAATGACATTTGCCCGGAACATACTCTGTTTGCTTCCAACACCTCGACACTGTCCATCACCGAAATTGCGTCTGGCTGTGGCCGCGAAGACAAAGTTGTCGGCATGCATTTCTGTCTGCCAGCGCAATTGATGAAACTGATTGAGATGTCCAAAGGCATCAACACGTCAGAAGAAACTTTCAAAAAAGCATGGGCCTTTACAGAAAAAGCAGGGCAAATCCCGGTTGAAACACAAGACAAGCCGGGCTTTATCCTTAATGCCCTGTTGGTGCCGTTCAACAACGATGTCATCCGTGCGATTGAAGCCGGTGTTGCTGAACCTGCCGACATTGACCAAGCCATTAAAGTAGGCCTCGGCTACAAAATGGGCCCCTGTGAATTGCTGGACCTCATCGGTCTGGATACGCAAGTGCGCCTGTGTGAAGCTTTCTATCCCATCACCCTTGATATCCGCGCATCTGCACCGCCACTGCTGCGCCGTATGGTGGCTGCGGGTCACCTGGGCCGTAAATCCGGTCGCGGTTTTTACGACTACAGCAACGATGCGATGTTTGGAGGTTAATCACAATGACATATCAAGTAGAATATAAAGACGGCAGCCGTTCTTTCAGCGCAGATGACGATTTTGTTAAAAACGCATCTGCAAGTGGCGATATCGTGGTTTACCTTGGTCAAACCATGAAGACTGACGACAGCAAAACTGCTGTTCTAGTCGAACTCGACACGGAATGTTTGGGCGTTCACACCGGTGAAAATGCCGGGGAAGAAGGCTCCAACGTTTTGGGTTTTTGCCGTTACCGCAATGGTGATGACGCACCAAGCCAGTTGATTGAACTGGTCCGCCAGCCGAAATCCAGTGAAGAAGCAATTGCTGCTGCCAAAGCCATGTTTGAAGAAGCCGGTTTCAGTGTTTCTGTTTGTGCCGACCAGGCGGGTCGTATCATTGACCGCCTAGTGCGCCCCAAATACAACGCAGCCCTGCGCTTCTTGGACGAAGGTCTGGCAGATGCTGCCTCCATGGACCTGACCTGCAAACTGGGCCTTGGGTATCCCGATGGGCCGGTTGAGCGTGTGGAACGCGGCGACCTTGCCCGCCACTATGACGTGACGAAAGCCATTTTTGATATGACCGGTCAAGTCGGTTATTCCCCGGCACGTCGCAGCGTTGTGGCAAAAGCACGGGTGAAATAACATGGCGGGCCCTCTTTCAGATCTTCGTGTTCTCGACTTTTCCACCCTGTTACCTGGTCCACTGGCAACGCTGTTTTTAGCGGAAGCAGGGGCAGAGGTTATCAAGGTGGAACGCCCCGGCAAAGGGGAAGAAATGCGTATCTATACGCCAAAATGGGGCGAAGACAGTGCAAACTTCCACCTACTGAACCGGGGGAAAAAGAGCATCGCGATTGATATGAAAGATGCAGCCCAACGTGAAAAATTGATACCGCTGGTCGAAACTGCCGACATTATTGTTGAGCAGTTTCGACCCGGTGTCATGGCCCGCCTGGGCCTCGACTTTGAAACCGTAAAAAAAATTAATCCCGATATCATTTATTGTTCCATATCAGGATACGGTCAACACGGCCCCAACAGCGCTAGGGCCGGGCATGACATGAACTTCATCGCTGAAGCCGGCCTCTTGGGGCTCAGCCACGGCCCAATTGACACCCCCGTTCTGCCGCCAGCTCTGATTGGTGACATTGCAGGAGGGACTTATCCTGCCGTCTTTAATATTTTGCTGGCGCTGATTGAGCGAAACAAAACAGGGAATGGCGTTCATCTGGATATCTCGATGGCTGATAATCTCTTTCCCTTCATGTATTGGGCGATGGCAGATGGTCAGGCCACAGGCGAGTGGCCCGGGTCCGGTGATGCACTGGTAACTGGCGGCACATGTCGTTACCAGCTTTACAAAACATCTGATGACAAACTGGTTGCCGCTGCCCCCATTGAGCAAAAATTCTGGGATATCTTTTGTGAAACCATTGACCTCCCCACAGATTTGCGTGATGACAGTCTAGACCCGCAAGCCACAAAAACCGCTGTGGCGAACCTGATTGCAGCACAGACGGCTGCCCACTGGGACCGTATTTTTACAAAGGCAGATTGCTGTTGCTCGATTGTGCAAACGCTGCAAGAAGCGCTGAAATCTCCCCATTTTTCCGCACGCGGTATCTTTAAAAATAAATTGATCACAGATACAGGCGAGGAAGTGCTGGCCTTGCCAACCCCGGTTGCCGATGCCTTTAGTTCGCCAAACCGCCTTTCTGCCAAAGCACCGCGCCTGGGTGCTAACAACGACCTGCTGGAAAACAAGTAAACAAAAAGGAAACTCCACGATGAAGGCTGTAATCGTAAAAGAATTCGCGCCTATAGAGAACGCTGTCTATGAAGACATTGAAGCCCAATCCCCTGATACGGGTGAGGTCATCGTTGACATTCATGCCGTTGATGCAAATTTCCCCGACATTCTGGTCATGGAAGGCCTTTATCAAGTCAAGCCGCCCCTCCCCTTTTCCCCCGGTAAAGGATGCGCCGGTGTGGTTTCCGCCATCGGCGCGGGCGTGGATAACGTCAACGTTGGCGATCGTGTACTTCTGCATGTGGAATATGGCGCATATACCGAACAGCTAAAAACAGCAGCCAGTAACTGCTTTCCCATCCCCGATGATATGCCCTTTGATGTCGCCGCTGCCTTGGGCATGGTTTATCAGACCTCTCATTTCGCCCTTGTTGATCGCGCAGGCTTTAAAGCGGGCGATACAGTGCTCGTCCTTGGTGCCTCCGGCGGGATCGGCATGGCGGCTGTACAGCTTGCAAAAGCGATGGGGGCGAAAAAGGTGATCGGCGGGGCCCGTGGGGCAGAAAAGATGAAGATCGCCAAAGAAATGGGCTGTGATGACGTCATTGATATGTCCATGGACAATCTGCGTGATGGTTTGCGCCAGCACGTCAATGAACTGACAGACAACAACGGTGTTGATATTGTAATCGACCCGGTGGGGGGCGATGTGCTGAATGCTGCCTTGCGCGCGATGGCGTGGCGGGGCCGTCTGGTCGTCGTCGGCTTTGCCGCTGGCGATATCCCCGTCATCAAGGCCAATTATCTGCTGGTAAAGAACATCTCGGTTTCCGGCATTCAATGGTCTGATTATCGCGATAAAACGCCAGACTGGATGCGCCGCGTTCAAAATGAAATTTTCGATTATTGGGTGGCAGGTAAACTCAATCCACTCATTAGCAAAACTCTGCCTCTTTCCCAATTCGGGGACGCCCTGCAAGCCCTTAAAAAGGGCGGAGCTTACGGCAAAATAATTCTGACCACACAAGGAGATGCCTGATGACAAAGGCTTTGGAGATCTCGCAAAAAGTTGCGGTAATTGGGGCGGGTGCCATGGGTGCCGGTATTGCACAAGTTGCTGCTGATGCGGGCCATGATGTTTTACTCTATGACGTTGCACCGGGTGCCGCTGCCGCAGGACGCGACAAAATTGCCCAAGGCCTTGGCAAACTGGTTGCCAAGGGCAAACGCAGCCAAGACAATGTCGATGCCCTCGTTGCACGCATTCAGGTCTGCAATGAACTCTCAGAAATGGCGGACACAGCCCTGGTCGTAGAAGCCATTGTTGAAAACCTCGACATTAAAAAAAGCCTGTTTGCGGAACTGGAAGACATTGTTTCCGAAGATGCGATGCTTTGCTCCAACACGTCCTCCATTTCCCTGACCGCAATTGCCGCTGGCCTGAAAAAGCCGGAACGGGTTGCTGGTCTGCACTTCTTTAACCCCGCCCCCGTCATGAAACTGGTCGAAGTCATCAGCGGTCTGCAAACCGCCCCGGCCATGCGTGATTGCCTGCTCGCTACCGCAACAAACTGGAAGAAAACCGCCGTTGCCGCCAAATCCACACCCGGCTTTATCGTCAACCGTGTTGCGCGCCCCTATTACGCTGAGGCTTTGCGCCTGCTGGAAGAAAGTGTTGCCACCCCGGCCACACTGGATGCGATCCTCACCAAGTCCGGCGGCTTTCGCATGGGCCCGTTTACGCTGATGGATTTAATCGGTCATGATGTGAACTACGCCGTGACCTGTTCTGTCTTCAATGCCTACTATCAGGACCCGCGTTATCGCCCCTCCCTCGTGCAGAAAGATCTGGTCGATGCCCAATGGCTGGGCCGCAAAACCGGTCGTGGCTTTTATGACTATAGCGAAAATGCAACTACCGAAGCTCCCGCGTATTTTGCAGCCAAAAGTACAGAGGCTGCTGACCTGCCGACACTGGATGGAGCAACTTTTGAACTGGCAAATGTTTCTGTTGCCCGCACAGACGGTCAAACCGCAGCCAACAAAGCAGCCCAAAGCGGCAAGCCGGTCATTCTCTATGACTTGATGCTGGATGCGGAAAAAGCGGAAGTCGTCGCCTTTAGCGCATCAAAAGATGTGCCGGAAAGCGTGATTGATCAATTTGTGAATGGTTTGGCAAAGCAGGGCAAACAAGCCGTCTTGCTGCCTGATTGGCCGGGGTTGGTCGTTATGCGCACGGTTGCCATGCTGGCAAACGAAGCGTTTGAAGCCGAATTGCACGGCGTTGGCTCGCAAAACGATATCGACAATGCGATGCTTTATGGCGTGAACTACCCCAAAGGCCCGTGTGCTTGGGCTCATGCCATTGGTCTGGAGACCGTGATCAATGTGGTTGATACCCTCAATCACATGACATCCGATCCGCGCTATCGCACCTCATTACAATTGCGCAACGCCGCACAGAAATAAGAACACTCCCCTTTCAACAGGGGCATCAATGATAAAAGGAAACCACAATGAAAGACGTTTTCATTTGCGATTATATTCGTACCCCCATCGGCCGTTTTGGCGGCAGCCTGTCCAGCGTGCGCGCGGATGATTTAGGGGCGATCCCGCTGAAAGAATTGGTCAAGCGCAACCCCGATGTTGATTGGGGTGCGGTTGATGAAGTGATTTACGGCTGCGCCAACCAAGCCGGCGAAGACAACCGCAACGTTGCCCGTATGGCCACTCTGCTAGCCGGTCTGCCGACAGAAGTGCCGGGCACAACCATGAACCGCCTGTGCGGGTCCGGCATGGATGCCATTATCACCGGCAGCCGCGCGATTAAGGCCGGGGAAGCCAACCTTGTCATCGCTGGCGGCGTGGAAAGCATGAGCCGCGCCCCCTTTGTGATGCCTAAAGCCACCACCGCTTTTTCTCGAAGTGCCGAAATTCACGACACCACCATTGGCTGGCGTTTCGTCAACAAATTGATGAAAGACCAATATGGCGTCGATTCCATGCCTGAAACAGCTGAAAACGTAGCGGAAGATTTCAACATCAGCCGCGAAGATCAGGACAAATTCGCCCTGCGTTCTCAGGAAAAAGCCGCCGCGACTTTCGACGTGCGCGCTGAAGAAATCGTGTCGGTCAGCATCCCACAACGCAAAGGTGATCCAATCATCGTTGATAAAGATGAACACCCCCGCTCTACCACGCTGGACGTGCTCGCTGGCTTGAAGGCCCCGTTCCGTGCAGGCGGCAGTGTCACCGCCGGGAATGCATCAGGCGTTAACGATGGTGCAGCCGCCCTTATTCTGGCCTCTGAAGACGCGGTCAAGGCCTATAACCTCAAACCCATCGCCCGTGTTATGAGTGGCGCATCTGCGGGTGTGGCCCCACGTATCATGGGCTTTGGCCCGGCCCCAGCCACCAAAAAGCTCTGCGCCCTGTTGGGCATGAAGCCGACTGATTTTGACATAATTGAGCTCAACGAAGCTTTTGCCAGCCAAGGCATTGCCGTGTTGCGCGATCTTGGCATTGATGAAGATGCAGACCATATCAACCCCAATGGCGGCGCGATTGCATTGGGGCACCCGCTTGGTATGTCTGGGGCACGCATCACCGGCACGGCAGCACTGGAACTTACACGTCGTCAGGGTAAATATGCACTGGCAACCATGTGCATCGGCGTTGGGCAAGGAATTTCCATCGCCCTTGAACGCTGCTAGGAGACCCGTGCGAATGTTGCCCTTTCTGACATATGATATGACCCAAAAGGGCAACACACCATTTGCGGTCGTCCCACATATTTTCCAGTTTATAACGGAGAAGTCTTGATGACGGATCGGACCTATCACCTCAATGGCGTTGATGTTACCCCAAATGCAGAGACAGCTTTTCTTTTAGACAAAGTCGAAGAAGCCAACCTGCCCCCGTCAAACACTTTGAGCGTTGAACAGGTCCGTGAACAGTTTAAAGCGCGATCCGCCCCCGCCACCTTTGCCCCCATCGACCTCCCTGAGGTACGTGACATCATCCTCCCTCTGGATCAGCGCGAGCTCAACGCACGGGTCTATGTCCCTGTCAAAAGCGATAGGCCGTTGCCCGTGATTGTCTATTACCACGGTGGCGGTTTTGTGATTGGGGATGTGGAAAGTTACGATCCCGTCTGTCGCAAAATCAGTGCAGAAAGTGGCGCGATTGTCATTTCGGTCGATTACCGCCTGGCCCCGGAAAGCAAATTCCCCGCACAGATGCACGATGCACTGGACTCTTTTGAATATCTCGCCACACGCATTACAGAATTTGGCGGCGATCCTGATAAGATATTTGCTTGCGGGGACAGCGCAGGCGGCACATTAAGTACAATCATTGCACAAGAATACAGCCTGAATGACAAGCCATTTAAACTAAAAGGCCAATTGCTGATCTATCCGGCAATAAACTTTAGGGACTCAACCCCATCGCGTGAAGTTTTGTATGATGTATTCCCCATTCCGAAATGGGAAATTGACTGGTTTACGCAACAATCTTTTAAGAGCGAAGCCGATCTGGATCATGTTTGGTCCGTACTGAATTTGCGTGAAAACCTCATAACAATGGTCCCGACATTAGTTATCACCGCAGGCCTCGACCCGCTTGTTGATGAAGGCCAAGCCTATGCCAAAAAGATTGCTGAAATTCAACCCGACACGGTTTTGCGCCATTTCCCCGGCACCGTTCATGGCTTTATCGGAATGGGTCGCTTTATCCCTGATGCCAGCCAATGCGTTAAAGAAATTGCAAGCTTTGTAACAAAGACCTGTAGCTAAAAACAGTAACACAAATAGCGTCCATCACGGCAGGGCAACGCCAATGAACGGTTTCGTTTTCAACGTCTCGAAAAGTATAAGCTGTGAAGCAAGCTGGCCTGCAACCCCCTGAACCATTTAACTTAACGGTCACGGACTTGCTTATTTCCTAATCGTCATCAGGATTGCCGCCACCTTGCCACAAGACACTATCTTTGCTGGGGGCAATCCCGAATTCACGTGAATATTCCCTGCTAAATTGGGTCGCGCTGCGATACCCCACTTTGTAGGCGGCACGACTAACGCTGATCATATCGGTTTGCAGTAAATCACGCGCCTTTTGCAAACGAAGTACCTTTTGATATTTGAGCGGGCTCATGCCGGTGATGGATTTAAAATGAGTGTGAAAAGATGACACACTCATTCCCATAAGTTTTGCAACATTCTCCACCTTAATCGTCTCTTTGTAATGTTCCTTGATCCAGGCAATCGCTTTGGCAATTTTACTTGTGTGGGAATCAACGATCCCCAACTGGGCGATTTCAACGCCTACAGCACTTCGCAACAAACGAATGAGCATTTCATCAATCGCCAGCGGTACAAGCAAATCAGCATCCCGCTGGCTTTCGATCAATGACATCACGCGAATGGCGAGTTTATAAATATGAGACGTTGCATTGCCGACATAAACAGCGCGCGGGTTCCTTTTTGCAGGCACGCCTTTGGGGAACACTTTACGCACCATTTCATTTAAATGCTGCGGATCAATCGGGATCACCATGCAAAGGTAAGGTTCGTCTTGTGATGCCTTGGAAACCCGCATATTGATAGGAATTTCGGCTGCGTAGATCACCATCTTTGAGTGGCTATTTTCACAGGTGCCATGCGAAAAATCGACCGTTTTTGTGCCTTGGGGCACAATGCAAATACTTGGCTGTGAGAAAACATGCGTTTTCACATCCTGAATGTGGCTGGTGCGAAATACCCGTACACCACACTCACCTAACTCAAAGCCATCATCATGAGGGGCATATTTAAGAAGCAGACGCACCAGCTCTTTCAAGTCTTCAGGTGATGGCGCAACACAAGCCCCAGCCCCACCGCGAGTTTGCCAAATATTTTCATCCATGATTAATTCAGGAAACAGCCTGGTGCGTTTCTGCCTCCTGCATTTTTGGTTCACGCGCAAATAAGAGCGTAATGATATAAACGAGAAGGGACAACACGACAAAACAAACTGTCAGATCAAAAAGGCTTAAAACCCTTGTCATTTGCCCCGCAACAAAGCTGAGGATCGCCGCTGTGGAATAGGACGTGCCAAAAATAATCGCAAAAACAGCCGAGCGATTTTCCGGCGATACGCCGTTTAACATGGAGCGTACACTCCCTGTCATGACGAAACCTTGTGCCACACCCGCGCAGGCACTCATCACCAGAAAAAGATAAATCGCAGAAAAATACATTGCCGCTGTCAAACCGGCAAGAGATAGCACAAAGGCGAGCATACCGATGCGTTGCGACTGCGAAGGGGTAAAACGCGCCGAAATCGCGCCACCAAAAGCCGCAGGGATCAAGTAGGACGAAAAGATAACCGCTGCCATAAATGAATTTAAAGACCCTAATTCCTGCGCAACAATTGAAGGTCCATAGGCCTGAAAGAAGCCACCATATCCCCAGTTCGCACAAAAGGTTGCCGCAGCAACAGGGTAAACGTGCCTTTCTGCATGCGGAAGCCTCATATCAGGGCGAAAAGACGCAACAAGACCAGACTTGCGCGCTACAGTTTCATCACTCAGGAAAATCAGGACCGCACAAATCGCAATGCCAATCAGCGCCAGCACATAACCTGCATGGGTGGGAAAAGGCCCATATTCAAACAAAGCCCCTGTGCCAATCGCCCCAATGGTTAACCCCACCATCGGGGAATTGCTGACGATGGTTGCCGGTAACCAGTCCGGTATCGCAGATTCCGAGGCGGTATCAATCACATAAGCTGACAGCGCACTGGAGGCTAACCCACAACCTGCCCCCAGAAAGAGACGACTGTAAATCAGCGGGAGCGGGCCATCGACATTCAATAAAAACAGGCAGGCAATGACACCGGACGCGAAAACCATAAAGGCCACAGGTTTGCGGCCCAAATGATTGGAAATGCGCCCAAAGACCAGCAAGGCTGACACCGCCCCGATAAAATACATCACGGAAGTCATCGCAAGGTCATTAAAGGTCACCCCGTTGACCCGATGATAATAATCATAAAGCGGTATCGGCGTTGCTGAAGTCACATATGCCATCAATAACGACAATGTCGCAGCAACAAAGCCGATTTTAACCTTACCTGTATTCATGTTCTGATTTCATCCTCGCGCCAGCCCACTGGACTTAGACCTTATATCCCGGTTTTTTGTAGAGTTTTCCCTTGGGGTTGGCGATATCAATGTCGTAGACTGTCTCTTTCCAATTCGACAAAGGATATTCTTCAATTGCAACGGACACCGTATTCGGGTCGTTATTAACAGTTGAAGTGACGGCTTCGACAAGCTTCTCAACGAGGGCTTCTTTTTCTTCCTCGGTGCGGCCTGAGCCAAGCTTTACAATAATGTGCGGCATAGTAAGTCATCCTTGATATTAAAAACAATCATCTGGGCCGTGCGCGATAGGCCCAGTGCAGCGGGTACGCTCAGCACAAACTCTTCACGCACCACAATATGTTTGGCAGATATGCAAGCCGGAATGACAAATTCCATTATACAAAATGTCGATCGCCACATCGTTTGTGCGCAAGTCGCGATACTCAAAATGGTAAGGCACCATATGGGCATCAGAAAAATGGACAGCGTATCCAATTGTTTTCATAACTCAAATTTCAATCTAATATGAAATCTACGAAGGTATAGATTTAGGTATTTGCCATAAAAAAGGAATGCTTGTTTCTTTTTATCACATGCCTAATTCTACAAATCATTATGTTCCATCCAAAACCTACAGGGCAAATTTCGTCATCCTCAAGGTCTGTAGCGTTTCATCCTGTTGTCTCTCATTTCAGAAACGGGTATTCATATTATCTCCAATGATCTCTCCGTAATTTTGAATGGAGAGTTGAAGGCTTACAAGAGAGGCAGAATGGCCAGCGACACAAAAGATACAAAAGCCAAATATACAGCCCCTGCCCTATCCAAAGGTCTTGATATTCTGGAGGCTTTGGCTTCGGTTGGGGATGGCTATAGCAAAATCGGGCTCGCTGAATTGCTGGATCGCTCCCCTTCCGAAATTTTCAGGATGCTCTATGTCCTTCGTGAACGTGGCTATATCTATCAAGGGCCGGATGAACAGTACCGTCTCACCACCAAGCTGTTTGAAGTTGC
Source organism: Terasakiella sp. (assembly GCA_050297075.1). GTDB lineage: Bacteria > Pseudomonadota > Alphaproteobacteria > Rhodospirillales > Terasakiellaceae > Terasakiella. The sequence goes on from JBNKSC010000025.1 coordinate 86,715, forward strand.
GCATCGCTATCCTCCCATTAAACGCCTTACCGTCATTGCCGGAGAATTCCTTCAAGATTGCGCAAACAAAGCAAATCAATCGGTGCATCTGGCAATTTTAAATGGCGGGAATGTTTTAATCGTCTCGCAAGTCGATTGCCCAGGAAACACCATCACCACCGTCCGGTTAGGGGCTCAATTCCCCATTGTAAACTCAGCATCAGGGCGCATTTTAGCCGCTTATCACAATGAAAAAGAACTTGCCGATCTCATTGCACTTGATCAGGGCGCCAGTGATGAAAACCGCAAGGCGTTTTTTGATGATATCCAGCGCGTGCGCCAGCTTGGCTATTGCGAAGGCCCCTCCCTGCTTATTCGCGGTGTAACAAACATTTCCGCCCCTGTGTTTGACCATACAGGCAATGTTATCGCCGCTGTCACCATGCCTTTTATCAGCCGACTGAATGGAACAGAGACCCTCTCCGAAGCAGAATCAAGAGAACTTTTGGTCAAAACCTGCCAAAAGCTCTCTCACAAAATGGGTGGCCCCGAAGCTGTTTTATCCTGACAAGTAAAGCCTAGTCCAAATTCATATAGACAGCTTTATTGTAGAGATAGCTTTCCACCTGCTCGCGTGAGCCCTTCCAGCCATAGCCACTCATTTTATAGCCACCGAAGCCAACCAGCGGGTCGAGCTGCCCATAGGCATTCACATACATTGTGCCGGCTTTCACCCGTTTCACAACCTTGTGCGCTGTCGACAGGCTTTGTGTCCACACCCCACCTGACAGGCCATAGGGTGTGTCATTGGCAAGGCTCAAAGCTTCATCCATATCGTCAAACGGTATAATGGAGGCAACAGGACCGAAGATTTCTTCCTGCGCAATGCGCATGGTATTGTTCACATTGGCAAAGATTGTCGGCTGCACAAAATTACCAGCCGCCAGATCACCCATCGGGCGGCTGCCACCTGCAACCAGTTCAGCCCCTTCGGAATTACCAATATCAATATAGTTGGTGACGCGTTCCAACTGGCGTTTGGACACGATCGGCCCCAAGTTGACTTCGGGATCAAGGCCGTTACCCAGTTTTAAAGATCGGCTGAAATCGGCAGCACGTGACACGAATTCATCATAGATGGGACGTTGGACGAAAACACGGGTCCCGGCAGCACAGATTTGACCACTGTTAGAGAACACCCCCATTGATGCACCGGGAACGGCTTTATCAAGGTCGGCATCGGCAAAAACAATATCAGGTGATTTACCGCCCAATTCCAACGAGACACGCTTGAGGTTGCCAAGGGAACCTTCAAGAATTTTGCGCCCTGTTTGCGGGGACCCTGTAAAGGCAACACGGTCCACATCAGGATGGGCCGCAAGGGCAGAGCCTGCTTCCTGCCCATAGCCTGTGATGATATTCAGCACACCTTTAGGCGCACCCGCCTGTTCAATCAATTCCGCCATACGCACAACTGTCAGTGAAGCATCTTCGGCAGGCTTGAGCACAGCCGTACAACCTGTTGCCAGTACAGGACCAATAATCCACCATTGGCTCATCAACGGGGCGTTCCAGGGGATAATCCCCCCAACAACACCGACAGGGGCCTTGAGTTTCATGGTCATCATGTCTCCGGGCAGATTGTTGTCCAGCACTTCGCCATCAATGGATGTTTGTGAGGCATAAAATAGAATGAGCTGTAACAGGAAGTTCTTCAGAATTTTGGTCCGGCTCACTGGGGCACCCATGTCAAGTGTGTCCAGCAAGGCAAGTTCATCGTAGTTTGCTTCAACCAAATCATGGATACGGATCAGCAATTTTTTACGCTCATGCGCGTTCCATTTGCTCCAATCGCCTTCAAAAGCCTTGCGCGCCGCACTGACGGCACGGTTGACATCTTCCGTATCACCACGGGCCAATGTACCAAGATGCTCTTGTGTAGCGGGGTTAAGGGACTCGATTTTCTGCCCGGAAGCAGCTTCAACCCACTCCCCGCCAATAAAAAGCCGATTATCCCGACCGATGATTGACGGCCTGGTGACGTTGTACTGTTCAAATGAAGTCATTTTTTAAATCCTATCTCTTCTTTACACCTGCCCCTGACGCGGGAGCATTGGTCTGATCCGTTTTATAAAACCGCTGTCTGACCACCATCGACGGAAACAACAGCCCCCGTCATGAAGCTTGCATCTTCTGTCAAAAGGAAAATCATGACGGCTGCAATTTCACTTGGTTCTGCACAACGACCAATGGGGTGCATCTTGTTGACACGCTCAAGGGCTTCAGGGTCTGTAATTACATGATTGACCAGCGGTGTTTTGGTATAACCTGGTGCAACGGCATTAATTCTGATGCCAAATTCGCCAAGCTCCGGGCACATAGACTTTGTCAGGCCTGAAACTGCAAACTTGGACGCGACATACGGCACGCGATTAGGAATACCCAGTACACCCGCCCCTGAAGATGTATTTACAATCGCGCGCGTATAGCTGTCGTTTTTCACCAAAGTGGCAAACGCGTGGCAAAAATTAAGGGTGCCATTCAGGTTTACAGACATCACCTTTTCATAAAAGTCAGGGTCCGTATCAAAAATAGTGCCCACACCCGGAATGCCAGCGCAGTTGATAAGCCCGTTTAGTTGGCCTTGTTCTTTGTAGGCCGCACCAACCATTTCAATTACAGCCTCGCGCTTAGTCACATCAACAACCACGGGCTTAAAGCGATCATTATTCTTGACCACATCTGCGGTGACCTGAAGCCCGCTTTCTGAAGCATCAACACCATATACAATTGCACCTTCCTCAATCAGGCGCTCGACACATGCCGCACCGATACCGCTGCCAGCACCCGTTACAAGAATAGATTTTCCTTCAAAACGCTTCACTGGACGTCTCCTTTATAGCTTTAGTTAGCCTCTCCTTTTTGTTCATATATAAATTATTCGTTTATATATGTCGATCATAAAAATAGAAGACTTGGAAAAACGCATAAAAAGGGTGACCTGTTTCGAAAACCCCAGACCTGTTGATAAACGGTTTTCATCACAGGAAAGTGACGTCCTCCCGGCTTCTTGATCCAGATTAAAGGTTAGGATTTTGCATGAAGAAAGCGAGATTTACAGACGAGCAAATTGCCTTTGCCTTGCAGCAGGCCAAGCTTGGAACACCGGTTGTCGAAGTCTGTCGCAAGATGGGCGTGACGGAGCAAAGTTTCTATCGCTGGAAGAAGAAGTATGCAGGCATGGGCAGTGCGGAGCTTCGTCGTATAAAACAGCTCGAAGAAGAGAACCATCAGCTTAAACGCATGGTTGCCGATCTCAGTCTTGATAAGATGATGCTTCAGGATGTGCTGTAAAAAAATGATGTAAACGGGTTTAGGAACCTGCATATTTTTCAGGGCTGTGGTTTGTTTGTCAAACAGACCTCAACCTTCCTGTTTGACTCATCGTCAAAGTTGCAATATAAAATCAAGTAGACGTTGGTGCCCCGAACATTTCGGGGTGAAAATGGGAAGCCGGTGTAAATCCGGCACTGCCCCCGCAACTGTAAGCGGAAAGCGTCGGTTCTAAGAAGGATCACTGGCAAGTGCACACAGCCGGGAAGGTCGAACCGATTAGCTAAGACCCGCAAAGTCAGGAGACCTGCCCACGTCAGCGTTACCCGTCCTTCATACGGGGAGGTTTGAAGGCATGGTACCCCATTGTGGTGACGCGTTACGTGTCGCTGTGGTGGGAATTCAGACTTTTTGAATATTTTCCATCCAGAGCATATTAAGCAGTTTTCGCATGCCAGTTTGTCATGCGCCTGACCTGTTTATTCTTGCCATGCCCGTTTGGGTTTGGTGGCTTTAGGGATGGCTCTCTCCCATGTCTTAAAGCACCTTAAAATGCATGAAGCCTTCCGAAATCTTGGCGGATCGACGGAAGGCTTCGTGAACTTGGATAAATTCACACAGACGGAGTCTGCAATGCGCACTCTGAACGAACTCGTTCGCCCTGTCAAATGCTTCACAATAGCGGCAAGCACCTTAACTCTTGCCGTGCCCATCGCACAGGCCCAAAGCCCTGACGTTGAAGAGATTGTCGTAACGGCAACACGAATGGCAACACCGATTTCAACCATCGGCAGTGCCACCACAGTTATCACCGCACAAGACATAGAACGTGAACAAGCACGCGAAGTTATTGATGTGCTTAGAAAAGTGCCGGGCCTGAGCATTACCCAAACGGGCAGCCTTGGCGGTGCCACCTCCATCTACATGCGCGGCATGAATGCCCACCATACCCAGTTGTTGATTGACGGTGTGGAAATGGCAGACCCGAGCGCAACGCAGCCCTCTTATGACTTCGGCCACCTGATGGTCACGGATATTGAACGCATCGAAGTAGTGCGCGGGCCGCAAAGCACCCTTTATGGCGGCGATGCGATTGGTGGTGTTATCAACATCATCACCAAAAAAGGTAAAGGCAAGCCACGCACAAATGCATCCGTCGAATACGGCAGCTACAATTCCAAAAACGTAAAAGGCTCTGTTGCCGGTTCACATGAAAAAATAAGCTATGCCCTGTCGGCCAATTACCTCAGTTCACAAGGCTATTCTTCTGCGGACAAGCGTAATGGCAACCCGGAAACGGATGGCAGCAACAACCTGACAGTAAACGCCAATCTGGGCCTTCAGCTTAGCGAGATCTTTGATGTCGAAACCAAGCTGCGCCATATGCGTTCCCATATCGAATATGACACATGGTCCAATGGGCAAGCCACGGATGGAAATCAGAATATGTATAAGAAAGAGACAAGTGCCTATCTGGGCGGAAACCTGTCTCTTTTTAAAGGTCGTTTGAAAAACAAACTTGGGGCAAGCTACATCACCAGCAACAGAGATACCTATCTCGGCAACAGCCGGGACAAATTTTATGACGGGGCAAAACACAAGTTTGAATATCAGGGCAACCTCAGCATCATAAAAAACCATAATGTCGTGTTTGGCCTGGAAACAGAGACAGAAAGTTCTGAACAAGGTGGTATTGATAAATCAGTACGCAACAACGGTTATTTTCTGAACTATCAATTCTCTGTCATTGATGACCTTCACCTGACAATCGGCGGACGCAGAGATGACCATCAAACATACGGCACGCATGATACGTACCGTGCAACTGCTGCCTATGACATCGCCACATGGGGTACACGTTTTCATAGCAGCATCGGCACAGGTTTTCGTGCCCCAAGCCTTTATGAACTCTACGCCCCGAGCTGGGGCAATGCAAACCTGAAGCCGGAAGAAAGCACCGGATTTGACTTTGGTGTCGATCAAACCTTCTGGGAGGACCGCATCAATATTGATGTCACCTACTTCCAGAACACTTCCAAAAACCTGACACAATGGTCGGCCAGCGGCTATCAAAACACCGCGCGCGCAAAAGCCAAAGGCTTTGAAAGCGGCCTGACAGCCGAACTGACGGATCATCTGAGCCTTTCAGGAACCTACACATATACGCTGGCTGAAGATAAAACCACCGGCGGCACGTTGGCCCGTCGGCCAAAGCATACCGGCACATTAACTCTAGGGTGGGAGCCACTGGATGACCTGACGACAGATTTCTCTGTACGTGCCAAGGGGCGCACATACGACAGTGCCACATCCAGCTACATGGGTGGCTTTGCCATCTACGATGCAAAAACAGCCTACAAAATCAACGATATGGCAACTATTTATGCCCGCATCGAAAACCTCTTTGACAAAGATTACCACGAAGCATCGTCCTACGGCACAGGTGGCCGAGCCGCATATATGGGCATACGCGCAACATTTTGAGGAAAACATGACCAAATCATTCATTACAGAAGAATCCGGTTTAGGCAAAATTGAAATTTTTCCGCTGGATACCAGTGAAGAAAACCTTCTTCACATCTTCACCAACGTTTTTGAAAACTACTGGGATAAAGTTGTTTTCGGCCCGCTGGTACAGGGGGCTGTTTTTGAAATACAAGCGCCTAACGCCCCCACCCGCATCAGAATGCTGGACGGTTACCTGACCGTGCATTTCGGCAGTTGGCATTTTCATCTCTGTATCGGTGAACATAAAGGTACCCGTACAAACCCGGCCTCCCGGGAACTGGCACACCATCGGCGCTGTCAACGTGCAGAAATGTATCGTTTCCTGAATTCTGACGGCAGCCCGCGCAGTTGGGGCATGCGTTTTTTCAACGGTCAGGATGAACAAATGATCACGGTCTTTTTCCCCAACCCGTTTATCAGTGCTGAGGAACGAATCCTTAAAACCCCGGACTGGTCCCGCCTCAGCATGTGGAACGAATTTCGCCAAAAATATCTGGGGCTGGGTCCGGACCCTCTCGACCAGACCAGTACACGATTCAGATGTGGGGGACACTAAGTGTTTTTGCCTTTTTTGCGCGGCGGGCTTTTGCTCGCTTGCGCTTGTCTCAGTGCCAGCATCGTACAGGCTGACAAGCCGCAACGCATTGTCAGCCTGAGCCTCTGTGCAGACCAGTATATTTTAGGAATGGTTGCGCCCAAGCGCATTGCTGCTTTGTCGGAAGAAGCTGCAAACCCACGCCTGTCCCTTCAATATGAAAAAGCACAGGGCCTGCGCACAACACGTGGCAATGCAGAAGAAGTTCTGCTGTTAAAACCCGATTTGGTCATTGTCAATAAATGGCGTCACAAAAAGACAACCGAAATTTTGCAACAATCCGGTATCCCTGTTCTGATGCTTTCCCTTCCCGTTACCTTACAACAAATAGAAGAAGAAACCCGCAAGGTGGCCAAAGCCCTTGGAGAACAGAAAAAAACAAACGCCCTGCTGAGCGAGCTGAGAAACGCCAAGGCAGAAGCGCAATCCACCAAGGCACCGCGTGCGGCCTATTTCATGCCCGGTGGATACAGTGCCGGGAAAAATACCTTTGTTGACACCGTTCTCCATGCTGCCGGTTATCGCAACCTTGCCAGTGAACTCAACATGAAAGGCTGGTCTTCCTTACCATTGGAAAAACTGGTGCTGGAAAAACCGGATGTGCTGGTGATGAGTTTCTTCAGCCGGGGCAAACACCGCCTGTCCACACGCTTGCGTCAACACAGCGCCTTGCAGGAACTGATGAAAACAACGCCTGTCATTGATGTACCGGACAAATATTGGGCCTGCGGTGGCTGGTTCCTGTACGAAGCCATCAATTATCTCAAAAGCAAGGGAACGTGATGAGCAAACTTTCCATTAGCCTGTCTTTGGCTCTTTTGTTGTCCGCCTGTCTCTCCCTCTATGTCAGCTATACCCCGCTACCTGTCGAAATTTTATGGAACGGGCTTTGGGGGGAAACGGAACGTGGCTATCAGATTGTTGTGCAAGACATTCGCCTGCCCCGCGTCATTCTGGGCTGTATCATCGGTTTTTCATTGGGGCTTAGCGGTGCGGCCATGCAAGGCCTGTTGCGCAACCCGCTGGCAGAACCGGGAGTCGTCGGCATTTCGGCCACGGCCGGATTGGGCGGTGTTATCGCCCTTTATTTCGGGCTTGCCGGTGCCTTTGTCTGGTCCCTGCCTCTGGCCAGTATGTGCGGGGCAGGCGTAGCCGTGTTGTTACTCTTTCTATTAACCGGTCGCGAAGCATCCGTTCTCACCATCATTTTGGCCGGGGTTGCCATCAGCAGCCTCGCCGTTGCGCTGACCTCCCTAACCATGAGTCTGGCACCAACCCCATGGGCGGTAACCGAAATGCTGTTCTGGATCATGGGGTCATTGAAAGACCGTAGCATGACGGATGTAACCTTGACCTTCCCTTTCATGGTCATGGGTTGGGTTCTGATTTTGACCACCGCACGTGCCCTTGATGCGCTCAGCCTGGGGGAAGAAACCGCACGGTCCATGGGCGTCAACCTGCGCAGCGTCAACCTGCGTTTAATTGCAGGCACCGCACTATGTGTAGGGGCATCGGTTTCCGCAGCCGGTAGCATTGGTTTTATCGGCTTGATTGTGCCCCACCTCCTGCGCCCGTTGGTTTCCTATCAGCCCAGTCGCCTCTTGATTGTCAGCGGGCTGGGCGGAAGCCTGTTACTGCTTATGGCCGATATTGCCGTGCGCCTTATCCCTTCCAAGCCGGAAATAAATCTGGGGGTGCTGACAGCTTTGATCGGTGCACCCTTTTTCCTCTATCTGATCCTCAAAACCAGACGGGAGATGCGCTAATGACCACCATATTGTCCGGCCATCATATGAGCGTTGTCCTGAACAGCAAAAAACTTCTCGATGATGTCTCCTTTAAAATAGAAAAAGGCAAACTAGTCGGGTTGATCGGGCCGAACGGGGCAGGAAAATCAACCTTGTTGAAATCCTTACTCGGCCTGCATGACCTTTCTTCAGGTCATATTGAATTTCAGGGAAAACCACTGCATCACACCCCGATTGCCAAACGTGGGCGTCATATCAGTTATGTGGCGCAAGGCAACATCTGTCATTGGCCCATGAGCGTTGCCAAGGTTATTGAAATGGGGCGTTTGCCCCATCAGCGCCTCTTTCGCCAACAATCGGCAAAAGACCGACAGGCTATTGAAAATGCGCTTGATACCTTTGATGTCACGCATTTGAAAGACCGGCTGGTTTCCACATTATCAGGCGGGGAACGTGCACGCGTCATGCTGGCGCGTGCTTTTGCCGGGCAACCGGATGTCTTGCTCGCCGACGAACCAACCGCTGACCTTGACCCCGGCCACCAGCTTCAAGTTATGAATGTCTTGCAGGCACAAGCCCGAAAAGGATGCAGCATCGTTATTGTGCTACATGATCTGAATCTGGCCAGCCGATATTGCGATGACCTTTATCTTCTCCAAAACGCGAAAGTGTTGGCAACAGGGCCTGTCTCTGACGTGATCACGCCACCTCAAATGGCCCGCGCCTACGGGATAGAAGCGCTGATCGGTGCCTATGAAGCACAAAATTATGTCGTCCCTTGGAGGTTGACCCCTTGAACCCCACGCCTGCACAGATCAATACAACGGCTCTGAGCATACCTGTTATCTGCTCTGTACTGTTGCATGTCTGTGTGCTCGCCGGTGGTCTCTTGTTCTGGCAGGAAACTGCCCCACCTCTAACAACGGCCGATGCCCTGCCTTTTGAAATTATTATGGAAAGCCCTTCCCCCGGACATGGGGAAGGTATTGCACAGCAACAGGTAAAAGCAACGCCGCCAGAGCCTGCTCAAAACAAAGAAGAATCCCCTGCCCTTAAAGACAACAGTAAACCGCCTGTAGCTGAAAGCAAATGGGTGCATGACGCGCCGTCTTCTCCCTTGGGCGACATTGTGCTGCAAAGAAAACCGCCTCCGCCCAAAAAACAACAGAGCCCAAAGAAACAGCTGAAGGCAGCTAAACCACTTGTTTTAAAAAATATCAAACAAGCCAAACCGGCACAGGATGACCTGAAAGGCAAGACAGAAGGACAACGCAAGCAAGGCACACACCGTCCGGCAGGCCTTCAACACACTGGAAACCGGGGGGAAATCAAAGCCGCCCAATATCGTCTTGGGAGTGCCCTCAATCCGAAACCTGCATACCCAAGACTGGCACGAAACAGAGGGTGGCAGGGACGTGTTATTTTGGAAGTTGAGGTGAGTGAACAGGGTCACCCCGTTCATATCCGCATTGTGAAATCCAGTGGGCATAAGGTTCTTGATCGTGCAGCCCTCAAAGCCATGAAAAAATGGACCTTCACCCCGGCACAGAAAGCGGGCATACATGTTGCAAGCCACCTCAACATCCCCATTCGGTTTGACTTAATCAACAGCTAGACCACTTTAGCCTCAAACAGAAAAAGGCCGCAACCTCAATGAAGATACGGCCTTTTTTTCGTTTTGTGTGCTTCTTTAAGAAGTATATTCGACCACCTTCTGGTCAATCGCTCCAAAGATGCTGTTGCCATCTTTGTCATTCATCTCAATGCGGATGCGATCACCAAACTTCATAAAGCTGGTGCTTGGTTCCCCGTTAGAGATGGTTTCAATCATGCGGATCTCGGCAATACAGGAATATCCCTTACCGCCTTCAGCAACCGGCTTGCCCGGACCATCGTTCAATTTGTTTGAAATGGTACCGGACCCCACAATCGCACCAGCCCCCAAGGGGCGGGTTTTGGCCGCATGGGCAACAATTTGCGGGAAATTGAAGGTCATATCCACCCCGGCTTCTGCACAACCGAACTCTTCTTCGTTGTACTTCACCAGCAAAGGCAGGTTCACTTTGCCGTCTGCCCATGCCTCGCCCAGTTCATCGGGGGTGACACAGACGGGTGAAAAAGCACTGGAAGGTTTGGATTGAAAGAAACCGAAACCTTTGGCAAGTTCCGCCGGGATCAGGCCACGCAGGGACACATCGTTCACCAGCATGATCAACTGAATAGACTCCAGCGCCTGTTGTTCAGAAGCCCCCATCGCCAGATCATCCGTGATCACGGCAACTTCGCCTTCAAAGTCAATGCCCCAACTTTCCGAACCCAGCGCAATATCATCCCGCGGGCCGATGAAGGAGTCAGAACCACCCTGATACATCAACGGGTCCGTCCAGAAGCTGTCCGGCAGCACAGCCCCGCGGGCTTTTCGCACCAGTTCCACATGGTTGACATAGGCCGACCCATCGGCCCACTGATAGGAACGCGGCAAGGGAGATTCACACTTTTCCTGCTGAAAGGCAACAGCATCAGACACTTTGCCTGCATTGAGGCTTTCATACAACGCCTGTAGCCTGGGCTTCATTGCAGCCCAATCATCCAGTGCACTTTGCAGCGTTGGCGCGATATCGCCTGCGTTTACACAAAGGCTCAGGTCTTTAGAGACTACAACAAGCTGGCCATCACGAGTGCCATTTTTAAGTGTCGCGAGTTTCATAAAAAATTACCTTTATCCTTATCTTTTAAGAAAATTCTTTACTATGCATCCATTGGGCATGTTGTGGGGCACGTTTGGTTTTCGACCATTCTTCAAGCATCTCCCACTTCACTTCATCCAGTTTCTTGTCCATATCCGCCGTGTTGGTGTTAACGGCCAATTCAAGGCGGTGCCCATTCGGGTCATAGAAATAGATGGATTGGAAAATTGTATGATCGGTAGGGCCGAGTACGTCAATGCCATCTGCCTCAAGCTTTGCTTTGATCGACATCATTTCCTCCATCGAACCGACTTTCAATGCCAAATGCTGGCACCAGAGCGGTGTGTTTTCATCACGTCCCATTTCGGGTGAATTCGGCAGCTCAAAAAACGCCAGAACATTGCCAGCCCCGGCATTCAAAAACACATGCATATAAGGGTCAGGCTCCTTTGTTGAAGGGACCTGATTTTCAGCAATAGCCAAAATGAAGTCCATATCAAGATATTTACCGTACCATTCCACCGTCTCCTTGGCATCCTTGCAACGGTAAGCGACATGATGAATTTGCTCAATAGCCATGATTCATTCCTTTACGAGTCTCAATTCAAGGCAAGCCGGTCCCCCCGCCCACCATTTTCCACAAACAGAAAAGCCCAACGGTTTTTATTTTCCGCCATTATATTATCTTTTGCCCATTTTTTTAGTTTCTTTTGAAATTAAATGCAATGAAAAAGTTTCTTCTGGAACATTATATGAAATAACATCATATTTTTCTTATATTAATAAAGCCAGAAACTCATTCTATAAAATTAAATTTATCATTTATTTTCAATGAATTAATTCTTTTAAATAAATTTCTTGAAATTCATTAAAAAGAAAATCATAATAATTACAAAAGAAACAAATAATTAAAATCAGCTTTAATAGGGGCCCAACCGGGCTTTCACTTTTAGGAGTAAAATGATGAAGCGACTCTTTGCCGCATCCCTTGCTGCACTCAGTTTTTTTGCAATACCCACCGCACAGGCAGAAACCATTACCCTGAAGATCAGCAGCTTCCTGCCCTCTTCTCACCCTACGCAAACAGATTTTATTGAGCCATGGGCAAAACAGATTGAAGAAAAAACAGGCGGTAAAGTTAAATTTGAAATTTACCCTGCCGGTTCCGCCTTTGGCCATGTTGCCAAACAGCTTGACCAGGTTCGTGCAGGTGTTGTTGACATTGCCCACGGCCTGACAGGTTTCCCCCGTGGCCGTATGCCGCGTACACTGATTACGGACATGCCCTTTCTCGTCAAAACGGCTGATGCGGCCTCGCGTACATTGTGGGACCTTTATAAAGACGGTGATATTGCCGCTGACTATAAGGGTTTGAAAGTTCTGGCACTGCACGCCCATAACGCAGGTCTGATCCATTCGCGCGACAAACAGATCAAAACAATGGAAGATATGAAGGGCATGCGTCTGCGCACCCCTTCACAAGCCATCTCCATGATGCTGAAGTCATTGGGCGCAACCCCGGTTGGCCTGCCGCCAACCCAGGTTTATGAAAACCTGCAAAAAGGCGTCATCAACGGCACGGTCTTCCCTTATGATGCCATTCACGGTTTCAAGCTTTATGAAGTTCTGGACTATCATCTGGATGCCAAAGCCTACACAACAAGCTTCTTCTTTGTCATGAACGAACGCAAATTCAAAGCGCTGCCTGCTGACGTGCAAAAAGCGATTGATGAAGTTTCCGGGCAGGTACTGGTCAACAAATTCGGCCCTTGGTGGAACAAATGGGATTCTGCCGGTCAGGCTGACGTTCAGAAAAAAGGCAATCCGGTGATCAGCCTGAGCGATGAAGAACGTAACAAGTGGCGCACAACCCTTGCCCCCATGATCGACGAATATCTGGCAAGCATTGAAAAGCAGGGTGTGAAAAACGCACGTGCCATTTATGAAAAAGCACAAAAGCTTGTTACCAAATACGAAAAATAACAACTGATGATTCGAGAAAGAGGGGATGTTATGCCATCCCCTCTTCACTCTGTGAATCGCGAGATGACCGATGATCGAACTTTTCAATCGCATTTTATTTACAGTTTGCCGTGTAACAGCTTGGGTAGGCATGGTCTTTTTGCTGGGTGCTGTTCTGGTAACGACCACGGATGTTGTTTTACGCAGCATCGGCCACGAAGGGATCTTCGGCTACGTGGATATCGTCCAATTAATGGTAATGGCTGCGGCATACCTCTCTATCCCCTACGGGTTTCTGAGCAATTCGCATGTCTCTGTTAGCATTGTGGTCGACCATTTGGGACGCCGGACAACAGCATTAACCAAACTGCTGGCCTGTCTTTGCGCAACAGGACTGATGAGTGCGATTGCATGGTTCGGTTACGAACAGGCCATCATGCAAATGCAATATGGCGATATTTCCATGAATCTCGGCATTCCCAAAATATACTATTGGATTCCCCTCTTGTACGGTTCTGCCCTTTCCGGGCTGGTTTGCATCCACATGTCTATTGAAGCACTCTATGGTGTCGTCACGGGTAAAAGCGGTGTTACAACCGATGTGCTGGAGGAAGTTAAATAATGTCTCCAGCTCTTCTTGGTTCACTGGCCTTTATTGGCCTTCTTGGTCTCATTGCTCTACGTGTTCCCGTGGCCGTAGCCATGGGGGTGGTCGGTGTCGTCGGCGGGCTGTTCCTCAACGGTTATGACAGTGTTGCCTTCATCATGGGGTCTGTCCCTTTTGAAGCAATTTTCCCCTATAGCCTGTCGGTTATTCCTCTTTTTGTGTTGATGGGCGTCTTTGCCGCACGTGCAGGCCTGTCCAAATCCCTTTATGAAGCGGTGCATGCTTTCATCGGGCATTATCGCGGCGGCCTTGCCATGGCAACCGTAGGGGCCTGCGCAGCCTTTGGGGCGATTTGCGGGTCCTCCCTTGCCACAGCGGCCACCATGTGCCGTGTCGCCATGCCGGAAATGCGCGCACGGCGCTATGACGATGGTCTGGCTGCGGCCACGGTCGCCGCAGGCGGCACACTGGGTGTGCTGATTCCGCCTTCTGTCATCATGGTGATCTACGCCATTTTGACCGAACAATCCATCGGCAAGATGTTTGCCGCGGCCATGATCCCCGGCCTTCTTGCAACCCTGCTTTATATGAGTGCCATTTACATTCAAACATGGCGCAACCCCTTACTGGGCCCGGCAGACCGAGTATTCAACTGGAAAGAACGCGCCATTGCGATCAAGAATGTCTGGCCGGTCCTGCTGCTTTTTGGTGTGGTCATCGGCGGGATTTATCTGGGCTGGTTTTCCCCGACAGAAGCCGCTGCAATCGGTGCCATGGGGGCCTTCCTGCTGGCCTTATTGAAAGGTCGGCTGAATAAAACCGTCTTCCTTGAATGCCTAACGGAAACCGCCTCCACAAGCGGCATGATCTTTATGATCCTGATCGGCACAGCCTTGTTTAACTATTTTGTAGAAACAACAGGCCTGCCACAAATGCTGGTGCAGGAAGTTTCCATGCTCGGCTGGCCACCGCTTGCAATCCTGATCATGTTGATCATCTTCTATGTGGTTCTTGGCTGTTTCATGGATGCCTTATCCATGATCTTGCTCACCCTGCCGTTTGTCTACCCGTTGATCGTCAGCCTCAACTTCGACCCCATCTGGTTTGGTGTCATCATGGTATCTGTCGTGGAAGTCGGTTTGATCACCCCGCCGGTCGGTATGAACCTGTTCGTGATCATGGCCGGTACGCCGGGCCTGAAGCTGCAAACCATCAGCCGTGGTGTTATTGCTTTTCTGGTTGCAGACGTGATGCGCCTTGCCTTGCTCATTCTTTTCCCGGCCCTGTCTTTGTGGCTACCGATGATGATGGAGTAACCTGTTATGACCGCCAAACTCGTTTGGAAAAGTGAATATAGCGTTGGCGTGGCCGAGCTGGATAACCAGCATAAACAACTGATGTCCATCATCAACAAGCTTTCAACCGACAAATGCGACAGTGCGATGATGATATGGGTCTTTGAAGAACTGGAAGCCTACACAAAAGAACATTTTGTCGCTGAAGAAAAAATGTTAAAGAAAGCGGGCTATCCAGAACTGTACGAACACAAAAAGGAACATCGTGCTTTCGAACAGTGGCTTTCGGCTGTGCGCCAAACTTATAGCGTTGGCGTGACTTCACCGACTTTATTGTCAGAATCAATCAATGCCTTTTTGCGCGACTGGCTGGTCAATCACATCCTGTCTTCGGACATGGCCTATAAAGAACAGCTCGCAGCAAACCAATAAGGGAGAAAAGTCATGAGCAATCAATCAACTTTCGATTTACATACATTTTTCCCTTATCGCGTTCGCATGTTCTACAAGACGGTGAGCCAGTCGATCAAAAAAATATATACAGAACAATTTGGCCTTAACGTCCATGAATGGCGCACAATGGCAAATTTACATAATTTCCGCCCGCTTTCAGCTAAAGAAATTGTGGAATGTTCCAGTATCGGAAAAGTCAACGTTTCACGCGCCATTGCCTCGTTACAAAAAAAAGATCTGCTGGAACGTCATATTGACCCGACAGACAGACGCCGCGTTCTTTTATGCCTGACCCCCAAAGGCAAAAAAATCATGAATGAGCTCATCCCCCTGCTCAGGGAAAAAGAACAGGAACTGCTTTCCAGCCTCACCCCGGACGAAGCTGAAACTCTCTGTAAACTCATGCTGAAAGTTCGAAACACCATCGGAACAGCTGATGGCAATGACCCGGAACTTGATGATTAACCCCTAAAGAAAACAACAACAATAATGAAACTCTATTCCTACTGGCGTTCCTCTGCGGCCTATCGGGTACGTATTGGGCTCAACCTTAAAAACATCCCTTATGAACAAATCCCGGTTCATCTGGTCAAGGATGGTGGTGAACATCTAAAAGCCGAATACACAACAAAAAACCCGCAAGGCCTTGTTCCGGCTCTGGAACTGGATGACGGCACGGTTTTGACGCAATCGCTTGCCATTCTGGAATATCTTGATGATCTTTCAAAAGAAAACCTGCTTCTGCCCACTGCTGCAATCGAAAAAGCCAAAGTCCGTGCCTTGGCACAAGCCGTAGCCTGTGACATTCACCCGGTCAATAACCTGCGTATCCTGAAATATCTCTCCAACGAACTGGGCGTTTCTGAGGAAGCAAAAAACATCTGGTACAGACATTGGATTGAAGTCGGCTTTGCCGCCATTGAAAAAACGCTAAAAACTTCTTCCAATGGTTCCTTCTGCTTTGGCCATGCCCCGACACTGGCAGATATTTGCCTTATCCCACAGGTATATAACGCCCATCGCTTCAAAGTGGATATGACGGTCTACCCTCTGCTTTCAAAGATCAATGAACATTGCCTAACGCTGGAGGCCTTTGCCAAAGCCGCCCCGCAAGCACAAAGCGATGCAAATACTTAATAGCTCCCCTCCCCCCCCTTATAAACAGAGGCTAAAGTGGTCTAGAGGGAAATCATTCCGCAAACAAATCCACAAAAACAGAACGCAGCCATTGGTTGCTGCCATCTTTATGAAAACGGTTATGCCAGAACAGGTTAATTGTGATACTGGGCAAATTGATGGGATGAGTAAAATATTTGAGATTAAAAGGTTGATAGCAGCATTCGGCGAACTTTTCCGGTACGGTTGCAATCAAATCTGAAGCCGCCAGAATGTGCCCAACAGCAACAAAATGTGGCACATGCATTGTCACATTGCGATGAATCCCCATTCTGGCAAGAATGTTTTCCACCTCGCTATGACCGGTCCCGATGGCATCAATGGCGACATGGTCCCCTTTGCAAAAATTCGCATGCGTCATTTTTTTCTGGTATCGGCCCTGTGCATTGACCAGACAGACATAGTTTTGTTTAAACAAACGGCGTTGAAAAAAGCCAAACTTTAGGTCTGGCAACAACCCGATAGCCAAATCGACTTTGCCTTCTTCCATTTTCTCTTTCAAATCAAGGCCGGTTGTTCGCAACGTTCTGATTTTAACGTTGGGCGCAATTTTGCTCAAATGCTGAATCAGACGCGGCATAAAGTAAATTTCACCAATATCCGACATGGCAATATTAAAGGTTTGCTGGCTGAGCAAGGGATCGAAAATTTTATGCTGCGACAGCGTGCTTTGGATAGTTCCCAACGCGTATGAAATGGGTTCAGCAAGCTGTTCGGCATAAGGCGTTGGCTCCATCCCTTGCGATGTTTTGATAAACAATTCATCGTTCAAATGGTCCCGCAGGCGGCGCAAGGCATTGCTCACGGCTGGCTGGGTCAGGTTTATGGATGCAGCAACCGCCGAAACACTTCGTTTCTTGATCAATTCGTTAAAAACGATGAGCAGATTAAGGTCCAGATTTTTCATTAATATTCACAATATGAATGCCATATATAATTAATATAAATTTCATTTATATTTTGATCAACTCTAATATCGCCCTCAACACACAGGAAGGCGATAAAAATGAAAGTTACAATCCAACCTTTGAACAAAACCGTTGATGTTGAAGCGGGCACCAACCTGCTGGACGCATTACGCCAAAACGATGTTCCTGTCTCTTATAGCTGTACGGCAGGAAAGTGTGGCGTCTGTCGGTGCAAGGTTGTTTCCGGGCATGTGCTGGAAGGGGGACAGGAAGTTTCTCGACCCAACAGCACGGGCGAAGGTGTCATCCTGTCCTGTCAATCCTCTGTGGTCGATGACTGCGTGATTGAAATTCCCGAACCCGATGAACCTGTCATGCATCCGGCCAAAATTTTGAAGGCAAAGGTTGCCGAGCTGAATTATCTGACACATGACATTATTCAAATTCGTTTGAAGTCCGCCAAAAAAATGGATTTCACGGCCGGGCAATATGTCAGCCTGCAATTTAGCCCCGATCACATTCGCCCTTATTCCATGGCCGGTTTAAGTCAGGACAATGAAATGGAATTTCATGTCCGCCTTGTTCCAAATGGTCGTGTCAGCAGTTATATCAAGGATATTCTGAAAGTCGGTGACCAGGTACGTGTTGAAGGCCCGATGGGGACCAGTTACCTGCGTTCCAGACATGATGACCCTATTCTCTGCATTGCCGGAGGCACAGGACTGGCCCCTATTATGTCCGTTGTTCGCGGTGCACTGGATCAGGGCATGAACAACCCGATCCACGTTTATTTCGGTGCGTTGACATCCAAAGATGTCTACGGGCAACAGGTGTTTCAAGAACTGACACAACAGCACCCCAATCTTCATTTTCATGTCGTCGTCAATACAAACATCAACGGCACAACCTATCGCACCGGGCTGGTGACCGATGCGGTCAGCGCCGACATTGAAAACTTTGTGGGCTGGCGCACCTATCTGGCAGGTTCCCCCCCCATGGTTGAAGCGGCAACCCTGTTGCTCAAACGTCTCGGTCATCGTGAAGAACGGATTTATGCAGATGCATTTTACAGCACAGGCACCTGAGCGCCTGTCTGTTTCAAAAATACAAAACGATATCAAATTCAATTACAGTGGAGGTAGTCATGGAAGTCATTGAAAGCGTTTTTCCTGATAAGGAAGAATGGAAGGAAGAAGGGTCCAGTCGTATCCCTTTCTGGGCCTATACATCAAAAGACCTATATCAAAGGGAACTGGATCGTTTCTTTTACAATAATCACTGGTGTTATGTCGGTTTAGAAGCTGAAATTCCCAATAACGGAGATTTCAAGCGTACCTTCATTGGTGAACGCTCCGTCATTATGACACGGGGAGAGGGTGACGAAATCTTTGTTGTGGAAAATGTCTGTGCCCACCGTGGCATGCGTTTCTGCCGCGAAAGACATGGCAACACCAAAAGCTTTGTCTGTCCCTATCACCAATGGAACTATGGCCTGAACGGTGACCTGCAAGGGGTTCCTTTCCGCCGTGGTGTTAAAAAGAACGGCAAAACCAACGGCGGCATGCCCAAGGATTTCCACCCGAAAGATCATGGACTGACACAATTGAAAGTTGCTGTACGCAACGGCGTTGTGTTCGCTTCCTTCGATCACAATGTGGAACCTCTGGAAGATTTTCTCGGCCCGACCATTCTAAAATATTTTGACCGTACGTTCGATGGCCGCAAACTTAAAATTCTCGGCTATCGCAAACAACGTATTCCGGGAAACTGGAAATTGATGCAGGAAAACATCAAGGACCCCTATCACCCCGGCTTGTTACATACATGGTTTGTCACTTTCGGATTATGGCGCGCAGACAATGAATCCCAGTTGCGCATGGATGAGAAATTCCGCCATGCCGCCATGATTTCCACCCGGGGCAAGGGTGGCAAGGTCGATGAAGTTGTTGACGGTATCCAGAGCTTCAAGGCCGATATGAAGGTTAATGACAATCGCCTTCTTGATATCGTTCAGGAACCCTGGTGGGATGGCCCGACTGCCGTTATGACCACCGTCTTTCCTTCGGTCATTTTCCAGCAACAGGTTAACAGCGTTTCTACACGCCATATCCAGCCCAACGGAAAAGACAGTTTTGATTTCGTCTGGACACATTTCTGCTTCGAAGACGATGACGAGGAAATGGTTAAACGCCGTCTGATACAGGCAAACCTGTTTGGTCCTGCCGGGTTCGTTTCCGCAGATGATGGCGAAGTTATCGAATTTTCCCAGGAAGGTTTTGAAACCCATCCCGCCCACCGCACTGTTGTCGAAATGGGCGGTACGGACATCGAAAATACCGAACATATGGTCACGGAAACCTTGATCCGCGGCATGTACGACTACTGGCGAAAAACGATGGGAGTGTGACCCGATGATGAATTTTCAAACCTATTACGACCTTCTCAACCTCTATGCTGAATATTCCCTGATTGTTGATTCAGACAGATGGGATGAATGGCCCGACTTTTTCACCGATGACTGTCTCTACAGTCTGCAACCGCGTGAAAACTTCGAAAGGGACCTCCCCTTGGGGTTGCTTGATCTGGAAAGCAAGAAAATGCTGGAAGACCGCGTCTATGGCATCAAGGAAACCCTGTTCTACGACCCCTATTACCAGCGCCATATTGTCGGGGCACCGCAGGTCCGCAAAATTGAAGATGGTGTCATTCATTCCGAAGCCAACTATTCCGTCATGCGTACCAAATTCGATGGCATGACAACCGTTTTCAACGCCGGACGATATATTGATGAAGTGCGGATTACCGAAAACGGTCTCAAATTTCAAAGTCGTCGCGCCGTTTATGACAGCGAAATGGTGCCGAATTCCGTTATTTATCCCGTATGAGGCCATAAATGAATACCCAGTGGTTCGCCGTTGCAGATGTCGATGACCTGCTCGAAGACGATGTGATCGGCGTTGAAGTCGAAGGCAAGGAACTTGCGCTTTACCTCATTGAAGGTGAAGTCTATGCGACAGATAACATCTGCACCCATGGACTGGCCCGCCTAAGCGATGGTTTTGTTGAAGACGGACAAATTGAATGCCCCCTTCATCAGGGAAAGTTCTGCATCAAAACAGGCAAGGCCATGTGTGCCCCCCTTGAAAGCGATGTGCAATCCTACCGAACCAAAATTGATAACAACAAAGTCCATGTCAGCTTTGCCTGATCATGATTTCCGGGCCGACGTGCGCTCACATCCGGGCAAACGTCGGTTCCAAAAACAAAACTGCTTGAAAGGCAGCCCCCCACAACCAATAACAGGATGGCTATCATGTTTATTGTCAAAAGAGTTTTTCTGGCTTGTGCCCTAACATTCATGGCACTGGCTTTCACAAGCAATACGGCATCTGCCGCAAAATATACCCTTAAAATCGGGATTGTTCCCCGCAACGAACCCTTGCACGAATATAGCAAGCTTTTTAAGGAAGAACTTGAAAAGCTGAGCAACGGTGAAATCAGCGTCAAAATCTACCCTGGTGCCCAATTGGGGAACGGTTTTCGTCTGGTCGAAAGTGTTCAACTGGGCACTGTAGAGATGTTTATCGGCCCGCCCAGTTTTTATAAAGGGATCAATCCGGCCTTTCAGGCAACCGATGCCCCGGGGCAATTTCTGAGTATGGACCACGCGGCTGCAACGCTGCAAGACCCGATGTTTCGGGAAAAATTTGTCCACCTTGGTGAAGACAAGGGAATTTTGGGTGTGGGCCTGTTCCCTTATAGCCCGGTTTCCTACGCCACTTACAAACAGGTCTCTTCCGTCGAGGACTTAAAAGGTCTGAAAATTCGTGTCATTTCTTCAGAAGTTGAAACGGCAATGGCTGAGGCACTTGGCGCAACCGGCGTTCCCCTGCCTCTTGCAGAAACGGTCCCTTCCCTGCAACGCAAAATCGTTGATGGCGTACGAACCTCTGCGGGCGTCATGGCGGCGCTAAAAGTCAACGCGGTTGCAAAAAACCTGTTCGTAACCCGGGATTCCATGATTGTCTGCATGGCAATTTTGTCCAAGAAATTTTACGACAAACTGCCCGCTAATCTTCAGGCTGTGGTGATTGAAGCCGGTAAAAAAGCGGAAACACGCCTGCACGACTACACGAAGAAGTTCGATGACAAAGTCCTCAACATCTGGAAAAAATCCGGGGCCACCGTTGTGCAAATCAACGATACGGAAAAAGCCGACCTGTTGAAAAAGGGCGCAATGGTTGCCGAACGTGTTCTTGGAAATGATCCGGAAATCAAAGACATGTACGCTCTTTTGAAAACATCTGCCGCCAAGCATGCTCCTTAACTCCTTCCAAGGCCAGAGTTTCTCTCTGGCCTTTTCTTCCCCCCATTCAAGGAGCAACATAATGCGAAGCTTGATTTCAAAAAAGAATTTTACTTTGCTGCCGGACCACATTGCAGCAGGCCTTCTTATTGCGGGCTTGTGTTTGATTCTGGCAAATGTCGTTGGACGTTATATCTTCAACAGCGCGATTATCTGGGCTGAAGAGGTCATGATTTACATCATGGTCTGGTGCGTTCTGCTGGGGTGTCTGAGCGGTGTTCTGAAAAACGCCCATCTCAATATGGACCTCTGTCTCGGTTTCTTTCCTTTAGGGCTTCGTCGTTTTCTCAGCATTCTGACATGCCTTGTTGGCGGATTGACCTGCGCCATTGTCGCTTTCGTTTCAGCACAGGTTTTCACCCTGATGTGGACCAACCATCAGGTCAGTCTGGTTGCAGGAATCCCCATGACCATTCCCCACGGTGCCTTGTTGGTCGGTTTCACCATGATGGCCGCAGCCTCTTTTTACATGGCTTTCGACATGTGGCGCAATCCGAACAAAACCTGTTCCTCAGAAAGTGAATGAGGCGATGGAATATTTCTTACCTTTAACCTCTCTTTTGCTGCTGGTGCTCGGTTTTCCGATTTATCTGGTTTTGTTGACAACAACCGTTGGCGCCGTGCTTTTTTTTGTAGACCTTCCTCTGGGCGTTCTGCACCAAACCCTGTTCGGCAGTATCGATAAATTTGCCCTTCTGGCTGTCCCCTATTACATCTTTGCCGGTGAAATTATGGTGCGCGGAGGGATGGCACGGCGCATTGTCGATTTTGTCATGGCGTTGATCGGATTTAAAAAAGGCAGTCTTGGCCTCACCACCATCGGTGCCAGCACATTTTTCGGCGCGGTCTCGGGCTCTGCACCGGCAACCATTGCCGCTGTCGGCTCCATCACCTATCAGCCGATGATCGAAGCCGGATACGGCAAACGCTATGCAGCCGGTGTCATTACATCGGCCGGGGCCATCGCAACGATTATCCCGCCGTCCATCAGCATGATCCTTTATGGCATTTCCACCGAAACATCCATCGTACATCTGTTTATGGCAGGGGTCCTGCCCGGCCTGTTGATTATGCTCATTGCCATGGCCGGAAACTTTCTTCTCGTGCAACGTATGCAAACAACACAACAGTTTACCTTCTGCCTCAAAAACATTGCCAAAACGGCAAAAGACGGCAGCTGGGGGCTGGGCATGCCGGTCATTGTACTGGGCGGCATCTATATGGGGGTTGTTTCACCAACAGAAGCCGCCGGGATTGCCTGCATTTATTCCATCATTGTGACCATGTTCATTCAAAAGGAAATGGATCTGGCAACGCTATGGGACTGTGCACTTGTCACCATCAAGCTCACAGCCGTCATCATTATCATTGTCGCCTGTAGCGGAGCCTTTTCATGGATTGTCACCATTGAAGACTACCCCTATCTGATTTCAGAATTTATCGAAGGGCTGAATATGTCACCCTGGGTCTTTTTCATCACGGTGAACCTTCTCCTTCTGGGGATCGGCTGTTTTATGGATACGGCTTCGGCAATCCTGATTGTCGCCCCCATTCTCGCCCCCATTGCCTTGCTGTTCGGTATGGACCCCATTCACTTCGGGGTCATTATGACCGTCAATCTGGCAATCGGCATGTTTACCCCGCCCATTGGTTTAAACATCTTTGTTTCCCAAGCCGTGCTGCGTATCGGTTTGAAAGATATCTATCTGGGTGTCATGCCCTTCTTTCTCTTTTATGTCGTTGCATTGCTCATCATCACCTTCTTTCCCGACATTTCGATGTATCTGACGCGCTTTGTGTAGTGCAGGTCCAGCTCAATTCAGGAGAATATAAATGACTCAACTTGGAACAATGGAAGAACTTCCACAAGAATACCGTCGGCAGGTTGCCGAACAGAACCTTCTTCCGCTTTGGCCTTCTTTACGTGCCTTTCTGCCTTATGGAAAACCGGCACGCACCTGCCGCCCCATCCATTGGGGCTATGAAAACATCCGCCCACTTTTGATGGAAGCAGGTGAACTGACCCCCATTGAAAAAGCCGAACGCCGCGTCCTTGTGCTTGCCAACCCGAGCCTGGAAACAGAAACGGCGCGCGCAACCCCCACCATTTATCTCGGCATGCAATTGATCAAACCGGGGGAAACCGCCCCCAATCACAAACACACCCCCAGTGCCATTCGCTTTGTTGTGGAAGGTGAAGGCGGCTTTACCACTGTCGAAGGTGAAAAGCTCCCCATGGAAAAAGGTGACCTGATTATCACACCTTCCGGCTTGTGGCACGAACATGGACATAATGGTAAAGGTCCGGTTGTCTGGCTGGATGCACTGGATTTACCACTGGTTTACCATGTGGAAGCTTCCTACGCTGAGGAAGGGGAAAATCAGACCATCCGCAACAAGGCAGACCGATCCCAAACGGACTATCGCCGCTCCGGCCTGTTGCCTTACAGCAGCTTGGGACAATCCACACCCTATCCGCTGTGCCGCTACCCCTGGAAAGAAGTTAAGGCTGCCCTGCTTGAAATGGCGAAACATGCAGATGACAACGATATTCTGCAACTGGCTTACGTCAACCCTGAAACAGGGGAAGAAGTTCTGCCTATACTGGGTTTCTCCGCCCTTTGCCTGCGCCCCGGTGAAGTTGCAAACATGAAACGCCGTTCAGCCTCGCAGGTTTTCCATGTGATTGAAGGCAGCGGCAGCATTCAAGTCGATGGGCAGGAAATGACATGGCGCGATGCCGGGACGATTGCCATCCCCACCCATGCAAAAGTGGAATTGCGCAACGGGTCCTCCTCTGAAATGGCCTTTATGTTCATTGTCGATGATGCCCCCATGCAACGCAAATTAGGTTTTTACGAAGAATTTGAGGATTAAGAAAGATGACCAAATATATGTTTGACTTAAAACCTGCCTCTACTGTCGCCATTCAGGGTACAGAAGCTGTTTTTCCGGTTAACCGCATCTTCTGTGTCGGGCGCAACTATGTGGCACATGCCGAAGAAATGGGGGTTAAACCGGACAAGGAAGAACCTTTCTATTTCACCAAAAGCCCTTCAACGATTGTCGCAAGTGGTTCAACCATCAACTACCCACTGGAAACATCCAATTACCATTACGAAATGGAACTGGTGGCAGCCATTGGACAACCCGTCTTTCAGGCCACAATGGACAATGCACTGGATGGGGTAATGGGCTATGCCTGCGGGCTGGATATGACCCGGCGCGACCTGCAATTGCGCGCGCGTGAAAAAAGCCGCCCGTGGGATCTCGGCAAGGATTTTGAAGAGTCCGCCGTCATTTCCACCATCGTCCCGGTCAGTGAGTGCGGTCATATAACCGAAGGCAAAATCGAGCTCAGTGTGAACGATCAGGTCAAACAGTCTTCCGACATTTCCAAACTGATCAATTCCACACAGGAAGTGATTGTTCATCTGTCGCGTTTCTACCACCTCCAGCCCGGTGACCTGATTTATACGGGCACACCGGAAGGTGTCGGCCCTGTAACTTCCGGGGACAGGATCACCGGTCATATTGACCAGCTTATCGATATCGAACTGAATATATCGTAATTGAAAAGCAAAAAAACAGGCGTTGGGTTTTATCAAGCTCACGCCTGTTTTCTTAAAAGGACTCCCCCCATGAATAGAATGTATAGCTTTTTTCGTAGTGGAACATCCCATCGTTTGCGCATTGCATTGAACCTGAAAAACATTCCCTACGATATCAAGCCTATTAACCTGCGTAGCGCAGAACATAAAAGCGATCCGTTCCTAAAACTCAACCCGCAAGGGCTGGTCCCGGTTGTGGATTTTGAAGAGGACGGCCTGCTCACCCAAACACCAGCCATCATTGAATACCTTGATGAGAAATGGCCGGATAACCCGCTTTTCCCCACAGACATAAAGGAACGTGCACAGGCCCGTGCCATGGCCGCCCTGATCGGCTGTGACATTCATCCGGTCAATAATCTGCGTATTCTCAATGCCCTGAAAAAAGACTTCAAAGCAGATGAAGAAGACATCAAAAACTGGACCAACAACTGGATAAACGATGGTTTCCGCGCCATTGAGATATCTTTGGCAGAACGGGTTCTTCAAGGCGGTTTTGCCTTTGGCAACCAACCCGGCGTGGTTGAATGCTATTTAATCCCGCAAGTTTTCAGTGCAGAACGTTTTGAAGTGGATATGTCGGCTTATCCCAAAATTGTCGCGCTCAATCAAACATGTGAGGCATTGACTGCCTTTAAACAAGCACATCCTCAAATGCAAGCGGACGCTGTTTGATCACCCCGATCCCTGATGGAAGTATCCCTATCATACCTCCATCAGGGATGATTTCACTTGTCATTATGTCTTCAGGAAATTTCTCACCTGTAAAACCTGATCCGGCACATTTAAAGCCGGGGCATGACCAACGTCTTCAACTTCATATAAAACGCAATTGGGCTGAGCTTGCAACATGGCATCGCGCGTTTCAACGGATAGCAGGTCACTGTTTGCCCCCCGGATCACCTGCATCTTACAGGTAATGTTGTTGAAATCGTTCCATTGGTCATAATCTTCAGGATGTAAAACAAACTGGCGCACCATATTCGGATCATAATGCAAGGTGATTTTACCATCCGGCAAACGCCTGAAAGACGTTTCCGTCATCAAGCGCCATTGTTCATCCGTCAAATAACCATAGGGTTTATAAATGGTTCGCAACCCGTCTTCCAAGGCACTTATACTACTGAAAACCGCAGGATTTCCAGCATAACCCAGAATACGATCAATCGCGACCTGTTCAATTTTAGGGCCGATATCATTGAGCACCAGATGTGTTATATTGTCCTTCATGGATGTCGCAGCCAAACGTATCCCCAAAGCGCCTCCCATTGAGGTACCAACCCAGCGGTATTTTCTAAAACCAAAATAGTCGCAAAGGTCATGTGCCAGACGACCATAAAAATCCAGACAATATTCCTCATCCGGGTTTTGTGCCCATTGCGACAAACCGCGCCCTAACGTATCAGGCGCAATGATATGATATTCATCGGCCAATTCCATGGCTAAAGCGTCAAAATCCCGCCCGGTACGTGCCAGACCATGCCACATAACCAGAGCTTCACGGTTGCCCTTGCCCCATTCGGTAACATGAATTTCACGCTCTTGGCAGGAAACATAATGAGATACAGGTTTATGGGTCATACTTTTGCCTTTCTAAATCTCCCGACAATACCTGTCGGAAAAAAGTAAACGGAAAGAATAAATAAAATACCGAACCACAGTAGCCAGCGATCGGGATGTATCAGTTCTGGTAACAAAGGCATGCCAAGACTGCTTAGTTGGTCTGAAGCTAGCTTCATCAAGCCCTGAAGGTAGTTCTGCGCCATGATAAACAGGGTTGAACCGATGATGGCACCATAAAGCGTTCCCATCCCGCCAATCACAACCATCAACAAAATATCCATCATAATATTCAGGCTGAGGGTTGTTTCCGGCCCCGTATATTTCAGCCAAATCGCCATCAGGCTTCCGGCCAGTGCCGCAATACCGGCTGCCAGACAGTTGGTTGCTGTACGATAAACCACAGTGCGATAGCCAATCGCTTCGGCCCTGAACTCATTTTCACGAATGGCTTGCAAAACCCGCCCGAAAGGGGAATTGACCACGCGCAGCATAAACAGAAACAACCCTAACGACACAAAAAGGATGCCGTAATAGAGTAAAAGCTTCCCATTGATATGTACGCCGAACACTTTTCCTTTTACCAATTTAAAGGCTGGCGAAAGTTCACGGGGAATGGCATAGGTCAACCCGTCCTCCCCCCCCGTGAACTGGTAGAGCTGGGAAATCAGCAAGGTAAAGGCACTTGCCACGGCCAATGTCACCATGGCAAAGAAAATTGCCTTAACCCGCAAGCTGAAAAGCCCGATGAAAAAAGCCAGAACCATCGCCGCAACACCCCCGGCAATCGTCCCGATCAGGATCGCATCATAGCCGCGTCCCATTTCGTTGATGGAAATCGCAACACCATAGGCACCAATCCCGAAAAACATGGTATGAGCGAACGATACAATTCCTGTATAGCCAAGCAAGAGATCATAACTTGCAACCAGAACAATAAAAATTGCAATGCGCATGGCCGTTTCCATGGCCCGGGAACCGGGAATGATCCATGGCGTTAAAATCAAACCGGCAATAATCAGGATCAGAACAACACTCAGCAGACGAGAACGTGGAAAGTCACCGGAAAAAATATAAGAAAACATTATCCAATTCCCCCTATCAGCTTTTCTTGACCGGCAGCAATCCTTCCGGACGCCACATCAAAATAAGAACCATCAGCAGGATATTGGAACCCAAAGCCACTTTAGGCGCGAGATAGCCTGTGTAGTTGGCAAGAAGCCCAACCATCAGGGCCCCGATAAAACACCCTTCAACCGACCCAAGACCGCCAATGATGACCACAATAAAAATCAGGATCATGACATTCATGCCCATATGCGCAGTGACGACTTCTTCATAAAGGCCCCACAGCACCCCGCCAAACCCGGCCAAGGCAGACCCGGCAACAAAGACCAGAATAAACACCATGGAAATGCGATAGCCCAGAGCACTGACCATTTCGCGATTTTCAACACCCGCGCGGATAACAAGACCGAGACGCGTCCCGTTCAACGTCCAGCGCATGGCGAAGAAAATAACCAGCCCCAGCACGACAGCCAGCAAACGGAATTTTTCGAACGCAATCGTTCCAAAAGTGAATGCCCCCTGTAATGCTTTGGGTCGAAGAATGGAAATGGCATCAGGTCCCCACAGCACATAAATCAACTGTTCTGTAACGATCAACCCGCCCATCGTAATCAAAATCTGTTTGAGGTGATCGCCATAAACAGGGGAGACAATGACACGTTCAAAAACGTAACCGGCAACACCTGTGATGCCCATGGCAGCAACCACAGCAAGTAAAATGGCGGCTATGTTGAAAAATGCTGACTCAGAGCCCATCCAGCCGGGCACCAGTAGAAGAACCGATATTCCGGCAAAAGCCCCAAGGGAAATGAAAGCCCCGTGACCGAAATTCAAAACATCCATCAGCCCAAAAACCAATGTCAGACCGGACGCCATGACAAAGATCATCATCCCCATTGCCAGACCCGCAATGGTCAGGGTCACCCAGGTATCGAATTGTCCGATCAGGGCCAAGGCACCCAATGATAAAACAGCCGCCGCCAGAAAGGGTAAATTGCGTTCGGAAAGAAAAGAAAATTTCGAGGCATTTGTCGCGCTAAGCATATTGTCGTTACTATTCATTGATGTGCTCCCATGCTCAGGCCAAGAAGCTGTTCTTGCAGCTGTTCATTTTCGGCCAGACCGGCCATGGTCCCGCTGTGAACGACACGTCCGTCATCCATAACGCAGACTTTGTCGCCAATCGTTTTTGCCATCTGAAAATTCTGTTCCACCATTAAAATGGTGGTATCGGTTTGCTTCAATTCGATAAAAGCTTCGGTCAAAGCACCGATAATTGCCGGTGCCAAACCTTTTGTCGGTTCATCCACCAATAACAGGGAAGATGGTTCGATCACGGCCCGTGAGATGGCCAACATCTGTTTTTGCCCGCCTGAAAGGTTTCCCGCCGGCCAGTTCCAGAATTTGTTCATGGCCGGGAAAAGCTGAAAAATCCATTGCAGCCGTGTATCATCCATCTCGCCTGTACGAGCCGCCAAAACCATATTTTCCTTTACGCTAAGGGAAGAAAAAATCCCCATGTCTTCGGGTACGTAAGCAATACCCAGCTTGGCAATTTCGTGGGTATCTTTGGCGGTAATATCATCCTGATGATAAAAAATTTGCCCCTGACTGGCTTGCCACAACCCCATAATGGTCCGCATGGTTGTGGTTTTCCCCGCCCCGTTTCGTCCCAATAGCATGGTAACGCCACTTCGTGGCACAGATAAATCCACACCCTGCAAAATATGATATTGCCCAATATGGGTATGCACGGCTTTCATATGAAGACACAATTTCTCAGACATGGTCGGCTACTCCTGTCCCAAGATAGGCTTCCTGCACAATAGGGGAAGCCATCACTTCCTTAGGTTCACCCTCGGCCACCAGAAAACCGTTGTGCAAGACAATGATACGATCAGCCAGTGAATGGATAACGTCCATTTTGTGTTCCACCATTAAAACGGTTTTTGTCTTATCAGCCTTGATTTCATGGATCAGGTCCAAAATGACAGGAACCTCATCAACACTCATCCCTGCGGTTGGCTCATCAAACATTAAAACATCGTGTTCCAGTGCCAGCATCAGGGCGACTTCCAGCTTGCGCTGCCCCCCATGGGGTAAAGTAGAGGCCAATTCATCAGCCTGGTCGTACAGACCGACACGGGCGAGAAAATGATCCGCCTTCTGGTTCAACTCCCGATGGCGATCTGCCATCGTGAAAATATTAAATCCGATCCCTGCACGGCTTTGCACCGCCAGACGGACATTTTCACGCACACTGAGATTTGAAAACAAATTGGTCAATTGAAAGGCACGCGCCAATCCCCTATGGGTGCGCTCGGAAACCGACATACCGCTCAGGTCTTCGTCGTTCAAAAAAACCTGCCCGTCAGTTGCTTTCAACTGGCCGGAAATAAGATTGAAAAATGTTGTTTTGCCCGCACCATTCGGACCAACAATCGCGGTTAAACTACCACGATTAAATTCTGCTGTGACATTATTAACCGCCACATGACCGCCAAACCTGACGCTAAGCCCCTCGGTGCGAAGGACGGGATGTTCTTGACCTGTCATCGAGTTATCCGAAAAAAAGAAGGAGGAAAGGCAGAAGGAGAACGCAGTGAGGCAAAGCGCCTCCTTCTCACCCGAAAATCATCGAAAAAGATGTTAGTTACGGATCGGAATATTCATTTCCGAAATGGGAATTTCACGGACCAGTTCCGGGATTGCCCATTCAACGTTCGGGTCGACCCTCAGCTTGAAGTGATACATTGCCTGCATCGCCTGATGGTCCTCTTTGCGAAAGATCACTTTCCCTTTCGGTGACTCAATCTCCATGCCTTCCATGGTTTTGATCAAGTCTTCCGTCTCTGTAGAGCCCGCTTTTTTCAACGCTTCAACAATTGCGATCCCGGCAATCATCCCCCCGGCCGTAAAGAAATCCGGCGGGCTGTTAAAACGCTTGTAATGTTCTGATACGAGCCAGTCATTGACTTTATTATGCGGGATTTCATGGTAGTAGTATGTCGCACCTTCCATACCGGGAAGAGCTTTAAGCACTTTCATAACCGCCAGAATATTACCACCGGTTGCCAGTTCTATATTGAAACGTTCCGGGTTCATGGCTTTGATCTTGCCCATCGGGTTTCCCCCACCGGCCCAAATCACAAAAATGATTTTACGCCCGTCTGTTTTATCCAAAGCATCAAACAAACGTTGTGCCGATGCGGTGAAATCTTTGGTATCGCGCGGGGCATATTCTTCAAAGACCAGATCTGCACCCGTATTTTTCAAAGCTTCTTTAAAAGCAGCAACACCGTCACGCCCAAAGGCATAATCCTGTGCCAGAGTTGCAATTTTCACCCCAGGCTTACCCAAAGCAGCAGCGTTTGCAACCGCATCTTGTGAAGAGTTACGGCTGGTACGGAAAATAAAACGGTTCCACTTTTCACCTGTGATGGAATCAGCAACAGCAGGCTCAACAATCAACAATTTTTCATACTCTTGTGCAACCGGCAACATGGCCAATGCCACACCCGAAGAGATCGGACCAACGGCCAGATCAACTTCATCATCTGCATAAGCTTCTGCCAAAAGGGTTTTGCCCAGGTCCGGTTTTAACTGCGTGTCTTTTTCAATAATTTCAATTTTGCGACCATTAACTTCCATCGTGCCGCCTGTGGCATATTCCAGCCCCATCATCAACCCGGTGTGAGATTGTTTGGCATAGGCTTCATAAGGGCCTGTCTTCCCATAGACATGGGCTATTTTGATAGGGTCTGCCGCGTGGGCGTAACCGCTTATCCCTGCAACAGCCACAAGGGCCAATGCAATTTTTTGCAACTTCATGAAATGCTCCCTGATTTATTTTTTAACTGCCCGTTTACATGGCAAAAGCCATGCCAAATATAAAAAAAGGCCGTATTTTGAGGTTTCTTTGAAGCAGAAGAATTTTGAGCAGAAAAATAATCCGTCAAAACTGTCAGGTTTATCGGACACTTCACAAGAAATTACACATAAGTATTTGTTTTCAAACTATAATTAACAGCATGACTGAAAATCGTACAGTCACAATATTGTCTGGCTAATCAGACAATATGTCATATGTCGTCAGCTTTTCATAAAACTGCGCACGGGAAATCCCCAGCCTTTTGGCAGCTCTGGACTTTACATTGTTTTCCTGAGCCAAAGCTTTCATCAGCGCCTTTTTTTCGATTTCCCCAAGCACTTCTTTTAACTTCATCCCCTCTGGCAACGGGTCAAACCCGTCAGGGTCACACCCGGCTTTTTTCAAATGTTGCCGTGCCGCTAAGCCCGGCAGCAGTTCAATAATGTGCTCATCTCTCAACACGTCTGTATCAAAACGTGCACAGGCCTGATCCAGAATATTGCGCAATTCCCTTACATTACCCGGCCAGTCATAGCCCTTTAACAAATCCAGCGCCTCATCTGTCAGCGATGGGGTCGCTTGCCCGGCCATTTCAGCAATATTATCCAATAAAACATCACAGAGATGCGGCAGGTCGGAAATACGCTCTTTCAAAGAGGGCACCACCAAAGGCACAACATTCAGGCGATAATATAAATCCGCCCTGAAATCACCTTGTTGAACCATTTGTTCAAGGTTGCGGCTGGTCGCACTGATAACCCTCACATCGACAGAATGTACCTTGTTTGACCCCACCGGTTCCAGCTCCCCTTCTTGCAAGACACGCAACAGCTTGGGTTGCAGGCTTGCAGGCATATCGCCGATCTCATCCAGAAACAGGGTCCCGCCATCTGCCAGTTGAAATTTCCCCAAGCGATCTTTTTTCGAGGCCCCGGTATATGCTCCCGAAGCCGTGCCAAACAGTTCGGCTTCTAGCAAACCTTCCGGAATGGCAGATACATTAATACGCACCATCGGTGCACCAGAACGCACAGAAGTCGCATGAATAGCATGGGCCAACAGTTCTTTACCTGTACCTGTTGCCCCCAGAAGAAGGACCGGCACATCACGCGCAGCAGCCCGCCGGGCCTGGCGTTTGAGTTCCTGAACCGCCTTTGCGTTACCCACAAAATTTGAAAAACGATATTTGGCCTGCCGGGTCGCAGCCAGTTCTTTTTCCGCTTTTTTCAAATCGTTCTGCATTTTTTGAAAGCGTGAAACCAAAGGCTTCAGGGCATTGAGACGGTCAAACAAAATAACCCCCATAGCCCCGACAATATGGTCATTATCATCACTCAACGGAATGCGCGAAATGGTAATTTGGCGTTCTCCCAAATCAACAATATCAATCAGGTCAGGTTGCCCCTTCTCGATCACCCGTTTCATGTCGGTATGCGGCAGAATTTCAGCAATATCGCGCCCTTCCAACGCTTCTGTGCCATTCCATCCAATCAGGGCTTTGAACTTGTCGTTCATCCAGATAATACGGCAGGCCGTATCAACAGCAAACGCACCTTCGTAAAGGTCATCAAAAACTTTCACAAGCGTGCGCGCCGCCTTAAGACGGATTTCACCTTCAATATTAGGTTGTTCGACTTTTTTGAGTCGAAAGAAAAACTGAAATGGATCTCCCATGGTCCCCGTCTCTTGCGCCAGCCTGTTTGTTATTTGGAATAATTCGTAAAGCAAAGACTACGCCAAATTAAGGCTTAACCCCTAAAAGAGTCCATGGAAAACTGAAACCGTTCTTTTACCTTTTCGACAACATGAAAAGAGTTACACAATCAAAAGAACACATCTTATTGCCGTTCCATTCAGTCACAGGTCCCACGTGAACCATCGGGCATGCGAGCATCGCAAAAGCTTGTTTCCTGATTATAAGTTGTGTTCAGGGACGCGCCCTTCAGGTCTGCCCTGAAAAAGTCAACCTGATTAAGATTGGCATTCTGAATTTTGGCATTCTTCAGGTTTGTGCGGGTCAGGTCTGCCCCGGTTAAATCTGTATCAATGAGCAAAGCCCCTGTCAGATTTGCATTCGACAAATCCGCATCACTCAGGTCCGAGCCCGATAAATTCGCACCGCTCAGGTTGGCCTCAACCAAAATGGCCCCATGAAAATCAGCGCCACGCAAATCTGCATTTTGCAAATCCGCCCCTTTCAGGTTTGAGTTTCGAAACACCGTTTCATGAGCCACCACATTGCTCAGAAGGATGTTTTCCATATTGGATGCACTAAGGTCGGCTCTCACCAGTTCTGCCTGCATCAGGTTACTTTCCACCAGATGGGAAAACATGAGGTTGGCCCCGCGCAAGGATACGCCCGGCATCATGGCTCTGGTCAAATCTGCTTTATGGAGATTGGCCTCACTCAAATCTGCATTCTTGAATTCGGACAGCATCAGGTTTGAGCTGCGCAAATTGGCTTTGGCCAGACTGGCCTGATTAAACTTGCTTTTGAACAGATAAGCACCGGTTAAATTGATATTTTCAAGATCCTGATTATTGAAAACCTGATAGCGCAAATCACACATCGGGCAATCACTGCTGATATTGGCAGTTAACTTGACGTTGGAGCTATCACTCACACATCCTGTAAGGACACCCCCGGCTATAAAGAAGGGAACGATCAGACGGATAGTTTTTTTCATGACTGTTTTCCTGCTTGTTTAAGGCCGATCATGCTAAAAGAAAAGAAACCCTTTAGCCTGCTCAAGTCTCTCCCAGATTGTTGACTGATTGTTCCATCGCTCAATTTTCACGTCACCGGTGCGAAATTCCCGGTACATGCTGTTTTCCTGCATGTGATTAAAGACGGACTCCCAGTTGGGATAGGGGCGAAATTTATCGCTATGGCGTTCCTGAAAATCATTCAGGACACGCTCGGAATGGCTCATATTGCTTTGACGTTCATGCTTTGCCTCTTCGCTCTGATAAACATAATTGGGCAAACGCGGTGTAATCAGAATGAGAACAGATTTCTGGAAATCCGTATTTTCTGCCTTGGAAAAGAGATATTGCACCCCGGGAATATCCTGCAACAGGGGAACGCCGTCACGGGTATATTCGGTTTCCTTTTCACTCAGGCCACTCAAAATTAACGTTTCACCGAAATTCATCGCAACATTGGCATTCACAGTTGTTTTGGATGTATCCACCCGGTAGGAAAAAGTAATCGAGGTCGTATTCGGGGTAGTCAGATAGGTGCGTTCGGCCTCCACATCCAGCTTGATGCGCCCATCATCCAGAAATTCCGGCTGAAGTTTAAGCTTTACGCCGATTTCCTGTTTGATGGTCACCGTTGCACCATCGTTTGAAGCCCCGCCAATAGCGGCAGCAACAACTTCCACACCGGAAAAAAATTCAGACTTTTTCCCTTTCATGGCAACCAGCGTGGGACGCGCCAAAATCTCGTTTCTCGTTGTGTTGGAATTGGCAATATTCAGGGAATAATCAATCGAATTGATATTGATTGCCCGCGTGATGGTTGATGTCATGTTCCCGACTGTCTTGGACCCACTTTTCTTGAAATACAACCCGGCATTGCTGGAATCTGTTGTGCCGAATTGCAAGGTCAGACCATTGAGCAGGTTAATCCCCTTCGATGTTGAAATTTCCTCTTCCGTGCGAATAATCACCACATCGACAATTGCCATGCTGTATTGGTCGATCTTTTTCTTTTGGTTTGACTGGCTGTTCTGTTTGGCCTCTTCCGCATCAAGGCGGGCGGGATCATATTCTTCTTGCGGGGCGTTTTGCCTGTGTGTTTCCTGACTTTGTTGCCCACCTCTCATCTGTGGCACAGGTCGGTTATCCGCCAAGGTTACGCCACCTGCATTGCTGCGGGAATAAAACGATTTCCAATCCTTGACCCTGTTTTTAATAAAGGCCGCTTTTTGCACGTTCCCGCTTAACCGGTTATAATGGTCAAGATAGTCATCTGCTTTTTGGTCTTCCCCCAATGCTGCCATAATGATTGAAGATGCACGGAAGCTTCTTTCGCTTTCCGGTTCCAGCTCGCGTAATTGTTCCAAAACAGCCGCAGCCGTTTGCGGGTCTTGCGCGTAATAGGACGAAACGGCAAGGTTATAAAGGATATCCCCGTCATTAGCTTTATAGAGTGATGCTTCGGCAAATTGGATACGTGCACTTTCAAAGTCACGCTGGTCAAGATAAAGCAGGCCGAGCTGATAATGGGCCAGCCAATTGCTTTGATCAAATTGTATGGCAAGTTCATAGCCTTGTTGCGCCAATGGAAAGAGGGAATTATCCCCTTTCAACCCGCGCAAATGATAAGCCATGGCATTTAAAAACTGTAGATAGGAATTTGCTGTATCAAGCTTAAGCGCCATATTGAAATAGGTTGACGCCGTATCATAATCGCCTTCCTGAATGGCCTTGATCCCTTTACTGGCCAGCATTTTCGGCTCAGATACAAAAGACTTTCCCGGTGCCTTCTGTGCTGAAACCTCATGGTCGTTTAAGGTGACGCACCCCTGTAATACAAGAAGAGAAGCCGCCATAACCAAAGGAGTAAACCGTTTCACAAGCATTTCTATCCATCGTTATCTATTTGCTGAGACAAGCAAGCTATTTAAAAGAAGGCAAAGCGCCTTGTCCATACCTTGTAGTGGGTATATTCACCCCCCTAAGTGATTTATATAATTCATGTTCTTAGAATTATTTTAGGGGACCCCCATCTATGACTCTTCGCTTGATAAGCGGTCTTTTTTTAACCGTATTATGGGCCATGTTTGTGGGGATCTCCCCCGTCAAGGCCAACTCCGATTTTGCAATCAGCCTTGATAACGACAAGACATTGTCTGTCAGTTACAAGGGAACAAAATTACAGCTCAATGCAGGCGCAGCCTGGAAAAGTGACGGCAAGGCAGCACCGACCTACACCTATTCCGGCCCGGTGACGATTGATAAACTCACTTTGGGTGAGATTGATGCCTCCGTTGGTCCCGATGGAGTTGTCTTCACGGGCTCAGCCGGTTTTACCTTCGGTGGTCTGACATTAAGTTCCGGGGAAATGACCTTTGAGCTGACCTCCGGTGATAAAATTGTAAATGGCCCGGAACTGGCAAAATTTGGCAGCGATGATTTTGTTCTTTTTGCTTCCGTCAATAATGAAATTGATCTGGACATTGATGGTGCAACGCAAATTGCCTTACCCGGCACGGGAAATGTCAATGCGTCCTTGGTTGTCGAATTCAAGAACGGCTCGCTTTATTACGAAGGTCCCATCCCGGCCCCGACCGTGTTGGCCGGTGGCCTGAACAAAATGATTACGGCTGCAAGCGGTGGCTCCGGCAGCAGTAATATTTTGACTGGCGGCTTTGGTTTTTCCCTGAACAATGCGTTCAGCTATGAATCCGATGTGGAACTTTATTCTTCCTCCGGTGACCCTGCTAAGGAAAGCTTCGGGGCGAACGTGATTCTGGTTGGTGCTTTCGACCTGCTGGACAGCCTTTCCGTTGACGGCACCTTGATGCTTGACCTCAAAAATGGAAAAGCTGGCATGAACGGTCCTGTCAGCGCGTCTTTAGGGCTTTTTGGTGCTTCTGCATCCCTGCAACTTTCAGATACAAGCATGGTTGCCGACAGCAGCGGGGTCCGTTTTGCTTCAGAAACCGGGCTGAACGGTGGTTCCGTTAATTTCCCCTCCTCGCTTAAACCCATTGAAATGTTCATGTCCCCCTTGTTGGATTATGAAACCAAAATGGATGGATATGTCAAACCAAACGGCAGTTTCTCTTTTGCAGCACAGACCAGCGACTTGATGGTTGGCCCCATTCCTTTTAAGGATGCTGTTCTGGAACTGACATCTTCCGGCTTGGACGTTGGTGCAAAAGTCATCACCGGGGGATTGGGCAATATCGCCCTTAATGGTGTTTTAACCAATGAAGAATGCAGCCTGTCAGCAGATAACCTGAAAGTTTTCGGCTTCAATCTGGGAAGCCCGAAAGTAAACCCCTGTGCGGAAATTGATGGTGACGCCCTGCCATTTACAGGGACCATCAACATTTTGGGGCAATCCCTGAAAACGGCCGGGCAGGTTTCATTTGATGATGCCAAAAGCGGCACCATGGATGTGCTCGATGCGTTGAGCTTTGATATTGCCGGTTTGACCATGAATGTGGAAAAAGTTGCAGCCAAGTCCGGTCAGGAAGGTGTCAGCATCATCAAAGCCAACTTGGGCGCATTTAGCGACTTTATCTTTGATGAACTTCCCATTGGGGCGGATGGCAAACTGTCCAAAAACATTTCAACCAAACAATCCTATTCCTACAAGAAAAAAGCAGGGATCAGCGGATTGGGCTATGTCAAACTTTCCGGGGCTGGTGATGTCAACCTAACCCTGAAAGCCAATGGCACCAATATTGAACTTGCTTCCGCGATTGACATGACGTCCAGCGCAAAGTTCTGTGTCGGCACCAAGATTGGCGGGCACAAGAT
Organism: Terasakiella sp.; assembly: GCA_050297075.1. Classification (GTDB taxonomy): domain Bacteria; phylum Pseudomonadota; class Alphaproteobacteria; order Rhodospirillales; family Terasakiellaceae; genus Terasakiella. Next base: position 124,940 of record JBNKSC010000025.1, read on the forward strand.
CAAGAAATGTAAAAAGACCAGCACCAATGTGAACACCAACTTTGATGTCAGCACGGGTTGTTTCAAAATTGGTGGCGGCGCAACCGTCAAAGTTCTTGGCAAAAACGTAAGCTACCCTGATCAAGTGTGCTTCAAGGATGATGACGATGTCGATGGTAAAGATGAAAGTGCATTTGATGAAGTCGGTGTTGCCATGGCCCTTAAAGCCCCGAACGGAAAATATGTTCAGTGGCAAAACCCAGCCTTTGCAGATCCCATGTTAACGTCCAACACAATTAATAAGCAGATTACCTTTACCATGGCAAAAACCGATGCCACCAATTGTATCCAAGAAGGTGATCTGGTGGCCTTGCGTGCCGGCGATGTCGATAGCGTTACAGATGACCATTTTGTTCGTCAGAAAAACCATGGTGGTCACCTGGATGTGTCAGCCGGTCATGTGGACGATCAAAAGGAACGCTTCTACATCTCGTTTGTGAAGATGGGTGGTGAATGCATTGGTGACGGTGACCAAATCCGGTTGAAAAACAAGGAGCACAAACAATATTGGACTCGGCAAAGTAATAACAATATCGAGGGCCATTCAGATCCGGTTGATACATATACCGTGGTCTTTGACCCGCAGTAACTGAAAGAAAAAATCTCGCCTTTGTAAAAATACCCCTGATCATATGGCTTGGTTAGGGGTATCTTTTTTGATTTAGAGGATGGTCAAAAGCTACCTAAATCAGGGTATGGTCAATGCATAAGATTGGCATTACCTTACAGGCATAAATGGTATTATAGAGTAAAATACGATGACAAATCTGTGCAGAGTTCTGTTGATTGAAGATGACCTGCCGGTGCGCAACCGATTGGCACATATTATTGAAGATTGGAAAAAAGCGGAGTTGCTGGCGGCCTGTTCGAACCTGAAAGACGGGCTGGCAATCATTCAAAACCAAAACGTCGATGTTCTGGTTACAGACCTGAAATTGCCGGACGGCAACGGAATTGATGCCATTCGGACCTTGCGCAAAGCCCAGCCCCAGGCCAATGCCATGGTTATTTCTGCACTGGGGGATAGCAAGACGGTGATCGCTGCAATCGAGGCAGGGGCAACAGGTTTCTTGCTTAAAGATGCCGAGCCTTATGATGTGATTGACGCGATCACAAAAATTCTTGAAGGCGGCTCGCCTGTTTCTTCCGCTATTGCGCGCACGATTATCCGCCAATTAAATGCCCCGCCAGCACAGGAGGAAGAAACAGAGCCATCTATGGGACTAACCCCACGGGAGCTCGAAATTTTACAAGGTCTTGCCAAAGGGCTAACCTCGGTGGAGATTGCGGAAATGTTTGCAATATCCAAACAAACAGTTTCTGTACATATCCGCAATATCTACCGTAAGATGGAGGTCCGTAACCGGACGGAAGCCGCCTATGAGGCTTTGCGTCTGGGCTTGGTGAATATCTAGGGCTCTTCCATATGATGCGAAAACTGTCGCTCGCCGTTTATATCTTGATCCTTCTATTTGTTGCGGCCTTACCTTTTGTTGCAGAGCTTCCTTTACCTCGCTCTGCACTGGCCCATCACAAAATGAGCGTAAAGACAAAAAACAGTGCCCTGCAACAGATTGAGCTTCCCCATCGCTGGCACAGTCGCGCCGACAGTCCTAAAGAAAAAACATTTACCTTCACCTACAGGCTTGAAGAAAAGCCACCCCATCCGCTTTATCTGTTTGTGCCCGCCTTTAAACAACGCCTTATTGTTCGCATGCAGGAGACAGAAATATACGACAGTCATTTGTATCACCTTTGGAACGGCCCGCTGAACCACAGCACGGCACTGGTGGCTTTACCGGTGGTAGAACTTCATCAGGGTCTCAATGAACTCTCCCTTTTCCTGTCTTCCACAGAGGTTGTACCTGCCTATTTATCCGAAATTTATATCGGCACCAAAGAAGAATTGGCCCCTTATTACCGGATGCGCAATTTTCTGAACGGCACGCTCAAGGCCATGATGTATTCTGCCCAGTTTCTATTGGGGGTCGGTGTCTTTGTCGCCTTTCTCTTTCGCACAAAAGAAAAGGTTTTCGGCTGGATGGCGGCCATGGTCGGACTGAATTCCCTGTTTGGTATTGTCTATCTGGTCGATATTTTTCCATGGATGGCTCAATATTACCGCGCCATTTTTGTGCTCGCCGCCGCCCCGACAGGTTTTTCAGCCATCAATCTGGCACTTTCATTAACAAATCGCCCTGTTCCCGTGGTCTTGCTGCGCGCAGTCATTCTTGTGCCCCTTCTTTTATTAGGTGCACATTTTAGTGGTCTTCCCGCGCTTTTTATGGGCAGCCTAGCCCTGTCCATTCTGATCATGATTATGGGCCTGTTCATCGCTGTTCTGATTTTAACACATGAAGTTTTCATCAAAAAAACATCCGATGTTTTCTGGATCCTCGGCCCATTGGCACTGATCAGCTGGTATGTCATCCATGACGGGCTGACAGCAGCCGGGATAATTCCCGGGGTTAAATATGTAGCACAGGATGTCCGCCCGGTTCTGCTGGCTGTGCTGACCATTATCATGATGCGCCGCCTGTCTTTAAGCCTGAATGCCCTTGATGTCAGCCAGCATCAAATGGAACTTCGCCTTCAGGAACAAAAGCAGGAACTGGACCATTACCACATACAGGAACGTGAAATGATGCAGAAACGCGCTGTGGATTCAGAACGCCAGCGTCTGATAGCAGACCTTCATGACGGTGTCGGCGGCAATCTGGTTTCCATGATCGCCATGCTTGAAGACCCGGGCGTAAAAGGAAACCAGGTTGCCAATGTTGCGAAATCGGCGCTGGATGACTTGAGAATGGTCATCCATTCACTGGATATTGAAGACGACAATTTACGCGCAGCCCTTGTTTCCTTTCGTGAACAGCTGGAACCAAGACTGCGTTCCATTGGCATCAAACTGGAATGGTCCATGGCCTCCATGCCTGATATCCTTGTTGAAGGTCCGCGTAATGTCCTGTGTATATTGCGGGTCCTTCAGGAAGCTGTTACCAACGCCATAAAACATGGTCAGCCACAATCCATCAAAATCAGCGCAACACCGGATGAACGTGCTGATTTCGTGCTGCTGACTGTCGAAAACAGCGGGGGAACGCCCTTTAGCCTTCGTTCATCCGGCGGGGTTGGACTTGTCAACATGAAGAAAAGAGCAACCATGCTGGGCGGCACAATCGAGTTCATCCCCATCACAGGAGGGACACGTATGTGTTTTCGTTTTCCATCCTACATACAAGCTGTTTCCCTTGAACCGGCTCTTTAAAACAAAAAATCGTGCCCCTCAGCATCTCTGAGAAATCGCATTATTGATTTCTTAAATCATCTTTCACGGAGTCATCATAAGCCAGATTGCATAACCTCCCCCCAAAAGAACCGAACCCAAAAGAGATACCACCAAATAGACGATAAATGCACGCACCCGCATTACACCCAAAACAGCCATTGCAGCGGGAATGCTTGTTACCCCTCCAGAGATCAGAAATGTCAATGCAACAGCAGGGGAAGTTCCAAGATCAATCAAGCCTTTCACCAAAGGCAAAGCGGCATAACCATTCAGGTACATTGGAATACCGATGAGAGCTGCCATGGGAATGGCAAACGGGTTATTCTGTCCCAAGACCTCTGACACTGCGCTTGGAGGTACAACTTCTAACATCAGGCTTTCAATAAAATAAGCCAGTATCAACCACTTCAAAAGCCACAATCCTGTTGTCGCAAATGTGGTGGCAAACGTTTTGCGCCCCTGCGGGCTGGACAGTATATTCCAGTTCACTGGTCGGACCTCACGCACACGAGAGGCAGAACAACCTCCATCTCCCACGCTTTCACGTGCGACCTCACCGATCACCCCCATGCGATCAGCCATCATCGCTGCAAAGCCACCCAACAGCCCCAACGCAACCGCTGAAACGGTTTTCGCAATTGCCATGCTATAGCCTAAAGTCGCAGCGGTTATGACAAACGCATCAGGGCTCATAACAGGGGATGCCAAACAGAAGGCCAACACCGCAGAAAATGGCGTTCCCATCGCTAGTAATGCCGCGATCACAGGCACCACCCCACAGGAACAAAAGGGAGAGAGGGCACCAAACAAGGCCGCAATAAAAATCGAGGTTGCCTGATGCCCCTTAAACACGCGTGCAATCAGGTTTTCTGCATCAGATGCCTTGACATATGCCGTCAAAGCAACGGCTATAACCAGATACAGCAAAATTCCTGAAATGCTCTTGAGGGTAAAAAGGAGGGACGGTGTTAACTGTTGCGGCCAGAAAACCGCCAGAGCAATGAAACCTGTTGCAGCAACAAGCCATCCGATTTCAATATTTCGCCAAACCTGACGAACCCAAGGAAGGGTAAGTGATGTACTCATTTTATCATCTCCTTAAGCACAACCACAGCCGCAGCCTGATGCTTTTTTCATTTTCAAGTCTGGTGCCGATACATTGTCAGGAGCCACAGCAAATTCATTAACCGGCGTATCCTTCCCCCCCTCGCAGCACACCACACCGGGGATATTGCTGGAACAGACTCCTGTTTCAGGCAGGTTCAACTGCACATCGCGGGCACGTTCCATATCTCCGACAAGAGCGGCAAAAATAGAGCGAACTTGCTCATAACCTGTTGTCATCAGGAAGGTTGGTGCCCGCCCATAACTTTTCATACCGACGATGAAGAAACCCGGCTCCGGATGCATCAACTCTTCTGCCCCATGGGGACGGATGGTACCGCATGAATGAACATTGGGATCAATCAATGGCGCAATGTCAGCCACACTTTCCAATGCACTGTCCAACTCCATACGGACTTCCCTATGCATTTCAATATTTGGTCGTGCCCCGGTGTTTGCAATAACCTGTTCAACACCTGTAATAGTTTGCTGCCCACCAGAACCCAAACCGATAATTTCAAGTGAACCGTTTTCGTCAGCCTGAAACTTTGCAATTGAAAAATTCGTATATAGTTTTAAGGTGCCACATTCTGTTAGGGCCTTTAGGCGGTCCCCCAACTCCCCGCGAGCAGGCAACTGATCATTCTCGCCTCCCCCGAAGACGCGAGACAGGTTACTTCCACGAATAGCCCAAATGATTTCGGTATTTTTTTCCTGTTCCGCCAAGGCCGCAAGATCCAGCAATGCATTAGCTGCCGAATGTCCGGCTCCAACAACCAAAGTACGCTTGCCTATGTATTTTATACGGTCCTGCCCCAATATGTCGGGAATGCCATAGACAATGCGCTCCTTATTTTCAAGCTCACCTATGGCGGGAACACCACCAGCCCCCAGTGGATTGGGATTTTTCCATGTCCCGCTGGCATCAATCACCGCACTTGCTTCAATATCTGCAAAACGGTCATCTGCAAAGCGTACCCGCAATACGAATGGGCGTTCATCCCGCCCTTCGCTGATCACCTTGTCTCGCCCTTTTCGAGTTACAGATAAAACTTCGGCACCCAAGTTGAGATGAGCGTTCATTTCGGGCAACTGCGACAGGGGTTTCAAGTATTGCTCTACAATTTCATGCCCCGTAGGCAAACTATCCAAATCCGGTGTTTGCCAGCCACTTTTAACAAGCAGGCGTTCAGCCGATTTATCAATGTTATACCGCCAGGGTGAAAATAAGCGGATATGCCCCCAGCTGGAAATATTATCTCCAACCCCTGAACCAGACTCAAAAATAACAGGCTTCAGCCCTTCTTCCAGAGCGTGGGCCGCAGCAGCCAAACCTACGGGTCCTGCGCCGATAATCGCAACCGGCAATTTTGAGGCAACGACATTCGGAATTTGCAAGTTTTTGATTTCAGACATAATGTCACTCCATATTCGTTATTCGTAGAAATACGAATAATTGGTTAAAAAAATACCCAATGCCAGTTATAGCTCAGACAATAACGCTTTAAGCCGTTCCAGTTTTTGCGGTTCAATACAATGGCAACTGCGGCAGTCCCTTTCACCTTCCGTGATGATACCTGCTTTTTTCAACGCAGAAACATGCTGGGAAATTGTTGAAGGTGCAAGATCCAACACTTCTGTTAAATCCCCGAAATAACAGGCATTCACCTTCAACATATATTTCACAACCTTGACTCTGGCCGGGTGACCAAGGGCTTTACATAGAACAGCAATTTCTTCACTAGCATCTAGCATTTCATATACAACTTCATTATTCGCAATTTTACGAATACATATACATCACACATTTTGCAAGCATTATTTTTATCTATTCCCTGTGAATATCCACAAGAAACTGATTAACTTCACTGTTCAACATTTCTGCCTGCATCGACAAATCTGCCGCAGCATTCAGAAGCTCGCTTGCACTTTCATGGTTTGTTTCAGCCGCTTCTGTCACTCCTGCAATATCTGCTGTGACATCGCGTGTCTCTGACGAAGCATGCTGAACGTTACGGGCAATTTCATTTGTTGCCGCACCTTGGCCTTCAACAGCTATCGTGATCGAAGAGGCGATTTCATTGATTTGTATAATGGTATCGGAAATACTGCCGATTGCCAGAACAGCACCGGCTGTTTCTGACTGAATTTCCCCGACCTGTCGAGAAATCTCATTGGTTGCCTTGGCTGTTTGGTTCGCCAGTGACTTGACTTCATTTGCAACCACCGCAAACCCCTTGCCTGCTTCGCCTGCACGTGCAGCTTCAATCGTTGCGTTAAGTGCAAGCAGGCTGGTTTGTTCGGCAATATCGGAAATCAATGTCAGCACCTCACCAATTTTTTCTGCGGACCCGGCCAATCCCTGAATTTGGTTGTTTGTCCGTTGAGCTTCACTCACAGCCAGACTGGCAACTTGCGCAGACTGGGACACCTGTGTTGCAATTTCCGAGATCGAAGCTGACAACTCTTCAGCCGCTGCCGCAACAGACTCCACATTACCCGATGCCCTATCGGCCGCTTTCTCCATCGTCCCTGCCTTGCTTAAGGTATGATCAGATGTTGCCTTCAACGCATGAACACTCGATTGCACTTGCGTTGCAGCAGAAGATACAGCATTCACAACGCCGCCGATTTTTGCCTCAAACGCATTTGCCATTTTAATCCTTGCCGCCCGCCTTTCTTCAGCGGCGCGTTCTTCGGCTTGCACATGGCTGTGCCGCAGGCCCTCATTTTCCGCGAGGTTTTTCTCAAACACCAGTAACGCACGTGCCATCTCGCCAATTTCATCCGTATTTCCACATGCCGGAATATTGACGTTGCGATTCCCGCCTGCCAATTGCGTGGTTGCTTCGGTAATCTTGCGGATAGGCCCGACAAGGGAACGCATCATCGCAATGCCCAAAACCAACAGCGCCATTCCCGCCCCCACGCTTGTTAAAAGGATGATCCGCGAAGTTGTCACTTCAACAATATGTGCCTTCTCTCTGGCTGCCTGAAAACCTTTCTCTGCGATTTCATGCAAAATGCCCAATGGCTGTTCCATTTCTGCATAAATGGTACTGAGTTTTTTGATCTCTGCGACCAAAGCCATTGAAAGTGCCCCGAATGCCTTCATTTCAGACTGGTACGTATCCATCAACGCCGACACCTTGCTTTTCTCATCATTCGGTATATCGGCGGCGACCAGCAGAGGATCGAACTCTCCACGACGTTTTGCAATACGGGCCAGATACTTTTCTTCACCACGCAACATGAAATCTTTTTCATGACGACGCATCATCAACATTTTGACTGTCAACGCATCCAGATTAAATTCTTTCAACTTGCTCTCGGCATTATGCACCGCTGTTCGTAATTTACCTTGCAGGCCTTCATTTTCGTTAAGGCCCAACGCCATGATCATATCAACGACTTTTTTAAACTGAACCTTATGTTCATCCAGCTTGGCAATAATGGCATCGACCGCTTCCTGAGCATTTACAGCAACAGGTACTTCACGCAAAGCATTCAAGTAGCCCACTGTTTTGGCATGATCTTTTTGATATTCGTCCCAGTACTTCATGTCTTTGCGTATGATGAAATCCTTCTCTCGGCGGCGCAACAAAAGCGCCCCGGCATCCGCTTTGAGCATTTCCTCTTCTATTTTTGCATATCCTTTCTGGTTCTGAAGAGCCGAAGAAAGAGAGTTTCCTCCCACAGTCGCCGTTATCTGAACAACAACCAAGGCCAGAATACCAAGAGCAATTAAAAAGCCAATCCGCCAGGAAATTGGCAAATTCCCAAGAAATGTTTTCTGATCCAAAGAGTTTTTTTTCGCAATTTCAGTCATACGTCATTTCTCCTGTCTTTTCCCGGATCGCGTGGCCTTATCGGGTTATTATGGATAAATATGTGCCACAGCCTCCTCCCTATTGCCCTCAAGCAAGCGGAGTAAGACCTTGAAAGACACCCTTTAACAGGCTTCTATTGCAGCTGTATGACGAACCGGACACAGTTCCATTGAATGTATATAAGCTTGACTGAATATCTCTATATCATACAATCCTAACTGGATTATCATCACCTCTTAAGGGGCGAATGATGGCCGCTTTAATAAGCGGGCTCACCCCTCCCATACGACAGAAAATCGCCCACATGTCAAAAGGTGGTTTAAATGTTTAAGTCTTTTACACTGCTTGCCGATTGGCTGACTTACACAGCCCTAAGCCTTGAACGCGGAACGAAACTGGCTGACAGCATTCATTTCTTTATTGAAGACAGCAGCAAGATTTTCTTCCTTCTTACGCTGGTCATCTTTGTCATGGGGTTGTTCCGCAGCATTTTATCCCCTGAAAAGATCAAGGAATATATGGAAGGAAAGCCCAAAGGAATCATCTATTTTCTGGCTGTAGGTTTAGGGGCGCTCACCCCCTTTTGTTCCTGTTCCTCTGTCCCGCTGTTTATCGGTTTTGTTGAAGGCGGCATTCCGGTCGGGGCAACGATGGCCTTCCTGATCGCATCGCCCATGATTAACGAAGTGGCCGTTATTGTTTTGGGAACGGTCATCGGATGGGAAATGACGGCACTCTATATTGTCACCGGATTGCTCGTTGGCATGTTTGGCGGCTGGGCAACAGATTTCTTTAAAATGGAACGATATGTTGAAGACTATGTCTGGAAAATCAGAACCGGGCAGATCGTCGCCCCCACATATGACACCTCTTTAAAAGGCCGAATAACCTTTGCATGGGGAGAAGTAAAAGAAATTGTCGGGCGTATCTGGAAATATGTTTTCATCGGAATCGCCATAGGCGCAACCCTGCATGGTTATGTTCCAACAAGCTTTTTTGCTGAACATGCTTCTGCCGACAATTTATTTGCCGTTCCTTTAGCCGTTTTGTCGGGGATCCCCCTCTATTCAAATGCAACGGGCGTCATCCCTGTTGGTGAAGCCCTGCTTGGCAAAGGCGTTCCTATCGGAACCGTGATTGTCCTGATGATGAGTGTTGTTGCCATTTCCATTCCTGAATTTGTTATTTTAAGAAAAGTCATTCGCCTGCAAGGCCTCATCTATTTTGCCAGCTTTCTGGCACTGGCTTTTATCTTTGTCGGATATATGTTCAACGCATTGGTTTCTTGAGGAGAAAAGAAATGAAAAATGTCAAAGTGCTCGGTTCCGGTTGTAAAAAATGTCAACAGACCGCTGAAATCATCCAAAATTATGCCAAAGAAAACAACATTGAAATCAAACTGGAAAAAGTAACAGATATGGCCGAAATTATGGGCTATGGCGTCATGTCAACGCCGGGCGTTGTTGTAGACGATGTGGTGGTGCATGCAGGTGGTGTGCCCGATAAAGATCAAATAAAAACCATCCTGGCTTAGGCCATAAGCCGAGGATGGGCTTTTTCATGACTCTTTTTTGATCTCCATGGAGAGCAGGGTTGCGCTTAAACATTTGCCGTGGGCATCAAGCGCAAGGGAACGGGTCACGCCTCCGCGCAAGGCATCATAGAGCACGAAATTCAAAGCGTGCAGATGGGGGATTTCGTACCTGACAACTTTTCCTTTAACCAATTCACTGAAAAAAGATTTCACCCGTTCAGCCGTAACTTCTTCGTATAAAATCGGCCAATATTCAGCCTTGCGGGCAACCACAACGATGTTGGAAATATTTCCCTTATCGCCTGTGCGCGCATGAGCCAGTTCAATCAGTTGCATGATGTCAGCTCTCCAATATTTCTATGCTCGGTGTTGCCTTGCTTTCCTCAATAAAGACAGAGGCAACGGCAATAATTTTACGAAACGATTTGCTCACGCCTCCCCCTCCGGCAGGGCCGCTGAGATAGAGGGCTTCAACCTCTTCACCAATTTGCCTTGCATCCTCTTGGCAAGAGCAGCGGGCGGCAAATCTCATGCGGACTTCTGCAACACAAACAGCATCGTTTGCAGGCCTGTCGATCACGGAATTCACACCAATTAATTCTCCGCGTGTTTCCTCACAGGTCATCGAAATGGTTTTCAAACGATCATGAATGATATCAATCGCCATTTGCCCACGTTCAACCGCATAGGGTCCGGCATAGGAAATTTGCCCTTCTCCTATCCAGCCGTCAGAGTAGCCCACAGACACTTTCAGCAATCCTGTTTTCGGCTTGCCCTTGCCGCCATACACCTTGACCTCGTCTTTGCCAAGTTCCTCAAAATCGACCGATGAAAAATCCGCAATCACATCAGGTTGATAATAGGCACAAGGGTCGTGAATTTCATAAAGGAGCTGTTCCGTACAGGTCTGTTTAGAGATCAGCCCCCCTGTATCGGCAAGTTTGGAAATAACAAAAGTGCCATCCTCACAAACTTCAACAATGGGAAAACCAATATTGGAAAGGTTCGGCACGGCCTCTGCGTAACCATCAGCAAAATATCCCCCGGAAATCTGGGCGGCACATTCCAGAAGATGCCCGCAAAGTGTACCTTTACCCAGATTGTCCCAATCGGAAAAAGACCAGTTGAATTCATACATTAAAGGCGCAAGATAAAGCACCGGGTCAGCCGCACGCCCGGTAATCACAATATCTGCGCCTTGTTCCAGCGCTTGCACAATTGGCGCAGCCCCCAGATAGGCGTTTGCGGAAATAATGCTGTGCGTTGAAATGGTCCTTTCAAGGCACGGCAATTGACCATCCCCCGATTGTTCCATAACCTGTTCCAGCACATCATCACCTACGACAGCGGCAATCTTTATGCCTGTCAGGTTAAGGGAACGTGCCACATCCAATATTGCTTTCGCCCCTTCAACCGGGTTGGCCGCCCCCATATTGGTGATAATTTTCGTCCCCTGACTGACACAATCCTTTAAAACAGCCTCAAAACGCCGTTTCAACAGCGGGTCGTATCCTTTTGCCGGGTTAAGGGATTTTTCCCCTTGTGCCAGTGCAATGGTTCTTTCTGCCAGACATTCGAAAACCAGATAATCAAGGTTTCCCTGTTTGGCCAAGGCAACAGCGGGTTCAATACGGTCACCGGAAAAACCTGCGCCCGCCCCCAATCTGATCACTTTCATGCATCCTCCATCATTTGGGAGTTCACAAGAGCTTTGCGGGTACCCCAAACGATACCAAGCAACAGCAAGGATGCCACGGCTCCCCAAAGGCTGGGCCATAAAGCCAGAACGGTTGCCAGCAGTGCAACGACCTTATCCATGTAGGCTGTTTTGAGAAAACGCGCCCCCGATAACAACCAGGGGATCGTCACAATTAACGCAAGACCGGTCAGAACGGCATTCAGGATTGCCAGTGCACCGTTTTGCATGGTCATGCCGGGATAAAGCACAAGAAGAAAGGGTACCAGATAGGTGACCGCCCCAAAGCGGATGGCCTCAAATGCCGCAGGCAACCAGTTTGTATTGGCAATACCGGAACCGACAAAAACAGCCACACACACAGGCGGTGTAATCACAGAAATCGTCGCGTAGTAAAACACAAACATATGTGCAACAAGGGCCGGTACGCCGACAGCCGTCATCGCCGGGGCCAGAACGGCTGCAACCAGCACATAGGCAGCCGTTGTTGGCAGGCCCATGCCCATCACAAGGCAGACAAGCGCAACAATCACGGACACCATGGCAACAGAATCACCGGACAGGCTTACAATCATGGAAGACAGGGTCACACCGACCCCGGTCATATTGATCATGGCCACCAGAATTTGGGCACCGGCCAGAAGAACGCCGATAATCACCATGCCGCGCCCGGCATCTTCCAACCCGGAAATGATTTTTGAAAAAATCTCTTTGGTATTCAGAACACCAACGGATGTGATGACAAAAATAAATAACAGACTACAAATGCCATAAAATGCCGCCGTTGCAACAGAGCGGCCCAAGAGGATACCAACCCCAAGCCCGCCAAGGGCAAACAGAATGGGCAAGACTTTGCGCGGCTTCAAGATATTGGACCAGAGCGGTAATTCTTCTTCCGGCACAACAGCCAGCTTACGGTTGATGGCAACAAAATGTACAGTCATGAAGACCGATAAATAGAAAAGAGCAGCCGGCAAGATGGCCGCCAGAAGAATTGTCACGTAAGGCACGCCAATAATTTCAGCCATGACAAAGGCCGCAGCCCCCATAATGGGTGGTGCAATCTGGCCCCCGGTAGATGCAACGGCCTCCACAGCCGCCGCAAAGGGGCGTGGGTAGCCAAGACGGATCATCATCGGGATTGTGAAATTGCCTGTTGTTGCCACATTGGCAACGGCAGAGCCTGAAATCATACCAAACAGACCGCTGGCGATGGTGGCAATCTTTGCCGCACCGCCGGGCTGGCGCCCGCCCAGACGCATGGCAATATCCATAAAAGACTGCCCGCCCCCGGTATGCAGCAAAATCGCACCAAACAGCACAAAAGCCGCAATAATGGTGGAAGCAACCCCGGTCAGCATTCCCCAGATACCGAGATCCCCGAGAAAGAGGGTTTCTGTAATAAAGAGAATATCAAAACCTCTATGCCCCAAATCACCGGGGATATACCCTCCAAAATAAGCGTAAAGAAGAGAGGAAACAACAAGAACAGGGAAAATCAGCCCCACTGTGCGCCGTCCAAGCTCCAGTACTGCGATAACAAGACAGGCATTAAGAAACACGTCCAGATCTGTCGCCCAGGGCAGTTCCGTCATGATGCGATCATAATTTACAACAATATAGCCGCAGGCCACAAAGGTAATGGCGCACAACAGAAAATCAACAACCGCACCCACAAGGCGCCAGTTTTTCCCGGCCCCAAGCGGGTAAAGGGAAAACCCCAAGGCACACACAAGCGCAAGAAACAGCGCCCGCTGAATAAGCCCTTCAAAGGGGCCTGTTGCTGCCGTATAGAAAACAAACAGACCCACAATGATGGCGCACGCTTTTTGAAGACGTAGCAAAGTCATTTTTACTGACCCGGAGCAAGTGCGGCCGGAATCTCAATCCCTTGTTCCTTAAACCAGCGTGCAGCGCCCGGGTGCAGTTTAAATGTCCCGAATTTGAGTGTGCGTTCTGCAACATTGGCCCCTTTCAAAGCGGCCATGGCATTGGCTTGTACAGTTTTGTCCGCCATGATGGTTTTGACAATCTGGTAAGCTGTTTCTTCTGGCAGTTTTGAACTGGCGGCAACACCAACACCGAAGCTCCAGGTTTTATAGCCTTTGCCTTCAGCCGGTTTGACATCAATCACGGAAATATCCGGCATCTTGCTGCGCAGCTCTTTGGCTTGTGCATCCGTCAGGCTCAAAACCTCGATATCCGTTGTGGTGGCGATATCCATTGTTGAGCTATCCAGTTTATTGCCCGAACCGGACTTCACATAACCGGACACACGGTTGTCTTTTATCGCCCCGACAATATCCGTTGTGGAACCACGCACAAAATCAGCCGAAAGGTTCAGGCTTTTGAAAACAGCTTCTGTTGTTGCTTCGGTTGCCGAGCCTTTGATCCCCGGGTTAAAGCGCACACCTTTAAGCTCTGCCAATGAATGGACACCGGCATCTTTACGCACCACAACATTTTGCGGTGCCCCGGTGTAAACCCACAACAATTTCAAATCTTGTTGCTTGCCTTTAAAGGCGTTTGTTCCCGAGACAGCATGCTGGGCAACGTTTGTCGTCACCAGGCCAAGATCAAGCTGACCGCGCGACATACGGCGGATGTTATCCATTGTCGCACCGGTTTCCACAATGCTGGTTTTCACGCCGGGCACTTTTTCATTAATGAGCTTGCCCACAGCAACAAAATAGCCGTAATGGCTGGAAGATGCGGACGTTGAACCGATCAGCAATTTTGTATCTGCGGCCTGAGACACAGTTGACATCAGCAGGGTTGCACAAACTACACCCATAAATTTCTTCATTGAAACCTCCAAGTTTTCGAATGTCATTTTGTATATTGTTATCGGCACAGTGTAATAAAGGAAAACCGTTGCGTTAATACCAACAATTAGCAATAATTGTTGCATGAAACGCAATAATTTAAAACTTGATGATTATCGTATCATTACGGCCGTGGCCGAAGAAAATGGCTACCGCCCTGCTTCGCAACGTTTGGGCATTTCGCCTTCCCAGCTTTCAAGGCAGGTCAACCATATCGAAGGTCTTTTGGGCGTTCGCCTGTTTGACCGCAGCACCCGCAATGTGCTGCCCACCCCGCAAGGACGCAAGCTTATTGAACTGGGCAAACGTCTCCTCCAGACCGCTGAAAAAGTGGAAAATGACTTCCATAAATATCTGCAAAAAGGGCGCGGACAATTATCCATTGCGGGTCTTCCGTCCATTACATCTGCATTGCTGCCTGCACTGTTGGAAGAATTCACGACCCAATATGCCAATCTTGATGTACAAATTCATGACGGATTAAACAATCGCATTCTCTCGCTACTGGAAAATGGCGAGGCAGACCTTGGGTTTAGCGCTGGGACAGACAGCACCCGCAGCCAATTGTCTTTTCGCAAACTAGCCGATGACCCTTTTGTCGTGATTTTCAAACCTGAAAACGAACTGGCAACAAAAGAATCCTTTTCATGGGAAGAAGTGACCCAGCTCCCTTTCATCGCCATGTCCAAAGGAACCTCGGTACGTGAAATTGTAGAATCCGCCTGCACGTTAACCGGAACAAATTTATCCATCCGGTATGAAGTTTCTCACCTGTCAACCGCTGGTGCATTGGTCGCACAAGGGCTGGGTGTGACGGTTCTTCCCAAATTGACCCTGCCTTCTTTGGGTAACAGACCTTTGCTGACCCGCCCGATTTCCAATCTAAAATTAACAAGGGATATAGGTGCTGTCTGGCCTTCCGGCGTTACCTTATCACCTTCGGCACAAGCTTTTCTGGAACTTGCAACCGTCATGGCACCCCGCCTGTTTGCACATAACCTGCCGGCAGATACATTCCATCTTTAATTTGCAGACTGCATCTTGTCTAGACAACTACAAGAGCTTGTTGAGACCTTTTTGCGCAGAGGTCATAAAACCGTCAATTTGGCATCATAACGGAGTCGCAAAAATCAATTAAAGTCCTTCTAAATTCATATAGATTAAAAGGTGGTTTAGAATGGTTGCGATTGACGTACAGGGGCTCAGCAAATCTTTCAATGAAAAGAAAGTGCTTCAATCCGTTTCCCTATCTATCAAACATGGGGAAATGGTCGCTCTGATCGGCGCGTCCGGTTCCGGGAAATCCACACTCCTTCGTCACATCAGCGGTCTCATTCGCGCAGATGCCAGCCCCAGCCACATACAGGTTCTGGGCAAAGTCATGCAAAAAGACGGCAAAATAGGCCGTGGCGTACGCAAGACACGTTCCGAAGTTGGTGTTATCTTCCAACAGTTCAACCTTGTCAATCGGCTGTCAGTCCTGACCAATGTTCTAATGGGATATCTGGGCCAAATTTCGCGCTGGCGCGGCGCTTTGTGCCTCTTTAGCCATCAAGAAAAACAACGTGCAATGGAAGCCCTACACAGGGTTGGGATTGACCATCTGGCCCAGCAGCGTTCTTCCACCCTGTCCGGTGGGCAACAACAACGCGCAGCCATTGCACGCACAATCACGCAAGGGGCACAGGTTATTCTGGCAGATGAACCTATCGCCTCTCTGGACCCGGCTTCTTCACGCAAGGTGATGGAAACATTGAAACGGGTTAATGCAGAAGACGGGGTCAGCGTTCTGGTCTCTCTTCATCAAGTGGATTATGCCATTCAATATTGCCCCCGCACCATCGCACTGCGTGATGGACAAGTGGTTTTTGACGGCCCTTCCGAACAACTGACACATGATTTCCTCAAAGAGCTTTACGGCGATCACAGCCTTGAACTCTACGGAAAAGTGACCGAGGCACCCGACCCTACCGAAGACCTTTATCCGCAAGAGGCCTCGGCTCTTGCACTAGCTGAATAATTCCTTTTCTTTTTCGATGCTTAACAGGAGTATATCTCAAATGGTCCGTAAACTATTTGTATCCGCTGCGATTGCCGTCACGGCTTTCGTCACCGCACCGGCTCAAGCGGAAATGTCTTTCAAACCGTTGCAGGAAGACCCCAAAGAAATTAACTTCGGGATCATCTCTACTGAATCTACAGTCAACCTGAAAGAACAGTGGTTGCCCCTGATGAAAGAGATGGAAAAAACCATCGGCATGAAAGTTAATCCTTTCTTTGCCCCGGATTATGCCGGTGTGATTGAAGCCATGCGTTTCGGCAAAGTACATGTGGCCTGGTTTGGCAATAAATCCGGTATGGAAGCCGTTGATCGTTCCGGCGGTGAAGTTTTCGCCCAAACCTCCAAAGCTGACGGTTCTCAGGGCTATTATTCCCATATCATCACCAATGTCGCCAACAAGAATATTAACAAACTGGAAGACATCTTCAAGTGTGACAAGTCCCTGAACTTTGGCATCGGTGACCCGAACTCCACATCCGGCT
Organism: Terasakiella sp.; assembly: GCA_050297075.1. Classification (GTDB taxonomy): domain Bacteria; phylum Pseudomonadota; class Alphaproteobacteria; order Rhodospirillales; family Terasakiellaceae; genus Terasakiella. The sequence continues at coordinate 141,801 of JBNKSC010000025.1, forward strand.
TTCTGGTACCATCTTATTACGTGTTCGCAGAAAACAACGTAGACCCTAAAGAATGCTTCAAAACCGTTCGCAATGCCAACCATGAAACCAACCTGATGTCTGTTGCCCACAATCAGGTTGATGTTGCTGCCAACAACTCCGAACAGATCGGTCGTTCCAAACTGAAAGCACCGAAAGAAGCAGCCAAAATCAAAGTCATCTGGACGTCACCGCTGATCCCGTCCGACCCGATGGTTTATCGCAAAGACATGTCCAAGGAACTGAAATCCAAAATCAAGGCTTTCTTCCTCGGTTTCGGTCGTATCGGCGATACTGAAAAAGCCCGTAAAGTTCTGGCTGGTATCTCTGACGGTCAAGGCCTGTTTATGGAAAGCAACAACACGCAGCTTTACCCTGTTCGCCAGCTGGCCCTGTTTAAAAACAAACTGAAAATTCAGAAAAACGAAGGCCTCAGCCAAGAAGAAAAAACGCATAAAGTGACAGAAATCGACAAAAAACTGTCTGATCTGGCCATCATGGTTGCTGCACAATAAGCGCAATCAACGCACAAAACGGCACCCCATGAAAAAGGGTGCCGTTTTTTTCACTTGCAAACAGTGATCGAAAAACAGGTTTCAAACATGTCCGCACAGATTTCCGCCCACCACCAAACGCAAGTCAACCTTCCCCCATCGAACATGAAACGTTCCTTTTCCAGTTTGCTAATGTGGGCCATTGTTTTGGCCTTGCTCTCCGTTTCATGGGAAGGCGCGGATATGCGCCCGCTGTCCCTGATCGACAATGCCGAAAATATGAGCCAGTTTGCGGCCGGCTTTTTCCCTCCGGATATGTCGCAATGGAAAATGTACCTGCGTGAAATCTGGGTCACCATCCAGATCGCCATCTGGGGAACGGCGTTAAGTGTTGTCTGTTCTATTCCTTTGGGGATTTTATCATCTGAAAACATTGTTCCCTGGTGGATCTATCAACCTGTGCGCCGCCTGATGGATGCCGCACGCGCCATCAACGAAATGGTCTTTGCCATGCTGTTTGTTGTGGCTGTTGGTCTCGGCCCTTTTGCTGGTGTTTTGGCCCTTTGGGTTCATACCACGGGCATTCTGGCCAAACTGTTTTCCGAAGCTGTAGAGGCCATTGACCCCCGCCCGGTTGAAGGTATTCGCGCAACAGGGGCAAGCGCCCTACAGGAAGTCATTTACGGCGTCATCCCACAGGTTCTCCCCTTATGGATTTCCTATTCTCTTTACCGTTTTGAATCAAACGTCCGCTCCGCCACCGTTTTAGGCATTGTTGGCGCAGGGGGGATCGGCATGGTTTTATGGGAATATGTCCGTGGGTTTTATTATGCGGAAACAGCTGCGGTCATGCTGTTGGTCATCATATCCGTCAGTTTGCTGGATATTCTGTCTCAACGTTTGCGCAAAATGGTTATCTAATGGAAAACGCTGTCATGAAACAACTGGGCGAAGACCCCACCGTCAGCAACAGTGCCCTTGTCATTAATTGTACCTTGGGCAAATGGACAGAAGTTGGCGAACGCACCAAAGTCATTGAAACCACCATGGGGGACTATTCCTATGTGGTTAACGATAGTGAAATCATCTACACAACCATAGGGAAATTCGTCAACATCGCAGCCCATACCCGGCTCAACCCGGGCCAGCACCCCATGGACCGCCCCAGCATGCACCACTTTCAATACCGCAGTGCCGCTTATAATTTAGGTGAAGACGACCCGGCCTTTTTCGACTGGCGGCGCGAACGCCATTTAACCATTGGTCACGATGTCTGGATTGGCCATGGCGCAATTGTACAAGGCGGCATTAGTATCGGAACCGGCGCTGTTATCGGGTCCGGTGCGGTTGTCACAAAGGATGTCGCGCCCTACACCATCGTCACAGGCATCGCGGCAAAACCGTTGCGTGTGCGTTTTGCACAAGATATACAGGATGCCCTGCTACGCATCGCCTGGTGGGACTGGCCTCACGACAAACTACAAGACAGAATGGATGATTTCCGCCATCTTGATGCAGCCTCATTCTGTCAAAAATACGATCCGCGTTAACCCATATGATTTACAGCCGTTACGCCATTTATTACGCGCCTGAGACAAACTCCCCCCTGTTGGGTTTTGCAAACAGCTGGTTAGGCTGGAACCCTGAAAAACGCCAATTCTGTGAACGCCCCCTCATGACGGGCCTGAGTGCACAAGAAATTGCCAACATAACAACAGCCCCGTCACGCTACGGATTTCATGGCACACTCAAGCCCCCCTTTTACTTGAAAGACACCACAGTTTTTGACCAGTTGGACAGGGCTATTCAACATTGTGCCTCAACGCTTGCCCCCATCTCCTGTGGAGCTTTGGCACTAAAGAAAATAGGCTCCTTCCTCGCCCTGTGCCCCCAAGACAACCATGGCAAGCTTGCAAAACTTGCCGCCTCTTGTGTTGAAACGCTGGATCACTTTCGTGCACCACCGCAAACCGAAGAACTGGAACGAAGGCGCAAAAACGGTTTAACGCCACGTCAGGAAGAGCTGTTGCAAAGCTGGGGCTACCCCTATGTGATGGAAGAATTTCGCTTCCACCTGACCTTGACCAATAAATTATCGATAGATGACCTAACGCGCGTGGAAAATGCGATCACCAACCTGATTGGCCCGCTCTGTTCCTCCTCTTTTGACATCAACGAAATTTGCCTGTTTGGCGACCCCGGCCAAGGAAAGCCCTTTCACCTGCTCAAACGCTATCGCCTTCAAGAAGGCCAATAAAGCGCTTGATTGCGGGCTCCAACGAACCACTGTTATCTATTTCAATCACATCACGGCCCTCAACCCGATAAGCCTGAGCACGGGCCAAACGGCGGGCAATTGTATCCTTACTTTCACGTCCCCGGGCATAAAGGCGTTTTTCCAATTCTTCAGGAGATACTGTGATGGAAAGGATGCTGACATCCCTATAGGTTTCGCGCACATCATCAATCACGCCGCGCGAAACATTGACAACCACATTCAAACCATTTTGCAGGTCTGCCTCCACCTCTTTGGGAATGGCATATTTCAAACCATGTGCCTCCCAAAAAAAGGCAAAACCATCTTCTTCCTTTAAACGGGCAAAATCATCATAGTTGATTTCAATGTGATTTTCGCCTCCGGCCGCTGCTGAACGGGTAATATACCTTTGTGGAAAACGGACCTTCTCATTTTTGGCAAAATATACACGTGCAGCATCCAGCAACGTATCTTTTCCCGCCCCGCTGGGACCAACGACCAGAAACAAGCGTCCCGTTGACATATCAGGAAACCCTTTTGCCTTCCCGCCAAACCCCGCGAATAACCGGATGGTGGGGAGAATGATGCACATGGATCAGGTCTGCGCGTTTTCCAATGGCTATTTCCCCACGGTCCGTCAGGCCAACACTGTCTGCCGGCGTCTTGGTTACCGCGCGAATGGCTCTGGGCAGGTCATATCCTTCAAAATTTTCATACAGTAAAATCGCACCATGCAACAAACTGTGCGGGACATAATCACTGGAAAGAATATCCAGATACCCGCCTTTTGCCAGATCACCGGCCGCCACATTGCCCGAATGCGAGCCCCCGCGCACCAGATTGGGGCCTCCCATCATCACAGCCAATCCCTGTTCATGAGATTCCTTGGCAGCTTCCAGCGTTGTGGGGAATTCGGCCACCGTCATGCGGTCCGTCACAGCTTCCGCCACATGGTCTTTGGTGGCATCATCATGACTGGCCAGTGCCAGTTTTTTTCGATGAGCGGTTTGCACAACATATTGGCGGTTCTCAGCGCTGTAACGTTGCTGGTCCTGTCTGCGCTGAGCAATGAATGTTTCCATTTCCTCATCACTAAGGCCATATTTCCCCTGATAATAAATATAATAGGCTTCCAGACTCACAAACTGTCGCTGGCCCGGCGTGTGATCCATAACCGAAAACATTTTAACCAGTTCGTTATCACATAAATGGTCCAACGTTTCCTGCATGGCCGGATAGCTGACTTCACAACGCAAATGAATCAAATGATCAGCGCGCAACAGGTTTTCCTTTTTGGTATGTGCCAATCCGTCAACCATTTCCTGCAAGCGCTTAATACGCGCGCTTCCATCTTTGACATCCCCAACGGAAATTGCATCAAAAACTGTTGTAATGCCTGCACCCGCCACCTGATTGTCATGGGCAATAATCGCAGCCAAAGAGGGCCATTCGGTTTTGGGCCGCGGCGTCATATGCTTTTCCAGATTATCGGTATGCAGTTCCACCAACCCCGGCATCACCAGATCCCCACCCATATCAATGGCCACTGGCAAAGCGGAATTTCCCGGTGAAATATCGTAAATCCGCTCATCACGCAGAACCAACGTACCTTGGACAGTTTCATTCGCCATAACGATCACGGCATTCGTAAAAATCTGTTCTTCCATTTTTTACACCCGATATTCTGTGACATCAAAACAACCAGTACACACGCTTTCACGCGCCTCCTGATCATGGAAAATTCCCAAAATCGCACAGCCGCGTTCTTTGGCTTCTTCAATCAAATCCAGAACGGTCCGTCTGTTTTGTACATCCAAAGAGGCAGTTGGTTCATCCAGCAGCATAAGCGGATAGTCCATCACAAACCCACGCGCGATATTGACCCGCTGTTGCTCCCCGCCTGAAAAGGTCAGTGGTGAAAGCGACCACAGCGCTTGAGGGATGTGTAAACGTTCCAGCAAAACTTTTGCCTTTTCCTGTGCCTGCGCACGTTCCATTCCAGTCGCGATAAGAGGTTCGGCAACAATATCCAGACAGGCAACACGCGGGATGACACGCAAGAACTGGCTGACATATCCCATCGTGTGACGGCGGATATCAATGACCTGATGAGCAGAAGCTGTGGCCATATCCACCCAATCACCCTTGTGGCGGACATGAATATGGCCTTGGGAACATAAATAGTTCGCATAGATCATACGCATAAAAGTACTTTTCCCGCTACCGGAAGCACCTGTCAGAGCCGTACATTCCCCGGCCTTTAAAGTAAAATCAATCCCTTCAAAAACCGGAATAGTCAAAGCTCCTTGCGTATGCAGGGTAAAGTTTTTGGCGACATTTTCCACATGAAGCATTTGCGTCATTTTTAAAATCCTAGGGTCTGTTGACAAATAAAACACCGCCACGGCGGGATCGATTTTTTATACCGGTTAGGAGCACGCGGTGCCGTGTGGCCACCCCCACACAAACCGTGTGCGACGACATCCGGTCCAAAAAAGCGACCCGTCCCTCTGGGATTGGACGTACATAGCGCAAGGCCGCGTCTATCGTCGTCGAATATGAATGACATGTTCTTCCTCCTCCTTCCTAACCTTGCGCTATGTACGTCTCAACCGTGGTGGTGTTTTATTTGTCAACAGACCCTAGACCTGCAAAATAGAAGAAACAAGAAGCTGGGTGTATGGGTGCTGAGGGTCGTCTAACACCTGATCGCTCAGGCCACTTTCCACCACACACCCTTGCTGCATGACCATCAAACGATGGGACAAAAGCCGTGCTACCGCCAGATCGTGCGTTACAATGACAACGGACAAGCCCAAATCCTGCACCAGACCGCGCAACAAATCCAAAAGTCGGGCCTGTACAGACACATCCAGCCCGCCGGTCGGTTCATCCATAAAGACCAGACGGGGACCACTGACCAGATTACGTGCAATCTGAAGGCGTTGTTGCATGCCACCTGAAAAAGTAGACGGCAAATCGTCCAGTCGCTCGTCTGCAATTTCCACCTTGCCCAGCCAATCCAGTGCATTTTGACGGATTTGACCGTAATGGCGCCAGCCCACACCCATCAGTCGTTCCCCGATATTAGCCCCGGCACTTACCCCCATGCGCAAACCATCACGCGGGTTTTGCCGGACAAAAGCCCAGTCTGTGCGCATCAGAAAACGGCGTTCAGGTTCCGACATTTCCCCAAACAAATCACGTACCCCGTCTGCATGGGTGTTGTACTGCACCGTTCCCCATGTAGGTTTCATCTGACCGGAAATACAATTCAGCAGGGTCGATTTCCCTGACCCTGATTCCCCCACGATTCCGAGAACTTCACCGGGAAAGAGATCAAAGGACACATCCTTGCACCCCACACGATCTCCATACATGAGTGTCAGATCTTTAACAGCTAAAAGACTATCTGATATCATCGTCATTGAGCGGCCTCCTGAGTACCGACATAGCCTTGTTTCTGACGTTCATTACAATGATTTGAGTCGGAACAGACAAACATGCGCTGGCCCTGATCATCCAGAATGACCTCATCAAGAAAAGTATCTTGCGCCCCACAGAGTGCGCAGTTTTCATCCCATTTCTGAACCTCAAAGGGATGGTCTTCAAAGTCCAGACTTTCCACACGGCTATAAGGCGGGATGGCATAAATCCGTTTTTCCCGGCCTGCGCCAAACAATTGTAACGCCGGACACATATTCATTTTGGGATTATCAAATTTAGGGATCGGCGAAGGATCCATCATATAACGGGCATTCACCTGAACAGGATATGCATAGGTTGTCGCAATATGGCCGTGGCGGGCGATGTCTTCATATAACTTCACATGCATCAGGCCGTATTCTTCCAGCGCGTGCATTTTACGGGTTTCCGGTTCACGCGGTTCCAGAAAACGCAAAGGTTCGGGGATTGGCACCTGATAGACAAGAATTTGATGTTCCCCCAACGGTGTTTCCGGTATGCGGTGACGAGTCTGGATGATTGTGGCCTTTAGCGTATCTTCTGTCGTCACCACCTGTGCGGTACGGGCAAAGAAGCGGCGAATGCTCACCGCATTCGTGGTATCGTCACTGCCTTGGTCAATGACCTTTAACACATCATCAGGCCCCAGAACCGAAGCGGTTACCTGTACGCCGCCCGTTCCCCAACCATAAGGCATCGGCATTTCACGCCCCGCAAAAGGCACCTGATAGCCGGGAATGGCAACCGCCTTTAAAATGGCACGGCGGATCATGCGTTTGCTTTGTTCATCCAGATAGGCAAAATTATATGCATCCATGACCTTTACTCCGCCGCCTCATTTTCATTTTTCAACGCGCTATCCCGGCACATCCGGCGTACCAGTTCCAATTCTGACTGAAAGTCCACATAATGGGGCAGCTTGATATGTTCAACAAAACCGGTTGCCTGAATATTGTCACTATGGGAAAGAACGAATTCCTCATCCTGCGCCGGAGCAACTATATCTTCGCCCATTTCACGTGCGCGCAAGGCCCGATCCACCAGCGCCATGGAAATCACCTTGCGTTCATTCTGCCCAAAAGCAAGGCCGTAACCACGGGTGAACTGTGGGGGTTCTTTTTTAGAACCTTGAAACTGGTTCACCGTTTCACATTCGCTTAATGCGATATCCCCGATATCAATGGGAAAACCAAGCTCTTCCGGTTCAATAACCAAAGCCCCTTGCCCAAAACGAATTTCACCGACAAAGGCATGATTGCGGGCATAGCCACGTTGGGTCGAATAGCCCAACGCCAAAACAAACCCTTCATCTCCGCGCGCAAGGTTTTGCAGGCGAATATCGCGATCAGCCGGAAAGTCCAATGGTTCGCGTGTCAGGTCACCAACCGGGGCGGTATCTTCCGCCATGGCCCTTTGTTCCTGCTGAATCAATCCTTCATTGTTCAATAGCTGGTCCAGAACACGCGGCATGGCCTCATCCACATCGCCTTGTGAAGAGGAAGCTTGCACCGGCTCTTCATCTTCACCATCCAACGAAAAATCAATCAATCGATGGGTATAATCGAACGTTGGGCCCAACACCTGCCCACCGGGTAAATCCTTAAAGGTTGCAGATATGCGGCGATCCACCTGCATGGACGCTGTATCCAACGGCTTGCTATAGCCAAAACGGGGCAAGGTCGTGCGATAGGCACGCACCAGAAAGATGGCCTCAATCATATCCCCACGGGCCTGTTTGATCGCCAAGGCACACAAACCTTCATCATACAAAGACCCTTCCGCCATCACTCGGCTGACAGCAAGGCTCAACTGCTGCGCAATCTGTTCGGTTTGAAGCTCGGCAACATCCTTGTTTCCACGGCGGTCTTCAGCCAAAAGTTTATGGGCATTCTCAATCGCCTTTTCCCCACCTTTAACAGCAACATACATCCTTAAAACTCCACTTCAGTGGTTCGGGGTAACGCACAAATTTCTTTTGGCCCGGCAAAAATCAAATCAATCCCGCAAGGAAAATTACTGTTTTTTTCTGCCCGCCACTGCCAAAACGTCTTAGGAACCGAAGGAAGGGAAAGCCTGCATTCATGTTGAATGCCGGGGCCGCGCAACATCAGGCTCCCCTCCCCTGCCATCTCAGGAACCGCGATCAGCAATGTTGCCGAGCGATCCGGAAATTCTGCCGTTCCTACACTTACATTCTCAAAACAATCGGTCGGTGTCTGAACATCTGCCACCAGAAAGTGGGCTTCTTCCACCCCATCGACAATGCGACAGCCTGTGTGAAAGTTCAGAAAATCACGCACCTGCGCCCTGTTCATCTGTGTATCCAGCCAAACCGGTGTTTCCATATCTGTCAGGCTTAACAAAAGGGCTGCTGTTGTCGCATTCAGCCCTTGCGGCACTTCACAAAGATCGGAGATTTCCTCTACCTGACCGGGGCGAGACATGACTTCCAGCACTTTGCGAAAAACAGTCGTGGCATCGAATGTCGGATTTTGAAAACCTTTCAGGGCTGCGCCATTGGAAAAACTCATTCGTCTTCTCCTCTGACCATCGTAAAGAAATCAACTTTCGTGGCAGCAACCTTTGCCTTGCGTAGCCCCCGTTCTGTCTTCAGACGGTTTTCAATCACGCAGATCACCTGTTCCATAATAGATAAATGCCAATCTGGGTGTTGTAACAGTCCATCAAAAAGAGCGGCCAGTTGTGCATGTGTACGATCACGACCTGTGACATAAGCATGCCCGACCTCCCCGCTTTGCAAAGAAATGGAACAACGCGTCACACTCGCTTCGCCCAGATTGAACGGCTGACCACTGCCCCCTGCACGCCCGCGCACCATCACCAACCCCGTTTCCGGTTCACGCAGAGTTCTATGTGTAGGGACTTGAGAAAACTCTGCAAGAAAGGCCTGTAATTCCGTTGCATTGGATCGCGACAGAATGGAAATCCAATGCTGACGTTTTTCTATTGCCTGCTGATTTTGTTGCGGATTGACGGACATGTTTTCTCCTTATGGACAAATATTAAATTTGTCTAGACATCTATATCTTTCACTGTTATACCTCACATGACAGACAAGGCAAGAGCGACTTGTTGAAGCTTTTATGACGCCTAAAAAAGGGTTGGAAAATGGAGTGGGAAAAAGGCGAAGCCATCTGGAAACAGATTGAACGACAGCTTTTGCGAGATATTGCCCAAGGCTTGTTCAAACCTGGAGAAAAACTACCAACGGAAATGGAATTGGCGGCACGGTTTCATGTCAACCGCCATACGGTACGCAATGCTATCAAGGCCTTAACCGATTCAAATGTGACCCGGGTTGAACAAGGGCGCGGCACATTTGTGCAGGAAGTCATTCTGGATTATCCGCTGGGTAGCCGCACGCGTTTTTCACAAATTGTCTCCAGCCGTCACCGCATGCCGGATAAAAGCCTGATCAAGGCATCGGTTGAAAAAGCATCCAAAACCATCGCGCGTAATCTTCAAATCCGCCCGGCCACACCGGTGATTCGTCTGGAATCGCTCAGCATCGCAGATGGTATCCCCCTTGCCCATTCCATCAGCTACCTGCCGGAAGAACGTTTTCAGGGCATTGAAAAAATTTTTGCAGAAAAAAAATCCCTGACGGAAAGCCTAAAAGCTTACGAAGTCCGTGACTACACCCGAAAATTCACCCGCATTATCGCCCAAATGCCCTCTGCCAAACTGGCTGGATTGTTAAAACAAGCCAAAAACAAGCCCATCCTTCAAACTGAAAGCGTGGATGTGGACGTGGTTTCAAAACCGATTGAATATGGCATCACCAGCTTTTCCAGTGAACGCACGCAACTGCTGGTCAAACCGTAAATGGCTATAGCGGGGTTAAAGCTCCATTTGGTCAAGCGGCACCACCTGCAATCCGTTTTCCTGTAAACCTGCCTTGATATAAGCTGCACTTTCACAAGCCTGCGGTGTGTCCCCATGAACACAAATGCTATGGATTTCCGTTTTCAGAAGCTTCCCTTCATGGGTTATCAGCCCGCCACGTTCAACCATTTCCAAGGTGCGCTCAAGGCATTCTTTGGCATCATGGATGACGGAACCTTCAATCTTCCGGCTGAGCAGCGTGCCTTTATCCGTATAGGCACGGTCCGCGAACATTTCTTCTGCAACACATAGCCCCGTCTTTTTACCGGCTGTTGAAAGTTCAGAAAGGGCCGGCGCCAAAAGGATTAGCTCCCGGTCCACCGCCTTGACGGCACGGCTGATCACCTCTGCCAGTTCTGCGTCTTCACAGGCCAATGTACTCAGCGCCCCATGCGGTTTAACGTGAGAGACTTTTGCCTGCATTGTCGCGGCAAAAGCCGACAGCGCACCGATTTGGTATACAACCATGGCATAGACCTCTTCCTGAGACATATTCATGGCCCGGCGCCCAAAGCCCTGTAAATCCGGATAGCCGGGATGAGCGCCAACAGAAACCTTGTGTTCGATGGCACAAGCAACTGTTTTTTGCATAACAACAGGATCACCCGCATGAAAACCGCAGGCAATATTGGCAGATGAGATAGACTGGAGCAGCCTTTCATCATCTCCCATCCTATACGCACCAAAGCTTTCGCCAAGATCGGCATTCAAATTTATTTTCGTCATTGTTCGTCAACCTTCCAGATGTCCGGGAAAATGGTCCGGGCATGACATATCAACCACCCCGCTAAGCAAATTTTCTTCGTAAAGGGCTTTCAAGTTTACAAACCCGTTCGCACTTGCCGAAACGACAGAATTTTTCAATCTTTCCAACCCATGGTGTTCCTGCCTTGCAATCTCACAAGCCTCATGGGCGCTTACCTCTGTAAAACGGATAATTTTTCCCGGAAGTGCATTGGCGACCAAATGCAAATCCGATGAAATAATCGTGGCTATTTTGGGGTATCCACCAACCGTTTGACCATCATTTAACAGAACAATGGGGCTGCCATTGCCCGGCACCTGAATGGCACCGGGGACAACACCATCAGATACAATTTCCGCCCCCTTATCCGGCCTGTGTTTCAGAACCGGCCCTTCCAGCCGCGCCCCCATCCGGTCACTTGCTTTTGAAACCGTAAAATCACTGGTCACAAAATCATTGAGAGCCTGTTGGGTAAAATAATCATTCTGCGGCCCCAAAACAACACGGACACACCCCCCTTGTGTTGTTGGAGGTGAAGGAAGCACCTTGTCAGGTTCATTGGCAAGTTCCGCCGCGCGCGCGCCCAATGCAACCCTGTCACCAGCTTCCAACATGCGCCCCTTTAAGCCACCAATGGCAGAGCGCGCATAAGTAGCCACACTGCCCAAAACCGGCTCAACGGCAATACCGCCAGAAAGGGCGATCACCCCAACCGCAGAAGCTTCCGTTGCCCCAACCTTTAATTCCTCACCGGGTTTTAGTGTGAAACTGCGCCAACCTGCCAATTTGCGCGTCTGACTACCGGCGTCTGACTTTATCGTGACTTCCAGCTTCACACTTGCGCAAACAGCCACTTTGACAGGTTTTTCCTCCGCCCGTAAGGTCGGCCCCAAGGCGCGAAATTCTATAACAGGCGCATCGGGTGAATTTCCCACCAGAAAATTACCCAGCTCCAGCCAGTGTGGCGCTACTGTCCCACAGATCGGCACCCCCAGTTCCTGATATCCCCAGCGCCCCATATCCTGAATGGCAGACTGAAAACCCGGTGAAACAATTTCTAGACAAGCTACCATCACGCCTGCCCTTTTAACTGACATTGTTCGTGAGTGGCATATTCTCCACAATGGATCGCAGCGCTGATTTTGGAAAATTCACTTGCCCCAACCTTATGGAACGCAACCTTGTCCCCCGGTTTCAACAAGGCAAATCCATCATTTTGGGCAGCGAAAAACCGAATGGGTGTCTGGCCGATAAGGTTCCAGCCGCCCGGACTGACCGATGGATAAACAGCCGTCAGTTGATCTGCAATAGCAACAGAACCCTGCGGCACAGCCGTGCGAGGCGTTGCCTTGCGTGGCATCCTGAGAAGCTCATCCAACAGGCCCATAAACGCAAACCCGGGCAAAAAGCCCAACATGAACACATCATAAGTCTGTGCCAGATGACGCTTGACCACCTCAGCCGTTGTCAGGCCTGATTGACGCGCAACGTCTTCCAGATCAGGTGCATATTCCTCTTCATAACAAACGGGGAAAGACCAACAGGTTGCTGCGGACAGGTCTGCTTGCTCTGCCGCAATATAAGGGGCGACCAGTTCCTCGACATCTTCGGGATATAATAACAGAGGATCAAAATGTATAGTGAGGGAGCGAAAGGTTGGTACACTTTCAATCAACCCTGGAGCCACGCCTTGTGCAATCCGTTCCTTAAGGTGGGCATGCACTCCCAAAACATGATGGTTCACAGATTTGGAAATGACAGAACCAAATTCAAAGGTAAGTGCCCTATCTCCCAAATTTAATACCCGATATTCCATCAAGAACCTCAGCATTTACATTCCCAAACATTGTGAACGCTTAAGTTAAAATACTTTGGCACTTTGTCCAACATTTTACCTGTATTTTATAAATTAACGCCAACTCAGGATAAGACAACATCGTCACACTGGCATTATTTGAGACCAAGCTTATTGATTTTGGAATAAAGAGTTGTTGGCTTGACATTCAACAAAGCCGCAGCCCCCAACGGGCCGGAAACACGCCCGTGACATTTGGCAAGCGCGCGTTTGATATTTTCCTTTTCCAGTTCGGCCAACTCCCGAACGGTCAAAATTTTATGATCATCATGATCCTTCAGATAACGCCCCTCATGGACTGATTGCGCAATGCTGCCTTGATCAGAGAAATCTATCTGCGGCAAGGTCAGAACCATGCGCCCTTTAGTGGCCAGAATAGCGGCACGTTCAATGACGTTTTGCAATTCCCGCACATTGCCGGGCCAATCGTAGGCTTTTAACGCATTAATATTGCCAACAGTGAGGGATGGCTTGGCGATATTCAGGCGCTCCGATGCCTGCTTGAGGAAATGTTCTGCCAGAAGTGGAATGTCTTCGCGGCGTTTGCGCAAAGGGGCGCAATCAATCGGAAAGACGTTGAGGCGAAAGTAAAGATCCTCGCGAAAATGTCCTTTCTCCACCTCTTTTTTCAGGTCACGGTTTGTTGCACAAATCAGGCGTACATCGGCGCTACGCGTGCGGTCTTCCCCGACACGTTCAAATTCCTGTTCCTGAAGGACACGCAGCAGTTTGGATTGTAGCTCAAGCGGAATTTCCCCCACCTCATCCAGAAAAAGCGTTCCCCCATCGGCCAATTCAAAACGCCCGACACGGTCTTTCCATGCCCCGGTAAAAGACCCTTTTGCATGACCGAAAAATTCACTTTCAAACAGCTCGCGCGGAATGGCCGCACAGTTGACCCGTATCATGGGGTTCTTGCTTCTGCGTGAAGCCTCATGCAAGGCATGGGCAATCAGTTCCTTCCCGGTGCCGCTTTCACCTGTCACCAGAATGCTGGCATCGGTTGGTGCAGCCAGATCGATCTGTTTATGAATATGTTGAATGGCAGGTGATTTACCAATAATCCCACTGGCATTGGCCTGAATGCGAATTTCTTCCTGAAGGTAGGCATTTTCCTGTTCCAGCCTGTTGCGCAGACGGGCATTTTCTTCAAGGGCAAGGCGCAACTGTTCTTCGCGGTGCCTGCGTTGCGTGACATCGCGAAACACAATCACGGCACCAATGTTATCACCATTATCAATGATGGGCGTACTTGTGTAATCAACCTGAATGGCACTGCCATCCTTGCGCCAGAAAACCTCATCATCCACATGGGTGACTTTCCCTAGCCGGAAAGCCGCATAAATCGGGCAATCCTCATTATGATAATGACTTCCATCAGGATGGGCAAAATGGACACGTGAATGCATATCATGACCCACAAGCTCACTTTCCGTCCATCCCAGCATTTCTTCAGCCGCCTGATTGACAAAAATCGTAATCCCTTCTGCATTCACACCGTAAATTCCCTCCCCGGCCGCTTTCAGGATCATCTGGTTCTGAAGTTCGATCTCGCGAAAGAAACGCTCCACCCTGCGCCATTCCTCATAGCCTTGGCGTTGATAATTATCAGCCTCGCTATCCACTTGGCGTTTATGAAAATCATCAAGGTTGAAGATGGTTAAATGGATATAGCTTTTCCCCTCTAGCGGACAATGAATGCCGTAATATTCAACCTTCACCTCCGGCTCAAGAGGATGGGGCAAACTACGCGAATAGGCATGATGATAGGTCAGGATCGCTTCGGTAAAGATATGCAGGCTTTCATAATCATCATGAAAAAGAGATGTAAAGCGGATCTTGGATAAAGCATCCGCACGGCATTTGAGAAAAGCCAACGCCGCCTCGTTCGCATATGAAATCTTGTTCTCAGCAAGAGAGACAACCATTTGAGCAAGGGCGGATTTCTCATAGCCTGCTTTAAGAATACTAAAAGGCGAGACTTTGGAATGCATGGAAACACCTGTTTAAATTTACGATAAATCATAATTTTTTTATATTTAAATGTAAATTACGAAAAATAGTAAATTCTAAAAATATGCAAAAATCAACATAACTAATTGATATAAAACAATAATTTCAGCTCCCGCAAGTTGGCACAAGGGTTGCTCCTATAGAAGCGTTATTTTGATTTAACGCATAAATGAAAAGGGAATAGCTTATGGCCTCCAAAAGTTTAGGAAACCCGTTTGATGGTGACAAGGACCTGCGCCACAGCAAAGGCTGTGAATGCGATGCCTGCACCTCAACGCATCAACATAATGCGTCACCTCATGAACCTGAAACATTTTCCAGCAGCGAAAAATTGATGGAACGTGCTGTTGAAAGCGCCATCGTCCGTTCTGTTTTCGGGCATAATGAAATCACACGCCGTTCTTTTGCCAAAATGCTGGGGACAGGTGGCTTGGCCGCTGCCCTTGGTTCTGTCTTCCCCATGGAAGCAGCAAAGGCAGCCATTCTTGACAATCTGGGCAAGCCTGAAAAATCAAAACTGAAGGTCGGCTTTGTGCCCATCACATGCGCAACTCCCATCATCATGGCAAAGCCTCTGGGTTTTTATGAAAAATACGGCCTTGATGTAGATGTCATCAAAACAGCCGGTTGGGCTGTTGCGCGTGATAAATCTTTGAACAAGGAATATGACGCATCGCACATGCTGACCCCCATGCCTCTTGCCATTACCATGGGGGCGGGATCTACAGCCGTTCCCTTTCTGATGCCCGCAGTGGAAAACATCAACGGTCAGGCGATTGTTCTGCATAACGATCACAAAGACAAAAATGATGACCCGAGCAAATGGAAAGGCTTCAAGTTCGGGGTACCTTTTGAATATTCCATGCATAACTTCCTGCTACGCTATTACGTGGCGGAATACGGTCTTGACCCGGATAAGGACATTCAAATCCGTGTGGTTCCGCCGCCCGAGATGGTTGCAAACCTGCGCGCAGGTAACCTTGATGGCTACCTTTCCCCCGACCCGTTCAACCAGCGTGCTGTCTGGGAAAAAGTCGGCTTTATTCATAAACTGACCAAAGACATCTGGGATGGGCATCCCTGTTGCGCCTTTGCCTGCTCTCAGGAATTTGCCGAAACCATGCCCAACACATATGGCAACCTTCTAAAAGCATTGGTAGATGCCACCCAATATGCTTCCAACAAGGCAAACCGTAAGGAAATTTCAGCCGCCATTGCACCGAAGAACTACCTCAACCAGCCCGTCCCCGTGGTGGAACAGGTCATGACCGGGCGTTATGCCGATGGTTTGGGCGGGGTGCAGGATGTGCCGGACCGTATTGATTTCGACCCGTTCCCCTGGCATTCCATGGGCGTCTGGATTTTGACGCAAATGAAACGCTGGGGCTATATCGAAGGCGATGTGGATTACAAGAAAATTGCCGAACAGGTCTACCTGACCAGTGATTGCGGCAAGATCATGAAGGACCTCGGCATGGATACGCCGAAGGAAACCTACAAAAGCTATACCATCATGGGCAAAACGTTCGACCCGGCCAAACCGGAAGAATATGCCAAGAGCTTCGCAATTACGAGGGCATAACACATGACTGCTTCACTCAAAGTCAAAGCAGTGATCCTTTCTTTTGTCTTTCTGGTTTTGACCATGGGACTGTGGGAAGGTCTCACGCCCAGCGTGAAATCTGCCCGTGACATGACTGAGTATGAGCGACTGATGGGAGGCGCGGACCAGGAGGCCCGCGTTCCCCCGCCTTCCCAGATTATCGGCAAGGCATTCGAGGAACTTTCCGACCCGTTTTACGATGCCGGTCCCAATGACAAGGGCATCGGCATTCAGGTCGCATATTCCTTATACCGCGTTCTGACCGGTTATTTCTTCGCTGCCCTGATTGCCATTCCCATCGGTTTTATGATTGGGATGTCACCGCTCATTCACAAGGCACTGGACCCGTTCATTCAGGTTTTACGCCCCATTTCACCGCTGGCATGGATGCCGCTGGCCCTGTTTATTATCAAGGATAGTGAACTTTCCGCCATCTTCGTCATTTTCATCTGTTCCATCTGGCCCATGTTGATCAACACGGCCTTTGGCGTTGCCAATGTGCGCATAGACTGGGTCAACGTTGCCAAAACGCATGAACTTTCCACCTTGCGCACTGCCTTTCTGGTCATTCTTCCCGCTGCCGCCCCGACGATTTTGACGGGGATGCGTATTTCCATCGGCATTGCATGGCTGGTGATTGTGGCCGCCGAAATGCTCGTCGGCGGGACAGGCGTTGGCTACTACGTGTGGAACGAATGGAACAACCTTGACCTGACCAGTGTGATTTTCTCAATCCTGACCATCGGTGTGGTTGGCATGCTTTTGGACTACGCCTTCGGGCTTGTGCAGAAGATGGTTCAATATCAGGAATAGGAGACTGAAAATGCAACAACCGTTTCTTGAAATTGATGGTCTGGCCAAGCGTTACCCCAGCCCTGATGGCGGCGAGCCTCTTACCGTGTTCGAAAATGTGAATTTCGATATCAAGAAGGGAGAATTCATCTGCATCATCGGGCATTCCGGTTGTGGGAAATCCACCATCATGAATATCCTTGCCGGGTTGGACAGCCCGTCATGCGGCGCTGTAACAATGGACGGCAAGGAAGTTGCCGGTCCCAGTCTGGATCAGGGGGTGGTTTTTCAAAACTATTCCCTCCTGCCGTGGATGAGCGCCCTTAAGAACGTCATGTTCGGCGTCAAGGCGCGTTACCCGAAATGGAGTAAGGCACAAGTTGAGGAACATTCCCTGAAATTCCTCAATATGGTCGGCCTGTCCGATGGGGTGGAACAACGCAAACCCTCGCAATTGTCCGGCGGCATGCGCCAGCGTGTCTCCATCGCGCGGGCCTTTGCCATCCAACCCAAGCTTCTGCTGCTTGATGAACCTTTCGGCGCCCTTGATGCGTTGACACGCGGCACCATTCAGGAAGAACTGATCCGCATCTGGTCGGCTTCAGAACAGACCGTCTTCATGATCACCCATGATGTGGATGAAGCCATTTTGCTGGCCGATAAAATCCTGCTCATGTCCAACGGCCCAAAGGCGAAAATAGCCGAAAGCGTTGTGGTCGATATTCCACGCCCGCGCAACCGGGCAGATATCGTGCATTTTGAGGGCTATTACGACATTCGTAACCATCTGGTCGATTTCCTGACCACCCGGTCCAAGAAAATCGCAGATGAAGAAGTAACGCCCGAAAGCGAAAGTCGATACCCCCTTGAAGTAAACCCCCTTCAAAAAACAACACCTGAAACAACAACGACCCGATCGAAATTAAAAACGGTCGGGTGAACACCAAAGGAAAACAACAATGAATAAACTTGACGTTACCGAAATGATTTTTGAAGCCAAAAAGGCAAAAGGCATCTCCTGGGCTGATCTGGCGAACGCCGTTGGCTTGTCTGAAGTTTTTACGACTTCGGCCTGTCTGGGCATGAACACCTTCCCGCCAGAAAAAGCCGCCATCGTGGTTGAAACACTGGGCTTACCCGCAGAAGCAGAAGATGTGCTGACGCAATATCCGACCAAAGTGTTTGACCAGACCATCCCGACTGACCCTTGCATCTATCGCTTCTATGAAGTTGTGGGCGTATACGGCCCCACACTGAAAGAGCTGATTCAGGAAAAAGGTGGAGACGGCATTATGAGTGCGATTGATTTTGACATGTCCGTTGAAAAAATCCCCGATCCCAAAGGCGACCGCATTGAAGTGAAAATGAGCGGTAAATTCCTGCCCTATAAGGTCTGGTAAGCCTTTAAAAGCCAACCTGGGACAAGGTAAAGCATCGTCATGCTGTCCTTCGCCAGTGTGACAAAATCTTTATCTGCTTTAAAGCTTGGATCAGGAAATATGCTAACCACAGGGGCTGGTCAGCCTGCGCTCAGGCCCCCTGTGGTTAGCGCCATTTTGGTACAGAAAAACGATACCTCTTCCCCTCCTTGACATTTGTACGATATCGCATTATATTTAGCACCATATTGCACTAAATAAGGTTTCCGATCATGACCATATCGCGCCGTAAAGTCTTATCCCTCATTGGCGGGGGCGTCATTCTCTCTGCAATCAGTTTTACGGGCTACACTGTCAGCCGTATGCCCAAAACCGCACAACTCCCATGGACAGATGCAGGAAAGTACAGTGAACCGCGTCGGCGTGCGCTTTCTTATGCTCTCCTTGCACCCAACCCACATAACCGCCAACCCTGGAAAGTTGATTTATCGCGCGATAATGAAATCACCCTTTATGCCGATACCGAAAGGCTCCTGCCTGAAACCGACCCGTTTGATCGACAAATTACAATCGGTCTGGGCTGTTTTCTTGAACTCTTGCGCATGGCAGCCGCACAGGATGGATACCTTGTCCAGCAAACCCTCTTTCCCGAAGGGCAAAAGGGGTCAGGGCTAGATCAACGCCCGATCGCCCATCTGCGTTTTGTCCGCGATAAGCTCGTCAAGGCCGACCCGCTCTTTGCCTATGTTCTGGAACGGCGGTCCTTGAAGGAACCCTTTGACATCTCTTCCCCGGTCATGCCCAGTATCCTTGATAAACTAAGGGCCAGTGTGAATGCCGGTACAAAATTCGGCGGGTCCGTACGCCCCACCGACATCGCATATTTTCGCGAACTGTCTCACCGTGCCATGCAGATAGAAATTGAAACACCGCGCACCTATCAGGAAAGTGTTGATCTCTTCCGTATCGGCCATACTGAAGTTGATGCAAACCCCGATGGGATTGATTTTACCGGCCCCATGTTTGAATCTCTTCATCTTGCAGGTCTGTTTAACAGAGAGCTTGCAATAGACCCCAGTTCTTCTGCCTACAAAGCCGGTTTGAATGCGCTTTATGCCACAATTGATACGGCAATGGGCCATATCTGGCTTATCAGCAAGACCAATACCCGAAAAGACCAGATTGCTGCGGGTGCAGACTGGTTGCGCCTCAATCTTTCAGCCGCTATGCTCGGTCTTGGTATTCAACCCTTAAGTCAGGCATTGCAGGAATATGCTGAAATGTCTGAAATTTATCGTAAAATACATGGCCGCCTTGCACCAGAAGGAGGCACCGTTCAGATGTTTGCGCGCATTGGTTACGGCCCCAAAGTAGACCCTAGCCCTCGCTGGCCCTTGGAGGCAAAAATTGGATAACCCCGACAAAACAACAAACCTGTTTTTTAACTTCTTCAATGAAATTGCCATTCTGGGGCAGTTATCCGGCAGGTTGCTTGAACAGAAATTGCCCGATGGCTTTCTTGTCTCACATTTTGCCGTTTTAAATCATCTCGTCAGACGGGGGGATAAATGCACGCCGCTTGCCCTTGCGCGTGCCTTTCAGGTCCCGAAGACAACAATGACCCATACCCTTGCAGGGCTTGAAAAAGCGGGTTTGGTTCTTCTCACTCCCAACCCGAAAGACGGTCGGTCAAAATGCGTGATATTAACCGATGAAGGCCGAAAATTTCGTGATGATGCCATAACACGCCTCACACCGCATTTCACTACAATGGCAAAAGAAATCAACATCGAAAATATCGCAAAAATATTGCCTATCCTTCAAGAAATGAGGGAATATCTGGATGAAAAGCGCAGCAAGGACTGAGCCCCTTCCCGCTTCAGCATCAAACCAAACTTCAGAGATTCGCAATTTTTCCGGCATGGAATTTAGCCTTTAACAAAGCATCGACCTGCGCCAAACGCGTAACCCGTAAGAGGCGCGCCTGATCCGGGTGAGCTTTAAGAGAAGCTTGATAGCGTTTCCAGACCAGCAATAACGTGAGCTGAATGGTCAATGCCATGAAATCCGTTGCATAAGGTGAAGGGTCAGCAAGAGAAATCAAACGGTCCTTGACGGATTTCCAGAGAATAAAGGCTTCCTCAAGTTCAGATGCTCCCCCCTCTTCACATTCCTGCGCAATCAGCTGTTCAAAAGCCTCAGCCGATTTTTTTTGCCCACCACGGAGTAGACGTGTTGCCAGTGTCAGGGCATGAATGCCGTTTGCACCTTCGTAAATGGCTGTAATGCGGGCATCGCGATAGGTTTGTTCCAACCGATATTCTGACAGATAACCATATCCGCCCAAGACCTGTACGCCCAGTTCAGCCGCACGCAGGCCTGCTTCGGTGCCACAGACCTTGGCAACAGGGGTCAGAAAATCGACCAACGGGTCTTTCTCATCCTTTTCCATCGCGACCAATGCAAGATGGGTGATGCCCCGGCTGCCCAAAGCGAGCCCATCACATTCATCCAGCATGCGGCGCACATCGGCATGTTGGTCCAGTGTGACTTTTTGGCCTTCTGCATTTCGCCCCTGCACACGTTCGCCTGCATAGGAAGAAGCCACATCAAAACTACGTGCCGCATGGGCCACACCTTGCAAGGCGACATCAATGCGGGCGTGGTTCATCATGGTGAACATGGCTTTCAAACCGTCCCCGGTTTTTCCGATCAATTCGGCTTCGGCACCATCAAAAGCCAGTTGGCAGGTCGGGGAGGCATGCAAGCCCATTTTTTCTTCAATTCGGGTAACAGAAATATCGTTTCGGCTACCATCGCTTTTTTCAGAAAGACACAGGAACAGACTGAGGCCTTTCACCCCTTCATCACTGGTGCGCGCAAGAACCAGATGAAAAATGCCTTCGCTCAAATCCTGATCACCACCGGAAATAAAGATTTTTTCCCCGTTAATCCGCCAGCCATCGGCTGTTTCCACAGCTTTACAACGCACTTGTGACAAGTCGGACCCGGCGCCCGGTTCAGTTAGACACATGGTTGCCAGCCAGCGCCCTTCCACCATGGGCGGGATCAAACGTTCCTGCTGATCCTCTGTTCCGAACTTTAACAAAGTCCGGATGGCACCGGGCACCAACCCGCTGACCATTTGCAGGCTGTGACAGGCACCGGAAAAGACTTCGCTGGTGATGCCATGCACAATGGCCCCCATTTCCTGTCCGCCGAAACGTTCCGGGGCTGTCAGTCCCTGCCAGCCCTGTTCAACCAACGCCGCATAGACCTCTTTGAACCCGCGTGGCATTTGGACGCGCCCGTCAATAAGGTGGCAACCTTCCCGGTCACCCGGTTCATCCAACGGGGCAATTTCACCTTCGGCAAAAGCAGCAAAATGCTGGGCGATTTCACGGGTGAAATCTTCATCCCAGTTTTCTGTCTGGTCTGCTTTTGCCACATGTTTCAGGGAAAAGAGAATATCGTCTATCGGCGCTGTGAATGGTTTCATCCCACGCTCTCCAGCAAACGGATGGCGTTGTTTTTAATGATATCTTCGCGCAAATCATCCTTGATGGCGATTTTGTCAAAATCGGCCAGCCAGCGTTCCGGGGAAATCATCGGCCAATCAGATCCGAACAACACCTTCTTTTTCAACATGGTGTTGCAGTATTTCACCAGAATATCGGGGAAATATCTCGGTGACCAACCGGACAGGTCGATATAAACATTGGGCTTGTGTGTCGCAACCGACAAAGCCTCTTCCTGCCATGGGAAAGACGGATGGGCCAAAATGATTTTCATATCAGGAAAATCAACAGCAACATCATCCATATACATCGGGTTGGAATATTTCAACCGCATGCCATTGCCTGCACGCATACCGGAACCAACACCGGTTTGTCCGGTATGAAACAGGGCAATGCACCCACTTTCGGCAATGGCTTCATAAAGGTCATACGCCATGCGGTCATTGGGGTAAAACCCTTGCATAGTGGGGTGAAACTTGAACCCCTTGATACCGAAATCACGGATCAACCGGCGTGCTTCACGTGCACCCATCTTGCCCTTATGCGGGTCAATGGAGGCAAAGGGGATCAGCACATCATCATTTTCTGCGCACAGTTCCGCAATCTTTTCATTATTATAGCGGCGATAACCTGTTTCGGTTTCACTATCCACATTAAACATTACAGCCGCGATATTCTGTTCCCGATAATGCGCTGCGGTTTCAGGGATGGTCGGCGGATGTGACCAGGGGGCACCGAAATATTTCGCCATGGTGGACTGCAATTCATCATAGCCATCATCATGATGACATCCACAGGCCTCTTCGGCATGGGTATGAAAATCGATTGCGCGGACTTTCGTAAAATCTACCATATTTCCTTTTCCTTAAACCAATGCGATATCGCTATCGGCATTATCATATAATCGTTCCAGCAAGGCCGAACGGCGCGTTAAAATTTTGCGGAAATTCAGGTTTCCCTTGGCGGTAATTTCCCCATCGGCCAATGATGGCGGTTCAGCCAGAACAAGGGCACGCTTGACCTGAACGGAAGACCCGCTGACATGAGAAGCACGTTCAGCCAGCCGGTGTTCAATTTCGCCTTTGAGCAAATCACACACAATCAGACCTTCATTTTCCGTCAACTGATAGCCTTCTGACTGGATTTCTTCACGATTGGGAACAATCATGATACCGATTTCGTTGAGGTCATGCCCGGTTACGATAACGTCCTGCGCCAAAGGTGCCATACAGGCCAGCAAATCGGCTCGCAAGGCTGTCGCACGCACCCATGTGCCGGTCAAAAGCTTGAAGTCATCGGAAATCCGCCCATCAAACTTTAACCCCTTGTTCGGGTCTTCGGGATCAACGAATTTCATGGCATCACCGGTGATGAAGTAGCCTTCTTCATCAAATGACTCTGCTGTTTTAGCCGGGTTCTCAAAATAACCGGGCATAATATTTGCCCCTTTTACCCGCACCTCAAAACGCATTTCATCATCCGGAATAAGCTTGGTCGTCACCCCGGGAAGCGGCACACCGATGACACCGGAACTGGCCGTGGGTTCCTGCTGCAACAAACAAGCAGGCGCAGTTTCCGTCAAGCCCCACGAAGAGGTCATCAAGGGGATTTCACCTTTAACCTCAAACGCCATTTCTTCCAAGGCAGACCAGATATCCTGAGGCAGCGAAGCACCTGCATAAAAAATCATGTCCAGATCGGCAAAAAATTTCTGGCGCAGTTCAGTATCTTTTTTCAAAGCCGACACCAGCATGCCAAAGCCAACCGGCACATTGAACAACAGGGTGCCTGTCTGGAGTTTCAGGTTTTCCACCGTGCGTTCAAACAACCCTTTAACAGGTTTACCATCATCCACATATAAACTGCCGCCATTTGCCAGCATCATATTGAAGTTATGACTGCCACCAAAAACATGGTTCCACGGTAGCCAATCAACTATACATGGTGGGCGTTGCGTTAAAAAAGGCAGGCCCTGACTGATCTGGGTCTGGTTTGTGCACATCATGCGCTGTGTTGTCAGCACCCCTTTGGGGCTGGATGTGGACCCCGATGTCATCAAAATCTTGGCCACCGTATCCGGGCCGACCTTTTGATAGGCTGCTTCCAGATCAACCGATGTATCCCCTTTAAGAAATTCCTCAAACGAGGTCACACCGGCGCGCCCCGCAGGTCTTGTCGCAATCACTTCAATCCCGTTAAGGGCTTCAAGAGACAGTGCTTCGCCATAGAGGTTGGCATCAACAACATAGGCCATTTTCGGTTTCACCAGTTCAATGGCATGTTGCAGGCGATTATGCGCCCCGTGAATAAGAGAATATTGTTCCGCAACCGGCACCGTTGGCACACCGATATACTGGGCAGCAAGGCTAAGAAGGCCATGGTCAACACCGTTTCCCGACATGATCAGGATCGGGGTTGTTTCATTCATGCCGCGCGCCAGCAGGGACTGGGCAAGTGCCCTTACCTTTTGTAAAGACGCTTGATAGCTTTCCTTGCGCCAACCGGGGCCGTTTCTTTCGGCAATAAACACCTGCTCGGGTGTTTCTTCAGCCCATTGGTGCAACCACTCACCTGTTTTATCAACAGCTGCACCGATGTCTTCGCGTGAACGATACAAAATTGTACCGTCTGTTTGTTTCTCGACAACCACATCATGCGGTTTGAAATTATGTGTCCGTTTCATGTCCTCCACCTTCTGAAGCCTTCCTGATAATATCCATTGTCTGAAGCATGATCTGACGCGTTTCTGCGTCCACATTCTTCAGCAATCTTTCTTCACTTTTTTTGTTTGCATTTGTTGCTTTATCACAGAGCTGTCTGCCAGCTTGCGTGATGCTTAAAGAATAAGCGCGGCGATCCGTTTTGGATGGTTCGCGGTTAATCAGTTCACGTCGTTCCAGTTCATCAACAATGACAACCAGATTGGGACGTTCAATTGACAAGGCATCCGCCAGTTGGGACTGGCGCATACCGGGGTTGTCTTTAATCAACACCAGCGCAGAATAGGTCACCATGCGCAGGTCAAGTGGTTCAAGAACCCGCATCAGCCCAGAACGAAACACATTGAATGTAAGTTTCAGCTTGTACCCCATAAACTGATGAAGAGCTTCATCTGTTACACGGGTACAGGTCTGAGTGTTTTTCTTGGCAATGTACTTGGGTTCTTTCATGATCTTCACTTAAAGTTAGGGTCGCGTTTTTCCAAAAAGGCCGCCAAACCTTCAATGGCATGGGGGCTTGTTTGTGTTAAAGCCGCGCAAAGACTTTCAGTAAACAGACCATCAGCCTTTGCCATGTCTTCAACACGGGCAAGGGCTTGTATCATAATATAGTTTGACAGAGGCGCATTATCTGCAACTTTGCGTGCCAGCTTGCGCGCCAGTACCATTGCTTCACCTTCCCCGACCGTATAATGGGTCAAGCCAAGTGCAAGGCCTTCTTCGGCATTATATTTACGCCCGGTCAGCATCATTTCCGTCATCCGGTCAGCGCCCAAAATACGCCCGACATGAACAGAGGCACCGCCGCCGACAAAAATACCGCGCATGCCTTCGGGCAGTTGAAAGATGGTGGACGGTTCGGCAATGCGCACATGTGTAGAAGCGGCCAGTTCCAGCCCGCCGCCAATCACCGCGCCCATCATTGCTGAAACAACCGGCAGACCGCCGAGCTTGATTTTTTCCATCACCTGATGCCAGCCACGCGAATGGCGCATGGTGCCTTCCGCATCGCGTGCCACATGTTCGGATAAATCCAGCCCGGAACAATAATGGCCTTCTGTGCCGGTGAGAATGGCGACTTTCACCTCTTTGGGTGGGGCGGAAAAGAACGCATCAATTTCTGCAAGCAACAGGTCACACATGGCATTTCTCTTGCCAGGCCGGTTCATGGTCAGGATGGCAATATCGTCTTCAATGTCGATATCCAGATATTGTTGTGTCATTTTTCTTATTCCTTAGCGTTGTGGCAAACGAACCGCTGCATCCAGACGGATGGTCGTTCCATTTAGATAACTGTTTTGAACAATGTCACAGGCAAGCTGTGCATATTCCTGCGGCATCCCCAAACGGCTGGGGAACGGGATATTGCCGGTAATTTCTTTTCGGACTTCCGCCGGTAAACCTTCTGTCATG
Source organism: Terasakiella sp. (assembly GCA_050297075.1). GTDB lineage: Bacteria > Pseudomonadota > Alphaproteobacteria > Rhodospirillales > Terasakiellaceae > Terasakiella. The sequence goes on from JBNKSC010000025.1 coordinate 167,979, forward strand.
GCCGTTTCAAACAGGCCCGGCGCAATGGCCATCACCCGAATACCAACGCGGGCAAACTCACGCGCAGCCGGCAAGATGAGGGATGAAATCGCCCCTTTTGATGCAGCATAGGCGGCCTGCCCAAGTTGTCCGTCTTCAATTGCAACAGAGGCCGTGTTGATAATCACGCCGTTTTCACCACTTTCATTGACGGGTTCAAGGTCAAACATGGCCTGTGCGGCATAGCTCATGACATGATAGGTGCCATAAAGGTTTACCTTGAGGGTTTTATCAAACATATCAAAGGACAACTTGCCTTCACGCCCGACAATACGTGCCGCCAGACCGATGCCTGCACAGTTCACCACAATGCGCGGCACCCCGCCCAAACCTTCAACAGCCTTTTCAAAAGCACTTTCAACCGCAGCAGCATCAGAAACATCAGCGCAAACGGCAATACCGTCAATTTCCCTGGCTGTTGCCTGTGCAGCTTCCAGATTATAATCCAGCACGGCAACTTTCGCGCCACGTGCAGCCAGCATTTTGGCCGTTGCCGCACCAAGCCCGGAGCCTGCCCCCGTGACAAGGGCTTTCTGATTTTTAATATCCATTTTTATTCTTCTCCTTAATCCGGAAGCAAAAACAAAGTGATTGCCGGAAACAATACTAAAATGATGACCCGCACAATGTCTGATCCAACGAAATAGATCACAGCCTTGTACGTTTCACTGATAGGTGTCGTACGTTCCATTGCGTTGATAATAAAAAGGTTCATGCCCACAGGCGGCGTAATCAGACCGACTTCCACCACAATCAGCACCAAAATGCCAAACCAAATGGCGACATGTTCAGCAGACAGGCCAAAATCCATACCGATCATCATGGGATAGAAAATTGGCACCGTGAGCAGGATCATGCTCAGACTGTCCATTAAACAACCAAACACCAGATAGAAAACCAGAATGATGGCCAGCACGGTCCAGGAACTGAACCCTTGCGCCAACACCAGTTGGGACAATTCCTGCGGGACTTGTGTCAAAGCCAGAAAGCTGTTGTAAAAACCTGCGCCCAGAACAATGAAAAAGATCATCGCCGTGCTCATGGCCGTTGTGATAACGCTTTCCTTGAACACCTGCCAGGAAAGGTTCCCTGAAACCAGCGCCACGAACCCAGTGCCCACGGCACCCACCGCTGCCCCTTCTGTGGGCGTAAACCAGCCGAAATAAATACCGCCAACAACGGACCCGAAAACGAGAAGAACGGGCCAGACATCCATTAAAGCCTTAAAGCGTTCTGCATAGGGAACTGGTTCACGCGTACCAGCAGCATCGGGATGGCGGCGCACATAAATCGAAATAGTGATGATGTAACCAACAGCAGCCAGAACCCCGGGAATAAAAGCTGCCAGAAACAGCTTGGCGATATTTTGTTCTGCTAAAATTGCATAAATTACCAAAATGACCGAGGGCGGAATCAAAATACCCAACGTGCCACCTGCTGCCAGCGTAGCTGTGGAAAAACCGCCGGAATATCCGTAGCGTCTTAATTCAGGCAGGGCAACCCGGCTCATGGTGGCAGCTGTGGCCAACGAAGACCCGCAAATGGAACCAAACCCCGCACAGGCCCCCACCGCAGCCATGGCAACACCACCGCGACGATGCCCCAGCCAGCTTTCAGCGGCTTTAAACAGAGAAGAAGACATGCCTGACAAAGTGGCAAATTGCCCCATCAACAAAAACATCGGGATGATGGACAAGGAATAACTGGAAAACGTCGAATAGGTTTCCGTCTTCAGCTTGGACATAAACATCGCCGATGAATCCATCGCGAAATACAACCCGCCCATTCCACAGAGCAGCATGGCAAGACCAATCGGCGCCCGAAGAAAGATCAACAGTAGAAGAACAGGGAAGGATAAGTATCCTAATTCAAGCATACTCAATGTACGGCTCCTTCCGAAGAATTCGACAAATAAACATTGCCGGTTAAAATCTCAAGAAAACGCGCAACCGTAATGTACAGACTTACCAAAACGGAAACCAGAGATGCAGCAAAGCTGAACGCATAAGTCCACCAGACAGGCAACTGGAGCAGCATGGTTGTTTCATGCGCATTCATTTTACCCATCATGCCGACATACAAACGCCAGCAGATCAAACAAATAACCCCGGCCAGAATAATGTCCCAAAAGGCAACCAGATAGTGATTGACCTTGCGCGGCAAAAAGGAGGTGAAAATATCAACCGTTGCATGACCGCCACGCAATTGGCAGTAAGGAAAAAAGGCAAAAATGGCAAACGCCACACCGGCTTCAATCATTTCAAAGTCGCCGTTTACACCACCAATGCCAATTGTTTCAACCAAGTGACTGATTGAAGGGGCAATCTCCACCACTTCGCGAAGAAAGGCAACGGTATTGATCGCGCGCCCGGCAATACTGACACAGGCCAGCAAGACCAACCCCAAGAGCACAAGCCCCCCGAGAAGGGCGGTCAGTTTGGCTATCCGCTCAACAAGAACAAACAACGTTTCTCTCCTGAAAATCCTTATGTGCTGTGCAGTGCCCTCCTCAATATGGAAGGACACTGCATTGCCTTATTTGCTGTTTTCAGCAATCAGTTCTTTTGCACGTTTCAGCAGAGCAGAACCATTTTTTCCCTTGGCATCCATATCCTTGACCCACTGGTCAATGGTCGGCTGGGATTTTGCTTTCCATTCTTCCAGATCGGCACCGGAAACATTCACAATATTGTTGCCGCGCTCGAGCGTTTTCTTGTAAGTCGCCTCATCAAAGGACTGGATCATTTTGCCAAACCAGGCGCTTAACTCAAGGCCGGAATTATTATCCAGCACTTTCTTCAGATCATCGGGTAACTTGTTATAGGCTTCCTTGTTCATCCCCATGATGAATGTGGACGTATAAATAAACTCACCGTCAAACATGGTATGGTTGGAAACCAGTTCTGGAATTTTAAATGCCCCTGTCACTTCCCATGGCAGAACGGTTGCATCAACCACGCCTTTAGACAAGGCTTCGGGAACAGCCGGTACAGGCATGCCAATCGGGGTTGCACCCAATGACTTGAACATACTGTTTGTAATCCGCGTAGGCGCACGCAGTTTCAGCCCCTTAAGGTCAGCAACTGTTTTGACAGGTTTCTTTGAATGAATAACCCCCGGGCCATGAACCCAAAGGGCAAGCAGGTGAATATCCTTGAATTCATCCTGCATTGCTTCCTGCGCCAACTGCCAATATGCCCGTGATGTTGATTCAGCATCTTTCAAAATGAAGGGAAGCTCAAAAACCTCCGCCTTGGGGAAACGACCTGGTGTGTAGCCGGAAAGCGTCCAGACAATATCTGCAACACCATCAACAGCCTGATCCATCAGTTCCGGTGGCTTCCCACCCAGCTGCATGGCCGGAAATTCCTGAATTTTCAACCTTCCGCCCGATTCCTCTTCGATTTTTGCCTTCCATTTGGAAAACACCTTCTTGGGCATATTGGCTTGCGGCGGCAAAAAATGATGGAAGCGCAAAGTCACTTCAGCAGCAGAAACGTCCGTAAAGGCACCGATTGACATGGCCGCAGCGGCAAACATGCCCAGTAGATTTCTTCGAGTGGTCTTCATTTCTTTCTCCCAGAAAGATCCTGTTAACAACGGCGACCTTTAGGATCGCTCTCCGTAATTTTGATATCATTTAAAACTGTTATGATCAATAACTATTATTTTTGATAACTATTTTTATTGACTCCCACCTTTTTTGGGCGGAAAACAAAAGGATAAGAAATATGTGGGAAGGAAACGACAGATGAGCGTGAAGAATATTCTTGCGGTTTATTCCAGTCAAGCCAGCAAACAAAGCGCCCTCAAACATGCAATCAAAGTTGCAAAACTTCATGATGCATGGCTGACAGGTGTCATCAGTCACGAAGGTCAGCTTATGGCCGAACAACGTTTCGGGGGTCGCCTGCCCGCAAGCCTTCTTGATGAACTGCACGAACTTGACCAAAAACGCTTGCAGGAAATTGCAGAAAATTTTGATCGAATCATTTCAGAAAACGACCTTAAAGATCGTTCTGAATTCATTGACCTTGAACAGGAAGACCTGTCCAATCTATCTTCTTTTGCCCGCGCCTTTGATGTTGTTGTGATGGGGCCGCATTCCAAAGATCCGGCGGACTCACATATTTCGGCCCATCCGGACCGTGTTGCTCTGGAAAGCGGGCGCCCTGTTTTGATTGTCCCTGATGAATATGACGCCACAGGTCTGGCTGATCATGCCCTAATCGCCTGGGACGGCAAACGTGCGGCCGCGCGTGCTTTAGGTGATGCCATGCATTACCTTGAAACAAAACCCAAAGTCACCATCCTCTGCGTTGGCAAGGAAGCAACACCGGGCATTGATCATCTCCTCAAATCCTTAAAACGCCATGGCGTTGAAACCAACCTGATCATCAAACAAGCGACCCATTCCATTGGACAAACAATTCTTCAAACCCTTGCTGAAGTTGATGCCAAATTGCTGGTGATGGGAGCTTATGAACATAGTAAATTCGCACAGGACCTCTTTGGCGGTGTCACCAACGATTTAATGCACGACTGCCCCGTGCCGGTTTTCCTGTCTCATTAGGACCAGAACCCAAGCCAATTCTCCTACTGTCGCTTGTTTTGAACCTGTTCCAGCCACAGGTCCCATGGGCGGTGTACCTGTGCCTCAATATTTTCTACGCAAGCCTTGCTTTCCCCTTCGCTCAAAGGGGTTATTTCCCCAAACAGACTGGCCTGAATTTGATACTGGGCATTCAGTTCTGCATAAACCGCACGATATACAGCCCGCTTCAGATCATTCGCCACAACAGTTGAGCCATGTCCACGCATCAACACGATATCATGGTCTGTAAAATGCTCAGCGAGTGCTTTTCCAAGATGGTTATTACTCACCAGCAAATCTGTCGCATCTCCCCCCGCATCGCGGATTTCGAAGATCGGCGTATCATTCCCAATAAAGCCTGCCATATGAAAAATTGCTTTCAAAGGGTTCTGTTTGACCACACTCAACGGCACAATGGAATGGGAATGACTATGCACAATCGCCATTACATCCGGGCGCTGGCGGTAAATTTCCCCATGAATAAAACGTTCCAGATAAACACGACGACCATTGGCATTTACCGCATCTCCATCAAGTGTAAATTCAACGATATCCTCTTTTGAAACACGCCCCGGCGCCATATTTCTGGCCAGTAGAAAACGCTCTGCATTCTTGTCGTGGCGTACACTGACATGCCCAAAAGCATCCACCACACCCTGATCGTACAAAATATGATTAGCAGAGACCAAATCCTCAAGAAGTGCCTCGTTAACCGGCTGTGAAACCTTAGCTGTATCTTCAACCTCAACAGCAATCGGCTTCGAATGAGTGTGCCCATCCACAGAACTCATAGGGAAATAACCTCCAACTCTTTTATCAAACCGACTTTCAACAAGCACAACAAAACATCGCTCACGTCTCGAAAATCTTTAAATCAGCGGGATTATAGGTTGCTTAAAATATTTTAAATAATATATATTTATAGCTATATCATAGCTTATAAGATATATTATATGCGTTCTCTTATCTCCCAGATTTCCTTACATAAACTCGAAGTTTTTTGTGCTGTAGCAGAACTTGGCAGCCTGTCAAAAGCCGCAGACCGACTGGGCATTGCACAGCCGGTTGTTTCCGTGCATATCAAAACCATTTCAGAGAAACTGGGGTTGCAACTGTTTAGCCGTCATGGCCGAGGCGTTCAATTAACCGCTGAAGGTGAAAGGATATTTCGCTGGGCGCGCGATATCGTAAATCGCACGATGGAATTGGAACGTGAATTAAACGAAAGTGAACAGGGATTAGTCGGGCAAGCTGTTCTGGCGGCATCCATGACAGTGGGTTCCTACGTCCTGCCTGAAATTCTTCATACCTTCTGCCAAAATTATCCCAAAGGCGATATTTCCGTTCATATCGCCACACCTCTTTGGATCATCGATGAAATACGGACAGGAAACTGCGATTTCGGTTTTTCCATTTTAGACCCTCGCCGCGATATGGATGGTTTGGTCACTCAAAAACTCTATGATGAAAAACTTGAACTGGTTGTGTCACCCAACACCCCCTTGCCCAGCCCCGTTTTACGCCCGTCAGATTTAGAAGACCTGCCGTTCGTCACCGCCCAAACCGGTACACCGCGTCGTGAAATTGAAGAAGATGCCTTATCCCGCCATCACATTCGACGTAAAAAAATCATTATGGAACTCGGGCATGCCGAAGCCATCAAACAGGCTGTTCGCGCAGGGGCAGGGGCCGCTTACCTGCAACACTCATCCATACGGGAAGAACTCGCAGCCGGCAGCCTTGTAAAGGTCAACGTTGCACAAATGGACCTAACCATACCTGTCTTTCTGGTCTATCGGCGTTATAAAAAGCTGTCGACATTTCAAACATCTTTAATGAACTATATGATACGGTCTTTACAAAACCTGAATCGCGTTGGAGAAACCACCATCACCTGAAGTCAAAAAAAAGCGTTAACCTTTGACTCGGGAGATTCAAGGGTAACGCTTTGTCAGCCTAAAACAGCCGACGAGTTTACAGGGTAGATTTTTTTTCTAAAAATCCAGACCAACATCAAAGTTTGGTGCGCTATGGGTCAGCCACCCAAGCGATAGGATATCAACACCGGTTTCAGCAATTTCCTGTGCCGTTTTAAGGGTAATCCCGCCAGAAGCTTCCAAAACCGCCTGACCATTATTGATGCTGACGGCCTGTGCCATATCTGAAACGGACATATTATCCAGCAAAATCACATCAATTCCGGCATCCAGGACCTGTTTAAACTGTTCCAGATTATCGACTTCCACCTCGATCTTCACCATATGCCCAACGCCGTTTCGCACACGTTCAATAGCAGTAAGAAGGCTACCACAGGCAGCAATGTGGTTATCCTTGATCAAAATGGCATCATCCAACCCCAGCCTATGATTAAACCCACCACCGCATCTGACCGCATATTTTTCAACGACACGCAGCCCCGGTGTGGTTTTTCGCGTACAGCACACACGGGCCTTTGTTCCCTTTACAACTTCAACAATCTTTCTGGTTTCAGTGGCAATGCCGGACATATGCCCAACAAAATTAAGCCCGACCCGCTCACCTGTCAGAATGGATTTCAACGATCCTTCAATTTCTATAAGGTTTTCTTTTGCCTTTACCTCGTCACCATCCTGAACCAAAGGAGACACTTTCACGCTGTTATCCAGACACTTATAAACCGTTTCCACCAGTTTTAACCCGGATACCACACCGGCTTTGCGGGCATTGACATAGGCCTTTCCGCTCACTTGCGGATCAACAATTAAATCCGATGTCAAATCGCCACTACGTCCCAAATCTTCATGCAATGCCGAACGGACATAGGGTTCAATCAAAAATGAATCCAGATGAAGAATTGATTGTGGATTTAAGTGCATTATATTCTCCGTTTTTAAGCCCTGATGATTGAGCTTCAGGTCGTGCTGAAAACAAAATTAAACTGCTGTTTTTCGATATATATTTTCCACAGATCAGAAATAAATTAGATATCGAATATTTTTAATTTAAGCGCTACATTACTCCAATTGCAATAAAATAATTAAAACTTTCTTCCCTGTCACACTTCATGGAAAAAGCATTCAGTCGAACTTTCCCCTGTTGCCTTCAAGACCTTGCCTGTCTGCCCAATTTGGTTTAGAATCAGCGCTCTCGCTGTAAAAGACTTCCTTAAATCACGAGAGAGAAGAACTTTTGCAAAACCGCCTTTAAACTTGCCAATAATCAAATCGACCAAAAAGTTTCCCTATGAAAGAAGACATTTCGGAAAAGTGTTTTACAGACCTTAGCGTCTTGGAACATGAACGCTTCGGGCATATTGTTCGTCAATTAAACCGCGAATTTCAGACCAGTCTGGAACAACGAATACTTCCAGTTGGCGTGAACTTCGGGTTCTGGGCCTATTTGCGTGCCTTATGGGATGAAGACGGTATTTCACAACGCGACCTGAGTGACCGTGTAGGCTTAAGCGGTCCCACCACACATTCCGTCATTAAACGTATGGAAACGGCCAACCTTGTTGAACTGCGCCCCATTGTTGAAGGGAAGCCACGGCGCGCCGTTTTCCTTTCCGAACAAGGCAAAAAAATCAGAAAAACCCTTGAACCTCTTGCCGAAGAAGTGAATGCGGTGGCCACAGACGGGCTCACACAAGAGGAACATCAGCAACTGCGCCTCCTGCTCATGAAACTTTATCGCAACCTGATTGCAGACCCATTGAAAAAATCCGATTAATCCTATCCGAACTGAACGAAGGCCCCTTCCTCTATGGCTATAAAACCACCAAAGCGTAAAAGGCCTTCGCGTTCTTCGATTGTTAGGCACTTGGCATGACATTATCTTTCCAAACCTCACGCCAGTCCGTCTCTTTAGGGACAACCCCTTGGTAAGATGCAATACAGGCCTGAGCAAGTTCCGTCTTGGTTCCAATTGCCGTACCATCTTCCTTAAACTCTTTTGCGGCCTGAACCATGCGGCGGCGGAATTCAACGACCCCAACATCCGAAGCACCGAGAATATCATTGGTGCGATCCGTTATCGGCCCCATTGATACCCACATTGCAATATCCTGATTTGGGATCCCTTGAATCCCTGTAAAGTCGCCTTCTTTCATACGTGTGCGATCCTGTCGGAAACGATTTTCCATTGTGCCTAGAGTTTCCCACGTTACCGGGTCCACGTCTTCGCCCGGTACCGCGCGGGCAAACTTACGCCATGTAGCAGTATCCGGCGTTTTTTCAGGATCACCCCAGGCAATGAAGTGGAAATTGGAATTTTCATTGTCAATGGGAACAATAACAGTTGCCACATTATAAGATGTGTTTGGCGGAATCAGGGACGTAAACGGTGCAACATATTGAGTGATACGCAAATAATTGTGTGTCGTACTGTTTTTAATCGGCGTGCGAATAGCAACATAGTGGAACCCATAATCCGTTGGCGCAGACTGCATGCGCGGAGATGTGTCAGTCGAGGGACGATACCAGCCGCGTTCATCGGCCGCAGCGCTTTCTACCGGCGCAGGGACCATATCTGAAGAATGCAGCGCTGAAGAGTGGGCAGAATCAATCTGGCCTTCTGTGATCTGGGCCCAGTTACAGGGTATCCGAATTTTTAAAATGGAAACGCGCTCTTTGCCCGTTGGTGCAAAAGCAGGGGCTTTAAATTCCGGTTCTTTGCCTTCTTCGCCCAGCCATGCCCATATAAACCCTGCATATTCATGCGTTTTATAGGCCTTTTGCTTGACCTTCTCAGCCAAAGTGCTGCCTTGCGGCTCAGAAGACATAGAGGTGGCGTTCCCCTCAACATCAAACTTCCAACCATGATAAAGGCAGCGAAGGCCACAGTCTTCATTGCGGCCCATCACCAGAGATGCAAAACGGTGCGGGCAAAGCTCATCCAATAGTCCTAGACGCCCTTCTGTGTCACGAAATGCAACCATACGCTTCCCAAGGGCCTCAACCAGAACCGGGGTTCCATCTGGTTCCGCGACTTCTTCAGCCAGACAAACCGGCACCCAGTGTTGGCTCATAATTCCCCCCATCGGCGTTCCCGGCATGACTTCGGTGAGCAACTTATTCTCATCAGGCGTAAGCATGTTTTTATCTCCCTTTCATTTGATATAGCGACCACTTTTACCTATTCCTAAACCATTATCAAGAAAAAATTAGTAATCTAATTATTTTTCCATTTTCTCAAAAAGAGTGAAAAGCATTGCCAAATGCCACAGAGATTTCAAAGAAGACTATCCATCCTTTAAATAAGACTAATTACAGGCCATGAGCATTCCTTCGTTGACTCTATAAAATTAGATGTCTAATTTTAATCAAAACAGAGGAGGCAAAAAATGCTTATGAAAGTCACACAACGCAGACCTTTATCTGCGGACATCGAAGAATTTACGCTTGAATCCGCAAGTGCGGAGCCCCTTCCCCCAGTTGAACCAGGGGCGCATATAACGGTTACAACACCTTCTGGCGCAAACCGGCGCTATTCCCTTGTTCATTCAGGTCGTGATTTAAAGTGCTATACGCTTGCAATCAAACGCGAACCGAACTCACGTGGGGGGTCTGCATCCATGCACGAAAAAGCTCATGTTGGCTGTGAAATCAACATTGAAGCACCTGAAAATGAATTCCCTTTGGGAAATGGGCATGCCGCCTTGTTGATTGCAGGCGGCATTGGCATCACCCCCATTTACAATATGGCTCAGCACCTCAATGCTACAGGGCGGGAATTCAGGGTGATTTACTGTACACGTAGCGCAGAATACACCGCCTACCTTAAAGAACTTAGGGCTTTGTGCGCCAACAAGCTCATTGTTCATCACGATGCAGGCAACCCCGAACATGCCTTTGATTTCTGGTCGGTTCTCGGGCGACCAACACTTGAGCATATATATTGCTGCGGGCCGACCCCGCTGATGGATGAAATCAAGGCAATGACAGGACACTGGAAAGAAGGCAGCGTCCATTTTGAAGATTTTCAACCCCTTGAAATTGTGCGCGATGATGACAAGCCTTTCACACTAACACTGGCTAAAAGCGGTACCGAGATCAGGGTACCGGCAGATCGAACCATATTGGAAACCTTGCGTGAAAATGGTTTTGAAACATCAAGTTCCTGTGAAAGCGGGACATGCGGAACATGCAAATACACCTATCTGGAAGGTGACGTTGACCACCGCGATATGGTCCTGATGGATGATGAGAAACCCAACAAGATCATGATCTGCATTTCCCGCGCGAAAGGAGACCACCTTGTCCTTGACCTCTAATCCCATTCGGCTCGGGGCCGTAGGCTTGGGTCGTGCTTTTGCGTTAACAGCACCGGCGATACATGCCCACCCAGACATACAACTGGTTGTCGGTGCCGACCCCAGAGCGGAAAATAGGGAATCTTTCAGTTCTGTTTTTCAAGCCCCGGCATATAATGATGTAGCAGCACTCGTTACTGACCCGAATATAGAAGCCGTCTATATTTCCACACCTCACGGCATGCACAAAAATCATGCATTGGCAGCAATTCATGCTGGCAAGCATGTGCTCATCGACAAACCGATCACCATCTTACTGGAAGATGCAACAGAGATTATCAAAGCCGCAGAAGACGCTGATGTTTGCCTTATTATCGGGCCAAGCCATAGTTTTGACGGCCCGGTTGCCTTGGCACGTAAGCTTATTGATCAAGGTGAAATTGGCAAAGTGCATATGATCAATGCCCTTTATATGACTGATTTCCTCTACCGTCCCAGACGTCCCGAAGAACTCAATACCTCATTAGGTGGCGGTGCGGTTTTCAGTCAGGCGATCCATCAGATTGACCTTGTTCGCCGTCTGGCAGGAGCCTCCGCCCTTTCAGTCAATGCACGTACCGGCGGTTATTGGGATGCTCAACGTCCGACCGAAGGGGCATATTCAATGCTGCTAGATTTTGAAGATAACATCTTTGCAAGCCTGACCTATTCCGGATATGCCCATTTTGACGGGGACCGCCTGATGGAAAACCGCACAGAACTGGGGCTTCAAAAAACAGACGCTCACGCAACTGCGCGCAAAGCTCTTGCCGCCATCGAAAATGAAGAACAGGCAAAAGCAGCAAGAGGGTTCACCTCTCTTGATGAATGCCCGCAAGCCGAAACACACGAACATTTCGGACAGGTTTTCGTTTTTGGTGAAGAGGGTGATCTTCGCTTAACGCCCTTCGGTGTTGAAGTTTCCTCCAATCTGGAAAGAACCTTTCACGATGCCCCCTTCAGAACCAGCCGCGCAGAAGTCTTTGACACGTTATATGCCGCGCTTCGAAAAAAGCAGCCGCCTTTACAGAATGGGAACTGGGGGCGTGCCTCTTTAGAAATCTGTCATGCCTTATTGGAAAGTGCCCGCACACATGCGGCGACCCCCCTTCATTTACAAAAAGGAATGGAATAATATGAACAAACTGACCCTCTCCCTTGCGATGGGTGACTATGACCGGACACGCCCCATTCATGATGGGCGCGTACAAATTGACGGTGTCAATCCCATCACATTTCTTCAATCCCCGGAAGAAATGTTTTTCAATGCTTTTCGTCACAAGACCTGTGATGTCACCGAACTGTCCCTGAGTTCTTATTGTTTATCGCTGACACGTGAATATCCCCCCTATATTGCCATTCCGGTTTTCCTCAGCAGGGCTTTCAGGCATTCCTCCCTTTATATCCGTTCAGACAGAGGTATTGAAACACCACAGGATTTACGCGGACGTAAAATTGGTATTGCAGAATATCAGCTCACTGCGAATGTCTGGGTCCGGGCCATTCTTTCAGATGCGGGTGTAACACCAGACCAGATCACTTGGGTTCGCGGCGGTATGGACAAGCCCGGACGCCCGGAAAAAATCAAGCTTTCGCCCCCGCCGGGTGTAATCATTGAAGATGCACCACAAGGGGCCACCTTAAACCAGATGCTTAGAGACGGAGAAATTGACGGTTTCATCGGGCCGCGCTGGCCCAAATGTTTCCGCGAAGGCCACCCCCATGTTCGCCGATTATGGCAGGATGGTTTTAAAGCCGCACGCCAATGGCATGAAGAAACAGATATTTTCCCAATCATGCATGTTGTCGGTGTACGCAGGTCCTTGGCAGAAACCCACCCTTGGCTTCCCGGAGCTCTTCTCAAAGCTTTTTCACAAGCCAAACTGATGGCTCAGGAAGCTTTGGCCGATACATCTGCAACAAAAGTGACAATGCCTTTCGTTGAGGATGTACTTGCCATCGCCCAATCTCTTTCACCGGATATCTGGTCCTACGGCGTTAGTTCTAACCGTGAAACGCTGGAATATTTCCTGAAACACCACCATGCTCAGGGCTTAAGCCCCCGCCTCTTAAGTGTTGAAGAACTATTCCACTCGGCAACAACAGAAAGTTATTCACTGTAACTTCCCTTTTCTCTTCCTAACAAAAAAACGGCAACATGGGAAAATCATGTTGCCGTTTTGCCTGCAATTAACGCGAAGGATAAGTGCTCTTCTCAGTCTTCATGACAAAAAAGAGCACTTGTTTTAGGTCTCTGGGGTTTCTGTCACGCGTTGTGCGGAAAATCTCTCAAAGAAAATCAGTACAATCACAACAGCCAGTCCCATCAGACTGGTGATATAGCCTTCCGACAAAAACAATATGCCAGCTGTAAAAAGAGCCAACCGTGCCATTCTTGGCAAATGTTGCTTCCAATAGCCTTCAACTGCGATAGCAACTACCACCAGACCACAAATCGCACTCACAGTCGTAAGAACAATTTCAAGAATACTCCCTTGAAGTAAAAGCGGCGGGTTGTAGATAAAACAGAAAGGAATCAGGAAAGCTCCAATAGCAATTTTAACCGATTGAACGGCAATCCCTAACGGATTGGTGTTAGCAATTGCACTTGCCGCATAGGCTGCAACCGCAACAGGTGGCGTCAAGGCTGACATCACAGCAAAATAAAGCAGGAACAAATGGCCGGAAAGGTCCGCAATCCCTAATGTCTTCAACACCGGAGAGATGAGAACAGCGGCCAGAATATAGGCACTTGGGGTCGGCATTCCCATCCCTAGCAATGTGGTCAGCAAAGCTGCAATGATCATGGATGGAAAGACGGCATCACCAGAAACCATAAAAATAAGGGTACTGAATTTTGTCGCCAAACCGGTCATGGTAATGCCGCCAATAACCAGCCCTGCGGCAGCACAAGCCCCGGCAACAGAAACAGTCCGGATACTTGTTTCAGCAAGAATGTTATAAAGGCTTTGCGGAGATAGACGTGTTTCACCACGAAACATCGAAACCACAAGCACACAGACAACACCATAAATTGCAGCATATGTCGGTGTATAACCTTGAACCAGCGCCCATGTGATGGCAATAAGCGGCACAATAAACAGTCCCCCCTCGCGCATTGTCATTTTCAATGATGGAATTTGGGAACGGTCCACACCTGCAAGTTTATCGCGTTGGGCACGTAAATGCACCTGCACGTAAATCGGGATATAATACAAAAGCGCCGGAATAAGGGCGGCAAATGCAATATCGACATAATCAATCCCGGTAAATTCAGCCATGATAAAGGCCGCTGCCCCCATGACAGGCGGCAGCAAACTGCCACCGGTTGACGCTGCGACTTCCACAGCACCGGCAAAACGCGCGCGATACCCCATTTTTTGCATCATGGGAATGGTCACCGCACCGGTTGTCACCACGTCTGATGTGGGGCTTCCCGAAATGGTTCCATACAATCCCGATGAAATCACAGCAATTTTTGCCGGACCGCCCGGTGAGCCACCAGTCAGATACGCCGCAAGATTATAAAAGAATTTTGACCCGCCAGCATAAGACAGGGTGGTCCCGAAAAGCACAAACAAAAAGGCATAGGTTCCTGCAACCCGTAGCGGAACACCAAACAAACCATCCGTGGTAAAAATAATAATATCAAGAAAGTGGGTGTAGGTGATCAGGCCATGCCCCAATGCGCCACCCAAATGATGGCCGAACAGGTTATAAACCATGAAGGTCAAAACAATCAGCGTCAGGCCAACCCCTACCGTTCTGCGCATGGCTTCAACTGTCAGGACTAAAATACAAGATGCAAAAAACACATCTGCGTTCGTCAATTGGTCAAGCAAGGTAATCCGCTGCGCAATAACATCGGCATGGGACACAAAATACCCCCCACACACTGCCGCCGCACTGGCCATCACCCAATCAACATAATGGATGCGGTTTTTATTGGCACTTGAAGAAGGGCCGATCAGAACGAAAGTGAGGACAAGCATCAGGGACAGAAACGACATAATAAGCGACAAAGAGTCGATATTGGAAAACGCCGCCCCGTAAACCGTCCAGATCGCCGTTGCAACGGCAAAGGCCCTCACGCCCCGCCCGACAAGACCTGCGGGTGAACGACGTATCCCCGTGTCAAAAAGTAAACTAATCATAATTTGCAAGCTTTCTTAAGCAACATATAGAGCAACCCATCGGAACAGGACATTCTCCCTGTTCCGATGTTTTATAAGGAACGGAAATTAGTAACCGGCTTCTTTAAATACTTTGGCTGCTGCGGGATGGTAGGGCACGGTCTTTGCACCCGTCATCAATTTTGCATCAAGCGGTGCCATGGCTTTATGGACGCCACTGAGTTGACTAATGTTAGTGAGCAATGCGGAAGCAAGGTCGTGCACCATTGCATCATCTGCATCACGTCGAACGAACAACTGCGCTGACAAGGTAACGGTCAACACATCCTGATCCGTCCAACCATAGGCTTTATTGGAAATTGTATAAGGTTTGATATCCCATTCTTTGACAACCTTGTCCGCTGTTGTCTGGGTAACCGGTAACAAAGTCACATCAATGGAAGACGCCAATTCACGAATGGAACTGTGATTGACAAAAAGCGAGTTCAGGATCATGTCCACGCGACGGTCCCGCATCAAATCACCTTGTTCACCAGAAGCTGCATATTGAACATTGCCGCCCCATGACTTGATTTGATCCACACTGGCACCAATGGCGGCCAACATGGAATCCCCGACTGCGCTGACCACATTGCCGCGCTTATTCAGCACGATACGGATCGGTAATTTTTGAGCGGCGATATCTTCCAGTGTCGTAAG
This sequence comes from Terasakiella sp., assembly GCA_050297075.1. Classification (GTDB taxonomy): domain Bacteria; phylum Pseudomonadota; class Alphaproteobacteria; order Rhodospirillales; family Terasakiellaceae; genus Terasakiella. The sequence continues at coordinate 183,712 of JBNKSC010000025.1, forward strand.
ACTGTGTTCCTTTGCATATTGCGCATTTACAATCGCCTGCATGGGTGCCCATGTATATAATTGGGCAATTGTTGACATGCTTTTAATCGGCTTTGAAAAAGGCGCTTTGCCACCGATTGCGAGCTTGGCTTCCGCATCATGGATGATTGCAAGGTCACAGGTTCCCTGATCCAGCAAAGCAACATTGGCCAATCCGCCGCCAGAAGTTTGATACGTAATCGTCGAGCCGGGGAAAGATTTTTTCACAGCGGCATCAACCCCTGCCCCCAAAAGGCTCCATAGTCCACCGGGGCTTGCCCCGCATAAGGTCAAATTATGCGTTTTCGCCTGCGCCACGATTGTATTCGTCACGGCAAAAACAAAAGCCATTGAAATTAAAGCTATTCTCATTTTCATTTAAGTCTCCCATGTTCTCTTTTGAATACCCTGCTTTTTTAAATTATTATATATCTAATTTTTATAACCTGTAATAATTCCAGAGTCAACTCAACATGGTTGTCATCACATAATTCACTGCCCGTACGAGTTCATATGTAACAAGGAAAAAATTCAAACACCCATATGCATACCTTAAGAAAAACTTCTTTAGCGTGTGTTTGTTTTATGCCTTAATATGCCTGAAATTCATAATCGCTATAGGGTTCAGTATGATGAAGCAGTTCAGTCTCGTGATCTTTTTGCTTGTTGCCATGACAGCATCTGATTATACGCAAGCAGCAAACACTTATGAAACGAGTTATAACTGCGCGAAAGCAACGACTTTTACAGAGAAAGCAGTCTGTAATAACAAGGTATTAGCTGCATTGGACATTGCGCTTGCGAATGCTTATCGCGAAACGGTTTCGGTGAATTCCCTTTATGATCCGACCCAGAAATCCATCTTGAAAAACAGCCAACGTGACTGGCTTAAATCAATTCAATCTGACTGCCCCCCAAACGAAGGGGAAAAACCGCAAAATATATCCACGCAGACCCAATCATGTCTTGCCACAAAATATGAAAAGCGTATTGCCGATTTAAACTACTTGAGGTTCGAGAGCCTCAAAATAAAACGCGTGTCCTCAGAGCTGAATGCATCCCTCAGCAAAACCTGTTTTCATTTTGATACAGCTTTGGATACAAAACAAAAATTACCCCTGCGCTCCTATATCGAAATGGAACCGGAACGCGATTATTCAGCCGCCATCCAGAAGGGCAACCTGTGTATTACCGGTCTGCCCTATTCCTCACAGACCACTGTGACCTTGCGCAAAGGCCTGAAAAGCAAATCAGACAAATACATCACACAAGATGTGCAACATAAAGTGAATGTAAGTTCACGTCCCTCTTCCCTCTCACTGAGCAGCAACAGCTATATTTTACCCAAAACGGGGAAACCGCTTCTCCCTATCAAAACAACCAATTATCCTTCAGTCGACCTCACATTTTACCGCGTTGATGAGCGCAATTTCATCTCTATTCTTCCCAGAAGCATGTTCGGGCAAAAGATTGACCATTGGGATGAAGATTATATCCGTGATAACTATGGGGCGCAGGTCTGGGCCGGTTCTCTTGACATCAACAACAGGGAAAACGAGGAAGTCGTTACACAAATTCCCATCAAGGAAATGGTCGATCAGTTCAAACCCGGCATCTACATTTTAACCGCCAGACCACCTAAACCTCTACAATCTTCAAGAAATAACTTTGCCACCCAGTGGGTCGTTGTCACAGATTTGGGGTTATCCGTTTTCAAAGGAGAAAAAGGTCTTTCACTACAAACACGTTCCCTTAAAACGGCGCAAGCCTTAAAGAATGTTCAGGTGAAGCTCGTCGCCAAAAACAATATGATTTTGGCCGAGAAAAAAACATCAAAAGACGGATGGGTTGAATTCTCCCCCGCCCTGCTGAATGGAAAAGGCGGTAAGGAAGCGCTTTATTTAACCGCGCAAACCAAGAGCGGCGATTTTTCTTTCATTTCACTATGGGAACCGGCACTTGATTTGTCCGAACATGGCGTTGCGGGCCAAAACCCGCCCGGCCCCTTGCAAACATATCTTTATTCAGACCGTGGCATTTATCGCCCCGGCGAGAAAATCAAACTCGGCTATCTTTTAAGGAATGACTTATCGGATGCCCATACAAACCTGCCGCTGAGCATCATCCTTTACCGACCGGATGGAAAAGAGGCATTCAAAACCGTTGCCACACCGGATGAAATTGGCGGGGGCCGCATTAACATCCCCCTTTCGAAAGCCGCTGCAACGGGTAAATGGAAACTGGCCGCCTATAGCGACCCGAAAGCCAGCCCCATCGGCACATTAAACATTCAGGTTGAAGAATTCGTTCCGGAACGGCTGGACGTCAAGGCAAAGCTTGATACAGAAAAATTAAAGTTTGGCGAAACCGCCAAACTTCATGTGCAGGCAGACTATTTTTTTGGCGCCCCCGGCAGCAACCTGAACATGAGTGGTTCCGCACGTCTGCAAATTGATCCCGCCCCCTTTGCTCAATATGGACAATTTCGTTTCGGTCTGGCCGAAGACAATGTAAATGAGCTCAAAAAACTGGACCAAATAAAAAGCGATGAAACAGGAAAAGGTATCCTTGAAATTCCTGCTTTCGCTGATATAGACCTTTCCTCCCCTTTGAAAATCAAAGTGGATGTTGAAGTTGCAGATACGGATGGCAGACCAAGCCGGGCAACGCTACAAGCCCCCCTGCTCAAACATGAAGCCTTGGTCGGCATGAAACCCGGCTTTAGCGGAAATGCGCTTGAGTACAATCAGGATGCCCTGTTTGAAGCCATATCCGTTAATGCTGAGGGAACACCTATTGCAGGGCGAACATTAAACGTGGAATGGATCAAGGAAGACCGGGACTATCACTGGTTCTATGAATCCGGTCGCTGGAAGTCCACCTATCAAAAATTCGATATCCCTGTTCATCAAGAAACTTTAACAACCGACCAAGACGGCAAAATCAGCTTCAAACGCAGCTTTGATCGCTGGGGATATTTCCGCTGCGTTGTGACCGATATGCAAACCGGGGCTGCTAGCGATTATACCTTCCGTGTCGGCTGGTGGGCCAATGCCCAATCCCCGGATACACCGGATACCCTTGAGCTCAGTCTTGAAAAACAGGATGTGGCACCGGGTGACAAGATTAAGGGGTTCATCAAAGCCCCCTTTCAAGGCAGGGCCCTTGTAACGGTTGCTCAAAAGAACGTTATCTGGAAAATGGAAATCCCTCTGCCCAAGAAAGGCAAGGAATTCATCATCCCGGTGAAAAAAGAATGGGGCAATGGGGCTTATGTGTTGGTGACTGCCTATCGTCCCGGCACCTCAGAAGAACAGAGAGGACCGGGCCGCGCTGTGGGTGCGCAATGGGTCTCCTTTGGCAAACAACAACGCACGCTGGATGTAGAGTTTGAACTGCCCGATGAGGTTCTCCCTTCCACAGAAATAGCGGTTCCTGTTCAGGTGAAAGGCAGCGTTCTGGGAAGTGAAAAAGTCAAACTGAACATTTTCGCTGTCGATGAAGGCGTCTTGCGCTTAACCCGGTTCAAATCCCCGCGCCCCGATGCGTATCTGCTGGCCCAACAAAAACTGCAACTGGCCTACCATGACCTTTATGGCCGTCTCATTGCACCGCAAAAGGGTGAAAGGGGCAATGTCCGCTCCGGTGGGGATATGGCCAATATGGGCAATCAGGGCGGTCTTTCCACCCGTGTCTTTAAAACGGTTGCCCTTGCCAGTCAGACCCTTGACATCGATAAATCGGGCAAAGGCACTGCCCATTTCAACATCCCGGATTTCAACGGTAAACTGCGTGTCTTTGGCGTTGCCTACAGCCAGACAGCCACCGGAGGCGGTGAATCTGCCCTGATTGTTCGCACACCGGTGATTACAGCCCTGTTGCCTTCGCGGTTCATGGCACCCGGTGACAAGGCAAGCTTTGCCTCACGTTTCCTGAACCTCAACGGCAAGAAAGGAGAATATCGAGTCCATTTAGAGACATCCGATCTCCTGTCTGTCGAAAACCCGGACTGGGTCGTCAAAAGTGACGTGGGACAAAAGGTCGAAACACGCTTTCATGTAACAGCCCGAAAAATCGGCAAAGCCAAACTCACCCTGAATGTGGAAGGCCCGGATAACTTCAAACAGGTCCGCACATGGGACATTGAGGTCCGCCCGGCCCAACAATGGGTTACACAAACCAAACAGTTGGAACTGGCCCTTTCAGAAAAACACACCTTTGAGCCTGACCTTTTTGACCAGTTCCTGCCCGGCACCGGGCATTTGAACCTTACGCTTTCTGCAAGGCCTGAAATCGATGTTCAGAAACTGGTGACAGAACTGGACCGCTACCCTTACGGCTGCCTTGAACAAACCACAAGCCGGGCCTTCCCGGTCCTGTCTTTCAACAAGGTGAAAGAAAGCTGGAAAGACCTTAAATTTGATGAAAGCAGTCTGGACCAAAAAGTTACAGAGGGCATTATCGGCATTCTCGCAAAACAGCGTAGTGACGGCAGTTTCGGTTTATGGTCGCGCCACAGTCACGCAGAACCCTGGTTAACAGCCTATGCGATGGACTTCCTGAGCGAAGCACGAAAACAGGGCTATGACGTTCTGGACGGCCCCTTTAACGCAGGCATCAAATGGATGAAGGACGTTGTCAAAGACACGAAATATTCTGCTGATGCCCGTGCCTATATGCTACTGGTTCTTGCCAAGAACGATCAATTTTCAACCTCAAACCTGAAATATGAATATAACCGCTTATTACAGCCTGAAACCAGTTCTCTGGGGCGTGCCCAAATTGCAGCGGCCCTTACGTTGAAAGGCATTGCGCCCAAGGCACTTACGGCGAAAACCTTAACGCAGCGCATCAGAATGGAGCAGCATTTCTTTTATACCTATGGCTCCCCCTTGCGCGATTTCGCTTCAATTCTGACCTTGCCGCAAAGCATCTTCGCCTCGGATCAAGACCGCCTTTCCCTGCTGACATCCGTGCTCGAACTGGCTGAAAGCAAAAGCTACACAAGCACACAGGAAAAAGCGCGGCTCTTGCAAGCTGCTGCAAAGATTGCCGAAAATTCAAATGACCGGATCAAGGTTCAAATCGGTGATAGTGAAATCAACCGGGAACAGACCTACAGAACCCTGTTGACCCCCAACCTCCTGAACGCACCTTATCGCATAGAAAACAAGCAGGATGCGTCTCTGTTCGTAAAATATTCCCTCAGCGGTATTCCTGTAAAAGCCATGAAGGAAGAAGCCAACGGTCTTTCCATCACACGCGAAATTCTGGACATGGATGGCAAAACGGCCTCTTTGGATAAGGTCAAAACCGGGGATAAATTCATCGTTCTCCTCTCTGGGAAAAGCACAACAAACCTCCAACATAAAGCCATGATTGCCGATTTCCTGCCCGCCGGGTTTGAGATTGAACGCAATGCCTTTAATGAGGATCTGATCAAACACTTGAATTTAGACCCCGAGGCACTCACAAAAACCGAGTTCAAGGCAGAACGTGATGACCGTTTCGTCGCTGCCACAACCTTGCATCCCGTTTTGGAAAACAATTCAGGTGATCAAAACACCTTCAGGCTGGCTTATGTGGTTCGTGCTGTTACGCCGGGGGATTACGTCTATCCGGCCCCCTTTGTTGAAGATATGTACAAACCGTCCTATTTTGCCCGTGGGGCACAAGCGCGCTTGGTGGTTCATTCCAATGAATAGGGGGCGTTTTCGTGTTTGCTAGGTTTCGGAGCAAACTGGCTGTCTTTTTGGGCATGAGTGCACTTTTAATCCTAAGCGCACTCATGCTGGACTCGTTCTTCCCGCCCAATATGGCACGCCTTGAAAATCTATCCGTTGCCGTCAAGGGGGAAGAAGGCAATCTTTTAAGGGTCTTTTCCACCCCGGATGGCCTGTTGCGACTGGACAGCAAGGTAGAAGATGTTGACCCCAAATATCTGCGTTTCCTGATCAGCTATGAAGATAAAAGATACAATCAGCATTTTGGTGTAGATCCCATGGCTCTGGCCCGGGCCACCTGGCAATGGGTCACGTCCGGACAAGTGGTCTCAGGCGGTTCAACCCTGACCATGCAGGTTGCCCGCCTACTCGAACCCAGAGCGCGCACCATCAGTTCAAAACTTCTGGAAATCCTGCGGTCCCTGCAACTGGAATGGCATTACAGCAAGCAGGAAATCTTGAACATCTACCTTAGCCTCGCCCCTTTTGGCGGACGTGTGGAGGGTATCAAGAGTGCCAGTCTCACTTATTTTCAAAAATCACCCAAAAACCTGACAATTGCTCAAGCTGCCCTGCTGACAGTTCTGCCCCAGTCCCCTTCCCGGTTAAGGCCCGAACGTTTCCCCATACGGGCAAAAAAAGCACGCAAGAAAGTTTTATCCCGGCTGTTCAAATTGGGCATTATTTCGAAAGAGGAATTTCTCGAAGCACACGCAGAACCCATTCCACATAAACAACATCCTGTACCCCTGTTGGCCCCCCATTTAAGCGAACAGCTTGTTAAAGCTCATCCTTTGCAAACAAGCATTGAAACAACCCTTTCTGCCCCTCTCCAGGCACAGGTTCAGGATCTGGTCGAAGCTTATGCAAAAACTCTTGGTCCACAGGTGTCCGCCGCCGTCATCGTCGTGCAAAACAAGGATAGAACGCTCAAAGTGCATGTCGGATCAAATAATTATCTGGATAAAACCAGTCATGGTTTTATCGACATGACCAAGGCTGTACGCTCCCCGGGTTCAACACTCAAACCTCTCATTTACGCCTTGTCCTTCAATGACAGACAAACCCATCCACAAACGTTGATCCTTGATGAGGCCCTTTCAGACCAGTCCTATCGCCCAACCAATTTTGACAAGACAAACCATGGGCAGGTCACACTCGCCGATGCCCTGCGCTTTAGCCTGAACATCCCGGCCGTAAAAGTGCTTAACCGTTTTGGGCCGATCCGTTTCAGTGAAACCTTGAAAAACCACGCCATCTCTTTGCGCCTGCCCCATGAAAATGCCAAACCGAACCTGGCAATCGCTTTGGGCGGGGTTGGTGTAACCCTTGAAGAATTGGTCAGAATCTATAGTGCCCTGGCCTCGGACCGGAAAATCTGCCCCTTGGTCTTCGAAAAGAAGAAAGAACATTCCCCCTGCACGCATGAAACGGAAATCATCACGCCCCAAGTCCAGACATGGATCAAAGGCATTCTGCAAAATACCCCGCGCCCCGTTGGATACGCAGGACATCAGAGCCCTGAAAACGGGAGCATTGCATTTAAAACGGGAACATCCTATGGCTACCGGGATGCTTGGTCTGTCGGCTTTACGGAAGACTATAGCGTGGGAGTCTGGGTTGGCGCTGCCTCCGGCCAGTCGCTTGCCGGGCAAACAGGTTTGAAAACAGCTGCTCCTTTATTGTTCTCTATCTTCGAAAAATTACCGATGAAGAAATCCGCGAATTTATACGCGACGAACCAGAGCTGGAAAAATCCGGCCCCTGAAAACCTGAAACTCTTCAAAGATGATCAACTGGAAAATCAGATCGGCAAGACAGCACAGAAACTGGAAATCCTCTACCCCCTCAATGAAACGACACTTGCGATGGCGGATATCGCCGCAAAAGGGGTGTTGCTACAGGCACAAAACGGCAAACGCCCTTTAACCTGGCTCGTAAACGACATTCCCCTTACATCCGGCAAATGGGAACGCAAAACACGTTGGCAACCTGAAGGCCCCGGATTTTACAAAATTACGGTTCTGGATAAAAATGCCAATAGAAAGAGCGAACAGATTGAAATTAAATAATGCCAACTTGGGATAAGAAAATGTCGTCATGCTGACGAAATCTTTAGCTACTTTAAAGTTTGGATACATATAGGGCGGGAAACAGACTCCTGCCGGGCGCAGGAGTTCACAGGAGAGTTTTATACCTAAGGCTATGTGAGCCCCTGTGCAGACAGGGGCCTCATTTATTTTGAACCAAATTCGTGTTAAATAGGCATAAGACTGAACTCCAAGGCAATGAATTTTATCAGGTCGGTTTACTGATAATCACCTGATCAATACCTGCCATTTCCAAAGCCTTTATCTGGCTTGTCGCAGCCTTTTTCCCGGTAACCAAAATATCAACATCAGAACAATTACAATACTGGACCCGACTGCTGCCACCCAGTTTGCTGTGATCAGCCAGCATGATTATGCGGCTTGCCCGCGTCAGCATGGTGCGGGCAACTTCTGCTTCATAAAGGTCATAGTTTGCCGCGCCATATTCACAATGCAACGCAACCGGGGACACCACAACCACATCCGTTTTGAAACGTACAATTTCCGATAGGGTCAATTCACCATATGTGCCGGGCACATCGGAAACAACACGCCCCCCCAGTAACAAGGCATTCACCTTTGAGCCTACTCTGTGAAATGTCGCGACAATCTCAAAAGAATTGGTGATGACCGTAATATCGGGGATATCGGCAATTTCCTGTGCAAAGGCCAATGTTGTTGTCCCGGCATCAATCAAAATGCTCTGTCCGGGTTGTATGAGTTTCGCTGCGGCCTTGGCAATCGCTTTTTTTTCGCGTTGGTGAAGCGTAATCCTGTCATTAAAGGGTTCTTCAGAGGTCTCTTTGGCCAGAACCGCACCGCCATGAATTCTTCGAATGCTGCCTTCTGCTTCAAGGTCCATCAAATCGCGACGAATTGTTTCTCTGGAAACCTTGAAAAGGCCTGCAAGGTCATCTGTTGAAACTTCCTGCCTTGTTTCAAGCAAAGACAGAATTTTTTTGCGTCGGGAAGAAGACAACATGAGAACCTTACACTTTCTGTGTTTTATTAAACTTGCGAATAAAGGCTTTCATCAACGCCATAGCCATAATCACAACGGCCATCACACAGGTGGAATAAGCGGCTGCCTGAGATGTCAAACCGGCATCATCTAAACGCATGATGGTGACAGAGGCAACGGTTAACTGTGGTGTTGTTAGAAAGATAATGGCGGATAGCGTGACCATTGAGCGCATAAAGACAAAGAAAAAGACAGATACCAGCATCGGGAAGACATAAGGGAAGATAACATCAGCAGCAACCCGCATGTAGCCCGAACCCAAACATGTCGCAGCTTCTTCCAGCGCAAGGGGAACCTGACGAAAGCCGGTCATCGTGGTCATGAACCCTTGTGTGTGATAATGGTAGAAGTTACAAAAAGCCAGCAATAATGCCGTGCCATAGAACAGGTAGAGCGGCGTCTCGGTTGAGTTAAAGGTAAAGACATAAGCCAACCCCAGCACCATCCCCGGCACCGCAGCCGGGAGCACGGAAAGAAAATGAATTGTTCTGGCAATTTTACCCGATGTGCGGCGCAGACCAAGCCCCAGCATGAACAAAAACACCACCCCAAAGCCTGCTGCCATCAGGGAAACTGCAATGGTCGTCCATAAAGGGGAATAGCCCCCGGCCAAGGTGATGTCATAATGCTTGAAGGTGAAATCAAAACGATAAGGCCATAATTTAACGAAGCTTGCATAAACCACAATGGCAATGACACTGGTTGTCAGCAAGGCAATCAGGGAAGAAGCACATGCCATGGGAATATCGCGCACAGCACTAAAGACAGGGCGAAACGGGATGGCACTTTCAGAATGACCGCCAAACTGACGTTTCTGTGCCACCCGTTCGATATAATAGGAAACCACGGTTGGCAAAAGAAGCAAGATGCCGACAACAGCCCCCAGATTGAAATTCATCTGACCAATGACCTGACTGTAGATTTCGGTTGCCAGAACGGAATAATCACCACCAATCACGGCGGCATTCCCGAAGTCTGTAATGGTCACTGTGAAAGCGACAAACCCAGCGCCCAGAATACCGAACTTGGCATTGGGTAGTGTCAGATCACGAAACTGGCGCCAAGGGGAGGTACCCATCACTTCCGCGGCTTCGTACGTGCGGGCATCAGAGAGAACCAAGGTTGCCCCGATAATCATAATCACCTGCGGCAGGGCATAAAAAACGTTCGCAATCAACAGGCCGTAGAAGCCGTAAATATCCAGTTCCCACCCGAAAAATTTATTAACCAGCCCATTTCTGCCCAACAGAAAAATAAGCCCCAGCCCCTGCACCAAGGAAGGGGCCAGCAAGGGTAAAGCCATGGCCGCGCGGATCAACACCTTGCCCCTGAAACAACACCGATAAAGCGCATGGGCGACAATGAAACCACAGACCAGACTGATCAGGGTTGTCCAGAACCCCATTTCAAGACTGTGCAGGGTTGCGCGCCAAAACCCTTTGGAGGCAAGGATTTCGATATAGTTTCCCAGCCCGAACGTTCCATCAGCTTGCGTAATGGAACGAATAAAAACCTGCAACAAGGGGTAAAAGAAGAAAATGATAAGCCCGATCAAAGGAATGATAAGACTTGTCCAGACCAGCACCTTTTCAAAATTGAAGGCGGAACTGGCATTTTGTTTCTGCGCGGTGGCCATCATATTTGTCATTTTGTTTTCGCTTTTTACTGGCTCACCCAGGAGCAATTTTCAGGCAAAATGTCAAAGCTCACCTGTTGACCGGTTGTAAAATTAAGATGCCCATGCGTTTCTACAATCAGCGAACCGACCGGGCTTTCAATTTCAACCCGGCACAGATTGCCAAGGAAATTGATGTGTTTTACAGATGCATTCCCGGCAGGGTCCGGGCTGAGGGCTATTTGTTCCGGACGCACGCAGGCAACAAAAGCATCATCCTCACCGTTTGGTCTGTGCGCAAGCAATTGCGGCAGGGTTTCGCGCATCCTCGGGGTTTCGATCAGGTTGCTTACCCCCATAAAGTCCGCCACATAGCGTGTGGCAGGCCTCAGATACAAATCTTCCGGCGTACCTATTTGTTCAATATGACCGTGGTTCATACAGATAATCCGGTCAGACAGCATCAGGGCTTCTTCCTGATCATGGGTCACCATAATGGTCGGGATGCCCAGACTTTTTTGCAAATCGCGAATTTCCGCTCTCAATTCGGCCCGAACCTTTGCATCCAGCGCAGATAAAGGTTCATCAAGCAACAACAACGCCGGGTCCACCGCAATGGCCCGCGCCAGTGCAACACGTTGTTGCTGACCGCCGGAGAGTTGCCAGGGGTAACGATCTGCAATTTGGGGAAGCTTGATAATTTCCAGCAAATTCTCTGTACGTTTGCGGATTGTGTCCGCAGCCACATTGCGAATTTTAAGTCCGTAGCCGATATTTTCTTCCACCGTCATATTGGGGAAAAGAGAATAGGACTGAAAAACAATCCCGAAGCCACGTGTTCTGGCGGGCAATCTGGCAAGGTCTTCGCCTTGTAACATCACCTGACCGGATGTCGCTTCTTCCAGACCGGCAATGATACGTAGCAAGGTTGTTTTGCCACAACCGCTGGGGCCTAACAGACAGACAAATTCATGGCTGTCTACGGAAAAGGAAACATCGTCCAGTGCAGTGAAATTGCCGAACTTTTTGGTCAGGTTCTGAACATCCAGATACATGTGTTATCCCTCGGAAAAATCTATTCACAATAAAAAGTCAGTGAATGCAAAACATTCACTGACTCCATACTCATTTATTAACGACCAAATTTATCTTTCCAGGTTTTCTTGATCTCGATCTGGGATTTTGCAGAAGAGGCAAAATCTATTTTCGCCAGCGCACTGTTTAAATCTGACGGCAAGCCGGATTTTTCCGCCGCTTCAGAGGCTTTGACACCCGGCACGGTGATCAGGGCTTTAAACTTGCCATAAAGCTTGGTGGCACTTGCTGACATGGTCCAATCCAGAAAACGTTTGGCATCAGCCTTGTTTTTACTGGATGCCATCAAACCGGAGGCTTCAAGCTCATACCCTGTTCCTTCAGACGGCAAAACCATTTTAACCGGATAGCCTGCCTCAATGGATTTCAGTGCCGTAAAGGCCAGGGAAATCCCCACGGCATATTCGCCCGCGCGTGCTGCCTTACAGGGCTTGGAACCGGAAGAGGTATATTGCGCCATGTTCGGGTCAATCGCTTGGAGTTGTGCCCAACCTTTCTCTGTTCCCATGCCTTGCAAAACGGAAATAACATGCAGGTAGCCGGTGCCGGATGAATTGGGATCCGGCATGACCAGCTCACCTTTATAAACCGGGTTTTCCAGATCTTTCCAGCTTGTCGGCATCGGCAGTTTCTTTTTCTCCAGACGGTCAGTATTTACGCAGAAAGCGCCCATATAACCGGTTGGCGCAAACCATTTCCCGTTCGGGTCACGGTGCGCCGCACTTAAAGATTCACTGCCTTTTGCCTTATAAGGCTCCATCATATCAAGGACGCGCGGGTCCATCATGGCTGTTACAGCCCAGCCCCAGATCAGATCATTTTGCGGGTTGCCGGCCTCTGCCAGAATACGCGCCCCCAGCTTGCCGGTAGAAAGACGCAGAACATTAACATCAATATCGGGCAAATCCTTTTTCGCCGCCGCGATATAATCTGCAATCTCTTCTTCTTCCAATGCCGTATAGACCGTAATGCTCCCCGCATTTGCCATTGATGTGGTGAAACTCAATGTTGCAGCCAATGCGAGAGAAGAAAACCAGGTTACTTTTTTCATAGGTGCTCCTAACCAAGGTATGTGGATTTCAAAATGCTGTGTTCAAAATGCCCATTAAAAAAGATACCTCATGCAAGTTACTCTATTCGAAATGTACTTTTTTTGTGGACTTTTGTGGATATTTGCATAAATTTGGATTTGTGTCCAGTTTACAATGACTAAAAAATTCGGAAAAAATGACATGAGCAGCAGCGACCAAATCAGCCCTTCGATTTTAGCGGATCAGCAAGACAAACTGCTGGAATATCTGGATTTTTCCCATGAGCTTGCTCAAACTGCGCGAAAAAAATGTTTACCTTACTTTCGCACAAAGCTTGATTTTGAAAGCAAAAAAGACCTTTCCCCTGTTACCGTTGCGGACCAAGAAACAGAAGCTGCCTTACGTGAAATGATTTCCACAAAATTCCCCAAACACGGTATTTTAGGGGAAGAACAAGGCTTCAGCAACGAACAGGCGAATGAATTTTGGGTCATCGACCCGATTGATGGCACAAAAAGCTTTATTACCGGAGTCCCGACTTTCGGAACCCTGATTGCTTTGATGGACGGAAACAAACCTCTTCTGGGTCTGGTGGATATGCCTGCACTGAATGAACGCTGGTCTGCTCTATCAGGCGGCAAAACCCATTATAACGGTACGCCATGCCAGACAAGCACATGTACAAAACTGGCTGAAGCCAGCATCTTTGCGACATCCATAGATTTTTTCACAAATGAAGAATGGCAAGCATTTGACCGAATGAGTAAACAGGCCGCCATTCGGCGTTTTGGCGGAGATTGCTACAGCTATTGCCTGCTTGCTTCCGGTCATGTGGATGGGGTTGTTGAATCTTCCCTCCAACCCTATGATTACCTCCCTCTTGTCTCCATCATCGAAGGGGCTGGTGGCGTTATTACAGATTGGGATGGCAAGGCGTTAAATCGTCATTCAGATGGCAGAGTTGTTGCCGCCGCAACGCAGAAATTACATCAGGAAATTCTTTCTCAGCTATCTTGAAGCTCCTGCAATAAAAACAACAAAGTCGTTCTTGCACCCTGAAAGAGAACAAGAGCACATGAACATATGTACAATTTTTTCGTTAAAAAAAATGAAGCTTGAGTCAGCAGATATTCCTAGTCTATGATCTATTTCAAGACTGGGGGGTTTCTTATCCTCCAGTAACAGGGATATCTGTAAAGAAAAGGCTGGGCATCATTTCATATGCCGCTTTTTCAGCTCATAACGAAGAAACTGAATGAACGAAACAAACCTCCATATCGGTGTCAAGCTGCGTCATGCCCGCAAGGTCAAAGGCTATCGGCTTGCAGATTTGGCCGAACTGGTCGGATGTTCCGAAAGTTTTTTATCCAAACTGGAAAACAACAAAGTCAAACCGTCTTTGCAGTTACTCCATAAAATTGTCGGTCAGTTGAACACCTCAATCGGTGCCCTGTTTGAAACCGGTGAAGTGGATGAAAACATCGTCATGCGTGACGGTGAACGCCAACTCATACATATGAGTGCACGCAACCAAAGCAGCGGCGTTGCTATTGAATGCCTTGTCCCCAACCCCGATGCACGCCTGATCTACGGGGCCATTCATATTGTAGCCCCCGGCGGCGGCAGCAACGGTGCCATTGCCCATGAAGGCGAAGAAGTCGGCTATATTCTGGAGGGAGAGCTGGAACTGGATGTCGACGGGGAACGCTATCACCTCAAAGAAGGTGATTCCTTCTTTTTCCGCTCTGATCGGCAACATGGGTATCGCAACCCGACAGACAGCCAAACACGTGTTCTCTGGATCAACACGCCAGTCACTTTTTAAATACGCCAGAGCTTACTTTAGGACAATTCAGAATCAGCAATAAGAATATCCACCTCCTTCCTGTTCATTCATGGCAAATTGTTTTACGCGTATTTAAAAGAGACAAAACACTTTATACAATAACAAAAGACAATCATCTCTTTTTCTTTCCATTGTGGATCAGAAGATTAAAAAATGAACAGAGTGAATTGCCGCTTTCCCAAGTACATGGCGTCTCCATATTCATAATTGTTACTTAATCCGCAGTATATGCACACAGACCCTCCCTACAGGGAATAGCGTACAAGTGATCTTGAACATGCCTAGAAAATAACTTCTCATGCCCATAAATAAGGCAAGTAACATTCCCTTAAATTAATTAACTTTCTCATTAGTCAAGTCACTTGACCTATGTGTTTTTTTTCATCACTATTTTACGCGTGTGCTGATGTTTCACGTTTGGCCGCATGGCGAAATGGGGCAGCACAAAAGGAAATAGAGTAGAGCACATGAACGCCAAACAAGGCGACAGGTCGTTAAGTGGAATAGACGGACGGTCCGTTTTGTTCAGTGTTTTCGTCATCAGACAATGGAGTCAATTTGAATGAAATTTACGCATAAATCCTTTTTATCCGCAGCAGCAGTCACTATGGCTCTTGCCGTTGGTGCCAATTTTGCCGAAGCCAAAGACACTGTAAAAGTAGCCTTTATTGGCCCGCTGACAGGCGGCGTATCTGCAAACGGTCTGGGCGGGCGTAACTCAGCCGACCTGGCCGTTCGTTTGCGCAATGCCGATACAAATGCCAAATACAACTACGAACTGGTTGCCCTTGATGATGAATGTAAACCGAACGTAGGTGTACAGGTTGCGACCAAAGCAGCTTCCGATAAAAAAGTCATTGCGGCCGTCACCCACTATTGTTCTGCCGTTGCCATGGGCACCATTGGTATCTACAACAAGTTCAGCCTGCCGGTTGTTGTATGGGGGGCCGTTCTGCCGGACATTACTTACGGCAACAAGTACAAAGAAGTTCACCGCGTCAACGGCACGATGATCAACCAGAATGAAACCGCTGCCAAATTCATGACCGATCAGGGGTATAAATCATGGGTCATTATTCATGACACCACCGACTACGGCAAAGGCCATAATAAATATTTCAGTGAAGCCCTGACAAAGGACGGTGGAAAAATCCTCGCAACTTTCGGCGTAACCTCTGAACAACAGGACTTTACTGCCGAATTGACCAAAGCAAAATCCCTCAACCCGGATGTCATCTATTTTGGTGGCACAACGCCGGTTGCGGTTCGTGTACGTTCCCAAATGGAAAAACTGGGCATCAAAGCCGTATTTCAGGGAACTTCCGGCCTGAAGTCAGACGCCTTTATTGAAGGCAGTGGCCCGCTGTCCGAAGGTGTTCTGTCCTTCCAGGAAGGCGCCCCCGTTGAAAAACTGCCGGGTGGCAAATACTTCACGGAAAAATATGCTTCACAAGGCTATGGTGAGCCGGCTGAGGCTTACGGACCTTTCTCCTTTGCTGCAATGAATCTGGTTCTTGATGCCATTGAAGAAGTCGGCCCGAACCGCAAGAAAGTTCGCAAAATGCTGAACAAAACATCCGACCATGACTCCATCGTTGGTAAAATCACCTTTGATGACCATGGTCAGAACTCAGTTGCCGCGATTACAAAATATGTTGTTCAGGATGGCAAATGGGTCGTCTGGGAAGACAGCGAATATGCAAGCGGTGCACGTAAACTGTCTGCTGCGAAATAACACATAAGTGCAACAGGCGGACACGTTTTCTTCCCTCCGCCTGTTGCACATTCTTCATTCATTCATTTATTTAGTTATTGGAGTTGTTATGGACGCTGGCTTATTAGGGCAGTTTGTCGTCAACGGTATGATGCTAGGCATGATGTATGCCCTTGTTGCTGTTGGGTTTACGCTTTTTTTCGGCGTGCTGGATGTCATTAAATTCTCGCACGGTGACGTACTCATGGTCGGAACATTTGCCGGTTACACCACCTATCTGGGTCTCAGCGGGCTGGGGGTGGAAAATGCTTTCATCCAACTGGTCAGCGTGGTTGCGGTTGCGGTTGGGGCAATGGCCGTTCTAGGGGCCATTATTGCGCGCTATCTCGTTTTACCGTTAAAATCCGCCCCGCCCCTTAACATTCTACTCATCACCTTGATGCTGGGCACCGTCTTGCGTGAATCCGTTCGCCTGTTTTTCCCGGATGGCTCCAACCCGAAGGCCTTCCCGACACTATTGCCGACAGATGCTTGGACCGTTGGGAATTTCACCCTGCGTTTTGACAGTGTTCTTCTCTTACTTGCCGGCTTATTGGTGATCATAGGTGTGAACCTTCTGATCAATAAAACAAAGCTGGGGCTGGCTATTCGTGCCGTTGCACAGGATGAAGAAACCGCACGCTGCATGGGGATCAATTTCACCTTGGTTGTCCTCATCACCTTTGCCATTGGTTCCGGCGTGGCGGCATTCGCCGGGGTGATGAACGGTTTATACTATACGGAAATCAACTTCAGTATGGGCTTGTTGCTGGGCGGGATCGGTTTCAGTGCTGCCATTATCGGCGGGCTTGGAAACATCTACGGGGCCATCCTCGGGGGCTTTCTCTTTGCAGCCCTGCAAACCATTGGTGCGGTCGCTCTTCCGTTTGCCAGCGCTTACAAGGATGTTTTCGCCTTCGCTATCGTCATCGCAATTATGGCATGGCGTCCCACCGGATTGATTGCCGAGAAGTCGAGTGAAAGAGTCTAACCCTATGAATACAGTTAAACATTCAATCCTGCCGGGATTAGCTGGCGTTGTGCTTGGCGTGGTTTATGCCATTGCCTTCATGGCACTTGAATCTCAGGCGGAAATTATCGGCTTGCTGGTCTTTGCCGTTGTCATCGTCGTCGTTGCAAAACGCTTCGGCCTGACCCAAGCCATTGCAAACGCTTATCAGGACCATGAAATGGCGCTAAACACAGCCGTCATCATCGGTGTTCTTGTAACGGCACTATGGTTCCGCGAAGACCATTTCCCCCTGTTGATGATGGCCACGGTCATGATCTACACAGTTGCCTGTCTCGGGTTGAACCTTCAATTCGGCTATACCGGCATGGTCAACTTTTCCGGTTCTGCCTTCTTCGGGATCGGCTGTTATACGGCTGCTGTTCTGACGGCTCATTCTGCTATCCCTCACATCCTCATCATCGTTATTGGCGGATGTATCACCGCCCTGATCGGTTCGGTCCTCATCCTTCCAGTTTTGCGTACACGCGGCCACTATGCCGCCGTTGTAACCATTGCATTCGGTATTTTGTTTAAAACCTTTTTGGAAGTGAATGACACATTGGGCGGCCCGCAGGGTTTGCAAACAGGCGGCATGGAACTGTTCGGCTGGGCCTTTAACGGCAATATCGAAATCAATGATGATATAGAGCTGTCTTTTTATCTGAATTATGTTGTCTTCGCCCTGCTCATGCTGGTCGGTGCCTTTACTCTTATCCGGCGTATTGAACGTTCATGGATTGGCCTTAACCTGGATGCTGTGCGTTTGGATGAAACCGCTGCGGCCTGTTTCGGGATCAACATTAAACGCTGGAAGATTACAGCCTTTACACTTGGCAATTTCCTTGCCGGAATGGCCGGGGCCATTTTTGCCATGATGCTGGGCTTTATTGCCCCGTCAAACTTTGCCTTTTCGGACTCCCTGATTCTGGTCTCCATCATCTTGTTGGGCGGGCTGGGAAGCCCTTGGGGAACCATTCTGGCTGCGGCCTTGGTGGTTTTGTTGCCTGAAAAGCTACAGGCCATTCAGGAATATCGCTTCCTGCTCTATGCAGGTGTTGTGATCCTCATCTTGTTGTTCCGTCCGCAAGGGCTGCTGCCCCGTCAATTGCGCACCTATATTCCCGGCTGGAGACCCTAATGACCACAGGACATGATATTGTTTTGGCCTTTCGTGGCCTGACCAAACGCTTCGGAGGCGTTGTCGCTCTAGATCACTTCGATATGGAACTCGATGAAGGGGCAATCCTTGGGCTGATCGGCCCGAACGGTTCTGGTAAAACAACTTCTTTCAACGTTTTGACCGGTATTTATGCTGCCGATGGCGGGGAAGTCGAATTCCTTGGTCGCAACATTACCAACTGGACAGCACAGGAAGTTTATGGCGCAGGGATTGTGCGTACCTTCCAACGTTCACGCCTCTGCACAGAACTGTCCATTTTTGACAACATCATGATCGGCAATCATATGCGGCTGGATCATGGTTTGCTGTACAATATTTTCAAGCGCAAAGCCTTCAGCAAACAAATGAAGGAAAGCTTCGATGAAGCGCGCGAGCTGGTGCAAATTTTTGACCCGCCTTTGGCTGACAAAATGCATGAACCGGTTTCCGCCTTTCCGATGATTGATCGCCGCCGCATTGAAATTTGCCGTGCCCTGATCAGCCATCCACGTCTTTTACTGCTGGATGAACCTTCCGCCGGAATGACGGAAGACGAAACCCGCCAATTGATGGACGATATTTTAGAGGTTCGTGACCGGATTGACGGTCTTTCCATTATTCTGGTTGAGCATGAAATGGGCATGATTGAGCGCGTCACGGACCGTTGTGTGGTCTTGAACTTCGGACAAAAAATCTGTGAAGGCACCTATCAGGATATTGCCGCCGACAAGCTCGTCCAAGAAGCCTATCTGGGAGTAGAATAACCATGAGCAACGCAAGTGAGCTTGTCATCCGTGATGTCTATACGGCTTATGAAACCGCTGACGTTCTGGAAGGCGTCAACCTGACGGTCAAACCGGGAAAAATAACCTGCCTTCTGGGCTCCAACGGGTCAGGCAAAAGTACACTCATCCGTTCCATTTTGGGCCTGACACAACCACGACAGGGCCAAATCCTGATTGATGGGGAAGAGCTGGTCGGCCTGCCCACCCATAAAGTCATCCATGCCGGCATTGCCTGTATTCCGGAAGGACGCAAAGTTTTCCCCAAACTGAGCGTTGTTGAAAACCTTCATCTCGGCGCGTTTCAGGAAAATTCAAAAGGTGTGATTGCAGAACGTCTGGAACGTGTGTTTGAAATTTTCCCGCGCCTGCATGAACGCCAAAGCCAGTTGGCTGGCACCATGTCCGGTGGGGAACAGGCCATGGTTTCCATTGGCCGAGGCTTGATGGGAGACCCCAAAATCCTTCTTATCGATGAACCCTCTTTGGGGCTGTCACCGCTTTTTGTGAAAGAAAACTTCCAAATCATCAAGCGGATCAACGAGCAGGGCATCACCGTCTTTCTGGTGGAACAAAACGTCCACCAGACACTGGCGATTGCGCATTACGGCTATGTGCTTTCCCAAGGCAAAGTGGTTGCTGAAGGAACTGCCGAAGAACTGGCCAACAATGCCGAAGTCCATCAGGCCTATTTCGGCTAAATCTAAATAAGGGAGAACAATTTAATGAATAAGGCCCTCAACGCGGTCACCTTAACACAGGAACTGGTGCGCTTTAACACAATCAACCCACCGGGTAATGAACGCCCCTGTGCCGAATATCTGGGGAAAATTCTTGAAGATTGTGGGTTTTCCACCTCTTATCATGCCTTTGATGAAGGGCGCACCAGTCTGGTCGCCCGCATTGGCGGAAGTTCATCACGCCCTCCCCTCTGCTTTACCGGGCATATTGACACCGTGCCCCTCGGTCTGGCCCCCTGGAGTGTTGACCCGTTCAACGCCGACATTGTCGATGGAAAAATGTTTGGCCGTGGAACCAGCGATATGAAAAGCGGTGTGGCTGCCTTTGTTGCCGCAACCACAGCCATGGCTGAACAGTTGGCGAACGGGCCGGGGGTCGTGCTGGTCATCACCGCCGGGGAAGAAACCGGCTGTGAAGGAGCCTTCCATCTGGCAGGTCTGGATGATGTACTGGGGGAAGCAGGTGCTATTGTTGTGGCTGAACCGACCTCCAACTATCCTTTTGCCGGCCATAAAGGGGCTCTGTGGCTGAAAGCACGCACCCGTGGTGTAACCGCCCATGGTTCCATGCCGGAACTGGGCGATAATGCCGCCTACAAGGTTGCCCGTGCCATCACGCAACTTGAAGACTTCGATTTCAACATTGCGCGCCATGAAGTGATGGGCAAACCGACCCTGAATGTGGGAACCGTCAATAGCGGCATCAACATAAACTCGGTTCCCGACTTTGCAGAAATCGGCATTGATGTACGCACCATCCCGGGGCAAAAACACCCGGTGGTGGAAGAACATCTGGCATCCTATCTGGGCGAAAATGTTGAAATGGAAGCTCAGGTCAATGTTGAAGGGGTCTGGACAGACCCGGCCAATGACTGGATGAAAGAGGTTTATGAGATGATGAAAAACTATCATGATGATCCGCTTGAAATCCGCTCAGCCTCCTACTTCACCGATGCAGCAGCCCTGACCCCGGCCTATGGCGGCGCACCCACCGTAATTTTAGGACCGGGTGAAGCGAGCATGGCCCACCAGACGGATGAATATTGTTTTGTAGACAGGATTGAACAGGCCGTTGATATTTACACAGAAATCACAAATAAATGGATCAACCATGGCTGACCCTGCCCTCTTATATGCCCGTTCTCTTCTTGATATTCTAAGCGACATTCAAAATGGTCGTGTTTCAGCCGAAGAGGTCACCCGGTCCTGTCTTGCGCGCATTGCATCGCGCGAGCATGAAGTTGCGGCATGGCAGTATAAGGTGTGCGATGAAGATTTGATAACGCAGGCACAGGCCCCTCGCAAAGGGGCCTTGTGCGGCATTCCCATCGGCGTAAAAGACCTGATTGACACCGCCGACATGCCGACAGGTTATGGTTCTTCCATCTATGAAGGCTACCAACCGGGTTGGGATGCTTCCTGCGTGGTCAGCCTGCGTGAAGAAGGCAGTATCCTGTTCGGCAAAACCGTTTCGACCGAGTTTGCCTATTTCCAGCCGGGTAAAACCCGCAACCCCCATAACCCGGAACGCACCCCCGGCGGTTCCTCCAGTGGGTCAGCTGCTGCTGTGGCAGATGGCCATGTCTATGGGGCATTGGGCACCCAAACGGCCGGGTCGGTCATTCGGCCTGCTTCATTCTGCGGCACGGTTGGCTATAAACCGACAACAGGCCTGCTGGACCTAACCGGTGTACGTACATTGGCGCCCTCTCTGGACCATCTCGGCGTGTTTACCCGCAAGGTGGCGGATGCGGCTTATCTTGTCTCCATACTGGCACGCCGCCCCGGACTTGCCATTGACCCGAAAGAAAAAATTCCCACCCCGCGTATTGGTTTTTGTCGGACCCACGAATGGGACCGGGCGGATGATGATACAAAAGCCTGTCTGGAAGACGCGGCAAACCGCCTCTCACGTGCCGGGGCAACCGTTTTCGATATAAACCTGCCTGACTCATTCTCGGGATTGGCAGAAGCCCAAGCCATGTTGATGGATTATGAAGCCTCCTTCAGCGGAACTTATGAAGTCTTGGCTCATCCCGATCTGGTCAGCCCAAAGTTTGCTGAACGCGTACAAGCCGGACGCAACATTTCCCCACAAACCTATGATGCCATCAAAACTCAAACACTGGACGCCCGCGCCCAACTGGATGACATCTTTGGTGATTGCGATGTTCTTTTATGCCCCAGCGTCATTGGTGAAGCCCCCAAAGGGCTGGATGCAACCGGGGACCCACTTTTCAACCGGGTTTGGACATTACTTGGCGTGCCCTGTATCAATGTTCCGGGGCTGAGCGGCACAAACAAAATGCCCATAGGCATACAGATCGTTGGTCGTATGGAAGACGATCTGCGCACATTACAAGCAGCCTGCTGGGTTGAAAAACAGCTGACATAAAAGCTGAAATGACAGGATTGATGCGCTCTGCAAAAATATCCAGTGACAATGGAAACTGTCGCCAAAGACTTCTTTGTGACTATATTTAAAGTTAAGAACTTGTCTAATCAGACATCTTATGCGATTGATAAAATTATAAGCTTGATGAAAAATGCACAACATAGCTAAGTTGTGCAAACACAGGCGATAAAACAACTTAATCAAACAGTCACATTGGGTACAAACATGTACTGAATCAAGCATGTACATGCTGTATCAATGGGAAAATTTCTCATTCAAAGCCCACCCCCATAGGATTTATTTATGGAAATTTCACTTGAGCCAATCGGTATTGTTTTTTCCTTTATCGTTGTCGGGTTTTTATGCCGGAAATTAGATATTATTTCGGTGGAACAGGTCCGTGGACTTTCCTTTTTTGCAATGAACGTTGCCCTGCCCTGCGTGATCCTGAAATCCTTTGCACGCATTGATCTGGCTGAAATTTTCGATATCAGGATTTACCTTTCCTATTTCCCGATTGCCATTGTCGTTTTTGGCCTAGGCTGGCTTGTGGCAAAATTCATCCTCAAAAAAGAACCGACTCATACCGGCCTCTTGGCCATGGGAAGTTGCTTTGCCAACCTTGGTCTGGTTGGTATGCCCTTGATCGAGGCAACATGGGGGGAGCACGGCATTGCTGTACTTGCCATTATCCTCAGTATTCATCCTGTTTTGATGATGTCTGTTCCCATTGCGGTCATCGAATGTACATCAAAGCATGAAGATGGCCGCAAATGGTGGGTACCTTTTACCCGTTTGCTCAAAAATACAATTATCCTATCCGTCATCCTCGGTGGTTTCATCTCGCTTGCCAAAATAGAAATTCCGCCATCCGGGCATCATTTCCTGCAAATGATGAGTGGCGCTGCCGGCCCCTGTGCCTTGTTCAGCGTTGGCGCCTTTCTTGCGCAGGCCCGTTTCAGGTCCAGCCTTTCCTCTCTTTACGCAGCGGTTTTTAAAGTGATTCTCATGCCTTGCCTTGTTTATAGTGTCGCCCGGTTTGCTTTTGGCGTTACCGGTGAAGTCCTGATGATCCTGACCTTCATTGGCGGTTTGCCCACAGGTGCCAATGCCTCGGTTCTGTCGCAATACTACAGGTCGGCAGAAGCTGAAATTTCCAGCGTTGTTTCGGCTGCAACACTGTTCAGCTTGCTCAGCCTTCCCGCAATTGTCTGGTTGCTGAACTAAGATGAAAGACCAGACAAAAGCGATCCTTCTTATTATGTGTGCAGGATGCAGTCTTGCCAGCATGGATGCCTGCGCAAAATTTTTGAGCCAATCCCTCCCCGTCGAAGAAATTCTATGGGGGAGATATTTCATCCATAGCCTGAGCCTTTATTTTGCGCTTGGCGCATGTATTCTGGTTGGCTGCGGCCTTCTTCAATGGAAAATGAATAGAGGGACTTAATTTCACACAAAGGGCAGATGTTTGTGAGTTCATATGACTTAAGTCAAATATTTACCTCAGAATATGGCGTAGGAGAGTTAACGGATCACATCGGTTTTGCAAAATTCAGGCTCTCCCCATGACGTCACAACAAAAAGGGCCCGTTGCGCCGCTATCTCCGGTTCTGCTGGCCGGAATGGCTGCACGGCCTTTACCTCCCAAAATTCTGCAACCTGCTTTAAGTGCAGCCATCAAACAGATGCAGCGCAAACATCCGGATGTATTTGAACGTTTGAAATCGGTTGGTTCCCCCCGTTTTCTCATTGACCCGGTGGATTTACCCTTTTCCTTCGTGATGGATACATGTAGCGACACCCCAACATTGGAAATTGTAAACAGCAACCAGAACGAAGAGGACCTTTCCATTCAGGCCACCATTCGCGGCCCGCTTCTGGTACTGCTTGAACTGCTGGAAGGCCGCATTGATGGCGATGCCTTGTTCTTTTCGCGCGATCTGGTCATTGAAGGCGATACAGAAGCGGTTCTGGCCCTGCGCAATGCTGTGGATGGAGACGACATCAACGTTCACCAAGACCTGCTTGCGTCTTTCGGCTTACTGGCAAAACCTGTTGATCTGGCTGCACAAATTGCCGGGCGCATTTTTCAACGCCTGACGCATGATCTGGAAACACTCAGTCAGGCCACGCTGGCCCCTTTACAACGCAAATGTGATGCGCAGGCTGCAACCATTGAAGAACTTGAAACAACCGTCAACACCCTGAAAAAACAGGCCCGCCGCCGCACCGGGAAAACAGCATGAAAACCGAAAAACTTGAACTCGTCTGCCCGGCCGGGACCCCCGCAGCTTTACGTGCTGCTGTAGATGCCGGGGCAGACACGGTCTATTGCGGCTTTCGCGATGCCACCAATGCACGCAACTTTCCGGGGCTAAATTTCTCACGGGAGGAACTGGCACAAGGCATTGACTATGCCCAAAGCCATGGCGCCAAAGTGCTGGTTGCGCTCAACACCTATCCCCAAGCCGGAAATGCCGAGCCTTGGCACCAAGCGGTAGAAGATGCCGCCGACCTTGGCGCACATGCGCTGATCATGGCTGATATCGGTCTGTTGGCCTATGCCGCAGAAAAACGCCCTGATACACGCAGACACCTCTCTGTACAGGCTTCTGCCTCCAACCCCGCCGCCATTCGCTATTATCAAGAAACCTTCGGCGTAAAACGCGTGGTCCTGCCCCGTGTCCTGACGGTTTCAGAAATTGCAGCCCTCAACCATGATATTGATGTGGAAACGGAAGTGTTTGTCTTTGGCGGTCTTTGCGTCATGGCGGAAGGGCGTTGCTCCCTGTCCTCCTATGCCACAGGCCAATCCCCCAACATGAACGGGGTCTGTTCCCCGGCCAGCCATGTGCGTTATGAAGACAAAGGCAACAAGATGATTTCCAAGCTGGGGAAATTTACCATCAACAGCTTCAGCCAGTCCGAAGCCGCAGGCTACCCGACCCTGTGTAAGGGGCGTTTTGTCACACAGGACAAGGCTTCTTATTTGTTTGAAGACCCAACCAGCCTGAATGCGGCCCAATACCTGCCCGAATTGATGGAAGCCGGGGTCACCGCGCTCAAGATTGAAGGGCGCCAACGTGGCAAAGCCTATATCGCACAGGTCGTTGCCGCCTTCCGTAAAGCCGCAGATGCTGCCGCCAATGGCAAAACCATTCCGCCTTTAGGACTGGAAAGCATTACCGAAGGCCAACGCGAAACAACCGGGGCCTATAACAAAAGATGGCAATAAAATGACCAAAACACATGTGAATATAGGGCCCTGTCTGTTCAACTGGTCGCCAAAAAAAATGAAAGATTTCTACTTTCGCATTGCCGATGAAGCCCCAGTTGATATCGTCTTTCTCGGGGAAGTCGTCTGTTCCAAACGCCAGCCGTTTTTTGCCCCCGATATCCCTGAGGTCGCAGAACGCCTGACACGTGCAGGCAAGCGGGTCATTTTCTCAACGCTGGCCCTTGTCATGACAAAGCGCGAAATGGAACTGGTGCGCGAAATGTGCACCCTTGAAGGTGTGATGATTGAAGCCAATGATCTATCTGCCTGTGCGCAATTATCCGGTACAGAACACGCCCTTGGCCCCTTCATCAATATCTATAACGAAGGCACGTTGAAAGTGATGGAACAACAGGGGGCCAGCCATGTCTCCCTGCCCGGTGAGCTTTCACGCCAATCCCTGAGCGCACTGGCAAAAGTGGCAACGGCACATCTGGAAGTTCAGGTTTTCGGGCGCCTGCCCCTTGCACTATCTGCACGTTGTTATCATGCCCGTTCACACGGCCTTGCCAAAGACAGTTGCCAGTATGTGTGCGATAAAGACCCGGACGGCATGGACCTTGACACGTTGGATGGGGACCCGTTTCTGGCGGTAAACGGTATTCAGACCATGTCCTATACCTGTGCCAATCTGATGGGGGAACTGGATGATTTGCAGCAAATGGGCATCAATCATTTCCGTTTGTCCCCCCATGATACAGACATGGTGGAGGTTGCTAAAATCTACCGCAACGTTCTTGATGAAGAATGCGAACCTGCTGAAGCCATTGAAAAGCTCGACATGCTCATGAACGCTATCCCTTTTGCCAACGGTTTTTACTACGCCAGCGAGGGGGCCAAGGCAAAAGGTGTGATTGAGGATTTCGGCCTTTAAGTTTTCACAATCCCGCTTTTGCCATAGCCAAAGCCGTATCGGACATCCGGTTGGAAAAGCCCCATTCGTTGTCATACCATGACAAGACGCGTACAAAGCTGCCCTGCATAACCTTTGTTTGTGTCAAATCGAATGAAGATGAATTTGCGTTATGGTTAAAATCAATAGAAACCAGCGGCAGGTCATACGCCCCCAAAACGCCTTTCAGCGGTCCATTAGCCGCTGCCACAATGGCGCCATTGATTTCCTCAACACTGGTTTCACGTTCAGCTTCAAAGGTTAAATCAACCAGAGAAACATTCGGTGTCGGCACCCGAATGGCGGAACCATCCAGTTTACCTGCCAGTTCAGGCAGCACCAGCCCCACAGCTTTGGCCGCCCCTGTTGAGGTTGGGATCAATGAAACCGCCCCGGCACGCGCGCGGCGTAAATCCGAATGTAGGGTATCGACCATGCGTTGGTCCCCCGTATAGGAATGTACAGTCGTCATATACCCGGTTTTGATCCCGACCGCTTTATGCAGAACATCGGCCACCGGTGCGAGACAATTGGTCGTGCAGGATGCATTGGAAACGATCTTATGTTGCGCCCTTAACATCTCATGGTTCACTCCATAAACCACGGTCAAGTCAACCTCTTTGCCCGGCGCTGAAATCAAAACCTTTTTCGCCCCGGCTTCCAGATGGGCTTGTGCTTTGTCTCTGCTCACAAAAATGCCGGTACATTCATAAACGATATCCACATTCAACTCTGCCCAGGGAAGGTTTGCCGGGTCACGTTCCTGCGTACATTGAATAGCCTTTCCATCAATGATAATCGCGTCTTTACTTGCAGAAACATCCGCTGCCAAAACACCATGAACGGAATCATATTTTAAAAGATGCGCATTGGTCTCTACAGGCCCAAGGTCATTGATGGCAACGACTTCAATATCGTCGCGTGGGTTTTCGATCAGCGCACGCAAACACAAACGCCCAATACGGCCAAATCCATTAATGGCAACACGAATAGTCATAACATTCTCCTTGTGAGCCTTAATATTTTCAAGAAACAGGCAGGGTTTATTCTTCAACTGGGAAATAAAGAACTTTGGAACTATCCATCGCCAGTACCCGTTTGTTCAGGGCTTCCCATGTCATCAAACCGCTTTGGGTATCAAGATTGGCCGCCACCGAGGCTGCATTCACCGCTGCCATGTTTAAGGCCGTCCAAACCGTTTGTTTCAGGCAGATTGCCGCGCTGAACGTAGCATTAAACGCATCACCGGCACCGATGGTCGAAGCAAGTTCACAAGGAAGCGATGGGCGAAAATGAACCCCGCTTTTGGATGCCAAATACGCCCCTTCTGACCCATTTGTAACAATGAGATACTGACAACCAATTTGTGTAATCCGTTCGGCCAGATCTGCAAGCTTCATGCGTGCCTTCGCTTCCCCCAAACCTTTTTTAATCAAGGCCGGGTCATCCTTGTTTTCAGAAAATGGCCCCTCATGAACCGACACCATTCCTTCTGCCAAAGTGGCAGCTTCCTGATCATTCAAGGCCAGAAGGTCCACCCATTGCAAGGCTGCCATCACCTGTTCTTTTCTACGGCGCAATTGACGAATGCCGGGGTTACAGGCCACAAAGGCCCCGGCCTTTTTCGCCAGTTCGACAATTTTCGGGAAAGCATCGGCTGATTTGGAACTCAGGGTCGAGACATAAACCAGATCAACCCCTTCAAACATTTGCGGGTTAATATCGCTTTCTTTTAACGATGTGTTGGCCCCACGGTGAACAAAGATGCCGGCATTTCTGTCATGGGAAGAAACCACAATCGACTTGCCCGTACATTCTTGCGGGTTCTTCACCACATAGCGGGTATCAACTTTTTCCTCTGCCAAACGGCCCAATACACGGTCTGCCTCCGGATCATTACCCACTTTAAGAATGCTGGAAACATCCGCCCCCATACGCGCCATGGCAACCGCTGCGTTGCAAGCCCCACCGCCAATATGGGTTTCAATACGTTCTGCTTCGACCTTCTTGCCTTGTTCCATCATCAGGAAAGAGTTGGTCGCATTTTTCATCGTAATCAGTTCAATGTCGGCTGGCGCAATTGAGGTAATCACATCAATTGTCGCACCACCAATAACCAATGCCTTCATGGCTTAAGTCCTTTTAGAGTTCACGATTCAGGTAGGCTTTCCAGTTTTGATCACGCCCTTCAAAAGAGCGGTTGATCAAATCGGTGAATTTAGGGTTAGAGATAATAAGTGTTGCCGTTGCCGGATTGCAGGCAACAGGCACGTCATAAAGGGTAGACAGACGGATCAGGGCTTTGACATCCACATCATGGGGCTGGGCTGTCATCGGGTCCTGAAAAAACACCAGGGCATCCAGTTTGCCTTCACAAATCATCGCACCAAGCTGCTGGTCACCACCAAGCGGCCCGGACTTCAGGCCTGTGACCTCCAAATCCGCATGAGCCTGTTGCAATGCCTTGGTCGTGGTCCCGGTGGCAAAGAAACGAAACGGGCGTAACAGAGCTTTATGCTCTTTCACCCAATCAACCAAAGTCGGTTTCATGGCATCATGGGCTACGAGTCCCACACAGAGTATCTTGCGTTCCCGCTCCATTACCAACCTCGCACGATAATAAGAAGCTGCGAAATTTGGGCAAAGCGATAGTGTTGAGAATGATTAATATCATTCATCCCGAAATCATCCTTCATTCGATTTTACTTCTTCAGTCAGCCTTGGATAATGTCCTTGAGACGCAATCCTGCCATCTCGCATATTTACCCTGTCTGACCTCTTCACTCATTTTGGGGGTGAACCTGCGTTCCAGCGCCCAAAGTTTCGAAAATTCATCCGGCTGCGGCAAAACGCCTGCGTTCAACCCGGCCATATAGGCCGCACCAACCGCTGTTGTTTCCAGAATGGTCGGGCGGTCCACAGGTGCGCCCAGAATGTCTGAAAGAAACTGCATCGTCCAATCAGAGGCCGTCATGCCGCCATCAACACGTAAAATCATTTCACGTTCCGATGTGGTTTGCCAGTCTTTATGCATGGCTTCCACAAGGTCACGCGTTTGGTAACCAACACTTTCCAAGGCAGCACGGGCAAATTCCGCCGGGCCTGTACCGCGTGAAATGCCAAAAATAGCCCCGCGTGCATGGGCATCCCAATAAGGTGCACCAAGGCCGGTAAAGGCAGGCACCATCACCACATCCTGATTATCATCTGCTGTTTCGGCCAGTCCTTGGGAATGTGATGCCTCCTCAATCATCTTCAACCCATCGCGCAACCATTGCACCACTGCCCCGGCAATAAAGATGGAACCTTCCAGTGCATAGCTCGGCTTACCATCCAGTTGATAGGCCACAGTGGTCAGCAGGCGGTTGTTGGAACGCACCATATGTTCCCCGGTATTGAGCAGGGCAAAACACCCGGTCCCGTAGGTGGATTTCATCATCCCCGGCTTGAAACAGGCCTGACCAACCGCCGCACTTTGCTGGTCCCCAATCGCCCCGCCGATAGAGATAGGGCCACCAAAATATTCAGCCGCCGTTTCCCCAAAAGAGGCTGCGCTGTCTTTGACTTCTGGCAGGATGGAAGATGGGATATCAAGCAGAGCCAGCAGGTCATCATCCCAACTTCCTGTGCGAATATTGTACATCATGGTACGTGATGCATTTGTTGCATCTGTGGCATGGACTTTTCCGTTGGTCAAACGCCAGATCAACCATGTTTCAACCGTGCCGAACAACAGTTCGCCTGCTTGCGCCTTTTCACGCACACCTTCAATGTTGCGCAGAACCCAGTTGACCTTATTGCCGCTGAAATAGGAATCAATCAACAGGCCCGTTTTATCGACCACCATATCCTCATGACCGGCTTTTTTAAGGTCTGCACACAGGTCTGCTGCGCGGCGGTCTTGCCAGACGATGGCGTTATGCACCGGCTTGCCGGTTGCACGTTCCCATAAGACCGTGGTTTCACGCTGGTTGGTAATGCCGATACTGGCAATATGTTCAGCCGTTAATCCGGCTTGGTCCAAAGCCTTGCGGCACGTGGAAACAGTTGTTGTAAACAGGTCTTCAGGGTCATGTTCAACCCAGCCGGAATTGGGGAAATGCTGGTCAAAATCTTCTTGCGCAACAGAAACGACTTTCAGGTCTGTATCAAAGACAATCGCACGCGTTGACGTGGTCCCCTGATCAATAGCCAAAATATAATCGTTCATTTGCCTGTTTCCTGTTCTTCGCTACGTATTGCGAGCGGATAGTATGCTTATAATTCAATAAAAAAGATAAAAAAATTTTGTGAAAAGAAGGTGGTGCAAAAATGAGCCACATTGCACCACCCTCCTCTCGGATGGAAAAAGTATTTAGGCGTTACTTTTTCCAGGACTTGATCAGTTCATCATAATCGATGGTGATCGGTTTCGGCTTTTCGTTCGCCAGTTTGGCTTTCGGAGAACCCGGCTGAGACAACCAGTATTCCTTGTCTTTTTTCGGGTTCAGTTTCGGACCGATATCACCTTGAACGCCCGCGCGTTCCAGACGGGCCAGAACTTTATCCTGTGCCTCAGCCAGCGCATCCATGGCTTCCTGCGGTGTTTTGGCACCGGAAGAAGCATCACCGATATTCTGCCACCACAATTGTGCCAGTTTCGGATAATCCGGAACATTGGTACCGGTCGGGGACCACTGAACACGAGCAGGTGAACGATAGAATTCAACCAGACCACCCAATTGCGGGGCGCGTTCGGTGAAAGACTTGTCGTTGATGTCTGATTCACGAATGAAGGTCAAACCAACGTGAGACTTCTTGAGGGAAACCGTTTTGGACACCACAAACTGTGCATAGAGCCAAGCGGCTTTTGCACGGTCAACCGGGGTTGATTTCATCAATGTCCAGGAACCGGCATCCTGATAGCCGAGTTTCTGGCCTTTTTCCCAATAAGCACCGTGCGGGCTCGGCGCCATACGCCATTTCGGTGTGCCATCGGCATTCATAACCGGCAGGTCTTTTTTAACCATGGCAGCGGTAAAGGCAGTGTACCAGAACATCTGTTGGGCAATGGCACCTTGTGCCGGAACCGGACCGGCTTCGGAGAAGACCATACCCGCAGCAGACGGCGGTGCATATTTTTTCAGCCAATCAACATATTTGGCAACGGAATAAACCGCAGCCGGGCCATTGGTCGCCCCGCCACGTTCAACACTTGAACCAACCGGGCGGCTGTTTTCATCGACACGGATGCCCCATTCGTCAACCGGCAGACCGTTCGGTTCACCCTTATCGCCTGCACCGGCCATGGACAACCATGCATCGGTAAAGCGCCAACCCAGTGACGGGTCTTTTTTACCATAGTCCATGTGACCATAGACACGTTCACCGTTGATTTCCTTAACATCGTTGGTGAAGAAATCAGCGATATCTTCATAAGCGGACCAGTTTACCGGCACACCAAGTTCATAACCGTATTTCGCCTTGAATTTGGCTTTGATATCCGGGTTGGTGAACCAGTCATAACGGAACCAGTAAAGGTTGGCAAACTGCTGGTCAGGCAATTGATAAAGCTTGCCATCCGGTCCAGTGGTGAAGGATTTACCAATGAAATCATTCACATCCAACATCGGGTCGGTAACATCTTTACCTTCGCCAGCCATCCAGTCTGTCAGGTTACGCACCTGCTTGTAACGCCAATGGGTGCCGATCAGGTCGGAATCATTGATGTAGGCGTCATAGATGTTTTTGCCGGACTGCATCTGGGTTTGCAGTTTCTCAACAACATCACCTTCACCGATCAGGTCATGGGTGATTTTGATCCCGGTGATTTCAGTAAACGCTTTGGCCAGTGTTTTGGCTTCATATTCGTGTGTTGCAATGGTTTCGGAGACAACGTTGATCTCCATCCCTTTGAAAGGTTCAGCCGCTTTAATAAACCATTCCATCTCTTCCATCTGTTTTGCTTCAGACAGAGTTGAAGGCTGGAATTCCTCAGCAACCCATTTTTTGGCTTCATCTACTCCTGCAAAAGCCGGAGACCCTGCCAAGCCCGCCATCATGGCGACGGCAGCGACTCTCAGAGCAAGTCTTTTTTTCATTTTGGAATACCTCCACTGTTTTCAAATTGACCCTCAAACATCACGTTTAAGGTTTTATGCGTTTCATCAAACCCAACGAAAGACGGAACCGGCATAGATGAAACATACTCCCAGTGCTCCCCACAGCGGGCTACCGAAAAAGGCAAGCCAACCGAGACAAATAAATGCACTTCCGAGAAGGGTAATAAACAAGCGATCCCCCGGTGTGGTTTCAAAGCGCAAGACCCCTTTACGAGGTACCTGCGGCCATTTCACGCCCCACACCGTCATGATGATCAGCAAGCTTAAAATAATCAGGAAGAAAGTGGCCGTTTGCCAGGTCCACGCCATCCAGCTCAAATCGAGATTCATAACGTCCTCCTTCCTTATACGCGCCCCAGGGCAAAGCCCTTGGCGATGTAATTACGAACAAACCAAATCACCAGCGCACCGGGTATGATGGTCAACACACCAGCTGCTGCCAGCACACCCCAGTCGATCCCGGCGGCACCGACCGTCCGGGTCATGGTGGCGGCAATCGGCTTGGCATTAACAGATGTCAGCGTGCGTGCTAAAAGCAGTTCCACCCATGAGAACATGAAGCAGAAAAAGGCTGCCACACCAACACCGGATGCCACCAACGGCATAAAGATTTTTACGAAGAATTTCGGGAAACTATAGCCGTCAATATAGGCTGTTTCGTCAATTTCCTTGGGCACGCCGGACATAAACCCTTCCATGATCCAGACCGCCAGTGGCACGTTAAACAGGCAATGGGCCAGCGCAACCGCAATATGAGTGTCAAACAAGCCGACAGAGCTATAAAGCTGGAAGAACGGCAGGGCAAAAACCGCCGGTGGAGCCATCCGGTTGGTTAAAAGCCAGAAAAACAGATGGCTATCTCCAAGAAAGCGGTAACGAGAAAAGGCATAAGCCGCCGGTAACGCCACCGCAATGGAGATCACCGTATTCAGCCCCACATATGTGATGGAATTGATGTAGCCCGAATACCAGCTCGGATCAGTAAAGATCGTCATATAATTCTGGAATGTCAGGTTCTCAGGCCACAAGGTAAAGGTGGACAGAATTTCCTCATTGGTTTTCAGGCTCATGTTCAGCAGCCAGTAAATCGGCAATAGCAGGAACACTATATAAGCCGTCATGATCAAGCCGCTTTTGGTCACTCCCAGACCTCGCAAAAGGGGAACACCCGCTGTGCGGGGCATCGTTGTAGATGCGACAGTCATTATTTCGTCTCCCCTTTGTCGTAGTTGGTCATGATTGTGAAAAGTGCCCAGCTGATCAGCAGAATGATCAGGAAGTAAATGATGGAAAAAGCTGCTGCCGGACCGAGATCAAACTGACCGATGGCCATTTTCACAAGGTCGATAGACAAAAGCGTGGTGGAGTTGCCCGGCCCGCCGCCGGTGACCACCAGTGGCTCGGTATAAATCATGAAGCTATCCATGAAACGCAGCAGGAAGGCGATCAAAAGAACACGCTGCATTTTCGGTAATTCGATATAACGGAACACCGCCCAGCGTTTCGCCCCGTCAATTTTCGCCGCCTGATAATAGGCATCGGGAATAGACTGCAAGCCAGCATAGCACAATAACGCCACCAGTGACGTCCAGTGCCAGACATCCATGGCAATGATGGTTGCCCAGGCATCGAAAATATTTTGGGTATAATTGTACTCAATGCCAATTGCGTTGAGGAAAGCCCCCAACAAACCGATATCTTCGCGGCCAAACACTTGCCAGATTGTGCCGACAACGTTCCACGGAATCAAAAGCGGCAGAGACATCAAAACCAGACTGGCCGGAACACCCCAGCCTTTTTTCGGCATATGCAGGGCCACAAAAATACCCAGCGGAATTTCAATGGTCAGAATGATGATGGTAAACATAAACTGACGTAACAGCGCGTTGTGGAAACGCTCAGACGTGATCATTTCCTCAAACCATTCGGTGCCTGCCCAGAAAAACTGGTTGTTGCCGAATGTGTCCTGCACGGAATAGTTCACCACGGTCATCAACGGAATAACCGCACTGAATGCCACCAGAATAACCACGGGCAGCACAAGGAACCATGCCTTGTTGTTAAACGGTTTATCCATTATGCGGCCTCCCCGTCTACAATCCAGCCTTCGCTGTAGACATTCACCCGGCTTGGGTCGAAACTCACCCGGTTGGCATGATCGCTGATCGCCTGCCCTTCCGGCACCGTGATGTTGATTTCACGACCGAAGAAGTCTGCGCGAACAATCTTGTAGCGCCCTATATCTTCCACACGTTTGATGGTAACCGGCAAACCTTCACCGTTTTCACTCAGATAGGTAAATTCCGGGCGCACGCCGATTTCCACATTGGAACCTGAAATACCTTCATAGCCCTGTGCAAGTTTCACCGTGCTACCTTCAATATAGGCTTGTGTCCCATCCACATGGGCCGGAATGACGTTCATCCCCGGGCTGCCAATGAAATAGCCGACAAAGGTATGGGCCGGGCGTTCAAACAATTCCTGCGGGGTGCCCATTTGCACCACATCACCTTCATACATGACCACCACTTTATCGGCAAAGGTCAAGGCCTCCGTCTGGTCATGGGTGACGTAAATCATGGTACGGTTGGCTTTTTTATGCAGAGCTTTGAGCTGCATGCGCAACATCCATTTGAGATGCGGGTCAATCACCGTCAAGGGTTCATCAAACAAAATGGCCGCGACATTCTGGCGCACAAGACCACGCCCCAGCGAAATCTTTTGTTTGGCATCCGCCGTCAGACCACGTGCCTTTTTGTTCAGCTCATTGGTCATTTCCAGCATTTCGGCAATTTCGTTCACACGCGCCTCAATCACCTTGGCGTCATGGCCGCGGTTTTTCAGCGGAAAGGCCAGATTTTCATAAACCGTCATGGTATCGTAAACCACCGGGAACTGGAACACTTGCGCGATATGGCGCTTTTCTGTCGGCAGATGGGTAACATCTTCGCCGTCAAACAGCACACTGCCTTCACTGGGCGTCAACAGACCGGAAATAATGTTCAACAAGGTCGATTTGCCACAGCCCGAAGGGCCAAGCAACGCGTAGGCTTTGCCATCTTCCCAGACATGGTCAATTTTTTTCAGCGCATAATCCGATGGGCCGGACGGATGCGGCAAATAGCTATGAGCTAGATTTTTGAGATGAATCTCTGCCATGTTCATCATCCTCCCTATAAATTATGCTGCCACTGCAAATTGAGGTGCAGCAATCAGTTCTTCGTTTTCGTTAAAGACGTACAGTTTTTGCGGATCGACATAAACTTCAATCTGAGAGCCCAGTTCCGGTTCGCGCACACCATGGGCGAGTGCGACCCAACGGTCTTCACCATGGACAACGTGAACAAAGCTTTCCGAACCTGTAATCTCAGAAACCGTGACTTCTACACGAAATGTCAGGGCATCACCTTCGGGTTTATCCAGCAACAAATGGTCGGGGCGAAAACCGGCCAGAATGCGCCCATCGTTCAAACCCGCCAGATTGCCTAAAGCTTCTGCCTTTTGGCCTTCGCCAAACAACAATTGGTTTCCTGCTTTTGCAACATTGACAAAGTTCATCGGCGGGTCTGAGAACACGCGTGCGGTGGTCGCATCAATGGGGTTGCGATAAACAGACAGGGTTTCCTCAAACTGTGTCACACGGCCTTCCCACATGGTCGCCGTATTGCCGCCCAACAGCAAAGCTTCCGTCGGTTCTGTTGTGGCATAAACAAACACGGCGCCACTTTCGGCAAAAATACGCGGAATTTCTTCGCGCAGTTCTTCACGCAGCTTGTAGTCAAGGTTGGCAAGCGGTTCATCCAGCAAGACCAGATCTGCCCCTTTCACAAGGGCACGCGCAAGAGCTGTGCGTTGCTGTTGCCCGCCGGATAGTTCCAGCGGCTTGCGGTCCAGCATGGGTTCCAGCTTCATTAATTGTGCCGCTTCACGAACCTTGCGATCAATCTTCTTTTCATCCAGCCCTTCAATGCGTAGAGGAGAGGCGATATTTTCATAAACGCTCATGGCCGGATAATTGATAAACTGTTGGTAAACCATGGCAACATTGCGTTGCTGAACCGGCTTGCCCGTTACATCTTCACCATCCCATAAAATGCGCCCGGATGTGGGCCGGTCCAACCCGGCCATCAAGCGCATCAGAGATGTCTTGCCGGACAGAGTCGGACCCAACAGCACATTAAGCGAGCCCTTTTCCAGCGTCATTGTAACCGGATAGATATGGGTATCGCGGCCCACTACCTTGGTTACATTTTCAAGAGTTAAAGTCATTTATTCCCCTCTGTTTACGCCGCTCTTTTTTTATTGAGGAGGCGGTCAACCTCTTGTTTGAGCTTTTCTTTCTGTTCATCTGTCATATGCAGGCCAAGTTTTGAACGACGCCACAAAATATCTTCAACAGACATTGCCCATTCTTCGTTGATCAAAAACTCGACTTCTCTTTCCGTTAATGTGGCGCCGAAGTCCTGTCCAAGATCATCTTTTTTGGCGGATTGTTCAAGGATTGTCCATGCACGCGTGCCGTACATTTTCATCAGGCGCAAGGCCCATTTATCATCTAGATAAGCAAAATCGTTTTTCAACTGTCTTAACTTGGCATCGAATTCCTCTGCCTTGAAGTCCCCGCCGGGCAGACAAACCTTGGAGGTCCAGGCTGCTTTCATCTGCGGGAAATAAGGCTTCATTTTCGCCATCACGGCTTCAGACAGTTTGCGATATGTGGTAATTTTACCGCCGAAGATATTCAACACCGGGGCCTGACCTGCATCATCATGCACTTTCAGCACATAATCGCGTGTGGCTTCCTGCGCTGCACTGGCCCCGTCATCATAGAGCGGGCGCACCCCTGAATAGCTCCAGACCACATCATCGGGGGTAATTTTTTGTTTGAAATAGGGTGATGCACTTTCACAAAGATAGGCAATTTCGTCTTGCGAAATCTCAACACCGTTGACATCTCCCTTATGATCCTGATCTGTCGTTCCGATCAGGGTGAAATCACTTTCGTAAGGAATGGCAAAAAAGATACGACCATCCTTGTTCTGGAAAATATAAGCTTTCTTGTGATCGAAAAGTTTCGGCACAATAATATGACTGCCGCGCACCAGACGAATACCATCATCTGAAAACTTCAACCCGCAATCATCAATAACATCCTGTACCCAAGGGCCGGACGCATTGATAAGGGCACGTGCTTTGACATAACGCACTGTGCCGCTTTCGCTTTCTTCGATTTGCAGTTTCCAGACACCATCTTCACGAACTGCGCCCGTACATTTGGTACGCGTTTTAATTTCCGCGCCCAAACGTTTGGCATCCAGTGCATTCAGCACCACGAAGCGCGCATCATCAACCCAGCAATCGGAATATTCGAACGCTTTTTTATAGCTATCAAGCAACGGCACCCCAACCGGGTCCGTCACAAGGTTGACATTCGAGGTGCCGGGCAAAAGTTCGCGCCCGCCCAGATGGTCATAGAGGAAAAGGCCCAAACGAAGCAGCCATGCCGGGCGCATATCCTTATTATGGGGCAGGACAAAACGAAGCGGGGAAATGATATGAGGCGCGTTTCTCAGAAGAACCTCACGCTCGATCAAAGACTCCCGCACCAAACGGAACTCATAATGTTCAAGATAGCGCAACCCACCGTGAATCAGCTTGGTACTGGCAGAAGAGGTACCTTGGGCCAGATCGTTTTGTTCACACAGAAACACATCCAAGCCGCGCCCGGCAGCATCGCGTGCAATCCCGCACCCGTTGATGCCACCCCCGATAATGAACAGATCGTATGTACGCTCTTCAAGCATTCGCCATATCCAATTTGTTTTTCGTATTTCACCTCACCCTGCACATCGAGTTTCGTTTGGTCAATATTTTTCTTCGATTTATTTTCGTTTTTCGCATATGCGAAAGCGAATGTTGCACATGCGAAATCTCATGAGAAGATGCAAAAAGAGACATAATATATTGATAATAATATATTTATCTCCAAATCGCGCCCAAATAAAAACTTTCGTTTATTCCCTTTCCCTCCTCTTGTATCAGGATTTCGTTCAGCGTATGATGCTTTCGTTATATTTCGAAAGGGAGAAAAATGACTATTTCATTCAGGCAGCAGCAGATTCTGGAACTTGCACAGGAAGAAGGCCGTGTCTCTGTTGATGAACTGGTGGAACGTTTTGATGTCACCCCGCAAACCATTCGAAAAGACCTCAATGAGCTCTGTGATGCCAAACTGCTCAATCGCGTGCATGGCGGGGCCATGCTGGCCTCCGGTGTGGCCAACCTTGGTTACGATCAACGCCGTACCATTGCGGAAGCCGAAAAACGCGGGATCGGGGAACTTTGCGCACAACTCATCCCCAACAACGCCTCTCTCTTTATCAATATCGGTACAACGACAGAAGCCGTTGCCCATTATTTGATCAATCACAAAAATCTGCTCGTTATTACCAACAATATCAATGTTGCCAATACCTTAAGAGGTAACTCGTCCTGTGAAGTGATTATTGCCGGAGGCGTTTTACGCCCGGCAGACGGTGGCATCATCGGGGAAGCAACCGTTGATTTCATCAAGCAGTTCAAGGTGGATTACGCCGTGATCGGCGTTTCCGCCATTGATGAAGACGGCGCCTTGCTGGACTATGATTACCGCGAAGTTCGTGTGGCTCAGGCCATTATAGAAAACGCCCGCGAAACCATTTTGGTGGCTGATAAAATCAAGTTCGAACGTTCTGCCCCGGTGCGCATTGCCCACCTTTCCCAAATCTCAACATTCGTTACCGATGAACCTCTCTCGGAAAAAATGGAACGTATCTGCCTCGCCAATGACGTTCGCGTACATACCGTTTCATCTTAAAACGAATAAAAACGAAAATTATTTCTCGTATGCGGGTAAAAACCGGCTGTCGTCAGGCTCAAAAAACACTTCTACAAGGTTATCGCCAGCCCCGCCGCGATCCACGACCAAAAAATCACTGACCGCATCCAACGCCAACAACGGGTGATGCCACACCCCTTTGGCATAATTCACGCCTTGGCCCGGCTTGGCGAGAAAACAGACCAGATCATCCGGGCCCACCGTTTCGCCAGCCTTCGCTACGACCACATAATAGGGTCTTTGTGATAATGGAATAAAGGCCTGTGACCCCAGCGGATGTTTTTCCATCATGCGGATTTCAATGGGCTGGGGGCGCGGCGTGCCTCTGAAAATATTGATCAGAGACTTGCCGTCCTGTTCCTCGACATCCACGCGGGCGAGGTTGTGATAACGTTCGGTCGTGCCTTCGTTAATCATCACCGGCTCTTTCTGCCCAGCCTCAATCACATCGCCAAAAGGCTTGAAGGCTTCAGCCGTCAGTTCGCGGACTTCAAGGTACTTTTTCATAATCTATTTCGCCAATTTGCCAAAAACGCGTAAACGCGAAATACCACCATCGGGGTGAATATTCAAACG
Organism: Terasakiella sp.; assembly: GCA_050297075.1. Taxonomy (GTDB): domain Bacteria; phylum Pseudomonadota; class Alphaproteobacteria; order Rhodospirillales; family Terasakiellaceae; genus Terasakiella. Next base: position 223,715 of record JBNKSC010000025.1, read on the forward strand.
CAGATGGGTAATTGGCCCCATGTCTTTCAAAGTTTCCTTTTCAAAAACATGGATACTATCGGCTGAAAGTTTCTGTTTTTCCATCAATTCATCCCAAAACATGGACTGAGTGATGATGGACTGCGTGGTGCCGAAATCCACATAAGCTGCATTGATGGAACAGGCATCGGGGAAATTACCCTTGAAATGGCAGGTGTCAACCTCAATGCGTTCAATAGTGCCGGCATGGCCCAAGGCCACAACCACCCAGTCATTACCCGGTTCACGGCGGCGGCGTGTTTCCCAACCATCACCCATATTGACCCCGCGCCCTTCGGTCAGAATGGACCAGACATTACCGTAATGGGCATTGTTAAAGCCCAGCACTCGCCCGCCGTTGGTCATCAATGACAGCTCGTAAATCTGGTTTTCATCGCGCTCAGACCAGTCACAAACAGGTTCCCCATACACACGTAAACGCGCGATACCACCATCGGGCAGCATGTGAACACGCAACCAGTTCACCGGCTTTTCACACTCTACCGCAACAAGATGATGATCGCTCGGCCCCAAAGAAACAGGTTCCACCAAGCTAAACCACTGCTCATCGTCCGGCTGCTCCTCGCTTAAACAAGCCTCGATCATACAGCCCGGCGGATAGTTGCCGGTAAAATAGGAGGTATCAATATCCACCCCTTTGACAATGCCTTTGGTTCCCAGCTTGATCACCGCCCAGTCATGGCCACCATCGCGACGGCGCTTGCTTTCCCAGCCATCCATCCATTTGCCGAAATCATCATATTTATCTTCAATCCAGACCGGATCGTGGTCCTGAATCATACGGGATTTATCGGCAAAACTGTCATCGGTGGCAAAAACCACTTCCGTGCCCAATTTCGGGGAAGCTAAATTCACGTATTCTGTGCTGAAATTGTTCATAAAGATGCGGCTTTCAATCAATAAGGATGGGTCTGGTGCCAGTGACGCGCGATTTCATCACGGCGGCAAATCCAGACCTTGTCATGCTCAAGAATATAATCAAGGAATTGCTGAATCGCACGAAAACGCGCCGGGCGCCCCAAAAGGCGACAATGCATGCCGATGGACAGCATTTTCGGTGCATGCTCACCTTCCGCATACAGCACATCAAACGCATCTTTCAAATAGGTGAAAAACTGCTCGGACGTATGAAAGCCCTGCGCGGTCGCAAAACGCATATCGTTGGTATCCAGCGTATAGGGTACAATCAAATGCGGTTGTTTTTCAAGTTTGGACCAGAACGGTAAATCATCTGAATAATCATCGGCATCATAAAGGAACCCGCCATGTTCATTAACCAGACGGCGGGTATTTTCAGACGTGCGCCCGGTATACCAGCCCACGGGGGCTTCCCCGCACAAATCAGTTAGAATTTCCATGGCCTGTTGCATATGTTCGCATTCCACAGCTTCTGATACACCGTGATAGTTGATCCAGCGCAGCCCATGCGAAGCAATTTCATGCCCATCTTTCAAGGCGCGTTCAATCACCGCCGGGTTTCGTTGTGCCGCCATGGCTACCGCAAAAACGGTCAAAGGTACCTGACGAGATTTAAACAAATCCAGCAAACGCCAAACCCCGCTGCGTGAGCCATATTCATAAAGCGATTCCATGGACATATGGCGTGCGCCTTCAAACGGTAAAGCCCCGATGATTTCCGAAAGGAAGATTTCAGACGCCGGATCACCATGCAACACACAGTTTTCCCCGCCTTCCTCATAGTTCAGGACAAACTGAACGGCAATGCGTGCCCCATTCGGCCATTTGGCGTGGGGAATGTCTGTTGCATAACCTTTCAGGTCACGCGGATAATCGGAAAATTCACTCATAAGCTTTCATACCATTTTTTAATCAGTTGACGTTCTTCAGCGGTCATATCGGTCAGGTTATTGGGCGGCATGGCGGTTGTAATGCCTGCCTGTAAATAAATCGCCTGCGCCATGCGTGTGATCTGTTCTTCATCTTCCAGCAAAACCCCTTTCGGGGCAGTTGCCACCCCGTCCCATGCCGGAACTTCCGTATGGCACATGGAACAGCGCGAGGAAATGATATCATAGGCTTGCTCATGCAATTGTGCACGCGCAATATTTTTTTCCTGCACCACAGCACCGAAAAATTCTTCCCCAACCGATGTGGTTTTTGTGCTGATAAAAATAGCCGCGCAGATGGAAAGCACAGCTACGCCCCATAGCCAGAGCGGATTGCCTTTGCCTGCATGATGCACATTAAACCAGTGGCGGATGGTTGCCCCGGCAATCAGAACCAGACCAACAATCACATAGGCATAAGGCGTGGTAAAGGAAAGCGGATAGTGGTTTGAGATCATCAAAAACACCACCGGCAAGGTGACATAGTTGTTATGGGTGGAACGTTGCTTGGCAATTTTGCCATATTTCGGGTCCGGCTTTTCCCCATTGAGCAGCTGTTTTATCACTTTGCGCTGATTGGGCATAATGATGAAAAACACATTGCCGGTCATAATCGTCGCCATAAAAGCCCCGGCATGCAACATGGCCGCGCGCCCGGAAAAGAATTGCTGGAAAAAATAGGTAATGCCCACGACAAACAAAAAACCCACAGCAGCCAATAGAACTTCATGTTCCCCCAAGGGGGATTTGCACAGAAAATCATAAATGACCCACCCGGCAGCCAACCCGCCAAGGCCAACCATCAGGGCGGTTGAGGTTGAAATATCAGCAACAGCGGGATCAATCAGAAAAAGCTGTGCATTGGCGTAATAAGCCACCAGCAACAGGAAAAAACCGGAAAGCCACGTGGTATAAGACTGCCATTTATGCCAGGTGAGATGTTCCGGCAGGCTTTCCGGGGCCGTTAAGTATTTACGTGAACAGTAAAAGCCGCCGCCATGGACTTCCCATGCCTCCCCGCCTTGACCTTGCGGGATATCACGCGTTGGGCGCAGGTTGGCATCCAGATGCATAAAATAAAAAGAACTACCAATCCATGCCATACCCGCAATGATATGCAGCCAGCGCAGCATGAATTCCACCCATTCCATCAAAACAACGTCCATTGGCCCTACCGTTTTTCCAATTTATTTAAATATTTAGCCACTATAGGCATTTATGAATTTTGTTTGTAGCTTTCCAGTTTTGAACTACTATCAAAAAAAAGATGATAGTGAGGGGCAAGTGTATTCTATTAGCGACATGCAGGTTTTTATTCAGGTTGTTGATTCAAATGGATTTTCATCAGCAGGCCGTAAATTGCGCATGACCACGGCTGTCGTCTCAAAACGTATTATCCGGCTGGAAGAAAAATTCAACCTGCGCCTGCTTCATCGCACCACGCGCAGTGTGCGCCCGACAGAAGAAGGCAAACTGTTTTACGACAGCTGCAAACGTATCCTCAATGAAGTTGACAATACGGAAACCGTGCTGGCCCAAATGCGTGCGCAACCCAGCGGTAGCTTAAGTGTTTCCGTTCCCATAGCACTGGGCCATCACATCATCGCCCCACAGGTCGGCCATTTTTGCAGTGAACATGAAGACCTCAATGTGCGTTTTCAGGCCACCGACCGTCTTGTTGATTTGATTGGTGAAGATTTTGATTTGGCGGTGCGCAAAGGGGACCCCGAATCATCCACCCTGATTAAAAAGAACCTCGCCCCGGACCTGCGCATTGTCTGCGCTGCTCCATCCTATTTTAAAACCCACCCGGTGCCACAAACCCCTGAAGACCTGATGAACCACAACTGCCTGTTACTGCGTTTTCCCGGTTCACGCCGTTACACATGGCAGTTGAAAAACAAGGAAGGCGGCAACGAAAAATTCCGTATTTCCGGCAATATGGACACGGACAATTCAGATATCCTGATTGACTGGGCCATTCAGGGCAAAGGCCTGATTTGCAAGTCTGTCTGGGACCTGTGGGAGCCGCTGAAAAAAGGCGAACTGGTGGGCGTGCTGAAAGATTATTGGCTGGATGACCTTACGGTCTTTGCCCTCATGCCGCCAAGAAACCCGCAACCAACCAAAGTGCGCTATTTTCTGGATTTTCTGGCCGACCTGTTCAAGCAACACCCGGCACAACGTTTTACCAACGCAGATGAAATCAAAAGCCTGAGTTAAGCCGCATCTCGATCATAAACCTTGTTCCCCGCCACATAGACAGCTTTCACTGCCCGGTCATCGGCCAAAATCATTTGCAGGAACAGGACGTCGAAAAAATCATCGGCATGGGTCATGCGTTCCGCAATCAGGGGGCGGGATTTCAGGTCAATCACCTGCACATCGGCTTCAAAACCTTTTGCCAGATTGCCAATTCTATCGCCCATACACAGCAAGTGCGCACTGCCCCATGTGGCAATATAATAAATCTTGGCCGGGTGGAAATTATAATGGCGCAGTTGCGCCACCTCATAAGCCGCCTTCATGGTCTGAAAAATTGAAAAGCTGGACCCGCCGCCCACATCTGTCGCCAGGCCAACCGTAATGGGGTTGGCACAATCACGCAGTTCCTTCATATCAAACAGGCCGGAACCGATAAAGCTGTTGGAGGTGGGGCAATGCGAAAGCCCGGACCCACTTTCACGCAAACGTGCGATTTCACGTTTCTTCAAATGCAAACCATGGCCGAAGTTGGCCCCCTGCCCGATCAGGCCGAATTTTTCATAAACATCCAGATAATCCCGGCTATCAGGGAACAGTTCCTGCACCCAGGAAATTTCATTATGATTCTCGCTAATGTGGGTTTGCATCAATGTAGACGGGTTTTCCCGCCACAACACCCCTGCTGCCTCAAGCTGTTCTGGTGTTGAGGTCGGGGCAAAACGCGGGGTAATGCAATAAACATTGCGCCCCTTGTTATGCCAGCGCTCAATCAGGGCTTTGGAATCATCATAAGCGCTTTGCGCACTATCGGTCAGTTCAGCCGGGGCGTTTCGATCCATCAAAACTTTCCCGCCCGTCATGCGCATATTCAAAGCCGTTGCCTCTTCAAACAGCGCATCGACAGATTGCGGATGAACCGTGCAGTAAACAGAAGATGTCGTCACACCATTGCGCAAATTTTCCTGTAAAAAGAATTTCGCTTTTTCTCGTGCGTATGAGGCATCCTGATATTTCATTTCCGCCGGGAAGGTATAGCGGTTCAACCATGTTAAAAGCTGTTCGCCGTAAGAGGCAATAATCTCGGCTTGCGGAAAATGCACATGGCTATCCACAAAACCGGCCATAATCAAATGGTCCGGATGCTGTTCAACCTCGACATCGGGGTGGCGTGCCAGAACATCGGCAGCAGGGCCTGTGTCAATAATGATGCCGTCTTGCATCACAACGGCCCCGTCCTGTTCAAAGCAGACCGCCTCTTCAACAGGAACGCTAAAAGGGTCAGCCCGATACCCGAAGGTCTGGCCACGCAAAGCTGTTTTCGTCATACCTGAATATCCTAATTCTGTTCAGCTTCAAGGCGTTCCCATTCTACGATCAACTGGGCGGCAATGGAAATGGCAATCATCGCCGGGTCTTTATGTTCAAAAACAATTGCACCGACCGGGCAAGTGAACAGAGACAGGTCTTCATCACTCATCCCCTCTTTTTTCAGCCGGTTGAGGAATTTTGCCTTTTTGCTTTCCGAGCCGATCACGCCCAAATAAGCCGGTTGCGCCTGTGTAAGCACCGCGCGCGCTATATTCAAATCACTGTCATGGGAATAGGTCATCGCCACATGAAAGGCCCCTTTTTCCGCCTGATGTGCGACAAAACCATCCTGTTTTGGGGCAATAATGCAATTAACATCCGACCTGATATCAGATGGAAAACGCCCCTCTGCCGTATCAACCCAGAAAATTTCAAAGGGCAAATCTTCCATCACCCGCACCAGCGCGCGCCCCACATGGCCCGCGCCATAAATATAAAGCGGTGTGCGTTTTTGTAAGGCCGGTTCAATGAACCATTCCTCACCTTTTTCTTCATCCTTATACAAAACAGGGACAGAAGCAAAATTCCCCAAAGCGACATCCTGTTCGGTTTGATAAAACCCTTCCCGACCCGTTTGTCGAATAATCAAACTTTGTGGCGTCAGCCCCTGTTTGAACTCTTTCAGGGCCGAAACCTGCTCTTTTTCAAAACGTTCAAACAGCAACCAGGCCACACCGCCGCAGCATTGGCGCAAATGCGGCCCCAAAATAAAATTCATCGGTTTTCGCGCAGGCTCGCCTGAAATTTGCAGCATATTGCGCGCTTCTTCCAAGGCCATATATTCCAATTTGCCACCGCCAATGGTGCCGCTGAAATCATCGCCCCCCACAACCATGGCAGCACCCATGTCGCGCGGGGTGGAGCCCAAGGTCTTAATTACCACAACCCGGACCACCCGCCCCCAGCGAGACAAACCATCCAGAATGTCATCAATGATGAAGGACGTCATGACAGGCGCACGCCTTCGTTTTTCATATTTGAAATAGCCTTCAACAGACTTTCCGGTGTCGCTGGGGCCTGTAACTCAACCCGTTTGTTGCCCAATGAAGAAACCGCATGAGACAGCGCCATAAAGGTGGAAATGCCATGCATAAAGGGCGGTTCACCCACAGCCTTGGAACGGTAAATGGTTTCTTCCACATTCTCCCCCCGCTCAAACAAGGCAATGCGCAGGTCCTGTGGACGGTCCGAACAGGCCGGGATTTTATAGGTTGAAGGCGCATGGGTTATTAAACGCCCTTCCTTGTTCCAGACCAGTTCTTCCATGCTCAGCCAGCCGCTGCCTTGTACGTAGCCCCCTTCAATCTGCCCAAGGTCCAGCGCCGGGTTAAGCGACTTGCCGCAATCATGTAAAATATCTGCACGCAAAATCCGGTTTTCACCGCTTAAGGTATCCACAATAACTTCCGTTACAGAGGCCCCATAGGCAAAATAGAAGAAAGGCCGCCCTTGGCCGGTTTCACTGTCCCAACTGATTTTGGGCGTACTGTAAAATCCGGTGGCGGAAAGCTGAATACGGTTTAAATAGGCTTCCTGTACAATTTCCTTGAAAGTGTATTTTTCATCTTTCACATAGACATGATTATTTTTGAAGATCACATCGCTTTCACTGACCTGATGGCGTTCTGCCACAAAGGCAATTAAACGTTCCTTGATGGTTCGCGCTGCATTTTGCGCCGCCATACCATTCATATCCGCGCCGGATGAGGCGGCTGTCGCGGAGGTATTAGGCACCTTGGCCGTATCGGTTGCGGTGATTTTTACCTGATCCAGATCGATCTGGAATTCTTCGGCCACCACTTGGGCGACCTTGGTAAACAACCCTTGGCCCATTTCGGTGCCGCCATGGTTCAGTTGTACCGAGCCGTCATTATAAACATGAACCAACGCACCGGCCTGATTGAGGAACGTCTTGGTAAAGGAAATACCGAATTTTACCGGCGTCATGGCAATGCCGCGTTTCAGCACCGGGCTGGTTTTATTGAAGGCTTCAATCTCTTCGCGGCGTTTTTGATAATCCGCACTTTCTTCCAGTTGTTCAAAAATATCCTGAATGATGCAGTCTTCCACTTTCATGCCATAGTGCGTCACACCGCGCGTGCCGTTCGTCACATCCTTATGGTCATAAAAATTGCGTTTACGGACCTCCAGCGGGTCAAGCTCCAAAACATGCGCGACTTCTTCCATAATACGTTCCATCGCCACCATGCCTTGCGGGCCGCCAAACCCGCGATAGGCGGTGTTGGACTGGGTGTGCGTCTTGCAGCGATGCGAGGTGATTTGAGCATGTTCCAGAAAATAACAATTATCGGCATGGAACATGGCGCGGTCCGCAATCGGTTGTGACAGGTCCCATGACATGCCGCAGCGAATGGCCTGATCCATTTTCAACGCCGTAATCACACCATCCTCATCAAAGCCGACCTGATAGTCATAGCGGAAATCATGGCGCTTGCCGGTAATCATCATGTCATCATCACGGTCATACACCAGCTTGGCAGCTCGCCCGGTCATTTTTGCCACCAGCGCAACCGTGCAAGCCAGCAAATTCCCCTGACTTTCCTTACCGCCAAACGCCCCGCCCATGCGGCGCACTTCCACACGCACACTATGAAACGCAACATCCAGCACATGAGCAACCTTATGCTGAATTTCACTGGGGTGCTGAGTGGAGGCATGAACCACTACATCGTCATCTTCGCCCGGTATGGCAAAAGCGGCCTGAGATTCCAGATAGAAATGTTCCTGCCCGCCCACATAAAAGCGCCCTGACAGCGTTTTTTCAGCACCTTGCAAGGCAGCCGTCACATCCCCACGTCCCATAACGGAGGGCGCACCTAGGAAGCTTTGCTGTTCCAATGCCTCATCCACATTCAGAATGGCGGATAATTCTTCATATTCAATGATCGCCAGTTTTGCAGCCTTGCGCGCATTTTCCAGCGTATCGGCTGCAACTGCAAACAAAGATTGCCCGTAATATTGCACCAGATCCTGCGCAAACATCGGGTCATCGCCTGCAACCGGGCTGACATCGTTCTCACCGGGAATATCTTGGGCTGTTAAAACACAAGTCACCCCTTCGCCCTGTCTGACCTTGGAGACATCCAGCAAACGGATACGGGCATGGGCTTTTGTGGAGGTTGCGATATAAACCTGTAACGTACCCAGCGGTTCGCGGATATCTGCGGTATAGACAGCTTCCCCGGTTACATGTTTCGGGCCACTGTCATGTGGGCGTTTCTGGCGTACCCCGCCTTTGATCTCTGTCATAAGCTGAATGCCCCTTCCCCGACCAGTCGGGTCTGGTTTGGTGCCAATGTTGTTTCCAGATAGTAGCGACGCAGCAGGTTTTTACTCACCTGCATGCGATAATCCGCAGATGCGCGCATATCGCTGATCGGTTGATAATCCTGCTCAAAAGCGGCCAGCGCTTCTTCGATAGTTTCCTCACACCAGACCTTTCCGACCAAAGCACGTTCAACTGCACTGGCGCGCAAAGGCGTTGCTGCCATGCCACCAAACGCAATTCTGGCGGTTTCAACCATACCGTCCAGCCTTGAAATATTGAAGCAGCCACACACTGCGGAAATATCCTGATCAAAGCGTTTGGAAATTTTATAAAACCGGGCATTCGCCCCGTCCTGCAAAAGCGGGATTTCAACACTTTCAATAAACTCGCCGGGGTGCCTGTCCTGCTTGCCATAGGCGATAAAGAAATCTTCCAACGCAAGACAGCGGCGTTTTTCCCCATGGCGCAACGTGATTGAGGCCCCCAACACCATCAAAGCAGGCGGCATATCCCCGATGGGGGAGCCATTGGCTATATTGCCGACAAGCGTGCCGCTGTTGCGCACCTGCACCGCACCAAGCCTGCGCATCATTTCGCCAAGATCGGGAAAATGCCTTCCTAACACCACCATGGCATCGCGATGGGTCACCCCTGCGCCGATCACCAACTGGTCCTGTTTTTCATGGATGAATTTCAAATCGGCCACCCGGCCCAGATGAATCACCGTTTTCAGTTCCCGATGCTGCTTGGTCACCCACAGCCCGACATCGGTTGCCCCCGCCACAAGCACAGCATGAGGGTAGCGCTCATAAAGTATTGCCAGTTCATCGGCACAGGCCGGACTGTAAAACTGCCGATTTTTGCTTTGCAGGCAAACCGTTTTTTCTGTCTGCAATTTTAACAACTGCGTGCAATCCTTTTGAACACGTTCTTCATCCAGAACAGACAGGGCTTTCCCCTTCATGCTCTCAGCGGCCTGCACAATGGGGCCATAGCCGGTACAACGACAAAGGTTTCCTGCAAACAGTGTATCGGCTTCCTGCCTGTTATATTCTTCCTGGTTAAGATGTGCCGCAAACAGGGACATGACAAACCCGGGTGTGCAAAAACCACATTGGGTGCCGTGCGTCTCAACAAAGGCCTGCTGCACAGGATGCAACCCTTCTGTTTCGCCCTTCACCCCTTCAATGGTCCAGACAGACTTTCCTTCCAGCATGGCGACAAACTGGATGCAGGCATTCAGGGCACGATATTGCATGTTATCGCCAACCAGTTCACCCACTACGACCGTGCAGGCCCCGCAATCCCCTTCACCGCAGCCTTCTTTCGACCCGGTCAGTCTTTTCTCAAGGCGAAGATAATTCAGCAATGTGGTCGTCGGGTCGGTCCCGGCAACCTTGCAGGTTTTACCATTGAGCAGGAAGGTGATTTCATTGTGCATAGAAGACTTCTTTCGTTAACTTCCGCGATAGGTGCTGTAGCTGAATGGGGAGATCAACAACGGCACATGATAATGTTCACTTGCAGAAGCTATGCCAAAACGGATGACCACATCATCCAGAAACTTCGGTTCGGGCAGATCAATGCCTTGCGCATCGAAATAGGCCCCAACGTGAAAGACCAGTTCGTAAACGCCTGCGCTGAAATTCTCCCCTTCCAGAATAGGGCCATCACAACGTCCGTCCTCATTTGTGGTGGTTTCACAAACCTTTTCACGCTGCCCCTCTTCAAGACGGAACAATTCAATCAGAACTCCCTTGGCCGGACAGCCCAGCGCCGTATCCAGAATATGTGTCGTCAGTTTGCCCAAAATATGATCTCCTTGCAAAATTGCCTAAAGTTTAAGTGCTCCAATCCGGATTCAATATGTGCATTATTTTTGATAATGCATCAAAGCAAAGAAAGATAGAATGGAACGATATACTTCTGTAGCATTCTAAAATGATTATATTTCCAGCCATTTTGAATACATCATGGCCTATAATATGATTTATCGCCTGATGACAGTACAGTTACAATTACCCCTTTTCAGTTAGATAAAGGCCCCTGATGAAAAACGGCACACTCCCCAGCGACATGTCAAAGGATACATTCCTTGAAACGTTCGGCACCATCTATGAACATTCGCCATGGGTTGCCGAAAAAGCCTACGTTCAGGGTCTAAGCTTCGAACATAATACAGCAGATGGGCTAGCTGCCTGTTTGGGTGCCATTGTGGATGCCGCCACAGATGACCAAAAACTGACCTTGCTGCGTGCCCACCCGGAATTGGCCGGAAAGCTGGCCATTGAAAATAAACTCACAACAGAATCAAAAAGTGAACAGGCCGGTGCAGGGCTGGACAAATGCAACCCACAAGAGTTTGAACGTTTTCAATCCCTGAACAGCCAATATACGGAAAAATTCGGCTTTCCCTTTATCATCGCGGTCAAAGGGTTAAACCGCAACGACATTCTTTCTGCCTTTGAACGCCGCATCCAGCACAGCAAGGAAGAAGAATTCGCCACAGCCCTGTCACAGGTTCACAAGATCGCGCGTTTGCGCCTTGAGGACCTTGTTTGATGAACGCAACCATCAACAAACAAAAACTCGTCAAACACCTGCTGGATGTCATTGAACATGAGATCGCCCCCTTAACAAAAGTCGGTGTTTCCAAAGGCAATAAGTTGTTTGGCGCGGCGATCCTGCGAAAATCGGACATGTCGGTTGTGATAGCACAAACCAATAATGAAACGGAAAACCCGCTCTGGCATGGGGAAATTCATGCGTTAAAACGCTTTTACGAGCTCCCCGCCGACCAGCGCCCGGACACCAAAGACTGTTATTTTCTGGCAACGCATGAACCTTGTTCCCTCTGTCTTTCCGGCATTACATGGACAGGTTTTGACAATTTTTATTATCTCTTCGGGTATGAAGATACGCGTGATGCCTTCAACATCCCCCACGACCTTAAAATCCTTAAGGAAGTCTTCAAAATCGACAATGGGGAATATGCCCGCGACAATGAATTCTGGTCCAGCCACGATCTCATAAAAATGATCAAGACACTGGACAGCAAAAGTCAAAAAGACCTTCAGGCACAAGTCGACCGAATTATCGCTCTTTATGACGAAATGTCTGAAACCTATCAAACATCAAAAGGAAATGCGGATATTCCACTGGATTAAGAAAAAAACAAGCGCCTTGTAGGCAATACAGGGCATTGTTAGCTGCCGTTTGGCATCTGAATTGCTACGGCGCACAACAAAGGGGTGAGTGGGCCATAAGGGGTATTTTCCTGACTAAATGGTCAAATATTAATCAATTCAATGATCAATATATAATCATTTTCTGACACTCGCCTTTCTTCTTTTGGCCCTGCACACAGAGCCAAAATATTATTTATTGAAAGGATTGAAATGTCAGATAAAAGTTCGATCGGTACACCGGAACAATTGCGTGACCCGGATTATACCCCCGTACTGGCCAAAGCCGTTCCTCTCGGCATCCAGCACGTATTGGCCATGTTTGTTTCCAACGTCACACCGGCCATTATCATTGCCGGTGTTGCCGGTTTCGGCTTTGGGTCAAATTCGCCAGATTTTCACAATATGATCTATATGATTCAAATGTCGATGTTCTTTGCCGGGGTCGCCACTTTGTTTCAAACCATTGGCTTTGGCCCCATCGGTGCCCGTCTGCCGATTGTTCAGGGAACAAGCTTTGCCTTTCTGCCCGTCATGATCCCGCTGGTTGCGGGTAAAGGGGTTGATGCTCTGCCCGTTCTGTTCACCGGCGTTTTGCTCGGCGGGCTGTTTCATGCCGCACTAGGCACCTTTATCGGTAAAATCCGTTTTGCCCTGCCGCCACTGGTCACCGGCCTTGTTGTGCTAATGATCGGTCTGTCGCTACTGCCTGTCGGTATCAAATATGCCGCAGGCGGTGTCCCGGCCATTGGGAAACCTGAATTTGGCAGTCTGGAGAACTGGTCTGTTGCTCTTGTCGTCATCGTCGTGACCCTGTGTTTCAAGTTCTTCACCAAAGGCATGCTGTCCATTGCGGCTGTTCTGGTCGGGCTGATTGCCGGTTATATCGTTGCCTATTTCATGGGAATGGTCCATTTTGGCAATGTTGCAAAAGCAGCTTATTTCACTATCCCGCAACCGTTACATTTCGGTTTTGAATTCAGCCTTGCAGCCCTGATCGGCTTCTGTCTGATGGCTTTTGTATCTGCCGTGGAAACTGTTGGGGACGTTTCCGGGATCACCAAAGGCGGCGCGGGCCGCGAAGCCACAGACAAGGAAATTTCCGGCGCCACCTTCGCCGATGGTTTTGGCTCTGCGATTGCAGGGCTCTTCGGTGCCCTACCGAATACCTCTTTTTCCCAAAACGTTGGCTTGATCGCCATGACCGGCGTTATGAGCCGCCATGTTGTCACCATAGGGGCGATCTTCCTCATTATCTGTGGCGTTATCCCCAAAATCGGTGCCATCATTTCCACCGTGCCGATTGAAGTTCTCGGTGGCGGGGTCATTGTGATGTTCGGCATGGTTGCTGCCGCCGGTGTTTCCATGCTGGCTGATGTAAACTGGAACCGCCGCAATATGATTATTTTTGCCACATCCCTTTCCATTGGGCTGGGCCTGCAATCTGTACCTGAAGCCGTGCAACACGTTCCAGCAACCATCAAAATGCTGCTGACATCAGGCATTCTGCCTTCTGTTCTTCTGGCCATTATCCTTAACTTGACGTTGCCACAAGAAATCGAAGCGGAAGTCTAGCCCAAACCACTTAGAGTAAGCTCTTGATCAAACCCCTCCCATCGCCAAACGGGAGGGGTTTTTCTTTTATGCAACAAAACCTGACCATATGATCAGAAGTTGATCCGTAGACACAAAATAAATCTCTGAATTACATGGATATTTTACCTTGCTTTTGCCAAAGTCAAAGTGCAATACTTTTGTCAAAATCGTGCAACAAATAATGCATCAAACGAATTTACCGTTCGTTCTCTGAACCTTGAAAATGAGAACAAGCTTAACCAAAGTCGTTCCAATTTTAAGTCTGCAAAATGTAAGGATGTTAAAAACGATGTTGAATTTTAAAAATACCGTTTCGGGTGCGCTCGTTGCCGGTGCCGTATTTGTAGCCGGTATTTCCGGTGCACAGGCCGAAACATTGCGTCTGTTGACATGGGGCGGATATGCACCGGACAATGTGATCGACCTGTTCAAGAAAGAAACCGGAATTGACGTTCAGGTTACCAAATCCAATAACGAAGACATGATTTCCAAGCTGCGCGCCACAGGCGGTGCGGGTTTTGATCTGGCACAACCCAGCCAGGACCGGATTGCCGGAGCACAGTTTGAATATGACATTTACAAGCCACTTGACCTTTCCAAAATCAAGTCCGGTCAGTTCATCGCCTCCATGCTGGAAGGTACCAAAAAGAACACCACCCTTGACGGCAAGGTCTACGGCGTTCCCCACATCTGGGGCACCAGCGGTTTGATTGTCGATAAAACCAAAGCGGCTTCCGTTAAAGATTATACAGACCTGTGTTCCGCTGCCGTTTCCGGCAAGGTTTCCTACCGCCTGAAACGCCCGACCCTGATCGGCTTTGCCTTTGCCATGGGGATGGACCCGTTCGCCGCATATGGTGACACAGCTGCCTATCAGAAAATTCTTGATGCCGTTCAAGCCAAGCTGGTTTCCTGTAAGGCCAACGTCAAAGCCTACTGGTCCGGTGGTGATGCGCTGATGAACCTGATCCGTTCAGGTGAAGTGACTGCCGCCATGGCCTGGGACACCGGCGGGTGGAAACTGAACAAAGACATGCCCAATGTCACATTCGTTGCGCCGAAAGCCGGTGCTCTTGGCTGGATCGATACCTTTGCCCTGCCGCGCAAAACAAAAGCCGAAGACGCCGCCTATAAATGGATCAACTTCGTCATGCAGCCGAAAATTGCGGCCATGATTACCGAAGCCGCCGGTAACTTCACCGCTTCCAAAGGCGCTGATGAATTTGCCGAAGCAGGCCTGAAAGCCCGTTTCCAGGAAAGCTTCCCGCAGGCTGCGATCGACAATATCAAATGGTATCCGCCGGTTCCGGCTGGTATCGAAGACCTTGAAGGCAAAGTGCTTGACCACGTAAAAGCCGCGTCTTCAAACTAACTTTTCACATTTTCGAGGCTATCCATTTTCAAACCGGATAGCCTCTTTTTCTTTTAAATGATTTTCGGTTCCTCCATGTCTGCAAATGCCCCCGATACAGCCATTGACCTTGAATGCACAAATCTGACCAAACGCTTTGGCAATTTTTGCGCCGTTGACAATATTTCCTTTTCCATTCCTTCCGGTTCTTTCTTCTCCATTTTGGGACCATCGGGATGCGGGAAAACCACATTACTGCGCATGCTGGCAGGCTTTCTGGAACCCAGCTCAGGGGAATTGTCCATCAAGGGACGTTCCATGCTGGGCGTACCCCCAAACAAACGCCCGGTCAACATGGTATTCCAACACCTTGCCCTCTTCCCCATGATGACAGTGGCTGAAAACATTGCTTACGGGCTGGAATGCCAAGGTATCTCCAAAGCAGATATTGCGCCCAAAATCACATCCGTTCTGGAACGGATCGGCCTGCCCGATGCCGCCAACAAAAAGCCGGACCAGCTTTCTGGTGGGCAAAAACAACGCATTGCCATTGCCCGCTGTCTGGTGCTGGAACCCGATGTGCTTTTGCTGGATGAACCGCTGGGCGCACTGGATTTAAAACTGCGCGAACATATGAAGGTGGAACTCAAACAACTGCAAAACCAGTTCAACACCACCTTCGTCTATATCACACACGACCAATCCGAAGCCCTTGTCATGTCAGACCAGGTGGCGGTGATGAATGCCGGTAAATTTGAACAGGTCGGCACCCCGCAGGAACTTTATTATCATCCGGCAACCGACTTTGTTGCCGCCTTTGTTGGTGAAAACAACCGTTGGCGCGGCAAGGTCACAAACAGTACGTCAAATGATGTTCACCTGACATTGGACAACGGCCTTGAATTCAAAGCTGTTTGCGGTAATGGCGCGGCCTTGAGCACGGGTCATGAAGTGGATGTCTTTGTGCGCCCGGAAGCCATTATGCTGTCCAAAGAGCCTATGACGGAGAGCGGCTTTGAAAATACACTGGAAGGCCGCGTGGATTATATGCTGTTCAACGGGGCCAACAGCCGCGTGCTGGTCAGGGATGTCAAAAGCAACCATTCCATTGATGTTACCTTGCCGCAAACCGGGGAATTCAACGATTTGCAGGAAGGTCAGCCGATTTATCTGGGCTGGAAATACGATCAGGCGAAATGTTTCCCGGCCTCCGACTTTTCACTGGGGACGTGAAGAACCATGGTTCAAAAAAGCTCTCTGCGTCTTGGTTTGATTCTGTTGATGGCCCCGTTGCTGCTTTGGCTGCTGTCGCTGATTGTCATTCCCCATATTGACATGCTGTTTCTGTCCTTGCGTGAAAAAGTCGCCCCGCGTGTTTATGAAACCGGGTTTGCCAATTACGCTGCCTTTTTTACCGAACCGCTTTACTGGCGCACATTCGCCAGAACCGCAATTATGTCTGTTACCGCCACTGTTCTCACCCTGCTGATCGGCTTTCCCATTGCCTATTACATTGCCAAGATGGTGCGCGGCAAAGTGCGTGCGCTTTTGTTCATCTTGTGCATGATCCCTTTTTGGGTCAGTGAACTGGTGCGCACCTTCGGCTGGATGATCCTGCTGCGTGAAACCGGTGTGATCAGCAAATTCTTGCAGTTTACGGGGCTAAGCGATGCCCCGGTTGAAATGCTTTATAACGATGTCGCCATCATGGTCGGGCTGGTTTATACCTCCATGCTGTTTATGGTCGTGCCACTGGTTACGACACTGGACAGTCTGGATGACAGCCTTGTGGAAGCAGGCTATGATCTTGGCGGCAATGGCTGGCGTGTCTTGCGCAAAGTTATCATACCCCATGCCATGCCCGGTATTGTTTCCGGCTGTATTGTTGTGTTCATGCTGTCGCTGGGCAACTACCTGACCCCTGTTCTGCTGGGCGGTAAAGACAGCCTGTGGTTTACCGAACAGATATACGTTCAGTTCATCACCCGCTTTAACTGGGAACAGGGCTCCGCCTTCGGCTTCTTGCTCTTGATCCTGTCTTCCCTGATTGTCTGGGCCGGGCTGAAATTGTCCCGTCAGACTTTGTCCAATACGATGGGATAATCGTCATGATCCCCAGCATCCCCCAAAGCCGCGCCTTCAAATCCATCTACGGTGGATATGTGGTTCTCTTTTTCATCTATCTGGCAGCCCCGCTGGTGGTGGTTTCCGTTTTTGCCTTTAACGACTCTCTTTTCCCATCCCTGCCTTGGAACGGCTTTACACTGGACTGGTTCATCGGAGAAACATCGCCACGCAAAGGCCTGTTTTACGAAGACCCTATTCTGGAAAGTGTCGGTGTCTCCGTCTTTGTTGCCATTATGGTAACTGCGCTTTCGGTTTTTGTGGGCACCTGTAATGCCTTTCTGTTTGAACGTGAAAATTTTCCGTTCAAGAATGCGCTTTATATTCTCATGCTGTTACCTTTGGTCATTCCCGGCATCATTCTGGGGATTTCCATTCTGGTTTTTTCCAACACCATCGCCAACGCTGTTGAAAACCTCATCGGATGGGATTGGGAAATTTTGCGCCCCGGGTTGTTGCTGGTGGTGCTGGGCCAGTTTTCCTTTATCACCACCATCTCCACCTTGGTAATTTCTGCACGTTTGCGCAAGTTCGACACCACATTGGAAGAAGCCGCCATGAACCTTGGGGCCAGCAAGTGGCGGGCCGTGCGCACCATCACCCTGCCCTATCTGCGCCCGGCCATGATCGGGGCGGGTTTGATTGCCTTCCTCATGTCGTTTGAAAACTTCAACACCACCCTCATGCTGGTAGGCTCCGATGCGCCACTGACCATCACCATGTTTGATCGCCTGCGCGAAGGCTCCACCCCGGTTCTAAATGCTGTTTCGCTTTTTCTCATGCTGGTATCGGGCGCTCTGGCTCTGTTCAACATCATGATCCAGCGAGACAAATCATGATTGACAGTAAAATTATTGCCCACCGTTTTGGGGCAACATTGGGGCCGGAAAACACCAAGGCTGCCTTGATGCGCTCCCTTGAAATCGGCGTACAGTGGGTGGAATTTGATGCTTCCTTGCTCAAAGACGGAAACGTCATCGTCTTTCATGATGAAACCTTTGACAGATGCAGCGACCATAGCGGCCCGGTTGCCGATGCAACCCTTGAAGAAGTGCGAAAGATTGATGGCGGTTCATGGTTTTCCCCCGCCTATAAAAATGAAAAAATTCTTGAACTGACAGAAGCCCTTGAAATTCTTCAAAACCATCAGGTAAAGATTAATCTGGAAATCAAGGCCAATGGGGATGAGGCCATAGAACTGACCGAAGCCGTTTATCGCATTGTCACAAAAGCATGGCCCCACGCGGAAGACCTGCTTTATTCCAGTTTCAGCCATGATGCATTGATGCACTTGCGCAAACTAAACCCTCAAGCTGCCATTGGGCACCTTTTTGAAAAAATGCCCATGGACTGGCAGGAACAGGCCCAAGAGGTACAGGCACTGAGCATCCACGGCGATGCCGATGAGTTTGACCTTAGCCATATACAGGCCGTCAAGAAAGCAGGGTTTAAATTATATCTTTATACAGTCAACGATGTAAAAAGAGCGCAGGAACTTATAGCCTTCGGAACAGATTCCATTTTTACCGACAGCCCTCACCTGTTCGACCCCTGCTGGCTTTAGGCTGGAAAAACACATCAAAAAATAAGAAAAGGGCAGCCTGAAACCAGACTGCCCTTTCGCATTCGAACATCCGTTTTTAGATGATTTCCTCATAGAGGGCTTTGGTGATGTCTGTGGTTAGCTCAATGGGGTTGCCACCCGCACTGGGGTCTTCCACAGCCATTTTTGCCAACAGATCAATCTGTTCACGGTCCACACCAAGGGCTGACATTTTTTCAGGCACGCCAAGTGCACGGGAAAATTCGATCACCCAGTCATAGAAACCGTCAAAACCGCCTTCAATACCCAGATAGGCGGCAAGGTCATTCACACGTTCCTCAATCGCCGAACGGTTGAACTTGATGACCGCAGGCAGGGCAATGGCATTTGTCATGCCGTGCGGGGTGTTATAAACAGCCCCCAACGGGTGAGAAAGTGCGTGTACACCACCCAGACCTTTCTGGAAAGCCGTTGCCCCCATGGCCGCAGCACTGAGCATATGGGCACGTGCTTCGAGGTTGGAACCGTCTTTATAAGCCGTCATCAGGTTATCTTTGACCAGCTTCATGCCTTCCAGCGCAATGCCCTGAGACATGGGGTGATAGAACGGTGAACAATAGGCTTCGAAGCTGTGAATGAAGGCATCCATACCGGTGCCCGCCGTAATCACCGGCGGCAGACCAACGGTGAGTTCCGCATCGCAAATAACGATAGACGGCAGCATTTTCGGGTGGAAAATGATCTTTTTTACATGATCAACGCTGTTGGTCAAAATACCGGCACGACCCACTTCTGAGCCAGTGCCTGCGGTCGTCGGCACGGCAATGATCGGTGCAATACCGGCCGGGTCGGCACGGGTCCACCAGTCCCCGATATCTTCAAAGTCCCAGACCGGACGGGTTTGGCCGGACATGAAAGCGATGATCTTGGCAAGGTCAAGGGCTGAGCCGCCCCCAAAAGCAACAACGCCATCGTGACCACCGGCCTTATACATGGCGAGGCCTTTTTCAAGACTGAGTTCATCGGGGTTGGGTTCCACCTCGCTGAACATGGCCCGGCCCATGCCGCCCTTTTCCAGAACATCCAACGCCGTTGCCACGATCGGCAGGTTGACCAGACCGGAATCTGTCACAAACAAGGGCTTGCTCATGCCAACGCTTGAACAGGCTTCAGCCAGTTCCTGAATGCGACCCGCACCGAAACGAATGGCGGTGGGGTAGCTCCAATTTGCTGTAATGGTCATTCTTACAACGCCTTTTTAAAGTGGTAGGATTTAACACGCGTCAGGTTATGGAAGCCGATCACGGAAAGCGCGCCGCCACGACCTGTATTTTTGCATCCCGTCCAGCACAGGCCGGGATCAAGGTAATCGGCACGGTTCATAAAGACTGTGCCTGTTTCAAGCTGTGCAGCAAGACCTGCGGCACGTTCTGCATCGGATGTCCACAAAGAAACGGTCAGGCCGAATTCGCAATCGTTCATCATACGAATGGCTTCTTCGTCATCCTTCACCTTCATAATGCCGACGACCGGGCCGAAGCTTTCTTCACGCATCACGCGCATATCGTGGGTCACATCCACAAGAATTTGCGGGGCGAGATAGGCATTTGTGCCGTCATCCATGGGGAAAAGAGCCGGGTCAATCAGGGCTTTTGCCCCTTGATCCAGCGCGTCAGAAATCTGGCTGCGCACTTCATCGGCAAAACGCTTGTTTGCCATCGGGCCAATGGTTGTTTCTTCATCCAGCGGATTACCAAGCTTATAGCCGGAAACAATCGCTACCGCCTTTTCGATGAAGGCATCATAGAGGCTTTCGGTGACATAAATGCGCTCAATCCCGCAACAGCATTGACCGGAGTTAAACATGGCCCCGTCAATCAAGGTATCAACCGCTGCGTCCAGATTGGCATCTTCCATCACATAGCCCGGGTCTTTGCCGCCCAGTTCCAAACCGGTGCCGGTAAAGGTACCTGCCGCAGCGCGTTCAATCGCCTGACCGCCGCCGACAGAACCGGTGAAGTTGATGAAATCAAAACAGCGCGCAGCAATCAGTTCTTCCGTCAGCCCATGGTCCAGATAAATATTCTGGAACAGGCCCACAGGCAAACCGGCTTCACTGAACGCCTGTACCATATGTTCACCCACTAAAAGGGTCTGTGTGGAATGTTTCAACAAAACCGCATTGCCCGCAATCAAGCCCGGTGCAACCGTGTTGATGGCTGTCATGTAAGGATAGTTCCACGGCGCCAGCACAAAAACCAGACCATGGGGTTCACGCATGATGCGGCGCTCAAAGGCCTCGCTTTCTTCCACAACGATGGGCTTGAGGGCTTCCTCGGCAATATCGGCCATATAGCTGGCGCGTTCGTTCACGCCGCCAAATTCCCCGCCAAAACGCACCGGGCGGCCCATCATATGGGCCAGTGCCGGGATGATGTCTTCATTCATCTCTCCCAGTTTTTCAACGCCTTTACGGACCAGTTCAATCCGCTCCGAGAGCGGACGTTTTGCCCATTCTTTCTGGGCAGCCTTGGCCGCAGCAATGGCTTTCAAAGCCTCTGTTCTGCTGGCAACCGGGCGTTCTGCATAAACAGACCCGTCAATCGGGCTGATACATTGCAGTGTTTTTTGTGATCCAGACATGTCTTTTACAACCTTTCCTTATTAGGATCTCTCGAAACCGCGGGCGATTTCCCAATCGGTCACGACTTTATCAAATTCTTCCTGTTCCCATTCAGCTGCGCGGGTGTAATGGGCCACAACCTCTTCGCCCATGGCTTCTTTGAGCATGGTTGAATTGCGCAGAGTCTCTGTTGCTGCACGCAATGTGCGCGGGACATCCGGGGCATCAGCCAATGCGTAGGCATCGCCATCTGCCGCTGGCGGGCAGTCCAGTTTTTCTTCAATCCCCTTAATGCCGGCGGCCAGCTGTGCCGCAATCGCCAGATAGGGGTTAATGTCTGATCCACCGACACGGCATTCAATGCGCACCCCTTTGGTCCCTGCCCCGCACAGGCGGAAACCTGCCGTGCGGTTGTCAATGGACCAGACCGTTTTGGTTGGTGCAAAAGTGCCTTCGGTGAAACGTTTGTAACTGTTCACATAGGGTGCCAGAAAATAGGTATAATCAGGTGCGTATTTCAACAAACCCGCCACATAATGGCGCATGGTCTCTGACATACAGAGCGGCTTGTCTGCATCATAGAAAACCGGCTTGCCTTCTTGCCATAAAGATTGATGCACATGTGAGGCACTACCAACCTTGTTGTGGTCCCATTTCGGCATAAAGCTGGCGGCATGGCCCTGCTGCCACGCAATTTCCTTGGTCGCCTGCTTGGCGATGGTGTGATAGTCAGAACAGGTCAGGGCATCCGCGTAACGGATGTTCAGTTCTGCCTGCCCACATTCGGCTTCCCCTTTTGTGTTCTCTACCGGAATACCGGCGTTAAAAAGGTGATTGCGCAAGGGGCGCAGGAGCCCCTCTTCCTTGGTGGTCTGGAAGAGATGATAATCTTCATTATAGCCGCTGATCGGCTCCAGATCCCGAAAGCCGCCTTTGCGGATTTCGTCAAAACTTTTTTCAAAAACAAAGAACTCGAGCTCGGTCGCCGCCATAGCGTCAAACCCGAGTTCTTTCAAGCGTGCGACCTGCTTTTTCAGCACTTGCCGCGGAGAGTGTGAAATCGGTTCGTGGTGGTGATGGTCCAGTATATCACACAGGACCATCGCCGTGCCTTCCAACCATGGCACCAACCGCAGGGTGTCGAGATCCGGCTTCATCACATAGTCGCCGTACCCCTGTGCCCAACTGGTTGCTGCATATCCATCAGGTGTCGCCATTTCAAGGTCGGTTGCCAGCAAATAGTTGCAGCAATGGGTTTCCTCAAAGGAATGGTCGACAAAGTTCTGCGCATGAAACCGTTTCCCCATCAAACGGCCTTGCATATCCACAAGACAGACGAGAACTGTATCAATGGAACCCTGTGAAACCTGTTCTTTTAATTGTTCGAATGTCAGATTACCGGGCATGGTTGATTTCCTCTTTCATAGTTTGGTTTGTATTGGTGTCGATTAGCCGTAGCGATACGGACGGCCAGCTTTCAGCATGTCCGCATTGTACTTCTTGATGATATCGACGACTTTTTTCTTGGTTTCGGATTCCGCTGCAATCTCATCCCAGAATTTAACCGCAGCCGCTTCAACAGTTGCCCATTCTGCATCCGGAATGGATGTCAGTTTCATTTTGCTACCGTTCACACGCAGGGAAGCTTCGCCGCCCCAGTACCACCATTGACGATAGTAATGGCTTTGGTCCATGACCACTTTCAACAGTTCACGCAGGTGTTCCGGCAGTTCGTTCCAGCGGTCCATATTGGCAAAGAAAGACCCTGCCCAGGCACCGGAAATATTGTTGGTCAGGAAGTAGTTGGTTACATCGGCCCAACCCACTGTATAATCTTCGGTGATCCCGGACCATGCAATACCGTCCAGTTCACCGGATTGTACGGCAGTTTCGATATCTTCCCAAGGCAGAGTAACCGGAACAACGCCAAACTGGGCAAGGAAACGCCCCGCTGTCGGGAAGGTAAAGACGCGCTTGCCTTTCAGGTCCGCCAGAGAGTTGATCGGGTCTTTCGTTGCAAAGTGGCACGGGTCCCAGGAACCGGCAGAAATGTGTTTTACGCCGACTTTTGCATATTCTTCTTCCCAGATTTTCTTCAGGCCGTACTGGTTGAACAGAACCGGCACATCCAGAGAGTAACGTGATGCAAAGGGGAAATAACCACCGAAAACGGTGACTTCAGTCGGAGATGCCATAGAGTCATCATCGGATTGAACCGCATCAATAGTGCCTTTTTGCATGGCGCGGAACAGTTCACCCGTCGGGACAAGCTGATCGGCGAAATAGAGTTCGATTTCCATTTCGTCACCGGCAATTTTATTGAAGCTGTCAATTGCGGGTTTGATCACATGTTCAGCCAATGCCGGACCAGCATAGGTCTGCATGCGCCATTTGATTTTAGACTTGGCAATGGCGGGGGTTGCAAGGGAAGACCCTGCTGCTGCAATCCCGGCCAAACCGGCTGTTTTCAATAAGTCACGTCTTGTAGTCATTTCCAGAACCTCCTAACGGTTGCAGATATTTAAATATTGAAACAAATGCTCTTTCTATGAGTTCTTGCTATTTTCCGTAGACATAATCGGGAAGCCACAGGGCGATTTCCGGGAAGATCATGACCAAAGCCAACGCCAGCGTCATCACCACCACAAAAGGAACGATCGACCTATAGATATCCTTAAGCCCAATCTCAGGCGGTGCCATGGCACGCATGAGAAAGAGGTTGTAACCGAAAGGCGGTGTCATATAGGCAATCTGTGTGGTGATGGTGTAAAGCACGCCATACCAGACCAGATCAAACCCAAGGGAACCGACAAGCGGTACATATAACGGCGCAACGATAACCAGCATGGCCGTATCGTCCAGGAACGTGCCCATAAGGATGAAACTCAGTTGCATCAGGATCAAAATCATCCAGGGGCTCAAACCCAGTTGCTCCGTAAAGAGGTTTTCGATGGCTTTCACAGCACCAAGGCCATCAAAGACCGCGCCAAAACCAAGCGCTGCCAGAATAATCCACATGAACATGCAGGAAATTCCAAGCGTATTTCGTACAGAATTTTCAAAAACCTGTTTGGTCATCCGCCCTTTGAGGACAGCAGCCAGAAAGGCTGTCATGGCACCGATAGCGGAACTTTCCACCAAGGATGTCCAGCCATTCACAAAAGGGATCATCATGGCGAAGAAAATACCGAAAGGCAGCAGCCCGGCACGCAACAAGCGCAGTTTTTCCGCCATGGAAATATCTCGATCTTCAGCGGGCAGAACCGGGCCAAGTTTCGGGTCCATCTTACAGCGGATCACGATATAGACCACAAACATGGCCGCCATCATCAACCCTGGGATCACCCCGGCCAGCCAAAGCTGCCCGACAGGCTGACGCGCAATCATGGCATAGAGAACCAAGACCACAGAAGGCGGCACCAGAATCCCAAGGCTCGACCCAGCCTGAATAACCCCGGTCACCATAATTTTGTCATAGCCCCGGCGCAAAAGTTCCGGCAGGGCGATTGTCGCCCCGATGGCCATCCCGGCAACGGACAGGCCGTTCATCGCCGAAACCAGCACCATCAGCAAAATCGTACCAATAGCCAATCCACCGCTAACCGGCCCCATCCAGACATGGAACATTTTATAAAGGTCGTCTGCGATTTTACTTTCCGAAAGCACATAGCCCATGAAAATGAACATGGGCAGGGTCAGAAGCGGATACCACTTCATCAGCTTCATCGCAGCCGAAAAAGGAATATCAGACCCACCAGTACCCCACAGGGCAAGGGCTGCAATCGCAGCAACAAAACCAATGGCCCCAAAGACGCGCTGCCCGGTCAAAAGCATCAGCATCATGGAGGAGAACATGAACAGGGCGATCATTTCATAAGACATTATGCTTCCTCCCCGTTCAGGCGCAGAATGTCTTTAAACAGTTCAGACAGGCATTGTAAAATCATCATGAAAAGGCCAAAACACATAATTACTTTAATCGGCCAGATATAGGGGCGCCAGGCTGTTGGGCTGCGCTCTGCATACATCAGGGAATAGGTTGTGCTATCAATCCCGCCATAAAGCATGACGCCGAGATAGAAAATCAGGAAAAAGACGGTAAAACAATCCACCCACATTTTTGTGCGCGGTTTCCAACTGCCGTAAAGCAGGTCCATCCTGACGTTAGAGCCCATCTGAATCGAATAGGGCCCACCCAGAATATAGTAGGCCACCATGGCAAACTGTGCCATTTCCAACGTCCATAAAGACGGAAGGAAAAACGTCTTCGATACCGAAGACCAGATCAAAATACCGACCAGCACGAATACGCCGTACATGACGATCCGCCCCATGCGATAATTGACGGCATCAATATATGCCACATATTTACGCATAAAAGATTTCACTCGCCTGTCCCTCTTTTTTCATTTTTGGAAACCTGCATCACCGAATCACGCAAAATTGGTGCAAGGGCGGCAACCATTTTGGCGGCTCCGGCCCCTTCCTTGATCAGATCATTGCGAATTTCAATCATGACGTTTCGCAGGTTTTGCTGAATAGCATGCCGTTGCAGGGTATGCGTCACCCCGTCTGTGGCACTGTAAGGTTCATTACGGGCCATTTTATAAGGAAGCCCGTTTTCAGCAGTCTGCAAAATCAGGTCGGCCAGTTGGCTGTCCTGATCATGCAGAATGCCGATTTCCACCTCCCTCACCTCTCCCTTATAGACGGGGGTGAAGGAATGGATGGTAATAATCGCCGGTAGTACGCCCTTTTCTTTCTGCTGCGCGATGGTTTGTTCCAGCGCTTCATGAAAGGGATGATAGATATTTTCGATACGCCAGTTTCGATCAGCCAATGAGATATCCGCATTACCGGGAATTTCATAAATTTCACTGAGAGGTGGAATCGAATCCTGAGCCTGCGGCGGGCGGTTACAATCATAAACCAGCCGCGAAACATTGGCCGCAACCAACGGACAATCCAGTTCCTTGGCCAGCATTTTTGCAACATCAAGCGCACCCGGGTCCCATGCAATATGGAAATCCAGCAACTCATCACTCAAACCGAGATTATGAAAACGTGAAGGCACCCGGTTGCTGGCATGTTCACACACCAAAACAGCTGGAAACGTCCCATTCTCGTTATATTTTTTAAACGCCTCAGTCATCAACGACCAAACCTTTTTAAATCTATTCCACCGATCTCAAATTCTAAGGTCGGACCGGATTGGTAAAAACTGTGACAGAAAAAATATTTTCAGACAATACCCTTTCTGTTATATTTTTTACAAAATTTGATTGCGCCTTTTTTTGGGATATACAAGCGCAACTTTTACATGGGGCTCTTATGACCAAAACAACACAAAAAAGCGTTGCAGATTTAATCCGCGATCATTTCGAAGGGCTAACCCCCACTGAACGGCGTTTTGCCAATGCCATGCTGGAAAATTATCCCGTCTCATGTCTGGGCAGCATTACTGCTGTTGCCGAAGCCGCCGGCGTTTCCACCCCGACCGTTCTTCGGATGGTCAAGAAAATAGGTTTTAAAGGCTTTCCTGATTTTCAAGCCAGTGTACGTGCAGAACTGGAAGAAAAAATTTCCAGCCCGATTACAAAATACAACCGCTGGAGCGAAAGTGTCTCCGATGAACATATCCTCAACAAATTTGCAGACGCCATCACAGAAAACCTCAAGCAATCCCTGATGCAGATTGACCCATCCATGTTCGACGAAGTTGTGAAAATATTATCGGACGAAGACCATGCCCTGCATGTGGTTGGCGGGCGGATCACCCGCTCGCTGGCAGATTATTTCTTCACGCATATGCAGGTGGCCCGCCGCCGCGTCACCCGTGTGGCTTCCAATTCCAACACCTGGCCGCACTATATTCTAAACATGCAAAAAGGCGATGTTCTGCTGGCTTTTGATGTGCGCCGTTACGAACACAACATCATCAACCTGACCCGCATTGCCCGGGAACGCGGCGTAAAGATCGTTCTTTTTACCGACCAATGGAGCTCCCCGGCAGCCAAAAATGCCCAGTTCGTTTTCAACCTGCGCACAGGCGTTCCCTCTCCCTGGGATTCTTCCAGCGTCATTCTTTTTGTTCTGGAAACCCTCATCGCGGCCGTACAGGCCAAAACCTGGGACCGCACCAAAAACCGAATGGCCGAGCTTGAAAAGCTTTTTGACGAAACAAAACTATTTAAAAAATTCAGCTCATAGCTGTTTGAACAACCTCTATTGAAAACAAAAACATCCGCAATGCAGCTCTGTCATTCTTTATTCATCTGTTTGTCCATTTCCCCGCTTGCTCACGGGCACAAAGCCTTATAAGCTCAAACCCGAAACCTTTACCAACATGAATGTTGATGTAGATGACGGATGCAAAAGGCTTTCAAGATTTAAAGCCTGAAACAGAGATAATCGTTCAAGCACTGGACCTTATGGAACAAGGCATCGCTATCTTTAACGATGAAAAGCGTCTTTGCCTGCATAATTCATCTTTTAAAGAGCTCTTCACCTATGGCGAAAACGACCTTGCCCCGGAAACGCCTCTTGATGAAATTTTGCAACACAACTGGTCTTCAAGCCAGTGTCATGAATCTCCTGCACCGACCCCCGCACAATTCCTGACATCCTTTGAGGAAAACAGCGTAAGCGAAACAACACGCCACCTGGCAAACGGGAAAATCTTACATATTGTTCTCAAGGCACTTGGTGATGCCAATTGCGCCCTGATTTATGAAGATATTTCATCAGCGCAACGTGCCCTGAAAAGGGCAAAACAACATGAAGAACAATTTCGCCATTATCTGGACCTTAGCCCTGTTGGGGCCGTCATGGCGGAAAGTGATGGCAGCATTTATTATGTCAACCAACGTTTCCTTGAAATTTTCGGTTACCAGAACGATAACCCGGCCCTCCTGAATGTAAATAGCTTCTACGCAAAGCCTGACGAACGGATCGAACTTCTCTCATCCTTACAAAACAAACCGTCTCCTTCGACCTTTCGTTTCCTTGGCAAAAAGAGTGATGGCAGTTTTTTCCCCATGCTGGTGACGTCACAATTCGTCAATATAGAGGGGCGGGAACGTATTTTCAGCTGGGTCATTGACATGACTGACCTGAGCGAAGCAGAAAAAACCATCAAAAGCCTGAATGAGCAAAACCAGTTGATTTTATCAGCAGCCAGCGCGGGCATTCTCGGGCTTGACCATCATAACATCATCCAGTTCATCAATCCCGCAGCAGCCCAGAAACTGGGCTACAAGACAGATGAACTGCAAAACCGCTCCATCTTCAACCTGATTGCAGATGATGATTTTTTCCCGCAAGACGATCTGGATGCCCCCTATCTGTCCCAAGGGCAACTCATCATGAAATCCGGTAAAAAACTGGATGTCAAACTTACCGTTACCCAGGTTGACAAACACAATGGCCTTACGGAAAAGGTCGTTGTTTTTGATGATATTTCAGACCGTCTTGCTGCCGAAAAAACCATGCGTCAGGCCATGGAAGATATTGAAGCCACATCACAGGCAAAATCCCACTTCCTGTCCACAATGAGCCACGAATTAAGGACGCCGCTCAATGCCATTCTGGGGTTCACACAAATCCTCAAAAGCAACAACACAAAGAACCTGAATGAACAGCAACTCACCTTTATCCAGCATATTTTCAAAGCAGGTGATCATCTTCTTAAAATCATCAACGAGGCCATTGATATCGCCTCTATTGAAAGCGGCAAGATCAGCCTGTCCCTGCAATCCATAGAAGTTGACGAAATCATATACTCCAGCGTTCATGCCTGCCGTGAACGCGCCAATGAAGAAGGCATCACGGTTCTGATTGAACAACCCGACGAACCCCATAGCATGGTTGTTGCTGACTATGCGCGCCTTCAACAGGTTCTTTCCCATCTTATTATCAATGCGATCAAATACAATCGCCCCCAAGGGAAAGTCACCATCGGTGCCAGTGCGCTCCACGATAATTGTATCCGTATTTATATTGAAGATACCGGATACGGTATTCCCACCAGCGCCAAAGACGATATTTTCACCCCCTTTAACCGCCTCAACATGAACAGTGAACAAGTTGAAGGGACAGGTCTGGGGCTCACAATTGCCCGTAAGCTGACGCTCCTGATGGACGGACAGATCGGTTATAAAACGCAACAGGATAAAGGAACCCGTTTCTGGGTCGAGCTCCCCCGGGCAGGAGAAAACGACCCTCTTCTGAAAACCATCTAGATTTTTTAAAACTGCTTAAATGCTCTTTTTAAAAGAAAGTTTTTTGGCAACCACCCCCTAGGTATGCTAAAAAAATAGAAAGGCATGGCATATCACGTTATCAGAGAGTTCAGGATGTCTGTAGAACAAGAAATTTTAAAGGAAGCCAAGATCCTGGTCGTGGACGATAACCCGTCCAACGTTTTGTTACTTGAAGCATTATTGCAACAGGAAGATTACCATAACGTCACCAGCACGACTGACCCCACTACGGTTCGCGGCCTGCATGATGAAAACGATTTCGACTTGATCCTTCTTGATATCCAAATGCCCAAAATGAATGGTTTTCAGGTGATGGAACAATTAAAGGAACACCATGCGCAGGATGACTATCTGCCTGTTCTGGTTCTCACCGCACAGACAGATATGGAAACCCGCCTGCGCTCTCTCGACCTTGGTGCCCGGGACTTTGTCACCAAACCGTTCCAGCATGCAGAGGTCCTGCAACGGATTCATAACTCCCTTGAAATTCGTTATCTCTACAAGCAACAGCGTGAATATTCTCATACACTGGAAGAAAAAGTGCATGAGGCCACGGCCGAATTGCGCAAATCCCAGCTCGATATCATTCGCTGCCTTGGCCGTGCAGGTGAATATCGTGATAACGAAACCGGGGAACACGTTATCCGCATGTCAAAGTCCTGTCAGGTGCTGGCTCTGGCATATGGCATGAGCGAGCGCGAAGCAGAGATGATTCTCTATGCCAGCCCCATGCATGATGTGGGTAAAATCGGTATTCCCGATCATATCCTGCTGAAGCCCGGTAAACTGACGCCGGAAGAATGGAAAACCATGCAAACCCATGCCGAACTTGGTGCAGACATTCTGGCGGATAATGATTCAGAAATGGTCAGAATGGCACGCCGTATTGCCCTGACCCATCATGAAAAATGGGATGGCAGCGGCTATCCCAATGGCTTGAAGGGGGAAGACATCCCGATTGAAGGGCGCATTGCTGCTGTGTGTGATGTCTTTGATGCGCTGACCTCATGGCGTCCCTACAAGCAGGCATGGTCTGTTGAAGAGGCTGTTAGCTTCATGCAAGAGAATGCCGGATCACATTTTGACCCACAACTGGTTCCCCTGTTTCTGAAAGTCTTGCCCGATGTGATCGCCATTCGCGACCTGCATCAAGATAGTCTGGAAGAAGAACAGGCCGCCGGTTAAGCCCATATGAAGCAGGAACAAGCCGAAACAGTTGCGTTGCAGGCAATCGCCTTCATCGGCGCGGATGAACGAGCGATAAACGCCCTGATGGCACAAAGTGGCATCGGGGTTGACGATTTGCGCGAACAAATCACCAATCCCGAATTTCTGGCAGGCATTCTTGATTTTTTGCTCAATGACGAAGGTGCTTTACTGGCTTTTTGCGAAGCAAGCGACCTTGCGCCTGAGTTTGTCGTTAAAGCCCGTCGCCACCTCCCCGGCGGGGAAAATTTGTGGGATGGCTGACGGGCTCATTATTTCCTTAAACGACCTTTTCCAGCTCATCAATAAAGCCTGAAACAATGCGTAGCCCGCGCTTCCAGAAAGACGGGTCACTGGCATCCAAACCAAAGGGAGCCAGCAGTTCCTTATGACGTTTGGTCCCACCGGCACGCAACATCTCCTGATATTTTTGCTGAAAACCCGAATGGCCGTGCTGGAACACATCATAAAGAGAATTGACCAGACAATCCCCAAACGCATAGGCATACACATAAAACGGCGAATGGATAAAGTGCGGAATATAAGCCCAGTAATGCTTATATTCTTCATCATAGCGAAAAGCCGGGCCTAAACTTTCCGTCTGAATTCCCATCCAGATTTCACCAAGACGCTCTGCTGTCAGCTCGCCCTTTTTACGTTCATCATGAACTTGGCGTTCAAAATCACAAAAGGCAATCTGGCGCACCACGGTGTTGAGCATATCCTCAACCTTACCTGCCAGCATAATCCGGCGCACTTTCGGGTCCTGTTCCTGATCCAGCAAAGAGCGAAAAGTCAGCATTTCCCCAAAAACGGATGCTGTTTCAGCCAATGTCAGCGGCGTACTTGCCATCAAGGCCCCCTGCTCTGCTGCCAGAACCTGATGCACCCCATGGCCCAGCTCATGGGCCAGTGTCATAACATCACGGATTTTGCCATGATAGTTCAGTAAAAGATAAGGATGGGCGGAAGGCGTCACCGGATGGGCAAAGGCGCCACTGTCCTTACCGGCACGCGGAGGCACATCAATCCAGTTTTCCTCAAAGAAACGCTTGCCAATTTTAGCCATTGCCGGATCAAAGGCGTTATAGGCTGTCAGCACAATATCCTGCGCTTCCTGCCATGGGATTTTACGGTCAGTATCTTCCGGCAAGGGGGCGTTGCGATCCCAGTAATCCATCTTGTCCACCCCGAACCATTTGGCTTTCAGGGCATAATATCTGTGGGACAAATCACCATAGGAATCTTTGACAGATGAAATCAGGGCATCAACAACTTCATCTTCCACAAGGTTGGAAAGGTTACGCCCGGAAATGGGCCTTTCAAGGCCACGCCATTGGTCTTCAATCGCCTTGTCTTTTGCCAAGGTATTTGTGATCAGGGAAAAGAGACGAATATTTTCTCCCAGAACATTCCCCATGGATTTGGCGGCTTCACGGCGCACAGCCCCATCCGTGGAAGAAAGCTTGTCCAGAATATCGGACATGGTCACTTCTTCTCCCTGAAAAGGGAAACGAAGCGCTGCCATGGTTTCATCAAACAAGCGGTTCCAGGCGCGCGCGCCACTGACAGATTTTTCAAACAGCAGACGCTCCATCTCCTCACTGAGCTGATAGGGGCGATGTACACGTACATCCATCACCCAGGGGCGATAGTGCGCACACTCTTCATTCTGGAAAAACCGTTCCAGCAAATCATCTTCCAGTTTGTTGATTTCCAGCGTGAAGAACAGCACCTGACTGGACAGGGTGGTGATTTCTTCCTGCATGTTCTGATAAAACTGCGCAATGCTTTCATCACCATTATTGCCAGCATAGAGCAATTGTGCGTAACTCACCACGCGCCCCAGAATATCTTCCAGTTCTTCATAGCTTTTCAACGCCTGTGCAAACCCGGCTCCGTCCTGTTCAGAAAGTTTACCTTGATAGGTCTCGGCAAATTTTTGCACAAGTTGACTGGCGGTTGCCAAATCGGCTTTTAATTCGGGGGCTTGAGGGGAGGAATAAAGGTGGGTGAGGTCCCAAACCGGTAACTCAACTGTCATTTTTTATCTTTTCGCTCTGATTGATTTTGATCTTTGACGATAGAATTGTTACATCTCATGATAAAGTCAACAGTTCAGAAATTAAAACAATGACAAATACACAATGGCCTAATCTGGTCACAATGTTTTTTGAACAGGCTGAGCGACTGGGAGGCAAACCTTTTCTCTGGGACAAAGTCGATGGCCGATATGAAGATATATGCTGGAAGCGAAGCGCTGAAACAGTCAGTGCTCTCGCACGTTTTCTTCAAGCCAAAGGCATAGAAAAAGGCGACAGGGTTGTTCTGGTCAGTGAAAACCGCTCCCATTGGGCGTTGGCAGACCTCGCCATTATGGCTGCCGGTGGTATCACCGTGCCTGCCTACACCACCAATACGGCAAGTGAACATCGCCATATCCTCAATAATTCGCAAGCCAAGGCAGCCATCGTTTCAACACAGAAACTGGCTGACCCGTTGCTGCATGCCACGCAAGAAGCCACAGATATTGCGTTCGTTATCTCTATTGAAGATCTGACCCTGAAACAGCAATTGGCCCATGATGTCTACCAATGGGATCTGGCTGTAGCACAGGGCCTTGAGATGGACACAGACATCAAGGCACAGGCAAGTACAATTGAGCGCGAAGATACCGCCTGCATCATCTATACATCCGGCACAGGCGGTACCCCAAAAGGGGTAATGCTTGCCCATCGTTCCATTTTGCATAACTGTAACGGGGCAACCAAGCTTCTGGAATCCATCGGGTTAAGTGATGAAGTTTTTCTTTCCTTCCTGCCCCTTTCGCATTCCTATGAACATACCGCCGGGTTGATGTGGCCCATTTATCTGGGCGCACAGATTTACTATGCCGAACGTGCCGATACATTGGTCACCAATATGGGGGAATGTCACCCCACCTTGATGACGGCTGTTCCACGCCTTTATGAAATGATGCGCACAAAAATTTTAAAAGGATTGGAAAAACAGTCTCCGCTGAAACGAAATATGTTTCTCAAAACCTGCGAACTTGGCAAAAAACGTCTGCAAGGCCAATTCCTTGGACCCGTTGATTTTCTGCTCAACCAACTGCTCAATATCCTTGTGCGCGCCAAAGTAAAGCGCACCTTTGGTGGCAGACTGAAAGCCATGATATCCGGTGGCGGCCCCTTGAATGAAGATGTCGGTTCTTTCTTTCTGGCCTTGGGGGTACGTATTTTACAGGGCTACGGTCAGACCGAATCCGGTCCCGTCATTAGTGTCAATACACCACAAAAAATTAAAGTCAAAACGGTTGGCCCGGCACTGGAAAATACGGAAATCAAAATTGCACAGGACGGTGAAGTTCTGGTCCGCGGTGAACTGGTCATGCAGGGATACTGGCGCAACCCCAAAGCCACAGATGATGCCCTGAAAGATAACTGGCTGCATACAGGTGATGTAGGCTTCCTTGATTCTGATGGCTACCTGCAAATCACGGATCGCAAAAAAGACATTATCGTTAATTCCGGCGGCGATAATATTTCACCGCAACGGGTAGAAGGTTTCCTTGCCCTTGAAAAGGAAATTGCCCAATCCATGGTCTATGGCGACCAGCGCCCTCATCTGGTCGCCCTGATTATACCGGATAGCGAGTTTGCTTCCTCATGGGCACGCGCACATGAGGTTGAGGATAACATCCATGACCTTATCCATAATGATGACTTCAAGGCCGTTATTGGAAAAGCGATCACCCGTGTCAATGCTGACCTTTCCAACATCGAAAAAGTTCGTAAGTTCACACTGTCGGCTGAAGAGTTCAGTATTGAAAACGAACAAATGACACCGACCCTCAAAGTCAGACGCCATGTGGTTGTTGAGCGCTATGGTGATGAACTGGAAAGTCTGTACGGGGCACGCGGCAAAAAAGTATAAGAGTGAAGATGCTTTTCCTTTTTTATAATGTATAATGCTCCAAATACAACCAGAAGATTGGAGAGGTAAGGCATCACGACATGATACAATCGGTCCTGCACCAACGTGAATTGTCACTGGCTGAGCGGTTATGCCAAATCCATGAACAAATCAGGCAAAACCACCCGGAACTCTGTCGTATTGCCATTGCGCTTTACGATGCGGCAACGGACTGCCTGAAAACCTTTGCCCATTCCACGCGGGGAAATTCCCCCATACATTCTTACGACAGCACCTTGTCGCATGCTCCCACTTTGATGGAAATTGCCCGTTCAAATGAAGAACGCATCATTGATGACCTTTCCCTGCTGCCTCAGCAAAAAGAACATACCCAGCGCCTGATTGATGCAGGATATCTTTCAAGCCTGACATTGCCCATTCATTTCAACGGTCATTTTTACGGTTTTCTGTTTTTCAACTCGAGAGAAAAAGGGTTTTTCACCGAAACCCGCCATGCCACGATCAAAGCTTATGCTGGCGTAATTGCCATGTTGTTGATCCACGAACTGCAAATGCTGAAAACTTTCAAAGGGGCCATTATCACGGCGCGCACCTTCAGCAAACATCGTGATGAAGAAACCGGAAACCATCTGGAACGCATGTCGCGCTATTCCCACCTTATTGCCCGCGAACTGGCGCCCAAGTACAAGAAAAAAGATGATTGGGTGGAATATATCTTTCAGCTTACCCCATTGCATGATGTTGGCAAGGTTGCCATTGCCGATGAAATTCTTCTTAAACCCGGTCAACTGACGCCCCTGGAATTCGACATCATGAAAACCCATGTCGAAAAAGGGTTTGAGATTATCAACGTGATGGGAAAGGAGTTTGGCCTCAACAGCGTGACCTTCTTTGATATGTTGCGCAATATCGTACTTTACCATCATGAAGCCATTGACGGTTCCGGCTACCCTTACGGTTTAAAGGGAAACGAAATTCCTTTGGAAGCACGTATCTGCACTGTCGCA
This sequence comes from Terasakiella sp., assembly GCA_050297075.1. Taxonomy (GTDB): domain Bacteria; phylum Pseudomonadota; class Alphaproteobacteria; order Rhodospirillales; family Terasakiellaceae; genus Terasakiella. The sequence goes on from JBNKSC010000025.1 coordinate 259,295, forward strand.
GATGTCTTTGATGCCCTGACCAGTCAGCGCCCCTACAAAAACGCCTGGGCCAATGATACAGCCATCAGCTACCTCAAAGAACAAGCCAATATCAAACTGGACCGCGATTGTATCGAGATCCTGATCGCAAATATGGACCGGGTTCTTGAAATTCAAAAGGAATTTGGGGAAGACTTTATCGGCTGACAGAACGATTCCGTTTTGAAAACCACCAAAACCTTCGCAACTGCAACGCTGTTTTTGCATCGCAAGAGGCGTAATTATAGTTCGCGTTTCGAACAATATTGAAATTTTCAGACCTTATTTTTCAAATTCACGCTTTTTAATTTCGTTTTTTAGGTCAGCATCACTTACCTATTGAAATTTGGCAAATCGTTCCCTGATACTTAAGATAGATCGTAAGATACTTTTAACAGGGACGCACCATGAACATACAACGAAAAGTAAACCTGTCAGATAAATATACGCAAGAAAGCGGGCAAGCCTATATGACCGGCACACAGGCGCTTGTGCGTCTGCCCATGCTGCAACGCCAGCGTGACGTGTTGAAAGGGTTAAATACCGCCTGCTTTATTTCCGGGTATCGGGGGTCCCCCCTTGGCAACCTTGATAAGGAATTATGGAAAGCAAAGGAATTCCTTGCTGATAAACATATTGCATTTGAAGCGGGTGTGAACGAGGAACTTGGTGCTACCGCTGTCTGGGGTTCTCAGCAGGTTAACATGTTCAAAGGGGCCAAATATGACGGCGTCTTCGGGATGTGGTACGGCAAAACACCGGGGGTGGACCGCTCCGGCGATGTGTTCAAACATGCCAACTATGCAGGCACTTCCCCAAATGGCGGTGTTCTGGCCCTCGCCGGTGATGACCATAACTGTAAATCCTCCACCGTGCCGTGCCAGTCCGAATATGCGTTCATGGATGCACAAATCCCTGTGCTGAACCCTTCCAATGTGCAGGAATTTCTCGACTATGGCGTCCTTGCTTGGGAAATGTCGCGCTTTTCAGGGTGCTGGGTGGCCATGAAAGCCATTGCAGAGACGGTCGATGCGTCCGCTTCCGTCTACGTTGACCCGAACCGCATTCAAACCATTTATCCCGAGTTCGCTTTTCCTGAAGACGGTGTCAACATCCGTTGGCCGGACAGACCGCTGGATCAGGAATACCGCCTGCAAAAATACAAACTCTATGCAGCCATTGCTTTTGCGCGTGCCAACAAGCTTGATAAAATCATGATTGATAGTGACAAGCCGCGTCTGGGTATTGTCACCTCCGGGAAATCCTATCAGGACGTCTTGCAAGCGTTAAACGACCTTGGCATTGACAAGGCACGCGCCAGCCAACTGGGAGTTCGCCTGTACAAGGTCGCCATGCCCTGGCCGCTGGAACCGGAAGGAATCAAGGAATTTGCCAAAGGACTGGATGAAATTCTGGTCGTGGAAGAAAAACGCGCCGTGATCGAAAACCAGCTCAAAGAACAGCTTTATAACTGGAATGAAGCCTATCGCCCGCGCGTTATCGGTAAATTCAACGAAGAAGGTGAATGGATTTTACCCAGTGCCAGTGAACTTTCCCCGGCACGTATTGCCCGGGTCATTGCTGCACGCATTAAAAAATATTACACCGATGAACTGATGGAGCAACGTCTGGCATGGTTGGCCGACAAGGAAGCCGAACTTGCCAAGCCGCGCAACACGGCCCAGCGCATGCCAACCTTCTGTTCCGGCTGCCCCCACAACACCTCCACAAAAGTGCCGGAAGGTTCACGTGCATTGGCCGGGATTGGCTGTCACTATATGGCAACCTGGGTCCATCCGGAAGACACGCAAACCTTCACGCAAATGGGCGGCGAAGGGGCCTCCTGGGTTGGACAAAGCCATTTCACCGAAGAAAAACACGTCTTTGCCAACCTCGGGGATGGAACCTATTATCACTCCGGCATTCTGGCAATCCGTCAGGCACTGGGTGCAAAGGTGAACATCACCTATAAAATTCTGTTCAACGCCGCCGTTGCCATGACAGGCGGACAGCCTTTCGATGGTCCGTTAACCGTTCAGGGCCTGACCAAACAGCTCAACGGGGAAGGTGTAGGCCGTATCGCCGTTGTGGCAGATGACCCGAATAAATATCCAAGCAAAATGGATTTTGCCGCAGGTGTCACCTTCCACCATCGTGACGATCTGGAAGAAGTGCAAAAAGAGTTACGTAACTGGAAAGGCGTTTCAGTGCTGGTTTATGACCAACACTGTGCCACAGAACTGCGCCGCATGCGCAAACGGGGCAAAGCTGAAACACCGAACAAACGCCTGTTCATCAATGATACGGTCTGTGAAGGTTGCGGCGATTGCGGGGTTGAATCCAACTGCGTTTCCATCGCCCCGAAAGAAACATTGCTGGGGCGCAAACGCAAGATCGAACAATCTTCCTGCAACATGGATTTCTCCTGCGTGAAAGGTTTCTGTCCCAGCTTTGTCTCTGTTTACGGGGCCAAACTGCGCAAGAAAGAAGGCAGTTCCGAACTGGCACAATTTGATGCAAGCGAACTGCCCACGCCTGCCCTACCCAGCATAGATGACACTTATTCCATCATTGTTACCGGCATCGGGGGCACTGGCGTTGTCACCATCGGTGCCTTGATGGGGATGGCAGCCCATATTGAAAACAAGGGTGTCTCCGTGCTGGATATGGCCGGACTCGCACAGAAAAACGGCTCAGTCATCTCTCATGTCCGCTTTGCCAACACCCCGGATGATATCTATTCCGTAAAAATCCCGGCAGGAGAGGCCGACCTCCTGATTGGATGTGACCTTGTCACCTCTGCCAGTTTTGACTCGCTTGCAAAACTGAAAACGGGAAAATCCAAAGCCATCATCAATGACCATAAAGTCATGACACCGGATTTTGCCAGCAACCGGGATGCGCCCTTCCCCACCGATGATATGAAACAAAGCATTGCCGATCAGGTCGGCGAAGGTGACAGCTGGTTCTTTAACGCCAGCGAGCTTGCCACCAAGCTGCTGGGTGATTCCATCGGCTCCAACCTTTTTGTGGTGGGGTATGCCTTCCAGAAAGGGCTCATTCCCCTTTCTGAAGATTCTTTGCTGAAAGCCATTGAACTCAACGCTATTCAGATTGACTTTAACAAACAGGCCTTTGCATTGGGGCGTTGGGCCGTGCACGATATGGACCGCCTCACGGCCCTGTTTGAAAGTGAACAGGCACAATTCATCCAGCAGGATCTGGACACCTTGATTAAGCACCGCATCCAGCACCTGACAGACTATCAGGATGGCGCCTATGCAGAACGCTACAGCAAAATGGTGGAGCGGGTCCATCGCGCCGAAAAGGAACTGGGCACAGGTTCTGAACAACTGACGAAATCCGTTGCCCATGTCCTTGCCAAGCTGATGTCCTATAAGGATGAATATGAAGTTGCCCGCCTCTACAGCCAACCGGAATTCCTGGCGAAACTGGAAGAACAGTTTGACGGCGACTTTAAACTGGCCTTCCATCTTGCCCCGCCTCTTCTGGCAAACAGGAATAACAAGGGCTATCTGGTTAAAAAGGAATATGGCCCCTGGGTGCTAAAAGTCTTTAAACTGCTGGCCGGGTTCAAATCCTTGCGTGGCGGCACGTTCGATATTTTCGGCAAAACAGCCGAACGTAAAATGGAGCGGGCTCTGATCTCCGAATATATGGGGGTTATTGAAGAGCTTTGTCAGAACCTGCGTCCTGAAAACCTTGCGCTTGCCATCCGCATTGCCGACCTGCCACGTGACATTCGCGGTTTCGGCCATATCAAGGAAGAAGCCATTGGCAAGGTAAAAGCGCAGGAAAGCACCCTTCTGACAGAATTCCGCACCCCGGGCAACACCCCGAAAATGGCTGCTGAGTAACTCAAAACAAGGGCAAAACAGGTCTCCCCTAATAGCAGGTGCACCTGTTTTGCTTTATTCAGGTTTTGTGTTATACTTGCCGCGCAATTGCAAAAGGAATACCACCATGGATATAGCAGGACTGGCCGCTTTCGGCGTTGGTATGATGCAAGCCGCACAACAGCAGGCCGCAAGCGTTGCCATGGTCAAACAGGCTGTACAGAACAATACCCAAGCTGCACAAACTCTGGTACAACAGGCAACAGAACAAACCAAAGTTGCAGCCGCACAGGCCGCCGCAGCCCATCAGGTGGACATCATCGTCTAAGACATGAATGCATAAAATAAAAATCCCCAAGCCCGCACGGCTTTGGGGATTTTTTATTGTCAAAGGAACAGCGTTAGAACGTGCCGAACAAACGGTCGCCCGCATCCCCCAAACCCGGAATGATATAGGCTTTTTCATTAAGGTGAGAATCCAAAGACGCCGTATAGACCTTGATATCGGGATGGGCCTCTTCAAAAACCTTCATTCCTTCCGGGGCTGCCACCAGAACCAGCAGACGGATATCTTCATCCTTGACGCCTGCCTTATTCAGAACATCTGCGGCATAAGCAGCCGAATGACCGGTTGCCAGCATGGGGTCACACATAATAAAAATACGGCCCTCAACCTGCGGCAGTTTCACCAGATATTCCACCGGGCGTTTGGTTTTTGGGTCACGATAAAGCCCGACATGGCCCACACGGGCAGAAGGCATGAGTTCCAGCAAGCCATCGCTCATGCCTTGTCCGGCACGCAAGATAGGCACAACGGCAATTTTGCGCCCTTCCAGCACCGGCGCATCCTCCATAACCATCATCGGGGTTTCAATCTTTTCCGTTGTCAGCGGCAAATCCTGCGTAATCTCATAGCCCATCAACAACGAAATTTCCTTCAGCAACGCACGAAATGTTTTGGTGGATGTGTTTTTATCGCGCATATGAGTCAACTTATGTTGAATCAGTGGATGATCAACGACATAAAGGTTTTTGTAATCGGGATGCTTGAACATGGCCAAACCTGTCTAAATGGTCAATAGTTGATCCCTTACATAACAGGCCGATCTCCCCTTGGCAAATATTTGCCTGCCTCTCTGGTTTAAAAGAAAGAAAAAAGATGATTCAGGTTCTCAATGTCATTCTGCCGGTTTTTTCCCTGATCGGGTTGGGATTTTTCATGGTCAAACGCGGTATGTTCAGCCAAAACGGTGTTAACGACCTGACCCGTTTCATCTTCTATCTCGCGGTACCCTCCCTGCTTTTTCGCACCTCTTCCAGCGGGGTACTGCATCAACGTCTGGAACCGGGTATTTTGCTGGCCTATTTCACCATGGGGATCGGGATTCTTTTTCTCAGCTATTTTCTCCTGCGCAAACCCATCGGCCATGACCGTGCTACAGTCGGCGGCATCTCTGCCTGTTTCGGCAATCTGGTTCTTGTCGGTCTGCCTATTGTACAGACAGCATATCCGCCCGAAGCACTTGCCCCAATGATGACCTTGATCACCTTCAACGCCATGATCCTGTTCACCCTGTCCTGCGTGATCATGGAAACAGGCCGTCAGGGACGGGTCAATATTGTACAGATTGTCAAAGGTGCCCTTAAAAGCGTGCTGACCAACCCCTTGGTCATTGCCCTGTGTTCCGGCCTTGTGGTGGCAGAAGCAGGCTGGCAACTGCCCTATATCGTGGATCGCGTCACCGAACTTCTGGGCAAGGCCGCCCCGGCCGTTGCCCTTTTTGCCGTAGGTGGCGGCATGGCGCGTTACTCCCTTAAACTGGGTGATACCCGCCTGCCTGTGTTGCTCGCCACGTTTGCCAAACTGGTGATTATGCCCTTGGGAGTTTGGCTGATCTGTCATTTCATCATCCATACCTCTGCGCTTTGGACCATCATTGCCACATTGGGGGCGTCCATGCCGGCCGGGGCCAATCCTTTTGTCTTTGCCACACGCTATCAGGTGGGTGATCGGATTGCCGGCAATACGATTCTGCTTACTGCTGCGCTGTCTCTCTTTACCATCAGTGCCCTGTTGTATTTTTTTCCCGCACCCTGAGATCGTACGACACAACTGAAAACCGGGTAACATATTGATATTATGAAACTTCACCTCCCCTTCCCTGTTCCCCGGTTTCTGCGACATACAGAAAAGGTATTATAATACCGCATTTTTAATTGACTGTTTTTAAACGTTTTTTTCCTGTTGACTTCTCGCTGAAATTGAACATAATGCGCCCTCCTTTCCAAAGGGCGATTCCATTGCTATTTGGAAGACCGTTTTTAATCCGTATGCAAGTGGAACGACATGAAGACTTACACTGCAAAGCCGAGCGAAATTGAACGCAAGTGGTTCGTGATCGACGCCGAAGGCGTTGTTCTGGGCCGTCTCGCTGCCATCGTCTCGCAATATCTGCGCGGCAAGCACAAGCCGACTTATACACCGAACATCGACACTGGTGACAACATTGTCATCATCAATGCCGACAAAGTAAAACTGACCGGGAAAAAACTTTCCGACAAGGTTTACTACTGGCACACCGGCCACCCGGGCGGGATCAAACAACGCACTGCTGAGCAAATCCTCGGCGGCGAACACCCGGAACGCGTGATCGAAAAAGCTGTTCAGCGCATGATCACCCGTAGCCCGCTGGGCCGTCAACAAATGAAAAAGCTGCACATCTACGCTGGCAACGAGCACCCGCATGAAGCTCAACAGCCGGAAGTTCTTGATGTAGCTTCCATGAACGACAAAAACAAACGGAGCGCATAACAATGGCTGAAGAAAAAAAGACTTTGGAAGACCTGGCAGAAGTTGCTGCTACAGGTTCTGAAGCCCCGGCCGCTGCTGCTGCTCCGGCTGAACCGAAAATCGACGCTCAAGGCCGTGCTTACGGCACAGGGCGTCGTAAAAACGCCATCGCACGTGTTTGGGTGAAACCGGGTTCCGGTAAAATCACCATCAACGGTCGTGACGTTGAACAATACTTCGCCCGTCCGGTTCTGCGTATGATCCTGAACCAGACTTTCGAAGTAACTGAACGTGAAGGTCAATTCGACGTTATTGCCACCGTTACCGGTGGTGGCTTGTCCGGTCAGGCTGGCGCTGTTCGCCACGGCCTGTCTCGTGCCCTGCAAAACTTCGAACCGGCCCTGCGCCCGGCGCTGAAAAAAGCTGGCTTCCTGACCCGTGACTCTCGCGTTGTTGAACGTAAGAAATACGGTAAAGCCAAAGCCCGCCGTTCCTTCCAGTTCTCCAAGCGTTAATTTTCAAACGCTTTTCCGAGACATACGGATACGAAGAACCCGCATACCTCTGGTGTGCGGGTTTTTTCGTGAAAACTTCATTGCATGTTTAAATAGGATGGCTTAAAAACACAAGAAACAACTAAAGATCGTGCACCATGAAAAAATATAAAATATCCCATTTCTTATTAATCCTGTTTATTTTCACTATGTTGTCGATATTCCCATCAACTTCACATGCCGAAGGGAAAGTGAAAATTGGCACATTACCTGTCCAGAACAATAAACTATCTACTCCTTTAGGCCTTGAAATTTTTGGTGGAGGTTTTTCAGCAATATTCAAGGAGGGCGTAGAACTGCCAACCTCATACGAAGAGAATTTTGGCTTGGCAAATAGTTCGGCCAAATTTATGAAACTGAAATTGTATTACGGTCATAAAATGGTCGCAAAACAAAACAAGTTACTCTCACATATCATTGTAACCGGCTTTAACCCAGAGCCAAACATTACACTTAGAATTGAGTTAAATGAGCAAGGAGAAGTTTTTGCTTCAGCTCATGAAAATAAAAAGGAATTAGAGGTTTCAGGAGTTATAGAATAACTTTTGTAAATATGAAATCAGCCTTACCACTTTTTTATGGCTGATCTCCAACCTTCAAGTTAAACGAGAAATAATATGCCGGAAATGAAGCTATTCTCAAGAAGTATAAAAACATTGATTTTAATTGTGCTTATACAAACGTTGGATGGCTGTCAAACTTATAAAAATAGTCTTGATGAAAGCTGGTCTCGTATTGAAAAAAGTATCAAGAATAGGAATGCATACGTCTCAAAGAATACAGACCAAATTCGGAAGGATATTTTGACCAAATATAAAGGCCAGATTCTGACACCACAGAATGTGAACGAAATTGATTTGTCTCATCTCAAACCCGGCTTCCACTATGCAATGACAAACCCGCTTAACAATAGCAAAAAAAGATACACATTAATTGACACAACTGGTGGCTTGTTCAAATTTCGAGAAGGTATAACCACCCCAAAAGGGGTGGAAAAAGAATCTACTACATTTGACTACCTAAACACATCAGGAAAAACAGTCCGATGGAAATTCGGTAAATTTAATGATGCAAAATTCACTCCACCCAAATCATTGTTTACTTTAGGTGAAACAACATATCAAATACATGATAGCGCAACAAAGAAGCCGGGTGATAAGAATATTATATCTGTAATCAACGTTATGTTTAGAGATGGTATTTGGGAGGTAACATATAATACTCCCCATGAAAAAAATTATAAAATTGAGTACATTTTTGATAAGAACGGTTTACCTCTGTTTGAATACGACAAACAAGATGTTTTCGCTCCTATTCGTATACGAGAAAGCTACGAAACTACAGTCTCATATTAGAAATTCATTTGCATAATCAATCTCTCACTGCCCTCAGCCGTCATCCTGAACTTGATTCAGGATCCATTTCATCGCTATAAATCACAGACAAACCTAAACAAATTGGCTTCTGACCTTCACCAGAATGACAGGCGCGCATGCTGGCAACCGCCAAGAACCTTAAGGAGAAAAGATGATAACCTGCCATCTCACCTACAAAATCGACCCGAATAAAGTCGCGGAATTTGAAGTCTATTCAAAAGCATGGATTACTCTGGTCGAAAAATTTGGTGGCACGCACCATGGTTATTACTTGCCCCATGAAGGCCCGAACGACCTTGCCTATGCTGCTTTTTCTTTTCCTTCCCTCGCCGATTACGAAACCTATCGCAAAGAAAGTGCTAGCGATGACGAGTGTGTCATGGCCTATGAATATGCCCAAAAAACCGGCTGCATCATCCGTTATGACCGCTATTTCCTCAGACCTGTTCTGGAAGGTTCAACAGACGAAATGAAAGCACAGATGCAGGGCAAATAACGCCGCATCATGCCCATCTATAAACTGGCTAAAAACGTCCTGATCTCTTGAGCAGAACGTAAATGATAGACCCGTTTGGTCGCTCCGGCTTCTTCAACAAACTGGCGGTATTTGGGCGTGAGTTTTTGATGGCATAGCCATAAAACCCGATAACTGTTCAGGGAACTCTTCCACAGCGGGCTGTTTTCCGGCCAACCTTCGGGCGGTATAAACCCGCCCTTCAAGAGACGTTTTGTCACCCACAAGCCATGCAAAAACAGCGGCAGATCGAGGTAAATAAGGGTATCGGCCTGCCCAAAGCGTTCCCATGCAGAAGGCACGCAGCCAAACCCGTCTATGATCCATTCTTGCTGCTGCAAGATTTCCCTATGGGCCTTAAGATATTCCTCATGCGGGACATCCAGCCCGCCTGCGCGATATTTCATTTGATCCACAGCATACAAGGGCAGACCCGTTACATCAGCCAGACGCCGGGCCAGTGTGGACTTGCCACCACCGGCATTTCCAAAGATGGCAACTTTTTTCATCAAACTTCCTATGGCTTTCACAAGGCCCAAGAAGCGAACAACAAAAAACCGCCTCTCGGGCGGGTTTTGAAATCAAACACAACGAAATCCCACCATTCCTATGGAATGATGTGCATAATTCGCGGTGATTGATGTGTTGTATATATTTGCATTGGACAACTATTCAGCAGAGCTTCATAAATGTCAAGACTGACGAGTCTGATCCTGAAACGACAAACGCCTTTAGGAAGCTATAGAAATGCATATTCATTTTATCATTCATGAATATTTCGAAGCCCCCGGCGCCTATGAAACCTGGGCACAAGAGAACGAACACCACATCACCTATTCCCGCCTTTACCAAGGCGACCTCTTACCGCAACACATTGATGATGTTGATTTTCTGATTGTCATGGGTGGCCCGCAAGCCCCTTCCACCACACAGGAAGAATGCCCGCATTTTGATTCCCAAAAAGAACAGGCGTTGATTGCACAAGCTGCCAAGGCTGGAAAAGTGGTCCTCGGCATCTGTTTAGGCTCCCAACTTATGGGGGAAGCCTTTGGCGGCGCTTGTGAACATAGCCCGCAAAAAGAGATCGGCAAATTCCCCATCACCTTGACTGAAGACGGCATAAACCATCCCTTGTTTGCCCATTTTGGCAAGGTGCTGAACGTTGGGCATTGGCACAGCGATATGCCTGGGCTCAGTGCAGACGCGAAAATACTGGCCTACAGTGAAGGTTGCCCGAGACAGATCATTGCCTATGATGAACTGGTTTTCGGTTTCCAGTGTCATATGGAATTGACGAAAGAAGTTGTCGAACATCTCATCGCCAATGATGACCTGAGCAATGCCTCGGACTATCGCTTTGTTGAGGAAGCGGAGGTTCTGCTCAATCATGATTATGATGAGATGAATCAGAAACTCTATGAATTTCTTGATAAACTCAGCGCGCTTTATACCTCCAAAACCAACTGACCTTGTTTCGTTTCTTCAACAACCGGAAAAGCCCTTTCAAAATGACAACATCTTCCACCTGTCAACGCATGATCCACTATATGGCTTGGGCCAACCGGGTGACATTGGATAATGCCGCCCAACTGCCTGTGGCCGAGCTTCATGCCCCGCGCGATGCATTGTTTAAAACAATCTCCGGCACGTTTGATCATATTCTGGTTGTTGAAGAAATCTTTATGGCCCACCTGTTAGGCAAAGAGCATGGCTTTACCGCCAGAACCCGCGATGAAGACCTCCCCTTTAGCGAAGTTTCCCAACGCTTGCGCGCCCTTGATGAAGATTATATCGCGCTTGTTAAAAGCTGGGATGACGCTACCTTGGAAGAAGTCATCCCCTTTGAATTCGTCGGTGGCGGTTCAGGGGCCATGAGCCGGGAAGATATCGTGTTGCATCTGAGCACTCATTCCAACTATCACCGCGGCTTCATCAGCACCCTGTTATATCCGTTCAAACTGAAATCCGCCGCCAGTGACCTGCCCGTTTTCCTGCGCGATGTCTGGCCGGACATCGTCAAAAACGGGCAGTAAAAGCATCCGGCATTATAAGCGCTTCAAATATTCTGCCAATTGCGCCATACCAGCCCCCCAACCTTTTGCGTGGTCCTCACGCGATGCCTCAAAGACCTTGAGTTCCTCATCAGATGGATTACGCGGTTCCCATAGGAAAGTCAGTTTGGTCCGCTTTTCCCCAAGTTCTTCAAAAGTTAGTGTGGCGACCATGTCTTTCGGCCAATTTGGCATATGCGGATTGGCGACAATATCGCCCTGCTCGTTTGACATATATTGAAGGAACACCAGTTTTTCAGGGGATTTGACTTCTTCATATCGGGTAAAAAGCCACATCTCGTTGCCATTGGGCATGGAAATTTTATGCAGCGATGTTCCCCCAGTCACAATATCGGCCGATACAAACTCGCAAGTACAGCCCGGCATGGGGAACATCCAGTTGTTCAAATGCTCCACCTTCGTCCATGCTTCAAAAACAAGCTGTCTCGGGGCATCAAATTCTCTTTCGATCACGGAAGGGACAATCTCATTTTTTGCCATGCTGCTCTCCTTTTGTTTGAATATCCTTTAAATATGTATCCAGCTGATCCATCGTCCCGCCCCAGTATTTTTCAAACTGATGAATCCATTCCTGGATCGGGCGTAATTCCTTTGCTTCAACACGATAGAGGCGGCATCGCCCTGCCTTTTTCTCCGATACGAGATTGACCGCCTTCAAGACTTTCAGATGCTTGGAAACGCTAGGTTGCGGCCATTTTGTTGCCAAAACGAGGTCATTAACCGTCATTTCCTGAACAATCAGCCTTTCAATAATTTCCCTGCGCCGAGGTTCCCCAATCGCGCTGAAAACATCATATGTTGTCCTAACTCGAGCCATGATCAAAATATATTCCTATATAAGAATATGTCAAGACCTGTTCATCCCGCCCCTTCTTTGATGGCATTAAGGATGCGCTTCTTTTAATGGCATAGCCTTTGCATCTTTTCCGAGAGAAAAACAAACGCTCTGAACGGATAATGACCATGCAAGTTACAAACGATCTACAGAATCAATATTATTATCAAAAGGTTAATAATAGTACGCCTGTGACAGACACCTCTGCACAGGCCACCCAAACAAGCCAAGTCATCGGAAGTGACCCGGCATTTTCTGCCGTACAGCAGGCAGTATATTCTCCCACCCTCCTTTCCGGGACATCCAGCCGGGTCTTGCTGGAAGATCAGGAACAACAAACCGGCAGTGCTCAAAGCACCTATGCGGTCAACACCAACAAGGGAGATCAGGTCTGGGACCTGGATGCCCAGTATGGCAGTGAAAAGCCCCCGCGCATTAATGCCAAAAGCCTCATGGATGTTCCTTTCCTGATGCCCAGCGCAGACAACATCAAAGCGTTAAGCGAGCATTCTTCCGAACGTTTCAAAGCGATGCTGGAAGCAAACGACATCCCGAAAGCCCCCGAAGAGATTAAATTCGATAGTGAAGGCAAAATGGTGCTGCCGCCGGATTATGCCTATGCTGATGAGCTGAAAAAAGCGTTGGAAGAAACACCGGGGCTGGAACGTGAGTTACGTGACCTCAATGCCCTGACCAGCCATTATGTGGAAATACAAAAACGCATGCCCATGATTGAAGCTGTAAACGAGGCAAACAGCCAGGCCGAGGTAGACGCCATTCTGGCACAATACCAGCACCTGCTCACCGATAACGGCAATTATTCAAGCATCGCCCTGAAATTTGCCGAAGACGGCACCCTGAGCCTTTCTGCCGATGGACAACCGGTTTCTGTCGGGTGAACTCAGGTAAACCCCTCATATGGCCCTGAAAGCAACAATCTTTAAATGCGACCTGTCCCTTGCTGATCTGGATCGTCATTATTATGCTGATCATCAGTTGACCCTTGCACGCCATCCTTCGGAAAATGATGAACGCATGATGCTTCGCCTGCTGGCTTTTATCTATCATGCCCATGAACGGCTCAGTTTCACCAAGGGGCTTTCCACCGAAGGCGTGCCCGATTTATGGCAAAAGGATTATGCAGACCATATTGAATGCTGGATAGAGGTGGGCCTGCCCTCTGAAAAACGTGTACGTCAGGCTTGCCATAAGGCGGAGCGGGTTATCCTTTACTGTTACGGTGGACGTACCGTTCAACCCTGGTGGCAAAAGATGCAGCAAGCACTTGAACGGTTTGACAATCTGACCATTTTCGAAATTTCATCACAAGACAGCCAAAACCTGTCCCATTGGGCCGAACGCAACATGCAGCTTCAGGCCACCATACAGGAAACGAGCCTGACCCTAAGCCGGGGAAATGATGTTCTTTACATCAATCCATCTTGCCTGAAAGCATAAAAGAACGATATGAAGGTTCATCCCCCTTGATTTATGGACCTTTCCCATGATTGATTTCGCCCTAATAGCCCTGTTTTTCCCCACGGCCTTTTTCATTTCTATCACGCCGGGCATGTGCATGACCCTGTCTTTGACATTGGGGCTAACCATCGGGTTGCGCCGGACTTTCTGGATGATGTGGGGCGAACTCATCGGCGTTGGATTGGTGGCGGTATCCGCAGCCATCGGGGTTGCCGCCGTCATGCTCAAATTTCCCATGCTGTTTGGCGTTCTGAAATGGGCAGGTGGGGCGTATCTCGCCTGGCTTGGTTTTCAGATGTGGTGTTCGCGCGGGCGCATGGCCATCAGTCTGGATGCGAAAGAAGACCGTCAGGTTTCACGCAAGGCCCTTGCAATGCAAGGGTTCGTCACGGCCATTGCCAACCCGAAGGGCTGGGCCTTTTTTGTCACACTGCTTCCACCTTTTCTGGATGTTAGCAAAGACATGACGATGCAAATCATCTCTCTGGTTATCATTTTGCTCAGTGTGGAATTTGTCTGCCTTATTCTTTATGCCGGGGGCGGGCGTTCCATGCGCCATTTTCTGGAAAAGAGCGGCAATGTGCGCATCATGAACCGGGTGGCCGGAACCTTGATGGTCTGTGTCGGCATCTGGCTGGCCTTTGGATAAGGATGATGCAGGCACAACAACGCCCCTGACATTAGCGTTCAGGGGCGCGGGTCTTCGTTTACAGGTTATACAAGCTGGATATCAGCCATTTCCCCATAGCCACCCTGAATAATGCGTTGGGCATGCTGGATCATTGTCTCGCGTTGAGTTTTGCGAATGCAAAAAATAAAACGCCCTGCCTGAGCCTTGCAACTGACGAAATGATGCAGGCCGTAGCGAATGAGAAAATGTTGTTCAAGTGTCATTGTCTTAAATCCTCTTTACCATCGTGCACGTTTTTGCACGAACAAATGTTTTCCTCTTTTGAGTCCTCACCAGAGTAGCAAAGGAAAGTTAAGGATTTCCCACAAGAAAAATGAAATTTTCATGTCAAACATAAAACACTGGATTTCCCGATCAAAACAGACCATATTCACCCTCATCAATTGATCGACAAAGGAAAGACAGAGCCATGCGACGATTTTCGCACCCCACATTTGAACGAACGAACGGGTAACAGGACTCTTTTCTTTTCAAGGGACCCGTTCGGGTCCTTTTTCATTGCAAGCTATTCGAGAACAAAACCATGAACACAATCAAAGCAGCAATCGTCGGAGCCAGCGGATATACAGGTGCTGAACTCGTCCGCCTCCTGAGCAATCATCCCCATGTCGAAATCACTGCCCTGACGGCAGACCGAAAAGCCGGGATGCGCATGGCTGAAGTGTTCCCTCATCTGGGCGGCTTGAACCTGCCCGGTCTGGTTAAAATGGATGAAGTAAACTGGGCAGATATTGATGTCTGTTTCTGTTGCCTGCCCCATGGCACCACACAGGCCTTTATTGCCTCCTTGCCGCAAAATGTACGTATTGTGGACCTTTCAGCCGACTTCCGGCTCAAAGACGTAGAAGAATATGCCAAATGGTATGGCGGCGAACACCTTGCGCCGGAGCTGCAAAAAGAAGCGGTCTACGGCTTAACGGAAATCAACCGTGAAGACATCAAAAAAGCCAGACTGGTTGCCAACCCGGGTTGTTATCCAACCTCGGCACAGCTGCCCTTGGTCCCGTTACTCAAAGACAAGCTGATTGCCAGCGAAGGCATTATCATTGACGCCAAATCCGGCGTCACCGGTGCCGGGCGTTCCCCGAAAGAAGGCATTCTTTTCTGTGAAGTATCTGATGCCATTCATGCCTATGGTATCGGCACCCATCGCCATGGCCCGGAAATTGAACAAGGCCTGAGTGAGGCAGCCGGTAAAGATGTCTATGTCAGCTTCACCCCTCATCTGATGCCCATGAACCGTGGTATTCTTTCTACCATCTATGTCAGCCTGAATGAGGGTGTCAGCGTTGATGCCCTGCGCACACACCTTGATAAAACCTATGCTGATGACGCCTTTGTGCGTGTGGTGGAAGAAGGCGTCAGCCCGGCAACACGCCATGTGCGTGGTTCCAACTATTGCCTGATTGGCGTCTTTGCGGACCGTCAACCGGGCCGCGCCATTATCATTTGTGTAGAAGACAATGTGGTCAAAGGGGCCTCTGGTCAAGCCGTGCAGAATATGAACATCATGTTCGGTTTCGATGAAACCGTAGGCCTGACACAACAACCCATGTTCCCCTAGGAATGCCTTCAATCAATATGTCAAAGGGCGGTCTTTATGGCCGCCCTTTTGCGTTAACAGGGAGTGAGCTTGCAATCACTTCGATGTTCCTGTCTTTCGTACTTCGGATCTGTCAAATACCGAAAAGCAGCTCTGTAAAATTCATTAAAGAATTGCGTTCCCGGCTGTAGTTCCCCCTCAGATGATCTGGCACGCACATTTCCGTAAGACAGGTCATTATAACAAAGCGCCAATGTCACCCTGTTTTCACCTTTTCCCTGTGGCTCAGACACAGGGGTTGGCTTTGTGCACAAGGCATTTCCATAAATTTGACGCGCCGGGTTTTGATAGACAACCATGCGCAATCCTTTACCGGTATCTTCTGCCTTTTTCAGAGAAAAGACCGGGCCGTAATTATGGCCTTCCATAGCCGCCAGCATGGCATTTTCGCTTTTTAGGGACCCGACATTATAGAAAGCCACATCCAGATACCCCTGTTTGCCAGCCTGAGCCATCCAGTTAATCAAGCCAAGGCGTTCCTGATCACGCATCATGCTGTAAGGCGCACATGCCCCCAGCGCAAACACCACAAGGCCCAAGCTAAAGAAAGACCGCATTTTGATGTTCTCCCATTCGGAAAAAAAGCCTGTCTTCCTTAATGTAGGCTAAACATCCAGATCTTCAACAAACTTTGCACGTTCCTGAATGAACTTGAAACGATGTTCCGGTTTTTTACCCATCAGCCGATTGACCAGATCCTTGGTGTCCCTGGCTTCATCAATCTCTTCGTCATTATGACCATGAGGAACCGTTACACGCAACAAGGTGCGCTTTTTCGGGTCCATCGTAGTTTCCTTAAGTTGGGAGGGGGGCATTTCCCCCAACCCCTTGAAGCGACTGATATCAACTTTTTTGCCTTTGAATTCTTTGACAAGCAATTCATCTTTTTCCATATCGTCCATGGCATAAATGCTTTTTGCACCTGTTGCCAAACGATAAAGCGGCGGTTGCGCCAGATAGAGACGCCCGGATTCAATCAATCCCGGCATTTCCTGATAGAAGAATGTCATCAACAAAGAAGCGATATGCGCCCCGTCCACATCCGCATCAGTCATGATGATAATGCGTTCATAGCGCAGGTCTTCCACATCAAAAGTCTCACGGGTACCGCAGCCCAGTGCTTCCCCCATATCGCTCAATTCCTTGTTGGCGTTAATCTGGTCTATGCTGGCAGAACAAACGTTCAGGACTTTACCACGCAAGGGCAGAATGGCTTGTGTTTCCCGGTTACGGGCCTGTTTGGCAGACCCACCGGCCGAGTCCCCTTCCACCAGAAAAATTTCTGTCCCATCGGAGATGGAGCGCGTACAATCCGCCAGCTTGCCCGGCAGACGCAGGCGCTTGGTTGCAGACTGCCGTTTCATCTGTTTGGCATTTCTTTTGCGCAAACGAATTTCAGCACGTTCCACCATATATTCAATAAGCTGGTTGCCAATTTCAGGATTGCCCGCCAGCCAATGGTCAAAATTGTCCCGCACAGCGGTTTCTACCAGTTTGGCGGCTTCCTGCGTACCCAGTTTTTCCTTGGTCTGCCCCTGAAACTGAGGGTCACGAATAAAGGCGGACAACATAATACAGGCCCCGTTGATCACATCCTCGGCCGTGATTTTACTTGCCGCCTTGTTATTGATCAGTTCCCCATAAGCCCGAATACCTTTGGTCAGGGCATTACGAAACCCCTGCTCATGGGTACCGCCCAAGGGGGTAGGAACCGTATTACAGTAGGAATTGAAAAAAGCTTCTTCATCTTCCGGCCAGGCAATGGCCCACTCCACTTTGCCTTGTTCTTCCGGGAATTTGACATCCCCGGCAAAAGGCTCATCCGTCTTGGGTTCACGACCTTCCAGCACATGATTCAGATAATCGGAAAGACCGCCGGGAAAATGCAAAACGGCTTGCGCCGGAACCGAATCACCTTCTTTCAACAGGCTTTCGTCGCATTTCCAGCGGATTTCCACCCCTTTGAACAGATAGGCTTTTGAACGCGCCATTTTGTAGAGCAACGCCGGTTTGAAAAATAAACGTGTCCCGAAAATCTGCGCATCCGGGTGGAAGCTAATGGTGGTACCGCGGCGGTTGTTGACTTGGCCCTCATTGCTCAGGCTTGTTTCGGGAAGCCCGCGTGAAAAAGTCTGGCGCCAAAGGGTACGATCACGTGCAACCTCAACCACCAGCTTGTCGGAAAGGGCGTTCACCACCGACATCCCGACCCCGTGCAACCCCCCGGAGGTCTGATAGGCCTTACCGGAGAATTTACCCCCGGAGTGCAGAGTCGTTAAGATCACCTCAAGGGCGGATTTATCTTTGAATTTAGGGTGTGGGTCCACCGGAATCCCGCGCCCGTTATCGCGAACGGTGACATAGCCTTCTGCATCCAGTTCCAGCTCAATCCGGCTGGCATGACCTGCCACGGCCTCATCCATGGAGTTATCGAGAATTTCTGCAACAAGGTGATGATAGGCCCGTTCATCGGTGCCGCCAATATACATCCCCGGGCGTTTGCGCACCGGTTCCAGACCTTCCAGAACCTCAATATCCTGCGCGGTATATTCCCCACCCGTTTTCGGTGCGTCGTCTTCAAACAAATCCATAGCCAATTTGTCTTAGCTCCCTAAAAGATGCCCTTTGTAAAAATGTTGGCCCGATGATAGGAAGGATGGACCTTTCGGGCAAGCATGATATTGTTTTTATCAGAGCTTTTCTTCTCATAACAAAAATGGACATAAACGAATGAGCACGCAAGACAGCGAACCTATGGGTAAACTCGCCATCCGCACCCTCGCCATGCCCGGCGATGCCAACCCGAATGGAGATATTTTCGGCGGGTGGGTCATGTCACAAATGGACATTGCAGGCGGTGTGTCGGCTCAATGGCGTGCACAGGGCCGCGTTGCCACCGTTGGCGTTGAAGCCATGTCCTTCCTGAAGCCTGTCAGTGTTGGTGATGTGGTCTGTGTCTATACCGATATCGTGCGCGAAGGCACAACATCCATGGCCATACAGGTTGAACTATGGGTTCTGCGGCGCGATGGCCTATCGCGTGAAAAAGTTACACAGGGAATCTTCACCTTTGTGGCCATTGACGAAACAGGGAAAAAACGCCCCCTTCCCCCCATGCCGGACAGCTCTTTGTCTTTGAGCTAGAACATAAATGCCCCCGACAGATCTTTTCTAAAAAAGGATGGACCCGTTTGAGGTCAGGGTAAACCGTGTAAAAACCGGGTCCATCCTTAAGTGCAATCCTTTTATCGGACTGCCACACACGCTGTCTTAACCTGATCAAGAAAACACTGCGCTGCATCTTCCACGCTACGCCAGTTTTCTTGAGGTTGCTGTATCACCTTTGTTCGTGCCGGCGTCAGCAACTCGCGCCCATTATAGCGCTTGAGGATACGGGCCTCACCCAATTCACGATAAGCCATTTTATGTATTCCCGCTTTGTTCTTTTAATTACAAAATAAAAGACCACATATAGCCCGCAGCAAAAATGCTGCCTAAAGCCAGAAATTCTTTTGCAAAGGTCGGTACAAGCATTTGATCCTCCATTACCTCGACTCGTTAATAGAACATTAGAAGAACAAATGTATTTTGTCAAGTAAGTTCTCAAAATGTTCTCATTTAAAATTTGAGTTGAAACCCATTGCAGGTTGCCCCACCTTTAAACAAACGACAGGGAGGGATTTGAAATGACACAAGAAAACCAAGAACTGCCCAACTTTACCTCTTCGGAACTCGGAGCACTGGCTCATCTTTATCGCGGTGAAATCTATCGTTCCACGACCTGGCGCACCCGGTTGGACAACACCACCAACTGGGCCGTTGTCACAACAGGCATTGCCTTTTCCATCACCTTCAGCGGACAGAATGCTTCCCCCTTACCGCTTGTTCTGGTCGGATTACTGGTCATTGTTTTTCTGGTGTTTGAGGCCCGGCGTTACCGTTACTTCAACGTCTGGCGCGCACGTGCCCGTCATCTGGAAACGGAACTTTATGTTCCCATGCTTTTGGGAAAAGACTATCAGCGAAACGGTGACTGGAACATTATTCTGGCCAATGACTACAACGACCCCAAACACCATATCAGTCTGTTGCGTGCCATAGGGCGCCGATTACGCCGCAGTTATGCCTGGTTACTGGCTATTCAGGCCATCGCCTATTACGGCAAGCTGATCATCCATCCCTTGCCCGTTATTCATTTAAACGAAATTTTTGCCCGTGCTGCGATCGGGCCCGTACATGGCAGCATCGTTATCGCCCTGCATCTTCTGTTTCACTTAAGCTGGATTGCCATTGCAATCGGCACCCTCCACCGAGATAAGATTTCCCGTTTGAACCGGCGTTACAAAGGGGTAGGCATGGGATAACCCGGCCCTACCACTTCGGGTCCGGCAAAGTCGCAAAGAGCGCACGCAGACCTTCCCCCCAGATTTTGCCAATATTTTTGAAGTAAGGGTCTTCTTCGCCGATCAAATGGGTTTCCAGACCGCCCAAATTATCCCGAGGCAATACTGTCAAGTTAAGGGGCAGGCCAACAGATAGATTTGAATTGATGGTGGAATCAAAGGAAACCAGCCCGCATTTGATGGCTTCCGGAATCGGCGTGCGCGGGGTCAGCACACGTTCCATAATGGGTTTGCCATATTTGGTTTCCCCGATCTGGAAATAGGGGGTTTCCTGCGTAGCCTCAACAAAATTACCGGCAGAATAGACGTTAAACAGGCGCATGCGGCGCCCTTCAATCTGTCCACCCACAATAATGGAGGCTGAAAAGTCTACATTATGGGCTTTCAAAGCCTCGCCTTCTTCCTGAAACACCTCGCGCACCACACCACCGACGATGCGCACGACCTCAAACATTGACGAGGCCAGATAAATGTTTTTCGCCGGGTCTTCTTCTTCCAGACGTTCTTCCAGACGGCTGATCACATTTTGTGTGATGGCAAGGTTACCTGCCACCAACATCACGATGCAGCGGTCTTCCCGATCATCGAAAATAAAGGTTTTACGGTAGGAGGCAATATTGTCCACCCCTGCATTGGTGCGCGTATCCGACATAAAAACCAGACCGCCTTCCAGCAGCATCCCCAAACAATAGCTCATTTTTTTCTCTTAATTTTGTAGCTGATCCACCTGAACAGATACATTCATCTGCTCACCCTGTCCCCCCGTTCTAACACCGATAATGGGCGGGCATGAAGCATAATCGTATCCTACAGCCAGACGAACGTAACTTTCACTGGCACATTGCCCGTTTGACGGATCAAAGCTGACCCAGCCAAGATCGCTGACATAACTTTCCGCCCAGGCATGAGACGCCGGTTCCCCAACCCCATCAGTGATATAGCCGGAAACGTAACGTGCCGGCACATTCAGGCTGTGACAGCAGGAAATAAATAAATGGGCAAAATCCTGACAAACACCTTTCTTGCGCTCAAACGCTTGTGCAGCCGAACATTGAACGGTCGAATGCCCACTTTCATACATGACGTCTGCGCGGATACCATCCATCAAGGCATGCAAAAAGGCAATCTCGCCTTCTTTTTTCAAGGCAGATTCGAACTGGGCTGTAAAAGCGCAAATCTTTTCATCCGGGCTGACCAGATCGCGAGGGCGCAAAAACATGCCGGGTGGCAAACCGTCATCCAATGGCAAAATACCGTTGGTTTCCTTTGTTTCGACCTCCCCTTCCACAAGAATTTTAAGGTCCACATGGTCAGTATGTTCAGCGGCAAAATGCGTTACATTGCCAAACCCGTCAATCCATTCGGTCAATTTTTCAGGACCACTGATGGACCAGGACAGAATGCGTTGATTGCGGTCATTGCGCGGGGTCAAACGTAAATATTGCATCGCGCGACGCGCTGCCGTTTCCAGCAGGTAATGCGTTTCATGGCGGATTTTTATTCTCATCATTGCACCATCATGAAATCATTTTGAATATTCAGACTGATTTCATCCATATGCTTGGAAAAATCAATCAGGAAATAGCCGAGCCCGACCCGGCGAAGTTGGGAAATCTGCACCGTATCCAGCCGATATTGCAAATCATAAACCTCTTTCATCACAGAAGCGGTCGGATTAAGGGCGCGCAAAATATCGGCAATTTCATCAATGCAGGCACGCAAGCTGCGCGGCACTTCCTTATGCAAGATAAACAGCTCTGCTATTTTATCGAGTTCTATATTGCTATGGAAGGTTTCTCGATACGCCTTATAGGCATTCAGAGCATTCAACAACACCATGGAGCGATAATAATCACGTACCTGCATCACACCCGCTTGAGACTGCTTGTTCAGCCCGTTGGCAAAATGCACCGTTAACAGGCGTGCACTATGATCTGCACGTTCAATACATTGCCCGAGATTGGAAAAATGTAACCCCTCCCCCCGGCGCATGGAACCGGACATCACCCCTTTGAACATGTAACACCGCCCGATCATCCAATCGAGATATTCTTCCACAGATGTTTTTTTAATGTCCTTATAGCTTTTATCCTTGGCCGTCAGCCATGTGCGATTGATGCTTTCCCAAACATCGGATGTCAGGAAATGCCTGGTCGAGCGCGCATTTTCACGCACATTGCTCAACAGGGATCGGACACTGGATGGATTGTTTTGATCACTCAACATAAAGGCTGTAACACGCCCTTCGGAGATTTCCCCATATTCATCTATGAACTTTTGTTTCTGACCGGATATCTCCAACGGTACAGTCCAGATATTATCCTGAGTATCCGAACCCTCCGACAACATATTGGCTGTTCGCCCGGTTTTCAGCAAACGCACGATATTTTCAATACGTTCCATGTTTCTGGCCATCCAGAACAAGTTATCAGCGGCGCGTCCTAGCATTTGCCCCCTCCAATACCCATGTGTCTTTTGTTCCGCCCCCTTGCGAGGAATTCACCACCAGAGAGCCTTTTTGCATGGCCACACGCGTCAACCCTCCCGGCACAACACGTGTTTCACGCCCCGACAGAACAAAGGGGCGTAAATCCACATGGCGCGGTGCAATGCCCTTATCCACAAACGTGGGACAGGTTGAAAGGCTCAGTGTCGGCTGGGCGATGAAATTTGAAGGGTCAGCCTTGACCTTGGCCTTGAATTCCTCCACCTGTTTTTTAGTGGAGGCAGGCCCCACCAACATCCCGTAGCCGCCGGAACCGTGCACCTCTTTCACCACCAGCTTTTCCATATTTTCCAAAGCGTAGGCCAGATCATCCTTGCGGCGCAGGTTGTAGGTCGGCACGTTTTTCAAAATCGGTTCCTGCCCGAGATAAAAACGGATGATTTCCGGCATATAGGTGTAAATGGCCTTGTCATCGGCAATACCTCCGCCAATGGCGTTACAGATGGCCACATTACCAAGCCGGTAAGCCGACAATAAGCCTGGCACACCAAGGGCTGAATCAGCCCTAAACGCCAAGGGGTCCAAAAATTCATCATCTATGCGGCGATAGATCACATCGACCCGTTTCGGCCCTGTGGTGGTTCTCATATAGACGTAACCATCATCGACAAACAAGTCTTGGCCTTCCACCAGCTCAATGCCCATTTCCTGTGCCAGAAAAGCATGCTCGAAATAGGCGCTGTTAAACTGCCCCGGTGTCATCAAAACAATCGTCGGGTCCGCATTGCGCCGGGGCGCAACCGAACGCAAGGTTTCCAGCAGTAATTCCGGATAGTGGCTGACCGGTGCGACACGATGTTTGGCAAACAGTTCAGGAAACAGGCGCATCATTGCCTGACGGTTTTCCAGCATATAGGAAACTCCGCTGGGTGTTCTGGCATTATCTTCCAAAACATAAAACGTTTCCGCATCCACACGTACAATATCCACCCCGGAAATATGCGCATAAACGTTATGGGGAAGCGTTAGCCCCAGCATCTCGGGGCGAAAGGCATCGTTGGTCAACACCAGATCCGGTGGAATAAGACCGGATTTCAAAATCGCCTGCTCATGATAAACATCATGCAAAAAAGCATTGAGTGCCGTAACCCGCTGGATCACGCCTCGTTCAATCAGGTCCCATTCCTGTGCAGAAATAATGCGGGGAACAATATCAAAGGGGATGAGCCTTTCCACCCCGCCATCGGCCCCATATACATTGAACGTTATACCAACCCTGCGGAAAATCAGATCAGCCTGTTCATGCCTGCGAACCAGATCTTCTATTTCCGTTGAATGAAGCCAGGCGGAATAAATCTCATAGGGGTCCCGCACAGCACCATTCGGCCCATGCATTTCATCAAAGAAACTATCGAGCATATGTGTTTCCTTCTTGTTATGCCCGATAACAAAGCATCAACTGTGCCAATTCTTGCACCTGCCTGTTTGCCTGACTTTTTGTCCATTAAAAGGGCAAATACGTCAAAACAGGCGCAATAAATAAGCCTAAAAAATAGGCGCTGCCTGTTTTATATACACATTTGAAGTAATTTTAAGAAGGAGACATAAAAGTGGGGGTTCCTGTTGCTAGGTACCCCCGAACCCCACCTGCCAAGACTCACCTTAACAGGAATTGAATTTGGTCAAGCGACTGCGTTACGCAGCAGCTGCAACCGGAGCCATACGATTGTCGTTGGCATTTATAAAGTTTTGCACCGATGTCGGTGGTAGCTCACCGAGCGCAGCACTGTATCTTTACTACCGCTGTCGATCCTATTTCGCCCCCCTCACAAACCGACCTTGACTTGATCGGCTTATGGTGGAGGCGCCGGGTACCGCCCCCGGGTCCAGTCAGCTTATTTCATACACGCCTCTAGCGCCGTAGTCCGCCGCTAAACGGACACCCCACATGTAGGCGTTATCACACCAAAGGTCAAGGGACAGAGGCAATAAAAAAGGCCTGCCCGAATGGCAGACCTTTTCAAATCAGCTTTTGTTGCGCGCTGTTTAGCGACCGGCAACAATGTCCCCGAGGAAGAACAACCAGGAAAGAATGAAGATGCTGACACCCAGTGTCAGAAACGGATACCAATCGCCCATTACTTTTTCAGTCAGAATTCTAGGCATACAACAATCTCCTCGGGGGGTAAAAATTTTATAAGACGGTGCCCCTTATTTACGATGCAGTGCAAAAAGTCAAGAGTTGGAATTAGAATATTTATAATAAAATGCATAACCCACTAAGAATCAAAAAAGCCTGCTTAAAAGCAGGCTTTTTAATGGCGAGAGTGACGGGACTCGAACCCGCGGCCTTCGGCGTGACAGGCCGACGCTCTAACCAACTGAGCTACACCCCCTCACGTTCACTTTGGAAGAGCTTTGAAAGAAGTGGTGGAGAGAGTTGGATTCGAACCAACGTAGGCGTAGCCAGCGGATTTACAGTCCGCCCCTTTTAGCCGCTCAGGCATCCCTCCACATAGAACTTCAAACACCGCTCTATCGTGGTGTGGGCGGGGTTATAACAGTGCCCTTACCCCCTTGCAACATGATTTTTCATTTTTTTTACAGCAAACCTGTTTTTTTACGTTTTTCTCAAACATATCTTTCTACCCCCGCGACTTTTTCCTCTCTTCCTTCCCGCCAGGGACCGACTGAAATATTCATTTTTTTCGCCTTCGCGCTATGACATAATCCAGCCATCCTTTGCTTTTATTTTTCAGAACAATCCAACATATTCAGGTTCCATTATGCGGCTTTTTCTTTCTGCGTTTCTTTTGTCCTTTATTTTACTTTCCAGCGTTGCTCAGGCCCAAAGCAGTGAAGAAGCTGACAAACGCCTCAAAACCCTGATTGAAAGAAAAATCTCCAAGGTTTTTGATGACGGCACCACAGATGTGCAGGTGACGGTCCTAAAAGGTGACGTCATTCTGGATGGCTGGCTGACCACAGGGGCACAAAAATATGTACTGGAATCGATTTTGAGCAGCGTGGACGGAATCCATTCCCTGCAAAACAACACCTATGTCGATGTCTTGCGCAACGACGAATATTAACTGGAAAAGCAAAACCCCCCGCCCGGACGTCACCGTCACAAACGAGGGGTTTTCTTACATGGGGCGATTGATGGGATTTGAACCCACGACCACCGGTACCACAAACCGGTGCTCTAACCAACTGAGCTACAATCGCCACTGAGGTGGGCGCTTATGTACGCCAAGCGCCCCCACATCGTCAATAGCTTTTCGACTTTTTTGTGAAAAAAATCTTTCAGCCAAAATAACGCTTCAGGCGATCCACCGCTTCGCGCAGCAAAGACGGTTGTTTACAGAAACAGAAACGCACAAAATTTGTCGGTCCATCCTGCTGATAAAAGGCCCCTGTCGGCACCGCAGTTACCCCGGCTTCGGTGGTGATATATCGGCAAAATTCCGCATCATTGCCTTTAAAGCCCAAAGGTGAAAAATCAACCGTCAGAAAATAGGTCCCCTGACTTTCCAGCACATCAAAACCGACTTCACTCAACCCTTGTGCCAGAAGGTCCCGCTGGGCCTGCATATCGGCTGTAAAGGTTTGATAATAACTATCGTCAAACTCCAACCCATGGGCCACAGCCTTTTGCAGATTAGGTGCTGTCGTAAACGTGACGAACTGGTGGGCTTTGGCAATGGCCGACATCAAGGCCGGAGCAGCCGTGATATAGCCGATTTTCCAGCCTGTCAGCGAAAAGGTTTTTCCGGCCGAGCCAATGCGCGCACAGCGCTCACGCATCCCCGGCAAAGCCATTAACGGATGATGTTTGTGGCCGCTAAACACCAAATGTTCATAAACCTCATCACACACCGCGTAAGCATCATGTTTTTTCAGCAGATCTGCCAGAAAGGTCAGTTCTTCCAGACTAAACACTTTTCCTGCCGGATTCATGGGGGAATTAAGCACCAAGAGTTTGGTTTTGTCGCTGAAAGCAGCTTCCAGTTCTGCACGGGGCAATTCCCAATGCGGCGGCTCAACACGAACAAGTTTCGGCACCGCCCCGATATGGCGGATGATCGGCAGGTAGGAATCGTAAAGGGGCTCGATCAAAACAACTTCATCACCGGGATTCAGCAAGCCCATAAAACAATCGCACAGGGCCTCCGTTGCCCCGGAGGTCACCATGACTTCCGTCTGCCAGTCCACATCCAGATCATAAAAACGCTTGTTATGGGCTGCAACCGCCTGACGCAGTTCAGGAATGCCCATCATAGGCGGATACTGGTTCGGCCCCTCAAGCAAGGCTTCTGCGGCGATCCTGCGCACTTCTTCGGGGCCGTCCACATCAGGGAAGCCTTGCCCCAGATTGATACTGTTATGTTCTGTTGCCAAGGCAGACATCACGGTGAAAATCGTTGTGCCATAACCGTTCAAGACCTGATTGACAGGAATATTTTTGACCTGATTGCCCACACTGTTACCTATTTTTAATGTTTCAGAATTCATCTCTATTGGACAGTACAGTCCGAATTTTCCATAGCAGAAAAACACTTGGGGCGTAAACTCATAACCTTTCCGGCACAGAACAGGCTTCCTGCCATGCCAATGCTTTTTCCGCATCATAGCCGATTGTCAACATGGCGATCATACGCCCATTTTCCCAAAAGGGTAGAGAGACCTGAACCTGAAATTTCTGTGTCGACTGGTCATATAAAATCGGCGAAATGTAATATTTTTTGCCTTTAAGAAAAATCTCGATAAAAGCCGTTTCATCACCTTGCCAGAAATCGCTCGTCGCCCGGTTCATTCCAATAAGAAAACCTTGGGCATCCGATATGAAAATCTCTGTTATTTTCTCATTCTTTTCGGCAATCAAGCGTAAAAGAGCAGATGTTTTTGCCCTGAGAATTTTCTTTAAATAGGGGGTTGTCCTGCCCTGTTTCATGGCTTCTGCCCATAAGCGGTCTTCCTGATGTAATTCCAGCCAATGGGCTTTACCGTCTTTACGATCCTGTGCAACAGTTTCCAGCAACACATTTTGCTGTTGCAGCAACAGATCCAGCGTCAAATGGAGTAATGTATTTTCCTCATCCTCGCGTGGCTTGCGTACATCGCGCACGCAATCCTTAAGAGCCATATTGAACTGACCGATAAAATCGAGATTCTCATTTAAAAAAATATGTGAAAAATAGGCAACCAACTGAACATAGCGAACAAAATGGTCGGCAAACAGTTTGTTCGGAAAAGATTGTTTTCTCGCACTTTCTTCAAACATTTGTTCATCCGCCAAGATGTATGAAAGCCGTCTCGCTGCCAGTTGCTTCACCAGAGCGTCAAGTGTCGGAACGGAACGCCCAACATGCAAACCTCTTTCCTTCAGCCACAACTCTTCATTTGATCCCAGCACGGAACCTACGGATTTTTCAGGGGGCGGGAAAGGATGGGTTTCATCATTCAGCCTGTAATAACGCCATCTTTCCAGCACCAGAGGCGCCGTTGCCATCGCATAATCATCAAGCCTTGCATCAGGAACGGTAATAAAAATACCATCCGCCTGACCGACCTTTAGCCATTCCTTGTTTCTTTTTCTGGGAGAAATGCGAATTTCATACTCCCGCCCCATTTTATTGAAAACACATCTCAGCACCGCAACCGGGCTTTCCTGCCCGTATTTCGGAAAATCCTTATAGGTATAAAGAACCACGGGAGACTGTGCAAAAACCACACCTCCAACGAACAGGTACAACAACAAAAAGAATAAAGTAAACGGCATATCTCATCCCCAGATATCAATCTGATTATATCACTTACAGATTGAATACAAAAGCCGTTTCCAACGGCCTCATCCCCTTATCCACTGAATTTAAATAAAAACACGAATCTTCTAAATTAAGAATGACTATTAATAGTATTGACAATAATTCTTATTTACATCATATTCCTTAAAGATATTAAGGAGATTTCTCTCATGTATGTGTGCGTCTGTAACGCCCTCAAAGACAGCCAAATCAAACAGGTGGCCAATAGAGGAGCCGACACGGTCCAAGGCGTCTTTAAGGCCCATGGCTGCAAGCCCGAATGTGCCCGGTGCGTCAATTGCATCCGCAACCTGCTAAAAGAAGAAATCTCTTCCGTTGAAACCTTAGTGGCAGCGCAATAACCTTGCCAGCCTGCAAAATAAAACCGCCGGGGTTTGTCCCGGCGGTTTTATTTTTGTCATTCCCGTGAAGATCAGGAAGATTTGGACTGGATATAGTTCTTCAATCCCATCTTGTCGATCAGGCCCAGCTGTTTTTCCAGCCAGTAGGTATGATCGTCCTCGGTATCTTTCAGCAAGCCCAACAGAATTTGACGGCTGACATAATCCTGTTCTTTTTCGCACAGAGCGATAACTTTTTTCAGTTCCTTGACAACGTTCAGTTCATAAGCCAGATCACTTTTCATCATGGAAGGTACATCTTTGCCGATGTTCAGAGCCGCGCGGGACGCGACATCGGGCAAGCCTTCCAAAAACAGAATGCGTTCAATCAACTGTGCGGCATGGTCCAACTCTTCTTCCTGCTCATGTTTGAGACGTTCAAACAATTCATCCATTCCCCAGTCATGATACATGCGTGAATGGATAAAATACTGATCAGCTGCACTCAGTTCATGTGTGAGAAGCCCGTTCAGTGCCTCAATTACTTTTTTACTGCCTTTCATGAAACCGGCTCCTTACGTTTGAGATTGAATATAGTTTTGCAAACCCTGTTCCCTGATTTGCAATTGCTGTGTTTCCAGCCAATCCAGAAATTCCTCTTCATCTTCCAGAATCCCGTCCAGCAAGTCACGCGAAACAAAATCGGCTTCTTCCTCACACAGTGCAATCGCTGCGCGCAGGTCAACCAACTGGTCCGCCATCAAGTCCATTTCACATTGAATGATTTCTTCTGTATTTTCCCCAATGCGCAACTTACCAAGCTTCTGTAGATTCGGTAGCCCTTCAAGAAACAGAACCCGTTCAATCAATTTATCAGCCTGTTTCATATCCTTGATCGACTTTTTATATTCCTTCTCCCCAATTTCCTCCATGCCCCAGTCGTTGAACATACGCGAATGCAAAAAAGTCTGGTTAATCGACACCAACTCATTGCCCAACACTTTATTCAGTGTTGAAATGACTTTCTTACTGCCTTTCATTTTTCCTCCGGATATTTTGGAAATGATTGCCCGTACCACCTTAGCGAAACAAAACTATTGGTGAATTGTAATAATTATAATTTATTCAAAACTACATAGCAACAATCACAACATACGCCTTTGAAGAGAAAAGGTATTATTTTATACTTACAAAGCTTTCATATTACTCGACATATGTATAATGCTTATTATGTTTGGCGCATACACTTGGTATTTGACTTCTGCCTTTTGATCCCCCATTTTACATAAAAATAAAAAGGATAGAGGCGAGCAGATGACTCAAACCGTTTTAATTGTTGAAGATAATGAAATGAACATGAAACTGTTCAACGATCTTCTTCAAGCCCATGACTTCAACACCATCCAAACACCTTCCGGCCACGATGCCCTGAAGCTGACCTTGGAACATCGCCCAGACCTCATCATTATGGACATTCAACTACCGGAAATTTCCGGCCTTGATGTTACCAAAGCCATCAAAGCCGATGAGCGTGTCAAAGATATTCCCATCATCGCGGTCACAGCTTTTGCCATGAAAGGCGATCAGGAAAAAATCCTTGAGGCCGGATGCGATGGCTACATCTCCAAGCCGGTTTCCGTCAACAGCTTCATCAAGACCATTACCGACTTCATCGCCTGATCTGTTCGCACAATCCAGACAAGCAAAAAGGCTCTGAAAAATCAGAGCCTTTTTTTAAATCGGTCAGATCAAAGTCTGCCAAAGATTATTTAATCTTAGCTTCTTTGAACAGCACGTGCTTGCGTACCACCGGGTCGTATTTGCGGAATTCCAGCTTCTCGGTGATGTTACGCGGGTTTTTCTTCGTCACGTAGAAATAGCCCGTGTCAGCGGTGCTTACCAGTCTAACCTGAATGGTGGTCGGCTTAGCCATCTTACTTAATCCTGTAGCAAAAAATTGCGTCTGTGAGGGCCGGACAATACAGTCATTTCTGCCTATGTCAAGCACGTTTATGAATTTTATAAGAAAGTGGCCGCAACAAAAGCTACTGCGCAACTGTTGCGATGGTCGTGAACCCCATAAAGCGTTTATACAATCCAGAATCAAGCAGGATATTGCGCGCCACCTGTAAATCGATTCCCCTGCTATGTTGGTCCGGCAAACAGGTTTGGCGCAATTTTATCCGCCCGGCACGATCTTCAATCGCTACATTTTGCCAACCTTTACGAATCTCGCGCCCATCAACTTCAGACAAAGCCGGGCCTCGCATGTTATTTTCGTTCCCACCACTTGTACAAACCGATGGCCGCACCCCCAGACCGTGAAACGCATAGCCGCTTGGTGCAATCAGTCGGGACCAAGTCACAGTAATTTCACCGTCATTAGGGAGGCGCTGCACGGATTGCACGGTTCCCTTGCCATAAGAAGAGCTGCCGACCACCACAGCGCGCCCTCTGTCCTGCAAGGCTGCGGCAACGATTTCTGCGGCTGAGGCGCTCTTTCCGTTCAGCAGCACCACAAGGGGCCTTCCCTGTGCCACATCCAGCGGGTCGGCCTCATAGACTTCAAAACTGTCAGGGTGGCGTCCCTGCGTTGAAATAATGCGCCCACCGGGTAAAAACAGGTCGGCAACCCGCACCGCCTGTTTGAGCAAACCGCCGGGATTACCGCGCAGGTCCAGCACCACACCCCGAAAACGTTTGCCATGCATCAGGGCGTAATCCTGCACATCCTGCGCCAATACACTTGCTGTGCGTTCATTAAAACTGGACAAACGTACCAGCAAAATACCATCATCAAAGTCCGCCCAGACGGTTTGCGGGATCACCAGCTCACGCCAAAGGAACAATTTTTGACGTACCCCCGTATCAGGTCGTTCAATTTCGACACTCAACTCAGTCTGGATTTTCCCACGCAGGCGGGCATAGACTTGGTTTAGGGACTGTCCGATCACCCCTTCTGCGTCAATGGAGATCAGCATATCGCCTTTACGCACGCCGCCACGATAGGCCGGGCCATCATTTGCCACCCGTTTGACGATGAAGCGTTCATCTATTTTATCCAGCGTCATTTCAACGCCACCAAACCCTTCGCGACGATCACGGTGACGTTCCGCTTCCATTTTTCCGGCATAGCGCGAAAAAATATCCAGATTAGATAATGCCGCATCAAAAACGGCTTCGTAAATGCGTTCGGAATTGGTCTGGGAAAGATCCGTAGCAAAAGGCCAAAGCGCGACCAAAACTTCATAGATGGCATCCGCCCAGCTTTCGCTGTCACCTGCAAGAGGTTCAACAACCGTCTTTACAAATTCCCCCCCATAGCGCACCTCAAGCTGTCCGTTATTTTCCTCTATGGAAATTTCAGGGTCGATGGTTGCAAGGCCACGCATGCCTTCCAGCCCAAGGTCATGAACGTTTACCTCACTCAAAGCCCGTTCAGAAACAATATAAAGCCCCGATGCCAACACGGAAGAAACTTCATCGCGCGGCAAAGCTACACGCATTTCCTCCGCGCCTTTATCACGCAGGTTACGGCTTGTTTCAACGGACGTGCTGACGCAAGCGCTGAGAACCAGCACACCACAAAGGCTCAAAACGGCAGTAAAACGTCTTCTTTTCATCGCGCTATCATCGCAAATTTTCGCCAATTCGGCGAGTCTTTTAGGCTAACGTCTACCTCGGCGTTTTTGAGGTCCTTTAAAACCGCCTTTGCGATGGGTCTTTTTACGCCCTGCCCCGCCACGCCCCAGCTTGGCTGCTTTGGCGACATCTTCCGGGCTTAGAACCAGTTCAAACACCATGCCACCCGTCACGATATCGGCTTCCACCAGCTTGGCTTCCACCGTTTGCCCAAGGCGGAAGGTAAAGCCGCTGCGTTTGCCCACCAGCATATGAAGCTGTTCATCGTGGTCATAATAATCCTGTGGCAGAGAGCGAATAGGCACAAGGCCGTCTGCACCGGTTTCTTCAAGCGTAATAAACAGACCAAAACGCGTGACACCGTTGATGCGCGCCGCAAAGCTTGCCCCGACCCGGTCTGCCATAAACAAGGTGGTGTAACGATCCATCGCATCACGTTCTGCACCCGCAGCCCGGCGTTCCGTCTGGGAAAGATGTTCACCCATTTCACCAAATTCCTTGCCACCTTCTTCCAGCCCCCCTTCACCAAGGCCGTAACCACGGATCAAGGCACGGTGAACCAGCAGGTCCGAATATCGGCGGATAGGTGAAGTGAAATGGGCGTAGCGGTTCAAGGCCAGCCCGAAGTGACCAATATTTTCCGGGTTATATTCGGCTTGGGACTGGGAGCGCAGAACAACGGAATTAACCATATGGTTCTGATCCGTTTCCCGGACCTGTTCCAAAATCCGATTAAAGGCACCCGGTGTCGGATTCTGCCCCTTGGTCAACTTGATATCAAGGGAGCCAAGGAACTGGCGCAACGATTCCATCTTGTCCAGCCCCGGTGCATCATGGACACGATACATACAGGGTTGGCGTTTCTTTTCCAATGCTTCCGCAGCGGCCACATTTGCCGTGATCATAAATTCTTCAATCAGGCGGTGACTGTCCAGGCGTTGGCGCTTGTCGATGGAAGCCACCTTGCCCGCCTCGTCAAAGGCGATTTTGCGTTCCGGCACATCCAATTCCAGCACATTGCGCCCTTCACGATAGCGCAGGAAGCTCTCAAATGCCCCATAAAGCGGGTTGATCACATTTTCCATTAAGGGTGCTGTCGTTTCATCCGTCTGGCCGTCCCGCGCCATTTGAACCTGTTCATAGGTCATACGTGCATGGGAACGCATCAACCCACGGATAAACTTGTGGCGCAGCAGGTGGCCTGCTTCATCAATCCACATATGCACGGCCACACAGCCGCGATCTTCATGGGGGACCAGTGAACACCAGCCGTTTGACAAAGCTTCCGGCAGCATGGGCACCACCCGGTCAGGGAAATAGACCGAATTCCCGCGTTCATAAGCGCCGCGATCCAATGCATCATCCTTGCGTACATAATGCGACACATCGGCAATGGCCACAATCACATGCCAGCCGCCCTCATTGTCCGGGTTGTCATCTGGCTCGGCAAAAACCGCATCGTCAAAATCGCGTGCATCGGCGCCATCAATGGTGACCAGCGGAATTTCGCGCAAATCAACCCGTTTGCCCAAAGGCACGGCCTGTGCATTTTCGGCCTGCTCAATAGCCTCATCGCTAAAGCCATCGGGAATATCATGGGCATGAATACAAATCAGCGAAACCGCTTTAGGCTGGTTGGTATCGCCCAGCCGTTCAACAACGCGTGCCGGTTTCAAGCCAAAGACACGCCCGGGCAACGGTTCGCACAGCACCAGTTCGCCATCTTCGGCTTCCATATTATGCTCATTGGCAATAATGAATTCCGCTTTTGCCCGCTTGTCCGTTGGGATTAAACGCCCCTGATCACTGGATTTTTGATAAATGCCCAGAACGCGTGAAGGTGCTTCCGAAATCTGACGAATGACCTGGGCTTCATATTCCTTGGCGGAAATTTTATGCATCCGGCACAACACGCGATCACGCAAACCATAAGCCTTGCGCCCACTGGACTGGGCAACATACACCTTGGGCGGGGCATCATCGCCTTGCCAGCTTAAGGGGCGCGCCAGAAGTTCGCCATCCACATCAATAGCTGTGATTTCCAGTACGGCAACATCGGGCATGGTGCCGGGCATGGCATATCTGCGTTGACGCCCCCGCCCCAGTTTGCCTTCCTTTTCAAGTTCCTTGAGAATTTTCTTCAACTCAATTTTAGCAGGCCCGCGCAAGGCAAAGGCGCGTGCAATCTCTCGCTTGCCAACCTGAGAAGGAGATTCGTTTATAAACTCAAGGATTTGTGCCTTGGTGGGAAAGGGTACGGGTTTTCTAGGGGTATCGTTCAAGACCGTTCGCCTTTCTGTGAAATAGACTCATGGTCTTTTTGTATCTATTTGCCAGCAGAAAGGCTACCCAAAAACAATAACACCTCAGCTATATTTTACCTGCACCCGTTCATTTAACGCTATTCCTGTACCATCTCTGCCAGTTCATCCAGCATTTTCAGAACCACGTGAGAGGCTTTATCCAATGCCTCCAGCTCAATCAATGCTTGATCCAGATCATGGCCTTCATAGGCTTTCAGGGCAGCAATGCCGCGTGCATGGACCTCTTTATGGGGTTCGACCAATGCCTTGAAGGCAGCGTGATTAAGCAGGCGTTCATCCGTCACCCCCTCATACCACTTGCCCAAGCGGCAATGTAAATGGTCCGACATTTCGTTGGACTTATGTGCCTTGCGCCCCATCACCGTATTCACAACCCTACGCTTGAAAGCCATATGGTCATTTTTGGCAACATGCAAAATACTATAAACATCCCCTGCGGCAGCAAATTCTTCCACACGGGCATCAAGCTGCGCATTGCTTTTGTCGATGGCATTCAGTACTTCGCTGATCTCTTCATTGTTGCGCTTGGCTAAATTCGCAATATTGCCGGTTCCATCGGAAACTTCATTTGCCGCTTGGGTCTGCTGCCCCAGAATACCGGCAATTTCTTCAACCTTGCCGGTCACATTATTAACCTGCGTATTCATTTCACCCAATCGGTTATAAAGTGCGCTGATCACCTTCTGCCCCTTGTTAACCGCTTCATTGCCTGCACTCATAGACTGGGTGATTTCGGTCATTTCATTCAACAGGGCCGTAATACGCGTCTTAATGTCATCGGTTGCCCTTGCTGTCTGATTGGCAAGGGTTTTAACTTCAGACGCCACAACTGCAAACCCTTTACCGGCTTCCCCGGCACGGGCAGATTCAATGGTGGCATTAAGCGCCAGCAAATTCGTCTGTTCTGCTATTTCTTCAATTTCACCAACGATATTGCCAATCTGTTCAGACGATTGCGAAAGCAGCGTTGTTTTTTCCACAGCCTTATTAACCGCCTCAAAAATATCCGTCATTGCCTTTTTGGCATTTTCCGCTTCGTCCATCCCTTGATTCGAAGCCTCTTCCGCATTGCGGGCATCTATGGCAATGGCTTCACTGTTGGACGCAATTTCATTAACCGATGCAACCAGCTCTTCAACGGCAGAGGCCATGGTATTACTGGCTTTGTCCACATTATCGATATCGCGATGCATACTGGCCATCACCACAATGGCCTGATTGGCTTGAACTGCGGCTTCAACAATGCCGTGCAATTGCACTTTGGTGCGTTCAAGCACGTCACGCTCCCATGCCTCCAGTTTTGCGACCCGTTCCTCACGATCTTTTTCAAAATTATCAATTTCCATGGCATGTTTGCGCAGTTCTTCCAATGCACCAGCCATTACACCTACCTCATCACTGCGGCCCTGTGCCGGAATTTCCACATCAAATTTTTTGCGTGAAATGTCTTTCAAGGCCTGACTCATCCGCAAAATGGGTCTGGAAAGGGATTTCGAAATAACAATGGAGAGAAGCACGGCAAAAACCAAAGCAATCGCACCAACGATCTGTGCCTGTGAATTGGCTTTATGCAGCATATTATAAAAAGCAGTGGTATCCACAGCGACTTCCAGAACACCGATCGGTTTTTTGGAAAAATCGCGTACCACATCGTAAAGCACGGCCTTGTGTGCATCCCCAATCTCAAGCGCCCGGATCACACTTTGCCCTTTCAGGACCGCCTTCAAGTCAATTCCCTTAACCATCGGTTCCTGACCGATGGTGGAGGCAAAAACCTTAAAGCTATCTTGGCGCGCAATATGCAAGGCCAGATCAACCCCGAAACCTTCTTTATAGCGATCAAAAAATGCTTGGCCGAAAGACATGCCAAATTCGACGGAACCGACATGGGCATTGGCGTTCATCACCGGTACAACACCACGCACACCAAGGCCGGCAACCCCCTTTTCAATCCCGACAATCGGTTTTTCCTGTGCATTGGCCTCAATCACGGTTTTGCGAAAAGACGACAGGTCATCACCAAATTTTTCAGGCTTGTGGATGCGGGCAAAGGATGTTGCAGGCGGTAAATGATACTGAAACTGCCGCACCGCATAATTTTTCTTCAAATGCGCAAAGGAGGGCAGGAATAAATCAAACAGACCTTGGCGGTCTTTTGCCCCAAAAGCACTTTGGGCCTGCGGAATGTGTGCAACCAATTGGGCCAGCGTTTCCGCCCTGTAGGCTTCCGCATCAATGGCCCCCAGAATGGAAAGGTAGTGGTTCCTCAGCTCGCGCTTTTCCGACTGGACAATCATTTCTTCCAATGACCGCCCCATAAAGAATTCCACAATTACAATGGATGCAAGCGCGACAAAAACTACACCAAAGCCAATTTTGTAACCGAGTTTGAGATTATGCAACCACGTCATCTCTGCCTCCCCATTTACGCTTTTAGCTTCTTAAGCTTACCACCTTTTTCTCATGAAGAAAAACATATCCGGTAAATGG
Organism: Terasakiella sp.; assembly: GCA_050297075.1. Taxonomy (GTDB): domain Bacteria; phylum Pseudomonadota; class Alphaproteobacteria; order Rhodospirillales; family Terasakiellaceae; genus Terasakiella. The sequence goes on from JBNKSC010000025.1 coordinate 296,538, forward strand.
CGTAAATGCAGAAGGCACAATCTTAAATAAGTGCCCCTATCTCATCTTCAATCAGCCGTGTTGTTTTCAGCCGATTTCTTTGTCGTCGTTTTTTTAGCAGGTGTTTTCTTTGCTGCGGCTTTCTTTTTCGGTGCGGCCTTTTTCTTTTTACCCGCCCCTTTCTTGTTGAGCATTTCAATCGCGATTTCCAAAGTCACCTCTTCGCGATCCATATCCTTGGGCAAGCGTGCGTTGATCCGCCCAACCTTCACAAACGGCCCCCAGCGGCCATTTTGCAGGACGATATCTTTCTTTTCTTCCGGGTGTTGGCCCAAAACCACCATCTGCGTCTTTTCCATTTTTTCATGGATCAGGGCAATCGCACGGTTTTCCCCAACCGTATAAGGGCTATCCTCTTTCAAGGAAACAAAGGTTTTGCCCACACTCACATACGGCCCGAAACGCCCGACACCAGCCTTGATGACTTCGCCGGTTTCCGGGAAAATGCCTACATTGCGCGGCAGGGACAAAAGCTTCAACGCCTGTTGCAGGTCCATTTCCGCCGGGTTCATATCCGAGGTCAAAGAGGCCCGTTTGGGTTTTTTCTTTTTGTCTTCCGGATCCACATCACCGATTTGAACATAGATCCCATAAGGGCCACGGCGCATGGTGACCATCTCACCTGTTTCCGGGTCAAGGCCCAATTCTTTCGGGCCGCTTTCCAGATCCGGCAGAGCCTGATCGCCTTCTTCATTCTGAATCAACGGGCGGGTATAACGGCAGTCAGGATAATTCGAACAGCCGATAAAAGCACCGAATTTACCGAGTTTCAAGCTCAGGCGGCCTTCCCCGCAGGTCGGGCAAACGCGCGGGTCCTTGCCGTCTTCGCGTTCATGGAAGAAATGTTCTGCCAGTTCCTTGTCCAGCGTGTCCAAGACATCGCGCACACGCAGTTCCTTGGTCTCTTCAATCGCCCCGCTAAAGGCCACCCAGAATTCACGCAGAACCTGCTGCCAATCACTATTGCCGTTGGAAATTTCATCCAGCTGGTCTTCAAGGTTGGCGGTAAAATCATACTGGACATATCGTGCAAAAAAGTTGTCCAGAAAGGTGGTGACCAGTCGGCCCCGGTCTTCCGGGATGAAGCGTTTCTTGTCCAGACGTACATAGTCACGGTCCTGCAAGACGGAAATAATACTGGCATAGGTGGACGGACGCCCAATGCCGAGTTCTTCCATCTTTTTCACCAGTGAAGCTTCACTGTAGCGCGGCGGCGGCTGGGTGAAATGCTGTTCAGCCTCAACCGGGCCAAGGTTTAATGCATCACCGACCTGCACATCAGGCAACATTTTATCGCCATTTTCATCTTCACTGGCATCGTCACGGCCTTCCTGATAAAGCGTCAGAAAACCGTCAAAAACCAGTACAGACCCACTGGCACGCAGCCATGTTTGCTGGTCTGCACTTTTGATCACAACGCCAACCTGATCCAGCACGGCACTTTCCATCTGACAGGCCACGGTGCGTTTCCAGATCAGGCTGTAGAGTTTAAGCTGGTCCGCATCAAGGTACTTTGCCATTTCTTCCGGGCGGCGTGTTACTGCTGTGGGGCGAATGGCTTCGTGGGCTTCCTGTGCATTTTTGGCTTTGGTTTTGTAAGTGCGCGGTGAAGGTGGCAAATATTTTTCGCCATACTGATCCTTGATCAGGTCACGTGCGCCAAAAATGGCTTCGTTGGACAGGTTAACCGCATCCGTCCGCATATAGGTGATCAGACCAACGGTTTCCCCGCCGATATTGATGCCTTCATAAAGCTTTTGCGCCACCTGCATGGTGCGCTTGGCCCCAAAGCCCAGCTTGCGTGAAGCTTCCTGTTGCAGGGTGGAAGTCGTAAACGGCGGAGCCGGGTGGCGGCGAGATTTTTTACGCTCCACATCCGCAACCGTATAGCTGCCCGCTTCAACGGTGGAGACAGCCTTGTTCGCCTGTTCTTCATTGCCGATGGACAATTTTTCAAGCTTGTTGCCATCAAGATGCGTCAGATTAGAAGCCAGCGTTTTACGTTTTGGCGTGGTGAATTTGGCTTCAACCGTCCAGTACTCATCTGCCTTAAAAGCCTCAATTTCAGCTTCGCGTTCACAGATCAGACGCAGGGCAACGGACTGCACACGCCCGGCTGAACGTGAGCCCGGCAACTTGCGCCACAACACAGGTGACAGGTTGAAACCCACCAGATAATCCAGTGCCCGGCGTGCCAGATAGGCTTCCACCAGTTCCTGATTAATATCACGCGGCGTTGCCACCGCATCCAGAACGGCCTGTTTGGTAATTTCGTGGAATACAATGCGCTTGACGTCCACACCTTTGAGCAGGCGTTTCTTTTCCAGCACTTCCATCACATGCCATGAAATGGCTTCCCCTTCACGATCCGGGTCAGTCGCGAGAAACAGTTTATTCGCGCCCTTCATGGCATCGGCAATTTCCTTGAACTGTTTTTTGGACCGTGCGTCCATTTCCCAGTCCATCGCGAAATCTTCATCCGGGCGAACGGAACCGTCCTTCGCCGGCAGGTCGCGAATATGGCCGTAGGAAGCAAAAACCTTAAAATCTTTGCCGAGATATTTATTGATCGTTTTGGCCTTGGCAGGCGATTCGACAACAACCACGTTCATAATCAGGTCTTCTTAGCAGTCTTACAGTTCATCCCAATTTGCGCTTAAACCCTTTAAATAATTATGGAAACCTTGTTTCCGGGGTGACGTTCCAAACGCCCGGCAAGCTCAAGTTCCAATAAAACAGTTTGCGCAACGGAAGCAGAGATTTGGCATTGACGGATGATTTCGTCAACACAAACTGGCGTTACAGACAAACTTTTTATCACAACCACCCGTGCATCACGCATTTCTCCCTCATCCGGCACAGCCACTTTAACACATTGATTAAAAGCATTTTTTCTTTCTTTCAGCGGGACATTTTGCAGGCCATTTAATTCCTCAAAAATATTTTCTGCACTTTCCAGTAAATGTGCCCCTTCACGAATCAGCCCGTTTGTTCCTTTCGAACGCGGGTCCAGCGGTGAACCGGGCACGGCAAAAACCTCTCGCCCTTGCTCCAATGCCAGACGTGCTGTAATCAACGAACCTGAACGCGGCGAGGCTTCAACCACCACAATAGCCCGGCACATGCCGGAAATAATTCTGTTGCGCCGGGGGAAATGGCGTGCTTGGGGCTGCGTGCCCAAAGGTGATTCTGCCAAAAGGCATCCCCGTTGGCTCATCTCTTTATATATAGAATGATTTTCTTTCGGGTAGATGACATCTATCCCACCCCCCAAAACGCCGATTGTCCCACTGTCCAATGCCCCCTTATGGGCCGCCCCATCGATACCACGTGCCAGACCGGAAACAACGCATAAACCGCCTTCACCAAGGTCACGTGCCAGCTGTTCTGCAAAACGACATCCGTTAACAGAGGCATTGCGCGCCCCGACAATACCAACCGAGCGCTTGCCCAACAAATGAGTATGGCCCCAAACGGATAAAACAGGCGGTGCATCTTCCACATGGGCCAGCATAGGCGGATACCCCGCTTCATCACGTAACACCACCTGCCCACCCAATCGGCTCAGTTCATCCCATTCCGTTTGTGCCTGCTGAAGCGAACAAATTTTTATTTTGCGCTTGCCCCCACCCTTGGCAGCCAGTTGCGGTAAGGCTTCCAGCGCGGCTTCTGCCGTGCCGTAACGTTCCAGCAAGCGATAAAACGTTATCGGCCCGACATTTTCACTTCGGATAAGTCTAAGCCAGCATAACCGCTCAGTTGTTGAGATTTCCCCCCTCACCATGCATGCATTCCTTCTTCTGCCTTTTCAAACAGTATGAAAAGGCATGAGGGATTTTTTAAACGCATTCAGATGACTTTACATTAAAGCCCCCGTATCATGGCTTATATTTGGACCAGAGAAAATCTATTTCCCCCGTATAGGCCATATCCCGGATTTCACGGTCCAGTATCTCGCGTACGCCAGAAGAAAGATGCTTTCCATACAGCATCCATTGCGGAAGAGTGATAAATTTGGTCGGCAAGACACGCAATTGGGTCAACTGTTTTTCCTTGAGCAGGTAATAAAGCCCAAGATCGTGATAATAAAAATACCGTAACTGCCCGTTTATGACATTTTCCACACCGGCCCACAGGTTCACATGCTGGTCCGACACACGCACCCCTTGATGAGACTTCAGAAAACTGGCTGACACAGTCCCCCAGAACGCCCCCACACGGTCCTGCGTATTGGCAAGGTCTTGAAAGGAGGTCGGGATATAGGGGTCATCCTTGCGTGCAACCACCACATAGGACACGTTATAGACGGGTGTTTTGGAAAAATTGAAACGTGCCGCCCGTTCTTTATTGCGTGCCGCCCCGCAAAAAATATCTGCCTGTGCGTTTTCAAGTTCGCTCAACACGCGTTTGATGGGCAGTACGGTGTCCGGAATTTTGATATGTATGTGATACTGTTTCAGCCTTTGATTCAGGCGTTCATAAATATCACCGCAAAGCCCTTTGTCTTTGCCCCCAAGAAAGTATTTCGGTTCGGAGTTTTGATAGATCGCGCGCAAGACCAAAATATCATCTTCGGCATGGCCTGCGCCATTGTACAGGCCCATCAAAAAAACAAATATCGCCCCCAAAAACCGCATATCCCGCCTCTCAGATCTCAACCTAAGATAAAGCTAACATGCAAGTTTCTCATCCGCCTCACCCAAAACAGTTAAACGGATGAAATTTTGGCTTATTTTTTCTGCCCGATCTTGGGCTCCTCGCCTGCCCTGAGGCGTTTGATATTCTCACTATGGCGAACAATCCCCAGAACGGCAAGCAACACAGCCAACACCGCATTGCTTTCTCCCCCCCAGAAATACATGTAAACCGGGGCTGCAACAAAAGAGACCAAAGCTGAAAGTGATGAATAACGCAACGTCAACGCCACAACCAACCATGTGGCTGCCGTTGCCAGCCCGGCAGGCCAGCTTAAGCCCAGCAAAACACCCAAAGTGGTCGCAACCCCCTTGCCGCCTTGAAACTTCAACCACATGGGGAAGTTATGACCGATCACGGCCATCATTCCCGCCACAATCGCCGCATCCGGCCCATACCAATATCCCGCCAGCAAAACAGCAACGGCCCCCTTGCCGCCATCCAGCAGTAAAGTTGCCGCTGCAAGGCCTTTACGCCCGGTGCGCAACACATTGGTCGCGCCAATATTGCCCGACCCGATAGAGCGCAGGTCACCGGCCTGAAACATTTTGGTCAAAAGCAGACCAAACGGGATCGAGCCCAACAAATAGCCCAGTAACGCAGCCATTTGCCAGGCATGCGTTACAACAATCGGCGTCATTCCCACCGTTTTCTCCTCTTCCTGTTTTCTTTCTTATAACTTAAAAACGGTCCGTCCGTCGATCACTGTGCGCAGGCAACGCCCTTGTGCCAGACGTCCGTCAAACGGCGAGTTCTTGGATTTTGACACCAGTTGGTCTGCATCAATCTTCCAGCCCCGGTCCGGATCAAATATACAGAGATCCGCAGAAGCCCCTTTTTCCAACCGCCCTGCCGGTAAACGGATCACATCGGCCGGGTTACAGGTCAGTTTTTTCAGGCATTCCAGCAAAGACATATGTTTGTTGTGATAAAGTTCCAGTGTAATCGCCAGCAATGTTTCCAGCCCCACACCACCAAAGGCGGCTTGCGCAAAGGGCAAACGCTTGGTGTCTTCATCTTCCGGGGCATGGTCTGAAGCAATGGCATCAATCGTGCCGTCTTTCAGGCCTTCAATAATGGCGCGCCGGTCTTCTTCTGAACGCAGCGGCGGTGAAAGTTTGGCAAAGGTTCTATAATCACCAACAGCCAATTCATTCAAAGAAAAATATGGCGGTGCGGTATCACAGGTCACTTTCACCCCACGCTCTTTACCACGACGAATAATATCAATGCTTTCCGCCGTTGAGATATGCCCAAAATGCAGCCGCCCGCCCGTGTCTTCGGCCAAACGAACATCGCGGGCAACAATAATGGTTTCCGCCACCGCCGGAATACCTGTCAAGCCCATACGCAGGGCCAGTTCCCCGGCGTTCATATCCCCGCCTTCGGCCAAAGACGGCTCTTCGGGGTGCTGTACCAGCAACAGGTCATAATTGCGCGCATAGGCCAGAGCTTTGCGCATCACTTTAGGCGAGGCCACGGCATGAATACCATCGGTAAAAGCCACCGCACCGGCTTCTGCCAACATACCCATTTCCGCCATATCCTGACCGCCCAGCCCTTTGGTGATCGCCCCATAAGGGTAAACCTTGGTCAGCCCAAGCAAGCGGGCACGCCGTGCAACGAATTCCACCACGCTCATATCATCGGTTACCGGATTGGTATTGGGCAGACTGATCATGGAGGTCACCCCGCCAAAGGTGGCTGCTTCGCCTGCCGACTGCAACGTGCCTTTGTGTTCTTCACCCGGTTCGCGCAATTGCACCCGCATATCAACCAACCCCGGAATCAGGCAAGCCCCTTTGCAGTCAATCACTTCGGCTTCACCATAATGGCCTTCTGCTTTCGCATAGCCGGGGCCAAAATCGGCAATTTTTTCGCCTTCGGTTAACAACCCGCCATGAATATCAAGGTCGGTTGCCGGGTCCATCAGGCGAGCGTTGACATAGGCCACACGGCCGGTGATCGGTTTGCTCATAATCCGTTCTCCTCACGCCATGTATCCAGATTGGCCATCACAACTTCCAGACAGGCCATACGGGCAGCAACCCCCATTTCCACCTGCTCACGAATGGCGGAACGTTCAAAATCATCCGCCACGTCCGAATCAATTTCAACGCCGCGGTTCATGGGGCCGGGATGCATGATCAAGGCATCTTTTTTCGCCATGGAAAGTTTTTCATAATCCAGTCCGAAGAAATGGAAATATTCGCGCTGAGAAGGTAGATACGCCCCTTCCATACGTTCTTTTTGCAAGCGTAACATCATCACCACATCCACATCGCGCAAGCCTTCACGCATATCATGAAACACCTCTGCACCAAGCACCTGCATGGAGGTCGGCAACAATGTTGTCGGTGCAACAAGACGCACGCGCGCGCCCATGGCACTGAGCAAATGCACGTTGGAGCGCGCAACGCGTGAATGCAGCACATCCCCGCAGATCGCTACGGTCAGATTGGTGATACTGCCTTTTCTGCGCCGGATGGTCAGTGCATCCAGCAAGGCTTGCGTTGGATGTTCGTGGGTGCCGTCCCCGGCATTGAGGACCGCACAATTCACTTTTTGCGACAGAAGCTTCACCGCACCGGAATCCCCATGGCGAACCACCAGCACATCAGGGTGCATGGCATTCAGCGTCATGGCGGTATCAATCAGCGTTTCGCCTTTTTTAATCGAAGAGGTCTCCACCGACATATTGATCACATCCGCCCCCAGACGTTTGGCCGCACGTTCAAAAGACGTGCGTGTCCGGGTGGAGTTTTCAAAAAAAAGATTAATGACGGTACGGCCTTCCAACAGGTGGGGAACCTGTTCACGTTGTCGGTTGGCGGCGGCGTATCTTTCCGCCCGGTCCAGAATGTCGGTGATTTCGAAAGGGTATAAGCCTTCGATGCCGAGCAGGTGCCGGTGCGTAAAGCGAAGTTCTCTGTCCTGGGTGCTCATGAGGGCGGACTATAGGCATATGCATACAGCCCTTGCAAGCACCTGTTACAACATCAGCTTTTCTGCGCTTTCTAAAGCCATTCCAGCAGCACCAAAATCAGCGGAAGCGTCACCATGGCGCATAGAGTCGTCAACGTGATAATCCCCGACATAATTTCCGCATTCCCACCCATCTTGCGCGCAAGGATGTAAGAAGAGGTTGCAGCCGGTAAGCCGCAAAAGAAAACACACAAGTCACGGGTCAGCCCTTCCACCCCAAGCCCATAGCAACAGCCCAGACAAATTAAGGGTAACAACACCAGTTTGATCACGCTGGTCACGATGACCGTTTGTCCGGCTTCGTGAAGGGCACGCAAATGCAACCCCGCCCCCACACACAGCAAACCGACCGGCAGGGAAGCGCGGGCCAGAATTTCAATCAGCGGGTCTAGGATCGGTGGCAAGGCCCCCCCCACCCCGTTCAGGCTCAACCCAAACAGACAAGCCAGAATAAGCGGGTTTCTCAAAACGGATTTGGCAAGTTTGCCCAGTTGGGGTGGCCCATCGTTACGGTGAGGGCTGTCCCCGTACGTTTCCATCACAATCACGCATAAAACATTAACCAGCGGCACCGTAAAAGCCACGGCGATGGAAATCAACGTCAGCCCCGGCTTGCCCCAAAGGGCAGATGCCGCAGCAATACCCACATAGGTATTGAAGCGGATGGAACCTTGAAAAAGTGAGGTAAAGCTTGGCCCGTCAACACCCAGTAAAGGCTTGGCCTTAATCGCCAGCGCCCCAACCAGAACCATGGAAGCCACAACGGCAAAGGCCATGGGGGCAACGTCCAGATCCCCCATATTCGCCTTGGAGGTGGTTTGCAATAAAAGCGCCGGAAAGAAAATATAATAGGTCAGAACTTCCGCCGGGTCCCAGAAAGTATCGGCAATCAGTTTTTTTCGTTTCACCGCAAAGCCAATCAAAATAAGCAAAAAGATCGGCCCTAAAGCAAAAAGAATATCAACCATCCGACAACACCTTCTCTGCCGTTATCCACGATCTCTTTCATAGATCAATCCCTGAGCAAGGTGAATATTTTTCTTGCCTTGACTGATTAGGACGATTGACCTAATTTAATTAGGACAAACGACCTAGAGATAAGATATACCTTCATGCCGTCTACTAAAGAACGTATTATTCAAGCTGCCGATAAGCTATTTTATGAAAACGGTTACGAACAAACGTCCTTTGCCGATATCGCTGCTCAGGTTCAGCTTTCCAGAGGAAATTTTTATTATCACTTCAAAACCAAAGAAGAAATTTTACAGGGTGTGATTGCCGCGCGTATTGTCAAAACCAAAGGGCTTCTTGAGGTGTGGGAAAAGGAAGCTGAAACACCACAAGACAGAATCATCAGTTTTATCCGTATCCTGATCATGAATCGGGCGCCGATCAAGGAATACGGCTGCCCTGTAGGAACCCTGTGCAGCGAACTTGCAAAACTGGACCATCCCGCCCTGAGTGATGCCAATCAGCTGTTCACCCTTTTTCGGGAATGGCTGGCCGGACAATTCAACCTGCTTGGCCTTAAAGATCAGGCGGACCAATTTGCCCTTCACCTGCTTGGGCGTTCCCAAGGGGTCGCCACTCTGGCCAACGCCCTTAAGGATGACCTCTATATTGAGCGCGAAGTGGAAGAAATGACCCTCTGGCTTCAACGCGCCATTGCGGCAGCATGACCTTCTTTTTTGGAGTTTTATATGTTTATCGTTCAACTCAAATTCTCAAACAACAAGGCGCAGGCCGCACACTATATGGAAGGCCATAACGACTGGATCAAAAAAGGCATTGAAGACGGTGTTTTTCTTCTGGTCGGAAGTCTCGCTCCCAACCTTGGCGGCGCTGTAATCGCCCATAACATCAGCCGGGAAGAACTTGAAACCTGTCTTCAACAAGACCCTTTCGTACAAGAAGATATCGTCGAAACCGACATTATCGAAATTAGCCCGGCAAGAACAGACCCCCGCCTTGCTTTTCTAACTCAAACATAGAACTGAAAGCCCCATAGATGAGTACTTTATATACCGGCCCGGATGGCAAACCACGTTGCAACTGGTGCAGCGCCACTGAAGACTATATCGCCTATCATGACAACGAATGGGGCTACCCCGTGGGCAAAGATCAACGCCTGTTTGAAAAGATCTGTCTGGAAAGTTTTCAGTCGGGCCTAAGCTGGCGCACCATTCTGACCAAACGTGAAAATTTCAGAAAAGCCTTTGCCCGGTTCGATTTCAATCAAATGGCAAAATTCGATGAAAAAGATGTCGAACGCCTGTTGCAGGATGAAGGCATTGTGCGCCATCGCGGCAAAATCGAAGCCGTCATCAACAATGCCAAACGTGCCTGTGAGATGGTGGAAAAAGAAGGCTCTCTGGCCGCCTTTTTCTGGCGCTATGAACCCAAAGAGATATCAGGTGCCGATGCCCAAACAAAATCTCAATCCGATGAATCGGTTGCCATTTCCAAAGAACTGAAAAAACGCGGCTGGAAATTTGTCGGCCCGACCACAGTTTATGCCTTTATGCAGGCCATGGGCTTGATCAACGACCATTCTGAGGGCTGTATCTCACGCAAAAAGTCCGACGAGGAACGCAAAGCATTCAAACGCCCGGTCTGATCAACGCTTGCGCACGATGGTTAACCCATCCCCGATGCTCAACATGGACATATCGACACGGTCATCGCGCTGAATATGTTCATTGATCTCTTTGATCGCTGCGGTCTGGTGGGTGGTATCTTCATCATCCACCACGCGGCCATACCATAAAACATTGTCCACACAGATGATCCCACCCGGGCGCACCAGTTTCAGGCAATGTTCATAATAATGCATGTAGCGCGCCTTATCGGCATCAATGAAAGCGAAGTCAAAGCTATCGGGGCCGTCTTTTTCAAGAATGTGCACAATCTCTTCACGTGCATCGCACAGGCGCAGCTCTATCTTATGATCCACCCCAGCCTCTTCCCAGAAAGGGCGACCGATTGGCGGGAAACGTTCATCGCGTTCCAACGCCACAATCTGTCCGTCTTGCGGTAAAGCTTGCGCCAGTGCCAAGGTGGAATATCCGGCATAAACGCCAATTTCCAGAACCCGCTTCACCCCTGAAATTTTCACCAGCATATCCAGAAAGCAGGCTTCTTCCGGCATGATGGCAAGCTGGGCATTCACCAGTGTTTTTTGGGAATGTTCACGCAGTTTGCGCAAAGGTTCACTTTCGCGCATACCATAGCTGCGAATATACACATCCAGTTTATCATCCAGCCGAATGGAATGCTCAGCCATTCAAATGCTCCAATGCATCCAGCACCCCTTGTAGAATATAGGCCGCTGCCGCACGGTCCACGACCTCGGCACGGCGCTTGCGCGTCATGTCGGCTTCGCCAATCAGAATACGTTCCACCGCAACCGTGGACAGACGTTCATCCCACAATAAAATCGGCAGATCAATCTCGCGCGACATGTTGGAAGCAAACGCCTTGGTTGCCTGAACCCTTTTGCCTTCCGTGCCATCCATTTCACGTGGCAGGCCCAATACAATCGCCCCAACCTCTTCGGTCTCAATCAACGCTTTGATCTTGGCCATATCCTTGGAAAATTTGCCTTTGGACAAAGTCTCTACCGGCGTTGCCACCATGCGCGTCACATCAGACAAAGCCAACCCGATCGTCTTCGTTCCCAAGTCAAGCCCGAGCAAACGATCAAACTTTTTCAAGCCTGCGGCAAATTCCTTAAGGTCGCTAACAACCGCCATTTCGTCCTCTCTTTCCTCTACAATGGGCCTTATGACGCAATCGTGATAAAAAGTCGAGGCTTCATCGCATTGTATCTGGTGAACCATTTTAGTATGATGCCCAGTAGCTTGAAATAACGGAGAATTTATTTGTGAAACGCATAGGCGCTCCCTTGCTGGCTCTACTGGTCGCAACTTCGTATGCATATCCAAAAGCTGTGCATGCACAATCCCTTTTCGATAAAGTGGAAATAGAAGGATATAAGGGACACTATCTTGTCATCAAAAATACCGTGAATGTGCGTAACAAACCGGCAAACACAGCCGAAACTGTCAGCAAACTGGTTAAACGCGATATTGTGAAAGTTCTTGGTCATGTCAAAGGAACCAACTGGTTGGCTGTCAAACGCGATGGCAAAGAATTGGGCTATGTCTACGCTCCTTCCCTGACACCGATGATTGATGCATCATTCGAAGAAAACCTGACGGGAAAAATTGATTTAAGCATAGAGGGAAAACCTGTCTGTTCCTATGAAGTTTCCTATGAAGGGCGCGCCATCGAAGAAGAAACAATTTTTGTTTCAACTGACTACCTTGCCCATTTCAAATGTAAGGAAGAAAGCAAATCCTTCACGTTTGACACCATGATGTTCATGTCTGAAATTCCGCCGGACCTTGGCAACAAACCGATTTATCAAATCACAATCAATCTGCCGGAAATCGCCACCGGATATGAAGAATTTCTTTCCGCCACCGCCTTGTTCGATGATGATAAAAAAATCGTATCAATGGATGGGGTTTCTCTGGAACAGTTTAAAGAGAAAAACTTGCCAGCTCCCAAACCTGCATCAACCCCGCAAGAAGCCCTTTCTACAGCCATTTCCCTGCAACTGGCCTCGTTTAATACCAAAGCCTGGAAAACCATCTCAGGCGACATTCCCAATCCGGCATCTCCCACCCCACAATAGGTTTGCCATATTTTGGGCATCAAAGGCGGGTAAACAAGTTTAAACAACGAAATGAGAACCGCCCATGTCCTTTCATAAATCCCTTGTTCTGAGCCTGTCACTCGCCTTTTGTCCGGTTGGATTTGCCCAAGCCAACCCCAATGACACATCCCAACAGATGGAAGTTGAAACAGACACGGAAACACAATGCATTCAGCGCGGCCAGTGGGTCGCCCCGAAAAACATGTCTGCTCAGGACAATCAGTCTTTGATGCAACATGCCGCCCAACAACCGATTGTCCTGTTGGGGGAACGCCATACGGATGCAAGCCATCACCGCTGGCAATTACAGACCGTCACCCAGCTTTTTGCCCATAATTCAAACATGGTGATCGGGTTTGAAATGTTTCCGCGTCGCATCCAGCCGGTTCTGGATGCCTGGGTCCGGGGCGAGCTGAGCGAGCGCGAATTTCTGGACAAAAGTGATTGGGATGAAGTCTGGCGTTATGATGCCGACCTCTATATGCCGCTGTTTCGTTTTGCCCGCATGAACCGCCTGCCCATCATTGCACTTAATGTAGACCGTGAGCTGATCGGGGCCGTTTCGCAAAAAGGCTGGGACAATGTGCCCCCTCAAAAAAAGGAAGGCATGCAAAACCCGCGCAAAGCCCTTCCTGCATATGAAGCCAGCCTGAAAGAAGTTTTCAATATGCACAGCCATATGGGTAAAAACGAAAAACAGGATGATGAAAAAACCAATACCCGCTTTCGCCGTTTTGTCGAATCACAACTGACATGGGACGGTGCCATGGCACAAGCTTTAGCCAAAGTCCGCCGTATGGGTGGAGAGCCCCTTGTGGTTGGCATTATGGGCAGCGGCCATATGGTCAACCGTTTTGGTGTGCCCCATCAACTGGAAGGGCTGGGCCTGAAATCAACCGTGCTTGTCCCCTGGACCATAGGGCAGGACTGCGCCGAAATTACACCGAATTACGCCGATGCCATTTTCGGGGTGGAAGAAATGGCAGACGACCAACCGAAAGAAAAAGCCATGCTGGGTGTTCGCATTGGTAAAAATGAACATGAAAACGGTGTGCTGGTGGATCAGGTGGTGGAAGAAAGTGTCGCTGAAGATGCCGGTCTGGAAGAAGGTGATATGATCACCATGGCCGCAGGCATTCCCTTAAAAGACCCCAGTGACCTGATAGAGGTTGTCCAACGCCAGCCCCCCGGCACATGGTTGCCCCTTACAGTGTTGCGCAACTCCGAATCCATTGAACTGATCGCCAAATTCCCACAGAGTGCTGAGTAAACGATGAAAAAAACGGCCCTTCTTCTTACACTGGCCTGCCTGTTCTGGCCACACCTGTCTTTCGCCCTTGTTCATATGGACCTGCAAGTCGACATTGATATGTCATCTCGCCAGATCAATGTAAAAGGAACAGCCTCAAAACCCGTTAAGCTTCCCAATCGTGAAAAAACAGCCAAAGAATTTTCCTATGTCTGGAACTTGCCGAAGAAAACGGACCTGAAAAAATGGCAAGGAGAAAATTTTGCAACGGAACAGGAACTTTACCTGCCACAAGACTGGTACCCTGAAACCGATGAGCTGATCACGTTCGATGTGCGCCTTTCCTCCCCTCTGGTCACCATCCTGCCCGGCAAAATCAGTGAAGAAAAAAATGCAAGCGGGCACTACAACGCCCGCTTCCAAATGGATAAACCGACAGAAGGGTTAGCACTGTTTGCCGGGCCCTACCGGATTGAAGAACAGAAAACGGACAATCTGCGTCTGCGCACCTATTTTTATGAAGATATGAGCGCCCTGTCCGCAGCTTATCTGGAACGTACAGCACAATATATTGAACGTTTTTCCAAACAGATCGGTCCCTTTCCTTTTGCAGGTTTCAATATCATTGCCGCCCCGGTTCCTGTCGGATACGGTTTTGCCGGGCTCACCTATATAGGCAAACAGGTTTTGCACCTGCCCTTCATCAAGGAATCCTCTCTGGGCCACGAAATTCTGCATAACTACTGGGGTAACGGGGTTTTCCCAGACTATCAGAAAGGCAATTGGGCAGAAGGGCTGACCACCTATATGGCCGACTATATGACGGCTGAAAATGCTTCGAAACAAAAAGCCAAAGAAATGCGTCTGTCCTGGCTGCGCGACTATAGCGCCCTGCCCGCAGAACGCGACAAACCGGTTATTGAATTTGTCGGCAAACACGGACAGGCCTCACAAGTCATCGGCTATCACAAGGCCGCCTTTATTTTTCATATGCTGCGCTACCAGTTGGGGGAAGACATCTTCATCAACGCCATGCGCCAGTTCTGGAAAAACAATCAGTTCAAGGTCGCAAGCTGGGTAGAAATCCAAAAAGCTTTTGAAGACGCCAGTTCTCGGGACTTGAAGCAATACTTCCAACAATGGCTGTATCAAACCGGTGCTCCTTCCTTCAAGGGGTTAAGTGGCGAATCAAAAAAGGGAACCGGAAAAAACTGGCAAGTGAATCTGCATCTCATGCAGGATAAACCGCTTTTCAAAACACCCGTCCCTTTACAAATTGGAATGGGCAATGGCTATGTTGAAAAATCCATCCCTGCTCAGGGGCGTATGATCCAAACAAGCCTCTCCCTGCCTGAACGCCCTGTGGCTGTCAGTCTTGACCCGGATTTCAACCTGTTTCGTAAACTGGCCGCAAATGAAGCCCCGCCCACATTGCGCGATGTGATGTTGGCTTCCAATGTGGAACTTGTTCTGGTGCACGGCACAGCCGAATTTGCAGAAACTGCACGCGAATTAATTTTTGGATTGGTTGATGGGACGATTTTACAGCGAAAAGCCCCTTCTTTTCAAAAACCATTCATTCTGATGGGCGATCAGGAACGTATCAAGGAAGCCATCCAAAAATGGCATTTGGCACAGCCCGGTTTCACCGCCCCAGAAGGGTCAACAGTGCGCATTTGGTCAGGACGTCAGGAACAGGGCTTTCCCTATCTGGTCATAGAAGCCGAAGGCAGTGAACCTTTAAACGCCATCATGCACCCTCTGCCCCACTACGGTAAACGTGGAGAACTGGCCTTCAAAGGGGCACAGGTGGTTTTTAAATCAAGCGGTCAGCCCCATTCCATATCCGCGCCAATCCATTGACTTTTCTATAAGAAACTGTCCTAATAAGCGCCATATAAGAGGTGGCCTTCTTATAGATTGGAGTTTGACATGATGAAACGTTTCGCTTTGGCGGCTGCATTGGTTTTAGGCCTGAGCACCCCGTCCTGGGCTGGTGACATTACGGTAGAGAACGTCTGGGCACGTGCATCTGCCGGCATGGCCCGCGCAGGCGCTGCTTTTATGACCATTAAAAACACCGGTGATGCCGACAAGCTGGTTTCTGCAAGAGCAAATGTTTCCAAAGCAACCGAATTGCATACTCATATTCACGACAACGGTGTCATGAAAATGCGTCAGGTTCCCGAAATTGCAGTTGCAAAAGGCATGACCATGCTGCAACCGGGCGGTCTGCACGTGATGTTCATGGGTTTGAACGAACCTTTGAAAGAAGGCACGAAATTCCCACTGACACTGGTGTTTGAAAAAGCCGGGGAAATGACTGTGGATGTTATGGTCAAAAAAGCCGGGGAAATGGGCATGGGCATGCAGCACGGTAAAATGAAAAAGTAAATTGATCTGTTTCATTGTTAAAAGGTGCTCTCTACAGGAGGGCACCTTTTTTTGTGCGTCCTGCCTCACATCACGGTTTTACTTTCTTTTTAAGCAGCATGGATGTATGCAGAAAACACCATGACTGACCTATCGAACATATTCGCCCCCAGTGAGGAAAACATCCAGCGCGCCGCCACCTTGATTCGCGAGGGACAGCTGGTTGCCTTTCCCACGGAAACGGTTTACGGCCTTGGTGCAGATGCCACCAATGAACAGGCGGTGGCCAGTATTTTTGCCGCCAAGGAACGGCCTTCCTTCAACCCGCTGATCGTTCATGTAGCAGACTTGGAAACAGCAAAAAAACTTGCCCATTTCACCCCCAATGCTGAAAAACTGGCCGCACGTTTCTGGCCCGGTGCGCTCACCTTCGTTTTACCACGTAAAAAAGACAGCGGCCTTTCCCTGCTGGTCAGCGCGGGGCTTGATACAGTTGCCATTCGCCTGCCCAACCACCCCATTGCAACGGCTTTATTGCACGCAAGCGAACGCCCGATTGCGGCCCCCAGCGCCAATAAATCCGGCCAGATTTCGCCGACACAGGCCCACCATGTAGCACAATCCCTGCCCGGCAAGGTTGAAATAATTCTGGATGGTGGGGCCTGTATGGTCGGCCTTGAATCAACCGTGGTGGATTGTTGTGGAGAACGCGTTGGATTCCTGCGCCCCGGCGGCGTTTCCATCCAAGACCTGGAAAGCGTGGTCGGCCCCTTGATTTTCCCCGACGATGCCCCGGATGCCCCCAAATCACCGGGCATGCTCACCAGCCATTACGCCCCTACCCTGCCCATGCGGCTCAATGCAACCGATCTACAAGATGGTGAAATTCTGCTTGGCTTCGGCCCCCATTGCGAAAAGGCAACCCTGAACCTCAGTTCTTCAGGCAATCTTAACGAAGCAGCGGCTAACCTGTTTGCCATGATGCGGGAACTGGACCGCAACGGCTATGTGCGCATGGCTGTTTCCCCCATTCCCCAAGACGGCCTGGGTCTTGCTATAAATGACCGTTTGAAAAGAGCTGCTGCGCCGCGCTAAAAACAAATTTAAGGGGAAGGGAGACAATGGGCAAAACGAATGGAGCAATCGCAGCCGGTCATCCACTAACCGTGAAGGCCGGTGCCATGATGCTGGAAGAAGGCGGCAATGCCTTTGATGCCATTTTGGCCGCCATGTGTGCTTCCTGTATTGTGGAACCTGTCCTTTCTTCCTTAGGCGGGGGTGGTTTTTTACTAGCCCACGCACATGAACAAAACCCCGTTCTCTATGACTTTTTCACCCAGACCCCAAAGGCATACCACCCGGCGCCGGACTTCTATCCCATTTTGGCAGACTTCGGCACCGTCAAGCAGGAGTTCCACATTGGGCGCGGCGCGATTGCCACCCCGGGTACAGTCAAAGGCTTGTTTGCCGCCCATCAGGACCTTGCCAGCCTACCCATGGATGTGATTGTCGCCCCGGCCATTGAAATGGCAAAACAAGGCGTCACCGTCAATGCCATGCAGGCCTCCATCTTTGATATCGTCGAGGCAATCTATATCGCCAGCCCTGAAAGCAAGGCGCTATATGCCAGTCGTTCTCAACCCGATCAGTTAATGCGTGAAGGCGAAACCTTCAAAAACCCGGATACGGCCACTCTTTTTGAAGCCTTGTCACACGAAGGCAGTGACCTGTTTTACCACGGCGAAATTGCGCAAACCATCGCACAAGACTGCCGTGCAAAGGGCGGTCACCTCAGCCTTGAAGACCTCAAGGCATATGAGGTTAAAAAACGTACCCCCTTGCGGGTGGATTACGGGCGTTCCCATTTTTTCACCAATCCGGCCCCTTCAACCGGTGGCTTGCTGATCGCCTTTGCCCTTGAGCTGATTAAAAAAGCCGGGTTTCGCGATCTGGAATTCGGTTGTCGTGACCATGTGGAACGCCTCAGCCAGATTATGGGGCTGACCAACAAAGCACGCATTGATGCAGCCTTGGAGGACGGGGCGGCACAAGCCCAGCTTAAAATGCTGTCTCCCGACTATCTCAAAACCTATCAGGATCAAATTTTTGGACGTCCTCAAGCCTTGAGGGGTACCACGCATATGAGCACCATTGATAAATTCGGCAATGCCGCCTCGCTCACCATCTCTAACGGGGAAGGCTGCGGCCATATCCTGCCCGGGACAGGGGTGATGCTGAACAATATGCTGGGGGAAGAAGATATCAACCCGCATGGCTTCAACCAATGGCCGCTGGACCAACGCATGTGTTCCATGATGTCGCCCACCCTGTTGCTGCGTGATGACGCCATTCATGTCGCTTTGGGTTCCGGTGGGTCAAACCGCATTCGTACAGCCGTCTTGCAAGTTCTGATCAATCTGCTGGAATTCGACCTCAGCCTTGAAGAAGCCGTTGCTGCCCCGCGCATGCATTTTGAACAGGGGCTGTTGAATGTGGAACCGGGCTACCCCGAAGAAGCAACAGAAAAACTTGCAGAACATGTGACGCAATATAAAGTGTGGGATAGGCAAAACCTCTTTTTCGGCGGCGTACATTCCGTTCGCGCCAACCTTGAAACCGGCCGTTTCGACGGCGTCGGCGATGCTCGGCGCGGCGGTGCAGCCATGATCATTGATGAAAGTCTCTAAAACATGGTCTCCCAACAGACTTTTCAACTTACAATGAATGAAATTGTAAAACTTATCCAACAAGGTAAATATCAGCCCGCCCTGAAAAAATGTAAATCACTTCTCAAAAAGGCACCCAGCCATCCTGTCCTCTATAACGCAATAGGTGCGATTCTTATTAAAACAAACAAATTAAGCGAAGCGCGTAAGAATTGCCTCAATGCCATTCAACTGGCACCAGACTACGCCGATGCACATAACAACCTTGCTGTAATTGCCTATGAGAAAGGCGAATTTGATCAAACCATCAATCATTGTAAAAAAACACTTTCCCTCGCCCCCAACCATGTCAATGCCTATCTAAACTTGGGTAATGCGCTTAAAGAAACCGGGCATTGGGACCAAGCCATCCAGAATTACCTGCATGTTGTCAAACTACAACCCCAATACGCAGAAGGTCACTTCAATCTGGCCAATGCTTTCCGAGAAACAGGTAATACCCAACAGGCCATAGCCCATTACGAAGAAGCAATTCGCATCAATCCCCAACTTTGGAAAGCCTACAACAATATAGGAGGGGTGTTCTTTGAAACAGGACAGGCAGGCAAAGCACTTAACGCCTATGGCGTTTTGCTCAAACATGATGCTGGTAACGAAGTACTTCCCGCAACACTAAGCAGTGTTCTGGAGAATATGACCTTTGAAGAATTCGATGAAAAGGTTGAACATATCTTACTGTTTCTCCTCAAAACACAAAAAGAAATCCGACCTATTGTTATATCCGCCTGTGCTTGCAGATTACTCCTGTCTCATCCTGTTATGAGAGAAATCCATAACCATCAAATAACAAATCAAACAATCAAAATACTGGACCAGCAACCTCTTCTTATTGCCCTGCTTAAAAAAGCACCGATTGTTCATGCAGAACTTGAACACCTTTTGGCCAATGTTAGAAAATTCATCCTGTTTAACAACACAGAATGGATAAAAACAACCTACCCTAGTTTTTTTGAAGCATTAGCCGTTGGTTGCTTTATCAGTGAATTCGTTTTTTTTGAAACCCCGGAAGAAAAACAGGAAATTGCAAGGCTTGAAAAACAGGAGCTAACACCCGCCAACCTGTTATCACTGGCATTATATCGGCCACTTTACAATTACGACTTATCTGAATTTCTCAAAACCGTTTTACCCAGACAAGTGCTTAATCTACATATTAATAATCGCGAGACCGAAATAAAACTAGCCGCGACGATAAAGAGCCTGACCAACATCAGTAATGAAACATCTCAAGCGGTACAAAAGCAATATGAAGAAAACCCGTACCCAAGATGGATTGATACCGCGCTTTACAAAAACCCAGAAACTTATGACAGTCTTGCCCAACGCTATCTTCTGCGTAAAACAACCACACTGCCGATCTCTCATATTCTTATCGCAGGATGCGGAACAGGCCAGCATGTTTTGCACACTGCAAGCCGCATCAAACATAAGCGCCTGACTGCCCTTGACCTGAGCAAAACCAGCCTTGCATACGCCTGTCGGAAAACACAGGAATACGGCATTCAAGGGGTTAATTTTGTACAAGGAGATATATTGGATATCCGCTTACTAAACGAAGAATTTGACCATATTGAAAGCATTGGCGTCTTACATCATATGGCTGACCCCATCAAAGGCTGGAAAGCCTTATACGATGTACTACGCCCGCAAGGCACAATGTTTATCGCCCTCTACAGTGAGCGTGCCCGTGCCCACATTGCAAGCTTTCGCGAGTCAATCACACCAGACACGAAATTGCATAGCGCTCAAGATATTCGTACTATTCGCCAGAACATTTTTCAGAGTGAAACGGCAGAATTCGAAAAGATTGCAAAAAGTAGGGACTTTTACAGTCTCAGCAATTGCAGAGACTTGATTTTACATGAACAGGAACATAGGTTTACCATTCCACAAATTGCTCAAATCATTGAAAAACTGGACCTGAAATTTTTAGGGTTTGAGCTAGACAATCGTACACGAAACGCATACCTGTCCTGTTATCATGATCCCGATAATCTTTATGATTTAAAGAAATGGGAAATCTTCGAAAAAGAAAACCCTTCAACTTTTGCAAGCATGTATCAATTCTGGGTTCAAAAAAATTAAGTAATAATCATGACACTTCCTCAAAAATATATTCTGACCATTTCCTGTCCGGACCATACCGGGATTGTGGCGCAAGTTTCCGGTTTTTTGGCTGATCAGGATGCCTTTATCAATGAGTCTGCCCATTTTGGCGACCCGGTTTCAGAGCGTTTTTTCATGCGCACGGTCTTTTCCCCCGGCCCCTATACCCCGGATGCTTTCGAACTGGCGAAAAAGTTTTCCCGTGTGGCCGAACGTTTTCAGATGGTCTGGGGCATCCATGATGCAAACCGCAAGCAACGCCTTCTCCTGCTTGTTTCCAAATTCGACCACTGCCTGAACGACCTGCTTTATCGTTACCGCACCGGGGAACTCCATGCCGAAATCCCGGCTATTGTTTCCAATCATCCCGATCTGGAGCGACTCGCACAGTGGCATGACATTCCCTATTATCACATGCCGGTAACCAAAGAGACAAAAGACGAACAGGAAAACGCCCTGTGGGATTTAATCGAAAATCTGGAAATCGACCTTGTGGTGCTGGCGCGCTACATGCAGGTTCTTTCTCCACGCATGTGTGAAAAACTGCGCGGACGCTGCATCAATATCCACCATTCCTTCCTGCCCAGCTTCAAAGGGGCCAATCCTTACCGGCAAGCCCATGAGCGAGGTGTCAAGATCATCGGGGCAACAGCCCATTACGTCACCAGCGATCTTGATGAAGGCCCCATTATTGAACAGGCGGTTGAACGTGTTGACCATACCTATACACCTGAAAAACTGAAAGCGATGGGTCGAGACATCGAAAATGGCGTTCTGTCTCGCGCTGTACGTGCACATGTTGAACATCGTATTTTGATGAATGGCCTTAAAACAGTTTTGTTCAAATAAGAATTTTTAATAAAACCCGAACAACATTTATCAAGATAATAGAACTCCATATGCAGTTTTTTTGAATCGATTCCGAATCATTTTTCGAATCGTTTTCGATTCAATCTGCCTGTTGCACATTATCCCTAAACAACGCACAATAAGAGAACTTGATACAAGGGCCATTTATCCGTGACGAACCAGACACTTGCGCATATCAACCTGTTAAACGGTCTCCCTGATGACGTCATTGCACAACTTAACAAGCAATGCCGCTGGAAATGGTATGACCCGCAAGAACAGATCATTGACCGCCAGGCCGAAAGCACAGATGTCTTTTTCATTGTATCCGGCCGGGTACGCATTGTCATTTATACCGTTGGTGGTAAAGAAATTACACTGGATGATTTCACCGAAGGAAAACAATTCGGTGAAATGGCAGCCATTGACGGCCTGCCGCGTTCTGCCAGTGTGATGGCGATTGATAAATCCCTGCTTGCCGCCATGCCCCAAAGCCGTTTTATGAGCCTTTTGACCGGCCACCCCATTGTGGCCGAACGCGTCCTCAAAAACATGGCCCATATCATTCGCATTTCAAATGAGCGCATCATGGACCTTTCCACATTAGGGGCGGCCAACCGGGTGCATGCTGAAATTCTGCGCCAAGCCCGTGAAAATATGGTGGATGAAGATGAAGCCTTCATTACTCCCATTCCCATTCATGCCGATATAGGTTCCCGTATCAGTTCCACCCGCGAAACCGTTGCCCGGGTAATGAATGACCTCGCACGTAAAGGCTTTGTAGAACGCAAGAAAAACGGCCTTGTTGTACGCAATATTGAAGAACTTTCAGATATGGTGGAACAAGTGCGGGGTGACTAAAGAGTCACACGCAAGCTTTTTTTTGTTTTATGTGATCCCTGTCACAGACTTTAACAGTCCGTTAAGCGATACTCTCTTTATTGAAGAGACAAGATTTCGAACATACCCTTCACCCAGAGGATATTCTACAGAGCAGTAGTAAAGCTTGTTTCTCCAAGAGAACTTTTTCATTCCCGAAACTTCCCGGCCGCATCCACCTGATGCGGCTTTTTTTCGGCCTTTATTCCATTTTTTTTAATTTTTTCAAACTGATGTGACAGCCGTCACAGGCATATCAGACAGCATCACACATACTCTCTTCATAGCCGGGACTGGTGCATCGCTTTTAGTGATGTGAACGCGGCTATTATTTTCACCAGTCCATTCGTTATCCCTCAAGAGTATACTTGCCCTGCAAACCTTGGTTTGCAGGGTTTTTTTTACATCAGGAGCGCACCTTCCCCACAAACTCGTCTTGAGGAATAGGTTTGCTGAAATAGTAGCCCTGTAAAATATGTGCTCCGGCATTGGCGAGCCATTCTACCTGTTCTATGGTTTCCGTTCCTTCAGCTATCACATTCAATTCCAGTTCGCGCGCCATGGATAAAATCGCGGAAGCCAGGCCTTTGGAAGATTTATCCTCAGGCAGGCCTTTGACAAAGGCCCGGTCAATCTTCAGGGTTTTAAAGGGATATTTACTCAGGTAGCTCAGGCTCGAATAGCCGGTTCCGAAATCATCAATGGACACACTCACGCCCATATTCACCAGATTCTGTAACGATTGTTCCGCCCCGACAGGATCCTGCAACAAAATCCCTTCCGTCAGCTCGATCTCCAGTGCATCGGCATCCAGTTCATAACGGTTTAGAATATCTCCCACCAGTTCTGAAAGGTCACGGGCCATAAACTGGATGGGGGAAACATTAACAGCAACAAAGAAATCTGGGATATCTTCTCTCATCACCTTGGCAAACTGGCTGGCACGTTTCAACACCCATTCCCCGATCGGCACAATCAGCCCTGTTTTTTCGGCAACCGGAATAAATTCTTCCGGGCTGATCATACCCAGTTGAGCATCATTCCAGCGCAGCAAAGCTTCCGCCCCGGCGATCTTTTGGGTTTTGGCATCAATCAACGGCTGGAAAAACACCTCAAGCGCTTTTAGAGACATGGCATCTTCCAGTTTATTGCGCAGCAGCATACGCCGTGACAGCCTCATTCCCATATCCTCGGTATAAAGCGCAAAGGAGTTTCGGCTTTGGGCCTTGGCACGATGCATCGCACTATCGGCATGCTGTAAAATATCCGTTGGTGTAATACCATCCTTTGGTTCAAAGGCCACACCGATACTCATACTGATATGAATTTCATGGCTATTCACCTTAAGGGCATTCCGAAAGGCATCGACAATGCGTTCACAGGCTTCAATGGCTTTATGTTCATCGTTACCAATTTGCAAAACAACGCAGAACTCGTCTCCCGTCAAACGTACAATGAGGACGGCATCACGAAACAGGTCTTCCAACAGGCGCGCAACACTGATCAGAACCTCATCACCGATATGATGACCCAAGCTATCATTAATGATATGAAATTCATCCAGCCCAACCAGAACAAGGGCATGTTCACTTTCCATCTGGGCAGCTTCCTTGCCCAAACGTGTCAGGCAATCATTCAGGCTATGGCGGTTTGGCAAGCCTGTCAGCGGGTCAAACATGGCCAGTTTTTTCAAATGACGCTCATAAGCCCTTTGCTCGCTGACATCGCGCAAAAAAGCGGTAAATTTTTTCTCCAGCCCATCGTTCAGGGTCTCGGTGATTATCAGTTCCCCGTGAAATGTTGTTTTATCCTTGCGACGTAATACAACATTAAGAGCCGGGGCATGGTCAAAATCCCGTACCCCGGAAAACAGAATTTGACCATCATTATGTTCAATGAAATCATATATATTCTCGCCTGCCAATTCCTGTTTGGTCATGGCCAGCATTTTCTGTGCCGCCGGGTTTGCATCTATAATTGAACCGGTTTCGTTGCAGGTGAGAATCCCCTCCTGAGAGATATGAACAATGGCCGTATTCTTTTTTTCGGAGGCCTGAAGGGCATTTGCAAGCCTTTCGCGCATCATGTTTTCGCGTCCAGCCTCATCATCCTGTAGCAAAATAACCTTGCGTGACGCAAAACCGACCAGAAACAAAACAATGGCAAAGGCCATAAACTCCAAAAAATGGCTCTCGATTTCACGTTTTATCCAAGTGCCGAGTGCGGCACGCGAAATAATATAAATGCCCTCAAAGCTGTTTGGAGCAGAAGATAGATTTCCATAAACCGGGGTAAACAGGCGGCTGAAAAAAATACCGTTCCGGGTGGCTATCTGTCTTTCACCGCCCATAAAAGCCGCCCATTCGGTTTTATAAGTCTGCCCAATTGTTTCCTGCCGGGCAAACATAAAGCCCCATTCAAACGAATTTGGCGGGCCAATCAGCCAGTAGCCCTGTTTATTCACCACATAGCCTTCAATGCCAAACCCCAAAATATCGCGCATCTTGTTCAAAAATTCATCCGCCATATAATTGATGACCACAGCACCACGGCGTTTACCTTCTATGAAAACGGGTGCGACCAGACGGATCATGGGTCTCAGGGGTTTTTCCACTTTGCCATTTTCGACATTTAAATCCAGCCGTGAAATAAAAACCTGTCCTGCTTGCAGGGTCGCTGCATTTTCTACGTAATATCTGTTTTTCTTGTTACTCAGCTCGGTAATGCTAACGGCTTGCCCGTTATTATCCACCCGCACACGTTCCATACCGCTGTTATCAATATAGCGTAATTGTTGATAAACCTTCTTGGCATCCGACAAACCAATGAGGAACTGTTCAAATTCTTTGCGTCTGCCCTCAGCCCCTGTCACGATATAGACGGTCAGATCTGTATTTTGGCGAATGAAGCGCAGATCCTCAAGTGCAACCTCCAGAGCCTGATCTATCACCTGATAAGCTTCATTCACCCTGTTTTTTTCAACGCTCTGCAACTCTTCCCACAGCGTATGCGAACGTAACAACACCCCGCCCAAAAACACCAGAAGCGGTAAAACCATTGAGGCGATCATCTTATGGCTGGCCGAGAATTGCATGACACAAACCCTTTTTACGAGTTATATTATCATATTTAACTCGCATTTAATGAAAATTATCATGCCGTTGCTGTTTCTTGAGACAAAAAAACACTAAAAACCGAAATAGAGTTTTTCAATTAATCGCAGTTAAAGGAAGTTTCAATTTCCAGTTAAAGTTTATAAATTTTAATGTGCCTCTCACACATATTAATCGCCAAACACGGCCCTCATCGTTGGGAAAAGAGGTATACCCCTTTTCCCCAACCGAATCAGAACACAGCACAGTGATTGTCAAACTGCATGTCATAACGCACCTGACGCCCCTTGCTGTCGCGAATAACCCCTTGCCCCGAAGTTAACAGAAAGCTGCCTTTCCCCATGCGGGCCAAACCGCAAACATCTTGCTGATGTTGTGTCATTTGTGCCGTGGCAGACCAACCATGTACCACATTCCCCCTTGGGGAAGATACACAAACCCCTTGGGGGCTGGCACATACGCTGCCTACATAACCATTAAACAAACGCCATCCTTGTTGAGGCTCTGTTAAAGGTTTGAGTTCATCATCCAATAGGTGCCAGACCAATGGCAAATCGCGCCGATTGGTCAATTGATCCTGTAAACCGATAAAGATTGTGCCCCCTTCATTAACATCCAGATGCCGGATGGAAAGCTGATGCAAATCCGAACTCAAGCGATATTGCACCACCTGCTGCCCATCGGATATATCCATTAGAGTCAGGTTCGGTTCCATCGTATCGATATTCAGCTTCGCCCGGCCTGTAGCGGGATGGGTCAAAATACCGCCATTGGCGATGACAAGTTTATCCTTGAAAAGATGCATTTCATGGGGGCCAATTCCGCCGCTATCCCATTCCCCCAACCGCCTGTAGCCATTTTGCACATCGTAAATACCAATAACTCCGCGTTCCTCATCAAAGGCACTTTCTGTGGTAAATAGCCGTTTCCCGTCATTCGAAAACACAGCATGACCATAAAAATGCCGTCCTTGCGCAGCTTCAATCAAACGAACGGCCTGTTTTGCCAAATCAAATACAAATAATGTTGTCCCTGGGCGACGTGCCGGAGCAACCACATCACCGCGATTTGGTGACAAAGCCAGCCCATGTAATCTGACAGGCGCATAAAACAACGGTTTTACAGACAGATCGGGGGCAATTTCAGCCACACCGTAACGCCCTTTTCGATCCTTGAAACCATTCAGCCAGCCCTGTTCAGTCGGTTTTGCCTGCAAAGCGGTTGAACAAAATGTAATAGCCCCCACCCCTGCAAGAGACGTTTTAACAAAAGTACGACGCTGCATCTTCAATCTCCATCCAGACTGTTAAAACCGACTGTCAGCCCCAAATGCCGGGTGAACTGTTCCACCAGCACATTTCGGGTGGAACGGTTGATTTCGATAAAATGGCTTAACTTTTCCCGCCCTTCTTGCGTCTTGACGGCATCCTTCAAGGGATGAGGTAATTTTTTTGCAGCCTCAACATACTCCCTCAACCGGGTGCTCACCTCATCCGCTGCATCCTGCGGCAGGAAGGAAAGAAATGGTTTAGCCATTGCCTGAAGACCAGATGCATTTTCCTGAATGTAGCGCACCGAACGCTGGCTACGCCATGCCTCCGCCCGTTTCCCTTTGGCCTTTTTAGCACGACTGCCCATGGGAAGTGCAATTTTCTGATCTGCAATCATCTGGAAGCCCGCGAGCAATTCCGTAAACAGGCGATTGGCAACCTCTTCCATATTATCAAAATAGATCGGATGGGCTTTGCCTTCTTCCAGATAAGAAATAGTTTCTCGCCAATCCTTTAGATTTCCCTGCACTATATCTGCAATATTATCGGCAATTGCGCGCCCGACATCACAGCCCATCGGATCATCCAGCAGGTTTGCATACAAAACCCGTTCTAACGCAGGTAATCCCTGAACGGCAACACTGGCACTTGCAAAACGCTCAGGGGCCAGTTGTTTCTTATCTTTCATGGCAAGGAGATTGTTCAATCCCTTGGATGTGGCATTGCGCCGTTCCGGCCAGTGATACAACCGGTCACGCCTGAGCAACAGACTGATTGGTCCGAAAGTGATCTGCTGTACATGTGCCCAAGCATCAGCCGTTTTTTGATAGGCGGCACGTAAAGGGGCTTGTTCACATGTTTTATGCCACAAAGCAGCCTGTTCCAGGGCGCGCCCGGCAAGGTCCTCATATGCCGGTAAAATGTAACCCTTGGAAACTTTCAAGGACACAGCCTGTGCACTCGGTGCTGCCTGCGCGCAAAGAGGCGACAGCGCACAAATGGCAAAAATCATCATCAGGCGTTTCATTGGCTCTCCTTCATCAAAGATTGTTTAAAAACGTAATGAGTTCATTTTTCTTCCCTTCTGAAAGGGATTGAAAATTCGCTTGAGCACGGCTTGCTTCACCGCCATGCCACATGATCGCCGCCTGAACCGTTTCAGCACGGCCATCATGCAGGAAACGTTGCGTGCGCGATGTTCCCCACAGCGGTTGTGTGCGCCATTCCCGGCCAGTAGCTTCACCCTCACGGATGCCATCGGCCAATCCTTCCCCCATATCATGCAGCAAAAGATCACTATAAGCCGCCACAGTGCCTCCTGATGTTAAAGGCAGTTCAGGCATATGGCAGGCCGCACAGCCAATTTCTTTAAAAACAGCGCGCCCTTTTCCTGCAACCTTGGCAAGTGGCGGCTTTAGCCCTTGTAGATAAACCTCAATCAGGTCCAGCATCTGACTGTTAATTTCAAGATTGTCATATTGCGGACTATCCCCATGAGGGCCTTTCAAGCAGTCCTTTTGAGCCGAAGTACAGTCTCCAAAGTGTTGCGGATGAAGGGGGGTGGACATCCCGATATCATTGGCAAAGGCATTGGCCGCCTGAATACGCAAACTGGGGGCCGTTGCTTTCCAGGCAAAGCGGCCGATCTGCCCGTTGATCAGGTTCACCCGCCCTGAAATGCCATCCTGATCACGATCATCCGGGTCTGACAAATGAAGAAGCGTCTCATCACTGACCTGTTCCAGCAATCCCAGACCGAAAAGCGGTTGTGACAAACGGCCGGCAACTTTGGTACGTGGCGACATCTCCCCATAAGCCAGATCATGCAATTCATAAGAACCATTCTTCCAGAAAACGCGGGCTTCGGCTTTCTGCCCGTGGATGGCATTGGTTTGAATCTGGCGTCCATAAATCGGGTCGGCTTCGCCTTTTTCATTGCCCAGACGCACAACATATCCGATACCGCCGATTTCACCATTTTGCCGATAGGTTATCACGCCACGCGCCCCACCTTGAGGGTGACAGGCCAGACAGGAACGTGCGTTGAACAAAGGCCCCAAACCATCTGTCGCCTGTGTAGAGGCTGGTGCAGATGTCCACGGGCGATCAAACAACGCCTTGCCCAAAGAAAAGTCCAGACTTGCCGCGGATGCGATCATGGGCATAAATAACACGCTAACAAACACTTTAAGAAAAGAAGGAACAACGGCAGAAAGCGCGACCGAAGCCGCGCTCCTGCCGATCTCCCGGTATGGAGATATCGACATTCACATATCCTGTTTTCTCGTTATCTTTGAGAAAGCTTCCTTAGTTAACAGCCGTGGGGTTATCCAGACTATCGGAGCCTTCGAGTTCAATTTTCAAACCAAGTTCTGAAACCACCTGTTCAATGCCGCGGGCCTGATTGACCAACGCGTCCACCACATCCAGAAGAATTTTATTGCCCGCATCATTTCCTGCCCCCAGCATCTGGTCATATGCCATTTTCCCGCTGTCGGCTGTGTCTTTCATAACCTGCATCTTGGCATCGGTCTGTTTCATCAGATTAACCAGACGGGCATTGGCTTGCGGTGCCTTGGCTTTGGCATATTCAGCAAGGCTTGGCCCATACAGAACAGACCCGTCAATGCGCTTATAACGCCCTGTATAAATGGCATTCATACCGACCTGATCATAATAATGGGAATTATGTGTATTATCGGAAAAGCAATCATGTTCCTCTTCCGGGTCATGCAACAGAACCCCCAGCTTAATACGTTCACCTGCCAGTTCCCCATAGGACAGGGAACCAAGCCCGCTCAGGACAGTTGCCAGTTTATCGTTATCATTTTTTGCCATAATATCCGTACGGGCCTGTCCTTTTTCCGACCAGGCGGCAACCATGTCCTTAAGGTCTGACACCAACAAATCGGTTGCGGCATTCAAATATTGTGCACGGCGCTCACAATGACCGTTGGTGCAGTTCTTGAGATCGTAATCACTTGCTTTGCGCGCACCCGCTCCCGGGCCGGTTCCATTCAGGTCCTGCCCCCATAACAGGAATTCAATGGCGTGATAGCCGGTTGCCACATTGGATTCCACTTCCTGTGCTTCATGCAGCTTGCCGGAAAGAAGTTCAGGCGTAATCTGCAATGCATCCACAGTCTCTTTGCCCATCACCAGTTTTTCATTGGCAATCACATTCAGGGTATAAGCCGGGTTTTCATCGGATTCCTTGCCATAAGAGGCATCAACATAATCAATCAACCCCTCATCCAGCGGCCAGGCATTGACTTTGCCTTCCCAATCGTCAACAACCGGATTACCAAAACGGTACCCTTCCGTCTGTTGATAAGAAACACGTGCGGCCTTCCATGCTTTTTTTGCCGCACTTAAGTTTTCTTCACTCGGTTCATTAATCAATTGTGTGATAGCTGCCTTTAGTTTCACAGCTTGCGTCAACGAATCCTGATACATTGCCTGAGCAATATCGGAATAGGTCTGGATAATTTCCTGTGCGCTCGGCTCTGCGGCGTGAGCAACGCCTGCGGTGGCGAACATAACTGCACCCAACGCGGATGACTTCAAAAGATGAACGAACTTCATTACGAATCCTATAAATGAGAATAGTTATCAGTATCGATCATGAATTATAGCAAGTAATAATTATTTGCAACAACTTTATAAAAAAACAACCTTCACAAAATTCACCCTACCAAACCATGCCCAGACCTGCTTTCAGCCCGCTCACTCGCTGGCTTGAGGATCTTGATGGTGTTTTTTCTTTTTCTTGCCTGGTTTGAAGCGGTAAAAAATAAAATCGAAAATCACAATGCCGATCAATGCGCCTCCGATCTCATAAAAATGTAACCCGTTGTGGGAAGCGCCATCAATCAGCCAACCGCCTATGAACCCCAGAACAGCCAGTGCAATAAGGGAAAGCAGTGCCTTCTTCTTACCTTTTGTAAACACAACAGCATCAAGAGCAATCGCCAATGCCAGCAGAATGGCCGGTATAGCTAAAACATCAAATACTGTTTCAAAAGTATAAAAAACCGTTTCCATCATCACCAATTATACGCATATGCCCTTCCCACACCAGCCATGCCAATTTTGCATACCTCGCATGCGATAAATAATGTTGTCATCGCAACAGTTGTTATTGCAACATACTCCCATGATGAACGACAGTCAAAACACTCTTTCCCATCTCGTCAATGAAATTGCCCATCAATTGCGTGTCATCATCGACGGGAAAGTGGAACCCTTCAATTTAACCCGCCAAAAATGGGTCGCTTTGTCCATTCTGGACAAAACACCCGGCATTGCGCAAATCGAGCTTGCCGAACGCATGGATATTGACCGTTCTTCAGCAGGGCGCTTGCTGGACAGAATGGAAAAAAACGGCCTGATCAAGAGGCGCAAAGATGCCCTGGATCGTCGGATTATCCGTGTTTTTATTCAGGATGAAGCCCGCCCTATGTTGAAACAGCTTG
The DNA here is from genome assembly GCA_050297075.1 of Terasakiella sp. Classification (GTDB taxonomy): domain Bacteria; phylum Pseudomonadota; class Alphaproteobacteria; order Rhodospirillales; family Terasakiellaceae; genus Terasakiella. The sequence goes on from JBNKSC010000025.1 coordinate 328,018, forward strand.
ATGGTCTGCCAGATGAGATCAAAAACGTTGCCGAAAACGGCCTCAGTCAGGAAGAACAACGCGACCTTCTTCGCTTGCTCAACAAGGTTAAATCGAATTTGAAAGTAGGCCTTGCCGCTATCATTTGCTGTCTTGACCTGACGGAACAAAGCCTGTTTTTTGTTAATTTCGTTTAGCCCCCGAACCAAGACCTCCACCTTATCTTGGTTCTCCCGCCCCTGCCGTTTCAAGATAATCGTACCCTAGTATCTTGATGCGGCAGGGGGACCTTATATAGGATTGCGATGGATATTCGTCCTATTCTCTTCCCCCTTTCCGGACTTTTGGCTGCCCTGTCTGTTTTGATGGTGGTACCGGGTTTTTTCGACTATTGGGTCCATAACGAAGAGTGGGAGGCCTTTTTTGTCAGCGCGCTCATCACCGGTTTTGCAGCAGCGACCCTGTTTGCCGTGCGTGACCGTGACACCTCACATTTCCATCTGAAACATGGCTATCTCTTTACGGTTTGTTGCTGGGTCTTGCTGCCCTTGTTTGCATGCCTGCCCTTTATGTTTTCTTCCCAGCAACTGTCTTTCAGCGATGCCGTTTTTGAAACCATTTCCGGCTTGACCACCACGGGTGCAACCGTCATGAGTGGTCTGGAAAACATGCCCCCCGGCATTCTTCTTTGGCGTGCCTTGCTGCAATGGATGGGCGGTATTGGCATTGTGGTGATGGCAATTTCCATTTTCCCGACTTTGAAAACAGGCGGCATGCAACTGTTTCAGCTTGAATCTTCTGAAACAGCCGGAAAAATGTTTCCCCGCATTCGTGAAATGGCCACTGGTGTTTTTGCCGTCTACACAGGGCTGAGCATCCTTTGCGGACTGATCTATTACCTAGAAGGAATGAGCGCCTTTGACGCTGTCGTTCATGCCATGACAACCCTTTCCACCGGCGGCTTCTCCACCACAGACCTGTCTTTTGCAGCCTTTCCTGATATGGGTCTCGTCTGGACGGCTTCCATTTTTATGTTTTGCGGTTCTCTACCTTTTTCCCTCATGCTGGTCACGCTGCGAAAAAAGCAGTGGAAAGCACTTTTTTCAGACTCCCAAGTGCAGGTCTATAGTTCTTTCGTCATGATCGCGTGTCTGTGCTGTGCGCTGTTTTTCAAATATGAAATGCCAGACCAAAGCATGTTCCATGCCCTCAGCCTTGCTACATTTAACGTCATCTCTGTGGTCACAACCACGGGCTATGCTTTTGAAGATTACAGCCTGTGGGGAAGCTTTGCCCCGGTTGTCTTTTTCTTCCTGACCTTCGTCGGCGGCTGTTCGGGTTCCACCGCAGGGGGGGTTAAATTTTTCCGTTTTCAGGTTCTCTGGCTGTCCGTTCACCATCAGATGAAAAGACTGTTGTATCCGAAAGGGGTGTTTGTTCAGAAAATCAACCAAAAGCAGCTCACCAATGAAATCAGTCAATCGGTTTTGATTTATCTTTTCCTGCTGATTTTATCCTTTGCCCTGATCTCCATCGCACTGGGCCTTGTCGGTCTGGACCTCACAACTTCCTTGAGCGGTGCGGCAACCGCCTTGTCAAACGTTGGCCCCGGCCTTGGTGAAATTATCGGCCCGGCGGGTAATTTCAGTACACTGCCGAATGCCGCCAAATGGATTTTGGATATTGGAATGATCCTTGGACGACTGGAATATGTTACCATCATCGTCCTGTTTCAAGTTTCGTTCTGGCGTTTTTGACAAGGAGTTCCCATGCTGCGTCTCTTTTTTGTACTCACCTTGGTTTTGGTCAGTCTGCCTTATGGTTCTGATGTTCAAGCTGCGGATGAGAAAAAAAGCTTCTGGGCACCAACCGTTGATGTAAATGTGATTGATGGTGATACACTGGTTGTTAATAACCGTATTATCCGTCTTTCCGGCATTGATGCCCCTGAGATCGGTCAACAATGCGACCATAACGGCCACCTCTGGTCCTGCGGAATGACAGCTGCTCTGGACTTGCAAAAATCACTGACCATGGCCCGTCTTTCCGCCCTGCATTGCTGGGTCAATTCTAAAAATGCCGTTTGGGAATCTGCCACCTGCTATGTGGGGGAAAAGGATTTGGCCGCCGCCTCTTTAGGGGCCGGAACCGTCGAGCCTGCCAAAGATGCTTCCCCGCATTATCTCAGTATGGCAGCCAGTGCCAAGGAAGGGGACCTTGGCATCTGGGGCAGTACATTTCAATCTCCCAGCAAATGGGCAGAAAAAAAACGCCTGTCTCCGGACAGAACCCATTGTGCCATCAAGGCTATCACAACGACTTCCGGTAAAAAATTCTTCGCCAGCCCGCTCATGAAAGCCTATGCGAAAATCAAAACAACCCGACGTTTTTGCAGCGATGAAGACGCCTTGCTGGAAGATTACCACCCGCTTTTAAGATTATCCGATTTAGAATAACAAACAGGAAAGAACGAAATGCTGAAACTTGTCCTTATTGCAGGCCTGCTGGATGGTGCCGCCTGGCTCTATGAGCCAAAAATCGGCGCCCTTCTGCTCTTTATTTTGCTCATTGCCAATTTCGTGCTTGCAATGACCCATTCGGTATCCTCATCTTGAGTCCGCAGCAAGACATGCCAGATACAGCACCAGATGAGGTTGCCCCGCCAGCCGCTCCTTCCGCGCGCCATCTCCTTAAGCAACTGGTTTTCGGTTTTATTGTCCCCTTTATTGGTCTGGCTCTCTTACTGGCCCTGTTTAGCGTAATTGAAGAACATTTCGGCTTTCATGAAGACCTCTCCAAACTCATGCGCCTGATGCTCATTGGCGTCTATGGTGTTCTGGTTTTTCTCATGGTAACACGGCGCAAGAAAAACTAATTTCCTTGCGTACATTCTTCCAGCAAATAAACGATGGAACGATAGGGAAAGCCTGCTTTTTCCGATAGCCCGATCTCGCAAGTCCGGCTGGTGGAATAGCCTTCCGAAACCCCGCTAAGACTATCTGGCAATTTGCGCAAGGCATGGGCATTAAGCTCAGGCGTTGTAAACCCCTTATCCCCGGCCCAGCCGCAACAACCGACCCCTTCGGGGACCACAACCTCTTCAGCACAAACCCGTGCCAATGCCTGAAGCTTTGCATCCAATGCCATTTTTTGTGTTGAACATGTTGGATGAACCGCCACTTTCCGGCTCACTTTGCGGACCTTCAGTTTCGGCAAAACCTGATCATGCAGGAATTCGACAAGATCAAAGCTCTGTAATTTTTTGCCTTGTAGCCCCTTCATGCGGTAAGAACAGGGTGAGGTATCAAACACAACCGGATATTTCCCGCCCTGTGTTGCCTTAAGAAGAGCAACCTCCAATTCATCACATTTTTCATGGCCTGCCTCGGCCATTCCTTTACTCTCAAAAGGCTGACCACAACATAAGCCATTCAAACCGGCAGGATAAAGCACTGTGAAACCCGCCCGTTCCAGCAAACGATGTGTGACTTCGGGCATGGGCGTTTTTTTATCATCGCTGCGTGCAGGCCCCATGGTACGTGCTGCACAGCTGGGCAAATAAACAACGATATTTTCCCCGGCTTCTTTTGCTTTACCCGGCTTATAGGAGATGCCAACAGGCATGGCCGGTGTCCAGCGAGGCAGACTTTTTCCCATAAGTTTGCGAGACAGCTCACTTATGGAGTGCATGACTTTGGTTCCCAAAAGTCCATGGGCCAGATCAGCCGCTTTCAGCCCCATCGAAGTTGCCGACATGGCAACCCCATAATGATCCGCAAACCATTGCCCCAGTCGATGATCACCACCACTGCGCCCGCGCAACAGTTTGATCAACGCCCCGGTCTCAATCCCAACCGGACAAGCCATGGCACAAAGCCCACAAGCTGCGCAGGTTTCCATTCCCTGATAGGCATATTTTTTTTCCAATGCCGAGGTATTTTCACCAGCCGCCTTTATCCGTGAAATTTCGCGCCAGCCAACAATGCGTTGGCGTGGTGTCAAAGTCAGATAACGCGATGGACACTTGGGTTCACAAAAACCGCATTCAATACATTTGTCCACCAAAACCTCGGCAGGTGGCAACGGCTTGAGATTTTTAAGATGAACCTCTTTATCCTCATTCAAAATAACACCGGGATTCAGCAAACCTTGCGGGTCAAACAGGTCTTTCAGGCGCTTCATCAAATCAAATGCCTGTGCCCCCCATTCCAGTTCCACAAACGGGGCCATATTGCGCCCCGTGCCATGTTCCGCCTTTAAAGAACCGTCATACTTCTTGACCACAAGGTCACAGACTGAATCCATGAATTTGGCGTAACGTTCCACCTCGCTTTGGGTATTAAAATCCTGCGTAAATACAAAATGCAGGTTCCCTTCCAGCGCATGACCGAAAATAATCGCTTCATCATAGCCATGTTGGGAAAACAAATAATGCAGGTCCACCACCCCTTCGGCCAACCGATCAATCGGAAAGGCAACATCTTCGATAATCACAGTCGTGCCGGTTTCACGCATGGCCCCGACCAGTGGAAACATGCCTTTGCGGATTCCCCAATACAAAGCACAAAGGGTCGGGTCAGTGGAAAACTCAACCGGTTGCAATGTCAAAATCCCGGAGATTGAAACCTTGGCACGCTCAATGAAATTTTGGAGTTCCGTCTCGCTTTCAGCACGGACCTCCACCAAAAGGGCTGTTGCTTGCTCCGGCAACTCTTTCAGGAAATCCGGCATAGCGTCTTTGTTTTCAACCGAGCGTAATCCGGCACGGTCAATCAGTTCCACAGCGGCCACGGGTGCTGTTTTCAAACATTGTACGGCCCGTGCAGCAATTTCACAGGTTTCAAAATAAACCATGGCTGTGGCTTTATACGCATGTTCCACACAGGTACGGTAAGTCACTTCTGCCATAAAGCCGAGTGTGCCTTCCGAGCCAATCATCAAATGTTGCAGAATTTCAATGGGGTCTTCAAAATCAAGCAGGGCATTCAGGCTATAGCCTGTTGTGTTTTTGATCTTGAATTTCTTTTCAATGCGCGCCTTGAGCACCGGATCATCCAGTATTTCCTGACGCAGGCTCAACAAACTGTTCAACAAGGTTGAATGGCTTTGCTGGAATTCCTTGATACTTTCAACATTGCCCGTATCCAGCAACGTCCCGTCCTGTAAAATCACCCGCATGGAAGCAAGCGTGCGATAACTGTTTTGGGCGGTCCCGCAACACATGCCCGAGGCATTATTGGCCGCAATGCCCCCAATCTTTGCTGCGTTGATGGAGGCCGGGTCCGGGCCGATTTTCTTGCCGAACGGGGCCAGCTTTGCATTGGCCTGCCCGCCTATGACACCGGGCTGCAAACTGACATATTCATGGTCTGGAGAAAGCGAAAACCCTTCCCAGCTGTCCCCGAGCACGGCCAATACACTATCTGTCACCGCCTGACCGGAAAGGCTGGTCCCGGCCGCACGAAAAGTTACAGCGACACCATAAAAACCGCATTGTTCCAGCAGGCTTTGAACATCATCTTCATTTTCCACAATGACGACAATTTTCGGAACAAGCCTGTAGAAGCTGGCATCTGTGCCATAAGCCAGCGTACGCAACGGATCAATGACCAGATTTTCAGAAGAAAACGTTTTTCTCAAACTTGAATAAAGTTGATCATAGGGAACGGGCAGCACAGAAAGTATCCTCATTCTTTATAAGGAATTGAGCATAACAGTTTGTTGATAAAGACCCCACTCGCCAAGACTAGGTAAGCCCCATACCTAAAACTACCTAGACGGGATTGGTTGTCATGGCGTTCGCCTCTTGTAAATCTTCCGGCTTGTTTGCATTGAAAAAGGGATCAACCGGGTCTGTTGACCATTCCACACTTTGATAAGTGTAACGTGAAATCCAGATTTTCATTTTACGGATTTCTTCATCTCTCAAGGCTTTTTCCAGCTCTTCTTTCAAACGTGTCGGCCATAAGGCCACCACCGGGTGGTCAAATCCGCCGGAACGCGCCAAAACAATTTCAGCCTCTCCGCGTTGGATAGGCTGAAACAGTTTACAAATTAAATCCGATGGTAAAAAAGGCGTATCTGTCGGAACGCTTAGCACAAGGTCACAATCCTCCAATGCCTGCATCCCGGCCAAAACGCCGGCCAAGGGGCCAACATGACCTTCAACTGAATCAGAAACAACTTCCAAGTTCAGGAAATCAAAACGTGATGGGTCGCCATTGGCATTCAAAACCATACGACTGACCTGCGGGCGAACCGTTTCAATAACCTTTTCAAGAACGCTTTTGCCAGCGACCTGATGCAAGCCCTTGTCACCGCCTCCCATACGGGTCGCCAGACCACCTGCTAAAACAACCGCCCCAACCTTCATTTGCTCCTCCTGCGTTCCACCATGGAAACGCCTTTCACCTGTGCATAAACGACCTGATCGACATGAAAACCAAAAGCCTCAAGGGATCTTTTGGAAATACGCGCAATCAATCGGGCCGATATTTCTTCACTCAAACATAAAACCACGTTCACCCGGGCTTCATCAATCGCGTGAATATCGCATATTTTTGCCTGTAACACATTCAGGATGGTTGTGCGTGACGGCTTTTCCACCGCCAGACTGACATCTGTTGCCAAAATACGCACGCGATGGCTGCCTCCAACCTCACCAACGGGTCCCGGCACCAGCAAGGGGGTTCCGGCAATATCCATATGGGTCATGGCATCATCTTCATCATATGCGCTAATGCGGGCATCAAACACACTGGCGGTTTTGGAGCTTTGCGCAATAAACAGGGTTGGGTCCGCCAATACATCCAACAAGGGCCCGCTGGCTGCCACCCGGCCTTTTTCCATGATGATCAAATGATCGGCCAGACGTTCCACCTCGTCGGTGTCATGGGAAATGAACACCACCGGGATGGATAAAATATCATGCAGCTTTTCCAGATAGGGAATAATCTCGTTCTTGGCAAAACGGTCCAAAGCACTCAACGGTTCATCCATGAGCAGCATTTTCGGGTGTGACAACAGGGCCCGGGTAATCGCCACACGTTGGCGTTCCCCCCCTGAAAGGGTTTGCGGGTTTCGTTCCAACAGCTCTTGCAGGCCCATCAGCCGCACAGCTTCATCAAAATCAACCCCGCCCGTTTGCTTACTGCGCTTGCGCCCATAAAGCAGGTTGCCCCGTACATTCATATGATCAAACAGGTTAGCATCCTGAAACACATAGCCGATGTCGCGTTTATGAACCGGAATAAAACGGCTGTCATCCTGCCAGATGGTTTCTCCCAGCACCACATGGCCGTTTCTGGCTTTATGCAACCCGGCCAGACACCGCAAAACAGTTGTCTTCCCACTGCCGGATTGTCCAAAAATAGCCGTTACCCCACGTGCCGGGATCAACAATTCCACATCCAGCTTGAATGCATCGAGTTGGTCAACAAACCGTGCGTGGATATGTGTCATGGGCGCCCTCCACGCAGGCGTTTTTCAAGCACCATCATAACCAGAATGACAAGAAAACTGAACACCAGCATACCTGCGGAAAGAACATGCGCCTCATTCCATTCCAGACTTTCCACATGATCATAAATGGCAATGGACAGAACTTTGGTTTCTCCGGGAATATTACCGCCAATCATCAAAATAACGCCAAATTCCCCAACCGTATGGGCAAACCCCAGCACAGCCCCGCTGAGCAGACCGGGCCGCGCCAAAGGCAGGGCAACGCTAAAAAAACGATCCAGCGCGGATGCACGTAGCGTTGCAGCGGCTTCCAGCGGTTTATCACCGATATTTTCAAAGGCATTGCGAACAGGTTGAACCACAAAGGGCAAGGAATATATAACCGAACCGACCACAAGCCCGGCAAAGCTGAACGGCAAGGTATGACCGAATATAGCAACGCCCAGTTGCCCCAACGCGCTATTCGGCCCTAAAGCAATCAACAGATAAAAGCCCAAAACGGTGGGCGGCAAAACCAGAGGCAAGGCAACAAAAGCCCCGACAGCTTCTTTCCACCAAACGGCAGAACGCGCCAGCCACCAAGCCAGCGGCGTGCCCAACAGCATTAAAAAAAACGTAGTCACACAAGCTAGTTTCACAGTCAGAATGACAGGTTCAATCATATAGAGATCCCTGCATCAAACCGTTTTGCCTCATAGAGTCTGGCCTGTACCAGAATGACGTTCAAAAATATTGCCTCAGCGCTCATCAGCTTTTTTCACCAATATAGATGGCGCGAAAATCATTGACGTTGGTCAGGGTTGGCCCCGGTCTGAACAGGTCGCCCATCTTTTCGAAAAAGTCGTAAGACAGGTTGTTCTCCAGATAATCATGCAAATCAAGGCCCAATTCCTCCATACGTGAAAGAGAGGTGGCATCCGCCCAGGCCCCGGCATTGTCTTCTGACCCGTCAATACCATCCGTATCAGCCGCCAGCGCTGTCACATTATCCAGTCCGCGGGTCTGGTCAATGAAACTGAGGATGAATTCTCCATTCGGCCCGCCACGCCCTGCCCGGTTCTTGATCGTCACTGTGGCTTCGCCGCCACTAAGCAAAACACAAGGCGCTTTCATCGGTTGGTCATGGTCAATGATCTGGCGCACAATGGCGGCCTGCATCTTTGCCATTTCACGGGCTTCGCCTTCCATGCGGTCACTCAAAATCATGCAATTGATACCGCGTTTTACCAGTTCATCTGCCGCCGCCTGCAAAGACATCTGCGGGGTAGCGATCAAACGGTACTCAGCCTTGTGCAACACCGGGTCATCTTCCTTGACACTTTCAGCCAGTTTGTCGTCATAGCCTGCAATGCCATAACGTTTTAAAATGGCACGGGCCTGTTCGACGGTTGTCGGGTCTGCCACGGTGGGGCCGGATGCGATAACACAGGGGTCATCGCCGGGCACATCGGAAATCGACAAGGTTAACAGTTTGGCCGGATAACAGGCTTTTGCCAAGCGCCCGCCCTTAATGGCGGAAAGATGTTTGCGCACACAATTGATTTCCTCAATCGTTGCTCCACTGTGCAGCAAGTGTTTGTTCACCGCCTGCTTTTCAGCCATGCTCACCCCTTCCAGAGGTAAAGACAGCAAGGCGGAACCGCCACCTGAGATCAGAGCGATGACCTGATCATTTTCATCAAGCTCTGAAACCATTTCCAGAATACGCCGCGCCGCCGTCAATCCGGCTTCATCCGGCACAGGATGGGCGGCTTCCACCACTTCGATCTGTCGGGTAGGCACACCATGGCCGTAACGGGTTACAACCAAACCACGGATTTCCCCCTGCCAGTGTTTTTCAAAAGCCTGCGCCATTTTGGCGGCACCTTTGCCCGCCCCAACCACAACGACCTTGCCTGTGCGATCTTGTGGCAAATAACGGTCTAATACATTTTCGGCATCCGCTGCCGCAATGGCACGGTCAAATAAACTTTTAAGCAAATCTCTCATGGTTTTTTCTTTTGTCTGGCCTGGGCTTTTTTCAAAATATCGAGAATAACTTCGCGCACAACCGGCTGGGCTTCATCCTTTGTCATACCGGTTTTCAAACGCGGGTCATACAATGCCTTAAGCAAAATCTGATCGGATACAGACATACTGGTGCGTTTGGAATGTTCATAAAACATGGAATTTTTGAGAACCGTGCTGTCATTGGTCAAACCAAAAAGCTGTACGGTTTCCTCAATCAAACAATGGTCCGTCTTATCGGGGCGATCAGACGGAATATAGGCATGTGCGCTGGTAATGGTATAGGTTTTCCCATTTCCCTTCATGGTCCCGAAACAGTTGATCCCCGGCTTTGTTTTTTTTGCCAATTCAGCTTTCGGCAGAAAAGAAATAATCAAATCTGCTTTTTCACCCTTTTGTGCCATGCGCATATTCAAACCTGTCAGGCGCTTGATACGCTTCATCAGATTGAAAAATTTTACCATTTGGTCACGCGTCAATGTTCCCGAGGGTGAATAGACAAATGGTTTTACCCATTTTACCAAAGGCTTGGGTTCACGCCCGGTCTTGCCATGTTCATGGATAAACACAACGGAATTGAACTGTTCAATCAGCTTGGAAAGCGTCAGGGTTTCCGTCTCTGCCTGGGCAGAGGACACCCCGCACAAACAGCCCAATACAACGATCAACCATTTCATAGCGTTCCCACCTTTCAATAAGGCTATTGTGGCAGATCAGCAGAAAACTGCAACGTTGCTAATCGTTTATAAAGGTCGTTGCTTTTGATTAATTCGTGATGCGTGCCCATGGCTTCAATGCGCCCGTCATCAATCACGCAGATACGGTCTGCATTCACAACCGTTGCTAAGCGATGGGCAATAATCAATGTGGTGCGCCCTTCCATCAGGCGTTCCAGTGCCGCCTGAACAATGCGTTCATTCTGGGCATCAAGCGCACTGGTGGCTTCATCCAGCAATAAAATGGACGGATCACGCAACAGGGCGCGTGCAATGGAAATACGCTGTTTCTGCCCGCCGGAAAGCCGGGTGCCTTTTTCCCCCAGAAAGCTGTTAAACCCATCCGGCAATTTATCCAGAAATTCGCTTGCCTGTGCGGCATCGGCTGCCGCGCGCACCTCTTCATCACTGGCTTCAGGGCGGCCATAACGGATATTGTCCCAGGCATTGGCTGAAAAAATTACCGGGTCCTGCGGCACCAATGCCATACGCTGGCGCACAGCCTGTGGGTCCGCCTGTGCGATATCCACCCCGTCAATTTCAATCGTGCCACGTTCTACATCAAAAAAGCGCAACATAAGCTGCATGATCGTGGTTTTTCCGGCTCCGCTGGGACCGACAAGAGCAACGGTTTCCCCCGGCTGAATGGACAGGGAAACATCTTTAAGCGCCAACTGGTCAGGGCGTGATGGATAGCGGAAAGCCACATGATCAAAGCGTACCCGACCGACAGGCACATCAGGCAAGGAAACCGGATTCTGTGGGGCACGAATTTCACTTTGTGTATCCAGTAGTTCTACAAGACGCTCAGTAGCCCCGGCAGCACGTTGCAACTCTCCCATCACCTCTGAAATAATGCCCACATTGAAGGCCACCATGGTTGCGTAAAACAAAAAGGCCGCCAGTTCCCCCGGCGTAATCGCCCCGGCCATCACATCGCGCCCGCCAACCCACAACACAACCGCAATGGCGCTAAACACCAGCAAAATCACTGTCGCCGTTAAAATACTGCGCGCGCGAATGCGGCGAAGCGCGGTTTCAAAGGCCCCACTCACTTCGCCAAAGAAGCGCTTTTCATCTTCATGTTCATGGGTGAAGGCCTGCACGGTGGAAATGGCATTGATACTTTCCTCGGCAAAAGCCCCCACATCTGCCACCCGGTCCTGACTTTCCTTGGAAAGACGGCGCACTTTACGCCCGAACAGAATAATCGGCACAACCACCAAAGGCACAACCAGCAAAACCAGACCTGTCAGTTTGGCATTGGTGATGAACAACATTGCCACCCCGCCCATCAGGTTCAGCCCGTTGCGCAACGCCATGGAGGCACTGGAACCGATGACGGATTGCAAAAGGGTTGTATCCGTTGTCAGGCGCGAAAGAATTTCTCCGGTTTTAGTCACCTCGAAAAAGGCACTATGCAAAGACAGGATACGGCTATAGACGGCTTGGCGCAGGTCTGCAACCACCCGTTCCCCAATCCATGACACCATATAAAACCGCATGAAGGTACCGCACGCCATCACCACCGCCAAAACCAGCAGCAACATCAAGGATTGATCCAAAGCTTCAGCATTGCCTGCCGAAAACCCGCCATCAATAAGCAGCTTCATTCCCTGCCCCAACCCCAAGGTGGCCCCCACGGTCGTCAACAAGGCCAGCAAGGCAAGCAGAACCCGGCGTCGATATGGTTTTAGAAATGAAAAAAGGCGGACCAAAACATGGAAATTCCGGCTTTTGGGTCGGTCGATCATCCGCGCAGTTGGAGGAGCCACAGTGTTTCCCTTCATCGTAAGAACCATTTCTAAATAAGCCGATGTTCATAAAACGGCAAGACGTCTTCCCTTGCCGTCATGACTTTCTTCGGGTAGGTTCTTGCCCATAAGTTGATCAATGGACAAAAAAAATGCGCAATGTTGTCATCGGCCTGATCATTGGGGTGGTTGTTGGTGTGGTTGTCGGCGTCACCATCCTGACACCCAAGATCAAATCCCATGCTGCTTCCAAAGCTGTTTTAAATCAACGTGAGCTATCACAAGCGCCAACTCCGAGTGCGCCGGTGGTAATGCCCAGTCTGGATGATGGCGATGCCTTGCATTGGCGCTCTGCCCCGCCGTTTCCATCTGATCGCCCCAATGTGGCTGCTCAGGCGCACAGCTTTGCCAAACGGCTAAGCGCGGTGTCCGGGGATAAAATGATTTTACCGGTTCTGCCTGCCAAGGAAGTTATCCCCGCAGACAAACTTTTTGCCGCACTGGCTTCCGGGCGCATTGATGCGCTGATGTCCACAGCAGATATTGCCATTGATAAAGAACCTGCATTGGCCCTGTTTGCTGCCATTCCCTTTGGCCCGGAACCAAAAGACGTTATTGACTGGCTACAGGCAGGCAGCGGAAACGAACGCCTGACAGAGCTTTTTTCCAACCATAACATTCAGCCCCTTGTGTGCGGATACCTGCCGCCGGAAGCCGGTGGCTGGTTTACGAAGGAACTGATTAGCGCAGATCAGATCAAGGGCTTGCGCATTCGTGCCGATGGCATGGCCGCCCGGGTCTGGACCAAAGCAGGCGCAGCGGTACAGAAGATGGCACCTGAAAACATTATGGCAGCTTTTGATCAGGATAAACTGGATGGTGCGATTTTTTCCACACCCGCTGTGGATGCCAAATCCGGTTTCAACCGCTTTGCTACAAACTACTATTATCCCGGATGGCAAAATCAGGGGCAACCCTTGTTGCTTCTGGTTAATGGTCGGGCCTGGCGCAAACTGGATGATACCCGGCGCAACCTGCTCAAAGCGGCCTGCGATCAACATACCGTTAAAAACCTTGCCCAGGCAGACAGTGCCCAATTCGATGGCTTAAGCCAACTCAGCAAACAGAAAGTTACCTTAAGACGCTTTCCCGGATATATTCTTTCCCCATTGGAAGAAGCGTGGAACAATGTTCTATCTGAAGAAGCAAGGCGCAATCAGACCTTCCGCGAAACATGGGAAGATTTAACAAAATTCGTCAAACTGCGTAAAACATGGCGCGAAATGAGTCTGGTTTCCCAGCTCAGTGAAGATTTTTAAGACCTTATTCTTCAGGTCGATACCGTGCAAGAATGTGTTGGAAAGTACCATCGTCGTGCATCTCGTCCAAAGCCACTTTCAATTCTTTTATGATGCGCGTATCCGTATTTTTTGATGCTGCAAGATAAAGCGTCTCAACACTCAGTGTCTCCCCAACAGACAGAGTGCTGCGGTCTGTTGCATTTTTAAAAACCCAATAAGCCATATCCAAAGAGGAAAACCACGCATCGAACCTGCCAACCTCCATCATTTTCATCACCAGCGGGCTGATATCGTGAATGGGCACAAGATTGTTAAAACCACGCCGTGTCAATTCAATCTGAGGCGGGGCGTTTTCATGAACCAAAACACGTGACAATGTTTTGGCTTTTTCTTCCGTAAGATACCCCCCTTTCAAACTGATAAAAGCCATCTGCATCACTTTGATGGGGGCAACCCATTGATAAAGGTTTTCGCGTTGAACAAGCCGGGTCATCGGAAAAATGATGACATTGGGCTGGCTCGTCGCCAAGGATTGCGCCCGCCCCCAGGGCAAGACCTCTATTTCAACGGAATGGCCCGCGCGCTTTACAGCTTCACGCATCAGTTCAACAAGCGAACCGGGGTGATCTTTCTGTCCAATCATACTCCAGGGGGGCAAGTAACCCGTGATCAGTCGATAATCGGCCGCATACGTCCTTGCGCTAAAGATGACGAGAAAACAAAAGAGAAGAAACAAGCGCACGACAGGACATCCCTTTATTCCATAAAACTGTAATATTTTCGCATTTTTTCACCCCCCTTCGCAAGGGATTAAAGCGAAAACACCCTCTGCCTCCTCCATAGAAATGACAGAGCCCGAAGGAGCAAAAACACACCCTCCCTCTTTGAAAGGAAAGAGATAAAATAAATCAAACAAGCCTAATAAAAACTTACAGGGTCGTAAGTTTAAACTATTGCCAAACCTGATTGGATTGCTAATATGGCCCTGATCGATTCACAGTTTCTAAGCTTAGGAGAATTAAGCATGCGTAAGGTTCTAGCACTGGCCGTAGCTGGCGTGGTTGCATTTGCAAGCGGTTCTGCACTGGCAGAAGGCGATGCTGCAAAAGGCGAAAAAATCTTCAAAAAATGTAAGTCCTGTCACACCATTGAGCAAGGCGGTAAACATAAAGTTGGCCCGAACCTGTTTGGTGCATTCGGTCGTGAAGGCGGCAAAGCTGAAGGTTACAAATATTCCAAAGGTTACATGGCCGCTGCTGGTAGCCTGAAGTGGGACGAAACCACTTTGAATGAATATCTGCAAGACCCGTCTGCATACCTGTCTAAAAAAGCCGGCAAAAAGGTTAAATCAAAAATGACCTTCAAACTCAAAGGTGACAAAAAAGCCGATGATCGCGCTGATGTAATCGCTTTCCTGAAATCAAACATGTAAGCGTTAACGCTAAACACGCGTGAAAAATTAAAAGGCCGCAGAGGAAACCTTTCCCTGCGGCCTTTTGCATGAAATACATTGCCCGGAAACAATTAAAACGGATCAAAGATACCTTTTAACGTGCAAACAATAATGATACCTTCCTAAAAAAGACTTCTCCCCCTTTCATTGTGAAAACATGGACATTCTTTTTCACGCAATAACAGGAAGATCATGATTTCACGCTCGCTCCTTGTGTTTCTAAGTTTCATTATCCCTTGTCTCTTTTCTCTCAAGGCTGAAGCCAACATTCAGGTCAATGCACAGGGAAGCACCCATAGAGAAGCCTTAAACAACGCCTTGCGACAGGCTGTGGAAATGCAACTGGGCACAGAGATTGAAAGCCGCAGTCTGGTTGAAAACTTTCAGGTGGTTCGCCAGCAAATTCTCAGCCATACACACGGGTTCGTTTCATCCTATAAAATCCTGAAAGAGCAGACCGACAGTTCCGGTCTTGTCAAGCTGACCATTGATGCCACGATCAACGAAAAATCCTTGCATAACAGTTCTACAGCCCTGCTCACCCTGATGAAAATGGCCGCACACCCGCAGGTCTATGTTGGTGCAATTGATGAAGATTTTGATGCCGTTTCCAGCCTGAATGATGATTTTCACCTACTGACACAATCGATTGAAGAGACCTTGCGCGAAGACTTCAAATTCGCTGTCATCAACACGGAAAATGCCCGTTTAAAGGACCACACACCATACCGCTATAGTGGACGCAGGCAACATCTGCGCCGTGCCCAACAGTCAAAAGCAGACTTCCTGATCATCATGGAACTGCTTAAGAACACCACCACAGCACCTGTCTTACGTCTGGAAAGCCTGGAAGTCGCCACAGGACGCTCTCTGGGAACAGAAGAAATCACATTCCCCCTTGAGAACGAGACAAATAATCCTCAACAGGAACAAAAACGTATCATCGCACTGGCTCAGGATTACCTTTATCCCCCGACAGCACAGCTTGCCGCCAGTTTGGTTGAACACCTGCAACAGGAAGTTTATGGCGATGGGCAACGCTTTGAACTCGGTTTTTACAGGTTTGATGAAAAGACGGCAGAACTTTTAAAAACCGATCTGCCCCAACTCAAAGGTTTTGTGCGCACAAAAATTACGGGGCAGAAAAAAAACGCCCTGAACCTTTCCTATTGGTCCTTATTGGAGCCCCGTGCCTTACACAGGGAAATTTCGAACCTGCTGAAAGCTCACAACATCGCTTACCGTTTCTCGCTGGAAGGCCAAAGACTATCCTACCGTTTCAACGATCCGATTTTTGAATAAACTGTTTTTCAGGAAAAGAACATGACGCGTATACCAACACTTTTAATGACCTCTTTGATGCTATGCACCTTGTGGGTGCTCCCCTTGGTACAAAAGGCCCAAGCTGCTGAACTGCCCTACCTGATGATTATGGGCCAAGACGGTGATATGGATGCCATCTCGCGTGACAGTCGGGTCTTTCGTCGTGTCCTCAACGAACTGGCGGAAACCATGAATCAGGATGGTTTCGATATCTATGACGAAACCGCCATCACGCTGGATAATTATGCACAAGGGCGTTCAAGACGCAGCGATGCGGAATTAATCGATATTGCGCGTTCTGTAACCCGCCCGCCGATTGACGTGATTGTTCTGTTTGACGTTTATGCCAGCGCGGAACGACTGGATTACACGACGAAAGTTCGCGCCCGCCTGTCCGGGCGCCTGCTGGATGTCCATTCCGGACGCCGCATGGGCAATTTTGAAATTTCCTCACCACGCAATTTCCGCGCACCGGTCAATTGTAATCGTGAATGTATCATCGAAACCGTTGGCAACAACGCCCGGCTGCTGGCGCGTGATGTTGCCGATGTTCTGGTCCAGAAGCTGGGCGATGAAGTGGGTGATCGCAGAGATGACACATCCTATCGTGAAGACGGACAAAATGACTATACCAGTTCCGCCCCCCGTGGTGCTGACGGATGTTCTGGTCGTGTTCAGGATATTTTTCTGACCTTTCAAAACTTCACCGAACAGGAAATGCTGGATATGGAAGATGTGATTCTGGCGAAATTTTCCTGTTATGTGGACCATCGCCCCGCAGCCTCGCATGGGCGCACCCATGAATATGCCTACAAAACACGTCTGCATACCAACAAACTGAAACGCAATTTAATCCGTGCTC
The DNA here is from genome assembly GCA_050297075.1 of Terasakiella sp. Classification (GTDB taxonomy): domain Bacteria; phylum Pseudomonadota; class Alphaproteobacteria; order Rhodospirillales; family Terasakiellaceae; genus Terasakiella. The sequence goes on from JBNKSC010000025.1 coordinate 344,874, forward strand.
TGGAATATCTCGGCATGTCGGGGCGTGTGCGTTATCAGGGGAAAGAATTTATCATCTCCAAAATCAATAAACGTCGCAGCCGTTATTACAATGATGGCAACAAATGGTAGGGGAATCACAGCCCTGAACACTAAAAACGCACCTGAACCGTTCATAGCCTCTTCAGCAGCTTGTTACTTTGAGGAACAGCCCATGATCACACGTATGACTGCCTTTTTCCCCATCCTTCTGTTCAGCCTGTCCTGTGCAGCACAGGATGGCTGGATGGAAACAACGCCTCTTGGCGCCACAGACTGGGAAAACGGTTATATCGAAGCCAAAGGGCAAGGTACATCGCGCTATCTTGGCAATCGCATTCAGGAAGAGCTGATGGCCAAGCAAGCCGCACGTACCACGGCGCAGGCGCGTTTGCTGGAAATCATAAAAGGTGTACGCCTGAGCGGACTGACAACATTGGGCACACAAGGTGCCGGAGATACCCGTGCAGCCAGCCGTATCAAAGGGTTCCTGCGCGGGGCAAAGACCGTTTCCGAAACAACAAGCTGGCATGAAGATCAAACCAGCCGCCGCGGGGAGGTTGTCATGGCTGAAGTAACTTTGCGTGTCTGCATCAGCCCCACCTGTTCACAAACAGCTTCAAACCTGACAAAGGCCTCCTTGCAGAAGAACAGTGAAAACACCCCTTCCCCGCAACAGGAAAAAGCTGCATCCACAGGCCCAAGTGCCGTCATTCTTGATTTACAACAGGCCCTTTATCTGCCTGCTCTCGCCCCACAAATCATTGATGAAAAAAATCGGCTCATCTATTCTGAGGAGAGTGTCAGCCCTGAAGCATTAACGCAAAACGGGCTTGTTCATTACACTAAAACACTGGCACAGGCCCAAAGCCTGCCGTCAAGCGGGTCCACCCCTGTGGTGATTGCAGTCCAACGGATCACCAAAGATAATAAAATCGTCATTTCCACCTTGGATGGAGACAAAGTGCGCAACCTCACTGCCCTGAAACAGGGGCGTGTTATCATCGCACTGGATTGACATCATGTCTGGGTTTTCCCGCCATATTCTTCTGGTTTCCATCATTGCCCTGTCTAGCTGCATGAGCACCGCCACGCATGCACAAAACGACTGGTTTGAAAAGCTGGACCAGCAATTTGAAAAAACCTTTACACAAACCGATGCCGCCTTTGAACGTGCCATGACAGAAGGCGTAGAGGAGCTGGACCATGAACTCGCGGCCATCTGGGGAGAAAATCGTCGTTTACCAGATGCCAAAGTCTGGGTCGGATACAGCCGGGACCTTAAAACAAGAGTTATTGTGGATTATGAACAAGGGGAACTTTCAGTCGAAGGCTTTGGGCAAAATGAACAGGAACTCCGCCATACCTTGCAAAATCTCTTGCAGGAAGACAGCAGACAGCTTGACAAACGCGATCACTTGCGCACGAAACTGAGCGCCAAAACCAAAACTTTCCGCCCTCGTGACAAAAAAAAAGTCCCGTCTGCACCTACAAAAAACCATATTGCTATTCAACGGAACACGTCACACGAACTGGCGCAACTGATTGTGGCAAACGAGCGCCCGGTATTTGTAAAACGCCGCCTTGAAACAAAAAACACCCGCCAGCCTCTTCACCTTTCACGGCTCAGCCTGCACCTGCGCAAAGACCGTGACCGCCTGACAGCACAGGCGCTGCGCCTTCCAATCATTCAGGCCGCCCAAAAATATGCCCTGCCGAAATCCCTTCTTCTCTCTGTCATTAAAAATGAAAGTGCCTTTAACCCGCGCGCGCGCTCCCATGCCAATGCATTGGGCCTGATGCAACTTGTCCCGACAAGTGCAGGCAAGGAAGCTTACAGTTTCCTGAAAGGCAAAGAGGCCATACCGGGGACGGACATTCTTTACAACCCCCACCATAACATTCTGCTTGGTTCCACCTATCTGCACTTGCTCAATACCCGTTATTTCGGGAAAGTCACCAATGAACAAACCCGGCAATATCTCATTATTGCCGCCTACAACACAGGTGCGGGCAATGTGGCCAAGGCCTTTACCGGACAAATGAAGCTGCGCCCGGCCATTCAGAAAATCAACACCATGACCCCACAGGCAGTTTATGCATATCTGCAAACCCATCTGCCCTATAAAGAAACCAGAAGCTATCTTGCCAAAGTCAGCAAAGACACACAAATCTTTGCCAGCTGGGATGCCTGAGAGCTCGTTCAAGATGAAATCAAGAGGTTGAAGCGATGAAAAAAGCATTGTTCGCATTATTGGCCATGGTCACACTCAGTGCCTGCCAAACCACCACCGCAAATCTGCGCCCCGGCGAAATCATGGGAACAGATATCGGCAGCATCCTTGCCCATGAGGCCGGGTTGTCTTTGAACCGGGCCGATGAAGATAAAATGAATGCTGAAATCGACAAAGCCCTGTATTTCTCCGATGATGGCCTGACCACCCAATGGTATGCCGGCTTGAGTGCCCGCATACGTCCAATCGCCATTGTGCAGGACCGAAGAGACCGGGAATGCCGACGCTTTCGCCAAGGTTTTTTGATTGATAATAACTGGTATAATGCAACTGCTATTGCATGTCGTGAACAAAACGTTGCATGGTATCTCATCGCCAATCGGTGGGACAGGCGTTTTGGCCCCGGCAACAACCGACAAACTTCCCCTTCATCAGTTAAACATGGCAACTGGGATAATCTTTCAGAAGACCTCAGCAATAACCCGGCCCGCACATCGGCTGATGACTTTGGCCCACAAGGCGCCAGAAACTGGTAAAATGTAAAGATTTAAAATCTCATATCGCATCTTCAAGGAAATCAATCTTGTACATTGCAACCTTCAGGGATATACCTTACTTATCTAAATGCATAATATGTGACGACGAACCTGACTGGACAAAAACTGCGTGTTTATCGATGACAATGAAGGCACCCAAGATGCGGCACTCACAAATCAGGCCCTGATTGATACCCAAGAAAGGCTGGGTGCGCTGCTGGACCTTATGCCAACAGGTTTAATCATTCACCAGATGCAGGGGATTCTTTACGCCAATCAACAAGCCCGTCACCTGCTTAAACAGTCCGAAGAGGCATTGATCGGACAACATATTCTGGATTATGTCCCCGATGATGCCCACGAAACCTGTTCGCAAAATTTTCTGGAAAGTTTCAATTCGCCTACCGCAATACGATTTCCTGAAATCATGATGGAAGCGGTGGATGGCTCCATCCATTATGTTCGCATGACAGCCGGACGGTTACCATGGGAAGGTACAAGTGTTATTCAAATTCTGCTGGAAGATATTACCGAATTGCGCCAGCAGGCCAATGAACTGCGCAAACTGACCTACCATGACCCATTGACGGGTGCCTTTAACCGCCGTTATTTCATCAAGCATGCCGAAGCAAGTCTGCAACGTGCCATTGAACAGGACAATCCTTTCAGTCTGCTCATTTTCGACCTCGACTGGTTTAAACAGGTTAATGACTCAAGAGGCCACCTTGCCGGAGATGAAGCCCTGAAAAGCATTCTGAAAGTCTGGCAGGAAAATACCCGTCATAACGATTTCAGCGGCCGTAAGGATGACAACACACTGGCCCGTATCGGCGGTGAAGAGTTTGCCATTTATCTACCCAATGTAGAACTGGATCAGGCCCTGCTCATTGCAGAACGTATGCGCCAATCACTTGAAGATAACCGGATCACTTTTGAAGGCGCGCAGTTTTCCATTACTGCCAGCTTTGGCATGACAAGTCGTCAAAAAGAGGACAAAAACCTGGATGACCTTATCCGGCGCGCAGACGGTGGCCTATACAAAGCCAAGAAAAATGGACGAAACAGGGTTATTGCAGAATAAAAACCTGTAGCCTCTTCCTTCAAAAAAAACGCCCGAACCTTTCATAGTTGTTCTATATTGGATTTTCACAATAATAGTGCGAAAATCAGGAAGATAACATGGGCGCTGAAACACTCCTTTTGGAAGCAGGAAAAAGTACAGAACTTCAAAGTGTGCTGCAAACAGTCGCCGAATGCGAAGCAGATGGTGAAGCCAAGTTTTCACCCACAACCTGCCGGGCAATCGGTAAAATGATTGTCTGTCGTACCTATGCGCCCGCCATTCTGGAATTGAGCCATCTGATTGTAGCTGCCGCACAGCTTGAAGACATGCCCGCACGTTACGAATATCTGTTCTGGGACAATGCCCGCGCTTCCACTGCCCATTTTCACAGCTATTTTAACAGACATGCCCCGGCACCCGATTTGTTACATGTCCAGACAAACGAAATCACCCTGCACTATAGCGATGGTACCTTCTCCATACAATTCAGCCGTATGCCAGTGCTCTGTGCCCTGATGGAATTTCTGTTAACCGCACTGGGATATCGTGACATTGATGAATTACTTTCCCTCATGCAGGAAAGGCAGGTCAACAAAAAAGCTGTTTCATTACAGGCAAACGCCCTTTCGCGTCTTCTTTACACCTATTTGCGCGCGCATCTTCCCACGGCACAATCACAACGCAAATACCGCAAAATTCTGGACTATTGCTCAGATGATATTAGCCGCATAGATGACAAACTGGTTCTGAACTTTTGGCAGGACGCCTCACTGGATGAAGATAAAAACGTCGATTTCAAAACCTATGAAGGCACATTTTTAAGCATTGTCAGGGTGATCCAGGCCGTTGAAGGCGCACAGGAACTGCGGGGGTTGCAGCAAACCCGCAGCATCGGAAATGACCATGAAGCCGGTGAAATTGACCCGGACCTTCTTTCCCGGACACTGGAAACAATTGACCTCCCCCGTTCAGCACTGGAACGTCTGGGCGAAGCCCCTATGGACCAGATCAAATTCCTCAACAAGCAGGAAACACAACGCCTGCAAAATATGGTGAGATCAGGAAAACTTTCTCTTCGCCTGCCTCTCTCCCTTTTAAGGAGTGATCTCTATAGCGCCTCTCAAGCCCAACTCACACAGGCTTTGCGTCGTCATGCCAAACCCGATGAAATCCGGGACCTGATCAAAAACGGCCCGCCCAAAAATTATCAGGAACATCAGGAAGATCTCACGCAACTGCGCCAACATCTGGACAAGGCCGTTCATGCCAGCCTGCATAGCCTGAGTGCGGCACGTAACCACAATGCCCTGCTTCTTCTGCTCAAGCTTGCCCCTCATGTGGATTTTGCACCGCTTGCACAACATTTCCCCCAAGAACAAATAACGGATAATGTTATCGCCTTGCCCGGTGTAAAACTCGCCCAACATTTTCTTGCCCTGTTGCAGGATGAAGAAAGCGTGGGGCCTGAGATCGCCAGCATCATGAAACGCGCACAACAATCCCATCATGCCCTTACCCGCAAGGGCTTTCGCGAAGATGTGCAAGAAGATGGCGAAATTGCCACGGCCCTCTGTGAAGGGGCGCAGATTTTACTGGAAATTGCCCGTGATATGGATGCTTTTATGAAAAAGTTGAACACTCTTCTGCCCAGCGAGCAAGACTGGAAAAGGCTTGAAGAAGACGACCGTCAAACATTTGCACATCAGTTCACCCAAATTTATGGGAGGCAGTCATGACTTCAACGTCTCACAAACAGGCTGAAACGATTTTCTGTGCCCTTGATCAACTCGACAAACTGGAAGATTGTCACACAGCTTCGCAAAAAGTGTCTTTTCAGGAATTATTCCACTACGCCACCCAGAAAACATACCAACCCTCTCCTCTTTTACAGGAAGCTCTGGGCAAAGACCTGCGCCTGCGACAAGACCTGAAGCGTCTGCTGGAAAAAGACTGTCTGGCCTATCTTCCACGTGCCGCAGCCGCCAGCAGTGGTGATATTCTTGAACGAGAAGCCAATGGCTACCTTCTGCGTCTTAAGATTTCACAGGCTGCACCTGATCAAGTCTACCTTCTGATTCAAAGCGTTGATCGTGACGAATCACCACAGTTTCTTTTCGTATACCCGGAAGAAGGCGCTCCGTTACGCCTTGTCATAGAAGATTTTGATGACGCAGAAGCGCAGATTTTATTATCTTTACAGGATGATGTTGTCAAAGCCTTGCGCGATTATAAAAGTGAAGTCATTCTGAAGTAATGATCAGAGTTTATATTGCCACCACACAAGGGCCAGTTGAAGTTCAACGCATCACCCGGGAAGACCCGGAGGTGCGCAGTGTTGTCTGCCTGAACGGCACAGCCAAAGCCCTGCCCATTTCACGCGACTATGACAGTTTCGTCAAAGACCCGACCGGTGTGATCCAGCGCGCCTATGGGCACCCTGCCTTTCGTATGGATGTTGCCGCCCCGATTACAGACGGCCAAAGCTGGCAACTCGGTGCCTTTATCGCCCATGCCCTGTTTAATGAAGACCTGCTGGCCACCCCGGAAGATAATGTCGAAGAAGTGATCTGGCTGTCCGGTGAACTGGACCGTGACCTCAATGTACGCCCGGTTGACCATATAAAAGAAAAACTCACCGCTTCGCGCCCCTTGTTTGACTCCTTGCGTGCCCAGAACATCCGCACCTTTTGCTTTATTCCCGGTGGTGCCGGTCTGGTCCCCGATGATGATTTTCTAGAAGATTTACAGGTAGATGGCGACCTTTTGCGCCTTGAAGCCGTGGCGATGGTCAAACGCATTATCAACCGCTTTGACCTCAAAGATCCTTCCCCAGACGAAATGGAAGAAGAGGAAGACAATCAGGATGATGAAGAAGAAATCATCGATCTCTATAAACCCGAAGAAGGTGCCCCACCACCGGCTAAAGACAACAAGGCCCTGAAACTCGTTGCCATCATTGCCTGTGTCGCAGCTTTGGGCATCGGACTTTACCTCCAGTTTGAAGATAACATCATCGCTTTGCGTGCAGGCAGTATTCGCCTGGGCATTTCAGAACTGCGCGCCAATGCCAATGAGGGCTGCACCAAGACGGACCGCATTGTTCTGGAACGCAATGACAACAGTTTTCCCAGCAGCGAACTGGACGGCCTGTGTGCCATTGAAATCACCATCAACAATATCGGGGCACCGGCCTATCTTTGGGCTTTTGCCCAGCGCCTGAATGATGGTCATTACCTGTTGGCAGACCGTGAAAGCCTGCTGGAACCCGAAATGCAAAAAGGCCTTATTGGCTGGCGCATGATTCTGCCGAAAAAAATGCCAAAATCCATCGACTATCGCGTGGTCGCTCTGGCTGCCGGTCACCCGTTAGGCGATGCGGTGGAACGTATGCTACGGCGCTCTTTCGGGGATGGCCAAGCCGATTGGGACAAAATTCAGGAACAATTGATTGAAGAAAAAATCACGGTTGTTACAGCCGTGCATTCTTTGGTGAAATGATAAGCCGCAGTTTACCCGATAAACTGTTCCTGCAAAATGCGTTCTTCCAGATTATGTTCCGGGTCATATAAGACATTGGAATAGATGCTGCGGTCTTCGTAAACCTTGACCCGTTTGACATCGCGAAACTCGTTAAAATCGGCCGAGGCGCCGACCGGGCGCTTGCCATCATCCAGAATATCAAAGGTAACACTGGCACGATGAGGCAAAATGGCACCACGCCAACGCCGGGGGCGATAAGCCGAAATGGCCGTCATAGCCAACACACCAGCGCCCAAAGGTAAAATCGGCCCATAAGCAGACATGTTATACGCCGTTGACCCGGCCGGGGTAGAGATCAGCAAACCATCACAGACCATTTCTTCAAGGCGCGTCACCCCATCCACCCCAACGCGGATATGGGCGGCCTGCCCGGTCTGGCGAAAAAGGGAGACTTCGTTAAAGGCAATGGCCTCACAGATTTTGCCGTTTTTACATTCCGCTTCCATATGCAGGGGATGCAGGTCAAACGCCTTGGTGCGTGCCAGGCGCGCTATCAAATCATTCTCTCGATATTCGTTCATCAAAAAACCGACCGAGCCCCGGTTCATCCCGAACACGGGTTTATTGAGGTGCAGATATTTGTGCAAGGTGCGCAGCATGAAACCGTCCCCGCCCAAAGCGACGAGGATATCCGCCTTGTCAGGACTGACATGGCTGTATTGACCACAAAGACGCGACATGGCGTCCTGCGCGGTTTCCGATTTTCCTGCCACAAAGGCAATTTTCGGATCGGACATGGATTTTCCCAACCCCTTGATTAAACGGCCCCTACTATAGACTCAGGATTAACCGCCTGTCACGCTCATATGACGATGAAGTGCCGGTGCATCGTGACTTTCATCAATCACAAACTCATGCCCCTTCGGTTTTAAATTCAAGGCCTTGTCAATAGCATCCTGCAAGGGTTCATCACTATCAGAGCTGCGTACAACCTCACGCAAATCCAGATTGCCATCCTGACCAAGGCACATATAAAGCACGCCCTTGCAGGTCAGGCGCATGCGGTTGCAGCTTTCACAAAAGCCGTGGCTGAGCGGGGTGATAAACCCGATGCGCCGCCCCGTTTCCACCACATCCACATAACGCGCCGGGCCACCACTGGCGTAATTTGTATCACTCAGGGTCCAACGTTTTGCTATCTGACTGCGCAGTTCTGTCAAAGGTAAATAATGATCAACCCGCGACCCGCCGATTTCGCCCAACGGCATGGTTTCAATAAAGGTGATATCAAAGCCATGTTCGGCAACGAAATCCAGCAGGTGATCCAGTTCCTGATCCGTATGACCTTTCAGGGCGACCGTATTCAGTTTCACCCTTAAACCTGCTTTCTTCGCAGCTTCCAGCCCTTGCATGACTTTTTCGATTTTACCGAAACGGGTGATTTCCGTAAAACGTGCCGGGTCCAGCGTATCCAGTGACACATTGATGCGTTTTACACCATAATCTGCCAGTTGCTGAGCATATTTGGCAAGCTGTGACCCATTGGTTGTCAGGGTAAGCTCTTTCAACGCCCCGGTTTTAAGATGGCCTGAAAGCTGTGCAATCAGTTCCATAATGCCATGTCGAACCAACGGTTCGCCCCCGGTCAGGCGAATTTTGGTGACACCTCGTTTGATAAAAGCCGAACAAATCCGTTCCATTTCCTCAAACGAGAGAATTTCCTGACGCGGCAGGAACTTCATATCCTCGGCCATACAATAGGTACAACGAAAATCACAGCGATCCGTCACCGAAACGCGCAGGTATGTGATCGTGCGACCAAAAGTATCTTTCATTTTTTAGTCTTTCGTTTTCTAGCCAGCCACCCTGAAGGTATTTTTCGCACAGAATAAACCAATTTTTACGGGACAAAAACCAACAATAAGTAGGGTTATTTATGTTTTTATCATATGGGCATGGTTAAGCGGCCCATGGCCTTGCCCATACCCCGGCGCGGTTTTGATCGCTTCCAGTACATAGGCCTTTGCGCGTTGAACAGCTTGTTGCACACTGAGGCCTTGAGCCAATGAACAGGCAATAGCCGAAGCGGTGGTACAACCGGTTCCATGAGTATGGCGGCTTTGCACACGTTCCCCTTCAAATACAGAACAGGTTCCATCGGCTTCAAAGAAATAGTCGTTTGACTGCGGGCCCTCTTCATCGAGATGCCCCCCTTTCATCAGCACCGCTTGCGCCCCCAGTTGCAAAATTGCATCTGCTGCGCGCTGCATATCTGCCAGCGTTTCAATATCAACCCCGCTTAATTTCTCAGCTTCCGGGATATTGGGGGTTAATAAAAAGGTGCGCGGGATCAAGCGCTTTTTTAAGACGGACAGAGCTTCCTCTGCCAAAAGGGACCTCCCGCCCTTGGCCACCATCACCGGGTCCACCACCAAGGGGATATCTGCCCCCTCATCCTCCAGAACATCGCAAAGGGCATGGATGACTTCAGGCTTACCCAGCATCCCCGTCTTGATGCAATCGGCCCCTAAATCCTGCAAGACCACACGGATTTGTTCCTTAATGAAATCAACCGGAACATCATGAATAGCCGTCACTCCCAACGTGTTCTGCGCGGTCAATGCCGTAATTGCCGTCATGGCATAACCGTTCAGGCAGGTGACGGTTTTAATATCGGCTTGAATGCCTGCCCCGCCGCCACTGTCTGATCCGGCAATGATCAGCACACGGCCTTTCATGCAACCGTCTCAACAGCTGCAACAATGTAGTCAACCACCTGTTCCACCAATGCCAGATCCTGACCTTCCGCCATCACACGAACCAGAGGTTCAGTACCGGACTTGCGAATCAACACACGGCCCGAACCGTCCAAACGTTCTTCACCTGTCGCAATCGCCTTTTGAACACTTTCTTCATCAAGGGGGTAAGTGTCCCCATAACGCACATTTTTGAGGAGTTGCGGGAACGGCTCAAACAACTGGCAAACTTCTGATGTTGGCCTGCCATCTTCAACAATTACCGCCAGTACCTGAAGGGCGGCCACCAGACCGTCCCCGGTTGTGGCGTAATCCCCCAGCACAATATGGCCGGATTGTTCCCCACCCACATTAAAACCACCATTGCGCATGCGTTCCACCACATAGCGGTCCCCAACCTGGGTGCGTTCCAGCTTCAAGCCTTGGTCTTGCAGGTATTTTTCCAGCCCCATGTTGGACATGACAGTTGCCACCAGCCCACCACCTTTGAGCAAACCACGCTTATGTAAATGTGTGGTCACCAGCCCCATAATCTGGTCGCCATCAATCACATGACCGTTTTCATCGCAAATAATCAGCCGGTCGGCATCCCCATCCAGTGCGATCCCGATATCGGCGTTATGGGCAATCACCTGTTCGGACAGGGTTGTGGTGTGGGTAGAGCCGCATTCCTTGTTGATGTTAAAGCCGTTGGGTGAAACCCCGACAGAGATAACCTCAGCGCCCAGTTCCCACAGGACCTCCGGGGCCACCTTGTATGCCGCCCCATTGGCGCAATCCACAACGATTTTAAGACCATCCAGTCGCAAATCTGCCGGGAACGTCTTTTTGGCAAATTCCACATAGCGGCCCGAAGCATCTTCCAGGCGTTTGGCACGGCCCAGTTTATCCGGGGTGACAAATTTATCCGACAGGTCACCTTCAATTAATTCTTCCAACTCGGCTTCCACATCATCGGGAAGCTTGAAACCATCCGGCCCGAACAGCTTGATCCCGTTATCGCCAAATGGGTTATGCGAAGCCGAAATCATCACACCAAGGTCACAGCGCATGGCATGGGTCAGCATGGCAATAGCCGGTGTCGGCATGGGACCAACCAACAGAACATCCATCCCCATGGAGGTGAAACCGGCCACCAGCGCCGGTTCAATCATATAACCGGACAGGCGCGTATCCTTACCGATGACCACCCGGTGACGGTGCGTCCCGCGTACAAAATAATGCCCGGCGGCCATGCCGACCTTCATGGCAATCTCAGCTGTCATCGGGTGCGTGTTCGCCGTGCCGCGAATACCGTCTGTTCCAAAAAGTTTACGTGTCATTTCAACCTGAATTCTGGATAGTGTTTCTTGTTGTCTTCAGGTTTAGCACTTGGCGCACCGACAGGCAAATGTTAGCCTGCGTTTCACGCTGTAAAAACACCTGAGAAATGAAAACAATCCTCACCCCGTTTGCTTGCGAAACAGAAGAAAAGAAATCGCGTTTTCTGTCCTTCCTCTTCCCTTATGAAATTTTCGAACAGGAATTGGAAAAACTTCGCCTCGCTCATCCCAAGGCCAACCACCATGTCACGGCCTTTCGCTTTTTTGATGCCGACAAACGCCTGCATGAAGGCGCAAGCGATGATGGCGAACCCAAAGGCTGCGCCGGGGTGCCCAACCTGAAAGTCTTGCAGGGCAATGAGCTTGTGAATGTCGGCCTTGTGACAGTGCGTTATTTCGGCGGCATCAAACTGGGCACGGGAGGCATGGCACGGGCCTACAGTGAGGCCGCTAAAGCAGTTGTAGAAACCGCAACATGGGCTGATTTTGCCCACCAAACAACCACCACATTCAGTGCCTCTTTTGAACGCATCAATGAATTGGAACGATTGCTCAAAAACATCAACATTCTTGAACGGCGTTATACGCAAAGCGGCATCGAAATTGATATTTCAGGCGATGAACAAATGGTCGAGAGTTTGAGTAAAAACTGGGAACAGTTAAATTATTGATCATGCCTATAGCGCCATTCAGTTGTAGGCCCCTGCCTTCGCAGGGGCTCACGTCTGGAGTTTGCAGCAACAGGTTTGTAATTTCCTGCGCAGGCAGGAATCTTTATTTCAACGCGACACAAATATCGGTCAAAAGTTCGCTTGGCGCTGTGGTCTGCGGGTCGTTGAGGTAACATTCCATAGCAGGTTCATCCGCCGGGGTTTCCCCCTGTTCGTTTAGCCACGGACCAAAAAGGTAATTATAGCCTTTTTCCAGTTCCGCATAAGGTCCCTTAAAGTGAAGAACCGCATAACGGCCACCTTTCACACCAAGAGTGCGCAAGCCGATACTTTCATCACTGACATCTTCATCCACGACCAACCCGGCTTCGGAACGCAATTGATCGGCGGGCACCTGAGAAGGGTCATCATAATAGAGCCCCACCCCAAAGGAAGTGGCGTTTATTTTCTGCTTTTTCATCCCCCACATAAAGACTTTCTGAAATGTATTGCCAATTTCGATATAGTTGCCTTGATGGGCAATAGCCGCCAATTTACGTGCCGGGATTTCCTTGATTTCCACATCGAACATACCTGTATTCCTTTCCTGTTGAATAACATTGACAGGAGTTTCACGCACATGTTCCCGATAGGCTGCCGGTGCTTTTTGATAAGCCGCTTTAAAGGCCCGGGAAAATGCTTCCACACTACCGTAGCCCGCACGTTTGGCAATGGCATCAATGTTCTGGCTGGAACGAATCAAGTCATCGGCCGCACGATGAAGGCGCAAACGCCTTACCGTCTGGGTCACCGTCTCACCAAGCAAACCGCGATAGATCCGATGGAAATGATAGGCGGAAAAACAGGCTACCTCGGCCAGTTCATCCATACTGAGTTCATCATCCAGATGCTCGCCAATAAAGGCCATCACCTTTTCAATCCGCGAGATATAGCTTTCTTGTGTTGTTGGGTTCATGGTCGAAAACTCCTTTCACAGATAAACTAGATCAAGCGGACTTGATAAATCTTGCGAACTTTACGCCGCCCAGACATCCAGTGCCTGTCTTGTTTCTGCCACATCATGGACCCGCACCATCTGCACACCTGCATTGGCCCCTTTCAATGCAGCAACAAGGGAGCCGGGCAAACGGTCCTTAGGCGCAATATCACCACAGATATGCGTAATGAAACGTTTGCGCGAGGCCCCCAACAAAACCGCACAGCCCAGCCCGTGATAAAGGCCGAGGCGGTTTAAGATTTGCATATTATGCTCAAGGGTCTTGCCAAAACCAACCCCCGGGTCCGTACAGATATCTGAACGTTTGATCCCGGCAGCTTCGCAGGCACGCACCCGTTCATGTAGGTAATCATAAACATCCAATGCACAATCTTCATAAACCGGGTTTTCCTGCATGGTCTGAGGTTCGCCCTGCATATGCATCAACATCACCGGCACACCTAAAGAAGCTGCGGTTTCCAATGCGCCCTCGCCTTCCAGCGCGGTAACATCATTAATGATATGAGCGCCAGCTTCAATGGCAGCTTTCATCACCGCGGCATGGCGGGTATCAATGGAAATTTTCACGCCAAACTCCCGCACCGCCCGAATGACAGGCAAGACCCGGCGCAATTCTTCATCCACGCTGACAGGGGCTGCGCCGGGGCGTGTTGATTCCCCGCCGATATCCAGAATATCCACACCGGCTGCAACCATTTCACGGGCATGATTAATCGCCGTATCGGTCTGGAAATTGTCCCCACCATCGGAAAAACTATCCGGGGTGATATTGACAATCCCCATAATCAGGGGGCGTTTTCTCACACTCAGGCCTGCATAGCTCTGCACCGGCGGTTCAATATGTTCCAACAATTTACCCACATGAACCACCAGATCCTCGCCTTCATCTTCCGCCCAGGACATCAAGGCATGATGTGTCGCCTTAAAGCGCCAGACCTCACCGTCTACACGCACAGCGACTTCATAAAGGGGATATTCAAACCTGTCCTGACGAAAAGGGGCCAACGGGCAAAGATAGACCTTTTGGGAAAGGTCACCCTCCGGTGTACAAAACCCACGCGGCAAAGACGGGGAACCGAAATCGTTGGAATAAAGCGTCATGACAACTCACCAAAAAATGAACCCCTGCACATGATATGCAGGGGTTCAGAGATACCTGTCTTCACAGGCAAAGACAACAGATGAGATTATTCACCCGGTGCAGGGGTCGGTTCAACCCCGCCACCTTCGGAAGAATCTTTTTTGTGACCGGCTGTCGGAATAGAGCTGCGGCGTTTGCCTTCACCACCGGTGCTGCCACCGTTCCCACCACGGTTTGGCGGATTGCCGTCCAGCAAATTACGGATTTCATCACCGGACAGGGTTTCATATTCAATCAACCCGTTGCCGATAAGGTCCAGTTCATTGCGGAAATCATTCAGAATCTGCGTTGCCTTTTTATAGGCAACCTCAATAATCTGACGAACTTCTTCGTCAATAACCTTGGCAGTTTCTTCTGAATTGTTCTGCGTCTGGGTCACTGAATGCCCCAGGAACACTTCCTGTTCGTTTTCGCTATAGGCAATCGGCCCCAGTTTTTCAGACATGCCCCATTCCATCACCATATGTTTGGCCATGTTGGTGGCTTGTTTGATATCGTTGGAGGCACCAGTCGTCACCTTGTCCTTGCCAAAGACCAGTTCTTCAGCCACCCGGCCACCAAAAGCTACGACCAGATCGGCACGCAGTTTTTCAACGGACAGGGAAACACGGTCCGCTTCGGGCAGGCGCATCACCATCCCCAAGGCACGACCACGCGGAATGATGGTCGCTTTATGGATGGGATCAGAAGCTTCCATATGCAAGGCACACAGGGCGTGACCTGCTTCATGGAAAGCCGTGAGCTTTTTCTCTTCCTCAGACATGACCATGGATTTACGCTCTGCACCCATCATGACCTTGTCTTTGGCTTCTTCAAATTCACTCATGGTGACCAAACGCTTGTTGCGGCGCGCCGCCAGCAAAGCAGCTTCGTTCACCAGATTGGCGAGGTCCGCACCGGAAAAACCGGGGGTGCCGCGCGCAATCACATGGGCATCCACATCCGGGCCTAACGGCACTTTGCGCATATGCACCTGAAGAATTTTTTCACGGCCCATGATATCCGGGTTCGGCACAACCACCTGGCGGTCAAAACGGCCCGGGCGCAAAAGTGCCGGGTCCAGAACGTCCGGGCGGTTGGTGGCTGCAATCAGGATCACGCCTTCATTTTCAGAAAAGCCGTCCATTTCAACCAACAACTGGTTGAGCGTCTGTTCACGTTCATCATTGCCGCCGCCAAGACCGGCACCACGATGGCGACCGACCGCATCAATCTCGTCAATAAAGATGATGCACGGCGCGTTCTTTTTGCCCTGTTCGAACATGTCACGTACCCGTGAGGCACCGACACCGACAAACATTTCAACAAAGTCCGAACCGGAAATGGTGAAGAAAGGCACATTGGCTTCCCCGGCAATGGCACGTGCCAGCAGGGTTTTACCTGTCCCCGGAGGACCGACCAGCAAGCAGCCGCGCGGAATTTTACCGCCAAGGCGTTGGAACTTGGACGGATCTTTGAGGAAATCAACCACCTCTTCCAGTTCGCTTTTGGCTTCTTCGATACCGGCAACGTCTTCAAAGGTGACGCGGCCCTGTTTTTCCGTCAACTGGCGGGCCCGGCTTTTGCCAAAGCCCATGGCCTTGCCGCCGCCGCCCTGCATCTGACGCATGAAGAAAATCCACACCCCAATCAAAAGCAGCATCGGGAACCAACTGATCAGGATCGAGAAAAAGGACACGCTGTCATCTTTCGGAACAGCGGTAATTTTCACGCCCTTACCGCGCAAAGTGGTGATCAAGTTGGGGTCGTTCGGTGCAAACGTATGGAATTTGATTCCATCGCGTCGCGTTCCCGTAATGGTGTTTTCCTGAATGACCACGTCCTGAACGTTTCCTTCTTCAACAGAAGTCATGAAGTCGGAGAACGGGATCGAAGACTGGTCCATATGCTGGTTGGAGCTTTGGAACAGATTGAACAGCGCAAAAATCAAAAGGGCAATGATGACCCACAGCGCCAGGTTCCGGCTAAAGTTCACGTTAGAATTCCTTCCTTCGTCTTCTCAAATTCTCAAGTGAATTAGAGATAAGCTATTTTCCTTGCTACGCAAGGCGAAACTTTATGAAAACAGCCGTTTCTTAGCAATAAATGTTAATTTTGCTTCAAAACGAGCAGCTTGGCGAACATAGTCCAAATGCGGCACACTGACGAGAACATTTCCATCCCAAAAAGAGACCAGACTGTAAAGCACCGGTTTGGGAAGATTCGCATCCTTCAAATCAGGCCTTTCTGTAACCAGCATACGCCAACCATCAGCCCCGAGTATACGCATGTGCAGATCACCGTCAAAATGATCCATATCAATCCGGTATAAATTTTCAGGAATTGTTTCTTCGCGAATCTCCCGGCACACCAGCACCAGCCCTTCCTGTTGTATCCAGCGACAGCCCATCAACGTGGCATCCTGCCCATTCCTCAAACCGTCATAGAGCCGTTTCAGCCGTTCAAAGCGCGGCGGGTAGACATTTCCGGAAAGAGCCATACCGATTCGTGCCAGTATCCTGAAGGCAATTTCTTCTTCCAGTTCCCTAAAAGGCGAGCTTGCGAAAAACAGATATCCTTCCTCATGAAGGTCCGCATGTGTTTGCAACCATTCTTGTGCCAAACGGTTAAGTACCCCAGAAACACGCTGCATATGCCTAGCTGTTTGCGCCAGTCTGGCCCCTGTCAGCCCCAATTCATTGAACAGGGCTTTCTGTTTTCGGATTTTCACCCGCTCAAAGTCTTCATTATCATTGGAAGGGTCTTCAATCCAGTTCTGTCCTCTCTTTTCAAGGTAGCTGATCAGGCTGCTTTTGGGCACATCAAGCAAAGGGCGCAATAAACGAAGTTTTCCTTTGCAGCTCACCTTCTGCATGGCTGAAAGGCCGTCCACACCGCTGCCACGGGCCAGTCGCAACAAAAAGGTTTCTCCCTGATCATCCAGATGATGGGCAAGCAACAGGTCTTCAATCGCATTTGCGCAACACCA
This sequence comes from Terasakiella sp., assembly GCA_050297075.1. GTDB lineage: Bacteria > Pseudomonadota > Alphaproteobacteria > Rhodospirillales > Terasakiellaceae > Terasakiella. Next base: position 362,059 of record JBNKSC010000025.1, read on the forward strand.
CTCTTCCAGCAAATGATACCGCGCCTTGCGGGCCGCTGCTTGCAGGCCGCTTGCCGGTTTATCCCCCAGCCAGACCAGTGTATGATGTTCTATCCCGTATCGGGCCAGTGTTTCGCCAACCCAGTCACACTCCTGCGCTGCCTCTTTGCGCAAACCATGGTCCACACTCAGCGCAACAAGGTCTCTACCTGTTTGGGATGCCCATTCACCCGCCAGAAGCGTCAGGGCAAGGCTATCTCCCCCGCCAGAAACGGCAACGGCCAGCCGCCCCCCAAGCGGGCACGACAGGCCGTCCATCAATTTTCCAAAGACGTTATAGTCTAGTTGCATTTGGCGTTGGTGCGCTCACGTTCCAGCGTTTTGGAAAGATGCGCCGGCATCTTGGGAAAATCCCCGCGCAACTTGCCAAAGGTCGCACAAGCTTCACGCAATTTTTCCATTTTCGACAGGGACATACCCAGTTTCAACAAAGAATCCGGCGCTTTCGCCCCACGCGGGTCCTTTTGATAGCCTTCCAGAAAGGTTGAAGCCGCCTGTGCATAATTTCCCTGAACATAGTAGGTTTCACCCAGCCAGTAGCGCACATTGCCCGTCAGTTTGTGACCCTTATTGTCGCTCAAAAAGCTTTTAAAGCCTTTTTCCGCATCCCCGACTTCGCCGCGCATCAGCTTCTGGCGCGAACTTTCATATAGGGCTTCCGGTGTCAGGTTTGCCGTTTCAACGACGGCTGTCTCTTGCGGGGTGACAGGTGCGGGCTGTTCAGTTGCCGTTAAAGACGGATTCTTCAGGTCCTGCCCGGAAAGGGTCCCCAAGACACCCGGTTGTGATGCTGTTGGCGCAGGCGCCGTTTGGCCTGTTGCCGGTGCTGCCAGTTGCTGTCCCTGAATGCCTTGTGCTGTTTGTGCATTTTGCGGCGTTGTTGCAGCTTCCTGAGACGAGGCTGGACGCGGTGCTTGCATGCCACCTTCCAGAGAGGTTAGGCGATAGTCCACATCGGCAACCAGTTTATCCATTCGGGTGGTCATCTGGGTGATCCGATAAGCGGTTTCTTCCAACTGACCGGTCAACTGGCGCATCTGGTTTTCCAGCTCATTGATGCGTACGCTCAAACGTGCACCCAACGGGCCACTGACATCTTCACCACCGCCGGAAGCGACAGCCGTTGCTTCCCCGCTACCAGCAGCCCCCCCCCGATAAACTTTCAGGTTCAGGGCTTTGATATCACGGTCCATCCGCTCCATCCGGTCAAGCAGAGACTGAAGATCAGTATCCTGAGCAAGAACCGGCAAACTGGCTGCGGCGACTAAAAACGTTGAAATAAAAAGCGTTTTGACAAATTTCTTCATCTGATTATGAACCTGCGTCTGGTGGGTTTATCCATTTGTGCAACGAATTGCGCAAAAAAACAAGGCGTTTGCCACAAGATATGCAGCAAACGCCTTGTTGAAAAGGTAAGCCCCTAAAAAAGCTTAGGAACCAGCGCCCATGGAAACCACAGTTACAGCGCGACGGTTCTGCGTCCATGCTGCTTCATTGTGTCCCAGAGCGACCGGGCGTTCTTTCCCGAAAGAAATGGTTTTGACGCGCATGGCATCAACACCCAGGCTAACCAGATATTCTTTCGCCGCATTTGCGCGACGTTCACCCAGAGCCAGGTTGTATTCACGGGTGCCACGCTCATCACAATGGCCTTCAACCGCGATAACGGCATTCGGGTATTTTTTCAGCCAAACAGCTTGTTTTTCCAATGTGGAACGAGCATCAGCAGTCAGGCTGTATTGATCGAAACCGAAGAAAACACGATCACCAACATTAACAACGAAATCTTGAGCGGTACCGGCTGCCGGGCCCAGTTTTTGAGCCGTTGCGGCGCCATTGGCACCATCGCCGGAAGCTGTGGCACCATCTTGAGGAGCGGTCTCACAAGCTGCGAGCAGAGCAACAGCACCAACCAGACCGATAAACTTACGCATGAGCAATCCCCTTATAGGACTATTATCATTAAACTAAATTCTTACACAGACCCCCGACGGACACGAAATTTTTCGCCCCCCGTTACAAGCCTTGGATAGACTATATGCATGATTTTTCATGGAATCAAGGGGGACCACGCAGGATCTGATGCTTCTAGCGGGGTAATCATCTCTCTTTCGTTATATCCGGTCAGGTCCACACTATAAAGTTTTGTGGTTTTTTCCTGACCGCGCAACGTTTCACGAAAGAACATCAAAACCCGCCCATTGGGAGCCCAGGTGGGGCTTTCAACCAAATAGCCATCGGCCAATAAGCGCTCCCCGGAGCCATCGGCACGCATCACCCCGATATAGAATTTTCCTTGTAAAATTTTTGTGAAAGCAATCAAATCCCCACGCGGTGACCAGACCGGAGTGGCATAACGACCCTTGCCAAAACTGATCCGATGCACGTTTTTACCATTCGAATCCATCACATAAAGCTGCTGAGAACCACCACGATCCGAGTTGAACGTGATCTGTTTGCCGTCAGGAGAATAACTTGGGGAGGTATCAATCGCACTATGACGTGTCAAACGGGTCGCCTGACGGGTGGCAATATCCATCGTGTAAATATCTGAATTCCCATCCTTCGCCATGGACATGATCACCTTTGAACCGTCAAAAGAGAAACGAGGGGCAAAGGTCATGCCGGGAAAATCACCCAAAATGGCCTGCTGCCCGGTATCGATATTGAACAGGTAAACACGCGGCACATTGTTGTAATAGGAAAGATAGGTAATTTCCTGCAAGGTGGGGGAAAAACGCGGTGTCAGCACCATATCGGCACCATCGGTCAAAAAGCGATGGTTTGCCCCGTCCTGATCCATAATCGCTAAACGTTTAACCCGCCGGTTCGCCGGGCCGCTTTCCGCAACATAAACAACACGGGTATCAAAATATCCACTTTCCCCGGTGATGCGTTTATAGATGGTGTCTGCAATAATATGGGCAACCCGGCGCCAGTTATCCGCCACCGTGTTATAGGCCAGGCCGACCATCTGCTGTTCGGCGAATACATCCCACAGGCGAAACTGAATGGCCAGTTCCCCGTTGCCTTTAGGCACTGCATGGCCCTGCACCAAAGCTTGTGCATTCAATATCCGCCAGTCACCAAAGCGCGGCAACGTTGCCATGGACAGTTCTTTTTGAATGAAAGCATTGGGATCAATGGGACGAAACAGGCCGGAACGTTCCAGATCGGCAGAAACCACCTGTGCAATTTGCCGCCCGATCTGCGCGGCCTCACCTGTATCGCCGCTAAATTCCATCACCGCCAGCGGCATGGGTTCCACCCTGCCTTGCGTGATATCCACACGAAGCTCCGCCCAGGCAGGCAAAGCAGTTACAATAAAGGCAAAAAAGGCGAAAAACCGCACGGCAACCATCATCACGTCCATCTGTTTCATTAACCAGTCCAAGCAAGATAAGCAGGAAAGGAAGGTATGCCAACCCTCAATCCCAACCTATTCGCACGTTAGGAAGCTATATCACACAGATGTGAATCGTTAATTAAAGCCCTAGCAAATCCTTGGGATCAAACACCAGCGTCATATTCTGCCATTGCTCGTAAGTTTCGGCTGAAAGAGGATATGGCCAGCAACGCCGATTATTAACCGCGCGTAGCGCACTTTCCGCTGCGGCCTGATAGAATGGGTCCGACAATCGTGTTCTCGATGCGATGGAAGCAGCCCGCGGGGTACCATCCGGGTTCATGCTGACTTCAATCTCGATTCTTAAACCTTCCGCTTCCTTTGCGCCAATGGGCGGGTTCCAGCATTTTGAGATATGCTGGCGCAAGGCATCAATCTCGCTCAAACTCAGTTTTTTGTTCGGGTCCGAAAACTTGCTGGGTTGTTTGATCGCTTCCTGAATTTCCTTGGCGATATCATCCAGCTTGAGGTCTTCCTGTTCTTTTTGATCCTGCTTTTGCGCCTGATCCTTCAAGGTCGGAGCCAAATCTTTCATCAAGGAAGCAAAGTCATCCTTTTTCGGCGGCTTTGGTTTTTTACTCAGTTCCACCTTTTTCACACGCGGTTGCGGTTTTTCGACCTTGGGTTCCGGTTTGGGCTCGGGTTTCGGCTTTGGTTTCGGTTCCGGCTTTTTCTCCGGCACGATTTCCGCTTCAGGCTCAGGGGCAGGCTCCGCTTTTGGTTCCGGCTTGGGTTGCGGGGGCGTTGGTTTAGGTGGTGCCGGTGGCGGCGGTTTTGGTTTTTCCTTTTTCACTTCCGGCTTTTTTGCCTTCGGCTGCGGTTTCGGCACATTGGACACCTCATCAATATTGACAATTTCAACCACAATCGGCGGATCAACAATCAAGGTACGGTCCGGCAACAGCGGAATGCCGAAATAAGCCAGCAAAATCACACTGATGTGAAACAGAAATGATATGACGAAACTGCCGCGCATAAGCCTTATTTTTTCTTTTTCGTATTCGCCGGATTGCGCGCAATCAGCGCAACCTTGGTAAAACCGGCATTATTGAGCGTTCCCATCACACGCATCACTGTGCCATAATCTATTTTTTCATCTCCGCGCACAAAGATACGGACATCCTGATTGTTTTTACTGATTTCCAGCAACAACGGTGCCAGCCCGTTCAATTCAACTTCCGTATCCTGAACAAAAAGCTTGCCTTCCTTGTCAATGCTCACAGCCAACGGTTCATCCTGACCATGGATTTCCCCGGCCTTTGTTTTGGGCAGGTCAACTTCAACCCCCACCGTTAACAAGGGTGCCGTCACCATAAAGATCACCAACAACACCAGCATCACATCAACCATCGGTGTGACGTTGATCTCCGACATCTGCGATGTAGTCCGGCGTCTGCCGTAATGCCCACCTCGCCTGCGCTGATTTAACGATGCACCCATGGCTTATTTCTTTTCGTCCAGTTGGCGTGATAAAATAGCACTGAATTCACCGGAAAAACTGTCTAAACGACCGGCATAGCGGTCCAAATCCCGCGTCAGCTTGTTGTACGCCACCACGGCCGGAATAGCAGCGACCAAGCCCAAAGCCGTGGCAAACAGGGCTTCGGCAATCCCGGGGGCCACAACAGCCAAGGTGGTATTCTTGGTCTGCGCAATCGCGGTAAAGGCGTTCATAATCCCCCAGACCGTCCCGAACAGACCGATGAAAGGTGCCGTAGAACCTGTTGAAGCCAGAAAAGTCATATTCTTTTCTACACTTTCCATCTCGCGCCCGACTGTAATCTGCATCACACGTTCCACCCGGTCCTGCAAGCGTGTGCGGATTTCACCATCTCCGCTGCGCCCCTTGGCCTGCGAGCGGCGCACTTCGCGCATGGCAGTTACAAAAACAGCCGACATAGGGTCTTGCGGCTGATTGCCCTGTGCGTCATAGAGTTGATCCAGCGACTGGCCGGACCAGAATTTATCTTCAAAACCATCGGCGCGCTTGTTGAGTTTGCGCAGACGAAAAACTTTATCAATAATGATGGCCCAACACCAGATGGATGCCAGCAACAAGCCAACCATTACAGCCTGTACAATCAGGTCTGCGCGCATGAACAAACCAATCATGCTAATATCCGAATGGGCAACGGACCCAGCCAAAACTGCGGCTTCGACCACGTTATTTTCCATGGTTTTCCCCTAACATATCTGCAAAAACTTTCCGCAATTCCTGCGGAATGGGCACAGGACGCCCTTCGAGATGAATACAAGCTACCTTAACTTTGACACAAACTAAAGTCTCTTGAGCACGTTTAATCACCTGCTCCATTTCCAAAGAGGCGCCTCCCAATTTGACAAGGCGGGTGTGAACCTCCAGCAAATCATCCAGTCTGGCGGGTTTACGGTAATCGGCTTCGGCCTTGCGCACGGCAAAAGCAAGGCGATCCTGTTCCAAAAGGACGGACTGGCTGATACCGAAAGAGCGCAAAAACTCTGTGCGTGCACGTTCAGCAAATTTCAGATAATTGGCATAATAGACGATTTCACCGGCATCCGTATCTTCGTAATAAACACGCATGGGAAAAATGAAAGTGTCCCCTTCCAAACGGCCCTGACTCATTCTTTATCCGTCCTTTTCAGTAAATCCATTTGCGTTTCTTCTCGGCTTTTCTGCGGTGCTTCCAAGCCCAAATGGCGATAAGCCGCATCCGAAAGCATACGCCCGCGCGGTGTCCTCATTAAAAGCCCCTGCTGGATCAAATAAGGCTCAATCACTTCTTCAATGGTATCACGCTGTTCGGAAAGAGCCGCCGCCATGGTTTCGACCCCTACCGGTCCTCCACCGTAATTCTGGCAAATGCAGCTTAGATAGCGCCGGTCCATTTCATCAAGGCCACGATGATCCACGTTCAAACGGGTCAGCGCCCCATCGGCACAGGCAGCATCCACCGGACTAATTCCTGCCACCATGGCAAAATCGCGTACCCGGCGCAACAGCCGCCCGGCCACACGGGGAGTACCGCGTGCGCGCTTGGCCACTTCGTGCGCACCGTCCGATGTCATTTCCATGCCCAGAATGCGTGACCCACGCGTAACAATTTCTTCCAGTTCATCCACTTCATAAAAATTCATTCGCAAAGGGATACCGAAACGGTCACGCAGTGGCGTTGTAATCAGGCCGCTGCGAGTTGTCGCCCCGACCAATGTAAAAGGCGGCAGATCAATGCGCACAGAACGTGCTGCCGGGCCTTCCCCGATAATCAGGTCAAGCTGGAAATCTTCCATGGCCGGATAAAGCACCTCCTCAATCGCCGGATTGAGACGGTGGATTTCATCAATAAACAAAACGTCATGGGGTTGCAGATTGGTCAACAGGGCCGCCAAGTCCCCCGCTTTGGCAATCACAGGGCCGGAGGTTGCTCGAAAGCCCACGCCAAGTTCGCGCGCGACAATCTGAGCCAGAGTTGTCTTGCCCAACCCCGGCGGGCCGTAAAACAAAACATGGTCCATGGCATCGCCACGTGCCTTGGCAGCTTCGACAAAGATTTTCAGGTTTTCGCGCACCTGTTTCTGACCGATAAACTCATCCAGAGCCAAAGGGCGCAAGGAATTTTCAGGGCTATCCTGTGCGGTCTCTTGCGGGGTTACCATGCGTTCATCATCTTCATACATCAGCTTGCTCCCGCGTCATTCTGACGGTTTGTTCCATCCTCATTACAACACCGACAATTCGGCCAGTGCTTCGCGGATCAAATCCTGCAATTCACCCCGCCCACCCAATTTTTTATTGGCTCGAGATACAGCTGCCAGCGCTTCACTACGCCCATAGCCCAGATTAACCAAGGCAGAAGCCGCTTCCACCGGTGCCCCGCCAAATGACGACGGCACAGCCCCGCCCTCATTTGAAGAAGAAGACATTGACGATGGGCTCAGCGCAATCGCACCTGCCTTGTCTTTTAGTTCCGTGATAATTCGATTGGCAACTTTGGGCCCAACCCCGTTGGCGCGGGTCAAGGCCTTGCTGTCCTGTGCGGCAATGGCATGCACAATATCTTCGCCAGACAAGACAGAAAGAATCGCAAGCCCAACCTTGGCCCCCACACCCTGAACGGTGGTCAAAAGCTTAAACCAGTCACGTTCCCCGCTATCGGCAAAACCGTAGAGATGAATATGATCTTCACGTACATGGGTTTCTATCAACAAACTGGTCGCTTCGCTTTTACCGGGCAGTTTGCCCAGTGTCTTGGCAGAGGCAAAGACAAGATAGCCAACCCCGTTGACATCCAGAATCAGCCAGTCTTCCCCCACACTGTCCACCAGCCCTTTGAGTTTGGCAATCATGTGCGACCTCCCCATTTATCCGGCGTGTTGCGGTGTTGGGCATGGCAGATGGCAACCGCCAATGCATCCGCAGCATCGGCAATTTCCAGCTTCGCTGTCGGTAACAGGGTTTTGACCATCATCTGCACCTGTTCCTTTTGCGCATGTCCGGTTCCCACAACCGTCTTTTTTACCTGATTGGGCGTATATTCGAAAACAGAAAGGCCCGCACGTGCCGGTGTTAACATCACGACTCCACGGGCCTGACCCAGTTTCAGGGTGGAGGTCGGATTTTTGTTCACAAAAGTCTCTTCAACCGCAGCTTCGATGGGACCGAAGCGTTTAATCACGCTTTCGATCCCTTCAAAAAGCTGGTTGAGGCGTTCGGCCAGAGGCAGTTTGGCATCCGTTTTGATGGCACCGTCACCAATGCAGCGCATACGGTTGCCGTCCACATCAATAATACCCCATCCGGTAATACGCAGCCCCGGGTCCAGCCCCATCAGCCGCACGTTCAGCCCGCCAGCTTGGCCATAATTTCGTCTGAAACTTCCATATTGGTGTAAACGTCCTGAACATCATCCAGATCTTCCAACGCTTCCACCAAGCCCATCAGACTTTGAGCCTTTTCTTCATCCAGCTCTGTGGTGTTGGTCGGTTTCCAGTCCAAAGAGGCCCCTTTGGAATCGCCAAACTGTTTGACCAGCTCATCCAGCACACTGTGCAACTCATCCGGTTCACAAGAAATCTCATGCTCTTCATCCGTTGTTTCCACATCGGTTGCACCAGCTTCAAGTGCCACTTCAAACATGGCTTCATGGTCTGCTGCATCAAGTGCATAGGTGATCAAGCCACGGCGTTCAAAGGAAAACGCAACAGAACCGCTTTCCCCCAAATTTCCGCCACGTTTGGAAAAAGTGGAACGCACATCAGAAGCGGTACGGTTTCTGTTATCGGTCAAACATTCGACAATCAGCGCAACGCCACCGGGGCCGTAGCCTTCGTAGCGCATTTCCACATAATCGTCCCCGTCCATCTCGCCGGAGCCTTTTTTGATGGCGCGTTCGATATTGTCTTTCGGCATGGAAGCCCCTTTGGCCGCAGCAATAGCGGTGCGCAAACGGGGGTTCATGTCCGGGTCAGGTGTCCCCATCCCGGCTGCGACAGTGATTTCTTTTGAAAGTTTTGCAAATTCCTTGGCGCGTTTTTTATCTTGGGCGCCCTTGCGGTGCATAATGTTCTTAAACTTGGAATGGCCAGCCATTGTCCTACATTTAATCCTTAATTTTTCTCGAAAAGGGACGAGATTACGATCTCTGGGGATTCTCTTAGCACATCTTCCTTATAACAAACAACGCACAGCTTGAAACAATATGTTTTTTTAACTAAAGTACTACAATCGAAAGAGTTCTTTAATACCATCGTAGACCGACAAACCGATAGGTTGAATTGATATTCGAAAAATGTTCCATTTAATGTTCAAACCCAACACATTTTCCTATCAGTATCAGTTTGACCTGTGTCATAAGTTGATCTTTAAAAATACCGTACTTTCCCCCGATCGGATTCATTCGATCAATAGGGCCTAGGCTTCAAAAAATCAGATAGAACGGGAAACAAATGTCACTGTCGAATGTCAAAATATCTATTAAACTTCCCGCCATTATCGTCCTGCTTACGCTGATCTCCATCCTGATCACAGGAATTATGGCTTACACCAAATCAGCCGACAACATGCGCAGCGTTGCAGAAGAAAATATGCAAACGCTCATTGACAGCCGCACCTACAGCATCAAAACTCTGCTGGACGGCATTAGACAGGACCTTGGCATTCTATCCAGTAACCAGATGGTTAAAGATGCCTTGGTGGAACTGGCTGTAGACTATGACGATGTTAAGGTCGAACATGGTGATGCTGCCGCCTATCTGCACAAGGAATATATTAAAAATAACCCGGATAATGAGCATCGTGACGAACTGACACGCGGAGAAGGCGAAGACGCCTATAATGATACCCATGAACGTTACCATGCCTGGTTCCGCCCTCTGGCAAAGTCGCGGGCCTATCATGACCTGTTCATCGTTGATGCCAAAGGCAATGTTATCTATTCCGTCTACAAGGCGCAGGATTTTGCAACCAATCTTGAAACAGGCCAATGGAAAGAAACCAATCTTGCTAAAATCTTTCAGGATATTAAAGAACATAGCGATAATGAAAGCTATGTCACCCTGAGTGATTTTGCCAGTTATGCTGCCGATAATAACGAACCTGCCAGTTTCATGGGAAGCCCGGTAAAAAATGAAGAAGATGAATTTGTCGGTGCCTTGATTATCCGCATGCCCATCAAACGTATCAATCAGGTCATGCAGAATCCACGCGGCCTTGGTTCAAGCGGTGAAACCTATTTGATCGGCAAAGACCACCTGTTACGTAGCGACCTACGCCAAATCAAAGGCCACAGTATCCTCAAGCAAAAAATTGATAATGACGCTGTCAAAATGGCGTTAAAGGGACAAACTGGCTTAATCGAAACTCTTAATTACAAGGGTGAAGACGTTTTCGGTGCCTATGCCCCGCTTAAATTCATGGGCCTGACCTTTGGCGTTGTTGCAGAACTTTCTCAGGATGAAGTCCTCTCCTCTGTTCGTGAAATGCGAACATTCATCATCATCGGTGCAGGCATCACGTTGATTGTTGTCATTTTGATCGGTCTGCTGGTTGCACGCAGCATTGCCGTTCCAATCGGTAAAATGACAAAAGTGATGCATGAACTTGCCCAAGGGAATCTTCAGGTTCGCATTTTGGGGGATGAACGCAAGGACGAGGTTGGTGAAATGGCGGATGCCTTGCGGGTCTTCCGCAAGAATGCACAGGAAGTTGAACATTTAAGAGAAGAACAGGCAGAAAGCCAGCGCCATGCAGAAGAAGAACAGCGTGCCTTCCTGCACCAAATGGCCGACAATTTTGAAAACACTGTTTCCAGTGTTGTTGAGGCCGTTGGCACAGCAGCCCAAGATATGGAAAATACGGCACAAGGTATGTCGCGCACCGCATCTGCAACCTCCGAACAATCAAATGTCGTCGCTCAGGCTGCTGAACGCGCAACGGAGAATGTTCAGACAGTGGCTTCTGCTGCGGAAAAACTTTCTGCCTCAATTACTGAAATTTCCCATCAGGTAGAACAATCACGCCTGATCGCCAAGGAAGCCGTGGATGAGGCCGGTCAGGCAACCGAAACCGTCAGCAGTCTGTCTGCCGCAGCAGATAAGGTTGGTGAAGTCGTTCAACTGATCACCACCATCGCAGAACAGACCAATTTGCTGGCGCTCAATGCCACCATTGAAGCGGCAAGAGCCGGTGAAGCCGGTAAAGGTTTTGCCGTTGTTGCATCCGAAGTCAAAAATCTGGCAGATCAAACGGCGCGTGCAACGGCTGAAATCACAGAACAGATTGAAGCCATGCAAGGGGCAACCGGGGATGCGGTTGGTGCCATCACCCATATCGCCAAAACCATCGACAATATGAACGAAATCTCAGGCAGCATCTCCGAGGCTGTGGAAGAACAGGGATCTGCCACCATAGAAATTTCCCAAAACGTTCAGGAAGCTGCCAACGGTACCGTCGATGTGACCAAGAACATTGAAAACGTCAACCTTGCCGCCGCAGAAACAGGTAAAGCTTCACAAATGGTTCTGGAAGCTTCGAGCGGGCTGAACAGTCAGGCCGTTGGCCTCAAGGATGTGGTGAAGAAATTCCTTGATCAGGTTCGCAGTAGCTAAGTGGGAATGCCTATAGGGATGCCGGGGCATAACCGGCATCTCAAAAAACTATTGCGGTAAAATCTCAATCAAGCGTCCGCCGACACGAACAGGGCAGATTGTTTTGGCAAGGCCTGTTTTATCGTCGGTTTCCACATAAGCACCGCATAGAGTTGCAGGTCCATCTGCCGGGGACAAACGCCCGCTGATTTTTTTGGTGAAACGTTCAATAGGTACGGTTTTTTCCATCCCGATAACACTGTCATAGTCCCCACACATCCCCAGATCGGTCTGATAGGCCGTCCCATTGGGCAACACCTGCGCATCTGCTGTCGGCACATGGGAGTGGGTCCCGGCAACCAGAGAAACACGTCCATCCAGATAATGGCCCATCGCCATTTTCTCACTGGTCGCTTCTGCATGAACGTCCACCAAACCGGCATGAAAGTCACGCCCCATAACGCATTTGTCCAACACCGTATTAATCATGGCAAACGGGTCATCCAGCGGGTCCATGAATAAACGCCCCATCACCTGCCCGACAAAAAATTTGCGCCCGTCCGCCATTTCATAGATGTGATAACCACGCCCCGGTGTACCTTCGGGATAATTGATCGGGCGAAGCAGACGCGGTTCGTCATCAATGAAATTCATCACCTCACGTTGATCCCAGGCATGGTTACCGGTGGTAATGACATCCACCCCGACCTCATAAAAAGCATCGCAGATTTGGCGGGTAATCCCGAAACCATGGGCGGCATTTTCACCATTGACGATGGTGAAATCCAGCCCAAGACTTTCTTTCAACTGCGGGATCTGTTCCAAAATCGCTTTGCGACCACTTCGGCCCATTACATCACCACAGTATAAAAAGCGCATCTCTCATCCTTAAAATCTTTAATCCGTTATTTCAATAACCCGGCTCGGCGTGACAATCCAGTCCATTCTTTGATCGAATGTCTCCATGGGAACATGTGCCACTTCCTGTTCATCAAAGGCAATCCCTACCGCAATCACATCTTTGCGAGCAGCCAATGTACGGTCATAAAACCCACCGCCGAAGCCCAAACGACCGCCATACCTGTCAAAAGCCAATAACGGAACCAGCATCAGGTCCGGGTGACATTCCTCTTTCGCCCAATCCGGTTGTTGCGTGGCAAAGGCTCCCTTCACCAACACATCTCCCGGCTGCCAGTGCAAAAAGACGAGCGGTGCCTCTTTCTGTTTTACCGCAGGCAAACAGACGTTCTGACCCCGTTTGGAAAGTTCAACCATCAAGGCCCTTACGTCAATTTCCCCCGCCATGGGCCAATATGCAGACAGGCAGGCGACTTGAGCGAAAGCATCATGTTTCAGAAAAAGGCCTGTCAATTCCTCAGACAAGCCGTTGTCGGTTATTTTTTTACGCCGCGCCAGCATCTGTGTGCGCAGATATTTTTTTTCATTTCGTGGATCAACCACATCCAACCTCAACAAAAACGGGTGAAGCCACATAAGCCGTGCTGTTTACTAGGTCCACCATAGGCCTGCCAAAGCAGGTGGGCGCCGTATAACCACCCCACGAGGTGGCAAGGGACAGCTCCCTATGGTTTCGTTATTGGCCCCGGGGACTCATGAACAACTACGCACTTCGCAGCCTCACTTCAGGCTATATAGTGCGCTGCCCAGCAAATGTCACGCCTCTTGTTCCGGATCTTGCGGACTTTTTTCTTCTTCGCCCTCATCCATCTCTTCAACAACGGCTTCTTCTACAATTTCTTCATCCAACAAATCGGCAATATTGGCCAAACGTTCGGCCAGACGGTCAATTCTGGCAGCAACCTGTTCATCGCGGCGTTCACGCACACCGGCATTATGTTCAACCTTATAGCTTTCCAGTTCGTCGTTCTTGTCGCTCAACTCATCGGCCAGCAACAAGGCTGTCATCACCATCAGGCGTGTATCACCCAATTGTCCGACAGCCGCAGCAAGCTGTCGCACCCGGTCATCAACATAACGCCCAAGGCGGGAAAGCTGGGCTTCCTGTCCTTCATCGCAGGCAATTTCATAACGTCGCCCGTTAATGGTTACTGCAACTGATGCCATGTTATGCCTCCTCCTCTTCAAGGACTTGCTGAACATTTCCAATCAGCTTTTCAAGGCGGACAGCAAATTCATCTTCACGGCTTTTCAGGGTGCTATTGGCCTCTTCCAGTTGGCTTTTTTCTTCACGCAAGCCTGCTATTTCCTCTTTCATACTTTCAAACTGACTGTCGTAATCAGCATCGTGGTAGGCTTCCAGGGCTTCTGAAAGAGCCAGATTATCTTCCTGTAAACCTTTGACCTGACTATGTAGATTTTCCACGACAGCGCCATCAACCTTATGGCTTTGTTTTTCACAGAGACGCTGCAAACGGTTAACAACCTCATCGAGTCGCCCAAAAGCAGACAATACGCGCGGAGAAATCTGTGAAGACCCGGACAAGGAACCAGCCTCATTTACCTGATTAAAAGAAAGCGACAAGCCTATGGTAATGACAAAAAAAAACGCCTTGGGCAAGTCCGAAGCTGCAATGGCGCGAAAGAAAGTCCCATTTCACCTTTTAGTGATGGCAAAGTCCATAACTATGTCCTAGTTTTTACAACCGATACGGTGTATGAGGGGAACACCTGAAGTCGCGATCCTGAAATGGAGGAAACAATGGCAATTCGTGTCGCAATTAACGGATTTGGCCGTATTGGTCGTCTCTGTCTGCGCTCTCTTATTGAAAGCAACCGTCAAGATATTGAAGTCGTCGCCATCAACGACCTGGGCCCGGTGGCAACCAACGCTCATCTGGTGAAATACGACTCTGCACACGGTATCTTTCAGGCAGATGTTTCTGCAACAGATGATGCGCTTGTCATCAACGGAAAATCCATTGCCTACTGCTCTGAACGCGACCCGGCCAACCTGCCTTGGGCAAAACATCAAATTGATATCGTTTATGAATGTACCGGTCTTTTCAAAGCAAAAGAACAGGCACAAAAGCATATCGAAGCAGGCGCAAAAAAAGTTCTGATCTCCGCCCCCGGTAAGGATGCCGACATAACAGCTGTTTTCGGAATCAACCACCACCTTCTGAGCCATGAACACAAGATCGTTTCAAACGGGTCTTGCACAACAAACTGCCTTGCCCCTGTGGCAAAGGTGCTCAATGAAAGCATTGGTATTGAAAAAGGTTTCATGACGACCGTGCACGCCTATACCGGTGACCAGCGCATGGTTGATGCCCTGCATAAAGATTTGCGCCGGGCACGTGCCGGGGCGGTTTCCATCATCCCGACCACCACCGGAGCGGCCAAAGCCATCGGGCTGGTTCTGCCGGATCTGGATGGCAAACTGGATGGGTATTCCCTGCGAGTACCCACACCGAATGTCTCCATGGTTGATCTGTCTTTTGAGGCAGGGCGAAACACAACAGCCGAGGAAATCAATACCTTGATCAAGGAAGCGGCAGATGGTCCCCTTAAAGGTATCCTCGGGGCTTATGAGGCAGAACTGGTCTCCATTGATTACAATCACAACCCGCATTCTTCCTGTTTTGATATGACCCAAACCAAGGTGATACAGGGCAATTTCGTACGTGTTGTTTCATGGTATGATAACGAATGGGGCTTTTCCAACCGGATGCATGACATGGCCGCAGCCATGGCTGAAACCGGGCTGTAAAAAAAATGACAACCCAGCTTTATCTCATCACACCGCCAAAAATTGACCTTGTCTCTTTTGCAAAAAAACTCAGTTCGACACTTGACGCAGCAGAAGTTGCCTGCGTCCAACTGCGTTTAAAAGATATCAGCGATGATGACATCCGCCGGGCCTGTGAAAGCCTTTGTCCTCTTGTTCAGGAACGTGACATTGCCTTTGTCCTCAATGATCGCCCCGACCTTGCAAAAGAAATGGGGTGTGACGGTGTTCATATCGGTCAGGAAGACATGCCCTATAAAAAGGCGCGCGAAATTGTCGGTAAAAATGCCATCGTCGGCGTGACCTGTCATGATTCAAAACATTTGGCCATGATGGCGGGAGAACAGGGTGCCGATTACGTTGCCTTTGGTGCCTTTTACCCCACCACCACAAAAGATGCCAAAACAAAAGCCGAACCCTGGATTCTGGAATGGTGGTCCACCATGTTCGAAGTCCCTTGTGTTGCCATTGGCGGGATCACGACAGATAATGCCCGCCCCCTTGTCGAGGCAGGTGCAGATTTCCTTGCCGTTTGCGGTGGTGTCTGGGACCACCCTGAAGGTCCGGTTTTTGCCGTTCAAGCCTTTCAAAACCAGTTGCGTTGATTTTCACGCTTCGCTAAACTTCTACCCAAAGAAATATAAATATAAATACAATAATACTTTAGGGATAGAACACCTTGGGAACCGAGAAATCAATTAGACCTAGACTTCTAGGCCTATGCATACTGCTGTTGTTGGCCTGTCATGTTTTCCTTCCATCATCGCTCAAAGCAGAAGAACAACCTTTAAAGGTTGTCACCCTCCCGCTGCCGCCGTGGGGCTATATAGATCACAATCAAAAGCCCGTTGGTATTTGTTATGAATGGGCAAATGCCATTGCCGAACGTATGGGGCGCAAAATAAACAACCGGATCGTTCCCATGGCCCGGCTTTTCAAAGCCATCGAATACGGCCATAGTGATTTTTCCATCATGCTGAGGACACCCTACTCCGAAAAGATTTCCATTCCTGTCGTCAAACTCGACATTCCTTTCAGAACCATTGTCTGGCCGCGAAAAGGAATTCAGGTCAACACACTGGCAGACCTGAAAAACATTCAAATCTCCATGCCGCGCGGTCTTAAGGTAGGGGGGAAATTTAATGAACAGAAAGACCTGAAAATTTTCTATTCTGCGGATTACGCCCATTCCATGGAAATGTTCAAAGCCAAACGGGCCAATGCCATTGTCGGGACACAACAAAGCTTGCTCTATAATGCGTTAAAGGCAGGATTGAAACCTGCCGAAGAATTCGGACAACCTTTTTTGCTGGCAGAACTGGAAGGATGGGTTCAGGCTTCGTATGATTTTGTTGAACGTGAAGGCATTGAAAATTTACGCAAGGCAACAACCAGTCTGATTGAGGACGGAACCTTCACCCGAATTTATCGCAAATATCAACCCCTCACCCTGACAGCGCAGAGCCAGCCATTACAAAAATGATGAAAGTGCCAATTGCCTTATGCGGGAGTTCCTGCTAGGTTGCGCGCAATTTTGAAGATTTATTCTTTTTCAGGAAATTGAACACCATGAAAATCAACGGTAACGAAATTCGCCCGGGCAATGTCATCTCACACAAAGACTCCCTGTGGCGTGCTGTAAAATGCCAAGCCGTCAAACCCGGTAAAGGTGGGGCTTTCAATCAGGTTGAACTGAAAGACATTCGTGTCGGTACCAAACTGAACGAACGTTTCCGCGCCTCTGAAACGGTAGAGCGTGTCACGCTGGAACAGAAAGAATACCAATACCTTTATGGTGACGACAACCTGCTGACTTTCATGGATAATGAAACCTACGAACAGATCGAAGCCAGCCGCACCATGCTGCTGGATGAACAGGCCCCGTTCCTGACAGACGGCATTACGGTCACTATTGAAAGCTTCGAAGGCGAAGTCCTTGGCATTACCCTGCCGGAAAAAATGGCCTTCACAATCGCCGAAGCCGATGCGGTTGTGAAAGGCCAGACACAGTCTTCTTCCTTCAAGCCTGCCATTCTGGAAAACGGCGTCAAAGTTCTGGTTCCTCCGCATATCGAAGCCGGAACACGCATCGTGGTCAACACTATGGAAGGCACCTACGTCGAACGTGCCAAAGACTAAACCAAACCCAAATATAAAAAGGCTCCTGCCTTACGCAGGAGCTCACGACCGGTTTTAAAATGTGAGCCCCTGTAAAAACAGGGGCCCTTTTTATACAGACTCAATCAATTTCGCGAACCAGCCGGAAGCCGATCAGAATATGTTTCATATCGGCCGGGCGATGGTGGCGCGCTGCCCCGCGGCACACCCCGCAGCCCCAGTCATCCCACGAACCGCCCTTGACCGTCATACGTCCCTTTTCACCGGGGGTGCTGGTCCATTCATACACCTGACCTGCCATATCCAGAACTCCAAACGGGCTGGCCCCTTGGGGAAAAGAGCCCACCGCCATGGTATCGTGTGGCCCTTTATCTGCCGTGTTGACCTTGGCAGCATTAAAGCCGTTGCCCCATGGAAAGGCCCGTCCGTCCAATCCACGCGCTGCCAGCTCCCATTCATTTTCACTGGGTAAGCGCCAATATTTTCCTGTTTTCTTGCTAAGCCAGTCGGCATAGGCACGTGCATCATCATAGCTGACCAGTACAACCGGGTGATTGTCCCGCCCAGCACCATAACCCTGCGGCCCCCAGGCGTACTTACGGGTTAATTCAAAGGACTGGCTCAAGCCATAACTGCTCCAATCCACCACATCCACATCTGGTGCAACCCTGTGGGTTTCCCGAATGAACTGGGCATATTGGAAATTGGTAATCGGTGTTTTTGTGATGTAAAAACGGCGGCTGCGCACCTGTTGAAAGGGCTGTTCATATTCATACCAGTGCTGTTCACGTGTTATGGAAATCTGATAGGCTTCCTCATCCATACGATAGGCTGCTTCACGCTCCGGTTCGTTCGACCCAATATAGTAAACAGCATCGGGAATAGCGACCAAATCCGGGATCGCCTGCATGCGAACATGCTGTTCAGGGGCTTGTGTCACGCTACAGGCATTGACCAATAATGCACAGACGGCAAGGGCGCCCATTTTTAATTTTAACGAAATCATCAATCCCCCTTCTCCCTCAAACTTTGTTATAACATCCCTTAGGATTGTTTTAGACGCAAGGATAAATCATGCCCAGAAAAACCCAGCGCCGTATTCTGCTTGGTGAAGAAGTCCGAGAAGCCTTTTTTCAAAATCAGGGTATTGTCGCACTTGAAAGCACTGTGATCACACATGGGTTGCCTTACCCTGATAACTTGAAAACCGCCCTTGCACTGGAAGAGACCGTGCGTAAAAACGGTGCTGTTCCGGCAACTATTGCCATACTGGCAGGTCACATCCATATTGGCCTTAAAGCAGATGAACTGGAACGTCTGGCACAGGATAAAAGTGCTTCCAAAATAAGCCTGCGCGACCTCCCCCTTGCCCTGAGCCAAAAACAAAACGGTGGAATGACCGTTGCAACCACCATGCGTATTGCAGAAAAATCCGGTATCCGTATTTTTGCAACTGGCGGCATTGGCGGTGTCCACCGTGGAGCAGAACACAGCTTTGACATTTCCGCTGATCTGGAAGAACTGGGGCGAACCTCCGTTTGCGTTGTATGCGCCGGTGCCAAAGCCGTTCTGGATATTGCCAAAACCCTTGAAGTCCTGGAAACAAAGGGTGTGCCGACCCTGACCTTCAACACAGATGCGTTCCCTGCTTTTTATTATCGTGATAGCGGCCTTACAGGCAGTGCACGCATAGACCATGTGGAAGATGTGGTCAACCTGCTGGCCCATAAATGGAACCTATACAACTGGCCGGACACGCTGGCCTTACCCGGTGGCGTTCTATTGGCAAACCCCATTGACGTCAAAGATGAAATAGACCGTGAAGAGATTGAAGGTGCGATCCAACAGGCACTTGATGAAATGCAGGTCAGCGGGCGTGATGTGACCCCCTATTTGCTCAAACGCGTTGGAGAACTCAGTGCAGGAAAAAGCAAAGCCAGCAACATTGCCTTGCTTAAAAACAACGCCGCACTTGCTGCCCAAATCGCTCAAACCCTAAGCCTGCGGCTGCATTCCTAAAAATTGCTGATTGGCCCGGAATCGCTTCTTAAACCGTCTTGAAGAAAATAAAAATTCACCGCATCGCCTGTCAGTAAAAGAACAGCCACGCTAATCAAAATGATCAAGCCGATTTTCAGTTGGATATTTTCGTCCAGATGATAGGTTTCAGGGGCATGTGTTTGATTAGGCAACAAAATTTCGACTTCTCCATTATGGGAATGGTCATCCGAATGCATCAGATTCCTGAAATTATCACCAATTTTAGAAAAGCCACGGTGCAAAATATTATATTCACTCATAAACGGCAAAAACAGCGCCAACAAAAACAAAAGGGCGGCTGCGCCACCAAGATAGGGGTGATAGCCCCCGGACAAGGCGTTTCCAACAAAGAGTGAAGCTGCAACCATACAGGCAAAAGAAAGGGCGAATAAAATTTGCATGTTTAAAAGACTGTTAAAATGATTTCGCGCAGAATATCCTATGCCTATAGTGAAAAGAACTTTTATTATAAATTTGACCATATAAAATCAATCTTATGAACCAATCCGTTGCCTCCCCATTGAAAAACCCGGCCTATCGGACTCTTTTCACAGCGCAAGTCATCTCTCTGGCCGGAACAGGCTTAACGACAATTGCCCTTGCCCTGTTGGCCTACGATATCGCCGGACAAAACGCAGGGCAGGTTCTTGGTACGGCTTTGGCGCTGAAAATGATTGCCTATGTCTGCATCGCACCGGTTGCAGGGGGGCTCGCCCATTTGCTGCCACGCAAAACAACCCTGATTTTATTGGATGTGATCCGAGCAGCATTGATTCTCAGTTTGCCTTTTCTAAATACCCCCATGCAGCTTTATGGGGTTATCTTCATCCTAAACGCCTGTTCTGCCTGTTTTACGCCCTTGTTCCAATCCATCATTCCTGACCTGTTACCCAACGAGGAACGCTACACCAAAGCCCTTTCCTATTCCCGAATGGCCTACGATCTGGAAAACATCCTGAGCCCGACAGTCGCCGCCCTGCTGCTAAGTGTCCTCAGCTTCAACAGCCTGTTCGTACTGGACGGCGTCAGTTTTGCGCTTTCCGCCCTTTTGGTGATCATCACCGTTTTACCGGCTGCTCAACCTATTGAACGCGAACCTGAAATCCTAAAAAACATCACCTTTGGCATGCGTTCCTATCTGCGCACGCCGCGTTTGCGCGGCCTGCTGGCCCTTTACGCCTGTGTCGCATTCGGCGGGGCTATGGTCATTGTCAATACGGTCATTTATGTACGTGGCACACTGGGGCTGGGAGAACGTGAAACCGCAATTGTTATGATGGCTTCGGGCGCCGGGTCCATGCTGGTGGCCCTGTTTCTTCCCCGCCTGTTAAAAACAGTCCAGGATCGTCCGATGATGATCCTTGGGGCAAGCCTGATTGCATCGGCCCTTTTGTGGGGGATGCTCATGCCCCCTTTGTGGGGCGTACTTGCCATCTGGTTTTTACTGGGGGCTGGTTGGTCTTTTATCCAGACACCTGCCGGACGCGTGGTCACACGTTCTGCTTCTCCGGGGGACAGAACAGCCTTTTTCAGCGCAAACTTTGCCCTGTCCCATGCCTGCTGGTTTGGTGGCTATCTCATGGCAGGATGGCTGGGCAGTACATTGGGCCTGTCACAAACCTTTACGGTTCTCGCCTGCCTTTCCTTTTTAATGACCCTGCTGGCCCTAAAAGTCTGGCCTGCCAATGATCATATGGTGCAAGAACATATCCACCAGCCGCTCACGCACAACCACCCCCACCGCCATCATGATGCCCATCACACACATAATCATGAAGGCTGGGAAGGGCCGGAACCCCATGTGCATGAACACCGCCACAAAAAACTGCGTCATACCCATGCCTTTGTCATTGATACCCACCACGACCACTGGCCCGGCCCTGAACGCTAACCACTTCAGCTTTTGCCAAATACTTCGTTGATCTGCTGGGAAACCGTCACAAAGGTGGTGCGTTTGGACAGTTCTTTCAGGCTTTGCGCCCCGACATAGGTACAAGTGGAACGCACCCCGCCCAGAATTTCCGTCAGTGTATCTTCAACAGCCCCGCGATAGGGAATTTCAACACGTTTGCCTTCACTGGCACGATATTTCGCCACACCGCCATAATGTTTGTTCATGGCTGTATCGGAAGACATGCCGTAAAATTCCACAAACTTTTCTTCGCGCACAATTTGTTTGTCGTTTTCATCCAGTTCGTTGGTGAGATAGCGCCGGGTAATAACCTGCCCCTCGCATTCATCATGGCCGGCCAGCATTCCCCCCAGCATGACAAAGTCGGCCCCGGCGGCAAAAGCTTTTGCCACATCGCCCGGCACCGTACAGCCACCATCTGCACAGACAAGTCCTTTCAGACCATGGGCAGCATCGGCACATTCAATCACGGCTGATAACTGCGGGAAACCAACCCCTGTCATTTTGCGCGTGGTACAAACCGACCCCGGCCCGATCCCGACCTTGACAATATCTGCACCTGACAAAATGAGTTGTTCCGTCATTTCCCCTGTAACGACATTTCCCGCCATAATGACCGTATTTTCATGTTTCTTTCGAATGCGTTCCACAATGCGGGCAAAGCGTTCGCTATAGCCGTTTGCCACATCCAGACAGACAAAGACCGGCTGCCCCTGCGGGCGTGGCTGGGCCATCTCCATAACATGGTCCAGTTTTTCGCAATCCTTATCCGTAATGCCGAAAGAAAAAAACGTGCTGTTCCACGCATTCAAACCCTTCTCGGGTGCCTGCAAGATGTTTTCTTTTTCATCATCACGTCTACCCTGCACAAATTCCTGATAGTCCGGTAAATCATAGAATTTATGAAGTGCCGTCATGGCACCATGTTCAGCCAGTACCTTTGCCATCTTGAAGGTGCCCACCGTATCCATATTGGCTGCAATAAGGGGTACCCCCTGCCAGATATAGGGCGCATGGGGGAAACGAAATTCGCGGCGCATATCCACTTCGGAACGCGACAACAGATAGGATCGTTTAGGGCGGATAAGAACGTTTTTATAGTCAAGTTTGACTTCGGTATCGATACGCATTGGGCCGATGGCTCCCTCATTGATAGCACCGATTTTGCACACTATCACTATCCTGAGCGTTTGGACAAGTTCAAAAAGAAAGGCGTGCAAGTCAGGGGAACTTGCACGCCATTTCAACACTGAAACGTAGGGAGGGCTATGTGGACACAGCTTTGTTAAGCCGCATCCTTCCTGTTTTCCAGTGCTTTCGAACTTTCCGTAGAAATCTCGATTGTGCGCAGTTTCAGGCTTTGCGGGATTTCACGAACCAGATCAACGTGAAGCAAACCGTTATCCATACTGGCCCCAACCACTTTTACATGATCAGCCAGTTCGAAACGCCGTTCAAAGGCCCGGCGCGCAATACCGCGATGTAAGTATTCTTTCTTTTCATTTTCTTCTGTCTTGGCGAGGGCAGAAATAACCAGACTGTTTTCTTTCACCGTAATGTCCAGATCATCGCGTGCAAAACCGGCAACAGCCAAGGTAATGCGGTAGGCATCATCGCCTGCGACCTCAATGTCATATGGCGGATAGCTGTTTGCAGTATTATCGCCGCGCATCGCCTCTTCAAGGGCGCGCTGCATACGGTCAAAACCAACGGAAGAACGCAATAAGGGTGTTAAATCGAATGTACGCATGTCCATATTCTCCTTTTGAGCAACATGGTGTTGAACAGATGGCCTCCCCGTCATCGGGCAAGGCCGTTACATGGCGATAGCTTTGTTAGAAGACCCGATCATCGGCACCTTCATGCTATCGCTTACGAAAAAGGAGTTAGGCAGCTATTTATCTGTACGCAAGGGGGAAGTATCTTTTTTCAGCGCTTCATCTGCCACCGAATAAGTCCAAATGCCAGTTCAATTCTTCATCCGTCAGCGGATACCCGCCTTTTTGATCAGCCTTCAAGATATTTCCAATCGGGATTTTCGCCAGTTTGAATTGCAGACTCTCACCCAGTTCTGCCGAAACACCCGCTTTCCAGCAGAGCGCCATCATGCCTTTGGCGCTTTGTGAAGTGGTGATTTTTTTAACGATCACCCTTGGTATTTGGCTCATAAGTGCAAGAGCCGATGTGACGTGCAGCCACTTGCCTTCATCCATCCAGTCGATAAGGTTGTCTTCGCTCAGTTTGCCTTTTTCCTGCAAATCACGAACAATTTCAACCGGATCAGTTTCCGGCTCCAAATCCTGTTCTGCGTTCTCGTCCAGCTCATCGCTCTGATCAATACGCTGTTTAACATGTTGTTTGATGGTGAAAATAACATCTTCGGGTAAATCTTCACGTGCCTTGAGAACATCAAGCAGGTTATCAGCCAGATAATGTGCCATTCTGCTCGCAGCCCGGGCACTCAGAGTCGGGCGTTTCACCAAGGGGGCATGCCAGCTTTGCACCTTTTCAGCCTGCGCAACCAGCATGTCCAGTGTGTCTTCACGAATCTGTGCACTGTGGTTTGCCAACAGGTCAGCAATGGCGCTTTCATCATTTTTGGCAATCACCGCGTCTGAAATAACTTCAGAAACGCGCTCACGCTTTGAAATGGCATTCAAAGCGCCTTGGGCATGGCTGGATGAAATAATCTCCAGCAGGTCATCATCGCTTAAAACCGGTGAAAATTGCAAGACAGGCCCGGCAACCACCAGCTCCATATCCCGTGCAAGATGATTGATCACATCATTAGGTGCATCTGCAATATCTTTCAGGGTCTCTGCCAGAATTTGCCTGACACGGGTTGCCTGATCGCGTGACAGAAGCGTCAGGGCATCGTAGGTCAGCGCTTTGATTTTGTCACGCTCTTCTGCCGTAATATTGGGGGCAAGCTTGCCGATCTTTTCTGTCAGATCAACCCGGACTTCTTCGTCGCTATCACGGGCCAGCAGCAAATCCGCCTGACGCGGAGTCGTTGGGTTCAGCGCAATGCGCCGGCGAACCTCAATGGCCGAATCTTCTGCCAGAAAATAAAGAATTTCCGGTTCCAGGTCCAAACGTTCAGCCAAGCGGCACCGCACCTCAAGATCATGAGCAGAAGCCAGATCCCTCATTTCCTGATAGGTCAGTTTTGCTTTTCCAACCTTTTTTTTATCTATCTTGCCCATGCCTATTCGTTTTTTTGTTATGCCTCAAAACAATTGTGCGGTGAGCGATCACAGGAATCAAGCCCAAATAAAAAAGCGATGGACCAATTGATCCATCGCTTTTTTTGATTTGCTTGGAGCATATGCCCCGGGCAGCGTTTGTCCCGACATAAAAGGGTCGCAAATAAATTGCGCGCGCCTTATTTGATGCCGAAGTTTGAGAAACGCTTGTTGAACTTCGCCAACTGCCCACCGGAATCCAGCAGACGGTGAACACCAGTCCAGGCCGGGTGAGATTTCGGGTCGATGTCCAGTTTCAGAACGTCACCTTCTTTGCCCCATGTGGAGCGTGTTTCAAAGGTAGAACCGTCTGTCATCTGAACGGTAATTGTGTGGTACTCAGGATGCGTGTCTTTTTTCATAACTCGTCTCAATATCTGTCGTCATATACAAAGTATACGAGGTTGTCGGGAAAACGAGGCGCCTATATAGCGACATTGTTCCAGCTGTGCAAGGCATTCTTTGCATTTTTGTTTAAATCAGCTTGTGAGCCTGTGCAGCAGTTGCTATATCCGTTTCTTAACCGAAACACAAGACAAGGTCCAAAAAATATGGCGCTTGATGAAACCCAGTTCAACACCATCGCAGATGCATTTCTTGACAGCTTGTTCGACCAACTGGAAGAATCCATTGGCAATATGGCCGATGTTGACCTGCAAGACGGGATTCTCAATATCGAACTGGATGCCGGTGGGGAATATATCATCAACAAACATCGCCCAAATCGGGAAATCTGGATGGCCTCCCCCAAAAGCGGCGCCACACACTATGCCTATAAAAACGATCGCTGGATTGGTACACGCGATGACGCCGACCTGCTGGAACGCCTGAATAACGAATTAAAGGTAACCCTGTCATGAGCACCCCCAACCCTGTTCTTGTTGAAGTTACCCGAGGGCAAACCGTTGAAAGCCGCCATCGCGGTTCCTTTTGTGTCAGTGATGGCGCCGGGCATATCGTGATGAGCCAAGGCGATATTGACCTGCCGGTTTTCCCTCGCTCCAGTATCAAAGCCATTCAGGCACTGGCCATGATGGAAAGCGGTGCCGCAGACACCTATGGCTTTACGGATGAAGAAATAGCACTTGCCTGCTCTTCCCACAACGGCGAGGTCACCCATACAGCCTTGGCCCAATCCATGCTCAATAAACTGGGACTGGGCAAAGAACAGCTGCAATGCGGCTCTCACTGGCCCATGAATGAAGAAGCCGGTCGCCACCTTGCCATGGAAGGTGAGACACCCTGCACCTTGCACAACAACTGTTCCGGCAAACATTCAGGCTTTCTGGCTTTTCTGAAACACGAAAAAATCAACCCGACCAATTATGTCGGCCTTGACCATCCGTTACAGAAACTGATCCTGTCTGCCCTTGAAGATGTTTGTCAGATTGATCTGTCAAATGCCCCGGTTGGTGTTGACGGCTGTGCGATTCCCACATGGGCCGTGCCGTTGAAAAATCTTGCACTGGGCTTTGCACGTTTCAGTGAACCGGAAAAACATTTTTCCGAACCACGCATCACGGCAATGCAACGCATTACAAAGTCTGTCTTTGCCCACCCTTACATGATTGCCGGGAAAGAACGCTATGATACCCGCCTGATGCAGGCCTTTCCGGGACGCGTTTTTGCCAAGGTCGGGGCCGAAGGCGTCTTTTGTGCCTTTGTACCAGAAAAGAACCTTGGCATAGCCGTTAAATGCGATGACGGCACCTTCCGGGGGGCCGAAATCATTCTCAGCGCTGTACTGGAAGATTTGGGCATCATTACAAAAGAAGAGTTTGAGAAAGCTGGCGTTCTTGATCTTTACTGCACCCCGATCAAAAACCGCAATGGCGATGTTGTCGGCGAAATCCGGCGTGCTTTTTAAACGACACGGTTAAGAGGCAATGGATATTATTCCGTTGCCTCCGCTGTTTTGGGGGCGCGTTTGGAAGCAAGCTTGATCAAAGCCACAAGTGCAACAAGGAACATAATCACCATCCCGGTATAATAGGGGATATCACGCCCCAACTGTGCAAACAAAACACCGGCCAGTACCGGGCCTAAAACCCGTGCCAGTGTCGCCGCCGAACGGCTGGCCCCCATCACACCGCCGCGTTCTGTCTCCCCGGCCTGAAAAGAAATCAAACTGTTGAGCGAAGGTGTCGACAGGGCAAAACCGATTGCTAAAATAGTCGTCGCCGACATCAGCATGGTGATTGAATGGCTCAACGGGATCATGCCAATCCCGACCCCCAAAGCGACAGCTCCGGCAATTACAAGCTTACCTTCCCCGTACTTACGCGCCAACCGGCCAATCAAACCGCCCTGAATCAGCGCACTGACAATGCCGAGAAATGCAAAGAGATACCCGTTCTGTTCCGGGCCCCAGCCAAACTGACGTTGGGTCCACATGGCAAAGGTGGTTTCCATACCGGCAAAAACAAAGGTGCAGACAAAGGAAAGCATAATCAACAAACCGAGATGGGGCCGCATCAGGGTTTCCATAAAAGACTGCCAGTGTTTTTTAGGTGGTTGTTGCGCAATCTTCTGCCGCGTTTCAAGAGGCAAAGATTCTTTCAGTTTTACAAAGGCAATACCAAAGGCAATGGCTGAAAGAACAGCCGCACACAAGGCTGGCAGCTGGAAGTTGGCATTTTGTGCATCAGGGCCAGCCAGCACACCGCCAATCGCAGGCCCCATAATAAAACCAAACCCAAATGCCGCGCCAATCACGCCCATGCCTTTGGCCCGATTTTCCGGTGTTGTAATATCTGCAATATAGGCAAAGGCAGTTGCAATATTGCCCGCCATCAAGCCGTTAAAAGCACGGGCCAGAAACAGCATGGTAAGGCTTTCTGCGAACCCGAGCCAGACATAGGTGATGATGGAACCAATCAGCGAAATCAGCAGGACGGGGCGGCGGCCATAGCGGTCACTCAAGCGTCCCAGAATGGGGGCAGAGATCAATTGGGTCAAAGAATAGGTCGCCAGCAAAAGAGTCACCACATCCGGTGCAGCATTAAAATGTTCCCCGAAAAACGGTAATAAGGGAATCACAATCCCAAAACCGATAAGGTCAATAAAGACGACGAGGAATAAAACAAACATGGCCGCGCAAAATCCCGGAAAAAATTATACCATTTCTAAAAGTATTGCCTTATGCCTGCCAAATTTGGCTGAAAAAGGGCAAAGCCCCTTCTAACGCTGTGTGAGTTTCAATTCAATACGTCGATTGCGCCGACGTGCAATTTCATCATTGCGGTCATCCAGCGGCTGGAATTCCCCAAACCCGGTCGCAGCTAACCGATCTGCCGCAATTCCTTGCTTGATTAGCTCTTTAACAACGGAAATGGCACGTTGCGTGGAAAGTTCCCAGTTGGAAGGGAATTTTGCCGTTGAAATCGGCACATTGTCCGTATGCCCATCCACACGCAAAATCCAGTTGATCTTATCAGGGATGCGCGCTGCAATTTCACGCAAGGTTTTTGCCAGATGCTGCAACTGGACCTGCCCTGCCGGTTCCAAAGTGGCCTCACCTGAATTGAACAAAACTTCAGACTGGAACACAAAACGGTCCCCGACAATGCGCACACCGGACTGATTGCCCAGAACCTTGCGCAATTCCCCAAAGAATTCGGAACGGTATTTGGAAAGTTCCTGCACTTTGGTTGCCAGCGCGGCATTCAGCCGTTTGCCCAAAGACCTGATTTGCGCCTTTTGGTCTGCATTCAGGGCTTCCGATGTTTCCAAAGCCTGCTGGATCGCTGCCAGTTGCTGGCGAAGGGCGGCAAGTTGCTTGTTCATCAAGGCTTTTTGCGCACGTTCACTTTCCGCCAGTTTCCGTTCTTCAATCAGTTGACCGTCTTTTTGTTCCAGCTTCGATGCCTGTTCCTTGACCTCTTTGGTCAATTCATCACGCAAGGCTTTTAATGCTTCGGCATCGTTTTGAAGCTTGGCAATTTCAGCCAGCTTCATCTCAATCGTTTCTTTATCGGCATCAATGATCTTGAAGGCATCTTCCAGCTGGATATTGATCCGGCCGTTTTCTTCTTGCAGTTTTTCCAGCCGCAAAGAAAAGTCATCGCGCAGTTTGACCGAGGCCTGCAATTCCTGCGATAAATCCGCCAGATTACTGCGTAAGTCCTTATTGGTACTGCGTTCCAGATTCAACAGATCGGTCAGTTCGCTCATTTGCGAATTCAACCGTTCCAGCTTGTTTTCACTGCCGGACAAGGTTTCACTGAGGAAGACTTGCGCCAGAACGAAAATCATCAGCAGGAAGATAATCACCATCAGCAAGGTCGCCAGCGCATCCACAAAGCCGGGCCAGATATTATCCTGCTGAATGCGTCTGCGCCGCCCCAAAGCCATGATCAGCTATCCTTGGCCGCAATGGTCCGGGCCAGCAGGCGAATCTCCTGACGGATTTGGGAAATGGTTTCTTCACGTCCGCCCTGAAGTTCCTGAAGAACTTTCTGCGCATAAATATCGATATTACGCAAATGGGCACGGCTGGTTTCATCCAGCCCTCCAGTGCTGCCGCCCGTTCCATGGGCAATTTTTTCAAGGGCGGCTTTTTGCGCCAGTTGGCCTTCCGCCAGTTTTGCCATCAAGGCCTGTTCGGTGCGCATGGTATCGCTAAGCGTGCCGAGTTTGGCTGTCAGTTCCATGAACTGGGTGCTCGCTGCTGCCTTGCCTTCCTCACTGCGTTGCATGGTGCGTTGCAGTTTATCAAGGCTGTCTGCGGTTTGTTCCAGCAACGCCTGTACATAAGCCGGAACGGACTGTTCCCCGGCAGCATCGCTCAGCGCCCCGCTGGACAGACGTGTCTGGCTGGCAAGCCAATCCTCCAGGTCCGTATAAAAACGATTTTGCGACTGCCCGCATTGCAGGTCCAAAAACCCTAAAACCAGTGACCCGGCAAGACCGAATAAAGAAGAACTAAAGGCTGTTCCCATGCCCTCAATCGGGGCTTCCAGCCCTTTTTTCAGATCGTTGAAAACAACGCCCAGATCACCGCCGCTGCCAATGCTCAGATTACCGATAACATCACCGACAGAACCGACAGTATTGAGCAACCCCCAAAAAGTTCCCAAAAGCCCGAGGAAAATCAGCAAGCCGATGTTGTAGCGTGAGAGATCACGTTGTTCTTCCAGTCGCGTTGCAATGCCATCCAGCAAGGACCGGGTAGACAAGGCCGAAAGTGTAAACTGCCCGCCTTCACGTGCCCCCAGCATAGCCGCCATCGGTGCGAGCAAACGCGGAGAAGCCGATGAAGTCGCCGACCTGTCGGATTTAAATTCTTCAATCCAGCGCACTTCCGGATTCAGCATCAAAACCTGACGGAAATTATTGACCATTCCGATCAGGAGCACCCCAAGGATCAGTCCGTTCAACGCCGGATTGGCAAAAAAAGCTTCCTGCAACTGACCAAACAGCAAAAAGGCCGCAGCACCAACCGCAATCAGGAAAAAAACCATCCTGATAAGGTATTTTTGAGGACGGGTCATTCGTGGCTCCAGACCTTAGATATAATGGGAAAACTTAACGCGGGGCGATTTTCACATCCACCCGGTCAAACGGTTCTTCCGTTGTTTT
>JBNKSC010000026.1:0-708930 GCA_050297075.1 Terasakiella sp.
CCAGTATTGTAAGGCATATTCTCTCTCCATAAAATGAACGTTTACGCTCCGCCTGACGTTCATTTTATGGAGAGAGAATATGCTGGCTAAAGCCCTTCCCGTCTAAAGACGGGGGATTAAAACCAAAGAAGAGACATTTAAAAGACATCCGCTTCCACGACCTGCGTCACACGTTTGCTTCCCATATGGCAATACAGGGGAAGAGTTTGTACGTGATTGGTAAGATGCTGGGGCATAAGAATGCTCAAACTACGCAGAGATACGCCAAATTAAACACTGGCGCTTTAGAAGATTTAGCAAACAGTATGTCGGCGGTAGTCCAAGCGGCAATCCAAGCGCCAGTACAGCAGGTAGGTCCAGCGAATGATAATATTGACCAATTATAAACGCATGGACATTTTTTATTCATATTATTGTTTTATATGATATAAATGAAATAACGGAATATTTAAGGAAGATTAACGGAAAGTGCGTGGTGACTTTAACCCAAACTATAAAATAACCCCAGCGACAACTGCTGCTCTAATGGAAATTGAAGCATGTCGTCAGGCAGTGTCAAGCCTGCCAATTACGGCAGATGTCCTGAATTCGCTGCGTGAATCAGCCAAGCTGGAAGCAACCCACTATTCAACTCAGATTGAAGGCAACCGTCTGACTCAAATTCAGGTAAACGATGTTGTAAAAGGCCACGGTAACTTTCCCGGTCGAGAACGCGACGAGAAGGAAGCTCAGGGCTATTATATGGCTCTGCGCTGGCTGGAACATCGTATTGAAAGCGGTGCTACTCTGACTGAACAAGATATTAAAACCATACATGGCCTAGTTATGGGTGGTGGGCGAAACAATGCTGCTGCAACTGACTATAGAGATGGACAGAATGTCATTCGCAACAGCGCAACTGGCGAAATAGTATATATGCCACCAGAGGCCCCAGATGTTTCCACTTTAATGAAACAGCTTGTGGATTGGGTCGTGAATGAGAGTAAAAAAAGGGAACTGCCATGTCCATTGGTCGCGGGGCTGGCGCATTATCAGTTTGCTACAATTCACCCTTATTATGATGGCAATGGACGTACAGCACGTTTGCTCACCACGCTTATTTTACATCTTGGAGGATATGGCCTGAAAGGTGTGTATTCGCTGGAAGCATATTACGCACAAAACCTGCAAGCTTATTATGATGCGTTAACGCTTGGACCTTCCCATAACTATTATTTCGGGCGTGCTGACGCAGATATTACGCCATGGGTCGATTATTTTACCATCGGTATGGCTGATGCTTTCTCAAAGGTTAAAGCCAGAGCTGAAAGTGCTAAATCAATAGGCCAGCCTGACCATTCAGGTTTGCTGCGTCATTTGGACTTACGTCAGCAACAGGCATTATCTTTGTTTAAAGATCAGGTCTATATCACTAGCAAACAAATTGCAGAACTGTTTGGTCTGAACGAAAGACCTGCACGTAACCTGTGCAAAAAATGGATTGACGAGGGATTTTTTACCATTGGCTCCCCATCTAAAAAAACGCGGACATATAAACTGTCCCGCAAATTTGAGGATTTAATTTAAGGAGTAGTACAATGGTCAGTGACTCTGATGAATTAAGCGAGGAAGCTCAAGAGGCGCTGAAAGCGATTGCGAGAGCTTTGGGGCGCCAAGCTGCTCAGGAATATTTTGAATCATATCAATCTACAGGCAAGCCACCAGAAGATTGGATGCTCGACGATGAAATTCAAGAAAAAGAAGCCGATTAGGCTCATCACACGCAAACCTGCATAGGGCGGTTTGGGTTAAAGATAATTATAAAGAAAGCAATAGCAGTGGAATTCAATCATCAGCAAAACGATGATGGAAGAGGTGAGACTTGTCCGCTACCAACCAGAAAATTTCTGTCTGCCAGTGAAGCAGCCGAATATTTGGGCGTGAGTAGCGATACATTTCGCACCTTTGAAATCCCCTCGTATGAATTAGGTCCACGATCTCGCAGATGGGATGTAGAAGATTTAGATTCGTTCGTGTATTCTAGGAAACGCAACACCAGCGTCTTGAACTCTGCTATGCAGAAAGGAAGACGCTCATGCAACTCTTCAAGCGTAAAGGCTCGCCCAATTGGTGGGCCGCGTGGCAAGGAGCAGATGGCAAAAGAATTCGCCGCTCTACTCGAACTGCCAATAAAAAGTTAGCCCAATCACTTGCGGCTAAATGGGTCGAAGAGACGTTTATTCAGGAGCATTTTGGCAAACAGCCGGACGCTCCATTTCGTGAGGCACTCATGCGTTATGCAAAGACACAAAAGCGCGACCATCCCAAAACCTTTATGGGCGAAATGCGTTATCGCCTGAAAGGTCTGGATGAGCGTTTTGGCGATGTGCCGCTATCAAAGGTCAATCTGGCCTTGATGGAACGATATATGGATGAACGCAAAGATGCCGTGTCACAAGCGACAGCTCAGAAAGAGGTCGGCTTGATGCGCGCAATTCTCTACAAGGCCCATCGCGAAGGGTATCTGGACAAACTTCCAGTCTTTCCAAAATTCAAACGCAGCCGAGGCCGCGAGCGCTGGCTGACAATGGAAGAAGAGCAACGCCTGCTGGATGTGGCTGCACCACATTTAAAGCCTGTCCTGATTTTTGCCTTGGACACAGGTGGGCGGCGTTCTGAGGTTTTGGGGCTGGACTGGAAGAATGTAAACCTTGAACAAAGGCGGGTTACGTTTGTCAAAACCAAGAATGGAGATGACAGAACAATTCGCCTGACGCAGAGAGCTTTCCATGTGTTGATGAATATCGGGCCAGAAAAATGCGGTCCCGTATTTACCTACAAAGGGGAAAGTATGAATGGGATTAAAACATCTTTTCGCCGTGCTCGTGAGCATGCGGAGCTGGATGATTTTCGCTTTCATGATCTGCGTCACACCTTTGCCTCACGTCTGGTGCAAGGAGGTGTGAACCTCTATGACGTGATGCATCTTATGGGGCATAAATCGATTGAAATGGTTCATCGTTATGCCCACCTCGCACCGGACTATCAAGAAGGCCCAATTAACGTGTTAAACCGTGCATGGCACGATTTTGACACAGTGGGCAATAATGTGGTCAGGGTACAGTTTGGGAAATAAGAAAACCCCTTGATAAATCAAGGGGTTCTTATTGGTCGGGAAGAGAGGATTCGAACCTCCGGCCCCTGCCTCCCGAAGACAGTGCTCTACCAGGCTGAGCTACTTCCCGATCATATATACTCAAGCAATGTTTGATATTTCGGGACACCGCTTGATGTTTGGTGGGCGGTATATAGCCTGTCAGATGGAGTGTGGCAAGCCCAAATTTTCGTTTTCGTAAAAGTTTTTAATAGGCACGATTAATACAGAATTCCACAATGCCTTTCAGGGCTTCGCGGGCCGCGCTTTTATTGAAAACCTCAAGGTCCAAAATGGCCTTTTCACCATATTCGCGCGCGCGCGTCACCGTATCTTCCAGTGTATTGTGGTGTTTCAGCAGGTCAAGGGCATGTTCCAGATCACCGTCTTCTATGTCTTGCTCTTCCTGCGTGCGTTTCCAGAAAGCCTTTTCTTCTGCGTTGCCACGTGCCACAGCCAGAATAACCGGCAATGTCATTTTACCATCGCGGAAATCATCGCCCACCGCCTTGCCCAGTTCAGTCTGTTTGGCGGAATAATCCAGCGCATCGTCAATCAACTGAAAGGCTATACCCAGATTGTTGCCATAGCTGACCAATGCTTCCTGCTGCTGCGATGTTGCCCCGGCCACCAGCCCCCCCACATGGCAGGCAGCAGCAAACAACTGCGCGGTTTTGGCCTGAATCACTTCCAGATAAGCCGCTTCAGTGGTATCAGCATCATTGGCTGTAATCAGTTGCAGTACTTCGCCTTCGGCAATCACCGAAGAGGCATGCGAAAGAATTTCCATCACTTTCAGGCTATCGGCCTGCACCATCAGCTCAAAACTGCGGCTGAACAAAAAATCCCCCACCAGCACGCTGGCCTTGTTGCCCCAGATGGCATTGGCGCTGTCCTGACCGCGGCGCAGGTCGCTTTCATCCACCACATCATCATGCAGCAGAGTCGCGGTATGGATAAATTCAACGCAAGCCGCCAAACCGATATGTTTGTCGCCCTGATAGTCCAGCAATTGCGCACTAGCCAAGGTCAACATCGGGCGCAAACGCTTGCCGCCAGCTGCAATGATATGGCCGGCCAGTTGCGGGATCAACGCCACCGGGCTTTGCATGCGTTCCACAATGGCTGTATTCACAGCCTTGAGGTCGTCTGCCACCAGATTTGTCAGGGTTTCTACGGCACTCGGCTTTGGCGATGTCTTATCCATGGTCTTCCAGTAAGTAAGCAATCAGACTATAGCCTTGTGTTTGGGCGTAAAATCCGCCACAAAACAGGCAAGGCACAAGTCAAATAGCAGGTTTGACGCTCGGTTGGAAGAGGATATCACACTTTATGAAAGAGTTAGTTGCTTCAAGCGATCCGGTTTTATTATCCGCCCTTCAACATTATCTGGAGCTGGAAGAAATCGGCTTTCATTTTTTCGATACCCACGTCAGCAGCCTGTTTCCCGGTGATCCTGGCATCGCGGCCACACGGGTGATGGTGGCCGATGAAGACTTTCGCAAAGCTGAAACTGTCCTCAATCAAATCAAGTCCAGAGAAAACGGTCATGGCTGATCTTCCGACGACAACACAGGACCTTTTTCTAGGCCGCAAAGTGACCTTATTGCAACCCAGGGAAGGATATCGCGCGGCTACAGACCCGGTTTTTCTGGCTGCCGCCATTCCGGCGCGCACCGGGCAAAAGGTTCTGGATGTCGGCTGCGGCGTGGGTTGTGCCAGCTTTTGTCTTGCGGCCAGAGTGGAAGGCCTTCAAATCAGCGGTCTGGAAATCCAGCCGCAATTGCTCGCCATCGCAGAGAAAAACCGCAAACTGAACCATCTAGAAGAAAGTATCCGCTTTGTAGAGGGGGACCTGAGCACCCGCCCGATGGACCCTGCGCCAAATTCGTTTGACCATGTCATGGCGAACCCGCCTTTCTATGAAGCCGGTTCCGGCCATCGCCCACCCAACGAAATCAAGGCACGCGCACATATGGAAGAAGATGCCAATTTGCAGGACTGGGTGGATTACATGCTACGCATGGCCAAACCCAAAGCCACCCTCACCTTTATCAACCGTGCAGAAAGACTGGAAGAAACCCTTGCTGCCCTGAAAGGACGGCTGGGCGAACTGCTGCTTTATCCCCTCTGGTCCATGAACCCGACAGGTGAGCAGCGCCGTGGGGCAAAACGCTTTATCCTGCAAGGCAGAAAAGGCATCAAAACGCCGATGAAAATAACCAACGGGCTGGTCATTCATGAAGATGACGGCGCGTACACCACGCTTGCAAAATCCGTTTTACAGGAAGGAACCTCCCTTGACCTAAGAGCCTGAGGGAGCATCCGGCGTTGCGAGCTCCAAACTGTCATAATGACAGAACCTGTTCTTCCCTCTCTGCTTGGCACCATACATGGCCACATCGGAAAAACGCAAAAGATCATTCGCACTGCTTGCATCGCGCGGCATAATGGATATGCCAATGGAAGCTTGAACCTGAATATATTCGTCCTTATGGGAAATATCCAACGAGACTTCATGAATGATTTTGCGCGCAACATTTTCCACATCTTCGACATCATGAACATTTTGCAGGATAATCACAAACTCGTCCCCGCCCAAACGGGCGGCGGTATCGCTATGGCGCAGGCATTTCTGTAAACGTTGGGCTGTGGTGATCAGGACATGATCCCCGACTTCATGACCGAAACCATCGTTAATCTGCTTAAAACCGTCCAGATCAATAAATAAAAGGGCCAGCATCCTGCCTTCGCGTTCATTTAAGGCCACAGCATTTTCAAGTCGGTCTTCAAACAGGTTGCGGTTGGGCAGGTTGGTCAAGGCATCGTAATTGGCCTGACGCCAGACTTCATCCAGTTCCAGTTTGTATTTGGTAATATCACGCTTGACGGCCACAAAATGCGTCACTTCATCATATTCATTTTTAATGGGGGAAATAAGGGCTTCTTCCCAAAAAAGCGTCCCATCCTTTTTACGGTTCAGAAGCTCCCCTTTCCAGCTTTCCCCTTTAAAAAGAGTTTCCCACATATTTTTATAGACTTCCAAAGGCGTATGGCCGGATTTCAGCAAGCGTGGGTTTTGCCCGATTGCCTCTTCTTCCGTATACCCCGTTACATCAACAAAACGCTGATTGACATATTCAATCCGCCCCGTTCGGTCCGTAATAATGGTTGTGGCCGGGCTTTGGCTGACCGCTGTGGACAGCTTCATCAATTCGCTTTCGCGCGCCTTGCGGGCTGAAACATCCACAAAAGTCATAATCGCCCCGATACACTGTTCACCATCAAAGACAGGGGAAACAAAAAACTCTACAGGAAACGACATTCCGTTGGACTTGCGAAAAAGCTCATCATCACTATAAAGCTCTTTCCCATTCTTCATACATTGCACAACCTGACAGTCCTCTCTGGCCAATGGGCGGCCACGGCGCAAATGATGCCCTGAAAGAGTATGAAAATCCTGTCCGATAAGCTCTTCGGGGCTATCCAGCAATAAGAGTTTCGCAGCCTTCGGGTTTGCAAAACTGCAAATCGCATTTTGATCAAAAGCAATGATGCCTTCTGCTGAAGCATCTATAAACCGGCGGAATTGAGCCTGTGCAGCATGGCGTTTTCTGGATTCTTCGCGCAAGTCACGTGTGCGCACAGCCACGATGCTTTCCTGTTCACGATGGGCAGAAACAAGCAACAACAACTGCTTGCGCAACCCCGCCATGGCAAAAACCGTCATGGAACAAAGCAATACCCAGGCAATTACATGAACATAAAGCTGCGTCTTGATTTGTTGGTCACGCTGTTCCAAAAAGGCCGTTGCATTAAAAGATACACTCAGCCCACCGCGAATATCGCCAAGTTTATATCCCTGAGAGGCATGACAGGCCAAACAGGATTTCTCAATCACCAACGGGGCCATATAACGAAATTGCTTCATCAGGCCAATCTGGAGGAAATCGTAGCTTTCCCTGTTTTGAGCTTCAAAAGAATTTAACGCCTGACGTTCCCAGTTATCGGCTAGATTATTGGGATTAATCGGCTGTAAACTGGTGAGATGGACCAGCATATCGCTTTCTTCCTGAATCAACCCTGAAATCTGTCGCGTCATATAGGCCGGGTTTATCTTGGTCAGCTGTTTTCCGTCTGTGGTAACAATATCCTTTTTGGGGTCATCCAGATAAGGATTTGAAGGTGTCTGATGTGATGTATAAACATAAACGCCGCCATGACGCGCATTCCACAAGCGCATATTTTCCACCATGGTAAAAATGAAACGCCCCTTGTTAATGGCATTATTTTCCGTATGCGCTTCAATCTGGCGAACGTTATGCTGATACGAAATAAGTACGATAACACTCCAGACCAGAAGAGGGAAAAGCCAGTAAACCGGCTTCAGGATGATCTGATTGATCGCAGACCGCTCTTTCCAGTTGAACGCATTTAAAAGTGTTTCATCTTGTCCTTTATGCTGATTGGCGACCATCTCTATGCCTCTCAAAGCTTGAATTACTCACCAACAAAATTACTATAGCACGTCCAGAGCAAACATAAATTTCAAATTCCTTACTCTTTTTTTTGATGGCGTTTCTTTTGTCTCCATGTAGACTGTCTATTAAAGTTGTCGGCCTGTTGTTTTCAGCCATATACATACACGTAGTTTGAATGGAGGTTCTTTCATGAGCGGTACAGCAACCATCGCGATCACCGTCGGTGTGGCTGTTGCCGTTCTTGTAGGCTTTTTCATTGTCTACTATCTGGGCAATGTCGCCAATTCCATTTATGACGTCAAAGTCGGTGTCCGCAAGGATTTCGACAGAAAAGTCAAAGAATTACAGGATTGGGTGGAAAAAGACACCAAG
Organism: Terasakiella sp.; assembly: GCA_050297075.1. Lineage (GTDB taxonomy): Bacteria > Pseudomonadota > Alphaproteobacteria > Rhodospirillales > Terasakiellaceae > Terasakiella. The sequence continues at coordinate 7,987 of JBNKSC010000026.1, forward strand.
CAACGCATCAACTGGATGCGTGATGAAAACCGTGAAGAAGGCAAACGCTTTAAAGAAAGTATGGAAGGTCACCTTGAAGAAACTGTCGGCGAAATGGAAAAAAACATCGAGCGCCTGCGTGCAGATGTAACCTCTTTGCAAGTTCAGTTACAAAACCTTCAAGCTGGTAAGGCCTCGTCACGCATTTCACGTCCCCTGCCTTCCCAACCGCCCTCAACACCGGACTTTTCCCTGCCACCGGGGGATATGGAAATTCCGCGCCCCGTGATCATGCCTGAACCAGAAATGGCCCCCGACATGGCCACCCCGGCAGGAAAAAGCGATACCACCATCAAAGACAGGCCGACCCCGCCACCACCGCCGGCTTCAAGCCTGAACGCCCCCAAACAACCGGCCGGGCGTACATCTTTGGAAGAAAAAGCCAAAAAGAAGAAAAAGCGAGATCCTGAAGCCTTCGAAACATTCGACCAGTTTTCAGATACCTTTAAGGCTGGCAAGAAATAAGACCTCAGGCCTTTTTCCTTCCGTCGATGACCTTTTTATGGCGCAATGCGTAAAAAGAGGTTCCTTGCAGCGCGCGGCTTTGCTAAAAGTGGCCTTTCTCGATTTTTGATATGAGGGACATTGGCGATCCGATGTTTGGTTTTAGCCCCAATAAACTTCTTTTTACCGTTCTGGTCATTGCGGCCATCTGGTACACCTTCAAATGGCTGAACCGTTTTCAGGCCGGTCAACAAAGACGTTCGCAGTCGCCCTCTCAGGCACAAGGCAACACAAGCCAGCCGGAACCCAAAGCCAATGATGTCGCTTATGAGGAACTGGTCGCCTGCCCGAAATGCGGCGACTATGTCGTTGCCGATAAAAAAAGTGGTTGTGGCAAAGAGGCCTGCCCTTACGACAAATAAAGAGGAAGACAGCTTGACCCCGGACAGGCTAATCCGTTAGTTTCGCGCTGCAACAAAACGTTTTTTGAGATTGTGAAGACCATGGGCACAACCCCGAACAAGAAAACCTGTTTTCAAAACCTGATTCTTTCCCTGCAAAATTTCTGGGCGGAAAAAGGCTGCGTTATCCTGCAACCCTACGATATGGAAGTTGGCGCCGGAACTTTTCACCCGGCAACCACCCTGCGCACATTGGGCCCAAAGCCCTGGAAAGCAGCCTATGTTCAGCCATCGCGCCGCCCGGTTGATGGGCGCTATGGGGAAAACCCCAACCGTTTGCAGCATTATTACCAGTTTCAGGCTGTGCTCAAACCCTCACCGGATAACTCTCAGGAGCTCTATCTGGAATCGCTCAAACATCTGGGCATTGATACGGACCTTCACGATATCCGCTTTGTGGAAGATGACTGGGAAAGCCCGACATTGGGCGCATGGGGGCTTGGCTGGGAAGTCTGGCTTGATGGCATGGAAGTCACCCAGTTCACCTATTTCCAACAGGTCGGTGGTATTGAGTGTGACCCCGTTGCCGTGGAACTGACCTACGGGCTGGAACGTCTGGCCATGTATATTCAAGGCGTTGAAAACGTTTATGATCTGGACTTCAACGGTGAAGGTGTCTCTTACGGCGATGTCTTTCTGCAAAATGAGCGTGAACAATCCGCCTTCAATTTCGAACATGCCAACACGGAAATTCTTTTCCAGCATTTTCGTGATGCCGAAACCCAGTGCCAACATTTGCTTTCGTTGGAAAACCCGCTGGCCCTACCCGCTTATGAGCAATGTATTCGTGCCAGCCACACCTTCAACCTTCTGGATGCCCGTGGTGTCATTTCCGTGACAGAACGTGCAGCCTATATCGGTCGTGTACGAGCATTGGCAAAAGGTTGCTGCGAAGCATGGTTAAAGACCCAAATCGGTGAGGAGGCATAATCATGGCTGAACTGTTACTCGAACTGCTGAGCGAAGAAATCCCGGCCCGTATGCAAGTGCGTGCAGCCGATGACCTCAAACGTCTGGTCTGTGACGGCCTGAAAAAAGCCGGTCTGGAATTTTCCAAGGTGGACAGCTTTTCAACGCCGCGCCGATTGAGCCTTGTGATTGACGGTGTGCCACCGCAACAGCCCGATGTGCGCGAAGAACGCAAAGGCCCGAAGGTTGATGCACCTGAAAAAGCCATTCAGGGCTTTCTGGGCTCTACGGGGCTGACGCTGGAACAATGCGAAATACAGGAAAACAAAAAAGGCAAATTCTATGTGGCCGTGATTGAAAAGAAAGGGCAGGACACCATTGCTGTTCTGCCGCAAATCATCACGGAGGCCCTGCATGCCCTGCCCTGGCCGAAATCCATGAAATGGGGGGCCAATTCTTTGCGTTGGGTGCGACCGTTGCAAAATATCCTCTGCATTCTTGATGGTGCGGTTGTTCCCTTTGATTTTGGCCCGGTAACATCCTGTGGCTATACAAGCGGCCACCGCTTCCTCGCCCCGCACGAATTTGCCGTTGATGATTTTTCAAGTTACGTCCAGTTGCTGCTGGAACATAAGGTCATTCTTGATAATGAAGAGCGTAAAGCTGTTATCAAGAATGCCGCTGAGGACATTGCCCGCAAGGAAGGCTATATTCTCAAGGAAGATGAAGGCTTGCTCAACGAAGTCACCGGTCTGGTGGAATGGCCCGTGGTTCATGCCGGGCAGATTGACGACCAGTTCATGTCTGTGCCGCAGGAATGCCTGATTACATCCATGCGTTCGCACCAGAAATATTTCTCCTGCCTGAAGGAAGATGGCACCTTGGCACCGCGTTTCATCGTGGTCGCCAACAAGGTCGCACCGGATGGCGGTAAAGCCATTGTTGCGGGGAACGAACGCGTGCTGCGTGCGCGCCTGTCCGATGCCAAATTCTTCTGGGATCAGGACTTGAAGAAAAACCTCGAAGACCTGCTGCCCAAACTGGATGACATGCTGTTTCATGCCAAACTTGGTTCCATGGGCCAAAAAGTGCAACGGATGGAAAAGCTTTCCGGTGAGCTTGCAGAGCTTGTAGAAGGTGCAGACCTTGGCAAAGCCTGCCTTGCCGCCCATTTGGCCAAAGCGGACCTTGTTTCCGAAATGGTTTATGAATTCCCCGAGCTACAAGGCATCATGGGTGAATACTACGCGCTGAACAAAAACGAAGACCCGGCGGTTGCCAAGGCCATAGCGGAACATTACGCCCCGCAAGGCCCTGCTGATGACTGCCCGTCTGCGCCAAACTCTATTGTCGTATCGCTGGCCGATAAAGTCGATACCCTGATTGGCTTCTGGTCCATTGACGAAAAACCGACCGGGTCCAAAGACCCGTTCGCCCTTCGCCGTGCCGCCCTTGGTGTGATCCGCCTGATTTTGGAAAATGGCTTGCGTCTCAATCTGCTGGATGTCTTTTCCAAGGCCCATACGGCCTATTCAACCGTAAACGGCCTGTCCAGTGTACCGGCCAATACATCGGCCAATGAGCAAAGCCTGCTTGATTTCTTTGCTGATCGCCTGAAGGTCCACCTCAAGGATGAAGGCATCGCACATGACATGATCACGGCTGTTTTCTCCAAAGGGGAAGAAGACGACCTTGTGCGCCTGCTTGCGCGCGTCAAAGCCCTGAAAGAATTCCTCTCGTCTGATGACGGGGTGAATCTGGTTGCGGCTTATCGCCGGGCCATGAACATTGTTCGCATCGAAGAGAAAAAAGACGGTGTCAAATATGACGGTGACGTCGATGCCGCCCTTTTGGAACAGGATGAAGAACAAAAATTGTTTGAGAAGCTGGAACCGGTTATGGGGACTCTGGGCTCTGCTCTCAAGAAAGAACGTTTCGCCGAGGCAATGGGGGCGCTTGCGTCCCTGCGGGGGCCGGTCGATGCGTTTTTCGAAACGGTAACGGTTAACTGCGATGCGTCCGATGTCAGGGCCAACCGCTTGCGTCTTCTGTCGCAAATCGGCCGGGCACTGGACGGGATCGCCGATTTCTCCAAATTGGAGGGATAAGTCCAAACCGTTGCCACTTTTGTGTTTTCCTGCATATCGTAGGAATCTAATGACCAAAGTTCCCTGTCGACCAATAACGGTGGCAGGGACATAAGTGCATTGAGAGGCAACAAATAATGACCAAATGGGTTTATACCTTCGCCAAAGGTGCGGCTGAAGGCCGTGCAGATATGAAGGAACTGCTGGGTGGCAAAGGTGCCAATCTGGCAGAAATGAGCAACCTTGGTATTCCCGTACCCGCCGGATTTACCATCACAACCGAGGTTTGCACCCATTTCTACGCAAACAATAACCAGTACCCGGGCGATCTAAGCGATCAGGTGCAAAAAGCACTTAGCGAAATCGAAGGCCATATGGACGCCCGTTTCGGTGACGCCAAAGCGCCGTTGCTGGTTTCTGTGCGCAGTGGTGCGCGTGCCTCCATGCCCGGTATGATGGATACGGTCCTCAACCTTGGTCTTAATGATGAAACCGTTGTCGGTCTGGCCGAAGCCTCCGGCGATGCACGCTTTGCCTATGACAGCTACCGCCGCTTCATTCAAATGTATTCCGATGTGGTTTTGGGTGTAGACCACTATTTCTTCGAAGAATTGCTGGAATACCTCAAGGATGAAAAAGACTATACCCTTGATACCGACCTCAAGGCCGAAGACTGGAAAGAACTGTGCCAACAGTTCAAGGCCAAAGTGAAGGAAGAACTCGGTGAAGATTTCCCGCAGGACCCCAAAGAACAGCTTTGGGGTGCCATCGGGGCCGTGTTTACCTCGTGGATGAACACGCGGGCCATCACGTATCGTACCCTGCACAATATTCCCGCAGAATGGGGAACAGCTGTCAACGTACAGGCCATGGTCTTTGGCAATATGGGTAATGATTGCGCCACCGGCGTTTGTTTCTCACGCAACCCTTCTACAGGAGATAATCACTTCTATGGTGAATATCTCATCAACGCGCAAGGCGAAGATGTGGTTGCCGGTATCCGCACCCCGCAACCGCTGACCAATTTTGAAAAGGAAGAAAGCGGTTCCGAACTTCCCTCCATGGAAGAAGTCATGGCGGAAACATTTGCCGAACTGGTTGACTTCCGCGACCGTCTTGAAGCCCATTATAAAGACATGCAGGACATGGAATTCACCATCCAGAAAAACAAACTCTGGATGCTACAAACCCGTGTCGGCAAGCGTACCACCAAGGCCGCGCTGAAAATGGCTGTCGATATGTGCGCAGAAGGCCTGATCACAAAACAGGAAGCTGTATTGCGCATTGATCCCCATCAACTGGACCAGTTGCTGCACCCCACGCTGGACCCGAACTCACCGCGCAAAATCATCAGTCGCGCCCTGCCCGCCTCACCGGGTGCAGCCAGCGGTAAAATCGTCTTCAGCGCTGAAGATGCAGAAGACTGGGTTAAACGCAATGAAGAAGTCATTCTGGTGCGTACAGAAACCAGCCCGGAAGATATCGGCGGCATGCATGTTTCCGAAGGTATTCTGACCACCCGTGGCGGCATGACCTCTCACGCTGCGGTTGTCGCGCGTGGTATGGGAACCCCTTGTGTTTCCGGTGCCGGTGACTTGCGTGTGGACCATAAAGCACGCACCTTGACAACTGCTGACGGTAAAGTTCTGAAAGAAGGCGATGTTATCACGCTGGATGGGTCCAACGGCGATGTCATTGAAGGCACCGTCCCGACCATTGAACCGGAACTCTCCGGTGACTTCGGTCAACTTATGGAATGGGTGGATGAAGTGCGCACCATGGGGGTACGCACCAATGCAGAAACACCACAAGATGCCGAAATGGCGCGCAAATTCGGTGCAGAAGGCATCGGCTTGTGCCGCACCGAACATATGTTCTTTGATGCTGCACGTATCAACTATGTCCGTGAAATGATTTTGGCGGAAGAAGAAAGCAAGCGCCGTGAAGCACTAGCTCATATTCTGCCGTTCCAGCGTCAGGATTTCATGGATCTGTTCAAAATTATGGAAGGCCTGCCGGTCACCATCCGTCTGCTCGACCCGCCGTTGCACGAATTCCTGCCCCATAGCGAACAGGATATGGCAGAAGTTGCCAAAGTGGCCGGTATGTCGGTTGAACATATCAAGGAACGCGCTGGCGAACTCGCCGAACAAAACCCCATGCTGGGCCACCGTGGTTGCCGTTTGGGCATCACCTATCCAGAAATCTATGAGATGCAGGTTCGTGCTATTTTTGAAGCTGCCTGCACCGTGACCAAAGACGGTGGCAAAGCCGTTGTCCCGGAAATCATGATCCCGCTGGTTGCCATCAAGGAAGAACTGGACCGCCTCAAAGAAGTGGTGGATGCCACCGCCAAGGAAGTCTGCGAAGCCGAAGGCGTGGAAATCGACTATATGGTCGGCACCATGATCGAACTGCCACGCGCTGCCCTGCGTGCTGGTGACATTGCTGAAACGGCTGAGTTTTTCAGCTTTGGCACCAATGACCTAACCCAAACGACTTACGGTCTGTCGCGTGATGATGCCGGGAAATTCCTGCGTACCTATCAGGAAAAAGGCCTCATTGATGTAGACCCGTTTGTTTCCATTGACCAAGACGGTGTGGGTGAACTGGTGAAACTGGGTGCTGAACGCGGCCGTGCTACGCGCAAAGACATTAAGCTCGGCATCTGCGGTGAACATGGCGGGGACCCGGCATCCGTGGCGTTCTGCCAGCGCATTGGCTTAAGCTATGTGTCCTGTTCCCCTTTCCGTGTGCCTATTGCCCGGCTGGCAGCGGCACAGGCAGCGTTGGGCCAAGACCCCAGTTCACAGGCCTGACGCTAAACCAGTCATGAAAAACGTCGATTTCCAAACCCTGACAAGTGGCAAGAAAGCGGCCATGGCACGTGCTTTAGCGCAAGTGGAACAAAGCCCGAATAGCCGGGCGACGCTTGACCTGCTCAACCGTGCCTACCGCGCGCCCAAAGGCCATGTCATCGGCATCACCGGCCCGCCCGGTGTGGGGAAATCAACCCTGACCAACACCTTAATTGCCACGTGGCGCAACATGGGCCGCAGCGTGGGCGTCATTGCGGTTGACCCCAGCTCACGGCGCACCGGTGGTGCCTTGCTGGGGGACCGCACCCGCTTTACAACCGACCCGGATGATCAGGGCATTTATGTGCGTTCTATGGCGGCGCGTGACCGCTTGGGCGGGCTTGCAGGCCTCACAGTTGCAGGCATGGTGCTGATGCGTGCCATTTACGATATTGTACTGATTGAAACCGTTGGCGTGGGCCAAAGTGAAACCGACATTGTCGGCGTTGCCGATACGGTGCTGTTTTGCGTTCAACCCGGTTCAGGCGACAGCCTGCAATTCATCAAGGCAGGCATTGTGGAAATCCCGCATATTGTCGCCATTACAAAAGCTGATATGGGGGCACCGGCACGCCGGGCCATGGCCGATATGAAAGGCGCGCTTAATCTGGCCGGACACATGGGCAATGAAGACTGGGACATTCCCGTGCTGCTGTTATCTTCCATGCAGAAGCAAGGCATTGAAGAGCTGGTTTCTGCCTTTGACAACCATCTTGCTTTCATGAAAGACAACGCCCAGCTCAACAGCACACGCCATACGCAAGCCAAACAATGGCTCAATGAAGCGGTGCGTGAAAAATTCGGCCAGTTCGGGGCTGGTAAAGTCCTTGATCAGCTTGAGATCAGCCAAGCAGATTCCCCTTTTGAACGCCTATATGAAATTTCCCACCTCTTTGAAGAAAAGTGGGGCTAACCTACCCCACCCTTGCGTTACAGCACGTACCAAAGCAAGGCAGGCAAGGCTGCAAATCCCATAAAGGTGGAAACAATCACCAGACCGGCAACTTCCTGCGGGCACTGGTCATAAAGTTGTGAAAACAAATAGCAAAAGACAGCCGCAGGCATAGCACATTCCAGAATGACAACCCCGGCAGCCGCCCCTTCCAGCCCCATCACGGCCACAAGGCCTAGCCCGACTCCAAAGCCCATACCAAGGCGCAAAACCGATAACCAAACCGCACGGTTTATACTGCCCATCTTCAGGCTGGCAAGTGACACCCCCAGAGTAAAGAGCATGAGCGGAATGGTCAGATCGCCAATCAATTTGGTGGTATTGAACAGCCAGTCCGGAACTTGCAAGTGACCAAACAGGAAAATACAGGCCAGAATGGTGGCCGGAATAATCGGCATTTTCAAAACGGATTTAGGCGAAAAACTGCCTGAGACAAAAGCAACACCGATGGTGAGTTGCAAAACCACATAAACAGTAAAGAAGGCAACCGCCAGCGCCAGCCCTTCCTGCCCAAAAGCCAGCAAGCAAAGTGGCAAGCCCACATTGCCCACATTAGGCCAGGTCAATGACTGCAAAAAAGCCCGTTGCGGCAGTTTAAAAATAGCCAGTACCGCCGCACCGATCACCGCAAAGGCCACATTGGCATAAAGGGCTGCCAGCCCCATATTCCACAGGTGGGACATATCCAGTTCAACCTTGGCCAAGGCGTAAAAAACCAGACATGGCGTGGCAAAATAGGTCACGATGGTCGTAACCATGGAGGTATCAAAATCCCGCCCACTTTTGGACCAGCTATACCCGATGCCAACACACACGAAAACGGGTGCGAGAATAGAAAAAATTTCACTGAACATAAGAGACTAACTCAAGGTTGCAATTCGAAGGATATTGGTCGCCCCCGGTGTCCCGAACGGTACACCCGCAGTCACGACAAGACTTTCCCCCCTGCTGGCAATGCCTTCGGCTTTTGCCACCTTGCGCGCCCCTTTAACCATTTCACTAAAGTTTGCCGCATCCGGCGTGACGGAGGAATGCACCCCCCAGACAAGCGCCAGCTTGCGTGCGGTTTCCACTTTTGGTGTCAGGCTAAGAATAAGGGATTCCGGGCGTTCCCGTGCAACCCGGTAAGACGTTGAACCCGTTGTGGTGTAAGTCACAATAGCTTTGGCGTGAATCGTTTGAGCAACCTGACGGGCCGCAGCACTAATGGCATCTGCCTCGGTTGCTTCCGGTGCAATGCGGTCACTGTCACGCATGCGCCGGTAAAGCGGGTCATGTTCCACCCGCTCGATAATACGGCTCATGATCTCCACGGTTTCAATCGGGTAATCCCCGGCGGCTGTTTCTGCCGAAAGCATCACCGCATCGGAACCATCATAAATTGCCGTTGCCACATCAGAAGCTTCTGCCCGTGTCGGCGCCGGGGCAGTCACCATGGAATCCAGCATCTGGGTTGCCACAATCACCGGCTTTCCCTTTTCCCGTGCCATGGTGATGATGCGTTTTTGCAGCATGGGGACATCTTCAGGCGGCAGTTCCACCCCCAAATCCCCACGTGCGACCATAACCGCATCGGTTAATTCAACAATTTCTTCCAGATCATCAATAGCAGAAGGTTTTTCCAGTTTGGCAATGATGGAAGCCTTTTTGCCGATGATCTTGCGGGCTTCGCGGATATCGTCTGCCTTTTGCACAAAGGACAGGGCAACCCAGTCTGCCCCCAGTTTCAGACCGAATTTCAAATCCGCCATGTCTTTTTCCGTCAGCGCAGAAAGCGGCAAAACAGCATCGGGCACATTCACCCCTTTGCGATCGCTTAAAACACCATCAACCAGCACTTCGGTTTCGGCAAAATCTTCACCACATTCCAAGACTTTCAGACGCATTTTGCCATCATCCAGCAAAAGCGTCATGCCCGGTTTGAGGACCGCAAAAATTTCAGGATGCAGCAACGGTGCACGCGTTGTATCGCCGGGCGTTTTATCCAGATCGAGGCGAAAATGGTTGCCTGCTCCCAACAAGGCGCTGCCATCACGAAACGTTCCCAAGCGCAGTTTCGGCCCCTGAAGGTCCATCATAATTCCGATGGGGCGGCCCATTTCCTTTTCCACATCGCGGATGGCGTCATAGCGCTCCTTATGGTCTTCATGGCTGCCATGGGAGAAGTTCAGGCGGAAGACATCAGCCCCGGCCTTGAACAACTGTTCGATACGCACACGTGTTGAGCTCGACGGCCCAAGGGTGGCGATTATTTTTGCGTTTCTTGATCTGTACATGATGATAGAATACTTGAAGATGTTTAGATTTCTACAATATTTTAATGATAGGCTGTGAAATAAGCCGAAATTTCATGTAGATGACATAAAAGCCATGTTCGACACCTTACAAAAACTTCTCCTCAACAAGGCCATGGGCAAGCCCAAAGGTAAAAAAGAAGCACGTAAAAAAAACAAGGAAAAAACGGATTACCGAACGAAAAGTGCCATCGCACTGGATGACGCCATTTCCAAACTAGAATCCAGCGGCCAGAAAATGGACGACCTGCTGGCACAAAACGAACAACTTCTAGCCGATGTCAAAGCCGAAGCGGCCAAAAAAATGACCCCCGAACGCCGTGCCCTGATTGAGTCGGCCATGAAAGTGAGACGCACAAAGGCTAAAATCCTTGAGGATCTGGATGACGAAACCCGGGCCAAACTTTATTTAACGGCCATTCGCGCCTTTACGGGCCGCCAATAATTCAGACATCGGGGCTCAGGTCTTTCGGCTTTATAAACTCTTCCAAAACGCCGCTTCCTTCTTTCACGTCTTTCCAGCTTTCTATGTCGAAGCGAATATGGGCGCAAGCTGCCGTTGGAAACTTGCCCATCACCTGCGTCAAATCCGAATCCTCACCTTGTGAACACAGATGTGCTGCACAGTCTTCCATCCCCGGATTATGGGCAATCACCAACAATACATCCGATGACGCTTTTCTGATTTCACTCAGCATCTGTTCTGTCGAAGCAAGGTAAAGTTCACGGAGCATGGAAATCTTGCAAGGGTGGACATAATGTACCATCAACGCCGCCAATGTTTCGCGCGTGCGTTGTGCGGTGGAACATAAAATTTCATCTGCGGGCGGCAAACTTTCACACAGATAGTGCGCCATAACCTGTGCAGCTTTCTGTCCGCGCAGATTTAAGGGGCGGTCAAAATCACGCAAGGCCGGGTCCGACCAGCTGGATTTTGCGTGGCGCCACAGAAGTAAATGCTTCATTCCCATCTTTCCCTATAGGTTTTTTCAGTTATAATAAGAGACTATCATAAAAGTTTCATCTTTTTCGATTACACGGCAACTATTCTGTTTTCTCACATCATACCTTTTGCATATCTAAAAGACACTGCCGTACTAAAAATATCAATAAGGGGAGCCTTCCAATGAACACCCAAATCGAAAGCAAGACAACAGACACACCCATCGTACTGGATTCTCCCGATCGGTTCATCAACCGCGAGGTTTCCTGGCTTGCCTTTAACACGCGTGTTCTTGAAGAATCAGATAACCCCCATCATCCCCTGCTTGAAAGGGTGCGTTTTTTATCCATTTCAGCCGCCAACCTCGATGAATTTTATATGGTGCGTGTAGCCGGACTGAACGGACAGGTCCATGCCGGTGTCAAAAGCCCCAGCTATGACGGGCTGAACCCGGCACAGCAGCTTGAAGTTATCCACGAAAACGCCAACAAATTGATCACGCGTCAGCAAGAATGTTATCGTAGTCTTCGTAATCTTATGCAAAAGGAAGGCATTAAGGTTTTAAAAAGTCTGGACCTGCCAAAACGGGATCAAACATGGCTGGAAGAATATTTCATTGCGCAAATTTTCCCTTCCCTGACCCCGCTTGCCATTGACCCGGCCCACCCCTTCCCGTTTATTCCAAACTTGGGGTTGGCCATCATTTTCAGCCTTGAATCCACCCTTGATGGCCAACCGCTGAAGGCTCTTGTCCCGCTGCCGCAAATGTTGCCACGTTTTGTACGCCTGCCGGATTATGGCAAGACCATTCGCATGATCCCGATGGAAGAGATTATTCTTCTGTTCCTTGACCGCCTTTTCCCCAATCACAAGATTTTGTCTTCCGGGCTGTTCAAGGTGATCCGTGACAGTGAGATGGAAATTGATGAAGAAGCCGAAGATCTGGTGCGCACTTTCGAAAGTGCCTTGAAACGCCGCCGCCGTGGTTCTGTCATTCGCCTTTCTCTTGCAACCGACATGTCTGATGAGCTGCGCACACTGGTTATTGAGGCATTGGGGGCCCATGAAGAAGACAGTTTTATTCTGGATGGCTTGCTGGGTTTGGCTGATATTAAAGAACTGATTGTGGATGAACGCCCGGACCTGCAATTCAAGCCCTATGATGTCCGTTTCCCCGAACGCATCCGTGATTTCGGCGGGGACTGCTTTGCCGCCATTCGCAAAAAAGATTTCGTCGTTCACCACCCCTATGAAAGCTTTGATGCGGTGGTCCAGTTTGTGCGTCAGGCCGCACGTGATCCGGAAGTTGTTGCCATCAAGCAAACACTGTACCGGACATCCAACAATTCCCCCATCATCAAGGCACTTGTAGAAGCAGCCGAAGCCGGGAAGTCCGTCACTGCCATGGTTGAACTCAAAGCACGCTTTGATGAAGAAGCCAACATCCGCTGGGCACGTGACCTTGAACGTGCCGGGGCACAGGTTGTTTACGGTTTTGTGGACAAGAAAACACACGCAAAAATCAATCTGGTCGTGCGCCGGGAAGGCGAAATGCTGCGCTCCTATGTGCATCTGGGCACAGGGAACTATCACCCGATTACAGCAAAAATCTATACCGACCTTTCCTTCTTTTCATGTGACCCTGCCCTGTGCCGGGATGCAACCAAACTGTTCAACTATATGACCGGTTATGCCGAACCTGAAAAAATGGAGAAAATGGCCTATTCTCCTTTAACTCTGCGTTCTACCATTCTTGACAACATCCAAAACGAAATCAAAAATGCCAAGGCAGGGAAACCGGCGCATGTCTGGGCAAAAATGAATTCCGTTGTGGACCCGAAAATCATTGATGCCCTGTACGAAGCCTCACAGGCCGGTGTGCATGTTGATCTGGTAATCCGTGGAATTTGCTGCCTGCGTCCTGGTGTTCCCGGATTATCTGAAAACATCCGGGTTAAAAGTATTGTCGGGCGTTTTCTGGAACATTCACGCATCGTCTGCTTTGCCAATGGCGAAGACCTCCCCGGTGACAAAGCCAAAATTTACATTTCGTCAGCCGACTGGATGCCGCGTAATCTGGACCGCCGGGTAGAAACGCTGATCCCGATTGAAACCGATACTGTTCGTCGTCAGATTCTCGATCAGATCATGGTTGCCAACCTGAAGGATGAAGCCCAAAGCTGGGTTCTCAAAGCCGATGGCTCCTTTAGCCGCGTGTCGGAAAAAGAAGATGCCTTCTCCTGCCATACCTACTTCATGACCAACCCCAGCCTGTCCGGTCGGGGGTCTGCTTTGAAGAAGAAGGGAACCAGTTTGAAAAAACTGATGCTGGACTAAACGTTTGATGGATCAAAAACTCGGCCCGAACCATAAAGGGCGCCTGACCGCAATTGTCGATATCGGATCAAACACTGTGCGCCTGGTCGTTTTTCACGGCCCGGCGCGCCTTCCTCTGCCCATTTTTAACGAAAAGGTCCAGTGCCGCCTGGGTCAAGGCATTGATCAGACAGGGAAACTCAACCCCGAAGGTGTTGAATTGGCTTATGAAACCCTCAACCGTTTCATGAAACTGGTCGAGGTTATGGAAGTAGACCATGTCAGCCTTCTGGCAACCGCCGCTGTGCGAGAAGCCAATGACGGGAACGTTTTTGTCACAGAAATTAAACGCCGCTTCGATGCTGACGTGCATGTTCTGAGCGGAGAAGAAGAAGCCAAGCTGGCCGCTTTCGGCCTTTTAAGTGGTCTTCCTGCTGCCGATGGTCTGCTGGGGGATATGGGCGGGGCCAGTTTTGACCTGGTTGCTTTGGATCACGGGCATTTTTCCAAACACGATACCACTGCGCTTGGTCATCTGCGGATTATGGATGAAGGACGTAGCAGCCTTAAGGAAATGCGAAGCTTCATTCGTGATAAACTTGCGTGCCTTGATTGGCTAAAAGAAATGCGTGGCAGGCCTTTTTACGCTGTCGGCGGTTCTTTACGCGCTGTTGCCCGTGTGATCATGCACCGTATTGATTACCCTTTGCATGTCATCGACAACTTCACCCTTGCCCAGGACAAGGCAGCCGCCCTGCTGGACTTGCTGGCCGAGGATGACCCCGATGCTATGAACGACATTGCCAATGTATCGAAAAAAAGGCTGGAGACACTGCCAGCAGCCATTGCCCTGTTGCAGGAAGTTATTGAATTTATTCAACCCTCTGAATTAATTTTTTCCGGCTACAGCATGCGTGAAGGAGAATTTTTCCTTGCCCTTGACGACAGCTTGAAACAGCAGGACCCTCTCATTGCAGCCTGTATGGAACTGGTCAACCGCGAAGGTCGTTTTGGCCAGCAAGGTGAAGAAGTCTATCACTGGATGGCTCCTTTGTTCGATCAGGAAAGCGACCAACAGAAAAACTTGCGCCATGCCGCCTGCCTGTTGCATGACATCGCCTGGGCAGAACATCCCGATTATCGGGCAGATCATGGTTTTTTAAGAGTTCTGCGCCTGCCTGTAGCCGGGCTTTCCCACCATGACCGGGCCTTGCTGGGGGCTTGTATTTTCAGCCGCTATAAAGGGGATTTCAACGCCAGAATTGCAAAGCCTTTGCGCACTTTCCTCAATGAAGAAGATACAAGCTGGACCAAAAAAGTCGGTGCGGCCCTCAGGCTTGCCCACACACTGGCAAGCGGCGCACCGCACCTTCTGGACCAGACACGGCTTGAAATCAGGGGAGGCGAACTTATTTTATCTCTTCCCGAGGATGAAGATATCTTTATCGGGGATGCTGTGGCACGTCGGGTTTCCACAGTTGCAAAACAAATGAACCTGAGCAGTCGGCTGGAACACGGCTAAAGCCAGAAGTCGGAACAGCCAAGATCAAGCTTCTTCTATATCAATCACCTTGATGTTCTTGCCAACAACGGCCAACCCCAGACGCCCGTCTTTAAGCTTGAGTGCATCCTCACCAAACAATTTTCTGCGCCACCCCTTAAGACATTCCACCTTGGCGGCCTCACCAAAGGCAGCAAGTTGTTCGAGGTCCTGTGAATTGGCAACCAGTTTCTGTGCCACATCGTTGTGTTCGGCTTTGAATTTCAGCAAAACCTTCAACAGATCCACGACCGGTCCCAACCCTTTGGGCAAGTCCTTTTTCTGCGGCACCTTGGGGTATTGCGCCGGGTCCAGTTCAATCGCATCGTTGATCGCCTGCAAAAGTTCTTTCCCATAACGCCCCCCGGCAATTGACTTGTTCATGCCGCGCACGCGTTCAAGCTGGGCTTCATCTTTGGGAATTTGATGTGCAATGTCGATCAGGGTATCATCTCTGATAATACGGTTACGCGGCACATCCTTGCGCTGGGCTTCTGTTTCACGCCATGCCGCCACGGCCTGCAAAACCGCCAGTACCTTGGCGTTCTTGGTACGTGCCTTCAGGCGTTTCCAGGCATCAACAGGGTCCACAATATAGGTTTGCGCACTGGTCAGGGCTGCCATTTCCTCATCCAGCCAGCCGGCACGATTGTTTTGTTCCAGCTTGTTTTTCAGATGAGTGTAGATTTTACGCAGATGGGTTACATCCCCCAGCGCATAGGTGACCTGACGTTCTGTAAGTGGACGTTTGCTCCAGTCGGTAAAGCGAGATCCCTTGTCCAGTGTCTTTTTGCAAATGGCATTAACCAGCGTTTCATAACCGACAGATTCCCCATAGCCGCAAACCATGGCAGCAACCTGCGTGTCAAACATGGGTGCCGGGGTGCGTCCGGTCAATTTGACGAAAATTTCCACATCCTGACGGGCGGCATGAAAGATTTTCAAAACACTTTCATTGTGCAGGAGGTCAAATAACGGGCTCAAGTCTATCCCCGGTGCCAACACGTCTACACATTGCGCTTCATCAGTTCCCCCCAGTTGCACGAGGCACAGCTTGGGCCAATATGTCTTTTCACGCATGAATTCCGTATCAACCGTAACGAATTCCTCATTCGACAAACGGTCGCAAAACGCCTGAAGCGTCTCAGTATCTGTAATCAATTCCATGGCCATACCCTATACACGTTTTCGCACACAGAAGAAACGCAAATCTCTCTCCTTCTTCCCTCCCCCAAAAGTATGAAAAAACGCCGTTGATTCGCTATGTCATTCTGGACATAATGAATTCGTTATGGTTAAAATGACATAACGTTGGATAAATCTTTAAAGACACCTATACAGGGACAGCTTTTATGAAACGTTTTCTTCTTTCGCTGGCAGCTTTATTTGCGCTTTGCCTGACATCTTTGTCAGCTCTGGCGGCTATGCCATACATTACGGTTGCTTCAACCACATCAACAGCCAACTCCGGATTATTTGAATATCTGCTGCCCCAATTCACGAAAGAAAGCGGTATTGAGGTACGTGTCGTTGCGGTTGGAACCGGTCAGGCCATTCGTCTGGCGCGCAAAGGCGATGCCGATGTTCTGTTTGTCCACCACCGCCCCAGCGAAGATAAATTCGTTGCAGATGGTTTTGCCGAGAAACGCTATGATGTCATGTATAATGACTTTATCATTGTAGGCCCGAAGAGTGATCCGGCCCAGATTAAAGGCTGCACCTCACCGCAAGCAGCTTTTAAAACCATCAGCAGTAAGAAATCACCTTTCGCGTCACGCGGTGATGACAGCGGCACCAACAAACGTGAACTCTCCGTCTGGAAAGCTGCCGGTCTGGACCGTAAAGCACTCAATGACAGCTGGTATCGCAGCACAGGTTCCGGCATGGGTGCAACTCTCAACATTGCCAGTGGCATGGGCGCTTATGCGCTGAGCGACCGCGGTACGTGGATTTCCTTCAAGAACAAAGGCGATCTGGCTATTCTGTGCGAAGGCCACAAAAGCCTGTTCAACCCTTATGGTGTTATGTCCGTAAGCCAGAAGAAATTCCCGCATGTCAAAAAAGATCTGGCTGACAAATTCGTCAACTGGCTTGTTTCCGAAAAGGGACAAAAGTTGATTGGGGCTTTCCGTGTAAACGGTCAGCAACTCTTTACTCCGAATGCAAAATAGATATCTAGCGCTATCTATTGCATTACTTGCGGCCCCTTTCCTCACAAAGGGGCCGTTTTTTTATTCAAGTTTCAGCAGCAGGCTATCCATTTTTTCAAGCAACGGTGCCGCACCGTTTTGGGCCCCTGTTTCCGCCTCCCGGTACAGACGCACCAGTTCCCGGCCCAAGGGGGTCAGCTTTGCGCCACCACCCCTTTTCCCGCCGACAGCCGTTTCAATCACATTTTCACTCAAAACACTTTGCACGGTCTCAATCAGATGCCATGCCCGCCGATACGTCATGCCCATTTCCTTTGCAGCCCCACTGATGGAACCAACCTTGTCCACCATATCAAGCAGAGCTATTTTGCCGGGTCCAATATGACCGTTAGGAAAAGCGATGCGAATGCGAAGTTTTGTTTTCATGGCTTCATTTTATGACTGTTTGCGATAGATGTTTTCAATCCGCTTTAAAAGGTCTGCCTCGGTATAGGGCATCAACACATATTCGTTCACACCATGACGCTTGGCTTCAAGAATAGCACCTTCATCGTTCTTTTGCGAAAGCAACATGAAAGGCAGGTCTTCATCCAGTTCACGCACTTCCTCCAGAATTTCCTGTCCTTCCATATCCGGCAGGTTATCCGAACATATCATCAGTTTAACAGGCACACGTTCTGCCTCAAACACCCTAAGCGCCGTTTCCCCGTCCCCCACGCAGCGGATATCAACGAACCCGAGTTCAGTCAGGGAATTTTCAAACTTGCGGCGCATGGCCTCATCTTCTTCGGCCAGTAAAACACGACTTTCCGCATATTTTTCCGCATATTTGCTACGCACACGATTAAGCCGGTTAAACACAGTCCGGCGCAGGTCCTTCACCACATCGTGGGGCAAATTATGTTTGGCAATCATCTGGTTGACCAGACTTGTGGTTACATATTTTGCAACATTCTGCACCGCCTCTTCCGGGAGATGGTCCCGGTTGACAAGAGGACCATGCCAGTTTTCATGATCAACAGCCTTCTCGGAAATAAAGGTCAATGTATTGTCCGACAAATTGGCCGTCCGGTTTTCCAAAAGGGCCTGTACAGCCTCCCCACTTTCGGTTTCCGCCACCGCATGGGCAACCGTTTCACCCAGATTTTGGCGTTTGGCAATTGCTGTCAGGGCTTCATCCTGAAGGCTTTCCGAAATAATTTCGATCAGTTCATCATCTTCCAGCAAAGGTGAAAATTCCAACATGGGTGCCGCCACAGATGCATCCACATCACGCGCCAGTCTGGATGCCGTATCATGGGGAATGCAGTCAAGCTGCTTGATTTCCTGAGACAGAATTTTACGGATTTCACTTAAGCGATCATTGGCCAGCCCCTGCAACACCTCAATCACCATTTGAGAGGCACGTGAAGAGGCATCTTCATTCAGTGCAGGCGTCAGTTCACAAATTCTGGAGGCCAACTTTTCCCGAACGGCCTTGTCTTCATCTTTTGACAAGAGAACCTTTGCCTGAATGGGAGCAGCCTTGTTCTGAGCAACGATTTCACGCACTTCTGCACTTTTGTCTGTTGCAAAAAAATAAAGAAGTTCCGGCTCCAGATCATTTAAAGCCGCAAGTGCACGACGCGCCGAGACATCATCGCTTTGGGCAATGGCCTTGGCCTCCTCATAGGAGGGTCGCTTGTCGCGTTTTCCTTTTAACCAACCAAACACTTATCTCTCCCTAAAGGCATTGAGCAACGAGACATAAACGGGACGGGTCAAATATTCCAACAAGGATTGTTCACCTGTGATGATATTGGCCTGGACGGTCATACCGGGCAGAATTTTATGGGATATTCCCCCAACAACCAACGCCTGTTCCTTCAGATGAATCGTCCCCCTAAAAAACGGATTCCCCTTTTCATCTATATAGGTTGTCGGTGAAAATTTGATTAACTCCCCTTCAATTGTCCCATAACGACGCGCATCAAACCCTGTAACGGTGACTGTGACTTTTTGGCCGATTTTCACATGGCCGATATCGCTGGGTTGAATTTCATTTTCAATGATCACCAACTCATCGGCGGGAATGATTTCCATCACCACCTGTGCCGGTTGAACAACAGCACCAAGCGTATTAACACTTAAGTTATGAACAAGCCCCTGTACCGGGCTATGCAATTCCAAACGGGTGACCTTGTCTTCCAGACGAGATATATTTTCACGCACTTCAGCCAGTTGCGCGCTGACCTCATCCAGATTATCCAATGCCTTGCCCCGTTCCTTGACATCGATTTCCGAAATCTGGTTTTGCGTTTCAACAATACTGGCAAGTGCCTGTTCCCGGGAAACCTCGGCTTCGGTAATGGCGCCTTTATTTTTTGCCACTTCCAGCTCTGCATTAATCAGGTTCACCCGGGAACCATGGCCGGATTTAAACAGCTTGCGGCGCATTGTCATTTGCTGGATCAACAATTTTGACTGGCTGCTTAAGCTCTTAATTTGCTTTTCATAATTTTCGACAGATTTCCGTTGCTGTTCAATCTGCGAATTCAGAACCGTTTTTTCCCCTTCAATGCGTGCACGCGTCCCTTTCAGGTTGAACATACTTTCTTCAACCAGTTGGGGGTAATCCTGCTCATAAAGACTAAAATCGGGTTCTGCCCCATCAATAAAAGCACGCAGCCGCTGCATTTTTATGGTGAGTGCCGCTTCGCGCGCCCGAATCTGGTTTAGCTCGGCCGTGCGCAATGTCGGCTCAAAACGCAACAAAGCCTGACCTTTTTCAACAAAATCACCATCGCGCACCAGAATGCTTTTAACAATGCCACCTTCCAGATGCTGCACAACACGCTTGTCACCCGTGGGGATAACGGTGCCTTTCGTTGTTGCCGAGGTCTTGATCTCCACAAAATAAGCCCAGATAAACAGGGAAAACAGCATGGCCGTAATCAGCATAATCAACCATGAGGCCACACGCGATGGGCCGGCCTCTTCCAGCATGGCTTCGTGAGACAACAGTTTCAGTTGCTCTCGCGGTATATTGCGTTTCTGTGAGAGCACCTCATGAACGACATGGGATTGTTTATCCGTCATGACGGCGTTCCTCCTGTTTTAGCTTGTGGTTGGGGTTTGCCCCACATTTTATTCAGGACTTCATCGGGCTTGCCCAACATATCAATCTGCCCTTCTTTCAGGACCATCAAACGATCACACATACGCATATGGCTGGGGCGCTGTGTGATCATGATAATCGTCTGGCTTCCCCTGACACGTTCCAGCGCAGCAAGAAATGTCTTTTCATCCTTATCATCCATGGAACCTGCCGGTTCATCCAGAATAAGCACCGGTGCCTTTCGCAAGAACGCCCGACCCAAAGCGATCTTGCGCAGGAAATTTTGCGGAATTTGCGTTTCCAGGCCTTCCTTGAAATGCGTATTGAAACCATCCGGCAAGGCCTCAATGGTTTCCAGAATACCGGCCTGACGGCAGGCTTTACGGATTTGGGCAAAGCTGGCTGCCGGGTCTGACAAGGTCAGGTTTTCATAAAGAGTACCGGGGTAGACATGGTTGTTTTGCGGGACATAGGCAAGGGTCTGGCGCAGGGTAATGGGGCGTAATTGACGAATATCCACCCCATCCAGCGTCACCGCCCCGGCCTGAGGACGATACATTCCCAAAACCAGCTTGGCCAACGTTGTTTTGCCCGAGCCGGAATGCCCTGTCACCGCCAACATTTCACCGGGTTTTACCTTAAAGCTCACCCCCAGCATGGCCGGGTTTGAATCCGCCTTGTAGCGCATACTCACCCGGTTAAATTCAATCTCTCCCTGAAAGGAAACATTGGTATGAGGTGTATCCCCCGGTTCCTGTTCCGGTTCAAACTTTAGAATACTTTTGAGCTGTTTCACCCCGTTTTGCATCTGTTCAATGCGGTTTGAAACGTTAAATAAGGCTTGTAAGGGAGACAAAATGCGCCAGACCAGCATCATGGTAGCCACCAGCCCGCCCAGACTGACCGTCCCATTCATGACCGCATACACACCAAAGACCAATGTTGAAACACCCGCTGCCATCATCAAGGTCTGGGCAATATTCTGCACATTGCCCTGCAAACGGTTGACATGCAGGTTTGCCCATGCCGCTTCGCCGGAAAATTCCCTGAATCTTTTAATCCAACGTTCTTCACTGCAACGCTGCTTGACCTGACGCATCTGCCACAGCATTTCGATCAAAAAAGTATACCGTGAAGAACGCACTTCCCCCGAGATTTTGGATCGTGCACGCACTTCCGGCATAATGACAGCCCCCAACAAGGCATAAAGTGTTGCCAAGACCAAAGGAACAATCACCAGGGGGCCGGCAATAAACCCGATCACCGCCACAAACAACAGCACAAACGGCAGGTCCAACATTGTATTGGCCAACGAACCGGTAAAGACTTCGCGCAAGGATTCAAAACTTCTGATCCGAGAAACCTGCCCGCCAACAGGGGCACGCTCGGTAAAAACGGGCGGCAGATGCAAAATCTGCTCCACGACCTTCGTGCTGACCAGATAATCAAAACGTGCCCCGATGTAGGCCTGTTCCTTGGCGCGTACGATCCGCAACAACAATTCGAACCCCAGCGCTATTGCAACCCCGCTGGCAACATAATAAAGCGTTTCAATCGACTCCTTGGCAATGACCTGATCGTAGATCATCATAATCGCCAGTGGAATGGTCAGTGCCATGAGATTGATGAAAAAGCTCATGATAACCGCCTTGACCATCAAGGGGCGGAACTGTGAAAAAAGGTTTCTGAACCACAGCGCGGAACGATCCCCGTTTTCCTGTTTCTCACGGTCTATTTTTTCAATGACATAAAATGTGCCACGTCTAATCTTGCGGACGGACTGAACCTCTTTGGTTTCAGCATCCATGGCAACGATTTTATCTTGTTGTTCCTTAACAACGTAATATCGCCCTCTGGAAAGCAATACACAGGGACATAAGCGTTTTGAAATCTTGTCATGACGGGTTTTCAGGCGAATGGTGCGAAAACCTAAACGGCTGAGAATGTCACGCAAATCATGCTTGGTCAGCACAGACGCATCATATGGATAGGCCTCGACCAGACGATGAGGCGATCCTTTCCAGTCCAGCGCTTCCAGAAGTTCCAGCAAACAACTAAGAATAGGGTCCAGATCCTGTGCACCCGTGAAATTAAACGTTGCCTTGCGCCATAGACGAGCCAGATTTTTAGGAGGAGATTGATGCAGAACAACGTTAACCACGCTTTGTCTCCCCTTCATCATCTGCTTTAGGTTCAGCAGGAGGTTTTGGTTTATTGGCCGCCCATGGCGGCACCCAATCAATATCCTTGACCTGTCCGTTAAAGACATCGATGACACGGTCAGCAATATTGATTAAAGAGGGTCTTTCGGTAATCATCAAAATCGTTGTTTTACCTTTCAGGCTCTCAAGATATTCGCGCAGGCGCCTGTCTGCATCGCCATCCAGTGCGGTATTGGCTTCATCCAGCAGCAGGATGCGTGGGTCATCGGCAAATGTCAGCGACAGGCTGACCATCTGCTGGACGGAACCGGAAAGCCCTTCCGATGCGGAATCCCCGACCGATGTATCCAGCCCCTTGGGCATGGCCGCGATAATCTCGCTCAATCCCAGTTTTGCGGCGACATCAAGGGCCGCAGGCAAATAGGTTGACCCGCGGAATTTGGTCAGGTTTTCACGCAAGGTTCCACGAAATAAAGGTGCATTTTGTCGCACATAGCCCATTTGCTGGCGCAATTTTCGATAACTGAGTTCCCGTGAATCTACCCCATCGTAATAGAGTTTGCCTTCATGTACGGGCACAAACCCCGCGATGGTTTCCAGCAAGGTAGACTTCCCGCCCCCGGCCTGACCGTGAACGGCAATGATTTCACCGGCTTTGATATGCAAATCAAGATTTTCCAGTAATATATTTCCGGTATTGGGCTGGTGGACCGTCACATTTTCAAAACGGATATCGCCAAGGATTTGCGGTGTTTTATATTCATACTGCTTTTCGTAATGTTCCTGTCGGATATCGCCAAGCTGTTGCAACCGCCGTGTTGCCATTTTTATGGAACGATACTGAACCCAAACACCGATCATACGGATCAAAGGCTGAATGGCGCGCCCCCCCAACAAGGTGCAGGCCATCAGCGAACCACCACTCAAATCACCGTTGATGACAAGGACGCTTCCCAAAAGGGCAACAGCAACCATTGAAAAGTTTGACAAAATAGCGCCGAACGACTGCCCCAAAGCCGAAAAGAAAACCAGCTTTTCCATTTGCTCTGCCACCGGTGCATGAAGGTGCTGATAATGACGGCACATCAATGCCTCCATGCCTAGCCCCTTGACGGAATGAATACCATTCAAGACCTGAAAAATAAAATTGTAGCGGTCTTCATCCAGCTCATTTCTTTTTTTAATGATTTTGTCCAGACTATAGCCCAGCCACAGGGCAAACAGGGCAGCAATCGTACAAACCCCCACCGGCGCAAGAACAAGCGGCCCGGCAATCAGGTAAATCAGGCCGACAAAAAGCAGGGCAAAAGGCAATTCGGTAAAACTGATCAATCCCTGCCCGGACTGATGGTCGCGCAAGGCATCAATCGCGTTAAAGCGTTCCATCTGCACACCGGGCGGGATGGTTTCAAAATCCTGTATTTCAGACCCCAGAAACGTTTCGCACGCGCCAACCGCAGCAGCATGTTCAAAACGGGTCCCTGCCCAAGTGGTTGTATAGGTTCTTAAAAAACGCAAGCCCCCGTCCAGCAGGACAACACAGACAAGCCCCAAAACCATAAAGCTGAATGTATCCGTCGAATTGCCCGGAATGATGCGGTCATAGACCTGAAGAACAACCAGCGGCAAAGCCAGCGTCAACAGATTCAAAGCAAGGGAAGCCAAAAGCACGTCAAAGCGGTGAAACATCAACCTGCGCATCGGCCGGACAAACCGGTTATATGACTTCTTTTTTAACATATCTCTGGGGGTTCCCCCTCTTCACCACGCTTGCAATAAGCAGGCACCCTGACCCTCAAGCAATAGTCGAATCATACAGAATCTTTCTTGCCTGAAGATTAACAAGACCTGTTCTTTTTCACATAAAAACCCCGTATTTTTACCCAGAATATACGTATATTTACCTAATACTTTTCTTGTTTTTTATAAAATAAGATTTATTATTTGACCTTATCATCTGCACACCTCCATTTTTCACAATCCTCTTTTCATCACAGTGATAAGATCCATCCATCAACCCATTGTTGATTTTTCTAGGCGTGGGGAAGCGCCTTTAGGCCGAGGATAGAATCATGGAACAGAATCAAGCGACCAAAAGCAGTATCGAAATGTTCGATCTGGAAACAGGCATCAATGAAGAAGGCCTGTCCGATCAAGTAATGATCATCAATGATTACGATGTCGAAAGTGAAAGCGATTTAACGCTTCAGGCGACCCATATTGCAAGCGATCAGGATAAAGCAAATCAATACGCTCTGGGGCAACAAACACTCGGTGCCCTGCCAAATGAAAGTGGAGTCAGTCAGCAACAACTCAATATTGCTGTAAATTCTGACAGCCTCAGCCAAGCGGCTGCTGAACACAAGGTCGCTCTTGTCCCCTTGAACCTGTCTGGTTATACAGATGACGCTACAGGCCAAATTGTCCTGAATAATCTACCTGCCGGTGTTCGTTCTCTCGTTGGGCAAGTTCAGGAAGACGGCAGCGTCATCGTCTCTCAACAGGATGCCGCCCGGATTGTTCTGGCTGTTTCTCCCGGTCAGGTTGAGGATCTGCAAGTACAGGTTCAAATAGTCCCTGAAGAACTGGTGAATGACCCATCCTCTAATGGCCTTTCAACAGACCAACCCATCACAGGTGAAGACCCAATACTCGAACCACAACCTCATATTAATCATGAAGCAGTGGTCTCCGCTCCTACAAATTTCACCGTCAATGAAGATGGCTCTGTCACCATTTCAGAAGATCAATTGCTCGCCAACGCTTCCGATGTAGATGGTGATACCCTGTCTGTGCAAAACCTCTCTGTTGATGGTGGCACGCTCACCGATAACGGTGATGGTACATGGACATTTGAACCCGCTGAGGATTTCAACGGCGATATCAATCTGTCCTATGATGTTTCAGACGGCACAACTACAACAGCGGCCACAGGCAGCATCAATGTCGCTGCCGTTAACGATGCCGCCGAAGTTTCCGGCCCGACAAACTTCAGCGTCAATGAAGATGGCTCTGTCACCATTTCAGAAGATCAATTGCTCGCCAACGCTTCAGATGTAGATGGTGATGACCTGTCTGTGCAAAACCTCTCTGTTGATGGTGGCACGCTCACCGATAACGGCAACGGCACATGGACATTTGAACCCGCTGAAGATTTCAGTGGTGACATCAACCTGTCCTATGATGTTTCAGACGGCACAACAACCACAGCGGCAACCGGCACGATTGATGTCAATGCTGTTGCCGATACGCCAACCTTGTCACTCAATATTGCTGAGGGACGCGAAGTTCAGGTTGCAGGCGAGACAACCCATAGCGTTACCATCACGACTGAGAACTATAATGCCGCCAACAGTGGCTTTACCGTCAGTGGGCGTACCATTGTCGATGGTGAACTTACAGATGCATCTACCAATAACATCAGCGTTATGGGCGAAGACAACTCCTTTGGTTTTGGTGTAAAAGCCGATAACAGCGATGTCACCTGGACCGAAGTTGAATATGACAATTCATCAGATCAATCCGAACAGATTGTCGTAGATTTTGACCATGATGTAAGTTCCGCCAATGTTTCCTTTTCCTACATCAATAGTGAAGACAGTGCCGCCTATGAACTGTTTAAAGACGGTGTCAAAGTTGGTGAAGGAACCTACAATGGCGGAGATGATGGCGTTGAAGACGCCATAAGCTTAACAGCCGACAATGGCGTCTCCTTCGACCAGATTGTCTTTAGCGCACCTGAGGCTGGTGATGACTTTCTGGTTCATTCCATTGAATTTCAAGCGCCCGACCTTGAAACCTTTGTTGAGCTTCCTCTTGAATTTCAAGCCAGTTCAAACGATTCAGACGGTTCGGAAAGCTTGTCTGACATCACCCTGTCAGACCTCCCTGAAGATGCCGTTGTGCTGGTCGATGGGCAGGAAGTTACTATTAGTGACGCAAGCGTAAATATTTCCAGCGCCAATCTGGACAATGTGGTTATCCGCGTTCCGCAGGATCAGGCTGATTTCACCCTGAAAGCCGAGATCACGGCAACCGATGGCAGCGATACGGCCTCTACATCCCTAAGCCAAAGTGTTGATATGTCTGACTATGTCAGCACACCGACTTATGATACAGACGCCCAAAACGAAAACATCGATACAAGTAACTATGACAGTTTCGATGAAGCCAAAGCCGATATGGGCGGAGACAATGCCTTTACCCACAACATCGGCAACGACCATGACAATAACGTCAACCAGAATGGTTTCTCCCTGTTTACTGGTGGCAAAGAAATCTACGAAGGTAAAGGCGGGGATGATGTTTTAGGCCGCGGTGATAACTGGTTTGAAGAAATGACTGGTAACTGGGGCGATGATTTGATGAGCGGCGGCAGCGGGGATGACAAGCTGTACGGTGATTCAGGAAATGATGTCCTTTACGGCGATGCTGGCGACAGTCTGGATGCCAACGATGATTCTGGCGATGGCGGTAACGATACGCTCTATGGCGGTTCAGGCGATGACAAGCTCTACGGTGAAGACGGCAATGATCGGCTGGAAGGTGGTGATGATGATGACTTCCTCGCCGGCGGCTCCGGTAATGACCGACTGGATGGGGGAGACGATAACGATACCCTGCATGGTGGCTCCGGTGACGATACACTGGAAGGAAGCGATGGCAACGACACCCTGATGGGCGGTTCCGGAAACGACAATCTGGACGGTGGACAGGATAATGACCTCCTGAATGGCGGCTCCGGTAACGACGAGCTTGTCGGTTCACAAGGCGATGATACCCTGTACGGTGGAGACGGAAACGACATTCTTTATGGTGACGACAAAACTGACCGCAGCCATCATGATGATGAGCATCATGATGAACACGATGACGATCACCACGATGAGCATCACGACAGCAGCGATGGCAGCAATGATGTCCTTTACGGCGGGGCTGGTGACGACACCTTCTATGGTGGTCAGGGCAATGATGAAATGGACGGTGGTGACGGTAGCGACCTGTTCTTCTTCGGTCAGGGCAGCGGAGATGACCAAATCAGCGGCGGCGATGGCGATGGCTGGACCGACACAGTTTTCCTTGAAAATGAAGACGGAACAGCCGTAGCGGCCAACGAATGGTCCATGGAACTTGATTCAGGTTCCGTTGAAGATCAGGCTGATGGCTACATTGAACTGTCTGACGATGCCTCAGGCACCATTACCTTCTCCGATGGCAGTGAACTGACCTTTGACGGTATCGAACGGTTTGAATGGTAAACCATCCATCTTGCCTCTAAACATGCACGCCTTTTCATTGTCGCTTGACAAGAGACAGGCGTGCATGTGATCACCTGATACAGTTTTACTGAATATAAAAGGACAATCACATGTCTCTGTGTCCCTGTGGCTCACAAAAAGAATATGAACATTGCTGCCAGCCCTTCCATAATGGCGAAGTGGCCCCGACAGCAGAACAGCTTATGCGTTCACGTTACAGCGCTTTTGAAAAAGGCCAGCTTGACTATCTGGGCGAAACCTTGTCGGAACAAAGTAAAAAAGATTACGACCCGGCAGAAACCGCCCAATGGGCCAATCAAGCCAAATGGAACAAGCTGGAAATCGTCAAGACAGAAGGTGGCCAGCCTGACGACGAAACCGGAACGGTCGAGTTTCGCGCCTATTTCAAAATGAACGGCCAAAATCAGATTCACCACGAACGCAGCCGTTTTTCAAAAGTCGGTGATCGCTGGTTTTATGAAGACGGTGAGATTAACCCGGCACAACAGCAACGCATTGTAACCAATAAGGTTGGCCGTAATGAGCCCTGCCCATGCGGTTCCGGCAAAAAATTCAAAAAATGCTGTGGTGCCTGACCCGCTGAATATGTCAGAATGGTCATAACGCGGGTCAATATGGGGTAGGAAACGCATGAGCCAGATCATCAAGTCAAAAATTTCAAATGGCGTGTTCTGGCTTGAGTTCCCCAATGCTGATTTACGCATTCTTTGCGGTTGCCCGGCCGATGCAGTCAAGCATATGATGAAACGCGGGATTATCCTGCAAAATGAAGCAAGCCCCGTATTTCGCGAGTCCGGCCCCAACGCGATTTTACTTTCTGACCTCAGTGTACAAAAAGGCTGTTTTTCGAATTTGGGGGAATTCCCGGTTCTACAAATGCTTTATCGCCAAGGGATGATTCTGCCGGACCATCCCGGCAATACAGGGGTGAAACCGCTGCTGATTGGGCATGCAGATCAGGTAGATGCGCAAATTCAATATATCTATCGCGGCAATTACGGCCTTGTCTGCGATGAAGAGTTAATTGAAACAGGCACCTCTCCTGAACAGGCAAACCAGCTCATGCGCCTGAAACGCAAGTTTGCCTTCGGCCATATTGCCGACCCCAATGACTTGCTGGACAGTTGCATTCTTGATAACGGCAAAAGAGAAATCCGCAACGGTGTTTTTGCTGAACGCCTTGCGGTCAATCTGTTTGAATTTACCTATCAAGGTGAAAGCGTGCAGGTTGACCTCAATCTGGGCAATGGAGAAAGCTATCAGCCTTCCTATAACCTTGGACATTTTCAGGTCGAGCGTGAATATTTCAGTGTCATTCATTCCGGTGAAGGTGATGGCTGGGATACGGAACGCCCTTCAATGGCCAGTGTGCTGACATTTCAGGGCCGCATTTATCTGATTGATGTCGGCCCCAACATTGAAACCACGCTCAAGGCTCTGGGCATTGATATCAGTGAGGTTGAAGGCATCTTCATGACGCATTGTCACGATGACCATTTTGCAGGCCTGCCGACTTTGATCCGCTCCGACCATCGCATTAAATTTTTTGCCACACCATTGGTCCGTGCCGCCACCGTTAAAAAGCTCTCCGCCCTGATGGCACAGGATGAAAGCCGCTTTACACAATTTTTTGATGTTCACGAACTGGAAAACGACATCTGGCAGAACATTGAGGGACTGGAGGTCAAACCGGTTATTTCCCCCCACCCCATGGAAACAACCGTCATGTTTTTCCGCACCCAATGGGAAGATGGCTATAAAACTTACGGGCATCTGGCCGATATTGCGTCCTTCGATGTGCTGGACACTATGGTGACACAAAGCCCCACAGAAGATGGCATCACCGCCGAATTTGCTGCCGAGATCAAAAACAAATATCTGGAGCCTTGCAACCTCAAGAAGGTTGATAATGGTGGCGGGATGATTCATGGGATGGCAAAAGATTTTATTGATGACACATCCGATAAAATCATTTTTGCCCATAGCGCCCATCATCTTAATGAAAGCGAACGCCAGATTGGCAGCGGTGCCCCTTTTGGGACACAGGATATTCTGATCCCCAGCAACCATGATTTTCTGTTTACTCGGGCTTACAGTTTTCTCAGTGACTTTTTCCCCCAATTGCCACAGGACCAGTTCCGCCTGTTGCTCAACCATGAAGTTGTTACCTTCAACCCGGAAGAAATCATTCTCAAAGCCGGTGAAAACATTCATCATTCCTATTTCATTCTGACCGGCACGGCTGAAACGCTGGACCCGGAGACGGGGCACACGCACCGTATGTCTGCCGGTAGTTTCATTGGCGATATGGATGGCTTATGTGAATCAAAAGCAACGGAGACATATCGCTCCGTCAGTTTTATTCAGGCCCTGAAACTGCCCATCGCGATGTATCTGGAATTCGTCAAACGCAATGACATTTTTGAACAGATTGTCATGCTGACAGAAAAGCGTGACCTGCTGGGAAAATCCTGGCTGTTTGGCGGGGCCATTTCAGACGGCATCAAAAACAGCATTGCAGCAAGCATGCACATTACCCATGATTTCAGCAGTTTTGATGACTTCACGATGATGAAAAACTACATTGCCCTGATCAAGGAGGGCACAGTGACCCTCAAGGTCGGGGAAACCGTTTTTGAAACGCTGGGGGCTGGAGAATGCCTGTTTGAAGACCATGCCGTCTATGGCCTTGAAACCATCTATAATTACGAATATTCAGACCATTGTGCCATTGCCCTGATTCCGATCACTTCCATCAAGTCAATCCCGATTGTGCAATGGAAGCTGCTTGAACATGCATCACGGCAAATGCGCAATCTCGCCGATACTAAAAACTGGGACAATTCCATCCTGAACTGGCGGCGCCAATATGCGCTAGGCATTGGCTCTGTAGACAGAGAGCATAAAAAATTACTTGAATTATCGGAACGGCTGATCAACGCCATCATGCTCAACACCTCCGAAAAAGACATCCATAAATATATGGACCAATTCCATAAAGCGGCTGTCGCGCACTTTGCAAATGAAGAAAAATACCTTCATGAAACCAATTATGCCAACACCCCCCACCATATGGAAAAACACGCCAAGTTGATTGAGCAACTGGCGGAAATAAAAGAGCAGGTCCACCAAAACAAAGAGAGTGAGCGGACCTCTTTATGCGATTTTCTGCGCCGCTGGGCACTTGCCCATATCCTGCTGGAAGATCGCAAATTTGCCTCCTTGATTCATTAAAAGTAAAAGCCCCCTGCCGAAACAGGGGGCTTTCACCTTGCCACTCAACCCTCTTTCAGATCAGGAAAGCCCCAATCTGGACAGAGTATCAGCTTTAGGCACACCACTGTCATCCCAGCCACGGATCTGGTAATATTCAGGCAGCATTTTATCAAGCCCGGCAACCTTGCCTTTGGCCGGGCCTGTTTTCGCCGCATCCTTCAACAGGCGTTTAGGCAGGGTATCATCTGCCCCTGTAAAGCCTGCTGCCAGATTATATTGGCGTTCCATGTTCCAGACACGTTCGCCAACCTCAAGCAGTTTTTCAACCGACCAGTCCCCTTCACAGGCCGCATTGACCTGCGGGGCAATATCTTCCAGAGACCAGGCAAAGGTGGTGAAAATACACAGGCCGGATGAATCAACCGCTGCCGTTGCATCCTGAAAGGCCATAACCAGACCGGCCTTGCCGTCCGTTTCCAGCGGGTCGGTTTTTTCCGGAATGCCCAGAACTTCGGAAGAGACCGTATAGGAACGCAAATGACATGCCCCACGGTTGGACGTGGCATAGGTCAGCCCCATGCCCTGAATACCGCGTGCATCGTAAGCCGGGAATTCCTGCTTTTTCACAGACATGGATAGTTCCGGATGGCCGTATTTTTCGCACAGTCGTGCAGAACCTAAGCCAAGTTCCGCCCCAAAACCTTCACCTTTGCCGACAAGTTCGCAAGCATCGGTCAACGCCTTGGCATTGCCAAAGCTGAAATCAATCCCGCCGGTTTGTTCTTTGGTGATAACGCCCATGTCATAAAGTTCCATGGCCGCACCGACAGTTGCCCCGAAAGTGATCGGGTCATAGCCCTGTTCGTTACAGATGAAGTTGGCAAAAGTCAGGGCTTCAATATCATCCACGCCAGTGGCTGCGCCCAGCGCCCAAGCTGCTTCATATTCCAAACCGCCGGATGCACTTTGATATTCCGGGCGGTCCTTGACCGTATAGTGCGTGCGCTCAACGGTAGAAACACGCTGGCACGCAATGGTACAGCCATAGCACGCCGCATTGGTGACCAGATTTTTGGTGCCATCAGCGCGGACTTCATGCATTTTTTCGCCTGAAATATTGGCCGCCCCTTCAAACTGCACATCGCGGAAATTACGCGTTGGTAAAGAGCCCATTTCGTTGATAACGTTCATCAACACCTGTGTGCCGTATGTCGGCAGGCCCTGCCCGGTAACCGGGTTTTCCGCCAGAACGGCTTTACCCGCATTGGCAGCTTCCATAAATTCAACCGGGTTATCCACACGCACCCCGATAGTCCCACGGATCGCCACAGCCTTGAGGTTTTTGGAGCCCATAACAGTGCCAACACCGGAACGCCCAGCCGCACGGTCCATATCATTAACCACACAGGCAAACTTCACGCCCTTCTCACCGGAAACCCCAATGGAAGCCACACGAATTTGCGGGTCCTGATGTTCAGCCTTGATCCCTTCTTCCGTATCCCAGCAGGATTTCCCCCAGTAATTGGCGGCATCCACCAGTTCGGCCTTGTCATTTTCAATCATCAGATAAACCGGCTTGGGTGATTTACCTTCGAAAATCACCATATCCCAACCGGCATTCTTCATCTCGTTACCAAAGAACCCACCTGAGTTGGAACAGGCAATCGCGCCAGTCAGCGCCCCTTTGGTCACAACCGTATAGCGCCCGGCTGTTGAAGCACAGGTTCCCGTAAGCGGGCCGGTTGCCATGATCAGTTTGTTTTCGGCGGAAAGAGGATCAACCTTCGGGTCGGTTTCCTCGATAAAATATTTGGTCGCAAGACCACGCGAGCCCAGATAAGACTGTGCCCATTCCATATTCAAGTCTTCCGGCGTGCAAGTGCCCGCAGAAAGATTCACGCGCAAGATTTTACGTGTCCAAGACATATGTCCATCCCTCCCTTAGGCTTCAGCCATTGCGCCAGCATCTGTTTTAGATGCCCAGTTGCGCATTTTTTCAAGACCAGTCGATGCAGCATCAACAAACGTGATGGCACCGGTCGGACAAGCAGAGGCACATTTTGGATCTCCGCCACAGAGATCGCATTTTGCCACTTTCCCTGTATCCGGCACATAGTTGACCGTGCCGAACGGACAGGCGATGGTGCAGACCTTACAGCCGACACATGCGGAGTCGGCCACAACCTTGGCACCATTTTCCGCATTCAGGGAAATAGCCCCGGTCGGACAGGCCTGTTGGCACCAGGCTTCGGCACATTGTGTACAGGTGTACGGTATGAAACGGCCTTCATCATGGAATTTAAAAACTTTAATGCGTGACTTGGACGGGTTGAACATCCCCGTATGCTCATAAGAACACGCAACCTCACATTGTAGACATCCAGTACATTTGTCTGGACTGATATTTAGCGCTTTTTGCATTGTGTCGTCCCTTTTTTTCAAGGCTCCCAAATTATCAGGCTTCGCTCTTTTTTTAACTTAGACGTTGGTCGTAGAACGCAAACCGTGTGCGAAGATTATCATATTTCTCTCTATACACAGAAGGGTAATCTTTAAAAAAGCCACTTCCGAAAAAAGATCATTGTCGACCCTCGCGCATTCAGGCAAAGTGAAAGAAACTTCAAATTCTATTGAAGGGGGAACGATCATGGACAACAATAAAGATGGCATGTATGCCAAAGGCGTCGGTGAAATCGTAGATCAATTGCGTGTGGAGTTTCTTGACGAAGTCAAAGACACCCTCCAGCAACTCACCTTCCAGCTTGATGAAGTTCGCCACGAACAAAAAGACATCAATAAATTTGTAGAATCGGTCCAGCGCGCCTGTCTGGCTTTTCGCGGTCAGGCGCATAACTACGACCTGCCAGCACTCGCTACCGTTGCAGCACGTAGTGAAGACTATCTGGCTAACGTCAGAAATTACCCGCCGCGCACAGTCGACGATATGCAGGTTTTCATCGACTGTATGATCGATATTGCAGAAACCCCCCATCATGAAGACCGTGACATTTCAAAACTGGTGCGTGAACTTCCAGCAAAAGTACGCATTGAAGACAGTATTCTGGATATTCGTAACGTTGAGGTTTTGCTGGTCATGCACCACGGGGCAGCCACCCATTTCGTTGAACGCGAAATGCAGGAATGCGGCTATCGCATCTCTACCTGCACCTCCACTCTGGATGCGGTTCCCCTGATTATCCGCACCAAGCCGGATCTGGTCATCATTTCCGCCGTTATGCCGGAATTAAGCGGAATTGACCTTGCGGCCGGTTTGAATGCCATGCCTGCCACACGCAATATCCCCACCGCCCTGATCACAAGCCTGCCAGCAGACGACCCTTATTTGCAACTTCTCCCCGAAGGCGTGCCGATCATTCATAAAAGCGCCTCCTTCGGAGATGACCTTGCAAATGCCCTGAGCAACTTGTTTCTGATATAAGCTCCCCTATTTGAAGGAGGTCGCCTTCCTTCGCCTTTGATATTTTTACAAAATAGAAACATGCAATCATAAAAGTGAACTTACATGCCCCAGACCATCATTTATAAATTCTTCGCAACCAATCAAGAGGTTGTGCATGTAAAACTGAACTTCGATCAAAAAACCTATCAAATAAAAATTGACGAAGGTCTGGATAAACCTGACTGGGCGAAACTTTCCTATCAAAAATGTTCAAACTGCCCCTTGGGGCAAGACGTAGAATGGTGCCCCACAGCCTTGGCAATTGCGCAATTCCTCAATCATTTCAAGGAAAAGTTCTCTTATGAAAAAACCGTGATCGAGGTGGAAACCCCTCTTCGTTCCATAGTGACCAAATCCACCTTTCAGGTGGGAATCGCCTCTCTCCTGGGGCTGGTTTGTGCCACATCGGGCTGTGAACATACCAAGTTCCTGCGTCCCCTTGCACGCTTTCACCTGCCCTTTGCCAATGAACAGGAAACCGTTTTTCGCACACTCAGTGCCAACCTGTTGATGCAATTCGTGCAAAATGCCCAAAATGGAGAAAGCAAGCCACTGAGCTTTGATCAACTCAACGAGAATTATGCCAAACTGTCCATCGTCAACAGCTTTCTCAATGAACGCCTGCGCGAAGGGGTGGAACGAGACGCAGCCTTAAATGCCGTGATCATTCTGGACAGTCTGGCCATGATCACACCTGAAAACACCGATGGCTCCTTTATCGATTTGGAAGATGTCTTTGTAACTGAGTGATATCTCTCAATCTTTTTTTAAGATATAGTGCTCACACTAAGGCGTCAAACAACGCATATAGACATGAGCATGACCACAGAAGAAGAAAGCGAGCTTTACAAAGCCCAGACGGATATCCGTCACCTCAAGAACACGATCTCTGCCCTGCGTGACGAACTTGACCGCGTCAACGCCAGCAAGGAAGAGGCCGTGCAAAGAGCTGTGGCCCATGCCCATCAGGAACATCTTCAACTACAAGATACCGTGCAGGCGCTACGCGACGAAATGGAAAAACTGCGCCGCGATAAAGATGATGAGGTCCAAAAGGCCAGAGCCGATGCCCATGGGGAAATTGTCCAGCTCACCAAAACAGCGCAAGCCCTGCGTGACGAGCTGGAAAACTTGCGCATCAATAAAGACGAAGAAATCCAACGCACGCTGGCCGATGGAAAACAGGAAGCACAAACCCTGATCAGGACCACGCAGGCCTTGCGCGACGAAATGGAAAAGCAGCGTGAACAAAGTGATGTTACAGTGCAAAAAACAAAAGCCGATGGTCACGGTGAAGCTTTACAGCTTCAACGCACCATCGGGGAATTGCGTGACGAAATGGAATTGATGAAATTTCGTTACGAAGACGAACGTCAGGAACTGGAACGCAGCTTTCGTGATGAAAACCAGCAATTACGTGATACAATCACCTCCCTAAGAGACGCCTTGGAGGCAAAGCATGCCGGAAAGTAACAGCCAGAACGACATCCCCAACGCAAAGACATTTGTTACGCCCAACACGGCAGAGCTCGTTTTACAGGTCTCCCACGATGTTGCACGCGCCGACAGTCTGGATGAACAGCTGCGCATCATTATGGAAGCTGTCACCAAGGCAACCAATTCAGACCGCGGCACCCTCTTTCTCAACGATGGGGCAACCAATGAACTTTATTCACGGGTTGCACTGGGGGATGTTCAGCGCGAGATCCGTATTCTCAACAATTCAGGGATTGCCGGTTCCGTTTATACATCGGGTGAACCGATTATTGTGTCGGATGCCTATGCCGATGGCCGCTTCAACCATAGTGTCGACCATGCCACCGGTTATAAAACGCGCAACATCCTGTGTGCGCCCGTACGTACAGTCAAGGGTGATATTCTTGGGGTCGCCCAGACCCTGAACAAATATAACGATGAAGATTTCACCGCAGAAGACCTTGCCATTATGCAGGCGATCACCACACAGGCCTCTATCGCCCTGCAAGGCACCCTCTTCATCGAACGTATGGAAAAACTGCGTGAACAGGAAGCTGAATTCCTCACTGTCGTTTCAGACGTTTCTTCGGAAATCAACCTCGGCCCGCTTTTACAAATGATCATGGGCGCGATCACCAAAATGTTGCAGGCGGATCGTTCCACCCTGTTTTTGAACGACGAAAAAACTAACGAACTTTATACGCAGATCGGTCAGGGACTGGGGGCCACCAACATCCGCCTGCCCAACCATTTAGGTATTGCCGGTGCGGTTTATACCAGTGGGCAAACCATCAACATCCCCTATGCCTATGCCGACCTGCGCTTCAACCCGGCCTTTGACAAACAGACGGGCTATTTCACCCGTTCCATTTTGTGCTGCCCGGTCCTGAACAAGGATGGCAAGGTCATCGGGGTCACGCAGGTGCTCAACAAAAAAGGTGGCCCGTTCAACGAAGAAGATGAAAAGCGCCTGAAAGCCTTTACCTCCCAAATTGCCGTTGGGCTGGAAAACGCCCAGCTCTTTGCCGATGTCCAGCAGATGAAAAACTACACCGAAAGCATGCTGGAAAGTATGAGTAACGCGGTGGTAACCTTCGATGAAGAAGGCACCATTGTCACCTGTAACGCTGCTGGTTTGCGTATTTTCAAGGTCGATGCCTCAGACATGATAGACAAGAAAGATGAAGAGTTTTTCGTCGAAGAAAACACCTTTGTCGTGGACCGCCTGCGCACCGTGCGCGAAACCAACGAAGGTGACATCTTTCTGGATGCGAGCCTGAAAATAGGGGCGGACAAAGAAGAAACTTCCGTCAACATCACCACCCTGCCGCTGCTGGATAAGGACTCCAAAGCCATTGGTACCATGATCATGCTGGAAGATATCAGTTCCGAAAAACGCATGAAATCCACCATGTCGCGTTATATGGACCCGGGCCTTGCCGACAAGCTCATGGGCGGTGGCGAAGAAATTCTTGGTGGGCAAAGTAGTGAAGCCACCGTGCTGTTTTCCGATGTACGCAGCTTCACCACCCTGTCAGAAGAACTCGGCGCACAAGGCATCGTCAGCCTGCTCAATGAATATTTCACCGTGATGGTGGATTGCCTTAATGACGAAGGCGGTATGCTGGATAAATTCATCGGGGATGCCATTATGGCCATCTTCGGCACGCCCTTCCCTCATGAAGACGACCCGGACCGTGCGGTGCGCTGCGCCATCGACATGATGGTCAAATTGCGTGAATTCAACGCAAAACGCATTGAAAAAGGCCTGATGGCCATCGACATCGGCATCGGCATCAATACGGACAGCATCGTTTCAGGAAACATCGGCTCCCCCAAACGCATGGACTATACGGTCATCGGGGATGGGGTGAATCTGGCTGCCCGTCTGGAAAGCGGCACCAAACAATATGGCGCCCATATTCTGATCTCGGAATTTACCTTCCGCCAATTAAAAGGCACCTATCGCACCCGGGCTATGGACCATGTGGTGGTCAAAGGCAAGACCGAACCCGTGGGTATCTATGAAGTCATGGACTATCATAGCGAACAGACATATCCCAATATGGTCGATGCCCTGTCCCATTTTAGGGACGGCATTGAATGCTATCGCAAAGGTGGCTTCGATGACGGGATTGCCAAATTCCGTCAGGTGCTGGACATCAACCCCAAAGACAAGGCAGCAGAAATCTACATTGAACGCTGCGAACACCTTAAAGAAACCGTTGATCCCAAAGAATGGGACGGCGTTTGGGTTATGACCTCCAAGTAAGTATAAACAGTGACTTAAACATGCCCCATTCTTGTCTTTTTTTACCTTTAGGGTCAATTCAGGCAATGGTTAAGCAAGGACTTTATGATGATGCGCGTGATCCCCTTTATGATGTTTGCCCTGATCGCACTGTTTGCAGGAAACGTTCTGGCTGACAGTTATAATGAGCTTTCCGGCAACATTCGCGGCTATCGCAACCTGACCAACACGCCGCAAGCCCCAGATGTCACCTTCCATGACAAAAATGGAACAGCAGTCAAACTTTCTGAATATAAGGGAAAGACGGTTCTGCTGAACCTGTGGGCAACATGGTGCCCGCCCTGCATCAAGGAAATGCCGGACCTCAACGCACTGGCAAAAGATTACAAGAAAGACGGCTTCGTCGTTCTGGCTGTCGCAACCGGGCGTCAGGGGCGCGAACAACCGGACGCCTTTCTTGAAAAACGCAACCTGACAGATGTCATTTCCCTGCTGGACCCCCAGCAAAATTTCCTCAAGATGATGGATATGAGCAACCTGCCGGTTTCTTTCATCATCGACCGGGAAGGAAAAATGCGCGGCGGTGTCATCGGCCTCAGTGAATGGCGCGCGCCCAAAGCCAAAGCCGCACTGGAAAAAGCCATCCGTCAATAAGGTAAATGCGGTTCAGCCAAAACGCCTTGCCCCAAAAACACAGAGCACCACCACAACAGCGGCCACCAACATGCTCCAAGTGACAGTTTCGCCAAGCAGGGCTGCCGAAAGCATGAGGCCGAAAAACGGCTGTAACAGCTGAAGCTGGCTGATGCGCGTAATGCCGCCCAGCGCAAGCCCCCTGTACCAGAAGATAAAGCCGATCAACATACTGAATGTGGCAACATAACCAAGGCCCAGCCATGCTGGGGCGGTAATAATATTCCAGTCCGCCGGCAGGGTGAAAAGGGCAATGACCAACATAATCGGCAACGAAAACACCAACGCCCAGGAAATAACCTGCCACCCGCCAAGATGACGCGACAGCTTGGCGCCTTCTGCGTATCCCAGCCCGCAAATGAGGATGGCGCCCAGCATGAACAGATCCCCTGTCAACCCGCCACCTTCACTTTTGGACAGGGCGAAAAATGCAACAGCGCCTGCCCCGAGAAGGGAAAATAACCAGAAAACGGGCTTGGGGCGCTCCCCCCCTCTCACCACACCGAAAAAGGCCGTGCATAAGGGTAATGTCCCGATGAAAACCGTGGAATGTGCTGCTGTTGTATGTTGCAAAGCCAATGCCGTGAGCAATGGAAAGCCAACCACCACGCCTAAGGATACAATAAAAAGCGGCACAATTTCTTTTTTCGTCGGCCTGGATTGGCGGATAACAAACAACAGCGCCCCACCCAATAAAGCCGCAATTGCCGCACGCGCAGAGGTCAGAAAAACAGGTGAAAAACCGCCAACCGCCAGCCGTGTCGCAGGCAAGGAACCACTGAAAATAAGAATGCCCAGAAAACCGTTCAACCACGCCGTTGTTTGAGAATTGTTCACGCCAGAGTTCCTTTTTAGCAATCATTTCAAAACCTTGTCACTTTTACCTGACAAGTGCTGATGATGATAGGCTATCCACCGCTCAAATAGACAGAGACAATTCAATACAATTATGCAAAATTGTATTGCTTACATTTACCTAACAATTTGATGAACATGACTCCCATGATACAGAACAGGCAAACCAGAACACAAAGCTTGATGGAAGTTATCCGTACCCAAATTTCAAGCCGGGCGTTGACACCGGGGGACAGGTTACCCTCCATTCGTGCATTTGCAAAAAACATGAACGTCTCCCCCTCAACAGTGGTTGAGGCATACGCGCGCCTTGAGGCTGAAGGCCTCATCTCTGCTAAAAAGGGTGCAGGCTTTTTTGTGACAGGAGGGCACCTACCCCCTATGGCCCTTACAGAAATGGGGGAACAGCGCGAAAGGGATGCGGACCCTTTCTGGGTCGCGCGCCAGTCACTGGATGCCCCCTCCAATACCTTGATGCCCGGTTGCGGCTGGTTGCCCCCAAGCTGGATGCCCCATGAGGCTTTGCGCAAAGCCATGCGCGCACTCGCACGGGGCAATGATGCTTTGCTGGTTGAATATGGCAACACACGCGGTTCGCTTGACTTGCGCCGCTTGCTTCTGGCGCGCTTTATCGAAGAAGGGCTTTCCCTGACAGCCAACCGGATCATGCTAACAGGTTCCGGCACACAAGCCATAGACCTGATTTGCCGTTTACTGCTGCGCCCCGGCGACAGGGTACT
Organism: Terasakiella sp.; assembly: GCA_050297075.1. Lineage (GTDB taxonomy): Bacteria > Pseudomonadota > Alphaproteobacteria > Rhodospirillales > Terasakiellaceae > Terasakiella. Next base: position 48,209 of record JBNKSC010000026.1, read on the forward strand.
GGTTGATGATCCCTGTTATTTCAATTTTCAGGCGTTGTTAAGGGCTCATCAGGTTAAAATTGTCGGGGTTCCTTTCACACCAATGGGACCGGACATCACCGCTTTTGAACGCATATTGGAACAGGAAACACCAAGGCTCTACATTACCAACTCCGCCCTTCACAACCCAACCGGTGCAACGCTTTCAGCCCCAACGCTTCATCAATTGCTCAGCCTTGCCAACACACATGGCTTAACCATTGTGGAAGATGATATTTTTGCTGATTTCGAACCAGCCCCTTCCCCCCGGTTTGCTGTTTCTGACGGGCTAAACCGTGTCATCAGGGTGGGGAGTTTTTCCAAAACCTTATCGGCCTCGTTACGCTGTGGCTATATCGCGGCCAGCGAGGACTGGATTGAAAGCCTGACAGATTTACAAATTGCCACCAGCTTTGCCGGACCCAGCCCAATTGCGGCGGAAGTCATCACCCATGTGTTAACCGGGGGCAGTTATCGCAAGCATATGGAAACAGTGCGCAAAAAACTGGTTCACGCCCGAGAAGCCTTGCGTGAACGCCTCCAACCCTTGGGAATTGAGCCATGGATTGAACCACGCGGCGGGTTTTACCTCTGGTGTCAGTTGCCCGATGGTCTTGATGCGTCAAAGATCGCGCGCAGGTGCAGTCAGGAAAATATTATTCTTGCTCCGGGCAATGTCTTCAGCGTTTCGCAATCGGCATCCAATTTCCTGCGCTTCAACGTGGCCCAAACCACGGATAAGAAAATCTTTTCTGTTTTACAAAAAGCAATGCTAGCCTGAGCATCCAATCATAATGACAAATCATACATCCAAACGAAAACGCCCCTGCAACAAACAGGGGCGCTTTTCTTAACCGGCTGTCGACTTCTTTTAAGAACGTGAAGACGAATAGCCAATCGCTTGCAAGGCTTCATCGATTTCCGGCAGGATAGACGGGTCATCAATGGTCGCCGGCATTTTATATTCCTTGCAGTCCGCAATGGACTGCATGGTTCCGCGCAAAATCTTGCCGGAACGTGTTTTGGGCAGACGGTCCACCACAACACATTTTTTAAAGGCTGCAACGGCACCAATTTTATCACGTACCATTTTCACAACTTCAGCAATGATGTCGTCATGGTCACGGTCCACACCGGATTTCAGCACAACAAAACCAACCGGGTTTTGGCCCTTAAGCTTGTCATCCACACCGATCACCGCACATTCGGCAACATCTTGGTGAGCGGAAAGAACTTCTTCCATCCCCCCGGTGGACAAGCGGTGACCTGCCACATTGATGATGTCATCGGTACGCGCCATGATGGAGACATAGCCGTCTTCATCAATGATACCCGCATCGGCTGTTGCATAATATCCGGGGAATTCTTCCAGATATTTGGACTTATAAAGGTCATCCTTTTCCCACAGGGTCGGCAAGGTACCCGGCGGTAACGGCAGTTTACACACAATCGCACCAATGGTGTTGGGGCCAACCGGGTGCCCGGCATCATCCAGCACCTGAACATCCCATCCCGGTACCGGCTTGGTTGGCGAGCCCGGCTTGATGGGGAATTCATGCAAGCCCAGCGGATTGGCACAAATCGCCCAGCCTGTTTCAGTTTGCCACCAGTGATCCACCACCGGTTTTTTCAAAATATCCTGCGCCCATTGCAGCGTATCAGGGTCAGTGCGTTCGCCCGCCAGATACAAGGCTTTCAAGGAAGACGTATCATATTTCTTGAGGAATTCCGCATTCGGGTCATCACGCTTGATGGCACGAAACGCTGTCGGTGCCGTAAAGAGAACGCGAATATTATATTCCTGAATCATCCGCCAAAAGACACCCGCATCCGGTGTGCCCACCGGCTTACCCTCGAACATAACGGTTGTGCAACCGTTTAACAAAGGCGCATAAACGATGTAGGAATGGCCGACAACCCAGCCCACATCGGACGCTGCCCAGTACACATCGCCCGGTTCCACATTGTAAATATTCTTCATGGTCCATTGCAACGCCACCATATGGCCGCCATTGTCGCGCACAACCCCTTTGGGCTGACCTGTTGTCCCCGATGTATAGAGAATATAAAGCGGGTCTGTGGCTGCAACAGATACACAGCCTGCCGGTTCGGCTTTTGCCATTTCGGATTCATAATCGAAATCGTAACCGTCTTTCAGCTCGGCTGCGGCTTCTTCACGTGCCACAATAATGGTGGCATCCGGTTTGTGATGAGACAGCTCAATAGCGCCATCCAGCAAGGGTTTGTAGGCAATCACACGGCCCGGCTCAATCCCGCAGGAGGCCGAAATAATGACTTTCGGCTTGGCATCGTTGATACGCACCGCCAATTCATTGGAAGCAAAACCACCAAAAACAACGGAATGCACAGCCCCCAAACGGGCAACCGCCAGCATGGCAATGGCTGCTTCCGGGATCATCGGCATGTAAATGACAACACGATCGCCTTTTTCCACACCACGTGCTTTCAGCACACCGGCAAGACGGGCGACTTTGTCTTGTAATTCTTTGTACGTCAGCTTGCTTTTGTGGCCGGTGATCGGGCTATCGTAAATAATGGCATCCTGATCTGCACGCCCGTTTTCCACATGGCGATCAACCGCATTATAGCAGGTGTTACACATCGCACCACTAAACCAGCGGTACAGGGGGGCGTTTGAATCATCAAGCACCTTGTCCCATTTTTTATCCCATGCAACTTCTTCGGCTGCTTTTCCCCAGAAACCTTCTGGATTATCCATCGATTCCTTATACGCTTCTTCATACCGATTGGTCATAACGTCCCCTATTTCCAAGCGATTTTCCCTAGATTGTTTGAAGAATTCCCTCTTCTTCAAAGTTGTGCGCGAAAGTCTGCCCTAAAATGGCACAAAATAAAAGTGTTAATTTGGTATTGTTTTACCGATTTTATTTTTTTAGGTCTCAAACCCACGGTTTATAACGCTTTTTGTTTCAAAACGAGAAGGTTATTCACAACATTTTTACATATCGGAGTTCTTTTCCTGTTTGTCTCCTCGTCTGATGCTGCTATGAATCCCCCATGTCTTTTTAGAGCAACGGAGACCTTGTCAGTCATGGAAAACATCTACGATATGCATTTGGAGAAAAATGCAGCCAACTATGAGCCGCTTTCTCCCCTGTCCTTTATCAAACGCACGGCCATGGTCTATCCGGACCGCCCCAGCGTTATCCATGGTGACAAAACCTATACCTGGAAAGAAACCTACGAACGTTGCATCCGTCTGGCCTCAGCCCTGAACAAACTGGGCATCAAAAAAGGGGAAACCGTTGCTGTCATGGGCAACAACACACCGGAAACCTACGAAGCCCATTTCGGTGTTCCCATGAGCGGGGCGGTTCTCAACACCCTGAACATCCGTCTGGATGCAGAAGCCATTGCTTTCATCCTTCAACATGGCGAAGCAAAAGTTCTGTTCACCGACCGTGAATTTTCAGACATCACCAAGGCGGCTGTCGCCCGTCTGGAAAAGAAGCCCATCATTATCGATATTGATGATCCGCTGGCAGAAGGTGGGGAACTGATCGGTCAGGAAACCTATGAACATTTCATTTCCAAAGGCGACATTGAATTTGAATGGGAAGGCCCGAGCGATGAATGGGATGCCATTTCCCTGAACTATACTTCCGGCACAACAGGCAACCCCAAAGGGGTTGTCTATCATCACCGCGGCGCCTACCTGAACGCACTGGGCAATGCCATTGACTGGAACATGCACCAGCATCCGGTTTATTTATGGACCCTGCCCATGTTCCATTGCAATGGCTGGTGTTTTGCATGGACCATTGCCGCCAAGGCCGGGGTGAACGTTTGCCTGCGCAAAGTGAATGCACAAAACATCTATGCCGCCATTTCCGAACATAAAGTCACCAACTTCTGTGGTGCACCGATTGTCCTGTCTTTCGTCATCAATGCCACGGCAGAAGAGAAAAAACCGTTTGAACATAAATGTTCCATCATGACAGCAGCGGCCCCGCCGCCAGCTTCCGTTCTAAAAGCCATTCAGGATGAAGGTTTTGACGTCACCCACGCCTATGGCCTGACAGAAACTTACGGCCCGGCTGTCTTCTGTGCCTGGAAAGAAGAATGGAATGAGCTGCCGATTGAACGTCAGGCTTTCCAGAAATCCCGCCAAGGGGTGCGTTATACGGTTGAAGAAGGACTGATGATTGCAGATTCAGACACCACAATCGAACAGCCATGGGATGGTGAAACCATGGGCGAAGTCTGCTTCCGTGGAAACATTGTCATGAAAGGCTACCTCAAAAACCCGTCTGCAACAGACGAAGCCTTTAAAGGTGGCTGGTTCCATTCCGGTGATCTGGGCGTCAAACATCCGGACGGTTATATCCAATTGAAAGATCGCTCAAAAGATATCATCATTTCCGGTGGGGAAAACATTTCCTCCATCGAAGTGGAAGATACCCTTTATCGCCACCCTGCCGTTTCCGCCGCTGCTGTTGTCGCCAAGCCTGATGACAAATGGGGTGAAACCCCGGCTGCCTTCATTGAGCTGAAACCGGGAAGTGCTGATGTCACCTCCGAAGATATCATCAAGCATTGTCGCGACAACCTTGCGCACTACAAATGCCCTAAAACGGTTATCTTTCAGGAGCTACCCAAAACCTCCACAGGTAAAATCCAGAAATTCGTATTGCGTGACGGCTTAAGAAAAGAAGCAGGCCAACTCTAACGTAATGTAGGAAAACCTCATTAAAGACCTATACAAATGAGGGAGCTTTCGGTATGTTGCCGCCAGCTCCCTTATTTTTTGAACCTTTATGAAGTTTCCGTCACATGCATCGCCTTGAAATACGCTCATTTCTTTTAACTGTATTTTTAGGCCTCAGCCTCTTGTCTTCCTCTGCCTCGGCACAGGAAACACAAACCGTTCATGTGATGGTTCCCTATATCAAACAACTTATTGACAAGACCCTGAATAAAGACTGGTCCGGCCCCCTGCTTTCCGTCTTTGATAAAATTGAACATCAGACAGGGTTGAAACTGTCCTTTACCGTCCTGCCGTTTCCCCGTGTGGTTGACCTGACGCAAAAAGGAAAGGCAGACCTTGCTATTTATATAGACAGCCCCAAGCGCAGCAAACTTGCCGTTCCCCTGTTCAAACTGTCACATAGCTCTCTCGTCCTTTCAGGATTAAAAGCAAGGAAAATTCATAAACTTGATGACCTTAAAGGTCTTAAAATCGGGATGCCCAGACAAAGTTTTGCAGCCTATCTCGAACAAATGTTCCCCCATTCCCAGTTCCTCTATTTCAACTCTCATAATGATCTAATTACTGCCTTGCTGGCTGGTAAAGTTGATGCCTTTATCACCCCTGATTTCCGCTTTATTGAAATGATCCAGCACAGTGGAAAATCCTATTCGGATTTTTCAAAACCTCTTGTTCTGGCGACATCGCATTTAACGCTTTTTGCCTCTCATAAATTTGCCGAGAACACAGAAATCATTAATAAATTAAAACACCTCAAGAATGTAGAGGTTCAAGACTTCGGCCAAAAGGCCCTGTTTAAGCATTACCAGTGACCTTTCTTCCTGAGAAAGGCACAAAAAAGCACCCTATTTTCATGAACAGGGTGCCTTCTTTTTCGCAAATCCTTGCGCGCACATCATAAAAAAGAGTGCGATAGTTTTTTCAGTTTAAGTCAGACGATTTAATTAATCGAAAGCGTCGATATTTCGTCTTTGACTTTTAGCTTCCTTCGTTTGAGGTCGTGTATGAGTCTATCGTCAGGCTGGGGTCGGGTTTCTTCTTGTTCTATTTTATACTCAAGCTCATGATGCTTGGCTCTAAGAGATTCAATACGATCCAAAACGCTCATGCGAACAACCTCCTTATGGCAGTTTCAAGATAGAAATATGATACATAAATTACATATCAAATGCCAGCATTCGCTATCTTGCACCTGCGAAATGGGCTGTTAACCTCCCTCATCGCCGAGGCAAATTCCCAACCCTCGCGCAGTCTGTACAAGTGTACCGGTCACATCAATATTGTTATAGCGCGTCACCACCTCATCCAGTGGTACGTCAACCACCTCGCGATGCTGCCAGGCGACCATGCGTTCACTCTTGCCTTCTGCCAACAAATCAACGGCACGCACCCCGAATGCAGAGGCAATTACACGGTCGCGCATGGCCGGTGTACCGCCGCGCTGGACATGCCCCAAAACCGTCACACGTGTGTCCGCCCCGGTCAGACGATGAATTTCTTCACCAACCACATGGGCCACGCCGCTGTACTTGAATTGCCCTTCCTTGGTTTTCACCATCACTTTCTGACCATCGCTTGTTTTCACAGCTTCGGAAACAACCACCAGAGCATGGTCTCGTTTTTCCTGCTCGTTCACCTTGCGAATCTTGGCAACCACATGATTGATGTCATAAGGAATTTCCGGCACCAGAATCACATCTGCCCCGCCTGCGATCCCAGCATGCAAGGCAATATGCCCGGCATCGCGCCCCATAACCTCCAGCACCATGATGCGCCGATGTGAAGCCGCTGTTGGTTGCAGACGGTCCAGTGCATCCACAGCCACATTAACGGCCGTTGTAAACCCGATGGTAAACTCGGTAAAAGCGACATCGTTATCAATGGTTTTGGGAATACCGATAAAGGGAATATCACCCAACTCACATAACCGGTTGAGAATTTTCATCGAACCATCGCCGCCGATCCCGATCAACCCGTCCAGCTCCAACTCCCTGAAACCATCAATAAATTCTTGGGAACGGTCTTTCACTGTCCCGTCTTCCATGGGGTAGGCAAAGGGGTTGCCCTTGTTGGTGGTCCCAAGAAAGGTACCACCCTGGCGCAACAACGTTCCGCTGAAGGTTTGCTTATCCAGTATTTCTGCATTCACAGGCGTTTCAATCAGCCCCAACGTACCATTGCGAATACCGACAACGTCCCAGCCATAGCCGTCTATGGCACGATGGGCGACCGCCCGGATTGCAGCATTGAGACCTGCACAATCACCGCCACTTGTCAGAACGCCGATACGTTTTTTCGTCATCCTATTTCCTTTTTTGTTATTTGCTGTCATTTCTATGCTATGATCCAACTTTACGGACATAAACTTACAATAACAAGTCGGGAAAATAATGTCTAAAACCCGTGAGCTACGGATCAAACTGGCTATATTACAAACAGAACACCGGGACCTTGATGATGCCATCAACCGGATGGTCACCTCCCCCCCTTACGACCAGTTACGCCTGCAACGCCTGAAGAAAAAGAAACTGACCCTCAAGGATCAAATTGCCAAAATTGAGAACCAGCTGGTCCCTGATATCATTGCATAGCAAGCAAAGATATCAGATGGTCAACGAACCGTGTTTTTACGACTCGTTTTTGGACTCTTTTTCAGTCAGCAGGCCTTCCAGAAAATACTTGCTGGCGCTCTGATACCAGGCCACGGCTTCATCAATGAGTTTTTTATCCGCCTCTTGCGGATCTGCAATCACCGTTTCCTGTCTGTTGGCTTCCATGACCTTTGCCGGCTTATTGACATCCAGCACCACAAGACGGTCATTTTTCAAATACCCCAGCTTCTGATAGGTGCTGATAAAGGCACGTTCACGCCCCGGCTCAAGATGGAAAATGTCATAACCGAAAAACCGGCTGCTATAGGATAGCCCCAACCATCCCATCAGGCTCGGCCCCACGTCAATCTGGCTCATCAAACGATCCATTTTTTGCGGCTCTATCAACTTCGGTGCGTACCAGATCATAGGGATGCGATAGCGCCATAACGGCAGGTCCGTCTTTCCCGCTGCTTTTGAGGTATGGTCCGCCAAAATAATGAAGATGGTATTGTCAAACCACGCCTTTTTTGCACTGCGCTTAATAAAGTCCCCCAGCGCCCAGTCGGTATATTTCACCGCACCTTCGCGCTTTTTCTGTGGCAGGTCCACCCGGTTTTCCGGAAACGTATAGGGGCGGTGGTTCGACGTTGTCATGATATGGGCAAAAAAGGGTTTGTCTTTGCTTGCCTGTTTGTCAAAAACCTGCATGGCCATTGTAAACAGGTCTTCATCGGCAATCCCCCATACATTTTCCGCATGAATTTCAATATTCATATTCTCAGAATCCGTACGGTCTACCACCTGATAGCCGTTGGAGGCAAAGAAGGCATTCATGTTATCGAAAAACCCGTACCCACCGTAAATCCAGTAAGGCGCTGCCCAACCGGCCTCACGCAGTTCTTCCCCCAAATTTTCCATACGCTGGTTATTGGGACGACGCACAATGCTTTGCCCCGGTGTTGGTGGCGTCCCGACAGAAAGGGCTTCCAACCCTCTTACCGTACGCGTCCCGGTGGCGAACAGATTGGTGAAAAAGAGACTCTGATCTGCCAGTTTATCCAGCTCCGGTGTCAGGTTCTGCTCATTGCCGAAATGGGCCATAAACTCCGCAGACAGACTTTCCACAGATATCAGGACAATATTGGGCTTCTTCGTGACCTCAACAGCCTCAATATTGCGCTCAATACCGTGCGTGGATGTATAGGCCGCATTGGGCTGCTTGACGAGAGAACGAATTTCATCATTCAGCCTGTCCTGTGGCAATGTCGGATAGTATTTGGCGTAATCCAGCTGATTGTGACGATAGGCATGAAACAGGGCATAAAACCCGTTGTTTGAAAGTTGTTGCACATATGCATTTTTCGCTTTGGTCCAGCCCATATCCACACCAAAGTAGCCTGCAACAATGGCAAGAACCAAGACCAGACTATAGCCGATACGGGTCAAACGACCAATGCCAACCCCATTTTCCTTTGGCCATGTCAACCAGGCCAGCATGCCACAAACGAGGAACAAAGCGCTTAACCACCAAAAGACCGGATAACTTTCACGGATATTCCCAATGACTTCATGGGTATAAACCAGATAGTCCACGGCAATAAAATCAAAACGGGTGGAAAACTCATTCCAGAAAACAAACTCACTGGCCGCCGTCACGACAAAAAGAACCAGATAGCCGGTTCCCCAGACCATGGCCCAGCGCCCTTCCCATTTCAGCAAGCGTTTTTGTGGTCGTACAATTTCATAAAGCGACCAGGGCAACAGGAAAAAGGGCAATACAGTCAGGTCAAAGACTTCCCCCATGCCAAGGAAACGTCCCCATTCAGAAAGCGAATAACTTTCCTGACTGAACAAAGCAAGCCCAATTCGTGTCAAAAGGGAAACAGCCAAAAACATGGCACTGAGCCAGATTAAACGACGCAGGGTCTTGTTCATTTCAGGGTCTTTCTCAAAGGGTAAATCAATGTCAAAGCTGACTATGGGGAAAATATGTCTGTTTAAAGGCAAAAGGCTTCGCTTGCGTTTTCCTCATGAACGAACAAAACGCCGATGCAAATCCCTATCGGCTTCAGCAATAACCATATCTACTGCTTCTGTCAAATGCAGGCTGTGCAGACCGTATGCGATTTCTATCTCTACCACATGGCCTTCATAAAGGATCAACCCTTTCGTAACCATCTCCATCAAATGATGAACCTTTTCCTGCGCTGCGGCCAAATCGCTCAAGGGCATGACAATACCGAAACCGTCTCCTCCCAAGGTTCCGATCTTGTCCGTCTCCCTCAAGTGGCCATGCAGGACTTGGGCGATTTCACGAATAACGGCCTCTCCGGCCAGAAGCCCGGAACGTTTTTTGATTTGAGAAAAATTGGCAATCTGGAAATAGATAAAAACAGCGGGTGACCCACTGCGTTGACAATGTGCAGCAATCACAGCAAGTTCACGCCCCAGCGCATGGCGGGTCAGGACAGGGAGGTCAAGATGCTTATCTAATGAGCTGGTCAGCTTATGTTCCAGACTATGCACCATACCAAGCTCTTCTCGCAAATGGTCCACTTCCTCCATCAAGGCGATGATGGCATCTGTCACTGCCGGTGTCAGTTCTGCCTGCGGAATATTCATAAAAGACGCAACATCGTGAATATCGCGCTTGATGGACGGATATTTATGCTTGCCCTTAAATCCGCCATATCCCGGGCGATGGGAGGATTGTTCCTGCTCATTCCCGACATAGGGATGCATGGCTTCAGAAGCTTTGATGTCATCAACAGGCATGGCTTTACCAACCTAAATATAGACCTTTAGACTCTATATAATATGCTGAAATCCTTACAAAAGTCTAAAAACCTTGCGATTTGCCTTTTCCTGCCTATAATACGCCCCTTTTTCAAGCCTTGTGCAAGGATAAAAGACAATGAGCAGCACTGCACCTTCCGTTGGAATCATCATGGGTAGCCAAAGCGATTGGCCGACCATGAAACTTGCCGCTGACATGCTCGATGAAATGGGCGTGTCATACGAAAAACGCATTGTTTCGGCCCACCGCACCCCGCAACGCCTGTATGATTATGCCACCAGCGCAAAAGAGCGCGGCCTTCAGGTGATCATCGCTGGTGCTGGCGGTGCTGCCCACCTGCCCGGCATGGCTGCGGCCATGACCCCCCTGCCCGTTCTTGGTGTTCCGGTTAAAAGCCGCGCACTCAACGGCGTGGACAGTCTTTATTCCATTGCACAAATGCCCGGTGGCGTTCCGGTCGGCACACTGGCCATCGGCGATGCCGGTGCCAAAAACGCAGGAATACTGGCGGCCAGCATCATTGCCTTGCAAGATGAAAGCGTTGCCGCCAAACTGGATGCGTTTCGCGCCCAACAAAGCGCATCTGTTGCTGAAGAACCTGTCGATTAAGGAACAACCACCTCATGACACAAAATAAGCCCCTTCCCCCGGGAAGCACCATCGGTATTATCGGAAATGGTCAACTGGGCCGCATGACCGCACTGGCGGCAGCACGCCTTGGCTATATGTGTCATGTCTTCGGCCCCGGCAATGACAGCCCGGCAGAACAGGTCTCCCATAAAGCAACCGTAGCTGAATATGACGATCATGAGGCCTTGATTGCCTTTGCCGATGCTTGCGATGTGGTGACGTTCGAATTTGAAAACATCCCCCATGAAAGTGTCCAGTTGCTGAGCGAACATGTGGATGTTCGCCCGGGGTGGAACTGTCTGCACCTTTCACAAGACCGCCTGATTGAAAAGACCTTCATAAACGAATGCGGCGTTGAAACAGCCCCCTTTGCCAGCGTCAACAGCCTGAACGATCTGGAAGCAGCCGTTGAAAAACTGGGCCGCCCCAGCATTTTAAAAACAACCCGTATGGGCTATGACGGTAAAGGCCAAGCCCTGATCCGCCCGGAAACAGACCTTGAAAGCGCCTATGACTCTATGGCCGGTGCTGAAAGTGTGCTGGAAGGCTTTGTCGATTTCCAACGTGAAATTTCCGTTGTCATCGCGCGTAGCGCCTGCGGCCAATGGACGGCGTTCGAACCGGCGGAAAACAAGCATGTCGATGGTATTTTAGATACCTCCACCGTCCCTGCCCATATTCCGGATGGACTGGTAGAAGAGGCTGTGCGCATTGCCGTAACGCTAGCTGAAAAGATGGCTCTGGTCGGCCTGCTGGCCGTTGAAATGTTCCACACCAAAGATGACCGCCTGATCGTCAATGAAATGGCGCCGCGCCCGCATAACTCAGGCCACTGGACACAGGATGCCTGTTATTCAGACCAGTTTGAACAGTTTGTGCGTGCCGTCTGTGGCTTGCCTTTAGGTTCCGTTGAACGGCGCAACGACCTGATCATGAAAAACCTCATCGGCTTTGATGTGGAAAAATGGCCGGACTACCTGAACGAACCGAACGCAAAACTGCACCTTTACGGTAAAGCCACAACAAAACGTGGCCGCAAAATGGGCCACGTCAATCTGGTTTATCCGCTCGGTGAATTGCCAAAAGAATGAGGCCTGCCTGAACTGTCTAAGGCGTAGACTCATAAAATATTCGTATCCTTTACGCTTTTTTGAGTTCCACCCATTGCATAATCAAAAAGCCGATCAGCGATAAAACAACAAAACCAATCACCATCGGCACCAGTGTTTTATCGTAAAACTGACCAATGACCGTACCAAAGCCCATGGAAACCAAGGTTGTCCCTGCGCCGATGATGGAAGAGGCAACCCCGGCAATATGCCCCATGGGCTCCATTGCCATGGCATTGGAATTGCCGAACAAAAGCCCCATAGAGAAAAAGATCACGGACATGGCCACCATAAAAAAGATAAAAGGCACATGCCCTTCACCAAGCCACAAGAAAAGCAGGAACACACAGGATGTGACGAACAGCAGCAGCAAGGCCCAATGCATCAAGGCCCGCATCCCGTATTTCATCACCAGTCGCCCATTGGCAAAAGATGCCGCCCCTACAGCCAGAGAGAGAATGGCAAAATAAAAGGGAAAGAGTTCATCGACCTGATAAATATCAAAAAATAATAGTTTAGCCACGCTTAGATACGAAATGAGGCAAGCAAACGACACACCGGCAATCAACATATATCCCGCAGAACGACGATGGGTCAGAACTTCGCGAAATGCCAAAAGAACAGGAACCAAGCTTATTGTGGTGCGTTTTTCTTTCGGATGGGTTTCAGGCTGGCGCAACCACAACCAAAGACAGCTAATGATTGACAGAACAGCAAAAGAATAAAAAATACTGTGCCAATCACTAAACATCATCAGCCCTGCCCCTAAAGCCGGAGCCATGGCAGGCATAATAATAAAAACAGAAATGACAAAAGACATGATCCGCGCCATTTCACGTCCGCTATATTGATCACGCACAAGGGCAACGGAAATAATGCGTGGCCCTGCCACACCAAAGCCTTGCAAAAAACGACCGACAAGCAGGGTTTCATAACTTGGCGCAAAAGCGGAAATTAACGAGCCGACAATAAACAGCCCAACCCCAATGTAAATGGCAACCTTACGCCCGAGAAAATCTGAAATCGGGCCGAAAAACAACTGCCCAACGGCCAACCCCAGAAACAGGATGCCGATAATTAACTGTAAACGGTTTTCATCGCTGATGTCATAGCTGCTGCCAATGCTTTGAAACGCGGGAAGAACCGCATCAATCGCCAAAGCCACCAGCGACATAAGAAAAGCCATCAGGGCGACAAATTCACCGGTATTTTGTTTTTGTACAAGAGAGGTCGAAGTCATCTGAATCACTTTTTATTATTTTTCTATGCAGCGCGCACTATAAACAAGAAACACACAGCCCTCAGTGAAGTGTTTCACAATCAGGGCATGTGCGCCTTTTATATTCAGCGAAAATACGTTGTAATTTAATGGTCGTCACACTTTAAGGTGACAGCAAGAAGCCTAACGCTTCATCAAACCACCCGGGCGAAAGCCGAAACCGCTCAAACGGCAAAATTTTTCTTCAACAGAAGCCATAAACTTGCGTCTTGTTTTCACCGCAGAAATAACATCCTGTAAACGGCGCCGATAAAACAGGATGGTCTCTTCAAAGTTTTCCGACTCATCATTCAACCAATAAAGCATGGTTGCGCTGTAGACCGTGGCTAAAGAAGCTCGCTTGGTATAGTAATTGATGTCTACGGCTTCATCCCCACAGCACCACCACATCTCATCCACCGCTTTCCAGACGGTTTCCACAGCCTGTGGTGCATTTTTCGGCATGGTGTAATAAGACATGGCCTTGCGAACGGCTTCGCGATGCGGGCCTTCAATTTCAAGCCGAATGCGCATCGCCGCTTCCAGTCGATGCCCAATGCCCATATTTTCAAGGTCCATCTCTTCCAGCCGGGCTGCCATTTGCCGGTTTATATAATCGGCAAGATAAGCCAGGATGTCGCTCACCCCATAAGGAAAAGCCCGCACAGCCATTGCCTTGTCGTAACCAGCCTCTTCAGCCCCGGCCTCAATGGCACCTTCCGTCCAACCATCGAAAATGACATTGGAAAGGGTTGCCAGAAGGATGTCGTCTTTTACCTTGATGTCCTGCACAGCTCTTAATCCTGCGTAAATGACTTTTGCATTTCCTCAACATACCCGAAGGTGGATAGGTCGTCCATACGTTGCGGATAAAGAATTCCATCCAGATGGTCACATTCATGCTGGACTACCCGGGCGTGAAAGCCATGGGCTTCACGTTCAAATTCCTTGCCGTCCAAACCAAAACCACGATAACGGATATTGCTATAGCGTTTAACCTGCCCTGTCATGCCCGGCAAGGATAAACATCCTTCAAAAGCCAGATTGGTTTCATCATCCAGCGCTTCAATCACCGGGTTGATAAGAACAGTTAAGGGCACCCCCTCTGCCCCGCCTTCCTGGGCATCGCGCCCGCGCGGCACATGAAAAACAACCACGCGCAGGTCCACATGAACCTGCGGGGCAGCCAACCCAACCCCCGGTGCATCCTGCATGGTTTCAATCATATCTTCAACCAACCGGGCAATCTGCGCGGACATCGGGTCAGAAACTGGTTCCGCTTTTTTTCGCAAAACCGGATGCCCCATACGGGCAATTTTCAAAATCACAGGCTTATCTTTCATCCATCAGGCCATTCAACGCTTGCAGAAGCACCTTCAGGTCAATCGGTTTGGTAATGTAATCATCAAATCCCATCTGCTTTGCCTTAAGGATTGTATCCGGCATGGCGTTGGCACTTAAGGCCAAAACAGGAATACTTTTGGTCACGGGATGGTTTTTCAGAATGCGCACGGCATCAATCCCGTTCATCCCCGGAAGATTGATGTCCAGCAAGATGATATCCGGAGAATGGCTTTTCGCCATGGCAATTCCATTTTCCGCTGTTCTGGCAGAAATCAGATCAATATGTGAAACGGATTCGATAATGCTCTCCATCAAAAAAAGGTTGGATGGATTATCTTCCACATACAGCATGACCTTGCTGGCAACGTTCTGACGTTGTTCAACCTCAACGTCTTGAGTTTGTTCATGAGGTAGGGGAAGCTTTCTGATCTGAGCGCGGGGCAATTCAAACCAGAACGCACTCCCCTGCCCCACTTTACTGTTCAGCCCGATAGTTCCTCCCATCTCTTCAATCAGTTTTTTCGTCAGGGCCAGACCGATCCCGGTTCCTTCAACCATGTTATTTTCACTCACAAAACGTTGAAAGGGCTGAAAGAGTTTTTGCTGATGCTGTTCAGAAATACCCGGCCCCGTATCCCTGACAACAACACGAATATATTGGGGCGATGTTTTTTCAATCTCAAGCCAGACCTTGCCCCCGGGAATGTTGTATTTGGCTGCGTTGGAAACAAGGTTCAAAAGGGCCTGTTTGATGCGCAAAATATCCCCGCGCACATAGGGAATTTGCGCCAGTGGACAATCAATAATTTCAACGTCATGTTTTTGTGCATAAACATCCGCATAGGGTTTAATGTCATCAAACAGGGCACGCAAATCCACCGGTTCAATGCTAAGAGAGAGCTTGCCTGCTTCAATTTTGGACAAGTCCAGTATCTCGTTAATCAATTCAAGCAGATGCTCCCCGCCATTTGCAATATGTGAGAGGTGATTTAATTGGCTTTCTGTTAAATTTCCCTGCACATTGCGCTCCAGCAACTGTGCAAAACCAAGAATCGCATTCAAGGGCGTGCGCAATTCATGGCTCATATTGGAAAGAAATTCCGACTTCGCCTTATTGGCTTTTTCCGCTTCCTCTTTGGCCTCTTCCAAAGCTACGCGCGACCTGACCTGTTCCGTCACATCCCGGCCGCCCCCCAGATACCCCTTGAAAGTACCGTCTTTATCGTAAACCGGCTTTCCTTTAATCTCTATACAAATCTGGCTATCGTTTAGACCATCCACCCAATAGCGAAGTTCAAACGGGCGCTTGTGCACCAACTCCTCACGGTGTATTTCCCAACTTTCAAGATCCTGTTTCGGCGAGTTCTTGGCCCAACGCAATTTTGTAGGATCCTTTCCGATAACATCTCCTTTTTTCAGATTTGTAACTTCAGAAAAACGGTCTGAAATAAAGGTAAAGAGATGATTTTCATCCGTTTCCCAGAACCAGTCCGATGTCATCTCGGCAATAAAACGCAACCTTTCCCTACTGGCGAGTAAATCATTGGTGCGCTCATCAACCAATTCCTGCAAATGCTCGCTATGTTCCTGAAGCTTGCGCGTGGCCTCCTTCAGCAGGGTAATATCCACCACAGTTGTCAAAAGCGCCGGTTCACCGTCCCATTCAATCTGGCTGGTGGAGGAATTCAAGGTCAGAACACGACCATCCTTGCAACAGGCCTCTATTTCATAGGTTCTGGGAATGGCAAATCCCTGATTTCTAGCATCGTTAATTTCTTTAAGGCGGCTGAATTCCCCCGGGGCCAACACCTTGGTTATGTCTTTGATTTTCAGAAAATCCTCAACGGATTCGTAGCCCAGCATTTCCGTAACGGATTGATTGACAAAAAGCAGTTGCCAATCGCGGTGAATGGCAATCCCCTGAATGGAACCATCCACAAGGTTTTTAAAGTTTTCCTGCGCTCTTCGTGCTTCCGTAACATTCACACCCGTGCCACGAAAACCAAGAAACCTTCCCTGTTCATCATGAAACGGCGTTCCATTCAGGCTAAGATAACAGGCAGCATGCCCTTCCGAGCGCCAGACCAGCTCAAAATTGTGAAACGGCAGAAAAGGCCCCTGTTCACGCCAAGGTGGGCGTTGCCCCTCATCCAGCAAGCTCAAATCAAGCTCGCACAGCTTCTTGCCCAAAAGCGAGGTCGGGTTCACCCCCAATACCTTGCTAATTCCTTCACTGATAAAACTGAAGCGGTGTTCCTGATCGGTTTCCCAGAACCAATCGGCCGCCACATCCAGAAAATCCTCGAAACGTTCGATTCGTTGTTGAGTCATCAATTCCCGGATTTTTGCCTTCAAAACCTCCGGTAAAAACTCTTTAGCATGGGCTATTTTAGCCGGTTGCCCTTTCAATTGCAGACGCGTGAAAAAGCTTGAAGACACTTCAACCGGAATATTCAGCACACCAACGTCATTCCTGTCTTCCAGAAAGGTCGTAATCGGGCGTCCCTCATTATCCAGCAAGGCAATTGCAACATCGCTGCTCCGTGACAAACGGTCACAGAACATCTGTAATTGCTTTACCAGATGGGACGTAAGTTTCATTTCTTCCCCACTTTTCCCCTCATAATATCGTAACTATAACCAAATGTGAGGCGCTTTTTCTGTTTTTTTATCAGATTTTTCACATACTCCCTCTTTACCTTTGCATGTGCCTATGCTATGGACCCGCTTCCCTTTCTGCCAAAAGGAGGGAAACGGGCATATGGCCCGGATTTGATTTTTTATAAGGAGGCCCTGACCATCGTACAGGTAGTAGTTCGCGACAATAATGTCGACCAGGCACTGAAAGCACTGAAAAAGAAAATGCAGCGTGAAGGCGTGTTCCGTGAAATGAAACTGCGTCGTCACTATGAAAAACCGTCTGAGAAAAAAGCACGCGAAGACGCTGAAGCCGTTCGCCGCGCCCGCAAACTGGAGCGCAAACGCCTGGAGCGTGAAGGCTTCTAATCAAGCCTTTTTCTTTTACCCGTGACAAGCGGGTGTCTTAAATAGACGTTTTTACAGGATATGCCCTTGCCTGGTGCATATCCGACTATAGCTACTTGAAAGGTGGTGATGTGGGCGTTTGCGGTTTGATTAAATCGCACCTCATATACCCTCAAAAAAAGCGATGCGCCGTTCTGGCTGCATCGCTTTTTTCTTAGCTCAAATCTTCAGATCATCAGTTGAGAGCATTTTCAATTGTGGTTTTAAGAGGTTCTGTCGAACGACCGATCAACTGGGACAAGGTCTTGCTGTCATCATACAACCAACCTGCCTCAGCCTGTGTTTCGGAATCAGCCAGCATATCGGCAAAACCATCCGGCAGGCCGGCCTGACGCAAGACCTGAGCATATTCGCTCTGTGTCAGATTCTGAAAAGAAATTTCCTGATCACCTGCTTCTGCAATCAAGGCTGCAAACGTTGCAAGGTCAAATGAACTGTCGCCAGCCAGTTCATACAGCTTACCGCTTTGCTCTTCTTCGCTCAGTAAAACCGCAACACATGCATCTGCATAATCCTTGCGAGGAGCTGAAGAAATTTTCCCATGCCCGGCACATCCGTAAACAGTTCCCATTCCCAAAATTGAAGGAACAGAAGCGACATAGTTTTCGCTATACCAACCGTTTCGCAAAATAACGCTCGGCAAACCGGCTTGAGCAATCATGTCTTCCGTTTGTTTATGTTCCCCAGCCAACATCATCGGGGACGTATCGGCCTTTAACAGGCTGGTATAGGCAAAAAGCTGAAGGTCACGCTTTTGGGCGGCTTCAATCACATTTTGATGCTGGAGCGCACGTTGACCAACTTCACTGGATGAAATTAACAACAACTTTGTTACCCCCTCCAAGGCTTTATCCAGTGAAGTCGGATCTGAATAGTCCCCAAAACGGACATTCACCCCTTTGTCTGCATATTCACTCAAACGATCAACCGAGCGGGCAATGGCAACAATCTCTTTGGCATCGATTTTTTCCAACAAACCATCAAGAACAAGACGACCCAATTGGCCGGATGCACCTGTAACTGCAATCATTTTCATTTTCCTTTCCTGAAATAACGAGGCATTGACTGGACTATGCCTTCAATTATTTGTTATCACTAGACGCCTATTTAAGAATTATGAGTTCCGAAAATGAGAACAATTGGAATAGACCGCCTCAAACATCTTGCTATTTTTGCGACTGTTTATGAATTGGGAAGTTTTGCAGCCTGTGCCCGCGCACTGAATACCAGCCGCTCGCGCATTAGCGAACAGATCAATCAACTGGAAGAAGACCTCAATTTGCGCCTCCTGCACCGCAGCACCCGCCATCTCTCCCTAACCAGTGAAGGCACAGCTATTTACGAATATGCCCGCCAACTCAACGTAACCCTGAACCATATTCAGGAAATCGCCGGGCAGGAAAAGCCACAGGGCCGGGTCAGCATCACGACAACAAACGACATTGCGATCTCTCAGCTTCTGCCTGCCCTCAAAAGCTTTAAGACGGCCTATCCCGACATTGATGTGGATGTCATTTCAAGTGATGAAAAACTCGACCTGATTTCGGAAGGTATCGACCTTGCATTGCGGGTCAGCTACCCCAAGGACAACCGTTTAACCGGTAAAATTCTGCATGAAGAAAGTTTTGGCATTTTTGCCAGCACCCGATATCTGGAAGAGCATGCACCACCACAATCCATTGAAGAACTTGCAAGGCATCAATGGATCATTCTTAAATTGCCTGAACTCAGCAATCTGCAAACACTTTTTCAGAATGATAAAACCTATATGGTTCGTCCCAAACTCTACCATGCCTGCAACTCTCCCCTGATGATGCAAAAAATGATCATGGCGGACATGGGCATTGGCATCTTGCTGCCCTCCACCATGAAAGAAGAAATAGAAACAGGAAAAATCGTTCGCATTATGGAAGATTACCGGGGTAATCATCTGGTTTATGCACTTGTCTACCCATCCAAACATCACCTGCCCCTGCGCACGCGCTGTTTGATTGATCATCTGGTCAAGGGTAACCTTTTCGGCCTTACTGTTTCACAAGCCAGTCCTTGTAGGCCTGATCAGACTTCATGATATGAGACAAAAGCCAGTCACGCAGGAAGTCATGAATATTGTGCCCCAACGCAATGGCACTGCCGGGACTGGCCTTCAAACTGTCTTTGGCCTGTTGCAGCCATTGGTGAAATTCTTCATGCTGGCGGATATGCGGTTCCATATCATCATAATTACAGGCTTTCAGCTTTGCCTCTTCATCACTGAAATGTTCCTTTACATACAGTTCCAGCTTTTCCAGCGTCACAGCCACAGCCGATGCATCAAGGTCCTGATCTTCCAATCGATCAATCAAGGCGAATAAATTTCTGTGCTGACGGTCGATCTCGGCATCACCGACACTATATTCCTCACGCCATTGCAAACGGGCCATCTTCGTCTTCCTCCCATCAAGAGCTGGTTTTATATCAGCTCCTCAGGGCAGCACACTTGACCCCGCTCAAATTCTAAACAGCGGCAAAAACATCCTTAAGGGAAATCACATCGCAGTATTCCCCGCCCAGAATTCCAAGTGTCAGATGATGTACATCTTGCGCTGCCCACGTGCGACCCAGATGATCTGTCACCGGGACAGCCGTACAGGCTTCTTCAACCAGATAGGTTTCAAACCCCAAGCAGCTGGCATGGCGTACGGTTGCATCAACGCTGTTGTGGGTCACCACACCGCAAAAGACCAGCTTGTAACAACCATCCATGCGCAACTGTGAACCCAGCGATGTTTTGATGAAGGCGCAATTGGTTTCTTTGTCAATAATTACCTCACCGGGGTGCGGGGCTGTTTCCACCTTGAAAGCATTTGTAGGCGCATAGGTATGATAGGTCGAAGCCGGGTTGGGGTCGTTGTGTTTGACATGATAAACCGGCCAGCCTTTGGCCCGCCAGAGTGTCAACAAGGTGACAATGCGTTCCTGATAATCAGGGTTGTTCTTGCCATCCCATTGAGGTTCATCAATCGCGCGCTGCACATCAATCACAATCAGCGCGGTCTGTTCATCCAGCTTCATAAAACCTCCTTAAACGAAAAGGGCTGCATTCGTAAAAATGCAGCCCCTCACTATAGCCTTGAACGTCCCCCTCACGCAACGTTGCGAACATCTTTGAGAAATGTATCGACATATTGTTTTAATTCGCTCGACACACTATTCAGTTCCCCCGTTGCCCGGCTCAGTTCGTCACCGCGTTCTCTTGTATCCAATGCAGCACTGGATACAAGAGACAGATTTGTTGAAATATCTTTTGCTCTGGAAAGAGAGTCGCTCATCCGCTGTGTAATTTCAGAAGTCGCGGCACTTTGCTGTTCCACGGCGGCAGAAACGCTACCCGACATATCGTTGATTTCAGTTATCGTTCGGGCAATTTCCTCTATGGCATGGACAGCGCTTTCCGTCTCATTCTGAATCCCCTGAATTTGCTCTGAAATTTCCTCTGTGGCACGGCTGGCCTGTGAGGCAAGGTTTTTCACCTCGCTGGCAACAACAGCAAACCCTTTGCCGGCTTCACCCGCACGCGCTGCTTCTATTGTTGCATTTAAAGCCAACAGGTTTGTCTGATTTGATATATCACTAATCAAATCCACAACCTGTGAAATCTTGTCAGACGCACCCGCGAGTGACTGAATTTTGTTATTGGCTGCTTGGGTTTTCGCAACAGACAAAGCCAAGAGTTCCGCTGTATGGCGGACCTGCCTGGAAATCTCTGCAATAGACGCGTTCAACTCCTCGCTTGCGGCTGAAACCGCGCCTACATTTTGCGTGGCAGAGCTTGTGGTTTGGGCAACCTCTTCGGTTGTTTGAAGTGTCGAACCGGCGTTTGCATTCATTGTCTGCGAGGCCTCATTCAAGACACTCAGTGCAACCATGACCTTATCCAGCAATTGCAAAACATTCTGATCAAAGTTCCGCGTCAGGTCACTGAGCTGCGCCTGTCTTGCCCGTTGCTTTTCCGCCTCTATTCTGTTGGTTTCTTCCAAACGGCGACGCTCCTGTTCCTGCTCTTTGAAAATGTGCAGGGAACGCGCAATATCCCCCAATTCATCCTTCCTGTCTTCCCCCTGGATGTCTGTATCCAGTTTCCCGGAAGACAGGGCAGTCATGGCCAGGTTCATTTTCTTTAAGGGTTCAACGGCTTTACGGGTGATAAAATACGTCACCAGAATAATCAGAGCCAAAACAATAAAAACACTTATCGTTACCGGTTTCGTCACATGACTTAACACCAGGTCTGTTTTTTCCTTTTCAACCCCGACATACAACAGGCCGATCACCTGACCTGCACTATTCTTGATCGGGTTGTACTGTGTGTAATATTCTTTTCCAAGGATTGTCGCTTCGCCCGTATAAATTTGCCCCTTGGAAACGATGGGAAAAACCCGCCCATTACGGTCCAGTATTGTTCCAACCGCCCGGGTACCATCCGCTTTGATGATGTTCGTTGACCGGCGGATAAACCCGTTGCTTTCTTCATCCCATGCAAAAACAGAAGCACTATCTGTTGTCAGCTCTCCGACCTGATCCACCATCTTGTTGTCGCTCAAACCAGAAAGCGTTGCTGCCTTCAAGTCAACCACCTGTCCGGCTTCGTCAATATGATAGCTTAAATCCGGAATTTCCCTTTTTAATTCATGTGCTGCCACACGCATGGACTCTGTTTGCACTCTTTGTGCAAGGGATACCAGTTCCACATTCATGACAAATGTCGCAACAAGATTGATCGCGACATTAGACAACAATAACAACCCGATAACAAAAAGTACGACTTTACCTGTAATACGCATAATCCCTCCGACATGGCTGCATTCCGCATCTATTCATCGTTTCAACGCAAGATGATGCTCTCGAATATAAAGAAACGATCAGCAGGTTATAAATAAAAATGATAATCATTTGCAATAATAAAAATCTATTTTCACCAGCACATTTACGTTACGCGTATCCCCCCTTCATCATTTGTGATTGCGTTCACAAATGAGAAAATATTGTTTCGACGAAAGATTGCTAGAATCAAAAGGGACCGCACAATGGCGGCCCCTTTCATTAAAAACAGTCAAATCAACAGACAGCATTCGATCATGCTGGTTTTTGATTATCCTGCATGGATATTTTCCAGCAATTTATCCAAAGAAGCTTTGGCATCCCCATAAAACATCCGGGTATTTTCTTTGTAGAACAGCGGGTTTTCGATACCGGAATATCCTGTCCCTTGGCCGCGCTTGGAAACAAACACCTGCTTGGCTTTCCAGACTTCCAGAACCGGCATACCGGCAATCGGAGAGTTCGGGTCTTCCTGTGCTGCCGGGTTGACGATATCGTTGGAACCGATGACGATGACAACATCCGTATTGGGGAAGTCATCGTTAATCTCATCCATTTCCATCACGATATCGTAAGGCACCTTGGCTTCGGCCAGCAGAACGTTCATGTGGCCGGGCAAACGACCCGCAACCGGGTGAATGGCAAAACGTACTTCCTTGCCTTGCGCGCGCAAACGCTTGGTCAGTTCAGAAACGGAATTTTGTGCCTGCGCAACCGCCATACCATAGCCGGGAACGATGATCACGCTATCGGCATCTTCCAGCGCGGCAATCACGCCGTCTGCTTCAACCGGAATCATTTCGCCTTCAACTTCCATGGCCGGGCCGCCATCGCCGCCGAAACCACCGAGGATCACAGAAACGAAATGACGGTTCATTGCCTTACACATGATGTAGGACAGAATGGCACCAGAAGACCCTACCAGCGCACCGGTCACGATCAACAGGTCATTACCCAGCGTAAAGCCGATCGCCGCAGCCGCCCAACCGGAATAGGAGTTGAGCATGGAAACCACAACCGGCATATCGGCACCACCAATGCCCATAATCAGGTGCCAGCCGATGAAACCGGCAATCACGGTGACAGCCACCATGGTCCAGATCCCGGCACCGTTGCAGAACATAATGCCCAAGACCAGACAGGAAAGAGCAGCAACAGCATTCCAGCCATGGCCACCGGGCAACTTGATCGGCTTACCGGAAATCTTCCCGGCCAGTTTACCAAAAGCCACAACGGAACCGGTAAAGGTCACCGCACCGATAAAGATGCCGAGGAAGACTTCCACTTTAAGAATGGAAATTTCCACCGGGGTTTTATGGGCCAATTTAAGCGCAAAGCCGGTCAGAGCTTCACGGGCAGCTTCACTCATACCCAGAACGGACTGCAATTCCAGTTCCGCATTCAGGCCGATGAAAACAGCAGCCAAGCCGACGAAAGAGTGCAACGCCGCCACAAGCTGGGGCATTTCCGTCATCTGTACGCGCACAGCCACAAACTGTCCGATCACCGCACCTACGATAATGGCACCAATCAGCCAGATATAATTATCGGCTCCAAAGACGGTCACAAAAACAGCAATCGCCATACCGGCAATGCCGTACCACACGGCACGTTTGGCTTTTTCCTGATTGGAAAGTCCGCCCAGAGAAAGGATGAACAACACGGATGCTGCAATATAGGCAGCAGACAAAATACCATAAGACATTGTTTCTTCTCTCCTTAGGACTTCTCGAACATGGCAAGCATGCGACGTGTGACGAGGAAGCCCCCGACAATGTTAATGGTGGCAATCAACACCGACAGGGTAGCCATCACAACAACCAAAGAACTGTCTGAGCCGATTTGCAGCAAGGCCCCAAGGATGACAATCCCGGAAATGGCATTGGTCACGGCCATCAAAGGCGTATGCAAGGCATGAGAAACGTTCCAGATAACCTGAAAACCGATAAAGCAGGACAGAACAAACACGATAAAATGCTGCATGAAGCTGACAGGCGCAAAGGCACCGACGATCAGCATCACAACGGCACCGATGCCGAGCAAGCCAATCTGCTTTTTCGTCGCAGCCTTGAAATCGGCCACTTCCTTGGCCCGTTTTTCTTCCGGGGTCAGTTCCTTGACTTCCGGCTTTTTCTGCGCGGCAATGGCCTGAATTTTCGGCGGTGGTGGCGGGAAGGTGATCTCGCCCTCAAAGGTCACTGTCGCACCACGGATCACATCATCTTCCATATTATGGTTGACCTGACCGTCTTTTTCCGGGGTCAGGTCCGTCATCATATGGCGAATATTGGTGGAATAAAGGGTCGAAGCCTGAGAAGCCATGCGTGAGGGGAAGTCCGTATAGCCGATGATGGTCACGCCATTTTCGGTGACAACCTTTTTATCAACTTCCGTACCTTCCACGTTACCGCCGCGTTCAGCCGCCAGATCGACGATCACGGAGCCGGTTTTCATGGCCGCAACCATGTCTTCCAGCCAAAGTTTCGGTGCTTCACGGTTCGGGATCAAGGCCGTTGTAATGACAATATCCATTTGCGGGGCCAGTTCGCGGAACTTGGCCAACTGCGCTTCACGAAACTCCGGAGAAGAAACAGACGCATAACCACCTGTTGCAGCGCCATCTTGCTGTTCTTCTTCAAAATCCAGATAAACAAACTCGGCCCCCATGGATTCAACCTGTTCGGCCACTTCCGGGCGAACGTCAAACGCATAGGTAATTGCGCCTAAGGAAACAGAGGCACCAATGGCAGCAAGACCAGCTACACCGGCGCCGACAATCATCACTTTGGCAGGCGGCACTTTACCGGCTGCTGTGATCTGCCCGGTGAAAAAACGACCGAAGTTGTTACCGGCTTCAATAACCGCGCGATAGCCTGCGATGTTCGCCATGGAAGACAAGGCATCCATTTTCTGCGCACGTGAAATCCTCGGGACCATTTCCATGGCGATGACATTTGCACCGCTTTCCTTGGCCGCCGCCATCCCTTCTTCGTTCCCTGCCGGGTTAAAGAAGGAAATTAACGTTTTTTCTTGCGTCAGGTATTTCAGTTCGCGCGTTTCAGGTTGGCGTACCTTGGCGACGATATTAGACTTTTCCCAAAGCCCTTTCGCCGTCTTGATCACTTCCACACCTGCTTCTTTGTAAGCTTCATCAGAAAAGCCTGCCAACGCACCGGCACCAGCCTGAATGGCGCACCGATATCCGAGCTTTTGAAGCTGCGTAGCGGAATCCGGTGTCATAGCAACACGCGCTTCGCCTTTTACCAGCTCCTTTGGTGTCCCGATAATCAGTCCGTTATCCATTGTTCCTCCAGTCATTATTTCATATTCATTTGAGGTCTTGTCATTTCATAGGCTCTTTCGGTTTGACGACCATCAGCCCCTGTTTAGACAATACCTTTGAAAACAAAACCAACGTATACGCATACACATAGGGCGGTTCCAAATCGTACATTGAAATCGCCCGTAAAAATACGCCAGATTCGCGTTTCGCTTCCCCTTTATGCCTTGGTCATACCAGTCACTGCAACCCCTTCCTTTACAGAAAAATAAATTTTGTATGCACCGCAATATCTCCGCCCTCCTGTGTGCATGCCCTTCTTCCCCTCCCCACACGACTTAAGAAGATCCTAAAACATAAGAGATACCAAGGGGTTCCTATGCTGCTCTGCAAAAAATAAACGGAAAAACAATCCCTCAACGTTGTGACTTTATTACAACAGATGAGGGTGCAAGACGTGTCAAAATAAAAGTTGCAAATGCAACCATAGTGCCGATAAGCACTCTTTCCCCGGGAAGACACCCCCTAAACAAGACATAGAATCCGCACAATAGTTCCATCATAGATACAGGCGAAACGCTTCGCCCGGTAAACAACAAACCAAGATATTAAAGCATTAACCATTTTTTTCGTCGTTCTGCATATGGAGGCTGAAAAGAGGTTTGCAAGAATATAAAATTTCTGGTCAAATTACCTTGCATCCCAATTCAATCTATAAATGTTGCTCAATTTATAATTTTACAGGTGCAGATGAAAACTTTAACCCGTCGCTCATTTTTTTCAATGGCCTTTGGCCTTTATTTCAGCGCTGGCTTTAGTCACCCGGTTTTCGCTCACCTGTCTGCAAGCTCCCTTATTTTGATGGGGCGTAGATGCAATCTGGATACCACCAATCAATGGGGATGTGAAAAATCCGCCTTTATGGCCCGAATTGCCCAGACAGCTCTGCCTGTTGAAAAATATCGTTCTCTTCCTCTTTGGGAACGACTTGCATTGATTAATTCAGATATTAATCAAACGCCCTACATTAGTGATCAAACACGTTTCGGGGTTTCCAACAATTGGACAACACCGCAAGATTTCTTTAGAAACGGCGGTGATTGCGAAGATTATGCACTGGCCAAATATGCAATATTGGCACAATCGGGCACAGCACTTGACGATATGTTTCTTTTAGGCCTTCGCCACAAAACAAGCTGCCAGCCCCATGCCTGTCTGGCTGTCAAGACAGGAAAAGAACACGTAATGTTGGACAATACGGCCAGAAAGCTGATTGGTGAAAAAGACTATGCCAATGACTTTGACATCCTTTATGCCCTTTGTCACAGAGGAATTTGGCAACCCGTTTCCTAAAATAATGGCATTCACTTTTGAGTGAATATCTGTGTGTTTTTTCTCACTTTAACCTGATTTGTAAGTGAGCGGATAAAATTATAATTTCCTTGTGAGTTGATTTTCAACGAAACGACATAAGGAAAATAAAATGTTAAATCTTCGCCAAACTCTTTTTGCTACATCTTTCGCCCTTGCAGCCTCTATCCTCGGAGCAAATGCACAAGCTGGTGCCGTCACCGAATATTCCTCAGACTGGAAACCCGGCTTTTCAAGAACTGATCGCACCGGGGTCAACCAATATGAACGTACGGTGTATGTAGAACATGATACAGGTTACAAAACCGGCAACACACGCGTTACCCGTACCATTCAGCTCAGCGGCTACAAACCCGGCGCAGAACTAAGTGAAAACGGATATGAATTGCAAGTTATTGAATTCGATCCGTCTCAGGTAGAAACCGCAGGCGAAAGTATGGACAACCGCCCGCTGGTCAGCACGACCGCCAAACCGGGATATTTTCTGGATGATTCAGACCATAAATATCATCTTGTAAAATAACAACGTATCCCCTTCCTCAAAAAAAGCCGCCCTTTTCTCCCAAGGGCGGCTTTTGATTGCGAGGCTCTATTTATATTATACAGCCCTTTTTTCCTGCACAAACTTGGCCATATCGATATCTTCTTTTGCAATATGCGCTTCAAACCAGTTGGTCAGGAAGTTAAAGACGTCATGCACAACGCTCTCACGCCCCACAGCAAAAGACTCTTTCAGAAGCTTGACTTCATCCAGGAAGATTTTGTGATCCAGACGATGCTGGTCAATATTGGTATAGTCTACGGAACGCATCATCTCTTCTTCTTCTCTGTGATGATCTGCTGTTTCTTGCAATAAGGCATCCACAAGATCCAAAGCTTCCTGTTTGCCGCCCCCGGTTAACATCTTGGCATAAAGCGTATTCAGTTTGTTTACGAACGCTCTATGATGTTCATCCATGGCGGAAACACCCGCTTCATACTCACGGGACCATACAATCAACTCCATTGGTTTATCATCATCGCTTCTGACACGGTCAAGGAAGCTGGAAACTTTCTCACGCAAAAATTCCGCTTGCTGAGAAAGGTCCGAAGAAGAGGCGGAAATCTGTTCCGCAGCAGCTCCTGTATCGCGTGCAGCCATTTCCACAGACTGAATATTCCCAGTTACCTCATTGGTTCCAGCCGAGGCCTGTTCCACATTGCGGGCAATTTCGTTTGATGCCGCCGTTTGCTGCTCAACAGCCGCGGCAACTGTCGCAGAAATTTCACTTATTTCAGAAATGACACTTGTAATTTGCCCAATAGCCTGAACAGCGTTACTGGTACCAGACTGAACATGAGAAATTTGAGAAGAAATTTCGTCGGTAGCTTTTGCGGTTTGGTTGGCAAGGTTTTTGACTTCGGTCGCGACAACAGCAAACCCCTTGCCTGCTTCACCGGCACGCGCCGCTTCAATGGTGGCATTCAGCGCCAACAGATTTGTCTGTTCTGCAATATCGGAAATCAACCCAAGTACTTGACCGATTTTATCGACATTGCCGGAAAGTTCCTCAATAGCATGTGACGTTTCAGCAGCTACAGAAACCGCGCGTTCGGACACACTGGTGGACAGGTTGACCTGAGAAGAAATTTCATCAATGGATGCAGACAATTCTTCGGTCGCAGAAGCTACCGTTTGCACATTGGTTGACGCTTCTTCCGCTGCTGCTGCCACCGCTGTCGCCTGTTGGCTGGTTTCGGTTGCTGTTGCTGCCATTTGTCCGGAAGCTGCCTGTAGCTCCGTTGCGGCAGAGGTCACCGTCTGCACCACCGAACCGACATCATGTTCAAACGTATCGGCCATTTTGTTCAGGGCTGCACGTTGTCGTGCTTCGGCCTCTTTTTTCTGGCGGATCTGTTCTTCTTCAAGTTCCTTAACACGCAGCATCTGTTCCTTGAAGTGATCAACCGAATTGGCCATCTCCCCAAGTTCATCCTTCTTGTCCTGATAAGGCACATCAACCTGCAAATTGTTTTGCGCCAACTCCCCCATTACAGCTGTCATCGCCTTGACCGGATTGGCAATCCCCCGGGCGATTAAAAAGGCAATCGCGCTAATCAGCACCAGACCGACCAGCCCCATAACAAGCATATGATTGCGGATGGTTGCTACCGTTTCAAAAGCTTCGGCTTCATCCATCTCCACAATCATGGCCCATGTGGTATCGCCCACCTTGATGGGGGCATAGGCTGATAAAACCGGGTTGCCGTTATAGTCAGAAATGATCTGTTCACCTTCTTTACCCGCCAGTGCCTCACGCGAAGCAACCGTATCCACACTGCCCAGCTTCGGGTTTGCGAAGGACGCTTTGACCGTATGATTTTTAGGGTCCAGATAGGAATCGGATCGCATCAGTTTATCTGAACCAACCAGATAACTTTCCCCGGTTTCGCCCATGCCTTTTCTTTGTTGCATGACATGGTCAATGGCTTCCAAAGACAACTGCAAGGCAACAACCGCCTGCACCTTGCCTGCATGGTCCACAAAAGGTTCTGCAATGAAGGCTGCCGGTTCATTGTTACTGGGTTCATAAGGGGCGAAATCGGCAAGCGCATATTCCTTGGTTTCCAGTACCTTGCGAACCAGCTTGCCAAGGCCGCTGTCCTTGAACTTGCCGTTGACCATATTGGTCTGATAATCCGCCTCACGCGAAGCAGAATAATAAACATAGCCATCCGGGTTAATCATGAATAAATCATAATAACCGTTCAAATTCACATATTCCTTGTAAACTTCGTGGTTATTTTCATCCATGGGTACAAAGGCTTCGGCAACATCAATCTCAACCAAGATGGCCCATTTTTTTCCTAAAATCTCCACCGGTGCATAGGAAGACAGAACGTAATTGCCGTTATAATCGCGAATAACTTCTGAACCATTTTCCCCGGCCAGCGCTTTTTTAACCGCCTCTGTGTCTACCTTGCCTTTTTGCGGGTTGCGGAAAGAGGCAACAACACTATGGTTTTTAGCATCCAGATAGGAATCCGAACGCATCAGATAATCGGGGCCGACAAGATAGCCTTCCCCGGTTTTGCCCAAACCTGCGCGTTCACTCATCACCTTTGTGATCCGGTCCAACGGAATTTGCAGGGCCAACACACCTTCAAGCTGCCCGTTGTCATAAATAGGGGTGGCAATAAAACCGGCCGGTGCATCATAGGAAGGCAAATATTGCTTGAAATCCACAAACGAAAACTCACCGTTTTTCAAGTTTTTTGCCTGACGGTAGGCTTGCGCCAAATTCGTATCCTTGAAAGGGCCATTTTCAAGGGAGGTTGCATAATCCAGTTCTTTAAAGACCGAATAGACAATGTGCCCATTATTCGGTTCAATCAGAAAAATATCGTAATAGCCGAATTCTTCCAGATAACTGCGGATGGCAGGATGATATTTTTCATGGGTATCGTTGTAATCCGCAAGCCCGGCCGCACGTTTGAGCTTGTGTTTTTCACCTAAAGGATTTTCATTTGCCTGAATATAAGCCTGTTGTAGAGCAAACCCATTGCTATCCAAATGACTGAGCAATTCCTTTGCATCGACATTTTTGCCCTCATTCTGGGCAGAATACTCTTTGGCAAACTGGTCAGTGTAATAGCTTTCCAGCCCTATTTTTAATTGTTCAAGCTTGGCTGCATTGATATCGGATTGAAAGCGAAAAGAAGAAAAATCCCTTTTGAACGCATCCATAGCTTCAACAATCATGCGATCTTTTGCCAGCGTCAGCGTCTGCCCACGGATTGTTTCAAAATAACTGGTGATGGCGTGCTTTTTAGCAACCTGCAAACTTTCCAGCGTATTGAAAGCATTATGGTAAGCCCCGGAAACATTTTCGACTAGCCCATTCATATCATTTTTACGATCATTGAAAAAATCTTCGATCTGATTTTTCTTGATGTCGCGCACACTGAGCAATTGCCCAAACACGGTTTCATGCAGCGCGTCTTCACTTTCATTCAGGGCAAGAACTCCCAAAACAATGAAGGGCAACAAGCCGACGAGCAAAAAGGCCGTCAACATTCTTGGCATCAACTTCAGATTCAACATAGCTTCCATCCCGGTTATGTTTTTTTCAAACAATACAGTAGAAATATTCACAAAAAAATCAGTACAAATACGTGATTTCTATAATCTTTAAGATTTTCTCACCTCAATAGGCCCCCATATCTTAAAAGAAAAAGCGCAGCCAAAGGACTGCGCTTTTCATTATTTTAGTTGCCAACCTGAATACCGGCTTCTGAAAAATATTTCAGAGCACCGGGATGATAGGGCACTTTATTTGATGGTGCCATCTGGGCTGCATTTGCCCGCCCAAACGCCCCGAATGATTTTTTCAAGGCATCTTTGTTTTCTGCAATAATCTTGGTCATTTTATAAACCAGATCTTCAGATGCGTTCTTGTTGGTCATCATCATCCATGGAATACGCATGATATTGGCTTCGTATTTTTCCAGACCGTTGATGTTATCGTTTTTCTTCATCGCCACAATCGACCCTGTCGGCAAAGAGTTTTTAAAAGCTTTCTGCCCTTTTTCAGAATTATCTAATGAAACATAACATAGTCCACCACGGGATTTCAACTTCACCGAAGCCTGCTTGCCCGCCCCGGAGTTCAGGCTGACAAGGGCTAAATCCACAAGACCATCCCCAAGGGCATTAATCCCGGCGACAAAGCTGGCAACCGGAACCTTTTTGAAGTCATCGTAGCTCAGCCCGCCATTTGCCAGTCCGCCCATAATATAATAAGGGATAATGGTGGATGAGGTATATTCAGAGGCAATACGCAGCTCTTTGGCCTTGGCTTTAACATCTGCAATGGTTTTCAGCCCCATATCACAAGGGGCCATCAAACCGGTTGTCAGCGGAAACATCACGCCAATCAGGCGCAGGTCCGGGTTTTTACGGCTGTAATTGCCCGTTCCTGTCAGGGCATATTCCACTTCAACGGAATTTGAGAAACCGAAATCCACTTCACCTGCATTGATCAACGGCAAATAACCGACAAGGGGTTGGGTGCGCGCAATGATCCCGTTTTTATTGGCAACCTTGGCAACAGCCTGCCCTGTATTATAAGCCAAAGACCCCTGTGCGCCACTGGCAACCGTAACGACCTCAGCCTGTGCAGAAAAACTTGCAGCACACATCAAGGCACCGCTTAAAGCCATTTTGGATAAAAACTTCATATAATCTACTCCCAGAGTTTTTGTTCTATGATGCATTGAGATAGGATTTATCCCGTTTGAAAAATTTAAGGGCAATTGCCAAGGCAACAACAATCCCTGCGCCGGGAAGATGCAGGTATTCCATTCCTTGTAAAAAACCCAGCGGCAAAGACAAAAAGCCACAGCTCACAAATATGAAACGCGTCAGCAAAGACAAACGGCCCGACCAATAGCCAACAATAGCAATGGTAACCGATATGATCCCGATAATGGACAGAAACATGGTCAGGGCAATTTCACTCTGGCTTCCCTCAAGCAACAAAGCCGGAGAAGCCACAAAAATAAACGGAATAATGAAGGATGCCCAGCCGACACGCATGGCTGCAAAGCCTGTTTCAAGCGGGTCCGCCTTGGAAATGGAAGAGGCCGCAAAAGCAGCCAGCGCAACCGGCGGCGTAATCATGGACATCATGCCGAAATACAGAATAAACATATGTGCTGCAATCGGCTGTATCCCGAATTCAACCAGAGACGGGGCAACAAGGGCAGCCAGCAGAACATAAACACCGGATGTCGGCATTCCCATTCCCAGAATAATACAAATAAAGGCCGAAATACCGAGCAAAAGCACAACATTGGACCCGACAGCATCCACCAGCAACAGCGTCAGGGCAAACCCCAGCCCGGTGATATTAAGAATGCCGATCACAAACCCGGCTGCGGCAACAACCAAGATCAGATCGACCATCCCCACACCCGTGTCGATAAAAACATCGCACAATGTTTTGAGACTGAGACGTTGACCATTATAACTACGCAAAAAGCCGACCAACACAATGGCCACGGCAGCCAGAAGAGCTGAATCTTCCGGGTCCAGTTGCCACCAGAACAGGGCGCCGATCAAAACGCCAAAAGGCAAAATAAAGTGCCAGCCTTCCTTGATCACCTCTAGCGGTGTCAGGTTATCTGCATCTGAAGGGTGGATTTCATCACGCCCGGCAATCAGGTCTACCTGTGTAAAAACACTAATATAATAAAGAACGGCAGGTAACAGGGCAGCGCCCGCCACCGTCATGTAGGAAATATCCAAAAATTCGGCCATCAAAAAAGCCGCAGCGCCCATAATCGGCGGTGTTAATTGCCCGCCTGTGGATGCCACTGCTTCAATCGCGCCTGAATCCTTTTGGCTATAGCCCCCGCGTTGCATCAAGGGAATGGTCACCACCCCCGTGGTCACCACATTAGACACCGCACTGCCGGAAATAGAACCGAACAAAGCCGAAGCCACGACCGATATTTTGGCACTGCCCCCGCGCGAACGACCGGTTGCCGCCATGGCCAGATCGCTGAAAAACGCCCCGCCCCCGGCGGCAAACAACAACCGCCCAAAGAAAACAAACAGTAAAACAATAATGGTCCCCACCGCCAAAGGTGAAGAAAACACCGCACTGGGGTCAAAGCCGACATACTGAACAAGCTTGGTCAGGCTCAACTCCTTGCCAACCAGTTGTCCCGGCGCTTTATCGGCAAACAGGGCATAAACCAAAAACACGCCGATAATGGAAAACAGCATCCAGCCGACACGTCGGCGCACCCCTTCCATCACCCCCAGAACAATGACCGTTCCAATCATAACAATCTGCCACGGGCGATAGGCCTGCTCACTCAGCAGCCACGAAAAATCTATTGCAGCATATAGAACGACAAGGAAAGCACAGGCTGAAAACAAGATGTCAAACCATGCTGTCTTGTCTTCAGCTTCGCCTTTGAGATTGTATTTCAAAAAGACGATGGCCAAGGCACAGGCCAGTTCAAACGCCATATATTGCTGTTTAAGGATCGCAAACCCCAACCGGGTTGGAACATCCAGATTCCATAAAATGCAAGCAATTGTCATCACCGCACCCAAAAGCGCAATGATTTGATTTCTAATAACCAAAACCTCGACCCTGTCTTAAAATTTTAAACCATCAAATTTTCTCAATATAATAAGCCAGTCTAAAAAGTAACGCTTTCAAATTCCACAATAAAATCCTCCGCCATAAGTCGGAAAACATCTTTGGTGTTTCAAAGCAGAACCCGTTCAACCACAGAATAAAAAAAGCGCAGATCTTCAAGAGATCTGCGCTTTAACACGATTAAAGAGAGTACCTGTTAAAAAGGAATTTCATCATCAAGGTCACCACCGGGAATCCCCCCACCGCTGCCTGCGCCGCCGGAATTCCATTCCGGCCCGGTGCTGCCGCCTTGCGGGTCAGCCGAACCTCCAAAGCCCTGACCGGCAGAAGAACCTGAACCGTAATCATCACCACCATAGCCGCCATCCATGGACCCACCACGGCTGCCCAGCATGGTCAACTCACCCCGGAAACGTTGCAGGACAATTTCAGTTGTATATTTTTCCACACCGCTTTGATCCGTCCATTTGCGGGTCTGTAATGCCCCTTCCACATAGACTGTAGAGCCTTTGCGCAAATAACGTTCAGCAACATCTGCCAGTCGTTCGTTAAAAATAACCACGCGGTGCCATTCGGTGCGTTCCCGGCGCTCCCCGCTTTGGCGGTCTTTCCAGGTTTCAGATGTCGCAATCGACATATTCACGATTTTCGACCCGTCATTGGTAAAACGAACCTCCGGATCACGCCCGAGGTTGCCAACCAAAATCACCTTGTTTACCGAACCAGCCATGGGAACTCCTTGCATTACAGCTGTTATCATCATTTTGGCTGGCGACAATAGCGCTAAAGCATTCTTTGATCCAGTTCTATTGTGCCTTCATCAAGGAAATGCTTTCCATATCATGTTTTTATGCGCTAACATCTCCGCCGAATACCCAAATACCAAAGGCGTCAATGTCTAGAATCGTATACGCACTCTGCTTCATCCTTTGCCTGATCTCGGCGGGCACGGCACAGGCCGAAACCTTTCGGCTGGTGACAGCACCGTTCAAACCTTTTGCTGACCCCAAAGACCCGCAAGGTGGTTTTTTGGTTAAGGTTGCCCGTGAAGCGCTGGCCCTGCGCGGACATAAGCTTGAAATGGAATACCGCCCTTGGGCCCGGGCCATGGCTGAAGCCGCAAACCAACGTTTTGATGGCCTGTTAAGCGCCTTTTACAATAATGACCGTGCCGAACATTTTTATTTTTCAGCCCCGATCAACACCACACGCATGGTTTTCATCAGTTTGCGCGATACTTTTCCGACAACGGTATACCACAATCTGGATGACCTCATTCCCTATCGAATCGCTATCGGGCGCAAGTGGGCCTATTCCGCTGAATTCGAACAAAATAAAAAGCTCAATAAAAATGTCGTCAATGATGAACCCAGCGGCATTCGCATGTTATTTAACAAGCGTATAGACCTTTTTGCCGTTAATCTGGATCAATTCCATTACCATATCGATCATATGGATGAATACGACATTTCAAAAACGCAGGTCCTGGAGCCGTCTATTTCTGTAAATGACCAACATATTGCAGCCTCCATCAACGCCCCGCGCAGCCTTTATTTCCTTTCCGAATTCAACACAGGCCTTGCAGCCCTGAAGGCAAGCGGCAAGTACAACGATATTCGAACCTCATATTTCCGCTTTTGAGCTTTACAAGGCGCCTGCTTGGCACTATCTCTTAACCTCAATGTTCTCCTTTTGATCTCAAGGAATGGCCGATATGAGTGTTGAAGAAATTCAGGTGCGCGGCGCGCGCGAACATAACCTGCGCGATGTAAGTGTAGATATTCCCAAAAACTCACTCACCGTCATCACCGGGCTGTCCGGCTCCGGCAAATCCTCTCTCGCCTTTGATACCATCTATGCCGAAGGCCAACGCCGTTATGTGGAATCACTTTCCGCCTATGCCCGCCAGTTCCTTGAATTGATGCAAAAACCGGATGTAGACCATATCGAAGGGCTGTCACCCGCCATTTCCATTGAACAAAAAACCACTTCCAAAAACCCGCGTTCCACTGTCGGCACCGTGACGGAAATTTATGACTATATGCGCCTGCTTTGGGCACGCGTGGGCGTTCCACACTCCCCGGCAACCGGCCTGCCCATTGAAAGCCAGACGGTTTCCCAGATGGTGGACCGCATTATGGAACAGGAAGAAGGCACACGCCTTTATCTGCTGGCCCCCATTGTGCGCGGGCGCAAAGGTGAATACCGCAAGGAATTTCAGGAACTTCAGAAAAAAGGCTTTCAACGGGTCAAGGTCGATGGTGAACTTTATGATGTTGATGCGGTGCCGGACCTGAACAAAAAAATCAAACATGATATTGAAGTGGTGGTTGACCGGCTGGTCCTGCGTGAAGGGGTGGAAACCCGCTTGGCAGACAGTATCGAAACCGCACTGGAACTGGCTGATGGCCTGCTCTTTGCGGAAGATGCCAAATCCGGTGAGCGCCATACATTTTCCGCCAAGTTTGCCTGCCCCGTTTCCGGTTTCACCATTGATGAAGTTGAACCGCGCCTGTTTTCCTTTAACAATCCGTTCGGGGCCTGCCCAAGTTGTGACGGGCTGGGCACCGAAATGTATTTCGACCCGGAACTGGTCGTGCCCAACGAAGCAGAACCTCTTGAAAAAGCCATTGCCCCTTGGGCCAATTCTTCCAGTGTCTATTATGGTCAAACCCTGCGCGCCATTGCACAGCATTATAAAGTGACGCTGGAAACACCTTTTGGCAAACTTCCCAAAGACGTGCGCGATGTCGTGCTTTATGGTTCCGGCAAGGAAGAGATCACCATCTCCTATAACGATGGCAAACGCTCTTACAGTGTCACCAAGCCTTTTGAAGGTGTCATCCCCAATATGGAACGGCGCTGGCGTGAAACAGATAGTTCATGGGTGCGTGATGAACTGTCCAAATATCAAACGGTGACACAATGTTCAGATTGTGGCGGGCACCGTCTGCGTCCGGAAGCCCTCGCTGTCAAAATTGACACACTTCATGTGAGCGAAGTCACCGCCTTTTCTATTGATGAGGCCGCAAAATGGTTTGGGGGCCTTGAAGAAAAACTGGGGGCAAAAGAACGTGAAATCGCCCGGCGTGTCTTGCGTGAAATCAATGAACGACTTGGCTTCCTTGTCAATGTGGGGCTGGAATACCTCACCTTGTCACGCTCTTCAGGTACGCTTTCAGGCGGGGAAAGCCAGCGTATCCGGCTGGCTTCTCAAATCGGTTCCGGCCTGACAGGTGTTCTTTATGTGCTGGATGAACCTTCCATCGGTTTGCATCAGCGCGATAATGATCGCTTGCTGGAAACACTGGTACGGCTGCGCGACCTTGATAACACCGTCATTGTGGTGGAACATGATGAAGATGCTATCCGTTCTGCCGATCACTTGATTGACATGGGGCCGCGCGCCGGTGTACATGGCGGTACGGTGGTGGCTGCGGGCACACCCGAAGAAGTCATGGCAAACCCGAACAGCCTGACCGGGCAATATCTGACCGGCATTGAACAAATCCCCCTGCCTGCCAAACGTAGAAAGGGGCGCAAAGGCCAATCCATCAAGGTTAAGGGTGCCAAGGTCAACAACCTGCAAAACGTCAATGCCACCATTCCTTTGGGGACCTTTACCTGTGTGACCGGTGTTTCCGGCGGAGGGAAATCCTCCCTTGTTATCGAGACACTCTATAAGGCCCTTGCCAAACGGCTGCATGGTGCCCGCCTGCATCCCGGTGAACACAAGGCCATTGAAGGTGTTGAATTTATCGACAAAATTGTCGATATCGACCAGTCCCCCATCGGGCGCACGCCACGTTCCAACCCGGCCACTTACACGGGCGCGTTTGGGCCGATCCGAGAATGGTTTGCCAATTTGCCGGAATCCAAAACACGCGGCTACAAACCGGGGCGCTTTTCCTTCAATGTCAAAGGCGGGCGTTGCGAGGCTTGTCAGGGGGACGGTGTTATTAAAATTGAAATGCACTTCCTGCCCGATGTCTATGTGCAATGCGATGTCTGCAAAGGCAAACGCTACAACCGCGAAACACTGGATGTGAAATTCCGCGGCAAGTCCATTGCCGATGTGCTGGATATGACAGTGGAAGAAGCTGTTGATTTCTTCAAGGCTGTGCCCAGTATCCGCGATAAGATGGTCACCCTTGAAAAGGTCGGCCTTGGCTATATTCACCTTGGGCAACAGGCCACCACCCTTTCCGGCGGGGAAGCCCAGCGCGTCAAACTGGCAAAGGAACTTTCACGCCGGGCCACCGGTAAAACCATCTATATTCTGGATGAACCGACAACCGGACTGCATTTTGACGATGTGCGCAAGCTTTTAGAAGTTCTGCATGCGCTTGTGGAACAGGGCAATACCGTTGTGGTGATTGAACATAACCTTGAGGTCATTAAAACAGCGGACCATATTATCGACATCGGCCCGGAAGGCGGTTCCAAAGGTGGACGCATTGTGGCAACAGGTACCCCCGAAGATATCTGTGATGTCAAAGAGAGCTTTACCGGCAAATATCTGAAAAATTATTTAAAGTAAGCCCTGCCCTTTCCTGCTAAAGTGTGCCCATGACCAACAAAGACGAAATCCTAGCCAAACTGCTGGGCATGCAGGAAGAACTGCTTGCCTTTGGTATTGTGCGCATCGGTGTTTTTGGTTCTTTTGCCCGTGGCACCCCCCGCAGTGACAGCGATATAGACATACTGGTTGAATTCGCAACAACACCGGGCTTGCTGCAACTGGCTGAATTACATATCAAACTTGAAGAAGCCTTTGGTCGCCGGGTTGATATCGCAACCTACGGCATGCTTTCCCCTGCATTACGTGATCAGGTTCTGGCGGAGGTCATTTTTTGTGAGTAAACCACAACAAAATAAGCGCTGGCTGTTACATCTGGACCAAATGATACAGTCGGTTAACAAAATCGAACGTTATGTTGCCGGTTACACCTTGAAAGACTTTCTCCATGATGAAAAGACGATTGATGCGGTCATTCGCAATCTGGAAATCATCGGGGAAGCGACTCAGCATATTCCCAACAAGGTACGCAAACACTATCAAGGGATTCCCTGGCAGGCATTGCGCCACATGCGCAACTTCCTCGCCCATGAATATTTTGATGTCGACCCGAAAATCGTCTGGGAAACAGTTTCGCGTGACATGCATAGGTTGAAAATATCCCTAAAACACATTCATCGCGATATTGCGGCCTAAAAGTTTCGCACCTGCACATTTTTTTTCGTTCAAACGGATGTTCACGTATTGCTCTTGCTACAGCTTTATTTTAGAAATAGAACTCGTTGCAAATATAATATCGTTTACTACATTTGAAGTATAGATGCGTCTCTCTGCCGTAACCGTGGGTGTAATTCTTTGAACATCTATCTGCCGATTGCCGAGGTGTCCGTTAACATCTTCCTTCTGTTGGGGATGGGGGGCGTTGTCGGGTTCCTTTCCGGTATGTTCGGGGTCGGTGGCGGCTTTCTCATGACTCCTTTGCTGATCTTCATCGGCGTTCCTTCCACTGTGGCTGTTGCAACCCAGTCCAATCAGATGATTGCCTCTTCCGTTTCCGGGGTCATTGCGCACACCCGGCGCAAGAATGTGGACTTCAAAATGGGACTCATGCTGTTGATCGGCGGTGTCATCGGTTCAACCAGCGGCGTGTGGATTTTTTCCTGGCTTAAAACACTTGGTCAAATAGATCTGGTCATCAAGCTTTCCTATATCTTTTTCCTATCCACCATTGGCAGTTTGATGTTCATTGAAAGCTTCAATGCCATCATGCGCAAGCGCCGCAGTTTCAACGCCCCGGCGCGCGCCCACAAGCGCCGCGACCATTCCGGCTGGCAACATAAACTGCCCTTTAAAATGCGTTTTCGCCGTTCCCAGCTCTATATCAGTGCCCTGCTACCGATCGGGGTGGGCATCATCGTCGGTGTTCTGGTCGCTATCATGGGGGTTGGCGGCGGCTTTGTTCTTGTCCCGGCCATGATCTACCTGTTGGGCATGCCCACTTCCGTTGTGGTTGGCACGTCCTTATTCCAGATCATCTTCGTAACCGCCAACGTCACCATCCTGCAAGCCACCACCAACCAGACCGTGGATGTTTTTCTTGCCCTTATGCTGTTGATTGGTGGTGTTGTGGGGGCCCAGTTCGGTGCCCGTGCCGGTATGAAACTGCAAGGCGAACAACTGCGCATCCTGCTGGCAATCATGGTCATTGGCGTTTGTATCAAGCTTGGCTTTGACCTGATGGTACAACCTGATGACCTTTTCTCCATTGCACGGGGAGGCCCCCTGTAATGCAGAAAAAATTTCTTCTGCATAGCCTTCTTGTGGTGATCCTTGCATGGCCCGTTTCACTCTGGGCACAGACGACCACCCCAAATGAAATTGTCGCTGCACTGGATGACCCGGTCGTTGCCATTGACACCGGTTTTAGCGGTTCACGTGTACTGTTATTCGGTGCCACCGAAGGCGAAGGGGACGTAGTCGTCATTGTGCGCGGCCCTTCGCGCGATGAAGTGGTGCGCAAAAAAAAGCGTGTGATGGGCATTTGGGTCAACAAGGAAGAAGTAACATTTAGCGGCGCCCCCGTATTTTACAATATTGCCACATCAGGAAAACTTGAAAACCTTGTCCCTGCAAGCACCCGCCAACGCCTGGAGCTTGGTGCAGATAATCTCAATATCTACCTGTCACCCAGCAGCAAAGAGGTGGGCGATGACATCAAAGCCACCTTCTGGCAGGCCTTATTGCGCAATAAAAAACACCAAGGCCTTTATGCGACAGCTGAAACCGAAATTGAATTTTTGGGAAAACGTCTCTTCCGGGCTGATTTGGACTTTCCGCCAAACATCCCGGTCGGCACCTATCTGATCTATGTTTATCTTATTAAAGACAAGCATATCGTCAGCTCACAGATCACCCCGTTATTTGTCTCAAAAATCGGTGCAGAAGCCGGTATTTTTGATTTTGCTCACCGTCACAGCTTTGTCTACGGCATTCTGGCCGTCATCATCGCCTTGCTGTCCGGCTGGTTTGCATCCGTTATCTTCCGCAAAAAATAACTCTATCTTTTCTTATAGGAGAAAAACCACGTGTTCAACG
The DNA here is from genome assembly GCA_050297075.1 of Terasakiella sp. Classification (GTDB taxonomy): domain Bacteria; phylum Pseudomonadota; class Alphaproteobacteria; order Rhodospirillales; family Terasakiellaceae; genus Terasakiella. Next base: position 89,536 of record JBNKSC010000026.1, read on the forward strand.
TAAACGAATATTTTGACGGCAATGTCAAATCCATCGCCTTTCAAGGGGAAAAACTGCCTGCCACTGTTGGTGTAATGGCACCGGGCGAATATGAATTCGCCACCAGCCAGAAAGAAACCATGAGCGTGGTGAGCGGTGCCCTGACGGTCAAACTGCCGGGAGCTGATGATTTCGTCACCTTTACCTCCGGTCAGTCTTTCATTGTGGAAGCCAATGAAAAATTCCAATTGAAAGTCGCACAGGACACAGCTTATCTCTGTACCTATGAGTAAGTGAAATTTGAGGCCCCTGCCTTGCCCGCAAGGGTGTTGTCCTAAAGTGAGCCCCTGCGCAAGGCAGGGGCCTTTCATATAATAGAGGTTCCTGTCTACACAGGAACTCACAGTAAACAGAGTTATTTCGACGCTGCGTGAATAGCCTTGATGTTCTCTGCGTAATCTCCGCCAAACACAGCCGAGCCCGCAACAATCACATTGGCCCCGGCATCGACAACGGACTTGATGGTCTTGGGATTCACCCCGCCATCCACCTGAATATCGATGTCACGATCCCCGATCATATCACGCAGACGTTTGATTTTTTCCAGTTGTGAGGTGATGAATGTCTGACCGCCGAAACCGGGGTTGACGCTCATCACCAAGATCATATCAATTTCATCCAGCACATATTTCACCGCATTGACCGGTGTCGCCGGGTTCAGTGAGACCCCTGCCTTCTTGCCGAGGCTTTTGATCATTTGTACGGAACGGTGCAAATGTTTGTCCGCTTCGGCATGGACCGTAATGATATCGGCCCCTGCCTCGGCATAGGCTTCCAGATAGGGTTGCGCCGGGTCAATCATCAAATGCACGTCAAACGGTTTGTCCGTATAGGAACGGATGGCTTTGATGACACAAGGGCCAAAGGTCAGGTTGGGTACAAAATGACCGTCCATCACATCAATATGAATCCAGTCGGCCCCGGCTTTATCAACAGCCGCAACCTCTTCGCCCAGTTTGGCGAAATCAGCGGAAAGAATGGAAGGTGCAATTTTAAGCATGAATATCTCACCAAAACAAAAAAGGGCCCCTGCCTACACAGGGGCTCACACTATATAATATCTGCGGGCTCCTGCGAAGACAGAAGCCCTTTTATTTTCTTAGCCCAGAACCGGATCAAGTGATCCGTTTTCATAACGCGAAGCCATATCGTTCAAAGAGATCGGCTTGATTTTGGAGCCTTTCCCGGCACAGCCGAACATTTCATAACGCGTGATACATTCTTTTTCCATAGCTGCAATGGCCGGTTTCAGATAGTAACGCGGGTCGAACTGGCTCGCATCTTCCTGCAAGGCCTTACGAATAGCCCCGGTGATTGCCATGCGGTTGTCGGTATCAATATTGACCTTGCGCACACCGTTCTTAATGCCGACAACAATCTCTTCCAGCGGCACACCGTAAGTTTGCTTCATTTCGCCGCCATAGGCGTTGATGATATCTTGCAGTTCCTGCGGCACAGAAGAGGAACCATGCATAACAAGGTGCGTGTTCGGCAATTTTTTATGGATTTCCTTCACCACATTCATGGCAAGGATTTCACCATCAGGCTTACGGGTAAATTTATAAGCCCCATGGGATGTCCCCATGGCAATTGCCAAGGCATCAACTTGTGTTTTCTTGACAAAATCAACCGCTTGATCCGGGTCGGTCAACAATTGTTCACTAGATAGTTTGCCTTCAAAGCCATGACCGTCTTCTTTTTCGCCTTCGCCTGTTTCCAGTGACCCAAGGCAGCCGAGTTCGCCTTCAACGGAAACACCGATCAGGTGCGCGGCTTTGGTCACTTCTGAAGTCACATCCACGTTATATTCATAAGTTGCCGGTGTCTTGCCGTCTGCTTCCAACGAACCATCCATCATGACAGAGGAAAAACCGTTGGCCATGGCAGACATACAGGTGCGCAATTCGTTGCCGTGGTCAAGGTGCATACAAACCGGCACATCCGGGTAAATTTCAACAGCCGCCTGAATCAGGTGCTTGAGAACCGCATCATTGGCATATTTGCGTGCACCGCGCGATGCCTGCATGATCACAGGTGAATCGGTTTTGGATGCAGCGGCCATAATCGCCAGCATCTGTTCCATATTGTTGATGTTGAAGGCCGGAAGGCCATAATCGTGTTCAGCTGCATGGTCCAGAAGCTGACGCATGGAAACGAGTGCCATAGGATTTCCTCCAATTGAGAACGTATCTTGTAACGAAAGAGGCGGCTCATAATCGAACCGCCTCCCTTAATTTCTTTAAACTCTTTCTTTAACCGCATTTACCACGGCTTCAGCCGTAATACCAAAATGCTTATAAAGGTCATCGGCCGGTGCAGACGCCCCGAAACCGGTCATGCCGATAAAGGCACCGTTGGTTCCGATATAACGGTCCCAGCCCATTTGCAGGCCGGCTTCCACTGCCACACGCACACCATCACCCAATGTGTCATGCTTATAAGCATCATCCTGCTGTTCAAACAATTCCCAGCACGGCATGGAAACCACAGCGGTGGGAATGCCCGCACTTTGCAGTTCTTCGCGTGCAGCCATGGCAATTTCCACTTCCGAACCTGTGGCAATGAGGGTTGCCTTGCGCAAGCCTTCGGCTTCCTTCAAAACGTAAGCCCCTTTGGCGCATTTGTTTTCTTCGCTATATTCGGTGCGAACAGCAGGTAAGCCCTGACGTGAAAGCGCCATGGCAGAAGGTGTTTTTTCAGATTGCAGGGCAATCATCCAGCATTCCAGCGTTTCCACCGCATCAGCCGGGCGGAAAACATTGGTGTTGGGCATAGCGCGCAGGGAGGACACTGTTTCCACTGGCTGGTGTGTCGGGCCATCTTCGCCCAGACCAATGGAATCATGGGTCAGAACATAGATAACACGCTGTTCCATCAAGGCTGACAAACGCATGGCCGCACGCATATAATCGGCAAACACAAGGAACGTTCCACCGTACGGCACAAACCCGCCATGCAGCGCAATGCCGTTCATGAAGGCAGCCATGCCGAATTCACGAATACCATAATGCATATAATTGCCGGAGAAATCTTCAGGTGTGACAGAGCTTTGACTTTCCGCCTTGGTCAGGTTGGAGCCTGTCAGGTCAGCCGAACCACCCAGCATTTCAGGGATGAGCGCACAAAGGGCATTCAAAGCCATTTGAGAAGCCTGACGGGTCGCTTTTTTCGGCGCTTCGTCACACAGCTGTTTTTTGTAGGCATTGGCGCTATCGAGCCAATTTTCCGGCAAGCCGCCATCATTGGTGCGCACGAATGTTTCCTGCGTATCAAGGTCCAGCTCGTTAAAGCGTTCTTGCCAGGCTTCGCGCAGCGCTGCTCCGCGGCCACCGGCCTTGCGCCATGCTTTCAAAACTTTTTCCGGCACGTCAAACGGGGCAGCATCCCAGCCGAGCTTTTCACGCATGGCGGCGATTTCATCATCGCCGAGCGGTGCGCCATGCGTTTTATGAGACCCTTCAAGGGTCGGCGCACCTTTACCGATTTTCGTCTTACAGGCAATCAAAGACGGTTTATCCGATTTTTGGGCTTTTTCGATGGCCTTGGCAATTTCTTTGGGGTCATGACCGTCAATGGCATGGGCATCCCAGCCACTGGCTTTAAAACGTTTAATCTGGTTATCGCTGGCTGCAACATTCAAATTGCCGTCAATGGTGATTTCATTATCGTCCCAGAAAACGATCAGCTTGTTCAGGCCAAGGTGCCCGGCTGTGGAAATCGCCTCATGGGAGATACCTTCCATCAGGCAACCGTCCCCGGCAATCACATACGTATAGTGGTTGACCACATCATCGCCGTAACGGGCATTTTGCAATTTTTCAGCAATCGCCATGCCCACTGCGGTGGTAATGCCCTGCCCCAAGGGGCCGGTGGTGGTTTCAATGCCGGTTGCATGACCGTATTCGGGGTGGCCTGCCGTTTTGGCACCAAGCTGGCGGAAGTTCTTCACTTCCTCGATGGTCATATCTTCATATCCTGTCAGATACAGATAGGAATACATCAACATCGAACCATGACCTGCGGACAAAACGAACCGGTCACGGTCCGCCCATTTCGGCTGCTTGGGGTCAAAATTCATATATTTAGTGAAGAGAACGGTTGCAACATCAGCCATCCCCATCGGCATACCGGGGTGGCCGGATTTGGCTTTCTGAACGGCATCAGCTGAAAGAAATCGAATGGCGTTCGCCATATCCTTGTGCGAGGTCATCGTGTCACGATCCTTGTATTTTAAGAGCCCCTAAACGGTTGGCGCACACTACAGGAGAGTCCCCTTTGAGGCAAGGTTGAAAATATGGAGTTTCAAGGCACGCATGATTATACTTTTCCCCCGCCATTTTTCCAGAATAATGCTCCCAATATCCTTACAAATGTAGTATGTTACGCCACAATTCAAGATTGAGATGAAAGCCTCATTCCCAAATGGCTACGCGTATTTTATCCTTGGCAATCCACAGTGCCCTGATTTTACTGGTTTCAGCAAAAGTGCTGTGCGCGCAGGAACCGGATATCCTGTGCTATGAAGATCAGGATTACCAACCCTACCTTGTAGATACATCGGATGAACCCCGCAAGCCGAACCCCGGTGTTTTGGTTGAACTGTCTCAACTTGCCTTTAAAAAGGTCGGACTTGACATCAGGTTTGTGAGACGCCCGTGGAAACGTTGCATGCGTCTGGTACAGGAAGGTCAGGCAGTCGGCATGTTTGGGGTCATCTATTTGCAGGAGCGCGAAAAAGTCGGTATGTATCCGATGAAAAACGACAAACCGGACGATGAGCGCAGACTTTTGAGCGTAGATTATCCAATTTTCACCCAGACGAAGACAAAACCTTTCTGGGATGGTAAGAGTTTCCAAAGCAAGCATTCCCTGAAAATAGGAACACCGCTTGGCTACGCGACAGTCAAAAGTCTTGAAAATGATCATCATATCAAACCGAACACCACGTATCTTCCAGAAGAAGGGCTTAGGCTCGTTGCTGATTACAAGATGGACGGATATATTGTTGAAAAATATGTCGGACTTTCTCTGCTGAAAAAGCTGCATCTGGAAGATAAACTTGTTCCCCAGATGCCGCCGTTCCAGCATCAGGATCTCTATCTGTTACTCAGCCATCAGTTTTATAAGAGATCCCCTCAAATAGCCGAAAAACTCTGGTCTGTTATCGGGCAACTCCGCCAAAGCCATCTGCCGGGCATCATGGCAAAATATATGAAATTGGCGAAATAAGCACACATGACAGCCGAACTCCTTTCCTTAAAAGCCGCCCCCGGCACACCCAAAGGTGTGCCTTTGCTTTTCGTCCATGGTTCTTTTTGTTCCGCCCCGATCTGGCGTCATCGTTTCATGCCTTTTTTCAGCCGCCATGGTCACGATTGTCACGCCGTTACCCTAAGCGGCCACGGCAAGGAGGACAACCGCTGGTCCCTGCACTATTACGGGCTCAACAGTTATGCCAATGATATTGCCCAAGCGGTTCAACAGATAGGGCAGCAACCTGTCCTGATCGGCCACTCCCTTGGCGGGATGGTGGTACAAAAATATATTGAAGACCATACCTGCGCCGGTGCCGTGCTGGTTTCTTCCTTACCGCCAAGCGGTGCGTTCAGTTGCGTCATGCATATGATGACCAACGCGCCGGACCTTTTTCTGGCCTTAAATCAGGTGATGATGTTTGGGCCCGATATCATGTCTTTTGAAAATATGAAACGCCTGCTGGTCAGCGAAGACACCCACCCTGCCTCGTTAGCTGAAATACACAACCTGTTTCAGCCGGAAAGCCTGCGCGCTATCAATGATGTCACTTTTCTAGATGTCCCGCGCAAACGGGCCAAGCCCGGCTTTCCCATTGCCGTTATGGGCGGTGATGCCGATGTCATGGTGCCTGTCAGTGCCTTAAAGGAAACAGCCGCCTTCCATAACGCCCATCTGGAAATCATCCCGCGTGTGCCCCATGCCGTCATGCTTGATAAACGCTGGAAAATGGTGGCCGAACGCATTCGCGCCTGGCTGTTGAGACATCATATTGATGAATGAAAAACGCTGGTTTGTTTATATTCTGCTCAACAAACGCAATGAAGCCTATACCGGCGTAACTTTCGACACCACGCCACAGCGCCGAGTGGAAGAACATAACGGCAAACGCCCCGGCGGGGCCAAATACACCCGCGCACGGGGGCCGTGGGAATTGGTCTACGTTGAAAGTGGTTTTCAAGACCGCAGTGAGGCGCAAGCACGCGAAGCCGCCCTCAAAAAAGACCGCAACTTCAAGACAAAGCTCAAGGCTGGGCGCTAAACCTGCCTGTACCTTGATCATAAAAACAAGCGGATTGAGGGGTCAAATGCACCCCGCCGATCCAGCGCTCAATACCGTTTTCACGCACATGATTGGCTTCACCGCTCAACACCCGTTTGCCAAGGTCACTCAGGCAGACCTTTTGTGCAAAGAAATCGCGATAGTTCATTTCATTAATCGTTTGAAGCTTTCCCTGCATAGAAACGAGAAGCGGTGAGGGCGCGCGAAAGACACTTGTAATCAAATGGCAAAATCCCAAATCCCCCATAAACTTAGCTTCTTCCGCTTTCATCATGGCAATAAAGAGATCCTTGATTTCCAAAGCCCCTTGCTGCAACGGGCCTAAAGCAAGTTGCAAAGATAAAGGCAGGCCGTTTTGACAATCCGGATATTCCTGCATCAAGCGTTGCATGGCTGTCTGCATAAAAGGAAGCACAGGTTCCTGTTGAATAAAGTCAACCAACCTTTCCGGGCTTGAGGACGTAAAAGCCTGCCAACCAGCTTGAGCATATGACAATTCTGCGGCTTTCACAGGAACAGCCTTGTGCGCCAATTCCTTGAAATGTGCATCGCTCATTTCCGATAGAAATTCCCCGCTTTGCACAAGGAAAACATTGGGAACAGAAGGCTGTTGCGCGAAATAATCAAGAATTTGCATCAGTTGCAACTGATCATAAAGATCATGTTCAAACCAGAGCTCCACCCTGTCAAAATCTGCATAATTTCTCAGAACATCGTCTCTATTCTGAAAGTCCGTCAACACCTCCTGCACTGCCAGATCGGCAAAACCGGCGATAAAGCTTGCGCGTTGTCTGGATTGTTCTTCCAGCGCGAGCCCCGCCAGAACCGGACCGTCATGCAACACATCGCGCCACGGCAAAACTGTATGGGCAATTTCCAATGTGGAAATCCGCTCTGCCGCACTGTCGCCATTCGTGATGATCAACCGCTTCATGATGCCTTCCTCTTAGAGCCTGACCCAAAAGTATTTGTTATTTTTCATAGCCTTAGGTTTGTTCGCCCGTAGGAAAGAGTTGCGCGGTGATGCTGGAGGCATCATAAGCAATTCTTGACACCCGGGCGGGCAAACCTAAGGCTACCCTATGGGGCAGCTTACAGAGGGCAACTATCGCGTCAACTCATTTAACCGATGCCCCGCATCGCTTTGCATGAGTTTCCTAATTTTTGCCCTCTGTAAGCTGATGAAAATCAACGAATACTTTCGGGGCAGGCTCTTAAACAGACAATGCTTCATCCAGATCACGAATGATATCGTCTGCCGTTTCCAGACCGATGGACAGGCGTAACACATCCGGTCCTGCCCCGCTGGCGATTTGCTGCTCTTCCGTCAACTGGCGGTGCGTTGTGCTGGCCGGGTGAATGATCAAGCTGCGGGTATCGCCCACATTGGCAAGATGGGAAATCAGGTTCACCGTTTCAACCACTTTCACACCGGCCTCATATCCGCCCTTCACCCCGAAGGTGAAAACAGACCCCGGCCCCTTGGGCATGTATTTTTTCGCCAGCTCATGATAGGGGCTGCTCGTCAACCCGGCATAAGACACCCAGCTCACAGCCGGATGGCTTTCCAGAAAGGTTGCGACTTTCAGGGCATTTTCCACATGGCGTTCCATACGCAAATGCAAGGTTTCCATGCCTGTGATGGTGTTAAAGGCGTTTGTCGGGCTCATGGCCGGGCCGAAATCGCGCAAGCCCACACAGCGGGTTTTCATGGAAAAGCCGAAATCGCCAAACGTTTCAAAGAAAGTCAGTCCATGATAGGCTGGGTCCGGCTCTGTCAACGTGGGATACTTCCCCGCCTTGGCCCAGTCAAATTTGCCTGATTCCACAATTGCCCCGCCCATGGATGTGCCATGACCGCCTAAAAATTTGGTTGCCGAATGGGTGATGATATCGGCGCCATGTTCAAACGGGCGAAACAAAATCGGCGTTGCCAAAGTGTTATCCACCACCAGAACCATGTTGTTTTCATGGGCCAGATCCGCCAAGGCCTGCGTATCCAGAATGACCCCGCCGGGGTTTGCCAACGGTTCGATGAACAGGGCTTTATGTTCCGGCCTGATCGCTGCCTTGACAGCTTCAAGGTCTGTGCAATCGACAAAATCCGCTTCCCAACCCAAACGCTTGAAGCTGACCCCGAATTGGGTAATCGAACCGCCATAAAGGTTGCGCGACGCCAGAAAACGATCCCCCGGTTCCATCAGGGAAAAGAAGGTCAAAAACTGCGCAGAATGGCCGGAAGAACAACAAACACCTGCGCGCCCGCCTTCCAGATTGGCGATGCGTTCTTCCAAAACCGCCACGGTCGGGTTGGTCAGGCGTGAATAGATAAAACCGAATGTTTGCAGATTAAACAGGTCTGCCGCATGTTCCACATCGTCAAAAACATAGGAAGTCGTCTGATAGATCGGGGTATTGCGCGCACCCGTGGTGGCGTCCGGTCGGCTGCCAGCGTGAATGGCACGGGTTTCCAGACCGTATTCTTTAGGCTTGTCACTCATCTTCAGGAAACTTTCATGCGTTTGGAGGAAATAATACCGGAATTGATCCCGGCCCAGCTGAGCTCACCAAAAAGGCGGCCATATTCGATTTTGGGGCAACGGTCCATCACAACCTTGAGGCCTGCCTCTTCGGCATTTTGTGCGGCTTCGTCATGACGTACGCCCAATTGCATCCAGATGACAGAAATGTTTTTATCCTGTGCAAGCGCGATGGCTTCTTCACATACAGCCGCTGCTGCTTCGGAATTTCTGAAAATATCCACCATCTGATACTCAACAGGAACATCTTTCAAAGAGGCATAAACCTCCTCTCCCAGAATTTCCTGCCCTGCCAGCCCCGGGTTTACAGGAATGACACGGTAGCCCTTGCCCTGCAAATACTTCATGGCAAAGTTGCTCGGCCTGTTCCATTTGGCCGAAGCCCCGACCATGGCAATGGTTTTGACTTCTTTAAGAATGTCTTTCAACCATTTGTCACCATAGACCAACTCAGTCATCAATACACAACCTTTCGTATAAGTTTTGTAGCTTGGTATTACCTGTTTAGACGATATACCAATTTTGATAAGAAGCGTACACTACGACACAGAAAAAAAAAGAATTTTCATGTCAGGCGATATCATGACCCAACAGTTGCCAGAGCCAAGTCAGGTTATAGCCAAAGCGATTGAGCTGTACCAGAAGCACGGCTTCAAGCAGGCAAGTTTCATTGCCTTTGACCAAATGCAGCAGTGTGAAGATGAAGCATCCGCCGATTTCTGGCTGCATGTCATCAATCAGGTTGCCGTTATCGATATGAACGGCCTGAGCCATCTGCAAGAGATTATGAAAAAAACACTCTAGTTGTTTTATTTTTGTTCCCAATGTTGATTATATTCCTAAATCTGCCTATGTCCGTTTCTCAAAGAAACATTTTCAAGGACTTAGGAACATGGCTTTTTCAAATTTATTCAAAGGGATAAATGACTTTTTCTCAATCACGTCCCCCATCTCCTCCTCAAGCGAGACAAGCACCCCCGATGTACTAAACACCCAAAATGCTTTAGCCAGCCTCGGGCATGCCACACCGGATGTCGGCGAAAGCTTAAAAAGTTTCAGGCCGAAAACGGCCTCAAAGTAGATGGCCTGATGAACCCGGGCGGCCCAACTGAGAAAACATTGTCACAAGCACTTGCCGATCAAAATCTCTCAGCTTCAAATACAGACAAACCACTTCCTCCACATATCAGTATCAGCAAACCGGATAGTTCCAATGCTGACAACCGTTCATGGTCGGCTTCAGCCTCTTTCGGACCAAATTTTAAAAAGAACAAATCAAGAACTAAATTACTTCAGAAACAAAAACCTGTTTTCCCCGCAAACATGCAGAACCAATCAGTGATGGATAAACTTAAAGGTTTAATGAAAGACGAACGCTACCCTAACGATCCGACCTACACCCAGCACGTTCAAACCCAATTCAAAAAGGCTTTCCCCGGTACAGTTGCACATGATGAAACAGGCCAAATGCGTCAGCCCCAGCCTGTCATCAAGCCGGAAGAGGTGGAACAGTTTAATGCTGTTAAATCACTGGGTCAAAAAAAAGAAACGGACCTTGAACCCAATGATGGTGAAACCCCAAACGGCCTCAAGGATGTTTACGAAATGGGAAAGGTGATGGAGCGAGATCAGAAATTAATGGAAAAAGCTGGAAACGATGCCATTCCGATAGCGGATGATAGTCGTAAGACAAAAGCCCCAACACAAACCGAGGTCGATGCTGCATCACAAAAAATACCCCAAGGGTCTTCATACAAGAATAAAGATAAACTTTTGGCATCACTGGATGAGGACATGAAGGATGATTACAATGGATTGCAAACTCTCTTAGAAAAAGGACGACAAGATGGTTTAAACAATGCGTCAAATCTTTTGGAACATTATCTACATGGTGATGGAAGTGATATTACCATGGATCAAAATTTTGTTCGAAAAGCACCCGCCGTAAAAATTGCAGATCAAAACACAATGAACCATTTTGAGAATTGGTTTACTCAAACGGGTGAAAGTGCAAATGATACGCATCTTGGAAATATTAAGGATTGGTTTAAAACGAAAGAAAAAAAATTCTCCCTGAAAGGCATGATATGGGAATCTGTGGGTCCCACTGATTTCACAACAAGAACTGATGAAAATATGTCTTTCGGCGGTGCTACAGTGAAAGGCAAAGTGATTGATGGAGGTCTAAAACGTAACTCAGAGGATAAAAACGTTATCAATGTTGACAGTGTGGTAGAATTCCATGCCGAAGATGACTACACCTTTGATAACGATAAGGGATGGTTCAAAAGACGAATGCCTTTACCCCAAAGTGTCTATGCGGGTGAGGTATTGACACGAAAAAGTATTGGTAAATTAGAGAAAATAGGCGTTGTATCTCCGTTTAACATCTACTCAACACCTTGGAAACGCCGTGTAACAGGGACAATTGAGGTTAAAAATGGAAAACTTATCAAGAAATTACAATGGTCGGAGGTCAAGTAAATGCTTGGTATGAGTGATGATCCAAGAATTGATTATATCATTCTCGCGGTCATATTTGCCTCAACGATCCTTCTAGCTATCTTGCCCCCTGCACAATGGAAAACTTGGTGCATAAGAGCTTTTGTCGCAATGCTTGTCATTGCTTGCGGCTATGTCTTATCAATAACCTTTGTTAGTGAATACTTTGGACGATGGTATCTCTATTTTACAGCTTTCAGCAGCATAGGAATAGTGTTGGGCCTTATTCTGAGATTGTGCCGCTTGATATACAGAAAGCTAAAACTGGCGGATGAAAGTTGAATTCTCTGGGAAGGCGTATTTCGAGAAAGGTGGCAATTGCGAAACTCTCACAATAGTAGTGTCCGATCTTCCTTGTAAGTGACCATTGAGTTGATTTTTCCATCCTTCCTGCCCCTCTCCAACCAAAGAGGGAAGCAGGAAGGGTTCAATTTTAATGCAGGAAATTACTTGCCTTTCCATTGCGGCATGGGTTGTTTGGCAATGAAGGCGTCAATGCCGGCCTGTGCATCTTCTGTCAAAATGTTGCAGGTCATGGTATCGGCGGCCATTTCGTAAGCTGCGCCCATGGCGGCTTCCAGTTGCTTGTAGAAAAGCTGCTTGCCAAAAGCGATGGAGACTGCGGGCTTGGAGGCGATCTTGCGCGCCATTTCCAGCGTGGCGCCATCCAGATCTTCAACCGGTACAACCTTGTTGACCAGACCATATTGCAAGGCCGTTTGGGCATCAATAAAGTCCCCGGTCACCAGCATTTCAAAAGCCTGTTTGCGCGGCATGTTGCGCGTCACCGCCACCATTGGTGTAGAACAGAAAAGACCGACATTAATGCCAGACGTCGCAAAGCGCGCCACATCCGCCACAACAGCCAGGTCACAAGTTGAAACAAGCTGGCACCCGGCCGCTGTCGCAATGCCATGCACCTTGGCAATAACGGGCTGCGCGATAGAGGTGATTTTCATCATCACCTGTGAACATTTTTCAAACAATTCCTGCATGGCGAGGCGGGAGGTATCTTCACGCATTTCTTTCAGGTCATGGCCTGCACAAAAGGCTTTGCCATCCCCGGCCAAAATCACGCAGCGCACGGATTTGTCATTGCCGACCTGTTCCAGTTCTGCCAGCAGGCTTTCCAGAACCGCAACGCTGAGGGCATTGAACTTATTGCCCCGGTTCAAGGTCAGCGTGGTGACCCCATCATCATCATCGCGCGTCACCCAGACTTCTTTTTGTGTTTCGCTTGCAGCCGTCATGTTCTTTGTTCTCCCTGTAAATTTGTTTGGTAAGCGACCATATATGAAATTGACGTTTACGTAAACGTAATATACGCTTTTAAAACAATTATAACACAAACAAGGAAAACAGGATGGCACAGATTAGCATTGAAGATTTCAATAATATCATCAAAGAGGAACTGCCCTGGGCTGAAGAAAACGGCATGACGTGCGATAGCATTGGCCCGCGTGAAGCCGTCCTGAGAATGCCCTTTAACAAGTCCATGCTGCGCCCCGGCGGCACGGTTTCCGGCCCAACCATGATGGCACTGGCCGATGCCTGCATGTATGCCGTGCTGCTGTCTGCAATCGGGCCAGTCAAGCTTGCCGTGACGACAAATTTCAACATCAACTTCATGCATCGCCCCGCCCCGGCGGACCTGATGGCCGAAGGGCGTATTCTCAAACTGGGCAAACGCCTTGCTGTTATGGAAATCACCCTGCACAGCGATGGCCATGACGAACCCATTGCCCATGCAACCGGCACCTATTCCATCCCGCCGCGCGATGCATAAACCCAACACTCAACCTTGGCGCTTTACTTTCCCGTGCTAAAAAACTAACCTCTCGGTCAATTAAATTTGAGCGAGAGTGTATTTTTTATGAGCAATGATCACCATATTGTGCTGGACGTGCATGAGCGTCCTTCCGCAGGACTGTGGCTTATCCTGAGCGCACAACACCTGTTTGCCATGTTCGGCGCCACCATTTTGGTGCCTTTCCTGACCGGGCTAAATCCCTCGGTTGCCCTGATCAGCAGTGGTTTGGGGACGCTTTTATATATCATTTGTACGCGCGGGAAAATTCCGGCCTATCTTGGCTCCAGCTTTGCCTTTATCGGCCCGATCATTGCCGCTTCGCAAATTGAAGGCATCGGCGCGGCGGGCGCACTGGTGGGCTGTATTGCCGCCGGTTTGGTCTATGTGGTGGTCGCCGCCATGATCCATTTCTTCGGTGTTAAATGGCTGATGCGCCTGTTGCCACCAGTTGTTGTTGGTCCCGTTATTATGGTGATTGGCCTCGGGCTGGCGTCCGTTGCCATCAATATGGCGATGAACAACCCGGCCACAGGTGAATATAGCACGGAACATTTCATGGTCGCGCTTGCCAGCCTGTTTATCACCATCATCTGTTCCGTCTTTATGCGCGGTGTTTTTGCCCTCATCCCCATCCTGTTCGGCATTGTCGGCGGATATCTGATCAGCCTGTCCTTGGGCATGATTGACTTTAGCAAAGTCGCCGAAGCTCCGCTTTTCACCATTCCCGATTTCACGTTCGCCTTTATTACAGAAGGCTCCGTTCTCACCCTGACCGCCGTTGCGCTGATCGCCCCGGTCGCTTTCGTCAGTATTGCCGAACATATTGGTGACCAAATGGTGCTCTCCAAAGTCACAGGGCGTAACTTCCTTGAAGAACCCGGCCTGCACCGTTCCCTGCTGGGTGATGGTCTGGCCACCATTCTGGCCGCCTTCATCGGTGGTCCGCCCAACACTACCTATGGGGAAAACATCGGCGTCATCGCCATCACCCGGGTCATGAGTGTGTTTGTCGTTGGCGGGGCCGCCTGCCTTGCTGTTTTGATGGGTTTTATGGGGGTCGTCAGTGCCTTGATTCAGACAATTCCGGTTCCGGTTATGGGCGGGGTTGCCATCTTGCTGTTTGGCGTGATTGCCTCTTCCGGCATGCGCATGATGATCGACCGCCGGGTTGATTTCGGTATGAAACGCAACCTGATCATCTCTTCGGTTATTCTGGTAATCGGCATCGGCGGGGCGTTCATCCAGTTCTCCGGTGACTTCAAAATCGCCGGTATGGCACTGGCAACATTGGTCGGCCTGCTGCTGAACGCCATTCTGCCCGGACGCGAAGAGGCAGAAGCCGGAGGCTCGATCTTTTCTCAACCGGACGATTATACGAAAGAAGCAGAATAAGCTCCCCCACCTCACACCTTTATGTAGCAAAGGCCTGCGGTATGCGGGCCTTTTCTTTTTCCCTTTGCTAAAGTTTGTAATTCCTGTAAACTACGCTCATAGGTTTCAATCAGAAGAAGAGAAACCTTTGAGGGATGAGTTTTAACGAAGCAGAATGCTTATAGGGACTCTAGAAAAATGAAAACAAATGCTCTGGCACCAAAAGACGCCGGGATTCAGAACGCACTTTCAAATGTGCACTATATAGACCTTCGCCACGAAAGCGGGGACAGTGTTATATTGCCTGATGTCACCTGGCTGACCTCGGCAAAATTCCACCGCATGGGCCCGGACCTTGTTCTGGAAAGCCCCGGTGGTGAAAAAATTTTTCTGATCGGCTATTTCCAGGCTGGCACGCCCCATCATATTGAAGGGGCAGGCGGCGCTTCCTTGCCAGCCCATATCATCAATATTCTGGCTGGCCCACGTGCGGCACAACAGGTTGCACAGGCTGTGGAAACCGATGCCGCAGAACCCATCGGCACCGTTGAAACCCTTAAAGGCAGCGTCAATGCCATTCGTGTTGACGGCACCCTTGTTGAACTGAAACAAGGCGACCCGATCTTTCAGGGTGACACCATCGAAACAGGTGAAAAAGGCGTGGTCGGCATCACCTTTGCCGATGACAGCACCATGTCGCTGGATGAAAACGGCCGCATTGTGATTGACGAACTGGTCTATGACCCGGGCAATGATGAAGGCTCGGCCTCCATGTTCGTGCTGCAAGGGGCTATGAGCTTTGTTTCCGGCCAGTTGGCCAAGGTCAACCCCGATGCCGTTCAGATCAGCACCCCGGTTGCCACCATCGGGATTCGCGGAACGTCCATTGTTCTAAATTCCAGCACAGGGGCGGATGGCAAACCGAACATGGCCGTTGCCATGATGCCCGAAGTTGGACCCGACGGTCAGGTGCTGGTCGGTGAAGCCGTTGTTTCCACTGGCAGCTCCAGTCAAATTCTCAGCAAAATCATGTCCGGCCTGAGCGTAACCGACCCCGCCAAGCCGCTTGATGACACGCAAACCATTTCCCTCAAAGAACTGAGCCACGTTTTCGGCGGTGTCTTGAATGCCAACCCGAACCGCAACACCATTCCGGACAATGTGCGCAATGTGGTGCAAAAAGTCGTGCAGTTAAAACAAACCGAAGACCGCAAAGCCGACCTTGAATCCCGCATTGAAGAAGCCAAAGCCAACGGGGAAGATACGGCCGAGCTGGAAGGCCAACTGGAACAAACCAACGCAGACCTTGACGCCCAGACACAGGAAGCCGAAGCCGCCATTGATGAGGTCGCGCAGGAATTTGGCGACCCTGATCTGGCAAAAGATTCCAACCTGACAGGGCAAAACGAAACTGGCGATCAGGGGCAAGAGGGGCCTCAGGAAAACCCCGTCAATAACGATATACCAACACCACCCACACCTACAGACACTCCTCCGCCCCCTCCGATTGGCGTTATACCTCCGGTACCACCCGAGCCGATTCCTCCGGTACCACCCAAGCCGATTCCTCCTGAGCCGGAACCGGATCCGCCACTTCCTGAGCCAACAAACGAGTCCCCATCAGCACTTAACGATAGCCTCACCGTAACAGCAGATAAGAGCAAAGAGTTTTCACTGGACGCCCTGTTAGACAATGACAGTGACCCAGACGGGGACACCTTAACTGTCACGCAAATTGCGGGACAGGCCTTTAGTGCAGGGACGAGTGCCACCTATACTCTTACCCATGGCACGCTGAACTATGACGGCAATAAATTCACTTTCACGCCGGATACCAGCTACGTTGGGACAGCAGGGTTTGACTATACCATCAGTGACGGCCAAGGCGGTGCAGCGACAGCCAAAATGGAAATCACGGTTGAAGCGGACGTTGACCCTGTCGTTTCCGGCCCAACCAGCTTTAACGTTGATGAAGGCACGGCCCTGACCATCACAAAGACTGCATTACTGGCAAATGCCAGTGATGCCAACGTAAGTGACACCCTGTCCATCAGCAATTTATCTGTAGATAACGGTACATTGGTCGATAACGGGGATGGTACATGGACCTTTACGCCTGACGTCAATTTCACCGGAAGCGTCAACCTGACCTATGATGTCTCAGATGACGGTGGGTCAACGCTCATATCTGCAACAGGCACTATTGACGTTGCACAGGTCTTTGGTCCGGCAGATATCCCGGTCAATACCCTGCCAACAGGGACAGACCCGGCAAATGATACGACAAATGCCGTGCAAAATGTTGGGGTGGAATCCGATGTTGCCATGCTTGCCGATGGCGGCTGGCTGGTTACATGGACAGACAATGGCCATGACGGCAGTGTTTACGGCATTTACGGGCAACGCTTCAATGCAGACGGTTCGCCCAATGGGGAACAGTTCCTCGTTAATAGCCAAACGAGCCAATATCAGCAGGAACCCACAACCCTGCAACTGGATAACGGCGACATCATCATCGCCTGGGGCGTTGGCAACGGCAGCAGCAGCGGGGCTTTTGCCCAGCGTTACGATGCCAATATGGTGCCCCAAGGGGTAGAATTCAAACTGAACGAAACCAACATCAACTATTCGGGTCAACCGGAACTGGTTGATCTGGGCGGCGGCAGTTTCGGCGTCACCTATCGCCTTGAACTCAGCGGCGTTCCCCTTACGGATTATTCAGATATCTTCTATCGTGAATTTGATGCCTCCAATATAGGGGGTTCTCAGGTTGTGGTGAACACCAACAACTACATGCAACATCAGATGGAACCTGAAATCGCCAAATCCGGCAGCAATGTTCTGGTTGTCTGGGCAGAAACATCCGGGAATATCACCAACGGGATTTATGGCCGGATTTACGATACCTCAGTCCCCTCATGGGGAACGGACTTTTCCATTGCGACGACAGGTACGGAACGCAACGCACGTATTGAAACGTTAGGCAGTGGCAAATTCATTGTCACTTATACAGTCAGTGGTGTGGATGGCGATGGCACGGCCATTCAGGGCCAACTTCTAAACAGTGACGGCACCCTGTCCGGTTCTACCTTCCAGATCAACACCACCGCAACAGGTAACCAGACCTACAGTGATGTTACAGCGCTGAACAACGGTAATTTTGTTGTTGTCTGGAACGGACCGGGTGACAACCCGGCAGACAGCACGGACCAAGGTATTTGGGGGCAAATTTTTGATGCAACCGGTGCCAAGGTCGGCACAGAATTCCTGATTAACGAAAACTATCAGGAAAATCAGGTCTTCCCGGATATCACAACATTAAGCGATGGGGACTTTGTCGTCAGTTGGTCTGACGAAAGCATGAATACCGCCAGCGCCGATATCATGATGAAACGCTTCAATCAGGACGGCACGGTGGATGAAACCGCTGTTCCCTTACATGAAGCGCCGGTATTAACCATGAATTCCGGCAACCCGCCCTTTACGACTTCACAAACTTTTAGCGATATCTACTCAAGAGCTGAAACCGGCGATTTCAACAATGACGGGTTTATGGACATTGCGCTGTCAGATGGCACCAATAGCTCGGTTATCATTCGCCTGAATGACGGAATGGGCAACTTTGGCACCCCCATTACAGTTGATGCCACAGGAGGGTACAGTTTTACTGTTGCTGATTTCAATGGCGATGGATTTGACGACATTTTGTCAAACAGTGGCAATGTCTACATCAATAATCAAAATAACACTTTCACATCTTCCTATGATTTTAGCGCCACTTTTGGCCCACAACAAGAAGTCGGCGATGTCGATGGGGATGGTGACCTCGACCTGATTGTCCTGAATGGCACTAATCCCAAAATCTATCTAAACAATGGGGATGGTACGGCATTCACACTTAACGACACCTTTGCGCAGCAACAAACATATGCTGTCACAAATTCCGCAAAATTTGGCGATTTCGATGGGGATGGCGATCTTGATGTGATTGTGGGCAGTTGGGAAGAAGGCGGTACAACGTCTATTTCCCAACAGGCCGAAATATGGGAAAACAATGGGGACGGCACGTTCACTTTCTCCAACTTCCTCAATAATTCCTATCTGGATGGCGGCGCCAATGATTCAGACGGGGCAACTCAGGATATCGAAGTTGCCGACCTTGACGGCGATGGCGACCTTGATATCTTTCTCAACAACCGTTACGGCCCCAATATCGTTTATAAAAACGATGGTGATAACAATCTGACTTTTACAAAGGCTGGTACTTACGGCACCACGGATGTGGGCCCGAATGCAGGTCCCAATGATCGGCTCAGGTCTTCCATCGGTGACCTGGATGGCGATGGCGATCTGGATATCATCAGTGCTCAATCTGATGGCACCGATATGTATCTGATCAATGACGGCACAGGCGTATTTACGAACATCAACAACCCCAATACCATCACCACCTATACCAATGACAGTTCTCAATCTGCAATTGGTGATTTTAACAACGACGGTGTTGATGACGTTTTCCGTACATCTTCCACCGCCGGGCATAGTGAAGTGTTGATCAACAACCTTAACGCTCAGGATTACTGCTACAACACAGACGTCCCCATCAATCCATTTTCCGTACTGACCATTACAGATGCGGATTCAACCAATCTGTCGCGTGTTCAGGTCAAAATCAACGGCTTCCTCAGTGGGGACGGCCTCGTGGTCATGACACCCGGTTCCCTGACCGTTGCTTACGACGGCACCAATGGTATTCTGGAAATCTCCGGTAACGATACGCTGGCAAACTACCAAACCGCCCTGCAAAGCATCCAGTTCACAAGTACGGTTGACGGCGATGCAACCCGCGTTCTAGAAATGACCGTTTATGATGAGTATGGCACCACCTCCAAAACAGGTGCCCTCATCAACATGGTCAACACCGACCCCATTGTCATCGACCTTGATGGCGATGGTGTGGAACTGGTCTCTGGCGCCAATGGCGTTGAGTTTGACATCAATGCAGATGGCACAAAGGAACAGACAGGCTGGGCCGGTATGGATGACGGCATTCTGGCCTTTGACGTAAATGGCGATGGTCAGATCAACGATATGTCCGAAATGATTTCGCATTACTTCGCCTATCAGGACCATAACGCAGCAACCAACCCGGATTCCTCCATGGAAGTGCTGGCACAGTTTGATGACAACTCAGATGGCGTGATTGACGCAGAAGATGAAATTTTCGATGGTCTATCGGTCTGGCAGGATGCAGATGGAGATGGCGAAACCGATGCAGGTGAACTTCTTACACTGGCGGACCAAGGCATTGAATCCATCGACCTTGGCTATGACACGGCCAGTGAAGAAAATGAAGGCAACCTAATCACCAAGGAAGGCAACGTCACCTTTGAGGATGGCACACAAAGCCAGTGGCAGGAAGTCAACTTTGCACTGGACAACACGCCAAGTTCAACGCTGGAGGTTGGCGAAGCCAACCCGCTTGGTACAGAAAACACCACCTGGTTGCTCAAGGAAATTGTCGGTACGGAACAGGATGTGGATACATCCGTCCTGCCGCAGGGGGAAACAACACAAAGTGCAACACTCACGCTAACCTCCAGCACAACAACGCAACAGCTGGATACAAGTATCCTTGCACCGAATGCGGAATCCTATACCAGCGCTTCTGCGGTAGAAGACACAAGTGCACAAACAGTACAGGCGGCAGAATAACCCGCCGCCTACCTGTTGTGACCTGTTTTATAGGGCGATAGCGCAGCCGTCACTGCGCGGGTCATTTGCCCCTTCAATCACACCGCAAGGCTTGACGCAAACGGCACCAGCATGCCCCATCACACTGGTGAAGGGGGCCATCATTTCCACCTCATGCCCGGCATCACAAAGTTTTGCCACCAGCGCGGGATCAAAGCGGTCTTCCAGTTTCAGGGTTGTTGTGTCATCCCCCCATGTGCGGCCCAACAGCCAGCGCGGCGCGCTAATGGCTTCCTGCAAGGGGGTATCAAACATCACATAACGGCTGAACAGGGCCGACTGTGTTTGCGGCTGGCCTTCGCCGCCCATGGTGCCGTAAGACAGGGTGCGCCCGTCTTTCAGCCGTGCCATAGCCGGGTTAAGGGTATGAAACGGCAACTTGCCCGGCTGCAACGCATTAAAGTGTTTTTCATCCAATGAAAAACTCATGCCCCGGTTCTGCCAAACGATCCCGCTGCCTTGCGGCACAATGCCTGAACCATATTCCCAATAGATACTTTGAATAAAGCTGACAACCCGGCCTTCATGGTCGGCACAGCCCATCCAGATGGTATCACCCGGGGCCGGTTCATAAGGCCAGCCCAGTGCCCGTTTTGCATTTATACGCGTTGCCAGCTGGTTTAAATTCCCCGGTCTTAACCAGTCCTGTGCGTCTTCTGCCATAAAGGCCGGATCGCAGACATTGGCATTGCGCACAATGAAAGCCTGCTTGGTGGCCTCAATGAGCCCGTGAAGATGTTCAAAACTTTCCCCCTGTTTCACCCCAAGGCGATCAAACAAGCCCAAAATCATTAAAGATGAAACCCCTTGCGTGGGCGGTGGCATATTATAAACCTGCCCACAAGAAAGCAGAACCTGCAACGGCGTAACTTCGCGGGCCTGATAACCTTCCAGATCACACAAGGCAAGCGGACTGCCGGCTTTTTGCAAGCCCTCAGCCAGCAGGCGTGCCAGATCCCCGCGATAAAAATCATCCAGCCCAGCATTGACCAATTGTTCCAGCGATGCCGCCAAGGCAGGCTGTTTCAACACCTCGCCTTCTGCCAACACCTTTTTCTGTGGGTCAAGATAGGTTTGGGCAAAGCCGGAAACAGCTTTCAGCTCTGATATTTTTTCAGCCGTCAGTTCTTCCTGTCCCTTGGTGACAACCACACCATCCTTGGCATGTTGAATCGCCGAGGCCAACAAATCAGAAAGCTCCATCGCCCGACCCCAGGGTTTGGCAACCTCCAGCGCCTTGGCCCAGCCGGAAACCGTACCGGCGACACTAAGCGCAGCCTGCGGGCCGCGCGCAGGAATGGCTGACAATCCCTTTTCCCTGTAATAATCAAGCGTTGCCGCCTTGGCAGCCGGGCCGCAAGCCTCAATCGCGCGCACGGGCTTGCCCGGTTCGCTGATCAACCAAAAGCCATCCCCGCCAATGGAATTCATATGGGGGTAAACAACGGCAATGGCGGCAGCAGCGGCCACCATGGCTTCCACCGCATTGCCGCCATTGCGCAAAACGTCCGCCCCGGCTTCTGCCGCCAGATGGTGCGGGGCCGTCATCATCGCTTTCACACTTTGTCTTGTATAAATCATCCCACATTCTCCTTAGGCAAAAAAGACGCTGTAAAACATGCGCATGGATGTCACAAACAGGAAGAAGGCAAAAGCCTTGCGCAACATGGATGGATTGATCGTATGGGCAATTTTCGAACCCACCGGGGCCATCAACATGGTTGCAGGAACAATGCAGGCAAACCCGAATAAATTAAGGTAACCATAGCTGCCCGGTGGTAAATCTGCATGGCCGATCCCTGACAGAATAAACGAAATCGTACCGGGCACGGCAATGATAAAGCCAATGGCCGAAGCGGTGCCAACCGCGCGGCGAATGGGATAATTGAACGCTGTTAAAATGGGGACACTCAACGTGCCACCGCCAATGCCCATGACAACGGAAAAACCACCGATAATGAACCCGAGCAAAGCACGCAACGGACCTGTCGGCAATTTTTCTGCCAGATGCATATTTTCTTTTTTAAAGGCCATATTAAGGGAAACCAGAATGGCGATAACGGCAAAGACAAGGGTCAGCATCCAGCCCTTGGCATTTGCCCCCAAATAGCCCCCTACCAGCACACCGATAAAGATCATCGGCCCCCAGGTTTTCAGCAACTCAACATCCACAGCCCCTTTTTTATGGTGAGAGCGTGC
This sequence comes from Terasakiella sp., assembly GCA_050297075.1. Classification (GTDB taxonomy): domain Bacteria; phylum Pseudomonadota; class Alphaproteobacteria; order Rhodospirillales; family Terasakiellaceae; genus Terasakiella. The sequence goes on from JBNKSC010000026.1 coordinate 112,067, forward strand.
CGACATGATTGCAGTCGGGATGATGGTTGCCAGCGATGTCCCCACAGCCAGATGCATCAAGACAGTGTCCTGAATACCCAATAAGGGAAACAGGTTGTAAAGCACTGGCACAATAACAATGCCGCCACCAACCCCAAGCAAGCCAGCCAAAACACCCGCAACCGCACCGGTGCACAGCAGAGCAACAATAAAGCTGATGTAGAAGACCGGATCAGCCATAAAACTTTCAATCATATTCTCGTCTTTCCACTTTTTCCGGATATGCAACACTCTCCAACAACATATCACGAGAATCACTAACTTATTGTTTTATATTGTATACATTTAAAAAAAGGAACAAAAATCTCCTACAGCGCTTAAAAAACCTTCTTTTAGCGTGCTATTGCGGCATTGAGTTTTTTAAGATATGCAAGCGAGACGTCCTGCACCGACATGATATGATCATAAAGGACCTGATAGCCTTTTTGGGCATCACCTGCCTTGACCGCTTGAACAAAAGCATCATGTTCCTGATGGGAAGAGGCCAGTCTGGACAATTCATTAAACTGAACACGACGATAAGATGCCACCCGGCGCCGGGCCTGACGGCTCAGATCTGCCAGAGCATCGTTTTTCGTGCCTGCGTAAATCAGATTATGGAATGTTTTATTTTGCTGGGCATAAAGCTGTATATCCCCCTGTTTCACCGTTTCCTGCATGGTGTGGTGAAGGTCCACCAGTTCCTGACGTTCCTCAGCATTCATGCGCAAGATACACAGGCGCGCACACAGGGCTTCCATTTCCGCCATGGCTTCAAAAAGCTGTAACAGACGTTGCGGTGTCAAGGTCGCAACAAAGACGCCTTGCTGGGGTTTGCGCACAACCAGTTCGGTTGCGGCCAGCAGATGCAGGGCCTCACGCACAGGTGTGCGCGAACATTTAAAACGAACCACCAACGCGTATTCTTCCAGCTGTTGGCCCGGCAACAGTTTGCCACTGACAATATCGTCTTCCAGAGTCTGACACAAACGTTGCGCCAAGGTCGGTTCGTTCATTCTACCACCTCATATGCTTTTGTTTTTTCACACTCTCTGTCCGTTTTACTACAAACCTTTCCCATCTGCCAAGGGCTGGCATCAGAATGACACAGGTTTCAAAATTTAGAGAAAAGCACAGACTGCACGAAAGACATCATGAAACATCTCTTCGGTCAAACGCCCGGTATTTGTGTTATAGCGTGAACAATGGTAGCTATCGAACAGGGTCGGGCGACCGTCAGGCAGGTCATGGCGCACATTATGGCCGAACTTCCATTGCGACTTTTTCAGATCCATCACCTTGATCACAGCATTATGGGCCACCCCGCCCAAAGCAATAATGGCCTTGAGATTGACCATCTTTTCCATTTCATCAATCAAAAACGGGCGGCAGCTGTTTTCTTCATGGGCAACGGTTTTGTTTTGTGGCGGTACACAGCGCACAGCATTGGCAACCCGGCAGTTGACCAGCTTCAGGCCATCATCGGGGCGTGCGCCATATGTGCCTTCTCCCAGGCCGAAATGAACAAGGGTGGAATAAAGCAAATCCCCGGCATAATCCCCGGTAAAGGGACGACCGGACCAGTTTGCCCCTTTCAACCCCGGGGCCATTCCCACAATCAACAGTTCAGCCGAAATATCCCCGAAAGACGGGACAGGACCATTAAAAAAGTCAGGATAAAGTCCCTTGTTTTTTTCGCGAAACTCAACAAGACGTGGACAAAGCTGGCAATCATGAACAGGGAAATCAGGCTGGGGCAAAGACATGGGGCTCTCAAACGCGCTAATGGTCAACAATGCCTGCGTTTATACGTTGCTGCCTGCGCCCCTGCAAGCCCCGATCCCCTATAGATATTGCATGATCCATTGTTTCAGTTGTTGTGCAGGCATGGCCCCGGCCTGACGTGCAATTTCCTTTCCCCCTTTAAAGACCATCAAAGTCGGGATACTGCGAATGCCATATTGTGCGGCGAGCTGCTGTTCCGCCTCCGTATCCACCTTGGCAAAGCGTGCCTTTGGTTCCAGTTCCTCACAAACCTGTGCAAAAGCCGGGGCCATCATCTGGCAAGGGCCACACCACTCAGCCCAGAAATCTACAATTACAGGAATATCGTTTTTTCCAATATGGCGCTGAAACGTCTGAGCCGTCAGTGCCAGAGGGTGCTTGTTAAAAACCCCTTTGCCACATTTGCCGCATTTTGCCTCTTGCGCCGGTTTATCCTGCGGAATTCTGTTAATCGCTAAACAGCTTGGGCAAACAACGTGAATTTTCTCTGACATAACACTCTCCTAATATTTGTAAAACTAAATATACCGATCTATGATGAGGCGCAAGGCCCTGCTCAATTGGGCTGATCCTATAAACACAAAAGGCGTTCCCCCCATGAATTTTCCCATGGCTTTAAACAAGCTCCAAAAAACATCCCTCATTGCAATCTGCATGCTTTCTTTCCTGAGCCTTCACCAGCAGGCTCAGGGGGCACAAACCAATATTGCCGTTGCAGCCAACTTCACCGCAGCCGCCAAAGAAATCGCGCAAGCCTTTAAACAGGAAACCGGGCATGAGGCCATTCTGAGCTTCGGGTCTACAGGTAAACTCTATACCCAAATCGCCCACGGCGCCCCATTTGAAGTCTTTCTGGCAGCAGACCAGAAACGCCCGCAAAAGGCGGAAACAGAAGGACTTGGCGTTACCGGCTCACGCTTTACCTATGCATCCGGCAAGATTGTTCTCTACAGTACAGATGCTTCATTAATCGATGCTGACGCAAAGGTTTTAGGCAAGGTCGATGCTTTCAACAAAATCGCCATTGCTAACCCGAAAACAGCCCCTTACGGCAGCGCAGCCGTCAGCGCCTTGAAAAAGATGAAACTCTACGACACCATCAAGTCAAAGATCGTTCAGGGGGACAACATTGCCCAGACCCATCAGTTCGTCTCTACCGGCAATGCCCAACTTGGCTTTGTTGCCCTGTCTCAGGTCATTAAACAACAAGGCGGTTCAAAATGGCTGGTGCCACAAGAACTCTACGCCCCGATCAGACAGGATGGCGTCTTGCTGAAAAAAGGTGAAAACAGCGAAGCGGCCAAAGCTTTTCTGGGTTTCCTCAAAGGACAATCGGCACATCGCATTATTGAAAAATACGGTTACGCCATTCAATAGGTCACTCTGCAATCTCTGCCGCTTGTTCCCTCATCCCCAGTTCACTTTCCAACGCCCTTTCAACAGCCGAACGCGGCTTGGTAAAACCGGCGAACAGATTGTAAAGAACTGGGGTCAGGAACAGGGTTAAAAACAGGGCCAGTCCCAGCCCGCCGACAATCACCCAACCGATGGCAATGCGGCTTTCTGCCCCCGCCCCGGTGGCAATCACCAAAGGTACGGCCCCCAAAATGGTGGAAATAACCGTCATAATGATGGGTCGAAAACGCAAAATTGCCGCTTCCAACACCGCTTTGCGCACCTCCATGCCTTCATCTCGCAACTGGTTGGCAAATTCCACAATCAGAATACCATTTTTCGCCATCAACCCGACCAGCAGCAAAATTCCGATCTGGCTGTAAACATTCAGCGTCAACCCGGTCAAGGTCATGGTGTAAATGGCCCCGGCAATGGCCAAGGGAACGGAAAACATAATGACAAAGGGATGGATAAAACTTTCAAACTGGGCCGCCAGCACCAGAAAAACAATCAGTAAAGCCAGAATAAAGGTGGTCTGTATACCGCCGGAGGTATCCTTGAATGTAGCCGATTGGCCGGAATATCCCAGTTTCGCATTGATAGGCAGCAGTTCCTGTGCGGCCTGTTCCATATAAGTAATGGCTTGACCCAATGTATAGTCCGGGGCAAGGGCGGCCTGAATGGTAATAGACGGCAAACGGTCATAACGCTTCAATTCTGCCGAAGCTGCCGTTTCACTGGCCTTGACCAAGGCCCCGATCGGCACCAGCGAAGAGGGGTTATTCTGCGCGGGGCGAATAAAAACATTTTCCAGGCTGTTGAATGTGCGCCGGTCTTCCGGGTTGATCTGAGCAATCACAGAATATTCGCGCCCCCGGTCCACATAGGTGCTGATCTCCTTGGAGGCAAACATGACTTGCAGGGTTGACGCTATATCCTGTGCATTAATCCCCAGGTCATAAGCGCGTTGGCGATCAAACGTCAGGTCCAGTTGCGGCTGGTTTTCCTCATAATCCATTTCAGGGTTGACCAAACCGTCATTGGCTTTGGCATGTTCCAACAGTTTTTTCGCCCAGACTTTCACCTGTTCAAAATCTGCCCCGCCGATCACAATACGCAAAGGTGTGGAATTCCCCCGCAACCCCAAACCGGATGGGCTGGCAACAGCGGCACGCACACCGGGCAGGGCAAACACCTTGGGCCGGGTTTTATTGACAATCTGCGCCATGGTGTCTTTACGCTCTTCCCACGGGGCAAGGCGCAGCACCACAAAACCGCGATAGGGCCGGTTGCCCCAGCCGATGATGGTATAAACCGTACGGATATTGCCGTTTTTCACTTCCGGGGCAAGGATTTTTTCCACCAACCGGGCCTGACTGTCCGTATAGGACTGGGTCGCCCCTTGCGGAGCCGTCATGGGCACAAAGGCAACACCACGGTCTTCCTTGGGGGCAAGTTCACGCGGCAACTGGTTATAAAGCCCGACAGCCCCCCCACTAAAAGCCAGACAGGCTACAATCACAATAACGGGATGGTTTAGGGCTTTTTCCAATAAAGAACGATAAATCCGCCCTACTCTGGAACGTGCCATCAACTCATCATCATCCAGTACATCCTGCCCGCCCTTGTTTTTTGCGGGTGCCTTGATCAAGCGCGAAGCCATCATCGGGCACAGGCTCAAGGCTACATAGGTGGAAATAATCACCGCTGCCGCCATAATCAGCCCGAACTCGCTAAACAGCCGTCCAACCTGCCCGCCCAAAAAAGAGATCGGGATAAAAACGGCCACCAGTGTCACAGAAGTTGCCAATACTGCAAAAGTCACCTGTTGCGTGCCCCGTACAGCCGCCACCAACGGGCTTTCTCCGCCATCAATGCGCCGTTTGATATTTTCCAGCACCACAATGGCATCATCAACCACCAGCCCAATCGCAAGCAACAAGGCCAAAAGCGTTAAAACATTGATGGAAAAACCAAAGGCGGCAATCAAGGCCAGACAGCCAATCAAGGCTACAGGAATCGTCACGACCGGTACCAATGTAGTGCGCCAGGAACGCAGGAACAACAGAATCACCATGACAACAAGCGCAAGTGAAATGACCAACGCTGTAACCACTTCCTCAATGGAAGCAGAAATAAACAAAGCATCGTCCGAACCGACAATCACTTCCATCCCTTGGGGCAGGTTGCCCTTGATGCTATCAAGCTTGGCCCGCACGGCCTGTGAAATGGCCATCGTATTTGCTTGGCTCTGGCGGATCACCTGCAAGCCGACCGCAGCTTTGCCATTGGCCCGTAAAATCAGGTCATCATTTTCCACGCCGCGTTCAATTTTCGCCACATCGCCAAGACGCACCGTATAGCCGTTTACCTTGCCCAAAACAATATTACGAAACTGTTCCGGCGTGGACATGCGCGCGTTCAGGCGCAATTCCAGCAACCTGTTCTGTGATTTTAGCTCCCCAGCGGGCAATTCAAGGTTATTGCGCTTGATGGCGGTTTCAATATCGCTGATGGTCATATTGCGCGCGGCCATCGCGCGTCTGTCCAGCCAGACACGAATGGCATAACGGCGTTCCCCACGCACATCCACACTTGCCACACCATCCAGCGTTGACAGATTATCAACAATGAAGCGTTCAACATAGTCGGTGATTTCTTCCGGGCTGTGGCGGTCCGAAACGACGGCAAGTCGCATGACCGGGTCCGCATCGCTATCGTTTTTAATAATGCGCGGTTCATCCACCCCATCCGGCAAGTTGGCACGCACCCGCCCAACTGCATCACGTACATCGTTGGCGGCTTCGTCAATATTGCGCCCGGTTTCAAATTCAATGACGGTGCTTGAGCGCCCCCTCCGGCTGGTGGATTGAATGGTTTTCACCCCTGAAACACCGGAAACCGAACTTTCAATAATCTCGGTAATATCGGTATCAACAATTTTAGGCGAGGCCCCGGTATACATGGTTGTTACCGTCACCACAGCGGAATCCACATCCGGCAATTCACGCACGGGAATGGAAAACAGCGATGCCACCCCAGCGGTAATGATCAACAAACTGGTGACAATCGCCAAAACCGGGCGACGAATGGATAAATCTGACAGTGTCATCCCTGCACCTGTTTGGCTTTTTCACCCCTGTTGATTTTAACAAAGCTGCCGTCACGGATTTTCTGAATGCCACGGGTCACAACCAGTTCACCTTCTTGCACACCCTCAAGGATTTCAAGCCAGCCAAACGCGCGCCGCCCCAACTTGACAGTGCGTTTATGCACAACCATTTGCTCACCATCTGCTTCAGCAACAAAAACAGACGTTTGCGCACCATCTACCATCACCGATTCTTCCGGCACACTTAATGCCTCGGTTGCATCCATGATCAGACTGAGATGAAGAAACATTCCGGCCGGTAACAAACCGTCTTCGTTTGTGATGACGGCACGTACTTTGAAGGAACGCGATGTCGCATTGATGCGCGTATCAATCGCTTCGATTTCCCCGTTAAAGGCTTTTGCATCAAAAGCAGCGGCATCTGCCAGAATAGGCGTCCCCAAACTGACTTTTGCAAACAGGGTTTCCGGTAAATAAAACTCAACCTTGATCTGTGATAAATCATCCAGCACGGCGACTTCTTCGTCGGTTTTCAAATGACTGCCGATTTCAATATCGGAAAAGCCGATCCGCCCGCCAAAAGGCGCTTTCAATGTCCTGTCACGCAATCGCCTTGCAGCACGCTCCCGTTCCGCCTTGGCAATAATGACTTCCGCAATTTGTTTTTCCACAGAAGAAACAGCAACAGCATCGCGTTTGCGCAAAGATTGCGACCGTTTCAGCGACTGCTCGGCCTCTTTCAGCCGGGCCTGTGCTTCAGCCAAATCAGCACGCTGAATATCGTCATCAAGGCGCACCAGAACATCCCCGGCCTTCACAAGCTGCCCATCCTGAAAAGTTATTTCACGAACCACACCATTGCTGATTGCCATGACACTGACACTTCGGTTGGCCTTGCTTGTTCCCACAGCTTCCACAACCGTATTGATGGAACGCCGCGCAACCGGCGCCGTTTCCACCTTAACTACACGTATCTTTTTCTGGGGCGGTTTTTGTTGTGCCTGCGCCTCCAAAGAGAATTGAAAACCAACAAAGACTGCTAAAACAAACAGAACCGTGAAAGATCGGAAGCTCATGAGCGTAAAACACTTTTTCAATTTATAACTATTCTTGTCTGAACTGTACGCTACTTCCCAAAGAGCTGCCAAGCGAAATAGATATTGCACGTGCAAACCTGCCATTCCCCAGCAGGACAATAAAAGTCGCCATCAAATGCGAATGATAATGAGAAACATTATCTTGACAAAATCCCTTAACCTGTCATGGATATGTCAGATTGACCTTTCCTTAAAAAGAACCGAGCACCCATGTTACATATTCGCCATACCCTGCCCGCCCTCCTTCTCGGCCTTGCAATCACCAGCCCATCCGCACAGGCGGAAGATAAAAGCCCTCTGGCGGCCTTGGGTGAATTGCTTTTTTTCGAAACCGACCTATCAAAAAACGGCACGCAAGCCTGTGCGACCTGTCATGATCCTCAAACAGGTTTCACCGACCCACGCGACAATGGTGTGGAAAAAATGGCATCCCTTGGGGACAACGGCCATTCCATAGGGGACCGTCAGGCCCCCAGTGCGGCATACGCCCTGTTCAGCCCGGCTTTCCATAAAACAAAAGAGGGGAAATACAAAGGCGGCCAGTTCTGGGATGGACGTGCCGCAACCTTGGCAGATCAGGCTGGCGGTCCGCCGCTCAACCCGGCTGAAATGGGGATAAAAGATGAAACAGCTGTCATCGCACGCCTGAAAACCAACCCTGAATATGTCAGTCGCTTCAAAGCCAATTTCGGCGATGGGATTTTCAATGACTCGAAAAAGGCTTATGCCGCCATGACAAAAGCCATAGAAGCTTTTGAACAAACAGCCGAATTTGCGCCCTTTGATTCCAAATACGACCGCTACCTGCGCGGTGAAGTCAAACTGAGCGATCAGGAAGAACTTGGGCGTGTGTTGTTCTTTTCCCAACAATTCACCAACTGCAACATCTGTCACCAGTTACAAAAAACACCCGGGACACAAAAGGAAACCTTCACCAATTACGAATATCACAACATCGGCGTGCCGGTGAATACCGCCTTGCGCAACAAAACCGGTGTTGGCAAAGGCGCTGTAGATGACGGCCTGCTGGCAAACCCGGCTGTCAACGAAGACAGTGAACGCGGCAAATATAAGGTGCCGACCTTACGCAACATCGCCATCACCGCCCCCTATATGCATAACGGCGTCTTTAAAGACCTGCGCACCGTGATTAAATTCTACAACAAATATAACTCCCGTTCCCCCAATGCACAGATCAACCCGGAAACGGGGCAGGATTGGGGACCCGCAGAAGTGGCCGAAACCCTTTCGGAAAAAGACCTTAAAGTCGGTGATGCGCTAGATGAAAAACGCATCAATGCGCTGGTTGCTTTCCTGAAAACATTAACCGACAAGCGCTATGAACATTTGCTGGAATGATCATAAACTGAAAGACCATTGCGAATTATCAATGCCAGGACTGTAAACACAATCTACATTAGCCACACTTAATACAAAAAGTGGTTTTAAAAATGTTAATTGCAGTAACCAGTCAAAACTTCAAAACGGTTACCAAGCATGCAGGTAAAACCAGACGCTTTTTGATCTATCATGTGGATGCCGCACAACAGATTGAAGAAGTGGACCGTCTGGACCTTCCAAAAGAAAATTCCCTGCATGCTTATGACCGTTCCACCCCTCACCCTGTAACCGCCGTTGATGTTTTGATCACAGGCAGTTGCGGAGAACATTTCCCTAAACGCTTGCAACGTTTCGATGTGGACGTTATGGTCACCGCCGAAGAGGACCCGTTGACAGCGGTGCACTCCTATCTGAAAACCCATCCTGTCGGACGGGGATGACAGAAAGGTACCAAGATGAAAAAGCAAAAAAGGCCATATAGCCTGATCAGAAGGATTAAGCCCGATATCGGTGCCATCCTGATCATTGCTTTTATCTTCCAGTTTGCCTTTCCCATCATTCTGTTTGAAACAACAGCTCCTAAAAACAAAAGCTTCATAGATGATCTGCGAAACAGTATCTGTTTTGCTGTACCTGTAGGTCAAAAGGAACAACAACCTGTTTCCCCGCAAAGCCGAGGATTTTACTGTGACCTGTGCCTTGTCAGTGCATTGGTCAACCCGCATATCCCCCATACATTGATAGGACAGACACTTGACCTTACCCCCCCGCAAGACAAGGTTGTCAGTGCCATCTATACAGCGGACTGTTCAAAAGCCGTTAAACGCTTCGAACATGCCCAATGGTCACCACGCGCACCTCCGATGGCTTAAGTCGTTCTTCCCGAACGCCCATTTTGCGCGTTCACGTTAAAAACGACCATCCTCTCACGACGACAAAACGACTTGTACGTATTTGTTTATTTTTTTGAGATAATCTGCTTGGAGGCAGCATTATGCTAGACCAAACCTTTATCGAACTGTCGAGATGGCAATTTGCAGCAACTGCAATGTACCATTTCCTTTTCGTTCCGCTTACACTCGGGATTTCGTGGATTTTATTCATCATGGAAGCCACTTACGTGATGACCAAGAATGAAATCTACAAAGACATGACGAAATTCTGGGGCAAACTTTTCGGCATCAACTTTGCCCTGGGTGTGACCACCGGCCTAACCATGGAATTCGAATTCGGGACAAACTGGTCCTATTATTCGCATTACGTAGGCGATGTCTTCGGGGCTCCGCTTGCCATTGAAGGCCTGATGGCTTTCTTCCTTGAATCCACCTTTATCGGCCTGTTCTTTCTGGGTTGGGATAAACTCACGCGACGCCAGCACCTGACCGTTACATTCTTCACTGCTCTTGGCTCCAACCTTTCCGCCCTGTGGATTCTGGTTGCCAACGGCTGGATGCAAAACCCGGTCGGTTCTGAATTTTCCGCCCAAACCATGCGCATGGAAATGGTCAGCTTTTTCGATGTCCTGTTCAACCCGGTTGCGCAGGTGAAATTCGTGCATACGGTTGCTGCCGGTTACGTCACAGCCTCCATGTTCGTTCTCGGCATCAGCGCCTTTTATCTGTTGAAAAGACGCGATACAGACTTTGCAAAACGTTCCATCGCCATTGCCTGCGGCTTTGGTCTGGCCTCTGCCCTTTCGGTCATCGTACTGGGCGATGAAAGCGGCTATGAACTGGGCGATGTGCAAAAAGTCAAACTGGCCGCCATTGAAGCAGAATATGAAACCCTGCCTGCACCGGCCCCTTTCACCCTGTTCGGTTTTCCAAACGATCAAACCCATGAAACCGATTATGCCATCAAAATTCCTTTTGCATTGGGCTTGATTGCCACCCGTTCAACGGACAAGGAAGTCACCGGCATCAAGGATTTGATGAAAGAGCACGAAACGCGTATCCGTTCCGGTATCATCGCATACAACTATCTGCAAAAAATCCGAAAAGGTGATAAATCCATATCAACCCAACTCTCCTTTGATGCCCATAAAAAAGACTTGGGTTATGGGTTGTTACTGAAACCTTACACAGACAATGTGGTGGATGCGACAGAAGAACAGATTGCCATGGCGGTCAAAGATACCATTCCGGCCGTTGCCCCGCTGTTCTGGACCTTCCGTATTATGGTGGCTTTCGGCTTTATCATGCTGTTCCTGATTGGGGCGACTTTCTATTTCACCATCCGGCGCACCATTCAAAATCAGCGCTGGTTGCTTAGAGGCCTGCTTTACTGCATCCCCTTGCCGTGGCTGGCCTGTGAAATGGGCTGGTTTGTGGCCGAATACGGGCGACAACCTTGGGCGATCGGTGAAATTTTGCCAACCTCGCTTGCCACCTCCAGCCTGACAACCGGCGATCTGATCTTCAGTCTCATTGGATTTGTCAGCTTTTACACCTTCCTGCTGGTAATTGAAATCTATCTGATGTTCAAATTTGCCCGCAAAGGGCCTGCATCACTTGGCACCGGACGTTACCACGGTGAAAGTACCGCTTCCCAATTGAACCCGGCTGAGTAAGAGGAGACCCTGATCATGATTTTTGATTATGAAATCTTAAAATTCATCTGGTGGATCCTCGTCGGCGCTTTGCTGATCGGGTTCGCCATCACGGACGGCATGGATATGGGGGTTGGCAGTCTGCTGCCTTTCCTTGGTAAATCCGACGAAGAACGCCGTGTTATCATCAATACTGTCGGGCCGCACTGGGATGGCAACCAGGTCTGGCTAATTACCGCAGGCGGGGCCATTTTTGCCGCCTGGCCGGCCGTTTATGCCGCTGCATTTTCCGGCTTTTACATGGCCATGCTGCTGGTACTGTTTGCCCTGTTCTTCAGGCCTGTCGGGTTTGATTACCGTTCCAAGATCGGGGACGCACGCTGGCGCAACGCATGGGACTGGGGCCTGTTTGCAGGTGGGGCCATTCCCTCGCTCATCTTCGGTGTGGCGTTTGGCAACCTGTTGCAAGGCGTTCCTTTCCATCTGGATGAACTGCTGCGTGCGCATTATGAAGGCTCATTGCTGAGCGCCCTGCTGCCCTTGCTCAACCCGTTTGCTCTGCTGGCAGGCGTCATCAGCTTTACCATGCTGGCCGCCCATGGGGCCATCTGGCTGCAATTGCGCACCGAAGACCCGATTGCCTCACGTGCTTCAAAGGCTGTGAGCATTCTGGGTCTTATCGCCGCTGTTTGCTTTGCCTTGGGCGGTGTCTGGGTGACTTATGGCATTGATGGTTATGTGATTGTCAACCAGCCTGCACTGGATGCCCTGCCCAACCCGTTGGCAAAGGAAGTCATCGTGGAAACAGGGGCCTGGCTGAAAATCTATGATGCTTACCCGGTTGCCATGCTGGCGCCGATCATCGGTTTTGTCGGAATCTTTGCAACCATCTTGCTGTCACGCATCAAACGACCGGGGCTTGGTTTTATCACCAGCGCACTGGGCATGACCGGTATCATCGGTACTGCCGGGCTGTCCATGTTCCCGTTCATCATGCCGTCCAGCACACAACCCAATTCCAGCCTGACAGTTTGGGATGCGCCTTCCAGCCATCTCACCCTGACTGTCATGTTCTGGGCCGTCGCGATCTTTCTTCCCATCGTTCTGACATACACCGTGTGGTGCTATTACAGGATGTGGGGCAAGGTCACTGTTGAAGAAATCAAAGTACGCAGTCATTCTGCCTATTAACCAAAAGGAGATTCCTCATGTGGTACTTCGCATGGATACTCGGGCTGACTGCCGCCTTGTCCATCGGCATCATCAACGCCCTATGGTACGAGGCTGAAAACGCCTTCGACAGTAAAAACGAGACGGACGAATAACGCCTCCTCGCGTTATAGCGTGCCTGTTTCACCCATAACTTAGCCCAAGGGTGCAAACAGGCACGCCCTTTCCTTACAAAGGAGCCGCGCCATGACATCCCCATCAGTTGAAACCGCTCCGGCCCTTTTTAAACGGCTTAAAAGCACTTTGAAGCCTGCCTTTTTCAGGCTCGCCTTCACCGTCTGGCTCAATGGTGTTCTGTTGATTGCCCAGATGTGGATTTTGGCCCATATCATTAACGCCGTTGTCTTTGAACAAGGCACACTTGAAAGTGTGCTCAGTTGGCTCAGTGGTGCCGCCTTACTCATTGGCATTCGTTTTCTTTTACAAAACTTCAATGAGAAGCAAGGTTTTGAAATGGGGCTGAGCGTTCAAAAGCAAGTCCGTCAAGCTCTCGTCGATAAAATCAAGGCATTAGGGCCACGCCGGATTGAAGATATTGAACGCGGCCATTTTTCCACCTTGATGGTCGAAGGGGTGGAAACATTTGACGGGTATTTTTCCAAATACCTACCCGCTCTCTTACATGTCATGCTGATCCCCATCGCCATTTTGTTTCTGACCCTTCCTACCGACCCATTATCCGCCCTTGTCTTTGCCCTGACAGCCCCCCTCATCCCGCTTTTTATGATCCTCATCGGAAAAGGGGCTGGCAAGGCCAACCAGAACCAATGGGCAGCCCTGTTACGGCTGGGCGCACGCCTGCAAGACAGCCTGCGTGGGCTGACCACCCTAAAATTATTCAATGCCAGCCAGCGTGAAACAGCCGTGATTGCCGAGCTGTCCCATGATTACAAAAACCGGGTCATGGGTGTGTTACGCATCGCCTTTCTGTCTTCCGTCACCCTTGAATTCTTTTCCACGGTGTCCATTGCCCTGCTGGCTGTCTTTATTGGGTTTCGCCTGCTGAGCGGTGACATGGCGTTTCAGGACGGCTTCCTCGTTTTGCTGCTGGCCCCGGAATTTTACCAACCTTTGCGCAACCTCGGTACCAACTATCATATCCGTATGGAAGCCACAGCCGCTGCCGATGAAATCCTGAGCATCCTCAACCGCGCGCCGGAAGACCCTGCCTGCGCAACACCTCTCCCCCCTTCTTCAAACGGACTATCCTTACAGAACATTCATTTCAGTTACCCGGACGGGCCGGAAGTTTTGCATGACATCAATCTGGAGCTGCCTGTGGGGCAAGCCGTTGCGCTTGTCGGCCCCAGTGGTGTGGGCAAAAGCACGTTGATTGACCTTGTTTTGGGTTTTCTCAAACCTGATAGCGGCCATTTGACACTGGATGGAAAAACCATAGACCAGCTTGGCGCACACAACTGGTCCCAACAAATTTCATGGTTGCCACAGAACCCGCATATTTTTTCTTCCACCATCGCCCATAACATCGCCCTGTCACCGAAATTGCAAAATGAAATAAAGGTCAGAAAGGCAGCACAGGATGCAGGTTTGATCGACGCCATAGAGGGTATGCCCAACGGATTTGTGCAACAGGTCGGGGAAAAGGGGCGGTTTCTTTCCGGCGGGGAAAGACGCCGTTTAGCCCTTGCGCGTGTTTTGCTTAAAGATGCCCCGCTGATTGTGATGGATGAACCTTCCGCCAATCTGGACCCTGCAACAGAAAGCATGATCCTTGATACGCTTGAGCGCCTGAAAGGTAGCCATAGCCTGTTGATCATCGCACACCGCCTGCAAAGCCTGAGCTTGGCAGATACGATATGCTATATGGAAAACGGCCGGATTGTCGAAAGCGGTAGCCATGACGAACTGATGGCTCAAGACACACGATACGCCGCCCTCTATAGCAAAGAGGAGGCCGTGGCATGAAAGACCTCATAAAACTGGTCCATCTGTTCAGGCCGTTCTGGTTCTGGGCTGTTGGCGGCATTCTTCTCTCCACCTTAAGCACACTGGCCAATATCACCTTGCTGACCACATCGGCCTGGTTTATCACCGCCATGGGGGTTGCCGGGCTGGCCGGTGTTTCCATGAACTATTTTACCCCGGCGGCACTCATCCGGGGCTGTGCCATTGTGCGCACCGGCGGGCGATATCTGGAACGGCTCATCACCCATGAAGCCACCTTTCGCTTTCTCGGGCAGTTGCGCACCAAAATTTTTTCCGATCTGGCACAAAACCCGCTGGATAAAATTGAACATTTCCACAGTTCGGACCTTGCCAACCGCGCACAACTGGATATTGAACGCCTGCAAGGCCTTTATATCAAAGTCCTTGTCCCGGCCATTGCCGGGCTGCTGGCCCTCATCGCCTGTCTGGTATTCATCCTGCGTTTCCAACTACAGGCCGGGCTGGTCATCGGTCTTTTCCTGCTCTGCGCCGGGCTCGTGATCCCTGTCTTTGCCCTTGCCATGGCCCACAGATCGGCTAAAAAAAACGTTCTCACTGCTGAAGAGATCAAACGCAAAAGTGTCGATTATCTTGATGGCTTAGCCGATCTGGTCAGCTATCAGGCACTGGATGAAAACAGCCGCAGTTTCAATGAAGCCTTTGACCAACGTGCACAGGCTTTGCGCAGTGCTAACCGGGCAGACAGCCTTTCAAAAAATCTTGTCTGGCTCCTTTCTCAACTGGGGGTGCTCTGTGTCTTTGTTGTTTGCCTGCCGCTGCTACAAACAGGCCAGCTCAATCAGCCGGATTTTGTCTTGAGCGTGATGTTCACCCTCGCCAGTTTTGAAGCCATCGCCCCCATCGCCCCGGCCATGAAGCTTCTGCCGGAACTGGTTGTATCAGCCCAGCGTATCCTGTCTTTTGAAACCGAACAAGCCACCCCAAAAGGGGGGCAATGCCCGGCCCTGCTGCCCCATGCGACCTTGGAGGTCAAAGGCCTTCACTTTCGCCATAATGGCGCACAGGACATCATTAAAAACCTGAATTTCAGCCTTGCCCCCGCGCAGCATCTCTTGCTTAAAGGCCCTTCAGGCACCGGAAAAAGCACCTTGGCAGACCTGCTGCTGGGCATCAGAAAACCACAGCAGGGCCAGATCTGCATGGGAAAAACAAATCTGGTAACCCTAACGCAAGAACATCGCCTATCCCTGTTCAGCGTTGCTACGCAGGATGTAGACATCTTCTGTGGTACCCTGCTGGAGAACCTGCGCCTTGGTGCCCCCGATGCCACACGCGAAGATATTGAACGTGTGATTAATGTCTGTCAGCTCAGCAAACTGATTGAAAAACTCGAAGACGGCCTTTACACCCCCTTGGGTGAACAGGGATACAACCTCTCAGGCGGGCAAATTCGCCGTGTCGGGCTGGCCCGTGCCCTGCTGAAACCGGCCCATATTTTTATTCTGGATGAACCCAGCGAAGGAGTGGATGTTCTGCTGGAACAACGCCTGATGCAGGCTGTCAGCCAATACCTGAAAGACAAAACCCTGATCGTCATCAGCCACCGCGACCTCGCCCCTGAACTGTTTGATCAAACCATAAACCTGAATTCAGCACGGCTTTCCTGATCTTTTTTCACCACAGTAAAAAAAGAATGGCCCCCGTTCTGAAACGAGGGCCATGTTTGAGGCTGTAAGATGCAGTCTTAGTCTTTTTTCACATCCGGATATGAATTCACCTTTTACAAGTTTTTCACTGTATTGAGGAAGTCATCAATATCCGATTTCAGAACATTGTTGTTATCACCCAATTGCACAACAGTCTTTTTCTGACTGTCTGCAAGTTTTCCGGTTTCATCTGCTGCCTTGGCAACAGACTGAACAACATTGGCAACCTGATTGGTACCGCGTGCAGCTTCGTCCACGTTGCGGGCAATTTCACTGGTTGCAGCGCCTTGTTCTTCCACAGCAGAAGCCACGGCAGCCGTTAATTCATCAATTTTGCGAATGGTCTCGCCAATGCCCAGAACAGCATCTGCCGCCGCACCTGTTTCAGACTGGATTTCTGCAATCTGCAACCCAATCTGGTCGGTGGCTTTGGCCGTCTGGTTCGCCAGATTTTTCACTTCACTGGCAACAACGGCAAACCCTTTACCGGCATCACCGGCACGTGCCGCCTCAATGGTGGCGTTCAGTGCCAACAGGTTGGTTTGTTCGGCAATATCGCTGATAATCTTGATAACTTCGCCAATGCGATCTGCTGCATCGTTAAGCGAAACCACCCGGGCATTCGTGCTTTCAATTTCACCAACTGCTGCACGTGTCACATCTGACGTCTGTGCCATCTGACGAGAGATTTCACTGACGGAAGAAGACAATTGCGTTGTCGCAGCCGAAACCGTTTGGATATTGGTACTGGCCTGATCAATCGCACTGGATGCATCATGGGAAAGGGTCCCCGTTTCCAGTGCGTTTCCAGCCATGGTTGAAGCTGAATCCGTCACATCTTCCACAGACTGCGCAACCACTTGCAGACCATTGGTCATTTTCTCGTCAAACTCCTGGGCCAATTCCGTCATTCTTTGGGTCCGCAGGCGTTCATGTTCCTGCTGTTCGGCTTCCTTGGCCTGTTGCTCACGCTGTTTGACTGCGTTCTGTTTGAACACTTCCACGGCATTGGCCATTGCCCCAATCTCATCACGGCGGTCTGCGCCTTGAATTTCGATATCAAGCTTGCCATGTGCCAACGTATCCATTACATCGGTAATGCGTGAAATCGGGCGGGCAATCAACCTTGTCAGCATATAGCCGAAAATCAGTGCGGCCAGAACCGAAATACCAATGGATACCAAAATGGTCATGGTAAAACGCCCCATGGCGGCATCTCTTCTTTCCATAGCCTGATCGACAATGACTTCCAGTGCATGACTGAGTTTTTGCGCTGTCTTGTCAAAGTTGTCCATCAAGGCTTCGGGCATACCGGTCACTTCAATGGCACGAGCCTCGTTAACCGTGAGATAATTGCGCATCAACTGTACCTGTTTGTCCGCAAAATTCCCTGTCCATTCCTGATAATATTTACCCAACTGGGCAATTGGCGTGGCGATAACGGCATTTCCGTTAGCTTTCTTTTGCAGATCACCAAACAGGTCAAGAGTCTGTTTTTGCAATTCCTCATACTCTTTCAGGCCGTCACGGTCACCTGTCAGCAGAAAATAAAGCAACTTTTGTCTTTGCGTTAAAAAGCTCGCCTGAAATTGTTCATTTGCCGCTTCCATTTGCGTTGCGGCATCGCTTTCAGCATCTGCCTGCTTGACATCGTTAATGGAGGAAAAGGCAAGAAAAGCCATCAAAAGCGAGATGCCGATAAGGACCGAAAAAGCCAGCGCCAGCTTTTGGGAAATTTTTATATGTCTAAGGAAGTTCATTGTTCTATACCCCGCTCTTGCTCTTAAAGAACGCCACGACGGCGTGCGAGTTCCGTCAGATTATATTCAACCGTAACGGCACCAATCGCTTCACCTTTAGAGTTTGCGACCGTCATGTTGACTTGCGCGCGCCATGTTTTGCTTTCTTCGTTAAATTCGGCTTCATCGACAAAAACTGTATTTACGCCTTTTGGGAACGTTTTTTGGAATTTTCCTTCGTCACCCTGCCAGAAGTCCGATGTGATTGAGCTTTGCCCCACATTCAGGCCATATCTGTCCATCACAAAGATTTCCGTAAACAACCCGCCTGAAGCCGCCTGAATTTGCGTTACATAATTTGAAAGCGGACTGCTAAGAGTGGCAGCGATAAGCGGCTGGTCCGCCAGTTTGCGTTCGGCACGCCATTGTTTATCCAATGCATCAATCGCGCTTTGGTCCACCCCGTCATACTTTTTGTTCTGAGCCTGAATGGACATTTCGACCACAGGCGCTTTCAACCAGTCACGGATTTCCTCAATGGCCTGTTCGTCTATCAAACTCAACGCAGGAGCCTGTGATTGCCCCCAAGCCATTTGGGCATAGCCAAAAACCAGAACCCAAAACATCAAAACTGACAACAGGAGACTTTTCCCGTCCAGAACACAGCATGTGCCTGAGGACAGTTTTGACTCGGAAGGTAAACTATTTAGTTTATATTGTCCTTTAATTACTCTACTCATCGTTCCTACCCCATTCAGCCGATAATAGATTGTTGTGACTATGCTTCTAGCTGCATAAGTGTATAGCTTTTCAGATATACCAACACTCTATAAATAACACAGGAATGATAAAAAAGTAAATTATTCTAATGCATTACGTATTATTACAGTGGTCTTATATTTTATATTTACTATGTAAAATATAATAAAATTAATTATTAGAATTAATTAATTCAACCCAACCCTTCCAAAGCTGAGAAAGCCGACGCGTACTGGGATAGATCAACCTCACAACAAACCTCAGGCAACGGACCTAGTTGTACTAAAAAGGCTTCGGTATCCAGATCATATTCCTGAAGATATTCAAACTGTTCCTGCGTCATTTCAAACGGGCGACAATATATGCGAAAAGACGGCCTGTCCTGAAACATATAGGTAGTCTGGATCAACGTTTGAAATGTTTTTTGAGCCGGCCCCACATTTAAACCATAGTCCCCACCTTGCCCCTGCTCGTCACGCCAGCCAAACAGAAAGAGAGACTGTTGTTCTTTTTCAAGATTAGCGCGTTTTCGAAATTCATTCAAATGATCCGTCATGACATTTTTCTTTCGCTTAAGAGATGTGCAGCAACTGACATCTATATCTTATTTTATATGCAATTGCACAAATCTATAGAAGCAGCTGCCCCGTTCGTAAAAGCGCGAGTCGTTACCGCCCCGGTCCACAGACACAGTCTACCCCCCTGATCAGTTATATTTTTATCCAATAAAAACAATCTAGTAATATATTTTTTCTCTTTTTTTCTTTTTAGCATTTTGTAACAATGAATTTCGGATTAACATAGGCCCAAACCATGAGGCTGTCGCGGGTCAACAAGATGACACGGCGCCCTATGGAGAGCATTTTTTAGACATATGCCTATTTTTTAAACACTATATTTGGGTAAAAAAAAGGCACTCCATCAACCTCAAAGATTACGACTCCGGTGTTTCCTTGAATTTCAACCATATTGCAGAAACTGGCACGATCCATGCTTTATTTTCAGCCGGATACACTTCTCTGTTTTCTTACCCCGACAGGAAGTGGTCTTTTGGGAAGTAGAAACACATACAGACATGAGGCATCAAACTGATGAAAAAAATCGAGGCCATCATCAAACCGTTTAAACTGGATGAGGTCAAGGAAGCCCTCCACGAAGTAGGGCTGCAAGGCATCACGGTTATCGAAGCCAAAGGTTTCGGTCGTCAGAAAGGTCACACCGAACTTTATCGCGGCGCTGAATATGTCGTCGACTTTTTGCCAAAAGTTAAAATCGAACTCGTTGTTGACGATAGCATGGTCGAAGGCGCCGTTGAAGCCATTCAACAGGCCGCCCACACGGGCCGTATCGGCGACGGTAAAATCTTCATCTCCACTGTGGAAGAAGCCATTCGCATCCGCACCGGTGAAACCGGCGCGGAAGCTGTCTAACGTCTTCAGTGATCACCTTTTATCATTTTTCACAACAAAGTAAGTAAGGGAAGGGAAAGCATTATGCCCTTGGATTGCAAAACTCCTGCGGATATCTTCAAAGTCTGCAAAGAAAACGAAATCGACTATATCGACCTGCGCTTCACAGACCCGCGCGGTAAGTGGCAACACCTGACCATGTGTGCCGATGTCCTCACCGAAGGCGATTTTGAAGATGGCATCATGTTCGATGGTTCCTCCATCGAAGGCTGGAAAGCCATTAACGAATCTGACATGTGCCTGATCCCGGACCCGTCTTCAGCTGTGATCGACCCGTTTTCCGCTCAGCCCTGCCTGATCGTAAACTGCGACATTTACGAGCCGAGCTCCGGCACACCTTACAACCGTGACCCGCGTTCTATCGCCAAAAAAGCGCTGGCTTATCTGGAATCCACAGGTATTGGTGACACAGCTTACTTCGGTGCAGAACCGGAATTCTTCGTTTTTGACGATGTTAAGTACCAAGTGGACATGAACAAATGTTCTTTCGAAATCGACTCTGACGAAGGCCCGTACGTAACAGGCAAAGAGTTCGACGAAGGCAACACAGGCCACCGTCCGGGCGTAAAAGGCGGCTACTTCCCGGTACCGCCGGTAGACTCCGCACAGGACCTGCGCGCTGAAATGGTTACCATCGCCAAAGAGATGGGCCTGAAAATGGACAAACACCACCACGAAGTTGCCCCGTCTCAGCACGAACTGGGCATGATGTTCGGTACATTGGTTGAACAGGCCGACAACGTACAAACATACAAATACGTTGTTCACATGGTTGCTCACGGCTTCGGCAAAACGGCTACATTCATGCCGAAACCGATCGCGGGTGACAATGGCTCCGGCATGCACACACACCAGTCCATCTGGAAAGACGGCCAACCGCTGTTTGCTGGTAACGGCTATGCCGACCTGTCCGATACCTGCCTGTACTACATCGGCGGTATCATCAAACACGCCAAAGCCCTGAACGCTTTCACCAACCCGTCCACAAACTCTTATAAGCGTTTGATTCCGGGTTTCGAAGCACCGGTTCTGCTGGCATATTCTGCCCGTAACCGTTCAGCATCCTGCCGTATTCCGTTCTCTCCGAGCCCGAAAGGCAAACGTGTTGAGATCCGCTTCCCGGATGCTGTTGCCAACCCGTATCTGGCCTTCACTGCCATGATGATGGCTGGTCTTGACGGTATCCAGAACAAAATCCACCCCGGCGATGCCATGGATAAAAACCTCTACGACCTTCCGCCGGAAGAACTGGCTGAGGTCCCGACTGTTGCAGGTTCCCTGCGCGAAGCTCTGGAATCTCTTGATGCTGACCGCGAATTCCTCAAAGCCGGTGGCGTTATGGACGACGACATGATCGACGGCTACCTGGAACTCAAGTGGGAAGAAGTCTACAACTTCGAACACGCTCCGCACCCGGTCGAGTATAAAATGTATTATTCTTCTTAAGGAATGGTGCAAACCTCCTTGGCTTCTTTATTGGCTCCAAGAAGGACAAAATAAGAAACCCCCGTCAGATCATTCTGACGGGGGTTTCTTTTCCATTCCAGTATTGGTAAACAAACATACTTTCTAAATGACTACCTCAAAGTTGCATGATACAAAACATTCAAACCTTATCGTACAAAGAACACTCGCACAAAAGAACCAAGAGATAACAATGACGAAAGAGATTAGTTCAATCAAAAAACGGCTTGAGACAAAGATACGTGAGAGCAATCTGACAAACAATTCAGATCCGAAATTGTACGCCTTGATATGAGAATGCGCTCACTCGAACGCCTGATCTGGAATCGTACCCTTGTCTTTCTAGCAGGAACAATATTTGGGTCCGTGATTACAAGCATTGCTCTGCATCTCTTGAATTCAGCTTAATCCTCTGGAGGCACTGAATGCCAACTCACCCATATCTCTTGTCCGTAGAGGCTTTGCAGCAGCTGTTCTCATCAACAGGAATTGATTACTGGGCTGACTGGATGCAGATAGATATCGAAGAATGGGAAAGCAACCGAAACGTCGAGCATCACTTCCGAGCATATGGAGGCATGGGAACCCTAAATGACTTGATTATCAATTCAAGCCACAATGGTCACAACATCCTTCCTCAGAGCGAACCCTTTGCAAATATGTTGATGGACTGCCTATCTGCTGTATCAAGTGCTGCTGCCAAACAAGCCGATTATGCAGGACAAGTTGAAGGAATTGATCATATTCAGCTCATACGTCATCTAAAAAGCCAACTCATTCGCAGGCCAAGCTTTGCTATTGCTTACCTTGATGACCCTGATATGGAAGCAGAGACACAATCAATTTTCGCGGGCCACGACACTATCCAAGGCAGGCAATGCCTGAAATGCGCGACTAAAGAGATCGACGAACATGACCTGAATTGTTATCTGGCATCAAAATTGATACCAAAAGCCCTTATGGAAGTTGAAAATGAAAGCGATATGTCCCAGTTGCTTCAGGATGTCCTCTCAGGATCATTTACAAACAATTACTCATTGAGAAAAGAAATTGAGGAAGCAATCAGTGCAAGCCCCATTGTTCTAATTCACGAAACCGGCAATACCAAATGGGAATGCAGTAGCTGCTCCTGCCCAAAGCTTAAAATTGTCAGATGGTATTTCGAAGATAGAAAACTGATTGCTGAAGTCAATAGAAACAAAGCCGCCAAGTTCAGTTGAGGGCTTAGCAAAATTTAATTTGTCGCCAATTCGGGATAATGAAAAACAACGTCATGCTGGCGTAGGCCAGCATCCAGAGCGTTTAAAACAGCGACTTATGGACACTGGCTTTCGCCAGTGTGACAACATTTTCATCCCAAAACCACGTCAGCTCAATACCCAAACAGGTTGGGCAGCCCCGTCACGGTTTGGGGGACGAGGGTGATCACCAACAGGACCACCAGTTCAACCACAAACAGGGGGATGATCTGACGGATCAAGGCACCGAGGCCAACGTTGGCAATCGCTTCCGCGACAAACAGGCAAAGGCCCAGCGGGGGTGTGATCAGGCCGATCATCAGGTTGAAAATCACCACAATGCCGAAATGAACCGGGTCGATCCCGAGACTGACGGCAATGGGATGCAGGATCGGCACCAGCACCAGCATGGCGGCGATGCCTTCCAGAAACAACCCGACAAACAGGAACAGCGCATTAACCACCAACAGAAAGACAATCGGGCTATCCACCGCACTGAGCACCCAATCTGTCAGCATATTGGGCACGCGGTTATAGGTCAGCACCCAGTTGGCCGCAGAAACAGCGGCGATAATCACCATAATCACTGCACTGTCACGCATGGCATCACTGAAAATGCGCGGCAGCTTCGACAGGTCGATCTCTTTATAAATAAATACCCCGATGAACAACGCATAAGCAACGGCAAAACTGGCCGCTTCCGTTGGTGTCACCACACCGAGCAGGATGGAACCGACCACAAACACCGGCATCAACAAAGGGATAATGCCGCCCACAAAAGCTTCGCGGGCCGATTTCCCCTGCCCCAAGGCGGCCGTTTCATGCCCATGGTCCGTTTTCACCACGAACATAACGTAAAGGGACAGGAAAATCGCCAGCAACACGCCGGGAACAACACCACCAACAAACAGGGCGGGCACCGAAACACCGCTGACGGTGAGCGCATAAATAATCACCGGGATGGACGGTGGAATAATGGGGCCGATAACGGAAGAAGCCGCTGTCAGAGCCGCTGCGAAGTCTCGTCGATACCCGTGTTTTTCCATTTCCGGGACAAACACACGCCCCAGCGCAGAGGTATCGGCAATGGCAGAGCCGGAAAGCCCGGCAAAAATAACCGATGCCCAGATATTGACAAGGGCAAGGCCTGCACGCATTCGCCCGACCAACAGATTGGCAAAGGCAATAATCCGGCTGGTGATGCCGCTTTCGTTCATCAACTCCCCGGCCAGAACAAACAGCGGAATGGCCAGCAACGGGTAAGAGGCCATGCCCTTGAACATCTGCGTGGAAACAAGACGAATATGATAGGGCAGATCCCCCGTCACCATGAAGTAAATCAAGGCCGCCACAATGGCAAAGACAATGGGCATCCCCAAAACGAGGGTCAAAAGGAAAATTGCAATCGCCATGTGCTTACCCCTCCTTGTTCATGGTTGAGATATGTTGCGCTACCAGCGTGACGGCTGCAAGCCCAAGCAACGCCCCGCCAAAACAGAATGAAAAATACCAGCTGGACATCAACCCAAATTGCTTGAACCAAGAAAAGCCGGTGGCTTGAGCGATCTCCTTGGCTGTACCGATGATCCCGGACGCTTCAACATAGCCCCGTTTCTGCATCAACAACCAACCTGAATAGGACAGGGAAAAGCCAACGCCCACCATTACAACATCCAGCAAAAGGGCAACATATTGTTGAACTCTTTTCGGTGCCTTGAGAATGAAAATGGTAAAATTGATATGACGGCCTTGCAAATAGGCCAGCACCACCCCGAACATGACGCCATAAACCGATATGTAAACCGGTAGCTCTTCCCCCATTTGCATTGATTTTCCCGTGCTGTAGCGCATCACGGAATTGATCAGGATAATGGTGAATATTAAAACCATCGAAATTCCTGCGCCCCATGCACAAAAAAGAGAAAGTTTTCTATTAAATATGGTCATGACGTACGTGTTCCCCAAAGATGGATGCAGATACAAAGATGGCTCAAAGTCACTATACCTTGAGCCATCCTATGTTCTTCAGCTTTTACATGGAAGCTTTGCTGACAGCCTCATCAAGCTTTTTGATCCAGCCGGCATCATCGCCCAGCTCACCAGCCAGCCATTTTTTCACTGCCGGTTGCGCCAGTTTACGGAATTCAGCCAGTTCCGCCGCTGTCGGGGAATAAACCTTCATGCCTTCTGAGCTTACCCCCTTAACGCCCGCAGCCGTATTGAACTGCTGGATGGAACGGCCCATGTTACCAGCAATTTTAGCCGCACGGCTCACAACCGCTTTTTCCGCATCGCTTAAGGAATTGAAGAAATCTGCATTGATGACAAGGAAGTCCGCTGCATAGACGTGACCGTCCAACGTCATGTATTTTTGCAGCTTGTGCAGTTTGTTGTTGTAGATCACGCCAACCGGGTTTTCCTGGCCGTCCACAACGCCGGTGGACAGGGCGTTCGGCAGTTCGGACCATGCAATCGGTGTCGGCTCACCGCCCAGGCCTTTGACCATTTCCACATAAAGCGGGATCGGCTGAACGCGGAACTTCAGGCCTTTCATATCCGCCGGTTTGCGGATCTCACGGGTGTTGTTGGTGAAGTTACGAAAACCTGTTTCACCATAAGCCAGTGTTTTCAGGCCGGTTTGCTTTTCACAATGGGCAGCCAGTTCTTTACCGAAATCTCCGTCCAGAACGTCCCATGCCACAACAGCGGAAGAAAAAGTATAAGGAATATCCAGAACCTGTGCGGCCTTGCAGATTTTGGACATGGCACCAGAAACCATCACAACCTGTGTCAGGCCTTCCTGAGCCTGTTGAACAATGTCACTTTCATTGCCCAGCGCACCGGAAGCAAACAGTTCAACTTTGATATCCGTTTCGCCTTCAACGATATTTTTGAAAATCTCGGCCGCTGCACCTTTCTTGGACTTGGTCCAATCCGCCGGATCAACATGTGCAAAACGGATGGTTTTGGCATCTGCTGTGTGCGCAAAGGCAAGGCTGAGCCCAAAAACGGCAGCACCACAAACCGAAGTCATTTTTTTGAAGATTGGTTTCATTTCTATCTCCCAGATAAACCTTGTTGGCATTATGCCTTCTTCTACTACTGTGACCGATCAATCGGCCGGTTGATACGTTGTCCTTTTCGGAACTAGTTGGAAAAAGCTGCAAAAGACTTTTTCATGCGTTCCACATCAGCTTCCAGCCCGCAGAACAGTTCAAAAGATTTCACCGCCTGATAAATAGCCATCCCCGACCCCGGCAATGTCCGGCATCCCAACTTTTGAGCGGCTTTTAATAATTCTGTCTGAAGCGGAAAATATACAATATCGGCCACCCACATATCGGCACGCAAATGCTCAACCGGAAACGGGCTTCCCGGCAGCTTTGCCATACCAACAGGCGTTGCATTGACCAGACCATTGGCCGTTTTCGCCTCTTCAACCAGATCGTCGATTAAACGAACTGTTGCAGAACTGCCTTGCGCTAAAAGCTGGTTCAGCAAACTTTGCGCAATATCATGATCATGATCATAAAGGCAAAGTTCTTTCACCCCAAGGTCCAGCAAGGCATTGGCAACGGCACAACCTGCCCCGCCCGCGCCCATCAGGATGACTTTATCTTTTACACAATCGGGCATGCCCATGCGCATGCTTTGCGCAAACCCCCACATGTCCGTATTTTCACCAATGCGTTGGCCATCCTTGAAAACCAGCGTGTTGACGGAACCAACCCGGCGCGCATCTTCTGACAAGACATCCACATAATCCATCACCTGCTTTTTAAACGGATAGGTGACGTTCAGCCCGGCATAACCACAAAGTTCAGCCGCTTCCACAATAGCTTTCAGGTCGTCTTTTGCAGACAATGTATCACAATCAAACAGGCGATAAATATAACGCACACCCTGTTCGCGCCCTTCCAGTTCATGCAAGGCAGGGGTTCTGGACAACTGAATGCCCCGGCCAACCAGCCCAA
The DNA here is from genome assembly GCA_050297075.1 of Terasakiella sp. Classification (GTDB taxonomy): domain Bacteria; phylum Pseudomonadota; class Alphaproteobacteria; order Rhodospirillales; family Terasakiellaceae; genus Terasakiella. Next base: position 138,850 of record JBNKSC010000026.1, read on the forward strand.
CGCAAACTGTGGGATTGTCATCCGGATAACAATCCGGTCTGTTAATTTTAAATGCAGTCGACATCTACGTCACCAACACTGAAGCCTGTTAAATATCTGGCACTTGAATGTACCGTTTAGTTAATTTGAAAATGTACCAGTCGGTACATAGTGTCAATATTTTTTGTACCAACTAGTACATTTCTTGGTTATGATAAAACTTCAAACGCGCTTGAGACGCAACTTACACAAGCAAACACATTGAAAAATAAAATAAAATGACAATAAAGAGAAAACAGGACCCAGAGGCAGTCAAACAGGATATTTTGCGGGTCGCCAAGTCCGAGTTCGCAAAAAACGGCTTATCCGGTGCCAGAGTCGATGAAATTGCACGCCAGACTCAAACATCAAAGCGGATGATTTATTACTACTTCAAAGACAAAAACACCCTTTATCAAACTGTCCTTGAAGAAGCCTACCGTGAAGTCCGCGCCGGAGAACAGGCACTTAATATTGATGACCTTCCCCCAAAAGAGGCTCTGGCGAAACTGGTCGCCTTTACCTTCGATCACCATTTGGAAAACCCCGATTTCATTCGTCTTGTTATGATTGAAAACATTCACCATGGTCAGTTCCTGCGAGATTCAGACATTTTGCAAAACGTCAACCGCGCCGCCATCGACCGGGTTTCAGACATCTACAACAAAGGCGTTGCCAGTGGTGATTTCAGAGCGGGTATCTCACCGCTTGAAATCCATTGGCAAATCAGTGCGCTCAGCTTTTTCAACGTTTCCAACCGGACAACATTTTCCTTAAGCTTTGGCGAAGACCTGATGGAGAGCCTTGGTCTTGACACCTTAAGACAACACGTCAGTGAAGCCATTGTCAGATATGTCAGCAAAACAGAGTAAAATCTCTTTTTAGCCTTGTAATTCCTTGGCTTGCATGGCTGTCCGAACGAAGGAATTGGCTTCCCCAAAACCGTCATAGCCCAGCCGCTGAACAATTTCAAAACAGAAACGGCGTCTGAATAATCCAGTAAAGAGTTGGTAGAACGCCCCATCCTTATCTTCACAATAAAGTACATTGTGGGTGCGCAACATATCCATAATGTCATCACTGAGCTGATAGGTTGCCGCGATATCATCATAGTAATTTTCAGGAACCGCCATCAGGGGCACGCCCGCCTCTTTCAACGCCTTTGCCACTTCAAAGACGGACTGGGTATGAAGCGCAATATGGTTCACCCCGGAGCCGTGATATTCCTCCATCAAGCGGTTGATCACCGTTTTGGGCGCGGCAGAACTGTTGAAAGTGAAATTGATAGCCTGATCGGGTGTGCGCAAAATCTGGCTGCGCACCACCCCGCTGGGGTCAAAAACATCAAAGTTGGAAGATGCCTGCATGCCAAAGAGGGAACGATGCTGCAATATGGCACGCAGCATTTCATCATAGGTCATGGTAAAAGCAATATGGTCCACCTGTGAGAGTTGCGGCGTTTGCAGGGCCTGCCTGTCAACTTGGTCAGGCTGTTCAAACTCGTTTAGCCACAAGTCTGGCAAATGCTTTTGATCGACAAAATAAATCAGGCTGTCGCCGATCCCGGGAATGGCGCTCATGCCGTGGGTATCGGTTTGCGCATTGGCCTGAACGGGATTAAAATTCAGCTGCTTGGCACGTTTGATATATTTCTCTGCCCCCAGTACTTCCAGACCAACCGCACAAACCGCACTGCCATGTTGCTTGTAATAGCGCTGGGCAAAACTGTCCGGTTCAAAGTTGAGGATCAGGTTAATCTGCCCCTGTTTCCAATGTTCCACCTTCTTGCTTTTATGGATACCATGCAGCCCGAAACCCAGTGCTGATAGCCAGAGCGCAAAATCTTTTTTATCCTTTTTATCCAGAGCGAACTCAATGAAAGAGATTTTCTTGGGCGGTGTAACAGCCGTTAAAGCCGGTGTTTTTTTCTTTTCGGTCTGGTTGTTAATGTAAACCAGAGAGCGATATCCATCCTTGGCATTTTCTTCCACCGAACCGGAACGGAACTGATCATTAAAAATTTCAAGGGACAAGGGGCCTTTAAAGCCGGTTTCCTTGAGGTTGGTCATAAACTCGGCCACAGGCAGTTCCCCCTGCCCGGGGAAACATCTGTAATGGCGGCTCCAGGAAAGCGGGTCCATATTCATACGCGGGGCATCGGCCAGTTGCACCAGAAAGATTTTGTCGCCGGGGATATTGAGAATACTGTTGATCTCCACCCCACGCGAAAAAATATGAAACGTATCCAGACATAAACCGAGGTGATCATGATTTGCCCGGCGCACCACTTCCCAACTGTCGCGATAATCATGAATATGACGCCCCCATGAAAGCGCTTCAAAAGCAACCCGCATCTTGCGTTTGCTGGCCCGTTCTGCCAGTTCATGAAAATCATCTGCTGCGCGTTGCAGGCCACCAAGACTATGAGGAGACACTGAACTGCACACCATCAACAGGTCGCATTCCAGCTCTTCCATCACATCAAACTTGCGTTCCGCCTTATAAAACATCTTGCTACGATAAGGTTCGGGCAGTCCTTCAAAATCACGCAAGGGCTGGTAGGTGACAATTTCAAGACCGTTGTCTTTTGCCATATTTCTGACATCCCTGACAGAACCGTCAAACAACAGCAAATCACTTTCCATAATTTCAATGGCACTGAAACCGGCCTTGGCGATGGCTTCAATTTTTTGTGCAAGGGTTCCGGACAGGCAAACGGTCGCAATGGCGTATTTCATCTGTAACCTCAAGGTCAAGAAAATGTCTGTCGCAAATAGTGCGCTTGCCTTTAATTAACGTCAAATACCGATGTTTCATTAAAATGAACACTATGTTAATTATTGCCATCATGTTAATCTGACAGCACAAAATGACAATGAGATTAAACCATGCATGAATTAACCTTGCGGCAGATAGAAGTCATCCGCGCGGTGATGATGACCGGCACCATCAGCGGGGCGGCAAGCTTGCTTAATGTCTCTGCCCCCGGCATCAGCCGTCTGGTCAAACATACCGAGGACTCTTTGGGCATTCGCCTGTTTGAAAGAAAAGCCGGTGTGTTCATTCCATCTGTTGAGGCAAGCCCGATTTTTGACCAGATGGCAACCGTGCATCAGGGTATTGAAAACCTCAACCTCGCCGTGGAAGGGTTGATCAAGGGCAAGGATACCCGGCTGAGTTTTGCCTCTGCGCCTTCCATCGCGCAGTTCATTGCCGCACGCAGCCTTATTCATGTGCGCAAAACCTATCCCCAGCTTTTTATTGACCTTAATATTTTAAAAAACGAAGAAACGGTGGACTATCTTTTGCTGGAGCGTGGTGAATTTGTCATCATGAGCAACCCGATTGACAATGAGGTTATCAGTAATGAACTGATTGCCGAAGGCAAACTCGTTGCCATTGTGCCTGATGAACACCCCCTTGCAAAAGAAAAGGAAGTGAGTGTTGAACAACTGGCGACAGAGCCCATCATTGGGGTGGATACCAACGACCCTTACGGGCAATTGATCAACAAGGCCTTTGAAATGCGGGGCCTCACTGTACAACAATCCATGCGCGGGCGTTTTGCCCAGACCGTTGTCAGCCTGGTCCGTCATGGTTTAGGCGTAGCCCTGATTGATGAATTTTCCGTTGCCGAAATTTATATGCCCGGCATCACTCGCTTAAACATCAAAGAGGTTGTCCCGGTTCGTTCCTACGTCTGTAAAAAGAAAGGACGCGTCCTTTCTGCCCCGGCGGAATATACCGTCAGCCAGTTCAAGCAGGAACTCAGAAAAGCCGTTTCCAACCGTTCCTGGGAAGAAAACTGATTTAAGATGCAAACCAATGTCTGGTTTTATTGACCACTGCGACCAGAGAAAGCATCACAGGTACCTCAACCAAAACCCCGACCACGGTGGCAAGCGCTGCCCCGGAATGAAGCCCAAATAGAGAAATGGCAACGGCAACGGCCAGTTCAAAAAAGTTTGACGTACCAATCAAGGCCGCCGGACCGGCAATATTATGCTTCAGCTTTAAGATGATCGCCGCCCCATAGGCGATAATGAAAATGCCATAGGTTTGCAAAAGCAGAGGAATGGCAATCAACACAATATTCTGCGGCTGATTGATGATTTTTTCTGCCTGAAAAGAAAACAGTAGAATAACCGTAGAAAGCAACCCGACCACAGACCATGGCTTAATACGTTCCAGAAAGGCATTAAGCTTGCTATGATCATTTTTACGATCCAGATGATTGCGGGTCAGCACCCCTAAAAACAAAGGGAACACAACGTATAGAACAACCGAAAGAAGCAGGGTTTCCCAAGGCACATGAATTTCGGAAATCCCAAGGAGGAAAGCCGCAATCGGGGCAAAGGCGAAAACCATAATGACATCATTCACCGACACCTGCACCAGCGTATAATTCGGGTCCCCCTTGGTCAGTTGGCTCCAGACAAACACCATGGCTGTGCAGGGCGCAACGCCCAGCAAAATCATTCCTGCGATATATTGCTCCGCCGTTTGCGCATCAACCCACCCGGCAAACAAAATTTTGAAGAACAGCCACCCCATAAAGGCCATGGAAAAGGGCTTGATGAACCAGTTGACAACAATCGTCAGAACCAGCCCTTGCGGCTTTTTACTGATATCCTTGATGGATGAAAAATCAATCTGCACCATCATCGGGTAAATCATCACCCAAATCAAAACAGCGACAATCAAATTAACATGAAAAACCTCAAGCCCGGCAATAACAGCAAATAAATCAGGGAACAAATTCCCCAACGCCACACCCGCAACGATGCACAGCCCGACCCAGAGAGACAAATATCGTTCAAACAATCCCATGTTTCTTTAAGCCATCACTGATAATATTGGAAAAAGGAGAAAAAACGGTCTTTCTCACAAAGAGCGTAAAATCTTGCGTTGTTCGCGAATGCGGTCTTCTACGGCGCGGATTTTGATATAGGCTTCGTTGTCGGTTAAGTTCAGATGTTCGGCAATTGTCAGCATCAGTTCACGTTCGGCGCGGTCCGTCTGTCCGGCTTCGATGGCCTCTATCATGGCGAGGATGTTGTTTTTAACTTTGTAGAAAACTTCTTCATCTGAAAGATTGCGTGCGGTCTGGATCACGCGTACCACATCGCCATCGACCACAATAATATCATCGCTGCGGGTCTGCTCCGGGCCAATTTCAACCCGGTCCACAACCACCGGATACCAGCCGAAAGAACGTAAAGTCGGGATGGAGGCATGGGTCAAATCCCCGCCGCTTTCCGGGTCACTCGGGGCAAGTTGAAAGCGGATAAATTTTCCATTTTCGACATAAGCAAACATATTTCACCCCTTATTTTGATTGTCTTGAACATAAGTATTACAGAGTTTTCAAGGCCCTACAATACGAATTCTAAAAGATTTACATCCATGCCTCAGGGCACCTGCCCGCCAATGGCGTGGGTAATTTTAGCCGCCGCTTCCATCACCTGTGCACTCAAGCGCGGATAACGTTCCTGCGTCACACGCACCGATGGCCCGGAAATGGAAACCGCCGCAATCGCTTCCTTGAATTCATCATAGATATTGGCGGCAAAACAGATCAGTCCTTCTTTCTGTTCTTCCTCATCCATTGAAAAACCCTGCTTGCGGATTTTTGCCAGCTCTTCTTTCAATTCCGTTGGTGTAATCAAAGTCCGAGATGTCAGTTTCTCCATACCGACCCCCGCAACAATGCTCAATGCTTCTTCTTCAGGCAGGGCCGCCAATAACGCCTTTCCCACCCCTGTTGCATGGACGGGTCCACGGCTGCCTAGCCTTACAACCATGCGCATGGTTTCAAGGCATTCGACTTGTGACAGAAAGATCACTTCATTGTCTTCCCGAATAGCCAGATTGCAGGTTTCCCCACTTTCCAGCATCAACTCTTTCATAAACGGGCGCGCCTGCACAACGAAATTGCGTTTTTTCAGATAGGCATTGCCGATACTGAAAGACTTAACCCCAACACTCCAGAGACCCTGTTCATCATCAAATTCGACAAACCCCGTTTGCAGCATGGTATTCAAAAGTCGATGAGCTGTAGAAGGTGCCAACCCCATACTGGCAGACACATCACTTAAGGACAGCCCCATATCCGTTTCACTAAGGCGTTCCAGCAAGGACAAAGCCCGCGTCAGAGACTGGACCTGACTTTGCCCCCCTGTGGCAGATGGCCGCCCGACCCGGCGTGGTGCATGCCCTGCTTTTTCTTTCCTGACAGCCATATTTCCCCAATCCCCTTTAAAAACCCACCTGTCGAACCTTGCCGCTTCCGCCTAGCGACAGGCTTGATCCAACAGTTCAATCCAATGGCGCACAGGCACCTTGGCGGCCCCTTCCAGATGCAACTGGCAACCGATATTCCCGGTCACAATCATATCCGGGTTATCCCCGCACAATGCTTCCAGCTTTCGGCTGCGCAAGCGTTCGCTCATTTCGGGCTGCAACAGGGAGTATGTCCCGGCCGAACCGCAACACAGATGTTTTTCTTTCGTGCGGGCCAGCTCAAAACCTGCCTTGTTGAAAATATTCTCCACATGGTCAGGCAATTGCTGGGCATGCTGCAATGTACACGGCACATGAACCGCAATCTTTTGCCCCGTTGAAACCTGCATATTCAAGGCTGATAAATCCTGATCAATCAGAACTTCACTTAAATCACGTGCCAATGAGGAAACCCGCCGGGCTTTTTCAGCATAATCCGGGTCATCCTGCAAAAGATGGCCGTATTCCTTTACCATCGCCCCACAGCCAGAAGCCGTGACAACAATAGCTTCTGCGCCTTCTTCAATGGCAGGCCACCATGCATCAATATTGCGGCGCATGTCATTCAACCCGTCATCATGAGCGGCCAGATGGTAGTTCACGGCCCCGCAACATCCCTCGCGTGGTGCCACCACCAAAGAAATGCCCAGTCGGTCCAGAACCCGTGCAGCGGCTGCGTTGGTGTTCGGTGTCGCAGAAGGCTGGGCACACCCCTCCAACACCAGCATAACACGGCTATGAGCATTTTTGGGCCATGGGGTGGCTGTGCGGCGTGGCGGGATTTTGGCTTTCAGCTTGCCAAAGGTAAAGGGGCGTACCATTTGCCCCAAGCGCAACAAAGCCCCAAAGCGCTTAGCATCGGGTAAAACCGAGCGGATCAATTTGCGTTTTCTTTGTTCAGCAGCACTGCGCGGATGGGTTTCTTCCATCAAGCCGCGCGAGATATCAATCAAACGTCCGTATTTCACCCCGGAAGGACAGGTGGTTTCACAGCTTCGGCATGTTAGACAACGGTCCAGATGGGTGCGGGTTTTTTCTGTGACCTCACCACCTTCCAGAAGTTGTTTGATCAAATAAATACGCCCGCGCGGACCATCGCGTTCATCACAAAGTTCCTGATAGGTTGGGCAGGTCGCGGTACAGAAGCCACAATGCACACAGGCGCGCAGAATGGCTTCCGCTTCGCGCATATCCGGATGGTTATGATATTTCTGAGCAATATTTGTTTTCATTTTTCGCCCTCCTACATCCAGCTATACAGCGCACCGGGGTTAAAAATACCTTTGGGGTCAAAGGCCTCTTTCAAACGCTTTTGCAGTTTCTGTTGCAGTGGATCAAGACCTTGGCGCACCTCGCCAGAACGGTCTCCCCCTTTAAACAAAGTGACATGGCCCTGTGCACCGGCGGCAATTTTCTCCATCTCCGAGAAGTCAAATGCCCCACTGATCCAGCGCTGCGCCCCGGCCCAATCAATCACCTGCTCACCCGCAACATCCAGCATAGGTGCAGTGGATTTAATACTGAACCGCCACAAAGGAGCCTCGCTTGCAAAACTCAACTCCCGCATGCCTTGCCAAAAAGCAGCATCATCTGCCAAAAGCTCCCCGCCCCATTGCTGGCGCGTCCCCTCCACGGCGCGCTCTGCCCCGCTGAGACGAAGGTAGAGTTTACCCGCTTGCCAGCACGCGCCCGTCAATGGCTTTGGCTGTCCACTGAGAGCATTCATTTTAGTGATTGCCTCAGGACCATTCATTTCCTGAACAAGGGTCAGTGTTTTTTCCGGGCGAGGCAGCACTTTCAGGCTGACTTCGCTCATCACACCCAAGGTGCCCAAAGCACCGGCTTGCAGGCGTGAGCCATCATAGCCAGCCACGTTTTTCATCACCTGACCGCCAAAGCGCAAATGTTCGCCTTTGCCATTAATCAGCCGTACCCCAAGGGCATGATCGCGCACCGAACCGCCCCAGGGCCGTGCCGGGCCGGACAAGTTGCAGGCCAAGGTGCCGCCAATCGTCGCCCCGTCCCCCAAATAAGGCGGTTCAAAAGACAGCATCTGGCCTTGTTCTGCCAAGGCCTCTTCCATGTCTTGCAAGGGCGTACCCGCACGCACGGTCATCACCAGTTCACTAGGCTGATAATCCACAATGCCGCTATGCCCCGCCACGCAGATTTCCTGACCTTCAAAGTCACGTGACAACAGGCCTGTTTTGCTGCCGCCTCCAACGATCTTAAGAGGGGTAGCGTTTTCTGCCGCCTGCTTGACCTGATCTATGAGTTTTTCTGCAATATCGCTCATGTTCTTTTTCTTTACTTAATGGGTGTGACCGCCCAAGGCGCGGTATTCCTGACATTGTTTCAGGGTCGGGATGCCCTTGCCCGGGTTCAAGGTGCCGAGTGGATCAAAGGCTGCCTTGATGGCATGAAACTGCATGACTTCCAGATCACTATATTGTGCGGGCATCTGACGGATTTTTTCAATCCCCACGCCATGTTCCCCGGTGATACAGCCACCAACTTCCACGCAAAGTTCAAGGATTTTACCGCCGAATTCCTCAGTCTTTTCAAATTCGCCTTCAATGTTTGAATCAAACATAATCAATGGATGCAAGTTACCATCCCCGGCATGAAAGACGTTGGCAACCTTGAGGCCATAGTAATCCGACATTTTAGCCATCTGGGCCAGAACGTTAGACAATTGGCTGCGCGGCACCGTGCCATCCATGCAATAATAGTCCGGCGATATACGCCCCACTGCCGGAAAGGCCGACTTGCGCCCTTTCCAGAGTAACGCCCGTTCGGCTTCATTCTGCGAAACCTTAACGGTTGTTGCACCGAGTTCCTTAAACAGATTTTCCACCTGTTCAATATGCTGCTCTACCTCTTCATGGGTGCCGTCGACTTCACATAAAAGCAAGGCTTCCACATCTGTGGGATAGCCTGCCTTGGCGAAATCTTCCGCCGCCTGAATGGCCAGTGCATCCATCATTTCCAGACCGGCCGGGATAATGCCTTCGCCAATAATTTTACCAACCGCATCACCTGCCTGCTGCACAGTTGGAAAACCGGCCATGACAACACGGGCAATTTCAGGCGTTGGCAACAGCTTGACGGTGACTTCTACCGTTATGCCCAGCAACCCTTCCGAACCTGTATAAATGGCCATCATGTCCAGGCCGGGACCATCAAGGCCCTGATTACCCAAAGTAACCAGATCGCCCTCAACAGTAATGATTTTGACTTCCAGAACGTTATGAACCGTCAGACCGTATTTCAAACAATGCACGCCGCCGGAATTTTCCGCTACATTGCCGCCAATGGTGCAGGCAATCTGTGAAGACGGGTCCGGCCCGTAGTAAAGGCCAAGGTCGGCCACATGCTGGGAAATGGCAAGGTTGGTCACACCCGGCTGCACGCGCGCGCTGCGTGCCTCTTTATCCACATTCAGGATTTTGTTGAATTTTGCCAAGCTCAGCACCACACCATCAGGGTGCGGCAAAGCCCCGGCGCACAAGCCCGTACCTGCACCACGTGGCACCACCGGGACATGATGTTCGTAACACAGCCGCACAACCTTTTGCACCTGTTCAATGGTTTCCGGCAAAACAACCAGCATGGGCATTTCGCAATAGACTGACAGCCCGTCACATTCATAAGGTTTCTGGGTTTCCTCATCAACGATCACGCTATCGGGCTTTAAAAAAGTCAGAAACCGTTGGGCAAGTTCATCTTTGGACAAAGAAGGCGTTTCAACCATGGTCTTCATTCTCTGCTGTTACATAGAACCGGGTGCAAAAGATACATATGCCCCGGCAGAACGGTATTTGTTTTCAAAGATCATATACCACATTTATCAATCCATGCGGCGGGCTTGATAAAAAAAAGAGGCCGACCTTTCATGGCGACCTCTTCTTCAATTTATCGGTTTGCCAGAAAATGATCGATGCCAGCCTGGGCACATTCCATATCCTGTTGCGGTGTCCCGGAACTCAGCCCGATCCCGCCGACAACTTCCCCATCCACAAGGACAGGCAAACCGCCGCCAACCACACAGATGCGCCCGCCAATGGCTGTATGCACCCCGAAGACAAGATTGCCCGGCACACAGGCTGCATTATATTCGTGAGTCCCTTTGCGCGCCCCGGCCGCCGTATAAGCCTTGTCCCCGGCGATGATTGAACTGGTCACCTTGCCGCCGTTCATACGTTCAAAGGCAATCGGGTTGCCGGATTCATCCACAACGGAAATGCACATGGGCACGCCGATTTCATCGGCTTTATTGCGCGCGCCTTCAATCAGGACACGGGCATCTTCAATAGACAATCGGTTCACAGTCAGCATTTTTATACTCTCCAAAAAACTTAAAAATCAGGAGCGGTATGAGGAAGATAGGGGTCTGATGGAACATACCGCTCCCCCTGCCTGAACGGGAGTTAGGCAGAAAACTTTGCTTTGGCCTCACGGCGGCGTGCATGCAAAATCGGTTCTGTATAACCGCTCGGTTGCGTGCAGCCTTTAAAGACCAGATCACAAGCCGCCTGAAAAGCCACGCTGCCTTCAAAATCATCTGCCATATTGCGATAGTTGGCATCCCCGGCATTTTGCTTGTCCACAACAGCCGCCATACGTTTCATGGTTTCCAGCACCTGTGCATCATCACACAGGCCATGACGCAGCCAGTTGGCGATATGCTGGCTGGAAATCCGCAAGGTCGCACGGTCTTCCATCAAGCCAACATTATTAATATCGGGCACCTTGGAACAACCAACACCCTGATCAATCCAGCGCACCACATAGCCCAGAATACCTTGGGCATTGTTATCCAGTTCCGCCTGAATCTGTTCAGCCGTAACGCTTTTATCGCCCAGCAACGGCACCGTCAAAATATCGTCCAGATTGGCACGCGGACGTTTTTTCAGTTCTTCCTGCAAGGCCGGAACGCTGACTTCATGATAATGCATGGCATGCAAGGTCGCCGCTGTTGGCGAAGGCACCCACGCACAATTGGCCCCGGCTTTGGGATGGCCGATTTTGGCTTTCATCATTTCCGCCATTTCATCGGGCTTGGCCCACATGCCCTTGCCGATTTGTGCTTTTCCGGTAAAGCCGGTTTCAAGGCCGATATCCACGTTCCAGTCTTCATAGGCAGAAATCCACGGTTGCGCCTTGATTTCCTCTTTCGGCAAGAACAGGCCAGCTTCCATACTGGTATGGATTTCATCACCCGTGCGGTCAAGGAAACCTGTGTTAATGAAGACAATGCGGTCTTTCACCTGACGGATACATTCTTTCAGGTTGACGGTGGTACGGCGTTCCTCATCCATCACGCCGACCTTCATGGTATTGCGTGACAGACCCAAGGCATCTTCCACCCGATTGAACAATTCGTTGGTGAAAGCGACCTCTTTGGGGCCGTGCATTTTCGGCTTCACAATGTAGATGCTGCCGGTGCGGCTGTTGTTTTTCAGCTTGAAGTCATGCAAAGCGCAGGCTGTGGTGACAAAGGCATCCAGAATGCCTTCCGGGATTTCCTCACCGTTTTGATCCAGAATGGCATCAATGGTCATCAAGTGCCCGACATTGCGCACCAAAAGAAGACTGCGGCCATGCAGGTTCAGGGTTTGGCCATTCACACCTTTATACGTACGATCCTTGTTCAAGGCACGGGTCATCATCTTGCCGCCCTTTTCAAAGGTATCTTGCAGATCCCCTTTCAACAGGCCGAGCCAGTTGCGATAAACCACGCATTTATCTTCCGCATCCACGGCCGCAACCGAATCTTCACAGTCCTGAATGGTGGTCATGGCAGATTCCAGAACGATATCCTTCACACCGGAAGTGGCACTTTTGCCGACTGCATCATTACGGTCAATCTGCACATCAATATGCAGGCCGTTGTTTTTCAGCAGAATGGAAGAAGGTTCCCCTTCCCCGTTGTAACCGATAAACTGGGACAGGTCTTTCAGGCCGGTTTTCGTACCGTCCGTCAAGGTTACGGACAATTTCGTTCCATCCACCTCATAAGCGGCAACATCGGTATGGGAACCTGTTGCCAACGGGCAGGCTTTATCAAGGAACAATGCTGCCTGACGAATGACTTCCTGACCACGTGCCGGATTATAGGCAGAACCTTTTGCCCACTCTCCATCTTCTGGGATAACATCCGTACCATAAAGCGCATCATAAAGGCTACCCCAGCGCGCATTGGCAGCATTGAGGGCAAAACGGGCATTCATCACCGGCACAACCAGTTGCGGCCCGGCAACTGTGGCAATTTCTTCATCCACTCCAGATGTGGAGATATCAAAGTCATCACCTTCTTCCACCAGATAACCGATTTCCTGAAGAAAGGCCTTGTAGGTTGCCATATCGACTTTCTGGCCCCGGCGTTCACTCAGCCAGCGATCAAGCTGTTGTTGAATGTTTTCACGTTCCTGCAACAGCTCTTTGTTGCGAGGTGCCAGTTCATTCACCACCTTTTCCAACTTTGCCCAAAACACATCCGCAGATACATTTGTGCCGGGCAGAATTTCATTTTCAATCATGGAACAAAGCGAAGTAGCAACCTGTAGGCCGCCTTTTTGAATACGTGACGTCATGGTCTGACTCTTAAAGTTAATGAAAAATCTCTTATCAAAAAAGTACACAAAGACGCCATGCATCACAACAATAAAATTGAAATTAATTTCCACAATACGGAAAATTATGATTAAATACCTGTTTATAAAAACTATTTAATGATCTCTTATAAAAATTATTTTCTTATTTTTCATGTAAATCGGCCACTTCCAACTGAAACACCTTATAATATAAGACTTATCTTAATATCGTAAAATTTGATATTAATCACGTAGAAACTATTATAAGTATGTATTATTCCTTAAGATATATCCGAATAGCTATAATGAACAGATGAAGCGCTCAGGAGGCAAAAATGCCCATTCTTAAAAATCTGCGGATTCCCGTGCAGCTCGCTTTCCTCACCCTGATTTCCCTGATCGGCTTTGTCGTTATTGCCTATACCTATTACCATGGTCAGCTGGACCAACATGCCTTATCCGCCCAGCAACGCAAGCTACAGACAGGTGTGGACCTGACGCATGAAATTGCCTTTGATTTTTTAAATGTACGCGAAGCAGAAAAGGATTTTTTACTGCATCTGGATTCCACATACATAGAAACGCACAAAAAAATTGAAGCCGAACTTGCCCCCCAATTCAAAGAACTCAAACAGTTCCATGAAGAAAAGGGAATAAAAGACCTTATAACCTCTATTGAAAGCAAATTTAAAAACTACACAGCCCAGTTTAACACAGTCGCGGAAAACCGTGTTGCCATTGGCCTGACGGAACAAGACGGTGAACGCGGCATCCTGAATAAACTGGGTACAAACATTCTTGAGAAACTTGGAGATCAACCTTCTATTCGTTCGCTTTTTCTGGAAGCCCACCTGACGGAACGCAATTATCTAACCACACAGGATCAAACTCTTCTCTCTCATTTTAATGAAGCAATAAATACATTCAAACAAAGTCTGGCCTGGGCCAATCTGGAACATGGGCAACAAGTTGAAATTTTGGAAAACCTCGAAACCTATCAAACAACCTTCAAGGAACTGGTCGCCACTCAACAAAAAATTCAGCAAGAAGAAACTCTGATGGAAGACCTTTATAATCAGGTCGTGCCCGCCCTTGATAAAATCGTAAAGGATGGCTTACTTGACCTGAAAGAAGTTCGCCAAATCCAGCAAGACCATGAAAAACAGACTTTAACACACATGCTTGAAATCATGGGCACCGTTATTGCCAGTGTGCTCCTGCTCAGCGTTTTGATTACCCGTGGCATCACCCGACCGATCAGCAAGATCACAGACAACATGAACCACCTGAGTGACGGGCAGCTTGAGACCAACATTGCCGGGCAACAATACCGAAACGAAATAGGCACCATGGCCAGAGCCTTGGAACATTTTAGAAAAGAGCTTCTGAAAATCAGAGAACTTGAAGCCGAACAGGAAGAACAAAAACGCAAAGCTGCCGAACAACGCCGGGCTGCCCTGAACCAAATGGCGGACAGCTTTGAAACCAGTGTCGGCAAAGTGGTTGAAACCGTCACCTCAGCGGCAACCGAATTGCAATCTTCCGCACAACAAATGTCTGCAACGGCCCAGCATACCAGCCAACAGGCAACCACCGTTGCCAGAGCCTCTGAACAGGCAACAAACAACGTGCAGACCGTTGCCAGCGCGTCTGAAGAGCTGGCCGCTTCCGAAGGGGAAATCAGCCGACATGTTCACAAATCATCCGATGTGGCCGACCATGCGGCACAACAGGCCCAAAAAACAAGGGCTACCGTTGAGAATATGGTCGATGAAGTCAGCAAGATTTCCACTATTATCAGTTTAATTTCAGACATCACAGAACAAACCAATATGCTGGCGCTTAACGCAACCATTGAGGCAGAGCGCGCAGGTGAAGCTGGCAAAGGCTTTGCTGTTGTGGCCTCTGAAGTCAAAGACCTGGCCACCCAGACAGCCAAAGCCACAGAAGAGATTTCCCATCAGGTCACACAGGTTCAGGCAGCAACGCAAAACGCAGCTCAGGCCATTGGCGCAATTAATGATACCATTATTGAGATTGACCAGATTGCCAATTCCATTTCCGCAGCCGTTGAAGAACAAACCGCCGCAACGGCAGAGATTGCGCGCAATGTTGAAGAAGCTTCCAAAGGGACAGAGGATGTCTGCAACCATATTCGCGAAGTCGAAACCGCAGCAGAAGAAACCGGGGCGGCAGCCAGCCAGATCAACATGGCCTCTTCGGAATTATCGCGTCAGGCTGTCGCGTTGCAAGATGAAGTCAAACGCTTCCTTGACGAAGTTCGCAACGACACGGAAAAACAGGTTCTGCTGGAATGGAGCGATGAATTCGAAATCGGCCATCCCGAAATTGATCAGGAACATAAAAGCTTCATTGATATGCTCAATGATTACTACGGCAAAATGCTGGAAGGCCTTCACGATTATCAAACCAGCGAAGCCATCAACAGTTTCATGGCACAGTTCACCGACCACCTGCGCCATGAAGAAGAGGAAATGGAACGCACCCAATATCCAAAACTTAGCGAACACAAAGAAGTCCATTCAAGGTTTGAACAATCCCTGAATGATATTCTCAATAAACAAGATGAGGGAGAGGACGTCAGCATTGACTTTCTGAATTATCTGGCGCAATGGCTGAAAGTTCATCTGGTCAAAGATGATTGTGAATTTGCCCAATTCGTCCGACTACAGGAAAACAATGTTCAAACGGCCTGAACTAAAGCCGCTGTGTTGCAAATGTTTCAAGCAACACAGCGACTTTCTTTTTACCTAAGCATTCAACATCACCAACAGGTCACAGATTTCACGCACGGCCCCCTGCCCGCCGTTCTTTTGTGTGATGTAGAGCGTATGGCCTTTAACCTCTTCCACGGCATCCGCCACAGTGATGGGCGTGCCGATTTTTTCCATAATGACAATATCGTTGAGGTCATCGCCCATATGGGCGACATTTTCCAGACCGATGCCCAGATCACTACAAATTTTTTCCAGAACCTCTATTTTGTTTTTCACCCCGGTATGAACGTAAGGAATACCCAGCCGCTTTCCACGTTCCTGAATGGCATTGGTGGTGCTGGCGCTGATGATGCAAAGTTCCACCCCGGCCTCACGCACCTTTTTCATGCCCATACCATCCTTGACATTGAACTTGCGCAGTTCATCGCCGGTTTCTGTATAATATAGCCCGCCATCGGTGAGGATACCGTCCACATCCAGACTCAGCAATTTAACGGTTTTAAGCTGTTCCTTGAATTGATCAAAAGGCAGTTTGGGGCGTTCACTCACAACAGGGCTCCTAAAAAAGGCAAAATCAGATGGCACTCTACCCGTTGCCTGTTGAGGGGCAAACAGGAAAATGACAAAAGATTATTTTTCCGATATAACGGACAGATCGAAAGAAAAAGGTTCATTATGTCGAAAAAATCACCCCCTGACCTAGGCAAAACCCTACAGCATCTTCGCAAGGCCAAGAAACTGACACTGGATCAGTTGGCGCAAAGCTCCGGCATTTCAAAATCCATGCTGTCACAGATTGAGCGCGGGCAAACCAACCCGACATTCGCGACACTCTGGAACATCACCCACGCATTAGGGGTGGAAATGAGCGAGATTTTGAACCAGTCCGGCAAGGAAGAAAACACACCTGTTTTCATTGAACATCTTCAAGCCCATTTCACCCCGACCATTAACAGCCCTGATGGCAAATGTACGCTGAAAATACTCAGCCCCATGTCAACGGTCGCCCAAATGGAATGGTATGAAATGCGTCTTCAGCCCGGTGGTCGCCTTGAATCCTCGCCTCATGGTGAAGGCACCGTTGAACATCTCAGCATCACCGATGGCGAATTGACCATCACCTCCGGAACGCAAAAACAAACGCTCAAAACTGGGGAAACTGCACGCTATCGCGCCGATCTCCCCCATATCATTGAAAATGCCAGTGCGCAGGAAACCGTTGCCTTTCTTGTTGTTGCCAGCGCCTCTTAAGCTGCTTTGCGCTGCCACCCAGCTACAGCAGCAAACAGGCTAAGCAACGCATCAATCTGTTCCCGGCTTGTGTTAAACGAACAGGCCAGGCGAAAACGTTGCCGCCCCTTTTCATCAACCGGTTCTGCATAAAAAACCACTCCCAGATCCTGCAATTGTGTCACAGCGTGGGCCTCCCATTCCAGAAAGAGAAGATTGGTTTCAACAGGTGCCCTAAAGGAAAGCCCCTCCACCTGAGAAAGCCCCGCAGCAAGATAGGTGGCGGCCTGATTGGCATGACGGGCATTTTCAAGCCATAGGCCACCCTCCAGATAAGCATGCAACTGTGCAGCAAGATAACGTGCCTTGGAAAGCGCATGGCCTGCGCGCTTTACCCGAAAAGAAAAATCACGTGCCAGTTCCGGGTTGAAGATAACCACGGCTTCCGCATTCATCGCACCATTCTTGCTGGCCCCGAAGGTTAAAACATCCACACCTTTGACCAAGTCGGCCGGGTCGGCCTGTAAAAAAGCCACTGCATTTGCAAAACGCGCTCCATCCATATGGATAAAAAGCTGCTGTTCACGCGCAGAAGCGGTTATTAGGTCAAGTTCTGCTCTGCGATATACCGTGCCCAGATCGGAAGATTGCGTCAAGCTGATGGCCCCGGCCTGTGAACGATGCAGGCACCCTTTTCCACTATAACGGACAGCCTGATCAATGGATGACACATTCAGACGTCCCTCACGCCCCAGTGCGGGCAGAATTTTCGCCCCGCCTGTATAAAATTCCGGTGCGCAGCATTCCATCACATGAATATGTGCCTTTTCCTCACAGATGACCGCCTGCCAAGGTTGAACACAAGCCGATAAAGCCAGCGCATTGGCTGCTGTCCCGCTAACCACAGGAAAGACTTTGGCTTCCCGCCCAAACAAGTCTGAAAAACGTTTATGCAAAGACATGGACATGGCATCTTCCCCGTAAGGGGTTGCAACATCCTGCGCATTGGCTTCTACCAAGGCTTGCAGGATAGCCGGACTGACAGCCGATACATTATCACTGGAAAAATCCATGACATCCTCCATAAAGTTTAAGATCAAGAACTATTAATTCGATATATTAAACTTTATAGCCATGCAAGAAGTTTTTACCTGCATTCTTCCAATATAATGAAATCAGGGGGTGCTTAGCCCTCGGTCCGCGCGTTCTTTGCGCCAACGCATGGTCTTCAACAAGGTGCCGATGGTAACCGAGCCCAGCGTGGCAATGGCAATTTCATCAATTTCCGTTAAAACCAGATTCAAGGCACTGCCGATATCCGTATCATCATGGGCATCGCGCGCACGTTCGTTTTCCCCGCCAACGTCCTCAAAAAGATGAATAACATCATAAAGGGTCGTACGTTTCAGATTTCCGGAAAACCGGTAGCCGCCACCTGCCCCGCGCACAGATTCAACCAGCCCCGCGCGCCCAAGATCACGCAAAACCTTGGCCAGATGGTTGGCCGATATATTGTATTTTTCAGCAATATCAGTGGCGGAAAGCTGCATTTGCGGATTACGCGCCAGTTCCAGAACTGCATAAAGGGCACAATATGTCGCTTTTTGAAGCTTCATTTTTTCATCCTCAATCCAGCGGCATTTCTAGTTCGATATAGGGACCGCCCATCATTCCCTGACTCCTGAAAAAGCTCAGGTTCAAATTATCGGTACGGTGCAACATGGTGCGGGCTTGCGCCACCCCCGCTTTGCGGAACTGTTCGCAAACTGTTTCAAAAAGACGCGTGCCAACCTTTTTAAGACGCATTTCCGGGTTCACCCCAATGGTATAGACCCAGCCGCAGGGTTCCGAACCAAATTCCCATGCCCGCACTTCACCAATGATAAAACCTGCAAAATCCTGATCAATTTCACAGACATAGAAAAAGCCTTCATTGGAATCCCCATAGCGATGATAGGTTTCTTCCCAATAGTCCGGTTCATGCTGGCCCGTATTGAAAGCGTGCAAATCCGTTACGGCCGGCAGGTCTTTTTCATCCGCATCGCGAATGATAAAGGTCACCCCGTCCACATGCATTTCCTTGCGAAATTCCGACTTCGTCATGGATTTGTCTCAATACCTTTTTTTGATGCTAATCATTTGATATTTTTAAAATACGCATTTCGGTACCACTTTGTAAAGACTGCGATATAAAATCCTCGCAAAAACTTTCAAGGCAGCGTACTCTGCCCGACATGAGCATCGACTATAACGCCATAGAAAAACTGATTGACCGACTTGTCGAATCGACCCTGATGAGCCCCGTCACGCCGGATGTGTTAGAACAAGCCTGTGAAAGCCTACATAAAGCGGGGGTTTCCGTGCTGCGTGTCAATCTATCCTGGACAACGTTGCATCCGACAATCCTCGCCCTGACCTTAAAGTGGTGGCGAGACCGCCCGTTTGATGACGTCATCCGCTATCTACATGAAGAAAGCGAAAGTGCCGAATGGCTAAATAGCCCGGGGTATTACGCCCTGCAAGAAGGAATTTCCGCGCTTGATATTTCGTTGGAACAATCGCCTCTGGCTTATAGCTTCCCCATACTGGAAGAACTGCGTAAAGATGGTGGCACACATTATCTGCTTCGCCTGATTTCCTTTTCACAGGAAAGTCCGTTCAATTTCCAAAATGACGGCGTGATCATCTCTTTTCTATCCGACAAACCCGGTGGTTTCACACAGGAAGAATGCGATGTTCTGACCCGGTTTGAAAAACATATTGCTTTGGCTTTAAAGATGGCTTTGCGTGAACGTATCATCGTCAATACGCTCTCGGCCTATCTGGGACAAAATGCAGCCCTCAGGGTTCTCAGCGGGTCCATTAAACTGGGAGATGGCGAAATCATCCCGGCAGCCATCTGGTTTAGTGACTTGAGAAACTCCACCGATCTGGGGGACAGGCTGCCCGGCAATGAACTTTTAAGTACGTTGAACGAATATTTCTCCTGCACCGCCGGTGCCGTCAAGAATAACGGGGGCGAAGTCTTGCGTTTCGTTGGTGATGCCGTTCTTGCCATCTTTCCTTCCGACAAACAGGGGATGGAACAGGCCTGCCAGCAAGCCAGCCAAGCTGCCCATGAAGCCTTGGTCCGTCTTGAAGATATCAACAAACAACGTGCGGCCTTAAAGAAAGAACCTTTGAAGTTCGGCATTGGCCTGCATTGTGGAGAATTGATGTTCGGCAATATCGGTATTCCTGAGCGCATGGATTTTTCCGTCACAGGACCGGCTGCCAACGAAGCAGCGCGTATTGAAAGTATGACCAAAACATTGGATGTCTCTGTTCTGGCATCAAGCGATTTTTGCGCGTACAATGCCGCGCAATGGAAATCAGTAGGACGTTTTCCATTGCGCGGCGTTGGCCGTTCTTTGGAGCTTTTTACGCTCCAAAATCAAATATTGTGAAAGACTTCACAGAACAGACGGATTAAAAACCATATAGAAAATACAAGTAAGTTTTCCTTTAATCTCAGAATATTAGACAACACACACATTCATTCACACCTTGAAGGCATCACCTGATGAAACTGCCGCAAAACAAATCTATTTTGATTGCCGTTCTAATTGCCGTTATCAGCGTTCTTTGGCTGCTCACCGGTATCTTCGAAGAAAAAGCCCCCATCGTGGCTAAAAGTGTTGTCGAACAAAAAACGGTGCAAGATATCAAGGTGCTGATCAGCGAACAAAAAGCAACCAACCACCCGAACATCCTTTCCCTTTATGGCCAGACCGAAGCCAACAGGACGGTGGAAATCAAGGCAGAAACCAACGGGCGCGTAGCTGAGATCCTGATCGAAAAAGGTGCACAGGTTAAAGCCGGGGATGTGATAGCCCGCCTTGCTATGGATGATCGCAATCGCCGTTTAAAAAGTGCACAAGCCGCTGTTCATTTTCGATCCCTTGAATATGAAGCCTCGCGCAAACTGTCGCAAAAAAGTTTCCGTTCACAGACCAAATTGGCCGAATCTGAATCTGCCTTGCAAAGTGCACGTGCCGAACTGGAAAGCATTCGCCTTGACATCTCCCACACCGATATAAAGGCACCTTTTGATGGAAAACTGGAAAACACCTCCATCGAAGTTGGCGATTATGTTTCAACCGGTACACAGGTTGCCAGCATTGTAGACCTCTCTCCCATTGTTGTGAGCGCAGAAATTCCGGAAAAAGACATTCTCAAGGTCAAAGACGGTCAACAGGCTTATGCCGTTTTAAACGATGGCAGTGAAATTCACGGTATTATCCGTTTTGTTGCCAGTGCCAGCGACAAAAGTACACGAACCTACAGGGTAGAACTTGAAGGCGAAAACCCTGAACAAAAAATTGCCGCCGGTTTGACGGCCAGATTACGTTTGGAAGTGGGCCGCTATCACGCCTACCGCGTCAGCCCAGCCATTCTGACACTTAATAAGCAGGGAAAAGTCGGCATCAAAACGGTTGACCGGGAAAATCGCGTTGTCTTCTACCCCGTCACCTTGATCGAAGACACCCCCGATGGCATTTGGGTCAGCGGCCTGCCTGAGCAAGCCCGTATCATCACACGCGGACAGGAATACGTCAGTACAGGACAAAAGGTTGTTGCCGTTTCCAAGGGAGAGCTGAATTCCGGCACCTATCAGGAAACACCACCGGCATTGGCAAAAGCGCAAGGAAAATAAATCATGAAATCCGCTATTGAAGCAGCCTTGGGCCACGCCCGTACGGTTCTCATGACCCTTGCCCTGATCCTGATCAGCGGCAGCATTGCCTATGTGAATATCCCCAAAGAGTCCGACCCGGATATTAACATTCCCATTATCTACGTGGTCGCCACCCATGACGGTATTTCACCGGAAGATGCAGAGCGCCTGATCGTGCGCCCGCTGGAACAGGAACTGCGCACCATTGAAGGCATCAAGGAAATGCGCGCCAGTGGGTATGAGGGCGGTGGCAACGTCACCATGGAATTTGAGGCCGGTTTCGATGCCGACAAGGCAATGGATGATGTGCGAGAAAAGGTGGATCTGGCAAAAGCGGATTTGCCCGATGAAACAGATGAACCGACTGTTCACGAAGTTAATCTAAGCCTGTTTCCGGTTCTGGTTGTCACCATTGCCGGAAATGTACCAGAACGCACATTGGTCAAAACCGCACGTGACCTGCAAGATGCCATTGAGACCATCCCCAGCGTTCTGGAAGCCGACATTGCCGGGGACCGAGATGAAATCGTAGAGGTCATTATTGATCCGGCCAAAGTCGAAACCTACGGGCTCACCCCTGCACAAGCCGTCAATATGGTTGCAACCTCAAATAAACTGGTCGCCGCCGGTTCACAGGATACAGGCATGGGGCGCTTTGCCATCAAGGTTCCCGGCCTTTATGAAACAGTCGGCGATATCATGTCTCAGCCCCTTAAGATAGAAGACGACAGTGTGGTCATGCTGGGTGATATTGCCGATATCCGGCGCACGTTCAAGGACCCGGTCAGTTTTGCCCGCGTCAACGGGCAACCCGCCATTGCACTGGAAGTTTCCAAACGAACCGGTGAAAACATTATTGAAACCATTGAACAGGTTCGTAAAGTTGTTGCTGAAGAGCAGGCCGCCTGGCCGGAAACCATGCAGGAAAATCTGCAAATTTCCTTTTCGCAAGACAGTTCAAGCGATATCCGCACCATGCTCACAGATTTGCAAAATAACGTTCTTAGTGCCATTCTGCTTGTCATGGTCGTTGTGGTGGCTGCCTTGGGCTTACGCACCGCAGGTTTGGTCGGCATTTCCATTCCCGGTTCTTTTCTGGCCGGTATTCTGGTGATCAGTGCCATGGACATGACCATGAACATTGTTGTTCTGTTCAGTTTGATTTTGGCCGTTGGCATGCTGGTAGATGGCGCGGTCGTGGTCACGGAATATGCCGACCGTAAGATGATTGAAGGCTGGCACCGCCGCAAAGCCTACGGTATGGCAGCCAAACGCATGGCTTGGCCGATTACCGCCTCCACAGCAACCACACTGGCCGCTTTTTTACCCTTGCTGTTCTGGCCCGGCATTGTCGGTGAATTCATGAAATATTTGCCCATTACCCTGATTGCCACCTTGTCTGCCTCCCTGCTCATGGCCCTGATTTTTGTACCCACACTGGGTTCCCTGTTCGGCAAGGCATCACAGGCGGTACCGGATTTGGGCGAAGTCTCACCGGACAAGGATACCAACCTGGAAAAATTACATGGCATCACGGGTGCCTATGTCAAAACCCTTGAAACCTCCTTGCGCCATCCGGTTAAAATTCTATTGTTTGCCGTTGTCATCCTTGTCGGCGTTCAGATCGTCTATGCCAATTTCGGTAAAGGGGTCGAATTTTTCCCCGAAGTCGAACCGGAAAATGCAAAAGTTAACGTACGTGCCCGTGGCAATCTTTCTGTCTGGGAACAAAAAGCCATTGTCGAAGAAGTTGAAAGCCGCATTCTTTCGATGACCGAATTCACAACGATCTATACGCGCATCGGCACAGGGCAGCAAAGTCAGGAAGCCGAAGATATCATTGGCTCAATATCGCTTGAATTTACCGACTGGCAGGAACGCCGCCCCGCAAATGAAATTTTAAGCGATATTGCAAAACGTACAGCGGACATCCCCGGCATCCAGATCGATTTTCGCAAGCAGGAAGAAGGACCACCGACAGGAAAACCCATCAATATCCTGCTTTCTTCGCGCGTTACAGACCTTTTGCCTGAAGCTGTCGCACAGATCCGCGCGGGGCTGGAACAAATGGACGGCATGATGAACTATGAAGATTCCCGCCCCCTGCCCGGCATTGAATGGGAATTAAAAGTGGACCGTTCCCAAGCAGCAAAATTCGGTGCAGATATCGGGCTGGTAGGTAATTTCGTTCAAATGACCACATCAGGCTTGAAACTGGGAGAATACCGCCCCGATGACACCGATGATGAAGTCGAAATTCGTGCACGTTTCCCCAAGGAATACCGTTCTTTGGACCAGTTAAACAACATTCATGTCAATTCCACTTTCGGCACTGTACCTATTTCCAACTTCGTCACCAAAACGGCAGAACCCAAGGTCGGAAAAGTCAATCGTGTTGATGGCTTCCGCGTCATGACTGTCAAGGCAGATGTCCTACCCGGCGTCAACGTTGATGCCAAGCTCAAGGAAGTCAAGGCATGGATTGCAAAACAGAATATCGACCCACGCATCCGCATTGATTACAAAGGCGAAGATGAAGAACAGAAAAAGGCTCAGGATTTTCTGGTCAATGCCTTCGGGGTTGCCCTGTTTATAATGGCGATCATTCTGGTGACACAGTTCAACAGTTTCTACAGCGCCTTTTTGATCCTTTCAGCCGTTATTATGTCCACCATCGGAGTCTTTATCGGATTGTTGGTCACTGGTCAGCCTTTCGGGATTGTTATGGGCGGGATCGGTGTGATTGCACTGGCCGGGATTGTGGTGAACAACAACATCGTTTTGATTGATACCTTTGATCGCCTGAAACACGAAACAGGTACGGTGTTTGAAGCGATTGTGCTGACCGGTGCTCAACGGATGCGCCCGGTGCTATTAACAACCGTCACCACCATGTTGGGCCTACTCCCCATGGTGATGCAGGTCAATATTGACTTTATTTCACGCGATATCAATGTGGGTGCTCCCAGTACACAATGGTGGGCACAACTGGCAACAGCCATTGTTTTCGGACTCGGTTTTGCCACCATTTTAACTCTGGTGGTTACCCCTTGTGCGCTGATGGTGCGTGAAAACCTGCATCAATGGATGACAAAAAGACAAGAATTAAAAGAAAATTCGCACCAATAACATAACCATAAGTCAAATATTATTTTAATTCTCTATCTGAACTTGAGTGTGCGCCCCATCATACCCCTTTCGTATTAATGCTATTAGATTATATATCTAAAGGCGAAATATGATGGAAAAGGCGGGCATGAAAAGTCCCTATAAAATCAAATACAAACCCGGAAAAAGAAAGTCCGAGGGGACACGTATCGTCATGTTACTGATGATCGCGAGTGTCGTTGTAACCGGGTTCGTCTATACCTTCATGCACACAGAAGCAAAGATGGTCCCACCGGAGGAAACAAAATCCCTTTATCCCACGATCAAGGCCGAAGATCTGGGCAAGACAGCGCGTCAACTGAAACAAAAATATCCAGCCCTGTTCCTCACGACTGACCGATACGGCCTGCTTACAGGGCAACACAAGCTGGATGGTGCAGACCATACCATCTGGTTTGTCGCAGAAAACAAGGAATATATTGCCTTTCGGGTCAAGGCAAAGAAAACGCTCAAGGCAGCTCGTGAACGCGAATTCCTGACCCATTTCGGCAAACTTTACGGACGCGCCTTTGACGGTCAATGTCAGGGAAAAAGCACTTACGCTCTGGAAAACTGTCACTATAAATGGTGGGTCCGTAAAGCCGTTACGCTGGACCTCTATAGTCGCTTCACCGACAAAACATCTCTGACCCTTTCCGCCATCACGACAGATACGTACCTGAGCAGCAAGCACCATCATCAGGTACAAGCCGTTCTGCCGACCCAATAAATCGGCAGAACCAAGAGTAGATTTCAGCTCGTTACAGGAATTCCACGTAATACTAAGGGCGCAAAATCTGCCCTTATCCCTTACTCTTCTGCACATTTGAAAAGTTCAAATGAACCTGTAAGCTTTAAAGAATAAACACCAATGCACTTAATGCAGG
Source organism: Terasakiella sp. (assembly GCA_050297075.1). Classification (GTDB taxonomy): domain Bacteria; phylum Pseudomonadota; class Alphaproteobacteria; order Rhodospirillales; family Terasakiellaceae; genus Terasakiella. The sequence goes on from JBNKSC010000026.1 coordinate 164,465, forward strand.
AGAGTGAAATGCAGTCCAATTTGTCCTTTTTGATCGCGATGAACGGGGCACCTTACCCGGTTTGTTTCGAAGCTGAAGTTCTTGATGAATTCCAGCGCGAATACGCAGAAGACATTGATCTGGAACTGCGTCAGTATTCAGACCGCTGCTTCGGTCCGACTTTCTTCCTTGAACCGCAAAACCGCTTGGGTGTTGTTGCGCAATTGATCCGCGACTCACTGGAAGAAAAAAACGGCGTGCAGGTTGCAAAATACGTGCTGTGGATGGCAACACGCTTCCCGGAAATCTCAGGTATTCGCATTGATGCCGATACATACGAATTTACAGCCGGACTTTTTGACGAAACCACACCGGAAGGATGTATGATTCATTAAGTCCGACAATCAGAAATCTTGGGGGAGGCCACTACCTAGCCTATTCACTCTCGCAACAGTGAACCAAGTCCGCCTTAACTTGAATGCACCTTTGCCCTAACGGTGCCCAGATAGCGGTTTCCCCCTTGATTAGGTTTTCATTCCCGATGCGGATTCAGGAAACCATTTAGAAAGGCTCCCTAAACACACACTCTGGCGGTTGCTTTGCCCTTGCAGCCGCCATTTTCTTTGCTAACGCGTTCAACAGATTTGAACAATCGTTTCAAGCTTTCCACATCAAACCAGCTGATTTTTTAAAAGCGTTTTTGCACTGTCAACAGCAGATAAATCTGCGGTGATCTGATAGCGCACAATCAAGCCTTCAATAACAATCATCAGACTTTCCAGCACGTCCTCGTCTTCAATAGTAAAAAATTCCGCCAGCTTTTCCTTCAACTGGGATTTATGCCACCGGACTGTTGTGAGAATTTTTTCATCAATCTGAACACCGCTTTCTGCCACCGCATTAATGTAGGCACAGCCATGAAATTCCGGGTCTCTGAACCAAACGCTCAAGGCATCCACAATGGATTGCACACCAGCCTTTTTATCAAGGCTTTTACAAAAAAGTGCCATCCAGTATTCATGGCGCTGTTGCAGGTAGGCATTGATCAGGTCTGTCTTTGCCGGGAAATAACGATAGAACGTGCTTTTGGCAACGCCCGCCTCGGCAATGATCTGGTCAATGCCCGTCAGATTCAGCCCCTGACTGTAAAAAAGCCTGCTTGCGGTTTTCAATAACCTTTCTCTGGCTGCTGATACTTTTGTCATTTTGTTCCTCAAATTTTTCTCCTGCAAATATTGACAGACAGGTCTGTCTCATGCAATAGCTCATAAATAGTACAGACCTGTCTGTTTTATTTATGAGGATACATCCGATGTTAGAACAACGCCCCCCATTGCCCCCTTTCACCCTTGAAACGGCAAAGCAAAAAGTCAGAAAAGCCGAAGACGCATGGAATGGCCGCAACGCGCAAGCCGTCAGTCTCGCCTATAGTGTTGACAGCCAATGGCGCAACCGCAGCACTTTCCTTTCAGGACGGGAGAAAATAGTCACCTTCCTGACGGAAAAATGGTCCAAGGAACTTGATTACAGACTAATTAAAGGACTGTGGGCATATGAAGGAAACCGGATTGCCGTGCGCTTTGCCTATGAATGGCATGATAAAGACGACAATTGGTTTCGCTCATATGGAAATGAAAATTGGGAGTTTGATGAAAACGGCCTGATGAAAAAACGCATCGCTTCCATCAACGATGTTTCCATTGCTGAAAATGACCGCCTTTTTCACTGGCCCCAGGGTCCCCGACCACATGACCATCCGGGGCTGGAAGAAATCGGTTTATAAAATTAGCCGAGAATTTCTTCCACCAAATTGACCCAATAACTGGCCCCGATGTGCAACACATCATCATTGAAGTCAAACCCGGGATTATGCAGCAAACACCCACCTTGCATACCCCCGGTTCCCAGCCAAACATAGCACCCCGGCTTTGCTTCCAGCATATAGGCGAAATCTTCGGCCCCCATGCTGGGCACCGGGTTTGTATTCACACAATCTTCTCCGACCGTCTGTTCAGCTGCACGCACACATAGCGCTGTCTGGTCAGCATCATTCACCGTTGCCGGATAGCCGGGGCGGTAATCCACCTCCCAATCTGCCCCGTGGGCCTGACAGATCCCCTTAACAATCTGGTCAATGCGCGTTTGTAAAACCTCGCGCACTTCTGAGGTGAAAGAGCGTACCGTGCCGCGCATCACAACTTGTGGCGGGATCACGTTCCATGTATCGCCGCCGTGGATTTGGGTAATGGAAACCACCCCGGCATCTTGCGGGTTTAACACACGTGAAACAATGCTTTGCAAGGCCAGCACGACCTCGCTGGCAATCAGCACAGGATCCGTTCCAAGATGCGGCATCGCCCCATGACACCCCGTCCCTTTGATATGAATTTCAATCTGGTCACAAGCGGCCATCAAAGGCCCCGGTTTCATCGCCATCACCCCGGCAGGTAGTTCCGGCCAGTTATGCATACCAAAAACCGCCTGAGACGGGAATTTCTCAAACAGGCCTTCTTCCACCATGACCCGGCCCCCGCCGCAATTTTCCTCGGCAGGCTGAAAAACGAAATGGACAGTGCCTTTAAAAGACTTGTTCTCGCTTAGATATTTGGCGGCCCCCAAAAGCATCGCCATATGACCATCATGGCCGCAGCCATGCATTTTGCCGTGATGGCGCGAACAATGGGCCAAATTGGTTTCTTCCTGCATATCCAGCGCGTCCATATCCGCACGCAAGGAAATTGCAGGCCCCTCCCCATTTGTCAGACTGGCGACCACACCGGTTTGCGCCAGCCCCTGATGCACCTGCTCAAAACCGAACTCTTTGAGGCGCGCTGCAACAAAATCGGAAGTTTCAACCTCTTCAAATGCGGTTTCCGGATAACTATGTAAATGGCGGCGCCAACGGGTCATTTCCGCAACAAGGGGGTGATCACGTGAAATTTTCATGAAACATGACTCTTATCAATTGTTTAAACTTTAAATTATGCTTATATTTGTTGCAGTGCAATAAATAAAGATACCACTTCCATTAGGGTAACGACCATGACACGTATGTCTGTTCCAAATGTCAAGACAAGTATTGACCGCGCCATTCACGCTGTAGAAGGCCGCATGACAAATGGCCTTTCGCCAGCTTCCATTATGGTGGCCTATTTTGACTGGCTGCTCCATATGGCCCATTCACCGGGCAAGATGGGCGAAATGTCAGAAAACTTTGCGCGAAAGACAGCAGACTTTACCCTGTGGGCGGCACGCGCGACCATGGACCCGGAAATTCCAGACTTCATTCAACCCCGCGCTGAAGACCGGCGTTTTCGCGCCGAAGAATGGAAAAAGTTCCCTTTCAATGTCATTTCCCAGGGCTTTTTGCTCAAGGAACAATGGTGGCACTATGCGACCATGGGCATTCCCGGTGTCTCCAAACACCATGAAAATATGGTGACCTTTGGCGCACGCCAGTGGCTGGATATCATTTCCCCGACCAACTTTTTTGCCACCAACCCGCAAGTGCTGAAAACCACCATGGAAGAAGGCGGTCAGAACCTGATGCGCGGTGCTGAAAACTATTGGAACGAGGTTGTTCGCACCATCACCGACGAACATAATTCAGATAACAGCGAATATGCTGTTGGCAAAAATCTGGCCGTGACCAAAGGTAAAGTGGTTTATCGCAACCGTCTGGTGGAACTGATCCAGTATGAACCGACCACCAAAAAGGTTGATGCCGAACCGGTTCTCATCATCCCGGCCTGGATCATGAAATATTACATTCTGGATCTGTCCCAACATAACTCGCTGGTGAAATATCTGGTCGACAAGGGCCATACCGTCTTTATGGTATCCTGGCATAATCCGGACGCCATTGATCGTGATCTGGACATGGAAGATTACGTGCATATGGGCGTGATGGAATGCCTGAAAGCCGTAGAAACCATTATCCCTGACCAAAGGGTCCATGGTGTCGGCTATTGTCTTGGCGGTACCTTGCTGACCATTGCAGCCGCAGCTCTGGCACGCGAAGAAAATGACCGTTTCAAAACCGTGACCCTGTTCACCACACAGACAGATTTCTCAGAAGCCGGGGAACTGACCCTGTTTATTGATGAAAGCCAGATCTCCTATATGGAAGACATGATGTGGGATCAGGGCTATCTGGATACCAAACAAATGTCCGGCGCCTTCCAGCTTCTACGCTCTTTTGACCTGATCTGGTCGAAAATGGTTGCGGAATACCTGCTGGGGGAACAACCGCGCGTCAATGACCTGATGAGCTGGAACTCCGATGCCACCCGCATGCCCTATAAAATGCACACACAATACCTGCGCCGCCTGTTCCTGAATAATGATCTGGCGGGGGGTCGTTTCGAGGTTGGCGGCAAGCCGATTGCCATTTCAGATATCCGCACACCCATTTTTGCCGTTGCCACCGGCAAAGACCATGTTGCCCCATGGAAATCTGTCTATAAAATCCATCAACTGGTCGATACGGACGTCACCTTCGTGCTCACCAACGGCGGGCATAATGCCGGCATCGTCAACGAACCGGGCCACCCGCGCCGCCATTACCAGATTGGTACCAAGCTGGATAATGACCGCTTCATCCCCCCGCAGGAATGGGTGGAAAAACACGAAACCATCGAAGGCTCATGGTGGGAACCCTGGCAGGAATGGCTGCACAAAAACTCCTCCGGCCAGATTGATGCCCCTTGCGTTGGCACAGCATCAGGGGAAGACTACTCCCCCATCTGCGATGCTCCCGGCACCTACGTGTTTGAAGAATAAAATTAGAATCATATTAAGATTAAGAAAAACTCCTTCTTTTTCCAAGAAGGGGTTTTTTCTTTATTCTCTATCAGCCATCTCTATATAGTTCTCAAAACTAGAACAAAATACAGGCTATTGCCACTATGCAGAGAACTTTTTGGCTCGTACTTTGGATGGGATTACTTCCTTTCCAGGCTCTGGCCCATGGAGATTGTCTTCGTTTTGTATCCCCGAACGGGTCAAAGGGCATCATCCTTTTGGGCAAAAATGTTTCGCGTGCCCTCAATGAAAGGGGGATATGCAACACGGTTGATTTCAAGCCTTCCAAACGCGCGACACATGACTTGGTGCACGGGCGTTATGATGGTGAAATCGGGCGGATACAGTTTTATAATGACCAAGTTCATGGAACGGCCATTCCCGTTCATGAAGCACTGCATAGCTACCCCGGTATGTTAACTTTCAAGACAGACAAAAACTTTTCCGCCCTGTCTGAATTGAATCATAAAGGCATCAAAGTCGGCATTCTGCGCGGGTGGGTTTGGATGGAAAAACTAACCGCCCTGTTTCCCAATGCCGAAATTTTCCCGGCCAGCGATCTGAAAAATCTGGCGCACATGCTGGAAAACGGACGCATTGATGCGGCCTTTTTCACCCCGAGTGCCCTGAAATACCTCAACCTGTCCAAGGGATACAATTCCCTCAAAGTCAGCGATATCAAGCTCTATCTCTGGCTACATTTCACCCAAAAAGATCAGGAAAAGCGTATTGCCGAGGCTTTAAGTTTTTACCATAAAATCGGTAAAAGTTTTTTCAGCAAAGACTTTTAGCGCATCTCTCAATACCATATTGATTTAGCAGATTTCTTTATCTGTCTTAAAAGCTGTGGATGCAGACCTTCGCCAGCATGACGATATTTTTCTTATCCGAATTGACCTTCCTCGAAATTCTAAACCGTTACATTCACCGCTGTGATTGCGGGCGTATCAAGCGAAGAGGTGATGGCGTTAAGTTGGGTTTCTATTGATTTCAGATCCTGTTTCACGGAATCGTCTTCTTGCACATCGGCCACACGTTTTGCCGTTTCCAAAATGGATTTGATGATATCCATCACTCGACGTACCTCAGCAGCAAACTCCTGATCCGCTTTATGTTTTTCAGATTTCTGCTGTTGTTCTGCCACTTGTTGTTCAACAACCTGCTTTAACGTAACAGGGTTCTGTGGCTCCTCTTGTTCAGAAACCTTTGCGACCTCTGAAACATCCGATGGCACCGTAACGCTTTCGTTGTTCAAGCTGGAAGCTTCTGCCTGAGCGACCTTTGGAGAAAGACCAGCCTCGGTTTGCACGTTTGATAGAGTTGAAAGATTTGCACCCGCCTCGGCAGAAGCAACTGTACCTGACACATTCTCTGAACTGGCAGCACCGTAACTCGCAACAGCCGCCTTAAGTTCATGTGCCAATTGCTTGGCACGTCTGGCCGCCGCTTCCGGGTTGGTTAAGGCCAGCATACGCAGCATTTCCAGTTCTTTTTTAATTTCCTCAACTCTTCTACGGGCAGCGGCTTTTCGGCTTTCCGCCATAGATTTTTGCTGGTCGGCCAACCTGCGAAGCAAACTTTGCGTCTCTTCCTGTTCCTTGAGAAGTTCTTTCGCTTTCTCAGGGTCGTCTTTGGCAACCAAATCGATTAACGATTTCGACAAGACATTATGGTCTTTTTTCGCATGCGAATACAAAGACTTGGTGCTCAACGATGCATTCATCAATTGCGTGATGTTCGTAATCATCATGATCTTCCTTCTGAACGGATTGCGAAGAATTCTTCCTCACCCTATTCAGCAGGATACTCTTTTAATTACAACCTGTACATGTTTTCTAATTATCTTTTTATTTCCCACTTTCCAACGACATTTCTTTGCCATCATCTCTGAGCACCACATAAATGGCGGGGATAACCAGCAGGGTCAAAGCGGTGGAAGAAAACAGGCCAAAGACCAGTGAGATCGCCAAGCCCTGAAAGATCGGGTCCGCCAGAATAAAGGCCGCACCGATCATGGCAGCAGCAGCCGTCAGGAAAATCGGCTTGAACCGAATCATCCCGGCTTCCAGCAACACATCGCGCAAAGGCCTGCCCTGGCCCTGACGGTGGCGGATAAAGTCCACCAGCAAGATGGAGTTGCGCACAATAATTCCGGCCAGCGCAATAAAGCCAATCATGGAGGTTGCCGTGAAAGGCGCACTGAACAACCAATGCCCAAAAATGATCCCGATCAAGGTAAGCGGTACAGGGACCAAAATTACCAACGGCAGTTTGAAGCTGCCAAATTGGCCGACGACCAGTAAATAGATCGCCAAAATAGCCACCCCGAAGGCCGCGCCCATATCACGGAAGGTCACGTAAGTGATTTCCCATTCCCCGTCCCACAGGAAGGTGACATGGCGTTCATCAAGGGGTTGGCCATGGTATTTGACCTGCGGTGTGCCCATCGTGCCCCAGTCCACCTTTTCCAGCGCATCCTCCACGGCAAACATACCGTAAATCGGGGCTTCATATTCACCGGCCAGTTCCGCCGTGATCATTTCGGCAGCATAGCCATCGCGACGAAAGATGGGATGAGAGGCCGTTTCATGCACCAGTTTAACCACTTCACCCAATTCCACATTGCCCTGTTTGCCCGGCACCGGTGTGGCCAGCAGCCGTTCAGACATATGCAAATCTTCCTTGGGCAGGCGCACCATGATCTCGACCGGGTCCACCCCTTCCCCACGTTGAGAATAACCGACTTTCACCCCGCCCAGAAGGGCCGCAACCGTATCATAAAGGGCTTCTTCCTCCACCCCGTGGAATTCCAGACGTTCTTGGTCAACCTCCAGACGCAAACGCTCGCTAGGGGCACCAAAACTGTCATCCACATCAACAATAAAGCCAATTTCTTCAAAAACCTGTTTAAGCTTTTCAGCCGCCGCAATTCTTGTTTCTTCATCGGGGCCATAAACTTCTGTCAACAAGGTGGAAATCACCGGCGGACCCGGCGGCACTTCCACCACTTTCAGGGATGTCCCTTTAGGGGTTTTAACCTGTTTCAAGAGCTCACGCACCTCAAGGGCGATATCATGGCTTTCACGCTCGCGTTCATGCTTGGGTAGTAGATTCAACTGTACATCGGCATATTCCGGTTTATCGCGCAGATAATAATGACGCACCAGACCGTTGAAATTAAACGGCATGGAAGTGCCGACATAGACCTGCATATTTTGCAGTTCCGGTATATCTTTCAATGCTTTTGAAATATCAATACTGACGCGCTCCGTCTCTTCCAGTGCGGAGCCTTCCGGCAGGTCTACCACCACCTGAATTTCCGATTTATTGTCAAACGGCAGCAACTTCACCGTCACGCTTTTGGTATAAAACAGCCCGCAGGATGCAATGGTCGCCACCCCAACGATGGTGAGAAACCGTTTCGCCTTGCTTCTGCCTTGCAGCAACGGGCGGGCAAAGCGGGCATAAAAGCGCCCCATCTTGCCCCCATCACTGCTTTCATGGTGATGCCCGTCTTCCAGCATGCGCCCGCGCAACAACATCAAGAGCCAGGGCGTGATGATCACCGCAACGAAAAAGGAAAACAGCATGGCCGCCGAAGCATTAGCCGGGATAGGGCTCATGTAAGGTCCCATCAGGCCGGAAACGAACATCATGGGTAAAAGGGCAGCGACAATGGTCAATGTTGCAATGATGGTCGGGTTGCCCACTTCGGCCACGCCTTCAATAGCAGCCTGTAAAGGGGAACGGTCATCCTTCATGTTCCAGTGGCGCACGATATTTTCCACCACCACAATGGCATCATCCACCAATATCCCGATGGAGAAAATAAGCGCAAACAGGCTGACCCGGTTAATGGTATAGCCCATCAAGTACGAAGCAAAAAGCGTCAGCAAAATTGTGGTTGGGATCACAACGGCGACCACAACCGCTTCGCGCCAACCAACCGTAAAGAAAATCAGAATGACGATGGAAATGGTTGCCAGCCCCAGATGAAACAACAGTTCATCGGCTTTTTCGGTTGCCGTCTCCCCGTAATTGCGTGTCACATCCACCTGAAGGCTATCCGGGATCAACTGGCCTTTCACCGTTTCAAGGCGTTGCAGAATTTCATCGGCAACAAAGACTGCGTTTGCCCCCTGTCGTTTGGCAAGGGCCAGTGTCACCGCCGGTTTGCGCAGCAGTTGACCGTCTTCGCCTTTTTCCATTTGCCAGACGCGTTTTTCTTCCGGCTTTGCCCCGACAATAACATGGGCAACATCTTTCACATAAACCGGCCGTCCGTCATGAGAGGTCAACAGCAACAAACCCACATCGGGAATGCCCTGCAAGGTCTGACCGGCCAAGACTGGTATGGATTTATTGGCATCACGCAGCCGCCCGATCATGAAGGAACGGTTAGCATTTTCCACCTTATCAACCAACTGGTTCAGCGCAATGCCGTACAGCGCCAGTTTTTCCGGGTCCGGTTCCACACGAATCTGATCTGCACGCCCGCCGACAATGTAGCTCAACCCGACATTATCAACCTTGGACAATTCATGTTGCAATTCATCAGCAACGGCATAAAGGCTATTGTCATTCCAATGTGCCAGAGCCTGCGTTTTAGGGGAAAGCGTCAGGGTGACGATTGCCACATCATTGATGCCCCGCCCGACAATCAGCGGCTCCCCAATGCCATGGGGCAGGCTTTCCATATGGGCGCGAATATTTTCATGAACGCGTAAAATGGCAGCGTCTTCATCCGTGCCAACCAAAAAACGTGCGGTGACCAGTACCTGATCATCCTCTGTCTGGGAATAGACATGTTCAACTTCATCAATGCCTTTGATGATATCTTCCAACGGTTCGGTCACCAGTTCGGCAGCATCACGTGCCTTCAACCCGTTAGCCGACACCAGAATGTCAACCATCGGCACCGAAATTTGCGGTTCTTCTTCGCGCGGCAACAAGACCAGTGCCACCATGCCCACAACCAAAGATGCCAGCAACAACAAGGGCGTTAAAGGAGAAGTCAAAAAAACTTTTGTGATATTTCCGGAAAGGCCAAGCTTCATTTGTCAGCCCCCAGCACCAGCACATCGCCTTCATGCAAACCGGACAGCACTTCATATTGTCCCCCGACCATGCGCCCCGGCTGCACCACAATCTCGCTGCCGTCTTCAAGGCGGGTATAATAAAGCCCATAGCGGCTGTAGATATATTCTTTGGGGACCAGCATGGTTTTTCGCATGCCGCTGGAAACCGAAACATGCACGCGTTCCCCGATAAAGAAATGCCCCAGTTCGCTGACCTCCACATCGGCAACCACACGGCCACGGTCCAGCCTCGGATAAACCTGACGCACCACACCTTCACGGGTTTGCGCATCCGAAACACTTAACCCCCGCGCCCCGACATGCACCTTATCACCCACATGAATAAAACGTGCATGACGTTCCGGCACTTCAATACGCAGGATATAATTGGCATCAGCAATGGAAGCTACAGATTCACCCGGCATCACCACTGTACCGTTGGTAACATCAACACTGATCACCCGCCCGGTTGTCGGTGATAAAACGGCCCCTTCACGCTCACGCTGCAAAACAAGCTCACGTTCACTTTGCATGGCTTTCAGATTTTTCATCACCACATCAAGGTTGGTACGCGCTTCATCCAGCTTTGCCTGAGAACCTGCACCGCTTTTGCGCAATCGCTGGGCGCGGCCCAACGCAATGCCAGCCAGTTTACGTTCCGCCTGCAAAGAGGCAATGCGCGCATCCACGGCCTGCTTTTCCAAATCCAGCTTTTCATCCTTGATGCGTGCAATGACTTCCCCGGCTTTTACTTCCATGCCTTCATCGACCAACAGTTCCATCACTGTGCCGCCATTTCGCGCCCGTGCCTGCGTCAAATCGGTGGTTTGTACGGTTGCCAATACGGCCTTGCGGTCTTCCACCATCTGAGTGCTCACCTTATAGGGAGATTGGGCAAAAACCTCAGCCGATATCGAAACAAAAAAAACACCAAGGCACAGGAAAAAACGCAAGTTCATTGGGGAGGCTCCATACAAGAATTCGTATTGACAACTCTATCACACATAGCTAAATTAGCAACTATGAATATTGATGATTTTGCAGATAAAGCGCTTGTCGCATCGGAAATGCTCAAAATGATGGGCAACGAGCGTCGTTTGATGATCTTATGCCAACTTGGAAAAGGTGAAAAGTCTGTCGGGCAACTCGAAAAACTTGTCGGCCTCAAACAATCTGCCTTGTCGCAACATCTTGCCAAACTCCGCTCGCAAGGCCTCGTCACAACCCGGCGGGAATCCCAGATGGTCTTTTATTCGCTTGCTTCCTGCGAAGTGGAACGTCTGATCAACACCTTGTATGAGCTTTACAGTCCCAAACAGGAAAATAAGGAATAATCATGAGCATTGATCGCATTGTTCTGGCTTTTGCAGGCGCCGTGATTCTCGTCTCGCTGGCTCTGACTTTTTACGTTCACCCGAACTTCTGGTGGTTAACCGCCTTTGTCGGCGCAAACCTGTTCCAGTCTGCCTTTACAGGGTTTTGCCCCTTGGCTGTGATCCTGAAAAAACTGGGTGCCAGACCCGGTGAAGCCTTCAACTGATCGAAAAACGCAAATAAAAGCGTTCTGAGCCCTCAATCGCTCAGGACGCTTTTATTATATTGAACTTCGCCACCGTCAAAATCGGCCACCACTTCGGTAATGCCTTGAGGGTCCTGATGAATGAGGATTTCCGCATCAGGAAAAGCCTTTCTCAAAGTCTCCTCAACTTCTTCTGCGATGGCATGGCTGGCATGCAGGCTCTGTTTCCCATCCAGAACCAGATGCAACTGGATAAAGCGTTGTGCCCCACTGGAACGGGTACGCAAATCGTGCATTCCCAAAGCATTTGAATGAGATAGGACAATTTTTTCAATTCTTGCCCGTTCGTCATCGGGAAATTCATGATCCATCAACAGGTTCATGGCATCCCTGACAATTTCACGCACACTCCAGAGAATATAAAGCGCAATAATCCCGGCAATCAGCGGGTCCACCCATAGCCAGCCGGTGGCGGCTGATAGCAACAAGGCAACAACCACACCAACATTCACCAGAATATCGGTCATATAATGCAAGGAATCCGCCGATACCGCCACGGACTGGGTTTGCCGGATCACGTAGCGTTGAAACCCGACCAGCGCGACAGTCAAGACAATGGAAACGCCCATCACCACAATACCCATTTCGCTGTTATCGATACTGCGCGGCGTAATAAAACGTTCCACGGTCTGCACAATCAAAAACAGGGCAGAGGCAAAAATAAAACCGGACTGAATCAACCCGGCCAGCGGTTCTGCCTTGCCATGACCAAAACGGTGTTCGCTATCGGCAGGTTGCAAGGCATAATGCACTGCCACCAGATTAACGATAGATGCCCCCGCATCCAGAATGGAATCCACCAAAGTGGACAATAAGCTGACCGAATCCGTTGCCATCCAGGCAAAGAATTTTACAACAATCAAAAGCCCCGCCACGCTGACAGAGGCATAAGTCGCTGCCCGCATCAAGCGGCCTTTTGTCGTTTCCTGTGGTGTATGATCCACCTGAGCTGTTCCAATCACGTTCAGTTAAGGATACAGACGTGTCGTCTGCCAGTTTCCCTCAACCATTTTATAGACAATCCGGTCATGGAGTCTAAACTTTCCGTCACTCCAGAATTCAATAGCACGCGGTTTGACCCGAAACCCGGACCAGAAATCGGGCCTTGGAATTTCACCGATGCCGAATTTGGCGGTATATTCAGCCACGCGTTTTTCCAGTTCCCAACGCCCTTCCATTTCCTGAGACTGCTTAGATGCCCACGCCCCGATCCGGCTGACACGGGCACGGCTTTGGAAATAGGCATCGGCTTCTTCATCCGTCACCGGTTCAATCTCACCTTCTACACGCACCTGTTTGCGCAAGGATTTCCAGTGCAAGCACAGGGCGACATTTTTATTTTCTTCCATCTCGCCAGCCTTGCGGCTGGTCAGATTGGTATAAAAAACAAACCCTCTATCATCCACCCCTTTAAGCAGCACCATGCGTACAGACGGCACACCGTCCTTGGTTGCCGTTGCCAAAGACATGGCACTCGGGTCATTCATTTCATTTTTTTCTGCTTCTGACATCCAATTCTGAAACAGAGAATAGGGATTTTGGCTTTGCGTCACGGCTGTCCTGTCCTACATTATGAATATACGTTAAAAACGTTCCTACAAAGAACGATGGACATAGCAATTTGTCAACCCACCTGAAAGGTTAACCTGATGTCTTTATCTAAATTCGCCTGTGCAATCGGCGCCCTCTCCATGCTGGCAGCCTGCCAAAGCATGGAAGACAACCCGAAACAAACCATGGGCACCGTTATTGGGGCTGCTGCTGGGGCCGTGATCGGTTCCAATCTGGGCAAGGGAAAAGGCAACACAATCGGCGTGGCCCTGGGGACCTTGGCCGGGGCCTGGCTGGGACAATCCGTTGGTAAATCGCTGGATGATCTGGATCGCATGAAAATGCAGCAAACCACCCAGAGTGCACTGGAAAATAAACCCCTCGGTTCCACCTCTACATGGTCCAACCCCGACAGCGGCAATTCCGGCACAGTGACACCGACCAAAACATATTATGAAACAAGTGCCTCAAAAGAACCCTGTCGTGAATACAGCAGCACAGTCACCATTGACGGCCAACTGGAAACCATTACCGGCACGGCGTGTCGCAGACCGGACGGTACATGGCGCACCGTTGACTAAACCCAAAGACCGGATTATCTATGCGCGAAAAATGATGTTTAACTAGGATGAAACAATAGATGAAAAACCCCTATAGTGTTCTGGGCCTGACCAAAACCGCCACGCAAAGCGACATCAAATCCGCTTATCGCAAGCTGGCGCGCCAGAACCATCCTGACCTGCATCAAGGTGATACCAAAGCCGAAGAGCGTTTTAAGGAAATCCAGTCTGCCTACCAGTTGCTGTCTGATGAAGATAAACGCAACCAGTTTGACCGTGGCCAGATTGATGCGGAAGGTAACCCGACCTTCCGCTCCGGTGGCTTTGGCGGCCAACGGCGCAGTGGTGGCGGTTTTGGCGGGGCTGGAGCCGGTGCCAATTTCCATGACATTTTTAAAGATTTCGCCAATCAGGCGCGTGGCGGGGGTCGCAGTAGCGAAAACCCCTTCGGCGGCTTTGGCGGTTTCGGGGGCGGTTTTGGTGGTTTTGACGAAACCCACCCCCAGCAAAAAGGCGCAACCGTCAACTGCTGGCTGGAACTGGAATTTTCAGAAGCGGCAAGCGGGTGTAAGAAAACCGTACGCCTGCCCACCGGCAAGGAACTAAGCGTCAATGTCCCTGCCGGGTTTGAAGACGGTCAAAGCCTGCGCCTTAAGGGCCAAGGCATGCCCGGCCTGAACGGGGCACCTTCCGGCGATGCCATGGTTGAAATCCACATCAAACCGGACCCGATGTTTTCACGCAAAGGGCTGGATGTACATGTGGACCTGCCCATCACCGTTCCCGAGGCCGTGATGGGGGCAAAAATCGAAGCCCCGACCATCCATGGCCCGGTTCACGTCAAAGTGCCGGAACATGCAAATTCCGGCACGACCTTGCGCCTGCGCGGTAAAGGCATTGCAGGCAAGGACGGACAAAAAGGCGACCAATACGTCAAACTGCGCGTCATGCTGCCGGAAAAAAGCGACACGGAATTCGTCGATTTCGTCAAAGACTGGGCAGAACGCAAACCCTATAGCGTACGTGCCAAGAAAAAGTAACAACTGCTTAAGTATGTAAACGCATGGCAAATCCTGAACATCTTAGAATCTTGTTGGAAGACGGGGTGGAGGCATTTAATGCATGGAGAAAGAACAATCCACAAATTACTCCTGACTTCTCAGGAGTTGAAATGAATGTCAATCCTAATGACATTTTCTCTTTTGAACTATTAGATTTTAAGAACGCAAATTTAACTAAAGCAAACTTCAACGAAGCTAAGTTGTATTTCGTTGATTTTGATTCAGCTATACTTGACGATGCCACTTTCCAGAATAGTCGTCTAAGACAATGCTTCTTCATCGATAGCTCGCTTAAACGAGTTAATTTCTCGGATTCACATATTATCGGCACACGCTTTACTGCTGCAAACCTATCTAATACAAAATTCAAATATTCAGATTTGCAAACTTGTAACTTTTTCAAAGCTAATGCTCACAAAGCAAACTTTCAAAATGCTGATTTAAGAAGCACTTTTTGCGATGAAGCAATATTTGCAGAAGCCAATTTGTCCAATGCTAAATTACAACGCGCCTCAATGAGTGAAACCGTAATTGAAGGAGCAATAATCAAAGGTACAAACTTCTCCGGCAGTCGCCTACTGTCACAACAACAAATTGACCTCGCGCATGGTGATGAAAACACGGTCCTTCTTCGACGGATGAAAAGGCCAGAACATTGGGGTCAGCCGGATGAATATAATCACAAACAAATACCCGCGCCCGTTAAGTTTATTGAAACAGAAGAAAAAGTGGATGTTGATACACCCACGTCTCCAGATAAAGAATATTCACAGGAGTACAAAGAGAGCTTGTTCTTTGCTCTGAGGACACATTGTGAGGATTTTGCAAACAATCTAACCACCTGTAATGTCAGCATTGACACAGTCAAACGAGCAGAAACACTTGCCGCCATTCTGCAAACTGATTTCGATACTTATAATGCTGTCTTAATGGGTGGAAAATTCAGAAGTTTTTTCAATCTGATCAAAACACAGTGGGATGCCTTAACAGACGGCATACAATTTGATTTCAAAGAACTGGAACGAAATCACCTTGCTCTTGAAGATATGTTTGTAGAAGCGAGAGAATATAAACGAAATTCTGCTCGTGCAGGCTTACCTGATGAAGGTATCCCTATGGAACTGGAAGAAATTATTCGCAGCACCATAGAAAGCAAACAAGCCCGCAAACTGTTAACACAGGCAGCACAAGACAAATTAACCGAACTTGGCGAAGAAAGCATCAGCAATGACCCTGCTACGATAAAAGAAAGGGCAATGGGGCTCTTGACTAGCTTTACAAACCTGTCTCGTGTTCTGGAAAGCATTGTCTCCAAAGGTAGTAGCATTGCAGAATCAGCCAATCAAATCCTGCTGAATTCCCATAAGGTTTTGGAATGGATCAATACTATAATTGATAAGTTTTAAGCATGACCCAAATCTACGTTGATGGCGATGCCTGCCCGGTTAAAGATGAAATTTTCAAGGTTGCCGCACGCCATCACATTGCGGTCTGTTTCGTGGCCAACCAATGGCTGCGTCTGCCGCAAAGTGAGCTGTTCCACATGATGCTGGCCCCAAGCGGGCCGGATGAAGCCGACAAGATGATTGTAGAACATATCCAGCCCGGTGACATCTGCATCACCGCCGATATTCCGCTGGCCGATTATTGCGTCAAAAAAGGGGCGCATGTGCTCAATCACAATGGCAAAGCCCTGAACGAAGACAATATCGGCATGGCATTGGCAGGCCGCGACCTTATGACACACTTGCGGGAAACAAGTGATGTGGGCCATGGCGGCAACAAACCTTTTTCGAAGCAGGATCGCTCAAGCTTCCTCAATACCCTTGATGTTTTGCTTCAACAGCAATGCAGAAAATAATCGGCTTTTCGCTTAATCAACGCCAACGCGAGATAGTCATGCTGGCACAGGCCAGCATCCACACGCTTGAGGACGCGAATGATGGACACTGGCCTTCGCCAGTGTGACAAAACTTTATCCCGAATTCACGTTAATCAATCACATCTGCCAGCGGCTTTTTCATGGCAGTCAGGCGCGCCATTTCAGCTTCTTCAATGGCCTGCGCGCTACGCCCCTGCCCAAGGTCGCCCCCACGCAAATCGAGCCCCAGAATGTCATGAAGTTCGGCCAGTTCCGCATGATCCAGCGCGCGCGCAAGCACCCATTTATCTTCGCCGCTAAGTGCAACGAACCCTGCTTCATGCAACGCCTTCATCACTTGTGCGCTCACATGACTGCCCAACTCGCGGCTCAAAACCCCTTCTTCCAGCGCCCCGCCTTTTGCATGTTGTTCCTTAAGCAAACGCAAGGCATGTAAGGCTGCTGCCATTTTGTCCGCAGGAGTTACGGTTTTTCCTTCACGAAAGGCCGCACGGCCCCAATCTTCCAATGTGGATGTCAACAACGCGCCCATCAACACCACCGCCCATGTCAAATACATCCAGATCAAAAAGATCGGAATGGCGGCCAGCACACCGTAAAGCGCCTGATAGGAGGGAAAATGTGAAATGTAAAGCCCGAACAGTTTTTTCAACAGGCCGAACATCAAGCCTGCAACCACGCCACCGATGATGCCGTTTTTCCAGGAAATCGCCCGGTTGGGCACAAAAATATAGAAAAAGGTCAAAGCGACCATGACCATGACATTGGGCAGAATCACACTGGCAAAGGCCGAAATATTGACGCCCCCCATCTTGTCTACATTAACCCAGTTTGCCACCGCATAAAAATAGGTCGAAAGGGACAGGCTCGCCCCCATCAACAACGGCCCCAGCGTTAACAAAGCCCAGAACATCAACAGACGCGAGACAAAGGGGCGTTTTTCACGCACACGAAAAATCCGGTTCAGGGCATCTTCAATGGTGGCCAGCAACATAATGGCCGTCACCCCCAAACCGACAATCCCCACCGTTGTCATGCCGCCCGTTTTCTGGGTAAAGGATTTCAGATATTCAGACACCGCATCCCCGGCAGCAGGGACAAAATTTTCAAACACATAGGCCTGCAATTGATGCTGCACCCCGTCAAAGGCCGGAAAAGCTGCAAAAATCGCAAAACTGATAGCCATTAAGGGGACCAGGGACAACAGGGAGGTATAGCTTAAGGAAGCGGCAATGCGCAGACATTGGTCTTCCCCGAACCGCTTTAACACCTGCTTCCAGATTGCCTTGAGTGCCTGTGTATCAAGTTTTGCTAAAGTGTCTTGTTGCATGGGCCGATACCATTCATTTTAAAAATATAGCTCTGTGGTGGAGAGAATTCTTTCACCTTTTTTGATAATATCCTATACAAAGTTCAAAGAAATATTGAAGCTTGCCTGAAAAAAAGGCTAAAAGAGCTTCAAAATGGATCTGGTTAGAATGGAGTGAGGATGTCATGACAGCAGCTGGACTTATGGCTGGGAAAAAGGGTCTGATCATGGGGGTCGCCAACGATCGTTCGATCGCTTGGGGGATTGCCAAGGCATTGCATGAACAAGGCGCAGAGCTTGCCTTTACCTATCAGGGCGATGCCTTGCTCAAACGGGTCGCCCCGCTGGCAGAATCCATTGGCTCAGACACCCTGCTACAATGTGATGTAACCGACCAGTCCAGCATTGACGGAGTTTTTGATGCACTGGAAGAAAAATGGGGCAAAATAGACTTTGTCCTTCATGGCATCGCCTATTCCGACAAATCGGAACTCAAAGGCCGCTATGTGGATACATCGCGTGCCAACTTCCTGCAAACCATGGATATTTCCTGCTTCTCCTTCACCGCCGTTGCCAAACGTGCCGCCGCCATGATGAACGAAGGCGGTTCCATGGTGACACTGACCTATTACGGTGCAGAACGCGTCATGCCGCATTACAACGTTATGGGCGTTGCCAAGGCAGCACTTGAAGCATCCGTTCGTTACTTGGCCGAAGACCTTGGTAAAGACGCTATTCGCGTGAATGCCATCTCTGCCGGGCCGATGAAAACGCTGGCTGCTTCCGGCATTGGTGATTTCCGCTATATCCTGAAATGGAACGAATATAACTCCCCCATGCGCCGCAATGTCACGCTGGACGATGTGGGCGGGGCCGGTCTTTACCTGCTGTCGTCACTTTCCTCCGGCGTAACCGGGGAAACCCATCATGTGGATTGTGGCTATCACGTTGTCGGCATGAAAGCCGTAGACGCCCCCGATATTTCCGTTTCCTAAAGCCCGCCTGTTAAAAAGGATCTGATGATGACCGGCAACCGTTTCGGCCATGTTTTTTCATTCACCACTTTCGGGGAAAGCCATGGCCCCGCCATCGGCTGTATTGTCGATGGTGTGCCCTCACAGATTCCTTTGTGTGAAGAAGACATTCAGGTCTGGCTGGAAAAACGCAAACCCGGCACATCACGCTTTACCACCCAACGCAAGGAACCGGACGAAGTGCGCATCCTTTCCGGTGTGTTCGAAGGCCAAACCACCGGCACGCCCATCGGGCTGGAAATCATCAATACGGACCAACGTTCCAAGGATTATGGGGACATCAAGGATAAATTCCGCCCCGGTCATGCCGATTATACCTATTGGGAAAAATACGGCATCCGCGACTACCGCGGCGGCGGACGCTCCAGCGCACGCGAAACCGCCATGCGGGTCGCCGCAGGTGCCATTGCCCGCAAAGTGCTGGGTGAAGGGGTGGAAATCAAAGGCTATCTTGTTCAAATGGGGCCGCACAAGATCGATAGAACCCGTTTTGACTGGGCCGAGATCGACAATAACCCGTTTTTCTGCCCGGACCCGGTTGCTGCAAAAGAATGGGAAACCTATCTGGACGGTATTCGCAAAGACGGCTCTTCCATCGGTGCCGTGCTGGAAATCGTCGCCAAAGGCGTGCCTGTTGGCTGGGGACAACCGGTTTATGACAAACTGGATGCCGACCTTGCCAAGGCCATGATGTCTATCAATGCCGTTAAAGGTGTTGAAATTGGTGATGGTTTTGATGCGGCTTCCCTCAGCGGTGTGGAAAATGCCGATGAAATTCGCATGGGTAAAGACGGCAAACCTGTTTTTCTCTCCAACCATGCCGGGGGCATTCTGGGTGGCATTTCCTCCGGTCAGGATGTGGTGGTGCGTGTTGCCATCAAACCCACCAGCTCCATTCTGGTGGAACGCCAGACCATTGATACCCAAGGCAATGAATGCAACCTGATCACCAAGGGCCGCCATGACCCTTGTGTCGGTATTCGCGGTGTGCCGGTGGCAGAAGCCATGATGGCTTGCGTGCTGGCCGACCATATGATGCTGCATCGCGCCCAGCAGGGTTAAGTTAAATATTACCTTATCCTGACCTTAAGCAAATTAAAGGTTTTGTCACACTGGCGAAGGCCAGTGCCCATACATTGCCGTCTTAAACAGTGCAGATGCTGGCCTGCGCCAGCATGACGATGTATCTTCATGGTGAGGAGCACACTTCCTTTCTACACCTATTAGTCTCACTCCCTTTACTGTTACAAAGCTTTACATTCTCCCTGCTTGTCTTTTGTCTGACAAATATGATAATAATGTTTGCAATACGAACATAATGATAACAGAGGAGTTTCACATGCCACAACCGGACCATATCGTAAAAGTCGCCCTGCCCGATCAGGAAAAACTGGAAGACGACATCAAGGCCTATTTCGACAAATGCGACGAGAAACTGGGCATGGTGCCCAATGTGCTGCGCGCTTTTACCTTCAACCCGGAAAAATTCCGCACCTTTTCACGGTTTTACAACCAGCTGATGCTGGCCCCCAGTGAGCTGTCCAAACTGGAACGTGAAATGATTGCGGTTGTTGTTTC
This sequence comes from Terasakiella sp., assembly GCA_050297075.1. GTDB lineage: Bacteria > Pseudomonadota > Alphaproteobacteria > Rhodospirillales > Terasakiellaceae > Terasakiella. Next base: position 184,879 of record JBNKSC010000026.1, read on the forward strand.
AAGCTGCAATCGTTGTTACTACTGTCTTGTTGCCCATGGTCAAGCTGTGCGTGAACTTTCAGGTGACCCGCAACTGGGGGAAATGATGGTCATGAACTACCGCATTGCCGAGCTGGAGCCAAAACAGCGCGCCATGCTGGACTTTGCCTGGAAACTGACAGACACCCCGCATGATATTGGGGATGCAGACCGTCAAAACCTGCGTGATGTAGGATGGTCCGATCAGGCCATCTGCGATATCTGCGACACAACCTCTTTCTTCAACTACACCAACCGTATGGCCCATGGCATGGATATGATCCCCAACCCGCAATACCACGCAATGTCCCGATAAGTTGGATGGTTATTGGGCAACGATTCAGCACATTATAATTATTATAATTATGTTGACAGACTGCCATACAGTGATTAATAATGGTTTTCACTAAGTTGATGATACCCGAGTAAATACATCTTGTATTCATTTGGGTTGAGACAGCCACGTTTCCTACCGTCCCGAGCGACTTCCCCCCTGTTCCTACCCCCACGCTCGGGACGGTTTTTCTTTAAAAAATTATTGTTGCACCATATATTGAGACTGGTATCATACCCGCAAATAAACTGGGGGTATTCGATATGGCAATTTCTTATAAACTTGTCGCAGCTTTGCTTATCTGCACACCAATTGCAGCTCAAGCTGGTGACAACTCATTTTACATTAAGGCCGATGGCGCCTACGGGATCACCAATGACCCGGCACAAAAAAATAATGGCACCGCACAAACACAAGAAGATACAGATAATCTGGCCGCTTTCACTGTCGGGGCTGGATATGCCTATAATAAAAACATCCGTACAGACGTGACCTTTGGTTATCGCCCGGGTGTAGACAGCACCTCTTTCCAGCCTTCCAACAGCACAACCTCGAAAGGCTCAGTTGACGGCTACAGTCTGATGCTAAACGGCTATTATGACATCACGCAACTGAGCAATCGTTTTACACCTTATGTTGGCGCAGGTATTGGCTGGTCCCATCTTGTATCCGATGATGCGAAAATCACCAATGCTGCCGGAACCATCAACCTGACAGAAGGCGGTGATAGCAAGGACAATCTAGGCTGGATGGTAACTCTTGGCAGCGGTTTCTCCCTGACAGAGAGTACGACCCTTGATATGGGATACCGCTTTATGAGCCAAGGAAAATCAAAAAACAACGGAACCTATAGCGGCACCCCGGCTGGTTACGGCCCTGACGGTGGTTCTGAAGCCGAGACACTCTATACTCATGAAATTTATCTGGGTTTGCGCTACGCATTTTAATATCCCCCGTAAGCCTGATTTGTTAAAACAGCGGCCAAGTGTGCCGCTGTTTTTATTTCTGAGGTCCTATGAGCGATTTTGCCAACATCATCCTTCACGCCGGGCGCGCCGGTGTTGAGCTGGCCCTGTTTGTGCTGCTGCCTGTCATGGTGGTAATGCTCAGTTTGATGCGCCTGCTGGAAGCCAAGGGTATTCTGGACAGGCTGGTCAATCTGGTAGCTCCCTTATTGCGCCCTTTCGGTCTGCCCGGACTTGGTGTCTTCGCCATGATACAGGTTCTGCTGGTCAGTTTCGCCGCCCCCATGGCAACGCTGGCTATGATGGATAGAGGCGGCAGCCCGCGCCGCCATATTGCCGCAACTCTGGCTATGGTATTGAGCATGGCACAGGCCAATGTGGTTTTCCCCATGGCAGCACTGGGGCTGAATGCACCGCTCACCATGGGCATTTCCGCACTTTGCGGCCTGATTGGCGCCGCCCTGACCTATCACCTTTTTGCCCGCAACCTGCCGGACCGTGACGATGACAACCCCATGGTCGTCAAACATAAAGAGGCCGAAGGGCCGAAAGGTATCCTGGATGTCATCAACAAGGCCGGGGCCGAGGCACTTAAAATCACAGTCGGGGCCATTCCCATGCTGGTGCTTGCTCTCGTGTTTGTTGCCATGATGCGCGAAGGCGGCATTATGGCCTATTTGGAAACAGTGCTAACGCCATTACTGGACAAACTCAATTTACCCGGCAGCGTTATTCTCGCCTCTATCACCAAATATATTGCAGGTGGCACGGCCATGATGGGGGTCGTTAAAGATTTCCTTGATCAGGGACAAATGAGCGTTGGTGAGTTCAACCGCTTGGCAGGCTTCCTGATTCATCCCTATGACGTTGCAGGCATTGCCGTGTTGATTTCCGCCGGGCCGCGCGTTGCCGAGGTTGTCAAACCCGCCCTTGCTGGGGCTGCTATTGCCATTATTCTGAGAACCACCATTCACGGTTTTCTCTTTTAGCAACTGTATTTAAGCGCACTGCCCGCTCATTTATTTGAAACATGCTTGACTAATCAAATAAATTTGTTATTACTTGCAAAGTCAAACATATAGCAAAGGAATTCACATGGCAGAGCAAACACCAGATGCTTTGATGATCGATATCATCAGCTTCCAAAGCAAAATCCAGAAAAAGGTTAGCAATAGCCTTTCTATACATGGGATCGGCCTTTCCGAATACCTTGTACTCAATCAGCTCTACCTAGCGCCAGCACATAAAATGCGCCGCAGTGACCTTGCCGAACAGGTTGGCTTAAGCCCCTCCGGCATCACCCGAATGCTAAACCCTATGGAAAAGATCGGCCTGGTTCAAAAAGAAGAAAATCCCCGTGATGCAAGGGTCAGCCTTGTAACGCTTTCAGCGGCAGGCAAACAGATTTATGAGGAGGCAAGTATTTCTTTTAAACATGCCTCAGACGCTTTATTCAATTCATTGGATCAGAAACAAATCGGCACCTTTTCCAACCTCTTGCATATGATGTTGTAAACAGCGCTTTCCTGATCATAAAAAACGACAAGCAGATGCCCAAAAAGAATTTTCGCCAATCCCTCATTGATAAAATGGCAACCGCTGTTACACAGAACAACATGACTGCGGGTTCCATCAACACAGCTTACTTATCGGCGGGCTGCGGACAAACTGTTGTCTGCCTGCACGGTGCCGGTGCGGGTGGCGTCACCTGGTATCCATCCATTGCTCCTTTAGCAAAATATTTTCACGTCATTGCCCCTGACATCGTCGGTTTTGGTGAATCTGACAAACCGGATGCCCCCTATGACAGACCTTATTTTGCAGCATGGTTAAAAGATTTCATTCAGAAGCTGGGACTTTCGAAAGTCCACCTTGTCGGCCTATCACAAGGTGGGGCCATCGCCTTGCAGTTTGCCCATGACTATCCCGATATGATCGACAAGCTCGTTCTCGTTGACACCGGTGGAATGACCCGTGAAAAACCACCCCTATTACCCTTCCTGAGCATGCTTGGGATGACCCTTTTTCCCTCTGCTTTAACCAATCGTTTTTTCTCTCGTTATCTCTTGTTGTCTCCTGCAAACAGAGATCCGGATCACGCCAGTTATTCCATTGAAGTTTTGAAGCGTAAAGACGGAAAGAAATTCTTCACCCAAGGTCGGGGATCAGCCGTTTCTGCCATGTCTGAACCCTTCCTTGGTAACATACCCCATGAAACTTTAGTCATCTGGGGAGAAGATGACCGACTTTTCCCGATTGAACAAGCTATGGACGCCATCAAAATGCTTCCCAAGGCAACACTTTACCAGATCAAGAATGCGGGGCATCTCCCTTTGATGGATCAAACGGACATTTTCAATCATGCCCTGATCGAATTTTTAAATTCGTAGCACACCAAATGAAAGTACAATCACATGCACAGACTGGAAAATAAAACTGTATTGGTCACAGGTGGTGCCAGAGGCATAGGCAAAGCAATTGCTGAACTTTTCGCCATAGAAGGTGCAAGCGTTATTGTCAGCGATATCCGCGATGACATGGGCAAGGAAGTCGCGGCCAGCCTTGATGGAAAGGCCATCTATATTCATCTGGATGTCAGCAAGGAAGAAGACTGGATTACAGCAAGCGCGCGCATCAAAGATGACTATAAAGGTCTTGATGTTCTGGTGAACAACGCCGGGATCGCAGGCATTCTTGAATCTGAAGGCCCACATGACCCGGAAAACCTGAATATGGAAAGCTGGCACAAGATCCATGCGACAAACCTTGATGGCGTGGCACTGGGCTGTAAATATGGCATCAGATTGATGAAAGACTCATCATCTGCCAGCATCGTCAATATTTCATCACGGTCCGGTATAATCGGCGTTCCTTTTGTTACAGCATATGCCTCAAGCAAGGCTGCTGTACGTAATCACACAAAATCAGTTGCTCTTTACTGTGCCGCAAAAAAACTTCCAATCCGTTGTAATTCCATTCATCCCGGAGCCATATATACCCCGATCTGGGACGTCATGCTTGGTGCAGGCGAACAAAAAGAGACAGCAATAAAAGCTGTCTCTTCTGAAATTCCCCTTGGTGTTATGGGCACCCCCGAAGACGTAGCCTATGGTGCCCTTTACCTTGCATCCGATGAAGCGAGATATGTAACAGGCATTGAACTGAACATTGATGGCGGCATTCTGGCAGGTAGTGCAGCCTTACCTCCAAGCAATGAATAAGCAACATATTTAACGCCAACTCGGGATAAGGAAAGGTCGTCATGCTGGCGAAGGCCAGCATCCATAACGTTTTAGACCGTAAGATCTGGACACTGGCCTTCGCCAGTGTGACAAAATCTTTATCTGCTTTAAGGTCTGGATAATCCTTATCCCGAATTCACATTATTTAGAATGTATAGTTCACCCCTAAAGTTAAAAGCCCCTGATTGGCTGATCCCTTATCCTTTACAATCGGGCTGTCTGCGGCATCTCCCATCAAGCGTAAATATTTGGCAGATGTAAACATGCTCCAGTGTTCGCTGAGATGATACATCAGCTTGGCATCAAGGCTGCTCTCTGATAAGCCGCTTCCCGCCTGATATTGGCTGTAGGGTGACGTCACAGCCTGTGCAGCCGAAATCCCGTAATAGGTTTGCATATAGTCTTCATTCGCCCATGTCGTAGACAAGGTTGTTCGCAGAAACAACTGCTCACTTAAGGTAAAATGTACACCACCGGACAGATTCGCCTTAAAACCATTTGTTTCGTTGGAAAGTTCCTCTTCCAGCTTGACAGCGTAAAAGAAGAAACTTCCCTTTTGAGAAACCGGTTCGCCTTCAAGGGTAAGGTCTGCCCAAAATTGATGGTCAATATCCCCCAAACCTTTAAGCGCATCATTATCATCCTGATCGCGCCCTTCAACAAATTGTGCCCCGATGCTGAACTTGTGATTTGTCTCTCCCGTACCGATATTTAGGAAACCGGCGCGAAGGCCTTCGATCCCGATTTCCGCATCCAACAGGCCATAAGACACCTTGCTTGTGGAGTTGGACGTATCGAAACGATCATTTTGCCAACTCAGAGAGATCAGAGGCAAAACAAAATATTTATAATCATCCGACCCCGAATAATCTGGGGTCATTCCGCTCACCGCCCCCAAACTGAAATTTGTTTCAGCATGAACGGATGAACATTGTCCAATGATACACAAGACGGCACCAGTGATCATGGATATGCGAGTGAAAGGCTTCATTTAACATTCCTTAAATCGGCTAACAGGAAAGGAGAAACACCCCGATTTCAGGGCAGGCAGACGTAGAAAGTTATATAGTTGACATATTTTAGTTCGATATCGCACTATATATAATTCGATAGAGAACCAACTTCAAGTCTTCAAACTGATTTGTTTCGCTTTAGGGGATATTTACCCGATTTACAGGGAATGGAAAATTCCCCAAGGTTGCATATTTGATATGCGTTTATGTATATATTCATGCAGAAATAATGTGCATCCATACACTTTTATGACATTGATCTTGCAAGCCCATGCTTACCTTCTTTGGCTCAGGGGCTACCTTAAAAACAGATAAATCGCCACACCACACAAGCTGCTTCCCATGAGGATGTTAAAAGCTCTCATATGCTTGGGTGTGTTGAGAAAACCTTGGGCAAACCGCCCAAGAACAGCCCAAAAGCTCAGCCCGGTATAACACAGCACAAAATAGATCAGGCAGAAAACACCAAGGGTGCCATATCCCTCCCCACTCACAAAGGCTGCTGTACCTGATAAACTTGCAATCCAGGCCTTCGGGTTCAGCCATTGTAAAACAGCCCCTTCCATAAAACCCGGCTGGCGGGATTGAGCCATATCACGCCCGCCACCAGCCGCCATGATTTTTAAACCGATATACAGGATGAACCCGGTGCCTAGAAAATTCGCAACCCGCATGACATCCGGATACTGTTGCAAGAAGGCATATCCGCCTGCGCCAATGATATAAAGCAATAAGGTAAAACCCGATGTCGCCCCTAAAATAAACGGCACCGTTCGGTAGATTCCATTTTGCACCCCTGAAGCCAGAATAATCATATTCACCGGCCCCGGAGAGATCGAAAGGGTCAGCGCATAAACCGACATTGCAATAATCAGGGTCATCCATTCATCCTTTCTGTTGAAAGGACTGTACGGATAAACCAATAAGATTATAATATGGAATAATTGGAAAACACTGTTCTAAAAAATTGCATAATGATAGATAACCTGCGCGCGATTATCCTCTTTACCAAAACCGCTGAATTAGGCTCTTTCCGTAAATGTGCCCGTCACTTCAACCTATCACCTTCCGTTGTCAGCCAGCAGATTTCCAGATTGGAAAAAAAGCATGCCACAACTTTGCTTTATCGCTCCACCCGTAAACTTTCGCTGACTGATGAAGGAAAAGCCTTTTACCTCAAGGCTCAAGAGATGATGGAAAGTGCGCAGCAGGCGTTAGACACCTTGAGCCAGAATGCTGCCGAACCCACAGGGAAAATAACATTAAGTATGCCCGCCGGGCTGGTCAAAAGTGCGCTCATGAGAAAAATCGCCTCTTTTGCCCTGCATCACCCCCAGCTCAAACTCGATATTCAATTTACCGATCAACGCGTTGATATGGTCGCAGAAGGAATTGACCTTGCCTTTCGGGTGGGCAAGATGAACGACAGCTCTCTCAAATCCATTCGGTTAGGAGACATCAAACGCAGCCTTGTCTGTTCCCCCCAATATGCTGCACTTCATTCCCTGCCAAAACAGCCGGAAGATTTATCGGACTGGAATTGGATCAAAATGAAAATGATGCCCCCCTATCGCACCCTTCTGGATCAGAACGGGCAAGCACGCGACATTGCCTTTCAGGCACAAATTGAGGTCGATAACGTCGAAGCTATGGTTGAAATGACGCGCATGGGGCTGGGCCTATCCACCCCACCGGATTTCCTTATCAAAGATGATCTTGCACAAGGAAAGCTGATTGAGGTCTTAAAAGAGTGGCACCCAGCCCCCATGACGGTCTATGCCATATGGCCGGAAAATAGTGTTCGCCGACATTTGACACACCTTCTTCTGGAAAGGCTTACAGGCTATTTGAGCGGCAAATAAATATCCGTGATCAGTTCATGCTCTTCCACAAATGAAATCAGGTTGATGTAGTGAAAGAAACAAGGAAAGTCCCTTAATTCCTCGCCACTTTGCGGTAGCCATTCTTTATAAAGTTTGCGGATTTTATCATCCATCAAAGTATGAGGCCCCAAGTGGCGAAAAGTTGCGCAACGGCCACCCGGAAGAACCGAAGCCTTCACCCCTTGCCTGTTCTTCGGAATGTCGGCTTTCTCTGCCCCACAAATATCATAACGGAAATCTTGTGGTTTTGTGGTCATCGGATCATCATAGGCCACCCCGTAGGTAGCGTTTATATTAACAGGCGACAACTTACTTTCCTTGCGCCATTCAATAAATTTTTCCACAGATTGTAAAATCAGTTCCGGTGGTCCACGATGTTCCAGCACAGCAACCGGGATTTCCGGAAAATCAACAATACGTACATCCATTTTTGTCTCTCCAATCACAACAGGGGTCATTACCTTCAATGTGTCGTACCAATGCGGCCATTGAGGTTCTTTCCTGAATTGAGATGGTGAGCAGCCAAACGCATTTTTAAAAGCCCGTGAAAAGGATTCCGGATTTTCAAATTTGGCATCAAAAGCGATATCAATAATTTTGACATCCTTTTTAAAAGCCAGACTGTAAGATGCCCGCTTTAAGCGCATCAACAGAATAAACCTGAAAACACTGACACCCACATAGGCCGCAAAAATGCGGTTGAAATGGTATTTCGAAAAATGCGCCAGCTCGCTTAAACCTTCCAACGTAAAATCGTCATTCAGGTTCTGTTGAATATAATCACAGACCCGGCTTAAACGGCGTTCATAGGCAAATGATTTCTGTATGCTCACCATAATCTCCCTTCAGTGAGCGCGAGAATGACAGAAGCTTTCTGCTTAATCTTGACCGATATTGCGCAATATCAGGTTTTTGTTTTGCGCGCGCAGATCAAAAATTCAATATTGCCTTCCGGCCCCTTGATCGGGCTTTCGGTCAGTCCGAGTACCGACCAATCCGGCAAACCGTTCAACCAGCCTTCGATCTTGTCACAGACTTCTTGATGCAGTTCCGGTTCGCGCACCACACCGCCCTTGCCAACCCGGCCCTTGCCTACTTCAAACTGTGGCTTAATCAGCGCCAAAAGGGAACCGTTCTCTTTCACCAGTTCCATGGCAGCGGGCAGAACCGTTTGCAAACCGATGAAACTGGCGTCACAAACCACCATATCAATCGGATCAGGGATATCTTCTTCGGTTAAATGGCGCGCATTGGTGCGTTCCATCACCACAACGCGGTCATCAGAACGTAATTTCCAGGCAAGCTGACCATGGCCCACATCCACGCTATAGACCTTCTGCGCCCCATTGCTCAACAAAACATCAGTGAAGCCACCTGTGCTGGAGCCCACATCCACGGCGATAAAATCAGTTACATCAATGTTGAATTCTTCCAAGCCTTTGACCAGCTTCAAACCGCCGCGCGAAACCCAGGGGTGGTCCTGCCCCTTCAACTCAATGGCAATATCTTCAGCCACTTTCTGCCCGGCCTTATCCATGCGTTTTGTTTCGCTATAGACGTTCCCGGCCATAATAAGGGCCTGTGCACGGGTCTTGCTTTCCACCAGCCCTCGGTCCACCAACAACTGGTCGAGCCGCAGCTTGGCGACTTTGATTTTCTTGGGTAGATCAGGCTTGCTGGACATCTGTAAGAGAGCGCCCCAACGCTTTTAAAGCCACCTTGACCATACCGGATGCATTGATCCCGGCAGCTTCATATTGTTCATGAACATTACCCTGATCAATGAATTTATCTTCCATAGTCAGACAACGCAGTTTCAGTGCCCCGTCCAACAAGCCTTCTGAAAGCATGAACTGTGCAACGTGGGAGCCAAAACCACCGACACAGCCTTCTTCCACGGTAATCAACACTTCATGATTTGTGGCAAGTTGGCGCACCAGTTCTTCATCAAAAGGTTTGGCAAAACGCGCATCGGCTACCGTGGTCGGCAAGCCAAGTCCATCCAGCTTTTCAGCTGCCAACAGCGCCTCTTTCAGACGCGTACCGTAAGACAGGATGGCAACCCGCCCGCCTTCACGCATCAGGCGGCCTTTGCCGATTTCCAGCACCTCGCCTTTTTCCGGCAGCTCCACCCCGACACCTTCCCCACGTGGGTAGCGAAAGGCACTTGAGCGATCATCAATGACAGCCGAGGTTGCCACCATATGCATCAGCTCGGCCTCATCCGCCGGGGCCATCACCACAATATCGGGCAGTGCACAGAGATAAGCGACATCAAAAGACCCGGCATGGGTTGGCCCATCGGCGCCGACCAGACCGGCGCGGTCAATGGCAAAACGAACGGGTAAATGCTGCAAGACCGCATCATGCACCAACTGGTCATAACCACGTTGCAGGAAGGTCGAATAAATTGCGCAGAAAGGTTTCATCCCTTGCGTTGCCATTCCGGCAGCAAAGGTCACCGCATGCTGTTCGGCAATGCCGACATCAAACATACGATCGGGAAAACGCTCCCCGAACTTGTCCAACCCTGTACCGGATGGCATAGCCGCTGTAATCCCGACAATCTTTTCATCGGTTTCGGCTTCCTTGATCAGGGCCTTGGCAAAAATGCCCGTATAACTCGGTGCATTGGATTTGGCCTTATGCTGCTTGCCGGTCACCACATCAAACTTGGAAACACCGTGGTATTTGTCTGCCGAATTTTCCGCCGGCGCATAACCATGGCCTTTTTGGGTTTTCAGGTGCAACAACACAGGGCCGGGGTCCTTGTCATCACGCAGGTTTTCCAGAACGGAAACCACATGTTCCAGATTATGCCCGTCAATCGGCCCGACATAATAAAACCCGAGATCACTGAATATATTGCTGCCGCCTGTCACCATCTTGCGCGCGGCACTTTCAGCCCCTTTGATGCTGGAGGCGATGGAACCGGGCAGTTTATTGACCAGATCCTTGGCACTGTGGCGCAGGGATTTCAGCGTGGTGCTGGTCAACAATTCAGACAGATAATAGCTCATCGCGCCCGTCGGCGGTGCAATGGACATATCGTTGTCGTTCAAAATAACAATCAAACGGCTATCCAGCGCCCCGGCATTGTTCATCGCCTCATAAGCCATGCCAGCAGTGATGGAACCATCACCGATAACAGCAATTACATGATTGTTGCCACCTTGTAAGTCGCGTGCCACCGCCATGCCCAGCCCGGCAGAGATAGAGGTGGAACTATGCCCGGCGCCAAAGGCGTCGTAATCGCTTTCTTTGCGTTTGGTAAAACCGGAAAGCCCGCCCGGTTGACGCAGGGTTTTCATCTCCTCACGACGCCCGGTGAGAATTTTATGGGGATAGCACTGATGGCCCACATCCCAGATGATCCGGTCATCAGGGGTATTAAAGACATAATGCAGAGCGAGCGTCAGTTCATTTACCCCCAGACTGGCGCCCAAGTGTCCGCCCGTGCGCGAAACCGTACGCACCACATCAGTGCGCAATTCCTCATTGAGCTGATGCAGGTCTTCCAGCGATAGGCCTTTCAGGTCGGCTGGCGATTTTACGGTATCAAGGAGCGGGGTGTCTGACACGGTTTTCTTCCTGAATGTCTTTCTTTTAGTTTGTACTTAACTACGGCGGTTTACAACATATTGTGCCATAGCACGCAACAATTCTGTGCCTTCATCGAAAATATCAAGATGCTTGCACGCCTGTTCAGACAGCATATGGGCCTGTTCGCGCGCTCTTTCCACGCCCAAAAGGGAAACAAAGGTCGCCTTGCCACGTTCTGCATCCTTGCCGACCTGTTTGCCGGTTTCTTCCACCGAAGCTTCTACATCCAGCAAATCGTCCGCGATCTGAAACGCCAACCCCAAGTCATGCCCATAGTTTTTAAGCGCGTTATATTTGGGTTCCCCTGTTTTCCCAAGGATCGCCCCAGCCTTACAGGCAAAAACAATCAACGCCCCTGTCTTCAGGCGTTGCAGACGCGTGATTTCAGGAATATCCAGCTCACGGGTTTCCGCCATCAGGTCTATCATCTGGCCCCCGACCATGCCGTTCATGCCGGAAGCTTTGGCAAGTTCTGCCACCAGTTGGCAACGTACTTTCGGGTCCGGGTGCGTTTCTTCGGCTGCCAAAACCTCAAAGGCGCGGGTCAAAAGTGCATCCCCGGCCAAAATGGCCGTGGCTTCATCATAGGCAATATGGCAGGTCGGGCGACCACGGCGCAGGTCATCATCATCCATGGCGGGCAAGTCATCATGGATCAGGGAATAGCAATGCACCATCTCCAAAGCTGCTGCCACACGCAAAGCGCTTTGTTCAACCACCTTGAACAAAGACGCAGAAGAGGTCACCAAAAACGGGCGAACCCGCTTGCCGCCACCAAGGGCACTGTATCGCATTGCCTCAACCACACGGGCTTCTGGGCCTTCAGGTTCTTCCAACAAATCATCAAGAACCTTGTCAACAGCAGCGGCCTGTTGTTTCAGGCTATGTTTGAGGTCACTCACTTTCTGATGTGCCTTATCAATATGTTTCTTTTAAGAGATTTCCGTAGCCTGAGCCGTCAGCGACCCATCCGGTGCCAGCGAAATTTTATCAACCTTGGCCTTGGCTTCCGCCAGTTTGGCTTCGCAATGACGCTTCAGTAAAGCGCCCTTTTCATAAGCCGTGATAGCATCATCCAGCTTGCCAGAACCGCTTTCAAGCTGTCTCACAATCTCTTCCAGTTGCGCCAGTGCTTCTTCAAAGCTGAGGTTTTCGATATCGGACGGGGTCATGGTCAAACTCTGTTGAATCCTTATATTTTACAATGGGCGCGCAGTCTACGCCCGCACCCTCCCAAGGGCAAGCACTTAAGCATGCATCAGGGTTTTAACATGAGCTGCCACACAAGCGGCCAGTGCATCCACTTCATAGCCGCCTTCCAGAACGGAGACCACACGCCCCTCACAACACTCATTGGCGATATTGAGAATTTCCTGCGTCACCCAGATAAAGTCCTGTACGGTGAGGCGCAAATGCGCCAAGGGGTCACGGGCATGGGCATCGAATCCGGCTGAAAGAATCACGAAATCCGGATTAAACGCTCGCAAGGCCGGAAGAATTCTGTCTTCATAAGCTTTGCGAAATTCTTCCGGTCTGGACCCCGGTGCCAGTTCCACATTGCAAATGTTGTTTGCCACCCCGGTTTCACTTTCCTTACCGGTTTCAGGAAAACCCGGTGACTGGTGGCTGGAACCGTAAAACAGGTTGGGGCTGTTATAAAAAATATCCTGTGTGCCATTGCCATGATGCACATCAAAATCAATCACAGCTGCTTTTTTAATGTCAGGGTATTTGGCAACGGCATGAATGGCGGCAATCGCTGCATTGTTAAAAAAACAAAACCCCATGGCCTTGCTGTTTTCTGCATGATGCCCCGGCGGGCGGGTGGCGCAAAAAACATTGCGCACCTTGCCTGCCATCACTTCATCCACCCCGAAACAGGCCCCACCGACTGAACGCAAGGCAGCTTCCCATGTCATGGCGGAAACAATTGTATCACCGTCAATGGAATTCAGATGGCCTTCTTCCTTAGGAACAGCCCGTTCTACCGCCTCTATATATCGGGTGGGATGGGCCAGTTCCAACTGGGAATGGGTTGCTTTCGGGGCCTGATCACGGTGCAGGAAATGGAATTCTTCGCGGTCAAGATGGCGCAAAATCGTGCGCAGACGTGCCGCACGTTCGGGGTGATGTTCCCCTGTGTCGTGTTTCAGGCAGACGGGATGTGTCAGCAATAAAGTCGCCACAGTTTTTCCTTCCCCAGTGTTTATTTTTTATCTTTATGTATGACTCACATCATAGGAAAAACAGTGCAAAAATCCAGAGTTTTCACAAGACAGGGGCCTCAGCCCTTGCGGATAACAATCACATATTTACCTTCACGTTCCTCATTCAACACCAATTCATGACCGGCTTCTTTACAATAGTCGCCAAAATCACGCGGCGCCTGTCCATCGGTTGCCAAGATCTCGATCACCTCTCCCGCTTCCATAGTCTTTATTTCCTTCGTTGCACGCAAAACAGGAATCGGGCAACGCATGCCGGTGGCATCCAGTTTTCGATCATATTTTTCCATTTTAAAATTCTTATCCTTTTCTTTTTAACGACTTATTTCATTCGCTTTATTTAGCTCAAAAAATGATTGCCCATTTTTTTTGCACAGAGGTTTCATCATTTACGACTTTTTTCCGTATTAATGAAATTTTTATATAGAATTCCATGTGTAACATGCTTATATTCCGTTTTTGAAATTCTCTTATATGCGGATAACAACATGTAAGGAAAATATTTTTTTTCATACATACAGTGATAAAACCATGGACATTGACCTCCAAAGACTAGAAGAAAACGCTCGCCGAGCAAGCACATTATTAAAAGCCATGAGTAACCAGCATCGCCTGATGATTCTATGCCAGATTTCCGATCAGGAAAAATCTGTTGGGGAACTCGAAGAAATCATTGGTTTAAGCCAGTCAGCCCTGTCTCAACATCTTGCCCGCCTGCGCCGTGACAACCTTGTTCAAACGCGCCGTGACGCCCAGACCATTTATTATTCGCTCAAAGGTGAAGAAGCTTCAACTGTGATTGAAACCCTTTACAATCTTTATTGCAGCGTAGACGGGCAAAGCGCTTGCGCTTGACGTTTTTCTGACTATGTTACGTGCAAGAAAGCCACCGTTTTCGGTGGCTTCTTTGTAAATACGCCTATTAAAAACAGAAAAACAAAGACCGGGACATTATGAATTCTTTATCTTTGGCCAGCTCTCACGAGATTGAACGCGCCGTCGAAGCTGCCGTTTCCTATTATGATGGTACAGCAGACGATATCTACCGTGACATCTGGGGCAGCAGTATGCATCTTGGTCTGTTCAAAAATACGGATGAATCCTTACCAACAGCCATGCAACGTGCCAAAGACACCATGATTGACGGCATTGTCCTGCACGAACAAAGCAAGGTCCTGGAAGTTGGCTGCGGCTACGGCACATTGGCCCGCCAGCTTGCCCGCAACTTCAACTGTCAGGTTCTGGCCACCAATATTTCACAGAAGCAACTGGACCATGCCCTTGAACTGACAGAAGCCGAAGGCCTCAATGACAAGGTTCGTTTTGAAAAATGTGACTTTCACAAGTTGCCCTACTCAGATAACAGTTTCGAAGTGTACTGGAGTCAGGAAAGCTTCCTGCATGCCGGAAACCGAACCAAGGTATTGAATGAAGCCCACCGTGTACTTGAACCTTTCGGTCTGTTGGCTTTTTCAGAAATTACCCTGCGCCGTTCCACCCCGCCTGCTCTGCGTGAACAAATTCTCAAGCGGGTCAAATCCCCTTCCATGTGGTCCAAATATGAATATGAAGTCCACCTCCATGAAGGGGGATTTCAGGTGGAAAAATGGGATGACTGGTCAGAAAATGTAGCACGCACATATCGCTGGGCCCTCAAACAGCTTGCGCGCAAACAAGATGACATTGTTTCACGCATCGGCCTAAACGCCTATGAGCAAGCCCGCGACGGCATGGCCCTTTGGCTGCAAGCTGCCGAAGACGGATACCTTGGCTGGATACACGTCATCGCAGCAGCAACCCAGAAAGACGCTTAGGCTCTGACCTGTTTCTCGCTTGTTGCAAAAAGACCATTCAGGCGCTTGGAAAGCCCCTGCACCATCGGGCCGATCATAAATGAAATCACGCCCGCCGCAGGCCATGCCAAAACAAAGGCATGCATCCACTGCCCAATAAACTCGTCGGAAAAGCCCAAGTTGATCCATGTCACCCACAAGGTCATGAAAAAAGACAAATGTGCTGACATCACGATTGTATAAATAAGTCGGTACTTCATTGCATTTCTCCTAACAGCCCCAACGGTTCTTCCAACTTTTCTACATAGACCACATGGGTAAAATTATGCACTTCGTAGTCTTTGTAATGCTGCGTAGAAAAATGTGTCTGTAACGCTTCTTCAGATGTCCAGATTTCCCACAATGTAAAACGGTGTGGTACATCCTTGTTTTGATGAACTTCAAATTTGACACATCCCGGCTCTTTGCGTGTTTCCATCACAAGTGTATTGATCGCCACTTTAGCTTCTGCAAGGCGTTCCAGGTTGCCGACTTCAATCGTGGCACTCAATCGATAGGACATATCCATCTTCCTTATTTTCATATCAAGTCATGTAAGGCTATGGATACATGATTCCATAAATGCTATATATACATAATAATGTAAACATAAATTCCATAAATGAAATCATGTTTGACGATATTATTTTATTCATCAAAGTGGTCGAATATCGAAGCCTCTCGCAAACGGCCAAGGCACTAAACATTCCGGCAGCTACGGTTTCTCGCCGCCTACAAAAACTGGAAGATGCCTTAGGGTTTCGCCTTTTACACAGGTCTGCACGGAAGTTTCATTTAACCGGCGAAGGAGAAAGCTATTATCGGGCCTATCAGCATCTCGCCCATCAGTTTGAAGAAACCGAACGCCACCTGAGCGGTGCCATGCATCAACTCGCAGGCCCGCTAAAAGTACTTGCTCCGACCAATATTTCCACCGGCATTCTGGCCCCAATGTGGTCAGCATTCGTACAAAAACATCCAGACATTCAGCTGGATTTGAAACTCAACAATCAGATGGAAGATATTGTAGCTTCTCAAAGCGATATCGCCTTGCGCATCGGTCCACAAAACGATTCATCGCTCTACCAAAAAAAATTGGGCGAGGTGGTAACTATTTTTATTGCTTCCCCCGATTACCTAAAAGATCATGGTCAACCGCAAAATCTGGAAGATTTAAACACACACCGTATTGTGCAAAGCAGCCTTTTATCCAGCTGGTCCCTGCATCAACCGACAAAAGGCACAAAAACGAAATTATTTCTGCCTGCCTCAACCCTTGTCAATGATGTCAGTCTGGCCCGCCAATTCGTCGTAGACGGTCTTGGCATCACCCTTCTTCCCATTAGTGAAGTTTATCAAGAACTTCAGTCTGGACGTTTGATACATATTCTGCCGACATGGCAAGGCCCACAACGCGAAATTTACGCCATTTGGCCAAGTGGGCGCCTCTTAAACGCCAAGGCCAAAGAACTGAGAAGTTTTATGTCTGAATATATTGCCAGCCTGCCCATTCTGCGGGGAAAGATACATGACCCTAAACTTTGACAAAACGGGTAATGCCGTCCAGACCGTCATCACGCATCAAACGGCCTTGGGATTCCAGATGATGCAAATGGGCAAGACTTTCACCAATTGCAAAAAAGATCTGATGGCTGTCAAGCTTGCGGGTAAACAAGCCTTTCAGAACATCATATGCAGTGACCGGATGTTCACACAAAGCAAGCGTCTGTTCCAAGCGTTCATCATGATGATGGGCCAGATCAGCCAAGCGGCCATGCAGCCCGCGAAACGGCCAGTCATGAGACGGCAGCACCAGTACGTCTTCGGGCAAACGCTCAAACCGTTTCAGGCTTGCCAGAAATTCGGACAACGGGTCCGCTGTCGGTTCCTGCGGCCAAATGCTGATATTGGGGCTGATGCGCGGTAAAATCTGGTCCCCGGAAATCATCACATTCAAATCTGCACAATAAAGGCAAGCATGTTCCGGGCTGTGGCCTGTGCCTACAATGACCTGCCAGTCATGTTTGTCAATAACAATTTTTTCCCCATCACGGATACGGCGGATTCCCGCAGGGGGCAAGGTAATGCGCGATGGATAGGATTCCGAACGCTGTGAAATCAGGTTGAGCAACCCCTCGTCAAAACCGGCGCGGCGATAAAAATCATGCAGGTATACGGCCGAACGATCCTTGCTTTCCAGTTTCAGGTTACGCGCCATGCCCCATTCTCCCAGGGTCATCCACAATGGCAGGTCATATTCCTGTTCAAACCAGCCCGCCAGCCCGACATGATCCGGATGAAAGTGGGTGACAATCATGCGTTTGATCGGCTTTGCCCCCATGGCCCCGGAAAAAACCTTCTGCCAACGTTCTCGTACTTCAGCCAGATTTATGCCCGTATCCACAATCGTCCAGCCATCGCCATCATCCAGCACCCAAAGATTAATATGGTCCAGTTTAAAGGGAAGCGGCATGCGCACCCAATAAACACCGGGGGCAACTTCATGGGCCTCGCCCGCTTCGGGCACGGCATCAAAGGGATAAACGATTGGTGAGTTCATTATTATGCGCCTTGGTCAAAATAAAACGACCTGTCCAAAGAAAAGAACAGGCCGTTTATAAAACAAGTAAATTGATCAATGATATTTAAAGCTACCGCCTTTTTCGTTATTCACGATCCAGGCGAGTTCTTCTTTAATAACTTCAGTATGATGGTTTTCCGGCGCACTGAGAACATCCTTGATGATGCTCATGCGCACAGGTTCCGGCAAACGGTCAAAGTTTTCCAGAAACAGAAACTTGATGGATGGGCGAATGGTCGTGGACAGCAGCATGGATGTCACCAGACGCTTGCGAATATCGTGACGCAGGTTACCATTTTCCGTCAGTTCGAAAAATTCACCCACAAACAGACGCGGCGCCATTTCACCTTCCAGCAAAGCGTGTAAATTCTGGCGCAGGGCAGAGGAAAACTGCTTGCGTGTCTGCACAATCACACGGTTGGTCTGGCGCACGACTTCCCCAATCGCTTTGGGATGGAAATCATTTTCATGCAGCATGTTGATGGCATGGCTGACATTTTCATGCTTGGATGAATCCGCCACAATGCGCATAACTTCACTGACAAACTTGTTTTTTCCGGCCTTGGGGCTGAGACGGGCTGCTGCCGCCATGGACATGGGAGATTCAGGATCGCGCGTTGCCATCAGGGAAAGCGGCATGGGGTCTTCCAGCGTTTCCAGATCCAGATGGATATTGAGCAGATTTTCCGGCATCAGGATTTTGGTTTTTTCACCGGGCACACAGATGGGCTGATTGGTCTTGTATTTATCTTTCAAATCCAGTGCACAGGAAATCCCGGCCTTTGTAATGCCCAATTTTGATTCCACACGATCAACCATTATCGGTTTGTTCCCTGAATTGATATCCATCTGCATCAACCACACTGACGCGAATGCATATATTAACTTTAAACGTCTTGATCTGCAAAGAAGTTTCCCTATGACCGAGTAGGCAAATTATACCCATTGACAGATCCGGTCTTGTGATACAATGCCCAAAATGTATTAACACTTCGTAACCTCTTGGAATTTCATATGCGAATCGGAATTGACCTGGGCGGCACCAAAACGGAAATCCTCTGCCTTGATAAGAAGGGGCAGGAACTTTTGCGCAAAAGAATACCAACCCTGAAAGGAGATTATGCAAAAACAGTCACCTCGATTCGCGATCTTGTACTGTCAGCCGAAAATGAAATCGGGCAAACGGGAACTGTGGGCATCGGTATTCCCGGCTCCATTTCCAAAAAAACAGGGCTGGTCAAAAATGCCAATTCCGCCTGGCTGATCGGCCATCCTTTTCAGAATGATTTATCCCACGTCCTTAAGCGTGAGGTGCGCATGAGCAACGATGCCAACTGCTTCGCCCTTTCCGAAGCAGTGGATGGCGCAGGCATTAAATATGAAACAGTCTTCGGGGTGATCATCGGCACCGGCACCGGTGGCGGGCTTGTGATCAACAAACAGGTCATGAACGGCATCAACGGGGTTGCCGGGGAATGGGGGCACAACCCCCTGCCCTGGGCAACAGAGAACGAACGTTCCGGCCAGCCGTGTTATTGCGGTTATGACGGCTGCATTGAAACCTTTCTATCCGGCCCCGCTCTGGAACGCACCCTGCAAAAGATCTGTGGCAGAGAAATTCAGGCCAAGGACATCACCGCTTTGCCCGAAGAAGTCACTGAACCGGTCTTCAGCCTCTATGAACACCGCATGGCGCGTGCCCTTGCCAGCATCATTAATGTCTTTGACCCCGATGTCATTGTCCTTGGTGGCGGGCTTTCCAATATTGAACGCTGGTATGAAACCGTGCCTCATCTCTGGCATCAATGGGTGTTCGGTCAGGAATGCGATACGGTTTTGCGCAAAGCCCAACATGGTGATTCCAGTGGTGTGCGTGGGGCGGCTTGGCTCTGGCCCACTTCAACCTGAAAGCTTACCCCGGTACAGCCGGGATCGGTTGGCGAACATCCGGTTCATTATGAATAAAGGTCACATTCAGGGAACAGGCGACTTCCTCATCACGGTCCGTCTCGTGGTTTATTCTGTCCTCAAGTGTTTGAATAGTTTCCGGGTCCAGCCGGACACCTGCCACACAAATGCCTTCGCGCCATCCCGCCAGCTCTTTCGGTTCAATATTGAAACGGATCATAACGGCAATATTTGAATACATTTCATGATTGACGATCCAGCCCCCATTGGAAGAAATCGCCTTGCTTACATCAGCAATGACCTGATGGCGATCTTTATTGGTGATCCCTGAAAACATGCATAACCTACTTTTCATTGATGTCGCTCCTACATCATGACCAGCCTTAAGGATACATTACAAAAGAATATGGAAAGGTCAATCTGAATATTCTCTTTTTGTTCTTTCCCGAAATGGATTATGATCCCTCCCATGACGGAACTCCTCCCTACCCTGTGTCGCGATTGCGCCCATAGTTTTGAAGACCGACCGGAAAGCCAGCGTTGCCCCAAATGCGGCTCCGTACGCCTGCTTTCACACCCGGAGCTTAACGACCTGCACATTGCCCATGTTGATTGTGATTCCTTTTTTGCCACCGTGGAAAAACGCGATAACCCGGCCCTGAAAGACAAACCCGTTGTGGTCGGAGGGCGTCATCGCGGGGTGGTGGCTGCGGCCTGTTATATTGCGCGCATCTACGGGGTGCGTTCCGCCATGCCCATGAGCCGGGCCCTCAAGCTCTGCCCCGACCTTGTTGTCGTCACACCTTCAAAAGACAAATACGGCGTTGTCGGGCGCGAGGTTCGCAACCTCATGTTTGAAGCAACCCCCCTGGTCGAACCTCTATCCATCGACGAGGCCTTTCTGGACCTTTCCGGCACCCAAGCCCTGCATGGCGGAAGTCCGGCGCGCACCTTGGTACGGCTGATTAAACGCATTGAAGAGGAAATCGGCATCACCGCCTCGGTGGGCCTCAGTTATAACAAGTCACTGGCCAAGCTGGCATCCGACCTTGACAAACCCCGTGGCTTTGCCATTTTGGGCCGTGCAGAGGCTCTTTCCTATCTCGAAGATAAACCGGTCAAAATGATCTTCGGCGTAGGCGCGGCTATGGAAAAGAAACTTGCTGTCGATGGCATTGCCACCATCGGACAATTGCGCACCTTCAGCAAAAACGACCTCATGCGCGCTTATGGTGCCATTGGGGCGCGGCTCTATCATTTCTGCCGGGGGGAAGACGAACGCAAAGTCACCCCTGAATCAGAAATCAAAAGTGTCTCTAACGAAATTACGCTGGATGAAAACCTGCACAGCTTTGAAGACTTGAAAAATGTCCTCTGGCCCCTTTGCGAAAAAACGGCTCTGCGCATGAAAAGCAAGAAACTCATGGGGCGCACCGTTACACTAAAACTAAAGACCACAGGGTTTCGTATCCTCACACGCTCACGCCAGCTTCCCCATCCGACCCAGTCAGCCGAAGAATTGTTTGACTGTTCCCTTGAACTCATGGCGCCCTTGTGCGATGGGCGCAGTTATCGCCTCATCGGCACCGGCTTTTCCCAGTTGGAAGAAGAAGACAAAGTCGGGCAACGCCCCGATGATTTGTTCGAACTGGCCGAAAAACAAAAAGATCGGCGCAGTGCAAAAGCCATTGAAGAAATCCGCCAAAAATACGGCGGCAAAGCCATCATCAAGGGGCGACTGTTATAATTTTAATGTTCAGCAACGGCCCCTGCGGATTTGGGTTTTTGCAGAAAGAAAACCAGCGGCATGGCAAGAAGAAACAGAACAGCCATCATATAAAAAATGTCATTCCACGCCATCACATTGGCTTGTTGGGCGATTTGCTGGCTCAGTATTTTTTGAGCAAGGTTTTCTGAGGGAAGGGTCGTTACGCCTTTTGCCTGAACCGACCCGGCAAGAGAGCTTAAATGCTGCTGAACCACCTGGCTGGTGTTGCTCAGTCGTTCCACCAGCCACCAGTAATGAGAATCAAAGCGACTGTCCCAGTTGGTGTTGATCAAGGAAAGACCTAACGCGCCCCCCATGTTGCGAAACAAATTAAAAAGCCCGCTGCCACCGGAAACCTGATTAAGGGGCAATGTTCCCAAAGCAACGTTTGTAATGGGAACAATACAGACAATCAGGCCGACCCCGCGCAAAATCTGCGGCCAGAGGAGTTCATCAAAACCGACTTCTACGGTCATCTGCGAATTCAGCCATAAGCCTGAAGCTGCAATAATATATCCTGCGCAAAGAAGAAAACGGGTATCCACTTTCGCCGATAATCGACCGACAAGGGGAGAAGACAAGAACATGGAGGTCCCGGTTACAAACATTACCTCCCCGACTTGCAGCGAATTATAATTGCGCACATGGGAAAGAATTTGCGGCAGGATATAGCTTTGCCCGTAAAGGCACATGCCCAGAACAAAGGTCAACAAACAGCCCAGCGTGAAATTCCTGTCCTTGAATGTACGCAGGTCCACCACAGGGTGATCAATCACAAGTTCGCGGATGAAAAAAGCAATCGCGCACAGCACGGAAACCAGACTGAACACAACAATGAAGTTGGACTGGAACCAGTCTTCACGCGGCCCTTCATCCAGAACCAGTTCCAGAGACCCCAAAAACCCGCCTAAAAGAATGATACCCAGAATATCCCCACGTTTGAGCAGGTGCCAATTTGCACGGTCCACATCAATGACCATAGGTACGCCAAGAGTAATGATCAGGCCGGGCAACAGATTAACGGCAAAAAGCCAGTGCCATGAAGAAAGTTCGGTAATATAGCCACCAACCGTGGGCCCTGCTGCGGGTGCCATGGTTGCCGTCAACCCGATCACAACCGTGCCGATCATGCGTCTTTCCGGCGGAAAGAGTTTATAGTTGGCTGCAAAAACAGAAGGGATCATGGCCCCACCAAGAAAACCTTGCAAGGCCCGAAAGAAAATCAGGGATTCCACATCCCATGCCAGGGCACAGGCCAGCGACATGATGGTAAAGCCCAAAGAAGAAGCCGCAAAGAGCCACCGCGTGGACATCACAGCAGCCAGCCAGCCCGACAGCGGGATCATCACCACCTCTGCCACAAGGTAGGAGGTTTGAACCCAGGTGATTTCATCAACGGAGGTGGAAACGCCAGCCTGAATTTGCGGCAGGGACGAGGCAACAATCTGAATATCCAGAATGGCCATGAACATCCCGAAAACCATGAGAAAGAAACCGAACACGCCCCCTTTGGGAACAAAAGGTTCCTGTGCTCCTTCAGGCGCCATACTCATTGTGGCAACCGGACATCAACATGGGCAACCACCGATGTCCCCACCCGCAGGCGCGCCATATCTTCTGTGTTGACCAGCCTGATACGCACCGGGATGCGTTGAACGATCTTGGTGAAGTTACCGGTCGCATTTTCCGGGGGCAGAATGGAAAATTCCGCGCCAGTTGCCGGGGCAAGACTATCAATCACCCCTTCCAGTGCCTCCCCGCCCAGCATGTCGGCTTCTATTTCCACATGCAGGCCGGGTTTAAAGTCTTTGATCTGGGTTTCCTTAAAATTGGCCGTGATATAAAGCTGTTTGGTCGGCACAATACTCATCACCCGAATGGGCGGGGAAACATAATCGCCAATGTTGATACCGGAATTTGAAACCACACCGTCAATCGGCGCTATCAATGTGGTATCGGCAAAATTCTTTTCGGCAAGACGCAGCTCCGCTTTGGCTGCTTCAAGGCTTGCAACCGCAGAATTACGCTCTGTTTGCAAAATCGGAAACTGACCCTTGGCGATGGACAGGGCGTTTTTTGCCCGCGTCCAGGCAGCCTCTGTTTCATCACGGCGTTCAATGGCACTATCCACCTTCACCTGTGAGCCCACACCGGATTTTCTGAGTTTACGCGCGCGCTCATACGCCGTATTCGCCAGATTCAACTGGCTGCGCGCATTCTCAAAATCCGCTTTCATGGACTGCACCTGCAATTCTTGCAGCAACAGTTGCTCATCTATATTGGAAACCTGAGCAGCCGCCTGATTGACCTTTGCATGGGCCGTGTCAAGCTGGGCCTGATAGCTGGTTGGGTCAATTTTCAAAATAACATCACCGGCTGTGACGATACTATTTTCCGCAACAGGTAACTCTATGATTTTACCTGAAATCTCAGGCACGAGAGAGACAATATCAGCTTTTACGTACGCATCATCCGTGCTTTCAATAAAACGACCAGACAGAAACCACTTCAAAGTAAAAGTGGCAACAAGCCCCAACAAGGCTATTCCAATAACAAGAAATATTTTTTTCTTTTTGGAATTTGATCCATTTTCCGGGTCTGACATAGGCTCTCCACAAGACTAAACTGACAAGTTTAGCCTGAGGTACCACAGTTGATAATGGATTGCAACAAAAAACTAAACCAGCCAGTTTAGTTAAACTTGAACGCGCCATAAAGTTCTGCTAAATCGGTAAATAGGGAGATATAAAAAAACGGGGCTAAAAATGTCAGGGAATATCAAGCAACAAAAAATAATCCAAGCGGCCACACAACTTTTTCTGCAACAAGGCTATGAAGCTACCAGAATTGAAGATGTCGCCGCCAAAGCAGGTGTCTCAAAACCAACCGTCTATCGCTTTTATGAAAACAAGCAAAAGCTTTACGCCACTTTTGTCTGTGAACGCTGTGAACATTTATCCAGCGCCGTTTTCGAAATTGAATCAGCCGCCGATGATGTTGAAAAGGGGTTACATGACATCGCCCACAACTTTGTCGATTTGATCATGTCGCCACTTCCCATGGCCATGTTCCGCACGGTTATGGCAGAATCCTTGCGCTTCCCGGAACTTGGGCGCATCTTGTTCGAAGCTGGCCCTAAAGCGGGCGCACAAAAGCTCTGCCAATATCTTGAAAATGCCGTTACTCGCGGTCAATTGGAAATAGATGATACAGAAGCAGCGGCTTGGCATTTCATAGAAATGTGCCGGGGCGGGCTCTTTTACAAGCTTCAATTGCAAATCATATCGGAAGTCACACAAAGCGAAAAAGACCGCATCGCCAATGAAGCTGTCAAAACCTTTCTACGCGCCTATCGCCCTCGCTCCGCATAATACACTTTACACATGATCGGAAAATACCGATGTCAGTGCGCCCTCCTTATGATGTTTTTCTGTAAATGAACCCAAGTGCAACACCAGCCAGTGTAAATTGGATGACCTGAAATAGAGTGTGATACAACAAAAAAGGTGCAACCGGGTTGATGGCGAATTTTGCTGCCGTAGCAAACCCCATGACCGTGTAAACCATCAGCCCGATAATCAGACTGAACTTAACGCCGCGCAAAATCGGGTTTCCATCCCCTTTATTGTAAAAGGGATAAAGGTATCCGATGACAAGACCCTGAATGATGATTGCAAGAATCCCCAGCGCCATGATGGGTTCTGTGCGTTGAAAAGCGCCCCATGCAACATAGAGATCATGGAACCATATCATATGCCAAGGGTAGGCCCAGCTCATGGTAAGCACAAAATAGACGACAACGAAGAGTATTAGCTTTTTCATTTCTTTTGCTCAAGTTCAATTGTATAATGCAATTGAATTATATGGAGGATAAATTGCATTTTGCAAGTGATTTATGAAAATGGTTAAAAAAGTAGAACATTGCCAGAATTCCCAGTGCCCGGTGGCTTGCACACTGGACATTATCGGAGACCATTGGACACTCTTGGTGATCCGGGATTTAATGTTTTTTGGCCGTCATCAATACAAGGATTTGTTGACGATGGATGAAGGTATCTCCAGCAATATCCTGTCTGACCGCCTGAAACGACTTGAAGAAAACGCTATTATTGCCTCTGCCTACAAGCATGGCAGCAAGCGCGATAAGCTTTATTATCTGAGTAAAAAGGGGAAAGGGCTTATCTTTATGATGATCGAGATTGCGCGTTGGGCAGATTTAAATATCGGGGAAAAAATCTTCATACCAGATCAAAGTCGTCCAATTCTGGATAACCCGTCTCATGTGGTTGCAGAAATGGTTTTCAGCCAACTTGCAAAATGGGAAAAAGAAAACCTAGCCTAAGGAAATAATATCAAGGTAGCGAACCATAGGTCTCATGCAAAAATGACCAAAGCTGAAATGGCATTTTAATTGCATTAAATTATCAAATAAAACCTAAAATACATGCTACACTAAAACATTCTTCATGCAGTATAGCCAAATTATTCATCAAGAGGTTCATTATGGTTGATATTCTTAGTGCGTATTCGAATGCTCAAACTGCTTATCAAACAAACATTTCTCGCTTGATCAACATAGGAAATGAAAGAACAAACGCTCAGCATCACTCTTCCGAAAAAAGAGATGTTGTGAACGATGTCGTGGAATTTTCTGCTGATGCACAGAAACTCGCGCAGGCCCAAGAGGCAAAAAATACCCACTACGATGCAACTGTTTCCTATTATGAAGAATTCCGCCCCACTCGTGAGGGCTTTTCTGCACATAATCTAGCCCTAGGTATTGTTGACCCGGGTGCACAACCTTTCTCACAAAACCGTTCCTTTGAAGAAGTTTCGCAGGCTGCCCGCGAAAATCTGGACAGCAAATACCAGCAAATGCAGGAAGAAGGCGAACCTTTTGATGAAAACAGCCTTGAAGCAAAGGATACGTATTCCCTCTTTGGAGAACTGGACCGACGCGCCCTTTATGCTGTTTCCAGCAACGAAGGTGGCCTTTTTACCAAACAGGAACAAGAAGCTGCCCAGTATCTGATGCACGGTCAGGTGAACATGGCTTCCGGATTATATTCTGGGCCGACAAGGTTAATGGGAAAATTCAAAGTCACCTCCCCAACCACTAACAACGACCCCATGCATGTCAATAAAGCAACCATCCAGTATCTTGATCAGGTTAGTGACGAAGAAAAGGCAACAAGCATCGAATGGGCACGTGAACGGGCAATGGCACAATGGGCCTATGAAATCACATCACAAGATAGCTGGTATATTCCGGAAAACTTAGGAACAGACCATCCCCTTGCCAACCTGCTTTATGCGTCCTGGAAAAGCAATCCCGGCTCCCGGTATGCAGGCCAGATCCATGACAAAAAAGAATTACTCAACGAACCCTGGTTTAAAGATCAATCAGCTTCGCTAGACAAAGCCATTCAACAAACACGTGAACTATATGGCCTTTAGGCTGTACACTTTTCCATAACAATTAAACAGTTTTCCATAACTTTCTTCTCTTCCTCACCATAGCTGGCTTTGTCAGAATCTTTGCAGACCGGGTGTGCCGACTCTTGAAAATTCGCTCTGCAATAAAAATAAAGATTTAACGACAATGCCTAAAAGGAATGAGATAAAGGCGGCTATCGCCTGTAGCCTATGTGTTTTGGCTGGCCCCGTTGCTGTACAGGCCGAAGAAACGGCCCCCAAATGGTCCCCCTATATCGACCTTGAAGGCAAAACGGGCAACAAACGCAGTCTCGGTGAAGCCGATCTGTTCCTCCCGTTAACGCAGAATGACGATACCTTGCTGTTTGCCAGCCTGCGCACCCGTATGGATAACCACAGCAGCCGGGAAGGAAACTTCGGTCTGGGCTTGCGCCGTATGTATCCCAACGGCTGGAATTTGGGCGGCTATGGCTATTATGATAGACGGCGCAGCCCTTATGGTCATTTCTTCAATCAGGCCACATTGGGTGTTGAAGCGCTGTCAACCGATTGGGATGTGCGCCTTAACGGCTATATCCCTTTCGGGGAACGCAAAGCTAATGTGGACAGCCTGAATTCAGTTAGCTTTTCAGGAACAACCGTCACCTTCCATGGCGGGGAAGAACGTGCCCTTGGCGGGTTTGATGCGGAAGTCGGCTGGCGCGCGCCTTTGTTTGAAGAAGACGCCAACCAGCAAATGCGCCTCTATATGGGCGGCTATCGTTTTAGCGGCGGCAATGCGCCCACCGTGCAGGGTCCGCGCGCACGTATGGATTTCACCTTTGAAGAAATCCCCCAATTGTGGACCGGCTCCCGCCTGAGTATGGGCGCTGAAATCCAGCATGACAAGCCGCGCGGCACACAGGGCTTTGCCTCCCTGCGTCTGCGTATTCCCTTTGACCTGTTTTCCGGTGGAAATGGCCGAAAGTCTCGCCATAAACTAACAGCGCAGGAACGCCGCATGACCGCCCCCATCGTGCGCGATATTGATGTGGTCACGCAAGCCGGGGATTTCGGCACGGCTGAAACCGCAACAACACTGGATGGCAAAAAAATCACCGTTGTCGATAGCTCTACCAGTTCGGATTTAGCCACCGCCATCGCTGCTGCCGGTGCCGATGCAACGGTGATGCTCTCGGGCAGCTTAAGCACCACATCGGAAGTCACGGTTCAGTCCGGCCAAACGATTATGGGCGGGGGTAGCCTGACGGTCAAAAGCCCCTCAGGGCGCACCGCCACCCTGTCCCTTCCTGGCGCAACGGTAACCGGGACCTTCTCAACTCCCACCGGGGATGCCATCTTTCAAATGGCAAACAATAGCACTTTGAAAGACCTGAACCTCAGCATGACAAATACAAATGGCGTTGCCCAGGCCATTGATGTGAGCAATGTCAGCAACGTCACCATTTCCAACAACACCATCTCCGGTTCGTCTACGCATATCGGTTATATTGGCAGAGCCATCGTGGTTAACACGGTCAGCAACCTCACTATCTCCAACAACACCATCACGGCCAACGCAGACCAACATGACGCCAGCGGTATCTACTTCACGGGCACTTCGACCAACAACACCATCGACAACAATACCATTACCGTCACCGCAGGTGCCAATTATGCGAACGGTATCCTGCTCGGCAGCAATGTACAGACGGTGGTGAGCAACAACACCTTCACCTCAAGTGGCGGCACCCTTGCAAACAGCACCTTGTACCTCAACAACGCCACCATTTTAGCCGGTTCGACCGGCAACGTCCGCACCTCAGGCGAAGCCTGTCGCACAACCGGGACAAACACCGGCAGTGTCTCGTTCACAGATAGCTCCACCTGCCCTTAACCACCTGTTACTGACAAACCGGCTCTTCCAGATAGGTCAGTTCAACCAGTTGACCGACGAGGATAAAATCACCAAAGTCCTGCACCAGCCGGGTCGCCACGCCGTCTTCGCGGTAACGCGCGGTGATTTCCATTTCGGCAATGGTATTTTGCGGTCCCGGCTGATAAAACCCCAGCTGCACATTCCACACCGGCAAAGGCGCTAAGACCGTATCTTCCACCTGACGCAGCGGCTTGCCCTTGAATGCGGTGATAACGGTATCCAGTATCCATTCACCTTCCGCCCCACTGCCGTCAAAATAAGGTGCTGAAAATACGTTTTCGCCGCGTCTGGCATGCTCAAATGCCACTTCCAGATGGCGGGTGGGGAAAAGCAGGTTTTGCGGCATTTCTTCGCGCCTGCCATTGGGGTCCTGATACAAGGCAACGGTTTTGCTGCCTTCCTGACGGGCTTCCCCCTGATACTTTTCAATCAAGTCCTGATTGCGCATGGTACTGCTGCGAAAGCGCAGGCGTTTGCCATCCGTACTTTCCCATGCGGTATAACGCCAGTTCATCAGCACCGGCAAAGCATTTTCATAAAGCATATTCAGTGCTGTCTGATGTTCCACCGTCCAGCCATCACAGGTGCGCCGGAACGTATAATGTAACAGCCCTTGCGCCCCTTCCACAGGAGATGGGCGGGCATAATTCCTGAGCTGTGTCATGGAATAGGTTGCTTCATGGGGGCGTAGCGATACGCCCGGCGCACCCAACGCCACGCCTGAAAAAAGCATAAAAATGCTAAAAACATATAATAAAAATCTCTTCATGCCCCACTATAGACACAACAGGTGCTTTTTGCCTAGAGGCGGCATTTTTTGCCTAGTGAAAACAGGCCTATGTGAATCGAAATCAGCAAAAAATCGCAAAAAAGCTCAACTTCAGATTTGGCACAGGCCTTGCGTTCCTTCCAAGGAAGTCAAGTCCCCTCTTTCGGCCCAACAGACGCGGAGAAGCGCCTATGTTTGACCAAGGTAAACAGAATATCAGCCCGGCAAGTGAACTGGTTGGCGGCATTTGCCGTCTGGCCAGTTGTATGGAAGGCCATACCAGTGCTCAGGAACGCGAAGCCGCCTTGCAAGAAGCTTTGCGACTGGCTCACCACATAGAAGAAACCCTGCATTCCAGAAATGAACGCATTGCCTATCTGGACAGACTGGCAATGACGGACGGTTTGACCGGTATCCTCAACAGGCGCGGTTTTCAGACCGAATTACAACGTGTTCTGGCATCTGCACGGCGCTATCTCGAAACCGGCCTTCTTGCCTACATCGATCTGGACGATTTCAAGGTCATTAATGATAATTTTGGCCATGCCTGCGGAGATGAAGTCCTGACCCATATTGCGCGCCTTCTGGAAGGCATGACACGGGGAACGGATTACGTTGCCCGTTTGGGCGGGGATGAATTCTGTGTGCTTTTGGTCCGCAGTGACTGGGAAGACGGTCAGAAATGCATTGAAAAAATAGCCCATACCATCAACACAACCACGCTTCGTTGGCAAAATGAAACAATCAGACTTCAGGCGAGTATTGGCCTGCAACGCTACGATCATCGCAGCAGTAATTACGACTTGTTGCATGAAGCTGACGAAGCCATGTATGCAACCAAAAAAATAAGACAGGATATTCAATCCGAAAAATGTGCACTCAGCGCAGCGGAATAATCCGCATAAACAAAAAGGCAGAACACCGCAAAGGGGGCGATCATGCAAATTGACGCAACCCTTTCGCATGTTCTACTGGCCGAACAGGAAAACCTGTCCAGCACCAGCGCTTATGTGCAAAAAGATAATGTTCTTATCACGCCTCCCCCCAGCGCGGAAGACCTTGCCCGCCTTGAAAAAATCCCCCGCGCGGAACCCAAAGACATTGTCGAATTCAATGGCATAGAAATCAACCTCGAAGATCTGGCGTCTGATGAAAACACAGATGAAGACGGCTTTGACATCCGCACCCTGACCCCGCGCGACATGGTGGATTTCAGTCTGGACCTCTATATCGAAGGCGCCCTGTCTTTTGATGAATATTCCCTGATGGCCTTTCAGCCGGAACTTCATCCCGGTTTTGAAAACACCATCGGTGCGCTGACCGGTGAACGCGCCGAACCTGACCGCCCGCGTGACTATATCAGCGAATGGGAAGACCGCTACGATTTTGAACGGCGCTTTCCTTCCGGGGACCCCAAACTCCTGCAACAGATCGACCGGATTCTCGGGGTCCTGCACGGGTTTGAAACCACTCTGGATTTCGTAGCATAAGCCCTGTCAGGCCATTGTCGGGTTGCTGTCACCTTCCTGTCGTGTCACTATATTTACGCATCATCTATAGAGGAAAGCATCTGTAACGCTTTCAGGAAAAAGATATGGAACACCTCATTAAAACACTACGCCTGCAAAAAGGCTGGTCACAGGAAGAACTCGCCGAAATTGCAGACATCAGTGTCAGAACTGTTCAACGCCTCGAAAACGGGGCCAACTGCTCACTGGAAAGTGCCAAAGCTCTCGCCAGTGCCTTTGATACTCAGGCAGATGTTTTCCTCAAGGCCCTCCCGACTTCTCAGGACATCCCGGTGCAGGAGCAGCTTGAACAGATCAAGCAGGAACAAGCCACTCGCAAAAAATACAAATTCTATCGCCATCTTCTGGTTTATATTCTGATCAACACCCTGATGATTATTCAGAACCTGACATCATCGCCGGACTCTTTATGGTTCTTCTATCCTCTTCTGGGATGGGGCACCGGCCTGTTGTTTCACGCTTTTAAAACCTTTGGCCTGCCATGGGAGAAGCCTTTTACAAGTACCGCTTAAGCACGTTTTGCGGGTGAAAATATTTTTTTTCAGCCTCTTGCCTTTTATGGTAGTCTGCTCGCCTGTTTTACCTAAAAATGACGAAAGCAAGAGATCCCATGGTCGATATCAAAGATCCCGAGAACACCCTTTATCTGGACCTCAAAGATGGTCGCGTGACCATAGAACTGCGCCCGGACCTGGCGCCCAACCATTGCGCCCGCATCAAGGAGCTGGTGCGCGACGGTTTTTACGATGGCATTGTCTTCCATCGCGTAATTGACGGGTTTATGGCCCAAACGGGGGATCCCACCGGCACCGGCATGGGCGGTTCAGGCACCAATATCGATGCGGAATTTTCTGATGAACCCCATATTGAAGGCTCTTGTTCCATGGCCCGTGCGATGGACCCGGACAGCGCAGACAGCCAGTTCTTCCTCTGCTTTGACCGCGCGCCACATCTGGACAACCAGTATACCTTCTGGGGACAGATTATTGACGGTATGGAACATGTTCATAACATCAAAAAAGGCAGCCCGTTCGATAACGGCAGTGTGGAAGACCCGGACAGCATTATCAAAATGCAAGTTGCCGCAGACGCCTAAAGGAAACCATCCATGTTGAAAAAAATTCTGATCGCCTGCACTTTGCTGCTGGGCCTCAACTTTGCCGCCCAAGCCGCCCCGCTTGACGCGGAAAACACCCTGTATCTGGACCTCAAGGATGGTCGTGTCGTCATTCAACTGCGCCCCGATCTGGCCCCTGGTCATGTGGAACGCATTAAAAAGCTGACGCGCGAAGGCTTTTATGACGGCATCGTTTTTCACCGTGTCATCCGCGGCTTCATGGCCCAAACGGGGGACCCGACCGGCACCGGCATGGGCGGCAGCAAATATCCTGACCTGCGCGCTGAATTTTCCAATGCCCCGCATGTGCGCGGCACGCTTTCCATGGCACGCGCCAGCAGCCCGAACAGTGCCAACAGCCAGTTTTTCATCTGCTTCAAACGCGCCGAATTTCTGGATGGGCAATATACGGTTTTCGGGCAAGTGGTTGAAGGCATGGAATATGTTGATCGCATCAAAAAAGGCCTGCAATCCCAGAATGGAACCGTGCGCAACCCGGACAAGATCATCAAACTGCAAGTCGCAGCCGATGTGAAATAAGATCAGGGACGGCTGCAAAGAAACTTGATAACAGACCCGTTTTTCCCATGTTAAAAACGGGTCTTTCTTGTTTTGCCCTAACATGAACACAATTAAACGCGATATAGCGTTGACTGAAAAATAGACGGAACCAAGAGTGCCATGAGCGTTTCCATCGCTGAAAAAGCCGAAAAATACGACCTGCGTGTCCCGCGTTACACCAGTTATCCAACCTCGCCTCACTTTCTTGAGACGCAGACGGATGGTGAGTATCGCAACTGGCTGGCCAACTTGGACCCGAACGTGGGTGTTTCGCTATACATCCATGTGCCATTTTGTGATTCCATGTGTTCCTTCTGTGGCTGTTACACCAAAATTGTCAAACGTTATGCCCCGGTATCCGACTATCTAAACTATGTGCATAAGGAAATAGACCTGCTGGCAGCCGCCCTGCCTGCGCGCATGACAGCCAAACATGTGCATTGGGGCGGTGGGTCCCCCACCATGCTCAAGGCTGAAGACTGGAAATCCATCATCGACAAGCTGAAAAGCGTTTTCGATATTGATGACAGTTCCGAGTTGGCTGTGGAACTGGACCCGCGCACAGCGACAGAAGAATATGTCAAGGCCATTGCCGAAGCCGGGATCAACCGGGCCTCCATCGGCGTGCAGGATTTCCACGAAGAAGTGCAGGTTGCCATCAACCGCGTACAACCCTTTGAAGTCACCCAACAGGTGGTCAACTGGCTAAAAAAATACGGCATTACCTCCATCAATTTTGACCTGCTCTACGGTCTGCCCTTCCAGACCACCGAACGCGTAATTGATATGGTGGACAGGGCGGTCAGTCTGGGGCCGAAACGCTTTGCTGTTTTCGGCTATGCCCATGTGCCGTGGATGAAATCCCATATGAAACTCATCCCCGAAGAAGCCCTGCCCAACGCAAGCGAACGCTGGGAACAGATGGAAGCAGCAGCCAAACGGCTGGAAGAACACGGTTTTGTTAAAGTCGGGCTGGACCATTATGCCAAACCAGATGATGAAATGACCAAGGCCATGCAGAAAAACCGCCTGCATCGCAACTTTCAGGGCTATACGGTGGATAACAACCCGGTCATGCTGCCCCTTGGTGCATCCTCCATCGGGCAGACACCGGACGGTTATGTTGCCAACGTTCAGCCCTTGCGGGACTACAAACGCATGATTGATGACGGCCAGTTGCCCATCGGGCGCACCCGTGCCCTGACAGCAGAAGACATCATGCGCCGTGAAGTGATTGAACAGATCATGTGCAATATGAAGGTAGATTTGCGCGCCATTTGTGAAAAATACAATGTCCCGGCAGACTATTTTGCAGAAGAAGAAAACAACCTTCGCCCCTTGATTGAAGATACCATCTGCACCTTGAAAGAAGGTGTTCTCACGTTACCGGAAGAAGGCCGCCCCTTGATGCGCCTGATTGCCGCCACCTTTGACACCTATCTGCAAAAAGGGCAGAAGAAACATTCGCGTGCCGTTTAAATCTACGTGAATTCGGGACAGGCATTATCTAACATATTGATTTAGAATATTTCTTATCCTGACCTTAACACAGATAAAGATTTTGTCACACTGGCGCAGGCCAGTGTCCATAAGCCACTGTCTTAAACGCTGTGGATGCGGGCCTTCGCCAGCATGACGATACTTTCTTATCCCAAGTTGCGTTAAATCTATCTGCCTTTCAACACCATATCGCGGGCTTTGATCACCATATCAAACAGATAAGCCGTTTCCGCCATGCCGCTTTTGTCTGGATGCAGGGCTTTCAAAAGTTTCTTGGCCTGCTTTTCAACTTTGCTGTTCATGCACCCTGTTTCCAGCCCCAACATATGATGCGGGTCACCGGGCACCAGAACAAGCTTGGCTTCCTGAACGTCCTGTATCTTTTCATGCAAAGCTGCCCTTTCAGCCTCCGCCTTTTGCAAACGTGTTTCAAGTTGCTGATTTTGCCTTTGGAGTTCCTCAACTTTGCGGTCACGTTCCGCCAATTCCTGTCGGGCAAAATCATCCAATTTTGCCATCAGGTTTTGTTTTTCCATCGCGCGGGTATATTGACTTTTCACACAAGAAAAACAGAAAACGGCTTCGCGAATCCCGTTCAATTTCTCCGTTGCTTTCTCTTCTACATATTTCTCGTTCCAAAACAGGGACAGATCAGCAAAATATTCCTGAAACGACCCGGCCGGGGCCTGCAACACATCCTTATGGGTCTGATAATTCAGGGACAAAAGCTTGCATAGAAACTTGTGCACATCCGGCCCGGTCAAAAAACGCACGTAGCCGGAACGTTCGTAGTCCCGGTCATATTCGGCACTGAAAAACGTATTCTGCGCAAAAAATGCCTCTTTCAGTTTCCTACACTTTAGGTGCAACTCCTGCGGCAGTACCTCTTCAAATTCAACCGAACTTACCAGCCCCAGATAAAGCGCAAAAGGCAGGTGCACCGAAGAGGCCTTTTTCTTTTGGTGGTCCACCGACAAAGGCAAACGGATTATCTGACTCATTTAACCAAAACCGCCTTCTTTTTTAGACATGTTTTAATCTCCTCTCTCAAGTCCTTATGATGGCAGAATTAGCCTTGATTTTCTTTACATTTCGTCACAAAAAATTAATTCGATGACCGAACATTTCCCTAGAACCCAAAGGGGCATAGGGCTATAGTCACCCCACTATAAAGAATTAAATCTTGATGTAAGTGAGCACGACCATGACTGAATACAATGCCCCCATCAACGAGATGGAATTTCTCATCAAAGACGTTTTCGATCTCGACAGCATTACCGCATTGCCCGGTTACGAAGAAGCCACAGCGGATATGGTTGACGCTATTTTGGAAGAGGCCGGCAAGCTTGGCCGCGACATCATCGCGCCGCTTGCCCGTGTTTCCGATGACCAAAGCGCGGTCTGGAAAGATAAAACCGTCACCACATCACCCGGTTTTAAGGAAGCTTACGCCCAGTTCATCGAAGGTGGCTGGCAGGGAATCGGCTGCGACCCGGAATTCGGCGGCATGGGCCTGCCTTTTGTGCTGTCCAACGCGGTCAGTGAAATCTGGAACTCTTCCTCCATCGCCTTCGGCCTCTGCCCGATGTTGACGGGTGGTGCCATTGAAGCCATTGAAACCCATGGCTCCGACGCACAAAAAGAAACCTACCTGCCCAAAATGGTCAGTGGGGAATGGACAGGCACCATGAACCTGACCGAACCCTCTGCCGGTTCGGACCTGGCCGCCGTCTCCACCAAGGCAGTCAAGCAGGACGATGGCACCTATAAAATCACCGGTCAGAAAATTTTCATCACCTTTGGTGAACATGACATGACCGAAAACATCATCCATCTGGTGCTGGCGCGCACCCCAGATGCCCCGGCCGGTTCGCGTGGTATTTCGCTGTTCATCGTGCCGAAATATCTGGTCAATGAAGATGGCACCTTAGGCGAACGCAACCCGGCCTATTCCATTTCCATCGAACATAAACTGGGCATCCATGGCTCCCCGACCTCGACCATGTCTTTTGAAGAAGCCACCGGCTATCTGGTGCGCGAAGAAAACAAAGGGCTGGCCTGCATGTTTACCATGATGAACAACGCCCGCCTCAACGTGGGCAACGAAGGGTTTGCTGCTGGTGAACGTGCCTATCAGGGCGCATTGGCCTATGCACGTGAACGGGTGCAAAGCCCACTCATCGGGTCCAAAGACAAAACATCCGTCACCATCGACAAACATCCGGATGTGCGCCGTATGCTTTTAACCATGAAAGCCAAAACCGAAGCCGCGCGCGCCATTTCCTATTTTGCCGCCCGCCAGCAAGATATTTTCGCCAAGTCCGATGATGCAGATGCCAAAGCCAACGCGGACGCGCTGATCCAGCTTCTCACCCCGATTGTCAAATCCTACAGCACAGACATCGGCAAGGAAGTTGCTGATGACGGCATTCAGGTGCATGGCGGTATGGGCTTTATTGAAGAATCAGGTGCCCCGCAATGGCTGCGCGATGTGCGCATCACCTCCATCTACGAAGGTACCAACGGCATTCAGGCCAATGACCTGATTGGGCGTAAGGTTGCCATGAACAACGGGGCCTATGTGGACCTGTTGATGCCGCAAATCAAACAGGACGTTGCCACCCTCAAAAGCGCAGGTGAGCCTTTTGCCGAAATGGGCGCTGCTTTGGAAAAAGCCATTGCCAGTGCGGAAAAAGCCACAAGCTGGTTGATTGACAGCTTCAAGGAAGACCCGAAACAGGCCGCCACCGGTTCGGTCCACTATCTCCGCCTGATGGGTAACCTGTGCGGCGGTTGGCTGCTGGCCAAATCCGCCCTCATCGCCAAAGCCAAGCTGGACGCCAGCGAAGGCGACCCGACCTTCATGAAAGCCAAAATCAACACCGCGCGTTTCTTCATGGAACAAATCCTGCCCAACGCAGACGCCCTGGAAACCCTCTTCACCCAAGGTTATGCGGCTGTACTGGAATGTGAAGACGACTGGCTGTAAAAAACACTGTCATGCTGGACCCGATCCAGCGTCCAGTTCAGTGTTTGAAATGGATACTGGCCTTACGCCAGTATGACGGAAAAAATGAAACAAGCCCCTGCCAAAAGCGGGGGCTTGTTTGCTTTCCAAAGAAACGATTGAATTATTTCAAAATCGCTTTCTTCAAAGCCTCAACAACCATCGGTACCCAACCGAATTTATCCGGCATAAGGTTGGTCAATACAGTAACAGCCCCACCGATTTCAATCACGCGATGGATTAAAGCTGCAATGCCCTTTTCCACCCCGATCAAGCTGCCTTTTCGTGCCGATTGCCCAAGGTCACGCACATAATCCATACAAGGACGCATGAGCCCTGCCAATATATTGGCGTCAGCCGTCAGAAGCTGGTTTGACAGAATGGGGCGATCTTGCGGATTGTTAAACAGTTCATCTTCAATATCTTCCACAAGGTCCGCTGTCGGCTCCAGCACATCATCAGCAATGATATCTGAAAATTGTTTAATCTCTCGGGAAAATTCAAGCCCGGCTTCCAGTTGTTCAAGTGTGGGGTCCGGTTCTGCGCGTTCAAGGTGACGCCGCCATTTGGGAAATTGCATAATGAATAAGGCATGGGCTGCGGCCAAAGCCTTGATCTCACTTTCCACCCCTTCCAGGAAACGCTCGTTCGCTTTTTCTGCAATCTCCTTTAACCTGAGCCCTTGCATGCCCAAAGCAATGATTTTCACCTGATCAAACTCAGCCCCAAGCGCTTTTTCATATCGGTTTAAGATATTGCGCAACGCTGGTTCATTGCGTGCAGGCTCAAGGCTGGTAAAATCCTCAAATTGCCCCTTATGTGTCTCCCACGCCTCATGCAAATCGGCTTCATGTTCCTGATCCTGTGTTTCCGCCTCATCAGCCTTGCGATGGATTTTACCATCGTCACGCAACTCAACTTCAATCACAGCCGGGCGTTGCTTGGGGGGCTCCGGCACTTGATAGCGTTTTTCCATTTGGGCAATCAAAGCATTGACGTGTGCAGCCCCTTTTTCCCAATCTTCGTTAGGGATCAACACCCGTTCACGTTCCAATGCTTCGATTACCAAGCGTCCGTTAGGGCGCGGGCCACCGATGAGGCGGTCTTCATACCAGTTGGTCCAGACCTGCCAGTTTTGCTTCAACCCCAACAGAGCTGTTTTCATCTCCTCCCAGTCTGTGCGCAATTCCACAGGCCTCTCTTTCGACCAAAGCGGACGTTGCATCAACCCTTCAACATCTCCCCCTTTATCCAGAAAAGTCACATCTGAATTGATTTCATTCCATACGGCGGGGGCGACATCTGTGGCGAAGAGGGCAGCGTCAGCAGCGTTAGCGTTGCCATAGGTGACGTAGGAGGCTGCATCAACAGCCTCAGTAGCAGCAATAATAGCGGCATCGGATGTCTCAGCATATACGGTGGCAACGTCAACGATCTTGGCGGCAGCGATATAGGCGTAGGCAGTGGGGTCGCCTCCTAGCTCTGCGCTTTGGTTCGGTATAGTGCCTACGCACCAAGATACAGCCGTCGCACGAAAAACCGGCAAAATCAGGTTAATGCTCTTTTTATTCCGACTATCTTGAACTTCCTTATTGAGAACCGGAAGGACACGTAAAGCGCATCGTGCCGCAAAACCGGCACATATAGGGCGTTCCTGCCCCCTTAACCACTCTTCCAAGCCTTCACTTGAGGTTATTTCGACCACAACATGCCCCTATCTCATCGTCACTCATTTTCTTCCCCCGTCATTCCTGCGCAGGCAGGAATCCAGAACAGCATCACCCGCATAAAAATGGATACTGGCCTACGCCAGTATGACGAGTCTGGGCAGCTTTAAACCACCTCAACCACGACCCCGCCTTCAAGGAACATTTCCTTGGAGCAGGTCATGTCGGCCTGCCAGCGCTCGATGAAATCATCGCTCATGGACTCACCATCCACCACGACCTTGGCAATGCCTGCCTGAATGATTTTGCGTGCACAGCCGGAACAGGGGAAGTGGGTCACGTAAAGGGTCGCACCCATGGCGGTGGCGCCAATGCGGGCCATGTTGGCGATGGCGTTTTCTTCGGCGTGGCTGGTCCATTTATATTTTTCCGGGCGTTCATGGCGTTCCGCCACATCGTCATTCACCCCGCGCGCAAAGCCATTATAGGCAAAGGTCAGGGGGGTGCCGTCTTCCATCATCACCACCGCACCAACCTGCGTGCTTTGGTCCTTGGACCATTTTGCCACCGTGCGCGCAACCTCTATGCCGCGTTTATTCCATTTATTTCCGGCCATTGCCTCAATCCCCTTGCTTTTGGCGATCAGTCATCATATTGCTTTCCTTCATCACGTAAAGGATTATACTTCAGCCATCATGAAAAGTTTGGATAGATACCTCTTTCGCCAGCTCTTTACCGGCTTTGTGCTGGTGGCGCTTGCCCTTGTCTGTGTACTCTGGCTGACCCAATCCCTGCGCTTTGTGGAAATGATCGTCAACCGCGGCCTTGGCGTGGGGATGTTTATCTATTTCACCGCCCTGTTGCTGCCCAACTTTTTGACCATCATCCTGCCCGTTGCCCTGTTTGCCGTGGTGACCTTTGTTTACAGCCGCCTGAATATGGACCGGGAACTGCCGGTCATGCGCGCCTGTGGTATGAGCAACTGGGCCATTGCCAAACCCGCCCTGATCCTGACGTTTCTGGTCATGGGGGCGTCCTATGCGCTGAACCTTTACATGGTACCCAAATCCTACGAACTCTTTCGCAACCTGCAATGGGAACTGCGCAACAGCATGTCCCACCTGCTTTTGCGCGAAGGCACTTTTAATGAACTGGGTAATAACGTCACCGTTTATGTGCGCGAACGCACGCAGGAAGGCCAGCTTCTGGGCATTCTGGTGCATGATGAAAGCATCAAGGAACGCCCGGTAACCCTAATGGCCCAGCGCGGTGCCCTGGTGGAGGTGGATGGCAGTGCACGCGTGATTATGTTTGAAGGCAACCGTCAGGTGGTTGATGCCAATACCGGCAAATTTTCCATGCTTTATTTTGACCGCTACACCCATGAAGTGCCTTTACAAAAACAGGCAAATACAGAACGCGCACCAGAATCACGCGAACTGATGGTGCCTGCCTTGCTGGAACCGCAAAAAAATAAAATGATTGCGCCCCATGACTATGGCAAATTCATTGTCGAAGGTCATCAGCGCATGGTCAGCCCGTTTCTCGCCCTGTCCAACGCACTGGCTGCACTTGTATTTTTAACCGCCGGACATTTCAGCAGGCGCGGGCAAGGCAAGCGCATTATGATGGCTATTATCGGGATCATCATTTTACAGGTTGCCACACTGGGCGTTGCCAACGTTACCGCCAAACACCTCAACCTGTTGCCTCTGCTTTACACCGTTACGCTGTTGCCTATTCCCATATGCAGTTTCTTTATGAGCTGGACCCCAAAACGCAACCCGAAAAAAGTTGAAAGAGAGAGGGCCTTTGCAGCTGAAACCCCGCTCACAGAAGGGGGGAATTAATCCATGTTTCGCTTTGCGCCAACTTTATCCGTCTATATCGGGCGCCACTTTCTGGTGCATTTTGCCATTTTGATGCTGGTTTTCCTTGGCCTTATCTATTTGATTGATGCCATTGAGCTCTTGCGCCGCTCTTCCAACAAGGAAGGGGTCACCGCTTTAATCGCCTTGCAAATGGCGCTGTTAAAGCTTCCCCATCTGGGGCAGGAAACATTTCCCTTTGCCGTGCTTTTTGCCGGTATGTCCGCCTTCAGCCGATTGACCAAATCCCACGAACTGGTGGTCACGCGTGCGGCCGGGGTTTCTGCCTGGCGCTTTATGGCCCCGGCTATTCTCGTAGCCTTTATCCTCGGCCTGTTCCAGATTATGGTGATCAACCCGCTCGGTTCGGCCTCTCTCAGTGCGTTTGAGCGCATGGAAAGCAAGTTTTTTAATGGGCGTTCCAACATGCTGAGCCTTTCTGCCAACGGGTTGTGGCTGAGGCAAAGCAACCTTGAAGGCCAGTCCGTTCTGCATTCGCGCTACGTGTTGCAACAAGGTGAAAATGTGGACCTCAACGATGTCAGCATCTTTGTCTATAAAGATCGGGACAATTTCTCCCACCGCATTGAGGCCGACCGGGCTTCGCTGGAAGACGGCTTCTGGCATCTTTATAATGTCCAGATTCATGTCGCCGAAAAACCAACCGAATATGCAGAGGAACTCTGGTTTGAAACCGATCTGACACTCAACAAAATTCAGGACAGTTTCGCCCCGCCGGAAACCATGTCTTTCTGGTCCCTGCCGGATTTTATCGACACCATGGAAAAAGCCGGTTTCAGCGGTAAACGCCACAAACTTTACTGGCACAGCCTGCTTTCAGAACCGTTTCTGCTGGCCGCC
This sequence comes from Terasakiella sp., assembly GCA_050297075.1. Classification (GTDB taxonomy): domain Bacteria; phylum Pseudomonadota; class Alphaproteobacteria; order Rhodospirillales; family Terasakiellaceae; genus Terasakiella. The sequence continues at coordinate 226,484 of JBNKSC010000026.1, forward strand.
ATGATTTTGATTGCCGCCACCTTTACCCTGCGTCATACCCGCAAGGGCGGCACCACCTTTGTTGTCGCCGCAGGCATGATGACAGGTTTCATTCTCTATTTCTTTTCAGATATTTCCATGGCACTGGCGCTTTCCGGCAGCATTCCCGTCCTGCTGGCAGCCTGGGCACCGGCAAGTATTTGCCTGTTGCTTGGCTGTGCAACCATCCTGCACTTGGAAGATGGTTAGAGTCTGGACTATACTTCTGCGAAAATCTGTATAGAGTAGACACAACTGATAAACCTATTGCAAGCTTCGTTATGTTGACACCCCCATCCTTGAAAACATTCGCCTTTTTGATTTTGAGTGGCCTGTTGTGGCTCTCTTCCCCCACACAAGCTCGGGCCCAGAGCGTCATGCGCATTGCCGCCGTAGTGAACGATGATGTCATTTCAGCGCAGGATCTGGCCCAGCGTATCAAACTGACCATTGCAACAACCCGTATGCCCAACACACCTGAAGTGCGCCGCCGTCTGGCCTCACAGATTTTGCGCAACATGATTGACGAGCGCCTGAAATCACAGGAAGCCGAAAAAAAGGGCATTGAGGTGACGGAAGAACAAATCAAAACCGGGCTAGAGGGATATGCACGTTCCGTGAATATCAAAGTGGAACTGTTTGACCAGTTCCTTGCCCGTCTGAATATTGACCCGGTCATCATCGAAGATCAGGCTCAGGCCGAAATTGCATGGTCCATGGTCCTGACCCAGACAAGCGGGGACCGTATTCGCGTAACCGACAAGGAAATTGATGACACCCTGGCTGAAATCAAAGACAACCAAGGCAAGCCGGAATATCTTTTTTCAGAGATTTATCTGCCAATAGACACGCCGGATCAGGAAGCGGCCGCCAAACAAATGGCTGAGCGCCTGATCAACCACATCCAAAGCGGGTCCCCCTTTGCCGCATTGGCGCGTGACTTCTCCCAAAGCCCTTCCGCCAAGGATGGCGGAGATGTGGGCTGGGTACAGTCCGGCAGTCTGGATAAAAGTGTCGAACAGGTTCTGGCACAACTCCCCGAAGGGGGCTTTTCTCAACCCATCAAGACCCCGTCCGGCTATTACATTCTGAACCTGCGCCAAAAACGCATTTCCGGTCAGCAAGAAAGTGAAGAGCAGGTCAATATTGCCCAAATTCTCTTGCCTTTAGGTGCAAACCCTGCACCAGAGCTGATACAAACACATCAGGCAACCCTGCAAAACATTGCTGCACAGGCCAACAGCTGTGAGGATATGGTCAACCTTGGCAAACAAACAGAAGGGGCCAATGCCTCAAAGTTTGATAATATAAAACTATCACAAATGCCCCCACTGGTCCGTCAGGCCATCACCCCCTTGGGCAAAGGGCAAAAAACAATCATCAATCAGCAAAATAAAGCCCTGCTGGCGCTGATGATCTGCGATCGCTTCAAAGCTGAACCTGTGCCGGAAATAGCCAAACGGCAAGCCCTTAAACGCAAGCTCCGTATGGAAAAAATTGTCCTTGAAGGACGCCGCCGTATCCAGCTTCTGCGCCGCAATGCCTTTGTGGACATCCGTTTATGATCGCACCCTTGGCCGTTAGCATGGGGGAACCCGCTGGCATTGGGGGGGAAATTACTTTAAAGGCCTGGCGCAACCATCGTAGTGACCTGCCCGCCTTCTTTGTAATTGACTGCCCGCACCGTCTCAGCCATCTGGCAAATACTCTTGGCTGGACAATCCCAATTTGCCCGATTGAAGACCCCGCGCAGGCTCAAGACGTTTTCGCCGATGCCCTGCCCATTCTTGAACATCCGGTCAATGCGGTTTCTCCCGGTCAGCTGAATAAACATAACGCGAAAAGCGTGATTTCATCTATTGAGCGCGCCGTAAGCTATGCCCAATCTCGACAGGTTGCAGGCATTGTCACCAACCCGATCCATAAAAACATTTTGCATTCTGCCGGTTTTGCCTTTCCCGGCCATACGGAATTCCTTGCCAGCCTCGCCGGAATTGAAACCCCGCCCATTATGATGCTGGCCTGTGATGAAATGCGTGTTGTGCCCCTGACAGTTCATGTTTCCTTGCAAGAGGCCATTGCACAGCTCAGTGAAGACCTGATTGTGGAAAAATGCCAAATCACGGCAAAGGCTTTGCAGAAATACACAGGCCTTGAAAACCCGCGTCTTGCATTGGCCGGGCTCAACCCCCATGCCGGTGAAAACGGCGATATGGGAGATGAAGAACAAACCATCATCACCCCGGCAATTGAGCGGCTTCAGGCCATGGGAATTAACGCCTTCGGCCCCCTACCGCCAGATACCATGTTTCATAAGGCAGCGCGCAAGAACTATGATGTTGCCATGTGCATGTATCATGATCAGGCCCTTATCCCGATCAAGACCATTGCGTTTGATCTGGGTGTCAATGTCACGTTGGGGTTACCTTTTATTCGCACCTCACCAGACCACGGCACCGCACTGGATATCGCCGGGCAGGGGCAAGCCAGTGAAACAAGCCTCTGTGCTGCTTTGAAAATGGCCGCCGACATGGCCCGTTCTCAAACAAAAGGGGATGCCCATGACCAGTGATCACCTGCCCCCTTTGCGCGATGTCATTGCCAAATATGACCTTGCCGCCAAAAAATCCTTGGGCCAGCACTTCCTGCTGGACCTCAATCTCACAGGGCGCGTTGCCCGTGCCGCCGGTGATTTAAGCCAATGTACGGTAATTGAAATCGGCCCCGGCCCCGGTGGCCTGACCCGTGCCCTTCTGGCAGAAGGGGCGAAAAAGGTCATTGCCATTGAACGCGATCAACGCCCCATTGCGGCCCTGAATGAAATTGCAGCGGCTTACCCGGGGCGTCTTGAAATCATTGAAGGCGATGCCCTTGAGATTGACCCGGCCAGCCTTTGTGAAGGCCCACGTAAAATTGTCGCCAATCTGCCCTATAACATTTCCACCCAACTGGTTCTGAACTGGCTTAACAATATCACCGCCTATGAATGCCTGACCCTGATGTTCCAGAAAGAGGTGGCAGACCGACTGGCCGCACAGCCCAAAAGCAAGGATTACGGGCGCCTGTCTGTTTTAACACAATGGCTGTGTGAGGTCCGGTCCAACTTCAACATCAAACCAACGGCCTTCACGCCACCGCCCAAGGTCATGTCAACGGTCGCTACCCTTGTACCTCGTCCAAAGCCGCTGGTTGATCTGGAACAGGCCCAGCTTGAACGGGTTACACAGGCCGCTTTCGGACAACGCCGTAAAATGTTGCGCGCGAGCCTGAAATCGCTGGGCGTTAACGGTGAAGAACTGGCAGAAGCCGCTGGCATTGAGCCCACACGGCGGGCAGAAGAACTAAGCGTTGAGGATTTTTGCCGCCTCACAATTACATTATACAATATGTAGTTTAAAAAATTATTCACTTTTTTTGTGTTTAAATGTAGAAACCCTTTTACTGTATATGCGAAACAGCATATGTATAGACCTCAAACATCACTGCATAGAAACAAAACACCATGGTTCAGGAACATCCATTCGCCCCCTTTATCCGCATCATTGGCAAAGGCCCACGCCTGTCGCGTCCTCTTACGCGCGATGAGGCATGCGATGCCGCAACCATGATCCTGAATGGCCAAGTAGACCCAGTGCAACTGGGGGCTTTTCTTTGCATCCTGCGTGTGCGCACAGAAGACCCCAATGAAGGGGCCGGTTTTGTTGATGCGGTACGCAAAGCCGTTCCCCTGCCCGCACAGCTCCCCGCCGTTGACCTTGACTGGCCAAGCTATGCCGGAAAGGCCCGCCAGCTTCCCTATTATTTACTGGCCGCCCTTGCACTGGCCGACAGTGGCATTAAAATTTTCATGCATGGCAGCAGTGCTCATACTGCCGGACGCATATACACTGAACAAGCCCTTAATACCTTGGGCATTCGCCCGGCAAGCTCATTACAGGAAGCTTGCGCAACATTATCTAAGCGTCATTTCTGTTATCTTGGGCTGGAAAAAATCCATCCAGTCTTGCAAAATATTATCGACCTGAAAGCAACATTGGGCGTACGCACCCCGGTCAATACCTTTGCCCGCATGACCAATATTTTTAACACTCCCTATGTGCTGCAATGCATCACCCATAGTGCCTATCGCGAAATTCATCGCGATTGTGCAGCCCTGCTGGAACAAGGCAATATGTGCGTTTTCAAAGGGGAAGGCGGTGAAATAGAAAGACGCCCGGCCAAACCCTTAAACGTTCAGTTCTTGCGAGACGGCCAACGCTTTGAAGAAGAATGGCCTGCAACCCTGCCCGCAGATCAGGCGACCCATGATGATGAAATGAACATGTCACGCCTTAAAGAGATCTGGCAGGGACAAGACACACAGCCCTATGCCATTGCTGCCATTACAGGCACCATGGCCCTTGCCCTGCGGTTGATGAAACGTGCCAATAGTCCGGCAGAAGCTCAAGAACAAGCCGAAGCAATCTGGCAGGCCCGCAAGATGGATCAGGTTCCCTATGCAGAATAAATCTCACCCCAATGGCCGTGTCGTTCTGGTGGGGGCTGGTCCCGGCGCACCGGACCTGCTGACCCTGCGCGCCTTGCGCTATATCGAACAGGCCGATGTGATTGTACATGACCGCCTTGTCAGTGATGAAATTCTCAGCCTGGCCTCCCCAAAATGCGAAATGATTTTTGTCGGCAAGGCACCGGGGCATCACATTTTAAAGCAACATGAAATCAATGACCTATTGATTACGCAAGTGCAGAAACATGATCTGGTCGTACGTCTCAAAGGCGGAGACCCGTTTGTCTTTGGGCGCGGCAGTGAAGAGGCTGAACATCTGCTCAAACATGGGGTGGACTATGATGTCGTTCCCGGTATTACAGCCGCTGCCGGATGTGGGGCAGCCGCACGCATCCCGCTAACCCACCGTGGCCTTGCCCGCAGCGTGCGTTTTATCACCGGTCATCATAAGGAAGGTGCCGGGCTTGATATTGACTGGGCCAGCCTGAGTGACCCGGAAATGACGGTTGTCATCTATATGGGATTAAAAAACCTTGATGCCATTGTCCATCACATGATTGCAGCCGGGCGTGCGGCAGATACTCCGGCTGCTATCGTAGAAAACGGTGCCACTGAAAAACAACGTATCGCCTATACCGAGCTTGGAAAGCTGCCACAAACCTGCGAAGAAGGAAATTTCAAACCACCGTCATTGCTGATTATCGGTCAGGTCATTGAGATTGCAAAAATACTCAATAATGACTGAACGTTATCTTGATACCACCCTGATTATTGCCGGACACGGGTCTTCCAAAAATCCGAACCAAGCCCGCCCTGCCCGAAAACATGCCCGTATCATTGAAGAACAAAAAATCTTCGCTGCCGTCAAAACCGCTTTCTGGAAAGAAGAAACTTTCCTGAAAGACGCCCTGCACGATGTTGAAACCGAAAAGGTCGTCATTGTCCCCAATCTGGCCTGCTCAGGTTACATCAATCAGGTTGTTATCCCGCGTGAAATGGGCCTGAAGGGGCGCCACAGTAACATAGGAGGGAAAACCGTTCACCTGTGCAAACCGGTGGGCGAACATCCGCACCTGCCTCAATTGATTGCCCAACGCATTGGCGAGGTAATGCGCGAACGTGATATCGCCCCCAAAGAGACAACCATCTTCCTTGTTGCACACGGCAACCCCAACCCAGACAGACCCGCCTCACATGATACCACGGTGATGATGGCAACACGCATCTACCATCATCATCCTATGCAAGCAATTTTACCGGCTTTTCTGGATGAAAAACCTTTCCTCAACAACTGGCGCAAGCGCAGCACCAGCAAAAATATCATCGTTCTGCCTTTCATGATTGCAGCCGGTGTGCATGGCGCGCGCGATATTCCCAATCATCTGGGCATCACCCTCAGCGAAGAACAGGCTGAAGAGCTGCGTGAACAAGCCACCCCCGCAGGCCCCTTTCACATTAACGGGCAGAACCTCTGGCTCATGCGTGCCATGGGGGCACACCCCAAAATAGCCGACTTCATTGTGGATATCGCCCGTGAAGAATTAACCTGTAGCCTTATTGACTAAATTCAACCGAAGCCTAAAATACCAAAGGTTGGTCAAGTCCGTGAAAGGCATAACCAAATGAAGGCTTTTATCAAGTGGACAACATTTTGTTTGTTACTGACAAGTTTTTGTCTGTTTAGCCTTCCTCGTTCTGCCGAAGCTGGGCATGAACGCTTACGTATCACTTTTGTCTCTCCTCTCAACGAAGAGGTCAGGTTCTGGAAAATTGCACAAAACTTTGCCAGAGCCGTTGCCAAGGATCTGGATATCGAATTCAACGTTGTCTACAACCATGACAACAACCGCCTGACCTATCTGGATGCATTCAAGGAAGCCTTTAACGCCCCGAAAAAACCCGATTACGTCATTGGCATCATGCTGCGTACTCTGGCAAAACCGATTTTGGAGCTTTCAAAAGAACATCATATTCCCGTCTTTATGGTCAATAGCGATACCCCGGAGGAAGATAAAACAGTCGGCTTCCCTCGCCAGTTTTATCCCGGATTCCTCGGACATATGTTTCCCGATGAAACAAAGGCCGGTGCCCTTCTAGCAAAACAGCTCATTACCATTGCGCAAAAAAAATACCCGCACGAGAGAATTCAGGTTCTTGGCCTGTCCGGACATCGTGAAATTCAGGTTTCAAAAGACCGGGTTGCAGGCCTCGCTGCGGCCACGAAAGAAAACGGGGCCATCCTTAAACAGGTTATCTACACAAACTGGTCCATTGAAGACGCATTCAGGCGCACCCAAAGCCTGATCAAACGCCATTCAGACCTCCATGTTCTCTGGTATATTTCCGATACCATGGCACTGGAAGCGAGAAAACTCAATCATAACCATCGCTATATAATCGGTGGCTTTGATCTATCCCCCCCTGCCCTGACAGCCATCAAAAAAGGGGACCTGGATGTCTCCGTTGGGGGGCATTTCACGGAAATCGGTCTGGCCCTGATCCTGCTCTATGACTACCACCATAAAAAAGATTTCACAGACCAGTTCAAGGAAGGAATGATCACGACACAAATGATTGCCCTGCAAGGCAAGAACCTGGACCAATATTACAATACTTTAACGTCACAGGACTGGAGCCATATAAACTTCAAATCCTTTTCCAGAGTCCTCAACCCCGCACTGTTGAAATATGATTTTTCTTTTGACCACATCTTTCATCCTCAACAAAAGACATCCACAACACAATAGTTTCACAGCCTGAACCCTCTAAAGATTAATGGATCACCTATACCATTTGATAAGAAGCTTACTCAAAAAACACCTATAAAGAGCAAATCACTCCATTGATTTGATTTAATCATTCCCTATTTTAGTTTTAGTAGAAAAGCGTATAAGGGCATGAACGGATGAAAATATTGTCTCAGTGGGCAAGGCTATGCCTGCCTTTGACATGCTTTTATCTTTTTATCTTCCTCCATTCTGCATATGGTGAGAATGCCCCTTTGCGCATTACTTTTGTCTCTCCCCATCATCAGGAAGAAAAATTCTGGAAACTCGCGCAGGATTTTGCCAGAGCCGTTGCCAAAGACCTCAACATTGAATTTAGCGTTATTCACAATCAGGTGAACAATCGCTCCACTTATCTGGATGCTTATAAAAAAGCCTTTAACGCCCCACAGAAGCCGGATTATGTCATCGGGATCATGTTGCGTACACTTGCAAAACCGATTTTGGACCTTTCAAGAGAGCATCATATTCCCGTCTTTATGGTCAATACAGATACCCCGAAAGAAGAAAAACAAAGCACCGGAAAACCAAGAGAAATTTATCCGAACTTCATTGGTCACATGTTTCCTGATGAAAAAAGAGCAGGTGCACTTCTGGTGAAACAGCTTATAGAAATTGCCCAAAAAAAACACCCGGATGAAACCATTCAGGTCCTTGGACTTACAGGTCATCGCGAAAGTCAGGTTTCAGAAGACCGGGCATCCGGTCTGAAAGCAGGTGTTGCACAGTCCGGAGCAAACCTTAAGCAACTGGTTTACACAAACTGGTCAGCACAGGACGCTTTCCAGCGCAGTAAAAAATTAATACGGCGTCATTCCGGCCTTCACGTTCTCTGGTATGGTTCGGATGCCATGGCACTGGAAGCACGCAAACTCAGTTTTTCCCATGTCTATACGATCGGTGGCTTCGACTGGACCCCCGAAGCACTGGAAGCCATTAAAAAGGGAGAAGTGGATGTTTCGGTTGGTGGGCATTTTACAGAAATCGGTCTTGCGCTTATTCTCTTATACGACCACTATCATCATCGTGATTTTACTGACCAGTTCAAACTTCCAATCAATACACAAATGATTGCCCTGACGCAGCAAAACATTGATCAGTATTATGATATCCTTATATCCCAGAATTGGGATTATATCGACTTCAAATCCCTTTCCAAAGTCTTAAACCCCTCACTGGAAAAGTATGATTTTTCTTTCCAGAATATTTTCAAACACACACAGGCAACCACGCTGACAGCCCGCTAACCTGCCCAAGCAGAATTATTTGGGTTCACGGCCCAAGCCCTGACACAGGGAAAGATAGACCTTGCCCACATCCGAACCATAGAATGTATTGGCCAGAATACCGTGCTGGTCTTTATCCTTGGCCTGTACAATCAGTTGTTCAAACTCATTGAAATAACGGTTGACGTAGGTGCGGAAGGCTTCGTGGTCACGATAGGCATCTTTCAGGGCATTCAGCTTGTTGCGGTCTTTCAACCCGGCCAGTTTACGCACGAAGATAGAGCGATCACCACGGGTGAAGCGGCGCCATTCCTCTTCGGTGATGCCAATCTCAAGTTCCCGGGTAATATCCACCCCCAAGGACTGGAGCGATTCCACAACGAAAGCGTGGCGGCGCATAAATTCATCGGTGCCCACTTTGCCATCAATATCCTGAAGGTCCTTGGTAATATCTTTGGCATGACGGTTCAGTTCAGACATTGCCTTGGTCTGGCGTTCCATCTGCTTGGCCGCATCATGGGCTTCATGAGCCGCATCGGACCATGTTTTGCGCAGAAGTTCGGAACGTTTTTTCAGGTTGTCATCCCATGCGCCCAGTTTCTCCATCGCAAGGTCGGAAATCTGCTGTACCGTCCCTGTGCGCTCTTCCAGCCCGTCTGTGGCCCGGTTAAGTTCTTTTAAGGCCTGTGCCATGGTGCCGGACATTTCGTCCATCTGTTGACGTACAGCCGCCCCGGCGACCTCAAAGCCTTTCTTGATTTCCTGCGCGCCGGTCTGTGCCGAACGGATTTTGCGTTCCAGTGACTTGCTGGCCTGATCCAGTTGCATCGCAGAACGTTCCCCGGCGGACAGGACATCTTTTGCCCGTTCTTCCAGATTGTCTGCGGCCTGTGCGATATCCAGATGGATTTGCTGGGCGGCATCCGCCACCAGATCGGAACGTTCACGCACCAGTTCGCCGGCCTTGTTAAGACGCTGGGCTGCTTTTTCCGAACGGCCTTCCAACTGGCCGACAAATTCCTGCATGGCTGTAATAGCTTCTTTCAACTGGGAAACGGTTTGATGGGTCACTTGTTCCACATGGTCGCCGCTGCGTTCCATATTATGGGTAACATTCATCAGGTTGCTATTGGCTGTTTCAGAAGCCGTTTGTGCATCGCGGCTGACCTTTTGCATATTTTCCGCCATCTGCGCCATCATTTTAGAAGCCCGGTCCATCGCATTGGAAATATGTTCGGCCCGGCCATCCAGTTCATCACCCAATTGGCTGACACGTCCCAAGGCCCCATCGGCAATATCGTTGACCCGGGTGGATTGACGTTCCAGTTCTTCACCGACCATAAGAACCTTGTTACGGGCATCCGAAGCCGCTTCGTTCAAATCATCGCGGCGCCGCGAGATCAATTCCCCCATGTCAAACAAGGTGCCTTGTGCATTTTCGGCCACCCCGTCCAGTGTTGCAACATGATGTTTGATCGCCTCACCAATCTGATTGAGCCGGTCACCGGTTTCCTCGCTAGCCGCCAAGGCTTCCTGTGCCGTCTTTTGTGTGGCCGTTCCCACGTTTTCAATACGCGCACTTGCTTCATCGGCAGAAAGTGACAAACGTTGCGTCAGGCCTTCCAGATCAGCCGTGGCTTTGGCGACACTTTCAACAACACCCTGTGCCTGTGTACCCACACGTTGTACCCGTTTGGTCAGATTGACACCTGCATCTTCCACACGATGTTCCATTTGTGTAACGGTTTCTGCCAATGTAGAACCAGCTTGTTCAGCCACTTCATTCACGCGCAAGGCATGGTTTTCCAGCCCTTCGCCAATTTCAAACACACGTTTGCCCGCTTCATCTGTTGCATTCATCACCGCATCGCGCTGGCGCTGAAAGCCGGAACCGACAAGCCCCATCAGCTTGGCTGCACGGTCCGATGTAGCCGACATTTCATGCCCGCTTTGGCGAATGGCCGCTTGCGCCTGTTCCAGCTGATGAGCGGTTTTTTCCGCAGTTTCCTGCAAGGTGGCCGTCTGTTCATCCAGACGTTCGGAATACCCTTCCATCTGATGGGCTGCTGAGTCCGCCGTATTTTTCAAGGAACGCGTACTGGCTTGCAGGGTCGCATCCATATTATGCAAACGTTCGGCCGTTCTCGCACTGACTTCATCCAGCTCATCAGTGCGACCTTGCAGGGTTTCACTGACGCTTTCCATACGCGAAGCCGCTTCACTGGAAGCCAGATCAAGGTTTTGTGCATGGTGGGACAACCGCCGCCCGGCTTCCGCCAGCGCATCGCGCGACATGATGGATGTCTTTTGCAGGTTCTCATGTTGTGATGAAATTTCTTCACCCAAGGTTTTGAGATTACCATCCATAACCTTGGCCGTATCGCTGATTTCCCCCAAGCGACCTGTCAAATGGTCCGTCTGCACCTGCGCTTTTTCCCCAAGCAGGGTGACTTCCTGCGCGTTTCTGCGCAAGGTTTCCGTGGCCAGCTCAATACTGGCGACCCCTTTATCCGTCAACACCGTCAATGTGCGCGAACCATCATGCAGGGAAGCCGAAACATTCTGGATACGACTGGCTGCATTTGACGCTGAATCAATCAGGTCAAGGGAACGTTTCTGCAAATGAATACCTGCGTTTTGCAAACGTTGCTCAGACAGGCTGGACAGTTCTTCCAGTTCATCCATGCGGGTGCGCAGAACCTCCCCGGTGCCTTCCAGTTGCAGGCGCGCTTCCTCGCCAATCATTTCAACATCACGCCCGCTTTCCCTGATTTTATCATTCACCTGCTTGATCTGTTCATGGGCCTGATGCGCCGATGCAACGGTTTTCTGGGTTGTATCCTGCACCTCGTCACTGAGCTTGGCTGTGCGTTCCATCGCCCGTTCGGTCGCCGCATCCAGTTCGCGGGCCTGCTGGCGGAAGCCATCGGCTGTCGCACGCATCCCCATCAGGGAATTATCCGTGCTGTTCATCAGTTCCTGCGCCGTATCTTTCAAGGTATCACGCATATCGCGCACCCGGTCACTGACCTGATCAGCCGTTTCATTGAGGCTGCTGGTCTGAGAAGCAAGGTTTTCCTGAATATGCCCACTCTGGCGGCGAACCAGTTCGGAAGTGGCATTGAGTTCCTTAAGCTGACGTTCAAAGGCGCTGCCCATGGCTTCGCCCTGTTCACGCGCTTCATCTGTACGTTTGCGCAAACTCAGGGTCTGGTTTTCCAACAGTTCGGCATTGGCTTTCAGGCGATCTGCCGCCTTTTCGGCAGCTTCACTGACATCGCCCATGGCCGTACCCAACAAGTCCTTGATTTCAACGCTTTGACCTTTGGCATTTTCAAAAATACTTTCCAACGCCTTGCCTTCACGTTGAAAGATAGAAGCCGTTTCCTTGGTTTTATTCACCATACCATCGGACACACGGTCCAGATCGAGCGAACGGCGTTTCAGCGTTTCGGCAATATCTTCGGTCCGGCTGGCCGCGCGTTCGGATACATTGACCAGATCATGGGCCTGATGGTGCAACACATTGCCGACTTCGCGGGCGCGGTCAATCGCACGATCAGACACATTAACCAGATCTTCTGCCTGTCGGCGCAAACTGTCTTCGGCTTCCTTGGCGCGCACATCGGCATCATGAGAAACCTCGCTCAGTTCGACGGATCGCGAACGCAACAAATCATGGATGGCACGCGAGCGCACGAGCGCATCTTCAGATGCCCGTGTCAGTTCCTGCGTCTGCCCACGAATTGAATCGGTAATGGCACGTACACGCTCTTCTGCTGTTTCGGAAGGATAAACCATACGGCGCAGATACCAGCGCAACGCCTTGCTTTCGTTTTCCAAAAGACGGGAACGTTCAAGATAGGCGGCAACCAACCACAACATGGCCAAAGGTGTGACCAGCCCGGCGGCCAGCCCCCCAATTTCATGGGGCAATAATTCACTTAAAGTCGACCAGCCAAATGAGCTTTCGATATAATCATAGGCACCATAAACCCAGCCAACGGACAAAAGAGCGGCAGCAACGCTGAGCAAACGGTAGCGCACATAGAAAGGCGGGGTCCAGTCTTCTGCGGCAAGTGCTTCCACATCCACCATCCGGTCGCCATCATCCAGAAGATAGTCTTTCTGCAAGGGGGAAAGTTCAGGCATATCCGCCTTCTTTTTTTCCTGTCCCTCAGCATTTTCCTGAGAATCCTGCGTCTGGTTTTCAGCATCAAAAGCCACTTCGATGGAAGAGCCTTCGCGCTTTGATCCGTCCTTGCCCATTTTCACTCACGCCCAATTACATCCGGCAAATTCAATTTTGCCTCTGGTCCGTTCATATTTCCTTTGCGTCACAGGCTTGCATTGTTTACGGTTTTTTAAATACCTAAAAACAACCTGCGCGCACCATTCATCCTGTTGTCACAGCAAGAAAAGTTATAGAAAATGCGAACATTAAGGAAATATACAGGATTTTTCACAAAAATACATCGTTTTGCCTGCATTTTTTCAATTTTATTCTATGCTGCGACTCCGCAGATTCCTCAGGCTTTTGCCCAGGGCGAGGAGGATGGGACCGAAGTCCTGAAAAACTCCCTTATTGCGGAAGCACTTGAAGGCGAATTCCTCATCCGCTTCAACTCTGCGCAAGGCTTGCAAAGTTTATCCGCCAGCACCAAACCAGCCTGGCTCAACCAACTGGGAAAAGGCGTAGAAATAGATAACAAAACCTTGTCAGCCTTTAACATTGCCCATATCAGGCTCACAAATCCTGCATCCAGCGGCAATTGGGAAAATCTGGCAAAAACGCTAAGTTCTGATCCGTCCATTGCGCAGGTAGAACCCAATTACCTCTATCGCATCAACGCCAATATCCCGCTGGATGACACCTATGGTGAAGAACTCTGGCACCTGAAAAAAATTTCGGCCTTCAAAGCATGGGAACACATCCCTCAAGACAACAGCAAAGACATTATTGTTGCGGTTGTTGACAGTGGTATTCAACTGGACCACGAAGACCTCAAGGATAAAATCTGGCATAACGCGAAGGAAATCCCCGGTAATCTGGAAGATGACGACCACAACGGTTATGTGGATGACGTGACGGGCTGGAACTTTTATGACAACAACCAGATGCCCTATGCCCATCTCAACCCCTATCCCGTTGCCAGTGTCGACCCTGAAACCGGCCGGTTCAAATGCAGCGGGCATCCGACCAAACGCGCCTATGAACTGCACGGTAGCCACGTGGCCGGGATTATTGCCGCTACCGCCAACAACAAGCTGGGTGTGGCAGGCGTCTATCAAAACATCAAAATTATGCCGGTTAAGGTCATGGGTGGTCCCTGCGGTTATGGTGATACGAAAACAATTCTCAATGGCGTGATCTATGCCTATCAGAACGGTGCAAGGATTATCAACATGAGTCTGGGGGGCTATGGCTATAGTGAACTTGCCCAGGATGTTTATGAACAGATCAGCCGGGAAGGTGTGCTGATTGTCGCCTCAGCCGGTAACAGTGCCAACGATAATGATTCCAAACGCAAGAACTACCCAGCCAGCTATCCGGTTGACGGTATTCTCAGCGTTGCTGCCACGGATGCGAAGGATGACATGGCCGAGTTCAGCAACTTTGGCAAACATAGTGTCGATCTGGCTGCGCCCGGTGTTAAAATTCTGAGCACCGCACCTTATGACAACAAGGGGGATTGGCCCGAAAGTGGCTATCTCAAATTATCCGGTACATCCATGGCTGCCCCGGTGGTCAGTGGTGGTGCCGCCATGTTGCTGGCCCAGAACCCGAAACTGAGCAATCTACAGCTCAAACAATTACTTATGGATAGTACGGATAAACTCCCCAATCTGCGTGAGCTTATCGTCAGTGGCGGGCGGCTTAACCTGTATCGCGCGTTAACGCAACGGGTTAGCGTCATGGAACAAAACAAAAGGTCATCCTTGCCGACTTCTGCCCATCCGCAAACGGAAGATAGATCGCTTGGCGGCATTCGCATTTTTGATCATCGCAGCAAAGAAGGAAAACCTATGAAATGGTAGGTTTTTCCTTGCATATCGCCACCTGAGACCGCAATATCCGCCATTCATACTTTATTTGAAGGGGTTTTAGTCGGATGGCGCACAAAGGTCGGGGTCATTGCTTCAGGTCTGCATTGTATCTGGGCACATCCTTGTGCATGTGCCTGATCATGAATGTGCCTTCTGTACAGGCACAAAATGTAAAGGACCCGTTTGCCCCGGACGCCGTTGCCCCACTCACACCAAGTGCTGCGCCCCATGCACCAACACCGGTTGCGCCCAAGCTCCCTCCTCTACCGGAGCCAGCACCTGCGCCACCACCTGTTGCCCAGAATGAAATCCCCCTGCCATCACCTACAGAAAATCAAATACAGGCAATTGAGCAACCGGCAACACCCAGTGTTGCTTCAACAGCGCCTCAAGCTCCAACACCGGCTTCAGAAGAAGGTCCTTCTTTCTGGGATCGTCTGAGCTCACTTTTCCAAAGCAACGAAAAACCGCCTCAAACTGTAGAACAGGAAACTCCAACACAAACGCCTCTCGTACAAACGCCACCACCAACAGAGCTTCAAGCGGTTTCAGTTACCCAACCGGAAACAAAGGCAGCACCTTCCCTAAAAACGGTTACCACCTCCCAACCGTCTCCCCATATTGACACGACTTTACCTCAAGAGGCATTAACTCCGTCAACCTCAAAATCCGCAGACCCTTTTACAGCCGATGCTGTTGCCCCGACTCTGCCGAACAGCTTGCCACAAGTAGCACCACCGCCCCCTCTTATGGTTGAAGCACCAACAGCGCCACAGCTTGAGCCCAAGGCAAGCATCGAACCTAGCCTTGTTGAAAACGTTGAACCCATTCCAACGCCAAAGTCAGAACCGAGTGAAGCCATGAAACCCATGTTTCGCACGGCTGAGCCCACACAATCAGCGCAACAACACCACCCCGCAGAAGAAGAAAACCCATCCCTTTTTGAACGACTGGGCAACCTCTTTCGTTCAGAACCTGAAGAACCAACTAAAACAGCTCTGACAGAAGAGGAAAAAGACCCCGTCCCCCTTCCGGCAAAAACAGAACCTGCACAAGTGGCTAAACAAGATGCCCCCCAGCGCAGCCTTGGCGATGCGCTTGGCAACCTATCCAGTCCCTCTCCAGAGAAAATCCCTGAGGCTGCAGGCTCTCAAGAACCTGTGAGTGCAGTAAGCCAACCAGCGGCCCGGGAAGCCTCAACCCGACAACCCGTTTCTGCACTTAAACCCGCAGAACCCGCCTTCACACCAACAGCTCAGGAAGCTGCCAATAACCCTTTCGCTGCTCAAAAAGTTGCCACGACCACGCCAGCGGAACCGCCTCTTGCGCCACAGGCCAGACAACCCCAAACGCTGCTGCCCCAACCGGTAGAGGCAGCACAAACACCTGTTACATCCACTCCGGCTTCAACTGCGGTTAAGGAAGAGGCACCAACCTCCCAACCTGTCATGGAAATCGCCAAACAGGAAGAAGAAAGCCCCGGTTTTTTTCAGAGAATCGGCAATTTTTTCAGTGATACGTTCAGTTCTGAAAGTGATCGCGCCATTGTTGTGGAAGAAGAGCAGAAAAAACAAACCCAGCCTGCCCCGGCTCTTAAGGAAGCCCCTGCTGTATTCACAGCGCAATCACAAGAAAACAAATTGCCCTCCAAGGCAATGGACCCCCGTCTTGTGAAAGCAAAGCTGGGACTGGGAAACCGGATTAAACTGGGCGAAGGTGACAATGCTTTGAGCCCCACTGCCAAATGTTTTACCAAAAACCGCGGCACAGTTACTTTTTGCCTCACGCCAACCCAATGGCCGCAAAAAATTGAAAAATATTTTGATGTCTCCAGCCATCTATACAAGGGAAATCAAGGGATCGTCCAGTTTGACGGCAACGTTGCCACCCGTTTGTTTACCATGTTCAAAGGCGATGGGATTGAGCAAATCATTTCCTATTACGAAAATAAATATGGTCCGGCCACCCATACATTCCAACGCAAAACTCGTACTGTCAAACAGGGCACGGTTGAAAACCCAACCTGGGTCTGGCGCAAGGAAAACCTGGAAGAAGGATTGGTTGAAGTTCTTGAAGTGCGCAAGATCGCAGATATGCGCGGGTCCATCCCCGATATGGCGCGCGGCAGTATTCGCGTCTATTTCGAAGGTGCCCGTGAAATTTTTGCCATGACATCAGATCTGGATTACATGCAATTGCGCTAGGGGTTTTGCCTACTGGCTTATGCGGATGTTATAGCGTTTCAGGATTGCCTTTTCTTTTGCCCCTTTCATCGCCTTGCGGCCTTTATCCCAAATCTCGATCAATTTCTTGCGCTCTGAAAGCGCTATCTTAGTTGAAAAAATTGGTTTTTCAATCAACTTCAGCTTTAGACCCGGTTGAACGATTTGCAGGTTTTCTTTTTGCGCATGCCGGTTCAGTACATATTGCAGGACAAGATAGTTATCTGCATAGAGATCAATCCGTCCCTGAGCAATCATGGACATCATTCTATCCACCACATCATCTACCCCCGCAATCACTTCAACAAAAGGCTCGTTTTCAGGGGCATCAAGATATTCCTGATAGGCATTGCTCATGGAACTATAATTCCATCCCGGCCCGGTGCCGATACGTTTCCCTTTCAGGGAAGAAACGCCATGATAATGCCACGGATCATTGCGCCGAATGACAAAAGCCGTTGGATATTCAAACGTTGCTTCCTGCGCATATACAAACCCCTCCCCCTTGAGAGGCGAAAACTCTTTTTCAGGCAACATATCACACTGCCCGGCTGCAACCATTTCCATCCCGCGGGCATAAGGAACTTCATAATATTCCAGCTTGTATCCCTTGGCCTCATAGATATTGGCAACCATATCCATAACAGCCCCGCGCCCAGGCATATCCTTTGTTGGGAAAATGGTCATCGGTGGCCATTGATCATAACAAACCTTAAGGGTTTTAGCCTGCACAGCCGTATTGAAACACAAAAGCCCGCCACAAAGAGCAAACAGGATAAATCTGAACATCACATTATTTTTCAACACGGTTTCTGCCTTTTTCCTTGGCTTGATACATCTTGGCATCGGCGCGCTTGTACAACTCTTCAACAGGTTCATCATTTCCCTGAGAACAGGCAACCCCAATGCTGACGGTATAGTTGATCAGCTCCCCATCCACCTCAAGAGGGGTCTTTTCAGCCATTTTGCAAATCTTTTGTGCAAGGTTTGCAGCCCCTTCCATATCCGTATCCGGTAAAAACACGACAAATTCCTCGCCGCCAATTCTCCCCATCAGGTCTGACTTTCTCAAATCTCTGGAAACAAGCCCGACAAAATGGCTAAGAACTTTATCCCCTGCAAAGTGACCATATTTGTCATTGATGTCCTTAAAGAAATCCAGATCCATCAGTAAAATACAGGATGGAGCTTGTCGCCTGAGCGCCAAGTTCAAAAGATGTTGTGCATTTTCGAAAAAAGACCTGCGGTTCAAAGCCCCTGTCAAACTGTCGTGAGCTGCCAGTTCTTTAAGTTTTTCATTGGCCTCCACCAATTCCTGTGTGCGTCTGGAGACTTCTTCTTCCAGCCAGAGCCTTTTAGCCTTTTCATTTTCAATCAGTTTTTCACGGTCCTGCTCAATCGTATCCAGCATTCTGTTGATATGATCCTGTAAATGGCTCAGTTCGTTTTCTTCCTCCAGGGCAAGATTGATCCGCTTATGTTCTTTATCTTCCAGCTTGATCGTATCCACCTGAAACATGAGTTGCCTCAAAGGAAAAGCCAAAAAGCGGTCAAAAGCCCATAGGAACAGGCTTAAAAAGATCGTCACTTTGATAACGGCAGTAATCGCCGTCAGGGTAAAACCAAAAATCACCCGGTCAAAGACAACAGCGGAAGAGGAATAAAGCCGGATCTCCCCTAAGGAGATTTCCTTGTCTTTCAACTCCCATTTCAAGTCGTCATGCGTATAAAAAACGAAAAACGGTTCCGCCTTTTCTGAATAGGTGCGTTTGGAAATCAAAGAGACATTATCGCCTTCACTGATATCAATCCCCACCACAAAAGGCAGTTGCAGCAGGCCAGCACTCAACGCATCCAATTGTTTCTGGTTATACTGCCACAAACTGGTTGAAACAGACTTATGAACGGTCTTTTCCAGCTGTTTCAATTCTTCCAGAATATTTTCCTGTGTTTTGAGATATTCCGTAATAAAATGCGCACAGGTCACCAAAAAGGTCACGCTCAGATATATGGAAAAAATGATACGTAACAATTTCCGTGACAGGTTCTTAGGACGAAAAAATTGAACAACCATTATAAACCATAGCGCACATTACTTTTCCCAACAGTAACAGAAGAATGTTTTCCGGCAAACGTAAAAGGCGACAGATAAAAAAATCCCCTGTAAGTGATTGGGCACTTATCAGGGGACTAAAAAGTTCAGGGGAATTAGAAAATAAAAAATCTAGCTCGCTGCGCGTGCAGCCAAACGGCGCCTTTCACGTAATGAGAGAACCGTCTTTCGCCCATCACCTGTTGGTTGATAGAATGTCGTGATTTCCTTTTGTGCATTCAGCCATTGAGACAATGCCTGTTCATCGCTCCCTTCAATCTCGAAAGCGTCAAAGCCGCAACGATGCATCAGGAAAATCTGGTCGCGCAAGACATTGCCCACAGCCCGGATTTCACCGTCAAAGCCATGGCGTTCACGCAAAAGACGGGCATAACTGTAGGCGCGTCCATCTGTGAAAGCCGGAAAATCCAGAGCAATCATCTGAAAAAAGGCCAAATCCTGTAAAATCGCCTCGGGGTTTTCATCACTTTTGAGATAAATCCCCAACCCGGCACGATGAGCCAGCAGGCTTTCACGCTGATTTTGCCAATGCGACAGGGAAACAAGAACATCACCTGCGGGCAAGTCATCTCCTTCAGCAACCCGGACCCATTGGTCCTTGATCACCTGATTGTTTTTAACGAGTGCCATAAAGTGCCTCCTTGAAGGGCTGTTCACCAAGCCGGTTAAACACCTCGATAAAGGTTTCATCCCGGTTTGTACGGATCGAAAGATATGTATTGATCAGGGTTTCCACAGCATCGACAATTTCATCGGTTGAGAAACCGGCTCCGAGGATTTTACCGATACGGGCATTTTCATCGGCCCGGCCACCCAGCGTGATCTGATAAAATTCCTGACCTTTTTTATCCACGCCCAAAATGCCGATATGGCCGACATGGTGGTGGGTACAGGCATTGATACAGCCGGAAATCTTAACCTGAATTTTACCAATATCGTGCTGGCGATCCAGTTCCCCGAAACGGTTGGAAATGCGTTGCGCCAGCGGGATGGAACGCGAATTGGCCAAGGCACAATAGTCCAACCCCGGGCAGGCAATCAGGTCCGTAATCAGGCCGGAATTCGGTGTGGCAAGGCCATATTCCACCAGTTTTTCCCACAGGGCAAAAAGGTCGTCACGCTTGACATGCGGCAAAACCAGATTTTGCTCATGGGTGGAACGGATTTCCCCGAAACTGTATTGATCGGCAAAATCGGCCAGTGCATCCATCTGCACATGGCTGATGTCACCGGGAATACCGCCAATCGGTTTGAGCGAAATATTGGCAATGGCATACCCCTGTTGCTTATGTTCGCGCACATTGTTTTGCACCCAATAGGCAAAATCTGTATGTGCAGAAACTTTTTCGGCAAAGATCGAGCTCAGGCTCGGCAATTTTTCATAAGCAGGCGGGGCGAAATGCCCTTTGAGAATTTCCAGCTCTTCAGCCGGGACCTGCAAGGCACTGTCACGGATTTGTTCCCATTCCTGCTCCACCAGTTCGGCAAGTTTATCCGCGCCGATCTCATGCACCAGAATCTTGATACGCGCTTTATATTTGTTATCGCGGCGACCAAACTGGTTATAGACACGCAAAACAGCTTCCAGATAGGAAAGCAGGTCTTCCTTGGGCAAGAATTCACAAATTGTTTTACCCAGCATGGGCGTGCGGCCCAATCCACCGCCAACCATCACTTCAAAGCCCAGTTCCCCCTGATCATCACGGCGGATGCGCAAGCCGATATCATGAATGGCAACAGCCGCACGGTCATGTGGTGCACCAGTAACCGCCATTTTGAATTTACGCGGCAGATAGGTGAATTCCGGATGCATGGTGGACCATTGGCGGATCAGCTCACACCACGGGCGCGGGTCTTCCAGTTCATCAAAGGATGCCCCGGCATATTGGTCTGCCGTGGTGTTGCGAATACAGTTGCCACTGGTCTGAATAGCGTGCATCTGCACCTTTGAAAGATCGGACAGAATGTCCGGCAGGTCTACCAGCTTGGGCCAGTTGAATTGAATGTTCTGACGTGTGGTAAAATGGCCGTACCCTTTGTCATAAGTGCGAGCGATGTAAGCAAACTGGCGCATTTGCGCTGTGTTCATGGTGCCATACGGGATCGCAACACGCAGCATATAGGCATGCAGTTGCAAATAGACACCGTTCATCAGGCGCAAGGGGCGAAATTCTTCTTCACTCAACTCACCACTGAGGCGGCGTTTCACCTGATCGCGAAACTGTTCAACGCGTTCATCAACCAGTTTCTGGTCGTATTCGTCATAGGTATACATGTTGTATGTCTTTCTTATTGCTCGGCCTGATAGCCCAGATCGGGACGTACAGACGGTCCCAGCGTGCGAATTTTTTCCCGATAACGCAGCGGCATACATCGCCCTTCCTGACTTTCCACATCAATCAGGTAAGGACCAACAACAAGCAGCTGATTCTCGGCAGTTTCAGCACTTTTGAGCAACTTTTCCGCTTCTTCAGGGGATTCAACCATACTGGCTAAATCCAGTTGGGTGTGCCACTGCCCCTCTTTATGGAAGAAAACAGCCAGTCCATCATCCAGACGGTTTGCGGTAACGACTTTGTAAGCCATCTCTTAAGCCTCACTTTAAGACAAAAAAACAGGTTCGGACCTGTGAAATTTTCCCCTTTATGGGACCAAACACAAAAATAGTCAATATTTTTTGTTAATTAATTTTATATAACATATTTTAAATGTTAATTTAAAGTTGATGTTATTGCAACATCCCCCCTTGATTCCAACGCAAAAGTGTAGAATTCTAATCCCTACCCTTAAGGATAAATACAGGGATAAAAGGGCATGATTAATATCTATCTGATAGATGATGACCGGGACTTACTGGATTATCTCGAAGTCACAATGAGCAATGAAAGCTGCAACGTTTTCACTTTCGCTTCTGCGCAATCCTTTCTTGATCAGCTTGATCAGGTCGCTCCAAACGGCTGCGTTGTGCTGGACGTCAATATGCCTCAAATGGATGGGCTGGAACTTCAAAGTCGACTGAATGACATGAATTTTAGCCTGCCGATCATTTTTCTGACCGCGCATGCAGAAGTTCCCATGGCGGTAAAAGCCATGCAGGCCGGTGCCGTTGACTTCATCCAGAAGCCTGTACAGCCTGACGAATTGATGGCCAGTGTTGTAAGGGTCATCAAAACACCGCAAAAAAACATGCCCAGCGCGGAAGAAGTTGAACTTGTCAAACAAACCGTTGAGGAACTGACCCCACGTGAACGCGAAGTCATGCATCTGGTTGTTCAGGGGGCATCCAACAAAGAAGCCGCACAAAACCTGGACATCAGCCCACGCACTGTCGAAATCTACCGCGCAACCGTCATGCGCAAAATGGATGCACCCAACCTCCCGGATCTGGTGAGAAAAGCCATTGCGATTGGGATGTAAAAGAGCAGGGATTCCTTTTTGGTCCATTTTATGCACTCTGCTTTTTCTGTGCTTCCCCTCACACGCGCAACAAGAACGCCCCCTCATTTTTGCAACCCTCCACTATCCTCCCTATTCGATTGTTGGTCCTTCCGGTAGCATCGCAGGCTTTGACACTGATGTGATCCGTGTTGTTTTTTCACGCTTGGGATATCGCGTTAAATTTAAGGCCTACCCATGGAATCGTGCCCTGCAAACGACGCTCAATGCCACCACCACAGGCGTTTTTTCCTGCTCTCAAAGAAACGAATACCTGATGTCGGATGTCCTTAGCGTCACAACCCATGCCTTTTATGTAAAGCTTGATTTCAATTTTGACATCTATTCGATCAAACGCCCGGCAGATCTTCTTAAATATCCCCAATTAAGTATTGGCGGTGTTGCCGGATATAGCCAGTTGCAAGACCTTGAAAAGCTGGGGCTGAAATACGATCCTTCCCCCGATGATGAAACCATCTTCAAGAAACTCAGCACAAAACGAATAGACATCCTGCTTAATACAAAGGAATTCGGTGACTATTATCTGCGCCGTACACAACAAAGAGGAAAATACATTTCCATCCCTTTAAAAAAAGAAGCTTTTTTTCTTTGCTTCAGTAAGAAATGGCCCGGGATCAAACAGATCAGAAAACGCTTCAATGCAGAACTCGCACGCATGAAAGCCGATGGAACCTACGATGCCATTCACGAGAGATATAAATAATCCCTCAAAAAAGCCCGTTTTGGCACCATATCTCTTGACATTTGCCCCTCTTCAATGCCATGTCACGCTGTCCTCAAGACTCCATGGGGACCACCCTTTAAATTCATGATAATTGAGACGAGCGAAAGATGCATCCCTATCGCACACATAAATGTAACGAACTGCGCACCAAGAACGAAGGGGAAGTCATCCGCCTTTCCGGCTGGATCCATTCCAAACGTGACCATGGTAACCTGCTGTTCATCGACTTGCGTGACCATTATGGCATCACCCAATGTGTGATCGATGTGTCTTCAGACCTCTTCCCCTTATGCGAAGGCGCGCGTGTTGAAAGTGTTCTGACGGTGACAGGCAAAGTCGTCAAACGCACACCTGAAACCATCAACCCAGAAATGCAGACAGGGGAAATTGAGCTTTACATTGATGAAGTGGTTGTCGAATCCACCTGTGAAGTTCTGCCCATGCAAGTTGCCGGAACAGAAGAAGCCGGTGAAGAAATTCGCCTGCGCCACCGTTTCCTTGACCTGCGCCGTGAAAAACTGCACAGCAACATCCTGCTGCGTTCTCAGGTGATTTCGGAAATCCGCCGTCTGATGACCGCACAGGACTTTATGGAAATCCAGACCCCGATCCTGACCGCCTCTTCCCCGGAAGGTGCGCGTGACTATCTGGTCCCTGCACGTAACCACCCCGGCAAATTTTATGCCCTGCCCCAAGCCCCGCAACAGTTCAAACAGTTGCTGATGGTTTCCGGCTTTGACAAATATTTCCAGATTGCACCGTGCTTCCGTGATGAAGACGCCCGTGCGGATCGTTCCCCGGGTGAATTCTACCAGCTCGATTTCGAGATGGCTTATGCCACACAGGAAGATGTTTTCAGCGCCATCGAACCGGTGATGCATGAAATTTTCACCAAGTTCGGCAATGGTCGTGAAGTTACTCCGCTGCCCTTCCCGCGCATCGCTTACAAAGATGCCATGCTGAAATATGGCTCCGACAAGCCGGACCTGCGCAACCCGATCACCATCACCGATACAACCGAACCTTTCCGCGGTTCCGATTTTGGCCTATTTGCCAAACTGGTTGATCAGGGCAATGTGGTTCGTGCCATTCCTGCACCCGGTGCAGCGGGTCGCCCACGCAGCTTCTTTGACAAGCTCAACAACTGGGCGCGTGATGAAGGCAAAGGCGGCCTTGGTTATATCGCCATTGCCGAAGAAGGCACCGCCAAAGGCCCGATTGCCAAAAACCTTGGTGAAGAACGTACCCAGCAAATCCTTGACCTGTGCGGTCTGGGCAATGGTGATGCCGTCTTCTTTGTTTGTGGCAAGGAAATGGATGCTGCCAGTTTTGCCGGTGTGGTCCGTACCCGCGTTTGTGATGAGCTTGAACTGCTGGAAGAAAACAAATTCAACTTCTGCTGGGTTGTTGACTTCCCCATGTACGAACTGAACGAAGAAACCGGCAAGATTGATTTCTCCCACAACCCGTTCTCCATGCCGCAAGGCGGAATGGAAGCCCTTGAAACAATGGAACCGCTGGACATTCTGGCCTGGCAGTACGACATTGTTTGTAACGGTGTGGAATTGTCTTCCGGTGCGGTGCGGAACCACAAACCGGAAATCATGTACAAAGCCTTTGCACTGGCTGGCTACGCCCCGGAAGTGGTGGAAAACGAATTCGGCGGCATGTTGCGAGCATTTAAATTCGGCGCTCCGCCGCACGGTGGCTGTGCACCGGGCATTGACCGCATGGTTATGCTGCTGGCTGATGAACCCAACATTCGTGAAGTCATTGCCTTCCCGATGAACCAACGCGCCGAAGACTTGCTCATGCAGGCACCGAGCGAAGTCTCCATCGAACAATTGCGTGAACTCCACATCAAACTGAATCTGCCCAAAGAAAAAGTAAAAGTGGAAAAAACAGAAACAAAAGAAGAAGCCTCAGAATAAGGGTTTCCTGAAACAAGCCTATCAAACGCGATCGGGTTTTAACATCCGGTCGCGTTTTTGTTCCCGCCTATATCAAAAAATAAAAAGAACAATAAATGCCGAAGAAACATACGCTCAGAGCCAGCCTGGCTCTGGGGCTGCTTGCTTGTTTGACAACAGCTTGTGCAGCACCACCGGCCCTGCAACTTCTCTCGCTGGCAGCCGATGGGATTTCCTATCTGACCACGGATAAAACCATTACCGATCACGGCCTGTCAGCCCTTACAGACAAAGACTGCAAACTTTTACGCGGTTTCAAACAACAGGAAATTTGCCAGAAAAAGGTACAACAACAGGATAATAAACCCGTACTTAAGGTTGCTGCAAAACCTCACGAACCAGCGGCACAGTGATGCGGCGTTTTTGCGAGAGGGACTGACGGTCAATTTCCTTGACCAAGCCAATGGCTTGTTCAAAAGAACGCTCCATCCGGCTGAGCATGTAAACAACCACCTCACGTTCAACCTTGAGCTGACGGTCGGCAAAAAGCTTGACCAGCACAGCCTCCATCATGGCATCATCGGGTTGGCCGATCTCCACCACCGGCACAGCCCCCATGCGTGATTTCAGGTCAGGCAGGTCAATCTTCCAGTCCGCTGGAGGAATGCGCGCCGTCATCAGCACCTGCACGGCATTTTCCTTGGCAAAATTATAAAGGTGGAACAAATCCTGCTGATGATGCGCCACCAAGCGGTCTACATCTTCCAACACACCGGCATGTGCCTCTGCCATCGTTTCATAAGGGTCATGGGTTAAAACCAGCGCCTTGGCCCCGGTTGCCTGAGCAAACACTTCTGCAAGGTGGGTTTTACCGCACCCTGCTTCCCCGTAGATCACCACAAAAGGGGCAGGCCAGTCCGGCCAGCGGTCCAACCAGGCCACCGCTTCTGCATTATTGGCACAGACAAGAAAGTCTTCGCCACGCATAGAGGGGCGATAGTCAAATTCCAAAGGCAGTTGCGGCAGATCGGACAAAACTACAGGCTCACGATTTTTGTGACGGTTGATCCGTATAAAGCGCACTTTTCATATATTGGGCAAGTCCAAAACGCACCAGCACGCCGATAATTGCCGCAATGGGTACAGCCAGCATCACTCCGGTAAACCCCACAAGGGAGCCCCCGGCCATCAAGGCAAAAATCACCCAGACGGGATGCAGCCCCACCTTTTCCCCCACCAGTTTGGGAGTCAGCACGTTGCCTTCCACAATCTGGCCAATCCCAAAGACAACGGCAACAAGGGCTACTTGTGTCAAATCTGAAAACTGCACCAAGGCAATGGCAATGGAAACACCGAATCCGAGAATAGAACCGAAATAGGGAATAAAGGAAATCAACCCAGCCCCCAGCCCGACCAGCAAGCCGAATTCCAACCCCAGAACCGACAGGCCAACCGCATAAAAGGTGCCAAGAATAAAACAGACACTGGCCTGCCCGCGCACAAACCCGGCCAGTGTTTCATCAATCAGGCGAAACTGTTCTCTGATCACCGGTGCATGGCGTCTTGGTAGCCATCCATCAATGCGTGCCACCATCACATCCCAGTCACGCAGCATATAAAACGTTACCAGTGGCGTCAGAACCAGCAGGGACAAAATGTCAAACAAGGCCACACCGCCGCTGATGATGCGTTCCAGAATATTGCCGAGAACATCAAAGGCCTGTTTGGCAAAGCCTGCCGCCGTTGCCCCCAGTTCCTTGAAATTACTGCCATCAATCCCGGAAAAAACCTCTTTAATGACGGGTTCCAGAAGCTGCTGTAAATGTGAAAAATAAAACGGCACACGCGAGGCAAAGCCAATGATCTGTGTGGTTAAAACCGGCAGCAATAAAGAAAGTCCGCCAAGCGCCAGAACAAAAAAGACAATGGTGATCACCGATGTCGCCCACAGGCGTGACAACCCCCATTCTTCCAGTTTGTCAGCCAACGGGTCTATAAAATAGGCAACAGCCATCCCGGCAACAAACGGGGCCAGCATATCGCGCAACAGATACAACAAGGCAATAAAAACCACGAGGCCAATTGACCAGAATTTCAGCTGTTTCGTTGCATCCATATCAATTTCCATTTACCTGGCTGATGGTGCGCCCCCATTGGTAAAGATAGATTACCCCTGAGATCATCGTCGTCAAGGCCGTGATGTAAATCAGCACATTCACCGCATCATCCATCCCCGTAATGCCCAATCCTTTAATTGCCAGTACGAAAGAGACCAGAACAATTTGCACAGTCGTATTGATCTTGGAACTGAAATTGGGAGAAATCTTAAGGTTTCTGGTCAAAAGCTCAATCAGCGCTGCCCCCACCACAATGGCCAGGTCGCGAAAAACCACCATGATCACCAGCCAAAGCGGGATATGCTCCTGATAGCCAAGAACAACAAACGCACAAACCAGCAGGAATTTATCGGCTATCGGGTCCAGATAGGCGCCAATCGTGGTGCGCGCGTGCAGAACTTTTGCCAAATAGCCATCCATCCCATCACTGATCCCGGCAACCACAAAAATCCAAAATGCCGTTCTCATATCCTGTACAAGGATCAACCAAACCATATAGGGAACGGCAAAAATGCGCCCCAACGTAATGATGTTGGGGATATTCAGCCACATCTGCACACTCACGGGCGCGTCCTTTGAGTGAGATTAACGAGAGACCAGTTTTCCCCCTCTACCGTCAGGTCCAGATCAACCTGATGCAGGTTACCAATCAACTGGTCCAGCTTACCGATGAAATGCAGGTTCAATTGCACGGCATTGCGTGACAATAAGGCCAGTTCAACCCGGCGTACCACCGGCACCTGTTGCAGGCGTTTTTTCACATCCAGCCATTCCCCCAGACTATCTATGGTCATATTCACCGCAACAACATCTGCTGTGCCAAATTGCAAAAGATTATCCCGCTTCCAGCTTTCCTCGATCTGATCAATCACTTCCTGTGCTGCGCGCTTGAGAAACGTCTTTGTATCTTCGCCTTCCAGCGCCGCAACACCAAGAATCGTACTGCGTCCTTCATAAGGGGACCCCACACGGTTGATAATCAAATCCACATTATTGGGCTCTCCCGCCTCATTACGTCCGGCAACAACCATTTGCGCCACCACGCTGCTATTGACACCGTAGCGTTGCGCCATATTCATCAACCCTGTGGGCTCGGCCTCCAACGCTTTTTGTGCCGGCAATCCGGAAATATCGGCAATATCGCCCAAGGGCAACGCCAAAGGCACCAGCCCGCTGCCTGTGCCCAGTTCACTCCAGGCATCGCGCCAGAGGTTGGGTTCCTCCCATAAGGAAAGACGTGTGCCATCTTCAAGCAGCGGTAAAATCAGGACAGCCTTGCTCGTTGTCTCTGCGAAAGCGATATTTCGCGAGCGCAATAAAGAACGGATTGCATCGGCCTTGAAATGGTAGGTATAGGTTGCCAGATAACGCACGTCAGAACTTTTTTCCCCGCTGACGCTAAAATCACGGATATATTGTGCCCGCTCCTTCGGTTCCACCCAGGGCAAAAGCTCCCAGTCTGTTTTTAAGGTCAATCGTTTGAGCATAATATCAAACGCCCGTCCCTGACTTTCACGCATGGCCATTTTACGTGCCTCTGTCACGCTTTCGCCTGTCACATCTACATAAATACCTTTTACTTCAAAAACATCAGACGCTCTTGCCGATAAAGAGAACAAGAAAATGCCGAACAGAGAAAGAATGAGCAGGCTGCATTTAGATACGCTTGATGACATGACGGCCCCATTTCACACGTGATTTTTTTTCGCATATGTTTTGCCCGTTTTTTCAAAAGGATGCAAGAAAATGCCTCATATTTCTATGCCAATGTCATATAATCCTAACAACGAACAACTTGACTTTCGCACTGCACAATGAGAACATCATAACACAACATAAAGGTCCGTCAGTTCTACCGCAATACAACTAAGGAGTAAAACCCATGCGTATGAGTGTAAGCCCCCAAGAGATTGCCCAACATCTCGTTGAAGAACACGGCCATGCCAAAGCCTTGGAAGAATATCGTTACCATCTTGGTAGATGCCACGATGATGAAACGACCGGAATCTGGGAAAATATCGGTAACTTTCTTCAAACCATGGCAGAGCCACCCAAGGTTAACTAGATAAATCCCTTAATTTTACGTTTTCTCCATTGCAAAGTGACTGCAATTCAGTATGTTCGGGGCGTTCAACATCGTGTATGTTGAACGCTCTTTTTATGTCACATTCAAATGAAGGTTGGGTTGGGTCATGTCAGGTCAAAAAGGTCTCACCTATAAAGATGCGGGCGTCGACATTGATGCCGGAAACGATTTGGTCGATGAGATCAAGCCACTCGCCAAATCCACCAAACGCGCCGGTGTCATGGATGGGCTCGGCGGGTTCGGTGCCTTTTTTGATCTGCGCGCCGCAGGCTATCAGGACCCTATCCTCGTTTCCGGAACAGACGGTGTCGGCACCAAGCTGAAAGTTGCCATTCTGGCTGATAAACATAACACGGTCGGGATTGACCTTGTCGCCATGTGTGTGAACGACCTTGTTGTTCAGGGTGCCGAGCCTCTTTTGTTCCTTGATTACTACGCGACAGGCAAGCTGGATGTTGCTGCCGGGCGCGATATCATCAAAGGCATTGCCGAAGGCTGCTCTCAGGCCGGTGCGGCCCTGATCGGCGGGGAAACCGCTGAAATGCCCGGTATGTATTCAGAAGGTGATTATGACCTCGCCGGATTCTGCGTAGGTGCGGTGGAACGTGGTCAGGAACTGACAGGTTCCAACGTTCAGGCTGGTGATGTGGTGCTTGGCCTTGCCTCCAACGGGTTACATTCCAACGGTTTTTCACTGGTACGCCGTGTGGTGGAAGCCGCCGGTCTGGACTATGCAAGTCCTGCCCCGTTTGATACCTCCCGCACATTGGCCGAAGCCCTGCTGGACCCGACCAAAATCTACGTCAAAAGCACATTGGCCGCCATCAAGGCCGGTGGTGTTCATGCACTGGCCCACATTACCGGAGGCGGTCTGGTCGAAAATATTCCGCGCGTCCTGCCTGAAGGTCTGGGTGTTGATATTGATGCCTCCACATGGCAATTACCACCTGTCTTTAGCTGGCTGGCCGAAGCCGGTGGCATTGCCAATGCCGAACTGGCACGTACCTTTAACTGCGGTATCGGCATGTGTGTCATTGTAGCGGCAGATCAAGCAGAAGCTTTAAGCAAAATTTTGCAAGAAGGTGGTGAAACCGTGACCACCATCGGCACTGTTGTTCAACGTAACGCTGGTGAACTGGTTGAAATTTCCGGAATTGAGACATGGCAAAATTAAAGGTCTGCGTTCTCATTTCCGGCAGTGGCAGCAACCTTCAAGCCCTGATTGACATGTGCGCCCAAGAAGACGCCCCGGCAGAAATCACACGCGTCATTTCAAACGTGGGCGATGCTTACGGGTTGGAACGCGCCCAGAAGGCCGGTCTTAAAACCACCGTCATCGATCATAAGCAATATGACGGGCGCGAAAGCTTTGAAGAGGCCATTCATCAGGTTCTTGATAGTGATAAAGCAGAACTGATTTGTCTGGCAGGCTTTATGCGCCTGTTGACAGATGGTTTTGTGCAGAAATGGCGTGACCGTCTGATCAACATCCACCCGGCCCTGTTGCCCTCCTTCAAAGGGCTGCATACCCACGAACGTGCCCTTGAAGCCGGGGTCAAGTTCCATGGCGCGACCGTGCATTATGTGCGCCCGGCGATGGATGAAGGCCCGATCATCGCACAGGCCTGTGTCCCCGTCCTGCCCAACGACACAGCAGAAGAACTGGGCAAACGCGTACTGGAACAGGAACATAAAATCTATCCGCTGGCCCTGAAACTGATTGCCGAACGCAAGGTGCGCGTTTCCGGTGAAAAGGTGATCTACAATGCGGTGGAAAACCTGCAAGAAACCGCCATCAATCCAAAAGGGTAAAATCTGCTTAAACGTCAAAGCCCCCCGTTTAAACGAGGGGCTTTTTCTGTTTTATCCCTTGGCTTCGTCGCGCAATTCCACCCGGCGGATTTTGCCGGAAATGGTTTTGGGCAAGGCCTCTCGGAATTCGATTTCGCGCGGGTATTTATAAGGTGCCGTTTCCTGTTTAACGAAATCCTGAATTTCCTTTTCCAGTTCCGCTGACGGTTCATACCCGGCACTTAATGTAATATAAGCCTTCACAATTTCACCACGCATGTCATCGGGCTTGCCGACCACAGCGGATTCCGCCACCGCCGGATGGGCGATCAGCGCGCTTTCCACCTCAAAAGGGCTGATGCGGTAGCCAGCAGAACCGATAATGTCATCGGAGCGCCCGACAAACCAGATATAGCCATCCTTGTCGCGCGTTGCTGTATCCCCTGTATAGTACCAGCCATTGCGGAAACATTTTTCATTGGCTTTTTCATCACGGAAATAACCATCGAACAAACCCAGCGGATGTGGCTCAGTCAGTTTAACCGCAATATGGCCAATGGTATCTTCCGCTATAACCTGCCCGTCATCGTCAATCACATCCACTATCAGGCCGGGCACCGGCTTGCCCATGGACCCGGGGCGCACTTCCATGCCTTTGTAATTGGCAACGATATTGATCGTTTCGGTCTGCCCGTAACCGTCATACACATCACAGCCGGTGGCTTCTTTCCAGACTTTCAT
This sequence comes from Terasakiella sp., assembly GCA_050297075.1. GTDB lineage: Bacteria > Pseudomonadota > Alphaproteobacteria > Rhodospirillales > Terasakiellaceae > Terasakiella. Next base: position 258,229 of record JBNKSC010000026.1, read on the forward strand.
CACTTCCGGATTCAGCGGTTCGCCCGCCCCGATACAATGATTCAGGCTGGACAGGTTATAAGGCGATAAATCCATCTGCGCAAAAACGCGATAAACGGTTGGCGGGGCACAGAAACAATTCACACCGAAGCGTTCAATCAGCTTAAGGTGCGTATCGGCATCAAATTTCGGATCCCCGTCATAAAGCAGAATGGTCGCCCCCATCAACATGGGCGGGAACAGCATGCCCCAGGCCGCCTTGGCCCAGCCCGTATCTGTCAATGTCCAGTGGATATCACCCTCTTTCAGGTCCATCCAATATTGTCCGGTAATCTGATGGGCCAATCCATAGGAAAAATTGCGCGGGACCATCTTGGGTAACGAAGTGGTGCCGGAGGTAAAATAAATCAGCATCAGGTCATCTGCGCCGGTCGGTTCCACATCCGCACGGCTCAACTGGTCGGAACTTTCAGCACAAAGCGTTTCAAAATTCACCCAGCCATCACGATCTTCCCCAATGATAATAAGGTGTTCAAGCGTAGGGCATTTTTCCTTGATCTCTTCAATCTTGGCGGCATGTTCGGCTGTCACAATCGCCAGTCTGGCACCGGCGCGGTTGATGCGATATTCCAGATCGTGCGCGGTCAACAGGTTGGTGCCCGGCATGGAAACCACCCCAACCTTCATTGCCCCGACCAAGACTTCATACCAGGATGGCAAACGCGGGATGACCACACAGGCAAAATCACCTTTTTTGCAGCCAAGCTTTTTCAGACCATTGGCAAATCGGTTCGCCTTGGCGTCCAGATCCGCATAGGTATGTTCCTTAACTGTTGCACAATCGCGGCTGACAGCAATATAGGCCACCTGCTCGGGTTTTTCCTTGGCCCGCTTTTCAACCAGATCAAAGGCAAAGTTGTAATCGTCTGGAATTTCCAATGAAAAGCCATCACGCATGGTCTGATAGACATCGCTCATTTTACTCTATTCTCCCTATGGTCTTGTTTGTTTGGGCAAGAGTGTAACGAAAGATGAAAAAGCAATGTAGTGAAGAATTGTAAAGCTTGGCTAGAGTAAAAGCCATAAGTTAGAACTCGCTCATAAAGATATATCTTTTCTCAGAAATTTTCTCATTCTTATTAACAACTAAAAGTCGCATTTTCTTTGACATTTCCATCAATTAGACCGATTATATTGTGCAACGCGACATAGATCGCCATAGATGCTGAAGAAACTGCCCTTGAAGATTTACGACAGCTGTAAAGGGGTGGCGTGATGTTTAAAATAAAACTTCTTATCTCTCAAAAACTTCTAGCGGCATTCGGTGTGATGCTCTTGCTCAACATCTTGCTGTCGGTTTTCGTCATAAACCAGATGGATCAGATCAACAGTGTCTCTCAAACCATCAAGGATAAATGGATTCCGGCAATTATTGCTTCAGCAAGCCTGAATGACAAATTCAATGCCATCCGTATCGGCACCCTGGAATATGCTTTTACCCCAGCCGATAGTGAAAACCGTGCCGCCTTCGGCAAAGACATCAATGATGATTTAAGTACACTGGACAAAATGTCAGCCGCGTTTGAACCCTATGGCCGTATTCCCAATAATAAAGAAATCTGGGCAAAGACCAAAGAGCGCATGAAACGCCACAATACGACCCTGGCCCAGATGATCAAAGAAGTGGAGGCCGGCAATGATGCCAAAGCTCAGGAACTGGCCTTACTTGTTCTTAGTGAGCAAAATGGGGCCGCGCGCGGCCTGCTGGATAATCTCGTTGCCTTGAATGCCTCCCTGGCCAAAGATGAAACCAAAATCGGCGACAAGGCTTTCAATCTCGCCCGAATCTGGGTCAGCGTTGCAGCGATCATATGTGCTGTTCTGACCATCTTGCTGACCACTGCCCTGACAATCGGCATCAGTCGACCTTTGAAAAAAATGACCGGCACCATGAAAGCACTGGCACAAGGCGATACCTCAAGCGACATTCCCGCCCTTGAACGCCATGATGAAATCGGTGACATGGCTCAGGCCGTTCAGGTCTTCAAGGACAATATGATCAAGGCAGATCAGCTTGATGCCGAAAACCAGCGCGCACAGACTGAACGCCTGAAACGGGCAGAAAACATCGCCAAATTGACTCAACATTTTGATCAGGACACCAGTGAAACCATCGGTCATGTTTCTGCTGCCGCCTCTCATATGCGAAACAGCTCCTCTTCCCTGTCTTCAGCCGCAACACAGGCAACCCGCCAGTCTCAAACCGTTGCCAATGCCGCACGCCAAGCCGCCGATAACGTCCAAACCGTGACGGCTGCTGCTGAAGAGCTCAAAGCCTCTATCAGCCAGATTACCATGGATATTACACGCGCCTCTCATGTTTCGGAAGAGGCGGTTCAACAGACGCAGCAAACCAGACAAATCGTCAATACCCTGCAATCGGAAGCCAACAAGATCGGGGAAGTCGTTCAGTTGATCAATGAAATTGCCGACCAGACCAACATGCTGGCGCTCAACGCGACCATCGAAGCCGCCCGGGCCGGAGAATCCGGCAAAGGTTTTGCCGTTGTCGCTTCCGAAGTCAAAAACCTTGCCACACAAACAACGCAGGCAACAACTGACATTGTGGCAAGAGTAGAAGCAACACGCGCAGCAACTCAAAATGCGGTTGAGGCTATTGGTGCCATATCCCATACCATTCACAGTATCAGCGAAATTGCAGCCAGCATCGCCAGTGCCGTAGAAGAACAGGAAGCCGCAACCGGTGAAATCGCGCGCAATATCTTATTGGCCTCGGACGGTACAAACGATGTCACCAGCAATATCGAAGATGTCTCAAAAGCTGTCATCGGCTCCGGTTCCATCGCTCAGGAAGTTCTAGAAGCCGCAGACCGTCTTGCCCAGCAATCAGATGCCATGCGCGCGCAAATTCAGGGTTTTGTACAACAAGTCAAAACAGCTTGAGACCACCAAGGCTTCTTGTGCAGGCAAAAGAAAACGGCGCGTCCCTTCACCGGGAGGCGCCGTTTTTATTCAGCTCTTCTTGGAAAAGGTCGAAATTAGCCGACGATTTCACAATCAGAGAAGAAGTAATTGATTTCCTGAGCCGCAGTTTCAGGAGCGTCAGAACCGTGGACGGAGTTTTCCTGAACGTCGATGGCGAAGTCCTTGCGGATGGTGCCTTCGTCTGCATTGGCCGGGTTTGTTGCGCCCATGATTTCGCGGTTGGCGAGGATTGCGTTTTCGCCTTCCAGAACCTGAACAACAACCGGCTCGGAGATCATGTAATCAACCAGTTCGCCGAAGAAAGAACGCTCAGCGTGAACAGCGTAGAAGCCTTCAGCCTGTTTGCGAGTCAGGTGGATGCGTTTGGAAGCAACAACACGCAGGCCTTTTTCTTCAAAGCGTGCAACGATCTGACCAGTCAGGTTGCGGCGAGTTGCGTCCGGCTTGATGATGGACAAAGTACGTTCGATAGCCATAGGGAAACCCCATATAATTAAAATGAATCTCTGTTCGATTCCAAAGCCTGTGCTTTGAAACAAAGTGCGCGCCTTATACAGCCTCATAAAGCACATTGCAACTGCACAATTGTTAAATTCATCTTTCTTGCTGAATTGCTCAAAAAATATGCTAAAAGCGCCTTCATGTTACATATAAACGATCTCACATACCGCATCAGCGGGCGTTTGCTGTTCGAACAGGCCACCGTTGTGGTGCCTGCCGGGCATAAGGTTGGCCTTGTCGGTAAAAACGGCACGGGCAAATCCACCCTGTTCAAGCTGATTCTCGATGAACTGCACCCTGATGACGGCTCCATCACCATTCAGAAGCGCGCCCGTGTGGGACGAGTCGCCCAGGAAGCCCCCACAGGCAGCGACAGCCTGCTTGAGACCGTGCTCAAAGCTGATCTGGAACGTGAAAGCCTGTTGGCAGAAAGCGAAACAGCCAGTGACCCGCACCGCATTGCCGAGATCCACAACCGACTGGCCGATATTGATGCCCATAGCGCCCCGGCACGCGCAGCCACCATTCTGGACGGTCTGGGTTTTAATCATGACGCCCAGCACCGCCCCTGTAGCGACTTTAGCGGCGGTTGGCAAATGCGTGTGGCCTTGGCCGCCGCGCTTTTTGCCCAGCCCGACCTGTTGTTGCTGGATGAACCGACCAACCATCTGGACCTTGAAGCCGTCATGTGGCTGGAAGATTACCTGAAACGTTATCCCGGCACGATTCTGGTCATCAGCCACGAACGCACCTTGCTGAACAATGTGGTGGATGAAGTCATCCATCTGGAACATTGCAAGCTCACGCGTTACGGCGGTAACTACGATACCTTTGAAAAGACCCGGCGTGAAAAGCTCGCCCTGCAAGCCAAGGCCCAGGCCAAACAAATCGCCCAGCGCAAACACCTGCAAAGTTTTGTGGACCGTTTTCGCGCCAAGGCCTCCAAAGCCAAACAAGCCCAAAGCCGGGTCAAGATGCTGGAACGTATGGAACCCATCGCCTCGGTGATGGAGGAAAAGACCTATTCCTTTGATTTTCCCGACCCGGAACCGCTGTCATCACCCTTGATCGCCATGGAAGACTGCGCAGTCGGCTATGAAGAAGAAAAGCCGATCCTTAAAAAGCTTTCCCTGCGTGTGGATATGGACGACCGCATCGCCTTGTTAGGGGCCAACGGCAACGGGAAATCAACACTCATTAAACTGCTGTCTTCACGCCTCAAGCCCATGGATGGGACATTGCGCAAATCTTCCAAGCTCAAGGTCGGTTATTTTGCCCAGCATCAGACAGATGAATTAAACGTGGATAAAACCCCCTTTGACCATATGTCCAAGTTAATGGGCGATGTGGTGGACTCCAAAGTACGCGCCCAATTGGGACGATTCGGTTTTGAAGGCGACAAGGCCGATACCAAAATCGGCAAGCTTTCCGGTGGTGAAAAGGCCCGGCTGCTTTTTGCCCTGATGAGCTTTGAAGCCCCGCATATCATGTTTCTGGATGAACCGACCAACCATCTGGATGTGGATTCGCGCGAAGCCCTGATACAAGCCGTCAATACCTATGATGGGGCAGTTGTTATTGTTTCGCACGACCCCCACCTGATTGAACTGACCTGTGACCGCTTGTGGATTGTGCAAAACGGGGGCTGCGATGCCTTTGAAGGCGATCTGGATGAATATAAAAAGCTGTTGATCGAAAGCCGACGCGGGGAAAAGAAACCATCCGGTGCCAACGACAACAACACAAACCAAAAAAAAACCAGCCGACAGGACCGTGCAGCCCAACGCGCCGCCCAAGCCCCGTTGCGCAAAAAAGCACGCGAAGCGGAAAAGAAGGTGGAAAAGCTGAGCACCGAAAAAGAAAAACTGGAACACAAACTTGCCGACCCGAAGGTCTACGAAGGCCCGAGTGATGAGCTACAGGCGTTGCAAATCAAACTGGGCGACATCAACAACCAGTTGGAAGAAGCTGAAATGCACTGGCTGGAGGCAGCCGAAGCACTGGAAGAAGTATAAGAGAGAAACACAAAGCCTTGATCATTTAAGACAGGATCATTACTCTTTTTCACGTTGTTCATAAAACTAACAAAATCAAAGGGGAGCTTTATGGAATATTCGCTGATCAAGGAAGGCAACGTCAAACGGGTGGCTTTTTACGGCAATATCGTGCCCTCTTCGCGCGAAAAATTTCTAAAACTGGCTCAAACCATGCCCAATTCATCAGAAAAGCAATGGCTTTTGGATGTCCATGAATTTGATTATATCGATTCTTCCGGGCTCGGCATGTTTATCGAACTGCATGACAATGCCAAAAAACACGGCATTGAACTTTCCATCACCGGGGCTTGTCCTTTGGTGAAACGCATGTTCAGTCTATCCAAGTTCGACACCCTTTTCACGCTGGTTGATTAAGGCCCCTGCTCCATGTTTCAAGATGCCATTGGCCAAAGCCATGCCGCCTGTACTGAAGCGCGCATCATCTCGCTGGTGCCCAGTATTACCGAACTGCTGTTTCAAATGGGGCTGGATGAACAGGTGGTTGGGCGCACCGCCTTTTGCGTCCACCCCAAGGACCGGGTTAAAAGGGCGCGCAGCATCGGCGGAACCAAACAGGTCAATATGGAAAAGCTTGCCAAGCTAAATGCCACGCACCTGATTGTGAATATTGACGAAAACCCCAAGGAACTGGTGGATGAACTGGCAAAAACCATTCCCAATGTCATCGTCACCCACCCCAACAAGCCTGAAGACAATATCGCCCTGTTCCAACTGATCGGCAATATCTTCAATAAAAAAGGCGAAGCCGCCCGTTTGATCAGCGAATTTCAGGCCGCCCATACCCAAGCCAAACTGACGGCAATGGAAGTGCCCGAAAAAAAGGTGCTCTATTTCATCTGGAAAGAACCCTGGATGACCATTTCCCCGGATACCTATATTGCCCATTCCCTAAGCGTTGCCAATATGATCAGTTATCCGCGCAAAACGCAAACCCGCTATCCGGAAGTCGATCTTGAAAGCAGCATTCTGGATGAAGTGGACGCCGTGCTTTTTTCAAGCGAACCTTTTTTGTTCAAGCCTGAACATCTTAAGGCCTTTAGCGACACCTTCAATGTCCCCGCAGAAAAACTGCATATCATTGATGGGGAAATGACATCATGGTATGGCAGCCGTGCCATTGCAGGCATGCGCTATCTGGCCGATTTCGCCAAGGGCCTTTGAACAAGCGTGAATTCCTGCGTCAGGCAGGAATCTCTTAGTAAGCCCCTTACAAATGGGTTCAGGCCTTTTTCTCCCAGCCGCCGCTATCGGTTTGCTGCCAATATGTCAGGCTATGTCCTGCCTCTTTATAAGACTTCCACTGACCACGGGCCTGTTGCACCAAAGGCTCGCTTCGCCCGTCAAACACAACAAAGCAGCGTTCATAGCTTTCCAGTTCCTGACTGTCCGACCCATCGCTTAAAAACAGAAACTGCGCCCCGTTGGGGTTTTCGCTGTTCGGCGTAATCCAGATGGGCTGACGTTCTGCATGGCCATCTTTTTGCGTACCATGAGGCAACCAACTATCCGGTGCATAGGTCCAAAGTTCGTTGGCTAAACTTTCTGCCCGTTCTTCAGAACCAACTTGAACAATGGCGCGTTTTCCCACCTGCAAGGTTTTCTCCAGCAGTTTGGGTAAAGCCTGTTCCAGACTAAACCTTGTCAGATGGTAAAACGCAATATCGGTCATTTGCTCAAACTTCAGCTTTCAAAGTAACGCGCAACCAAACGGTCCAGCAGGCGCACGCCATAGCCTGTGCCACCTTTGGGCACAGTCGGGCTGTCGCTGGTTGACCATGCTTTCCCGGCAATATCGATATGGGCCCAGGTTGTGTCCTTGATGAACCGTTGCAGGAATTTTGCCGCTGTAATACTGCCTGCATAGCGCCCGCCGACATTCTTCATATCGGCGATTTGGGATTTGATCAGTTCATCATATTCACTGTCCATGGGCATGGGCCATGTTTTTTCACCGCATTCATCGCCAACCTTTTTAAGCTGTGCAGCCAGTTCTTCATCATTGGCAAAAACACCGGCACGTTCTTGGCCCAATGAAACCAGAATGGCACCGGTCAAAGTCGCCAGATTGATCAGAGTTTTGGGTTGAAATTCCTGTTGGGTATAGGTCAAGGCATCACACAGCACCAAACGTCCTTCGGCATCCGTATTGATCACTTCAATGGTCTGGCCGTCCATAGAGGTTACCACATCGCCCGGGCGTTGGGCTTTGCCATCGGGCATATTTTCCACCAGACCGATGACGCCCACCACATTGACATTGGCCTTGCGCCCGGCCAGTGCTTTCATGGCCCCGGTTACCGCACCGGCACCGCCCATATCCCATTTCATATCTTCCATTCCGGCTGCCGGTTTGATGGAAATGCCGCCCGTGTCGAAAGTGACCCCTTTACCAACCAGGGCCAGTTGCACTTCCTGCGCCTTGCGTCCTTTACCTTGCAAGCCGTTCCAGCGCATGGTGACAAGGCGGGATTCGCGCTCACTGCCCTGGCCCACAGCCAAAAGCGCGTTCATGCCCAGTTTGCGCATTTCCGCTTCGCCCAGCACCTGAACCTCCACGCCCAGCTCTGTCAATTCCCGGCAGATTTCGGCAAAGCTGTCCGGATAAAGAATATTGGCCGGCTCAGACACCAGATTACGGGTCAGGAAAATACCGTCAGCCACTTTTTCCAGTTCTTCATAGGCTTTGCGTGCGCGACCACCACTGGGGGTCATAATTTTCAGCGCACGGATAGACGGTTTTTTATCAGCCTCTTCCTTGGTGCGATATTTATCGAAACGATAGGAACGCAACAGCGCCCCGAAAGCGATATGGGCAGCATGTTCCCAGACACGGTCCTGAGATTCTTCCACACTGTCAAAGGCAATACTAACCGTGCGCGGCTGGGTGCCTGCCAGTGCAGCATAGGTAGTTGCCCCGATTTTTTCCGCTCCGAGGATATCAAGTTTCTTGGGTTTGCCCGCGCCGATCAGAACAATGCGTTCCAGTTTACTGCCCGCCGGAGCCAACACAGAACAGACCTCCCCCAACTTGCCTTTAAACTTCGCCACTCTCGTCGCGCGGGACAAGGTTCCGTCTGTCGCTTTATCAATCGCCTGCGCACTTTCAGACAGCTCTACGCCTTCATAGCCGATGACAACCAGCACGCCTGTTTCGGGGAGACCGGGTTTGGTGAACGAAATTTTCATAAAATCCTCTTTTTGGCAGTGTTTTTTCTTTGTGCTTACGTTAGCCGGAACGTCGACAAAGTAAAACCATAAAAAATATATGTTTATTCATCTTTGCCTGAAAAACAGAACCTAAAAGAGGCTTTTCAAGAACCATTAAAACGCAAAGGCATGCGTTTTCGACCCCAACCTCCTGCCGGGCCTTCGAATCTTCCCGCACATGGCTCCCCACAATGCAAGCAATGCCCCGCTTCATCCAGATGATACTCACTCAATTCATACCAGTCACGCTTGATCAAAACGTGGCCGCAACCATGGCAATAGGTCGTATCGCCTTCCACATGATGCACATTGCCCGTATAGGCATAACGCACCCCGTTTTTCAGGGCAATATCGCGTGCACGCACCAAAGTTTCTTTTGGTGTACGCGGCTTGTCCAACATTTTCCAGTCCGGGTGAAAGGCGCTGAAATGCATGGGTACATCCGGCCCCAGTTCCTTGACCACCCAGCGCGTCATTTCCTCAAGTTCTTCAGGGCTGTCATTTTCACCGGGAATAAGAAGGTCGGTCAGTTCAAACCAGACATCGGTTTCATGTTTCAGATACACCAGCGTTTCCAGCACATCCTTCAGATGGGCCGAACAGAGCTTGTGATAAAACTCTTCATTAAACGATTTTAAATCCACATTGGCCGCATCCATATGGGCGAAAAACTCTTTACGCGCCTCGGCATGGATATATCCAGCCGTCACCGCCACCGTCTTGATGCCACGCGCCCGGCACGCCTTGGCCACATCCACGGCATATTCCAGAAAGATCACCGGGTCATTGTAGGTAAATGCTACAGATGTGCATTTTGTTTTGACGCAAGCTTCGGCAATCATGTCCGGTGTGGCAACACTTTGCAGCTTGTCCATTTCGCGGGACTTGGAAATATCGTAATTCTGGCAAAACTTGCAAGTCAGGTTGCACCCGGCTGTGCCAAAGGAAAGAATGGGTGTGCCGGGATAAAAATGATTGAGCGGCTTCTTTTCAATCGGGTCAATACAAAACCCGCTGGAACGGCCATAAGTCGTCAAGACCATCTGCCCGTTTTCATGGGCGCGCACAAAACACAGGCCGCGCTGCCCCGGTGCGATCTTGCAATCGCGCGGGCAAAGGTCGCATTGCAGACGCCCGTCTTCCATGGCGTGCCAATATCGGGCTGGATGAGACATAAGAGAATTATATCATTGTATTCAAACACTATACAGCATCATAATAATTGAAATACAATCAATTATTATTCTTTTAGGGAACAATATGAGACTAATCTGGCTTTTGTGTATAACCCTCTTAACATCAAGCAACGCATTGGCAACAAACAATGTATCAGAAAATCTTTTTGGCAAACTTGTTGTTGGGCTAATAGAAACTTCCGATCCAAAAGCTGTCGAAAAATTTAAACGCCTCTATTTCGGATACGATTATGATAATGCTTTCAAATTGATATGGTTAGAACTACAAAACTGTGACCTGAAATGCGACGTTTACTACCAGAAACAAAATCAAAAAATTCTCATGAGTAACCAAGTCGATTTAACAGATAATATGGCTAACGGTCTTTTTGAAAAGGAGCTGGCAGGCCTCATTTTAGATGGCGAATATAAGCATTTATATAAAAGCACCCATAAAGCAGACTTGTACGAACGTCGATTACACGGGCAATTTATTCATGACTTTCAATTCCCTTACATGATGTTCGTCTACTATGAAAACCTGCAAACTTGGCTTCAAGCAAGATTCTCTATGTTAACAACGGAATACAACATTGAAGATTATAAGAAAGACTACAATGGGCTAACTAAAAATGCACCATCTGATGATAAGTATGTCCAATACTGGAAAAGCATCATGAACTTTTTAGACTAAACTATGTAATGGATTTGTCATAACGTGAATTCGGGATAAGCATTACCTAACATATTGATTTAGCATATTTCCTTATCCAAGCATTAAAGTAGATAAAGATTTTGTCACACTGGCGAAGGCCAGTGTCCATAAGTCACTGTCTAAAATGTTGTAGATACTGGCCTTCGCCAGCATGACGATACTTTATCTTATCCCGAGTTGGCGTTATCATAGCTTTTTCTTAATATTTCATCTCGCAAAAACAGTTTCACACAAGATGACATTTTCCTGTTGCATCCACCAAAGCGTTCGTCTATAACCCGCCTCACCACTGATTGTGACCCCTTCGTCTAGTGGCCTAGGACACCGCCCTTTCACGGCGGCAACACGGGTTCGAGTCCCGTAGGGGTCGCCACTTTCTCCCATACAGTTTTATCGTTTAAGCTTTTCCGCCTTCTTGGAAATTGTCCTGTTCTCTTATAGAATGGATGTTCGTATTTCCAGCAGGACAAGAACGATGGCCAAAATTCGTGCTGCCGCTGTTGCCGGGCATTTTTACCCCGACAATCCGGTCCTTTTAAAAAAAGATGTCGAACGCTTCCTTGCAGATGCCGAGGCACACCACCAGCCCACTGATGAAGAAACTGTTCCCAAGGCCCTGATTGCCCCCCATGCGGGCTATGTCTATAGCGGCCCCGTTGCTGCCAGTGCCTATATCAAACTGCGCCCTTTGCGCGACATCATCAAACGGGTTGTCCTGCTTGGCCCCTGTCACCGTGTGCCTGTAGGGGGCCTCGCACTATGCAGTGCCGATTTTTATGAAACCCCGCTAGGGCGTATTGCGCTGGATAAGGAACTCAGCCAGAAAATCGCCAAGCTGCCGCAAGTTTTCACCTTTGATGACACCCATCTGGAAGAACACAGTCTGGAAGTTCACCTGCCGTTTTTACAAACTCTACTGAATGATTTCACTTTACTGCCGCTGGTGGTTGGGCAAGCCTCCCCCAAAGAGGTGGCCGATGTCTTGGAAAACGTCTGGGGCGGGGAAGAAACCCTGATCATCATAAGCACGGACCTTTCGCATTATCTGGACTATGAGTCCTGTCGGGCACTGGATGACCAAACACGCGAAGCCATTGAACATTTCGATCTTAATAAAATCGGCGATAAACAGGCTTGCGGGCGTATCCCCATGAAGGGGCTTTTGGAACTGGCCCGCACACGCGGCATGGAAATCACCACCCTTGATGTGCGCAACTCCGGCGATACTGCCGGGCCGCGTGAGCGGGTGGTCGGCTATGGGGCGTGGATGCTGAGCGGCGGGCATAAACCCACCCCCTATGAAGCCTTTTCCCATAAGACCAGAGCCATTCTGGAACGCCACGGCAAAACACTGATGCAACTGGCTGCGGCCTCCATTCAGCGCGGCATCACCCACGACAGCCCGGTTACACTGGAACTGGACAGTTTTCCCTCAAGCCTACGCAGCTTTGGGGCCAGCTTTGTCACCATTGAAAAAAATGGGGGCGATTTACGTGGCTGTATTGGGTCCTTGCAACCACATATGTCACTTGCCAAAGACATCGCCGAAAATGCCTTCAAGGCAGGTTTTCGAGACCCGCGCTTCCCCCCTCTTCAGGAAGAGGAACTTAAAGATCTTTCCTTGCATATTTCCATCCTGTCGCCTTCTTTTGAAATGACCATCAAGGATGAAGCAGACCTTCTTGACCAACTTCGCCCCGGCAAGGATGGCCTGATCATTCAGGACGCAGGGCACCGCGCCCTCTTCCTGCCCTCTGTCTGGGAAAAGCTACCTGATAAAAAACAGTTTCTTGCCCACCTCAAACAAAAGGCCGGTCTTGCCAGCAATCATTGGTCAGATCATTTTCAGGCATGGCGCTTTATCACCGAAGGCATTCATTCAGAAGAGTTGGACGAGCCGGAAAAATTGTGGCAGAACATCCAGCCCTGACCTTCTTTGACTACGGAGACTTCTGATCGTGACCTTTAAACTGGACCAGCAAGCTATTGATCGTCTGCGCCAAATCGCGCGTATTGCCGGTGATGTCACCCTTGAAATCTATCATAGTGATTTTGAGGTTTTCGATAAAAAAGACGACTCACCAGTCACAGAAGCCGACCGTAAAGCAGAAGCCATCATCACACCGGTTTTGCAGGAAATGGCCCCGGACATCCCCGTGGTGGCCGAAGAAGCCTTCAGCGCTGGCCATGCCCCGAATGTCAAAGGACGTGCCTTTTGGCTGGTTGACCCGGTAGACGGTACCAAACAGTTCATCAAAAAACAGGATGAATTCACCGTTAATATTGCCCTGATTGATGAAACCGGGTGTCCTATTTTCGGGGTGGTGCATGCGCCTGCCTTGAACCGTATGTTCTGGGGGTCGCTGGAACATGGCGCCTTTGTAGAAGAAGCGGACGGCACGGTGAAAGCCATTTCGGTTCGCGCCCAACCGGCAGACGGAATTATCGCCGTGGTCAGCCGTTCGCACAAAACACCTGAGGTCGATGAGTTCCTCAAAGACTATAAGGTGAAAGAAGAAGTTTCCGCCGGTTCTTCCATAAAATTTTGCCAAGTAGCAGAAGGGATTGCCGATATCTACCCGCGTTTTGGCCCGACCATGGAATGGGACACAGGTGCCGGGCACGCCGTTGTACTGGGAGCAGGCGGCACAGTGAAAACGCCAGAAGGCGATGATTTCCGTTATGCCAAGGAAGGCTTTAAAAACGGCTATTTCATTGCTCGTGGGAAATAAAACGAACAAACCATATAGGGGCTAGCATCGTTTTTTTCAAGCCCTGTTCAACAACAAATTTCTGTTGCTTTTTCGCGTAAAAAATGGCAGTATATCAATGGATACAGAGAGTGTTCTGTGTGACATGACCCACCAATTCGGGGCCATGATTTAGCCGCCGTAATTCCTGTACGGTGACTGCAGCGGGGATCGCAAGCGCGCGCGGTTGGTCGCATGATGCAGATATAGAAATAGACGGGCCGACACCTTTTTCGTCGGCCCGTTTCCGTTTTACATCTTGCGCACAAAATCCGCCAGACCGGTCCGGCGCACACGCTTGAGCCGTTCGGCCTGAACAATGGCTTTCACCTGTGCCGTGGCTTTTTCCAGATCATCATTGATCACCACATAATCGGCATCCACCCAGTGACTGGCCTCGCTTTCAGCTTCCAGCATACGTCGTGCGATTGTATCTTCGCTATCTTGGCCCCGGTTGCGCAAGCGGTCTTCCAAGGACTGTTTGGTCGGCGGCAAAATGCAAATCCAGACCAGATCATTCGGTGCGTTGTGGCGCAACTGGCGTGCGCCTTGCCAGTCTATATCGAAAAACACATCCTTGCCTGCACTCAAGGCTTTTTCCACCGGTTCTTTCGGGGTGCCGTAAAACCGCCCGAACACTTCCGCCCATTCCAGAAATTCCTTCTGGTCAACACGGCTTTTAAATTCTCCGGTATTCATGAAAAAATAATCCACCCCGTCACTTTCACCGGGGCGCGGGTCACGCGTGGTGGCGGAAACGGAAACCACAATGGAGGGATCATCCCCCATCATGGCCCGGGTAATGGTGCTTTTACCGCAGCCACTCGGCGCTGTTAAAACCAGCAACATGCCTCGCCGGGCAATGGTTTGGTCGGTGTTATTCACTGCTTTTACCTTATTTATTTGCATTCATGATTGTCGGTGCAAGGTCCTCTCTACGGTTTCCTTTTTTGACATTGGCATAATATATCACCTGAGCGGGTGCTTTTTTACCTTTGTTCATCATAGCGTAACGTTTCAAGAATGATCGATAAACTCCATACTTGAAGTAGGGTTTGTTATTGCTTGTCGTTTTTCCCTTATAGTCAACTTTTTGTTCACCATCGACCCAAACTTTGAAGAAGCCATCATCGGCCATGGTCCATTTCACATTGACCTCTATTTTATGCCATTTCCCTTTGAAATCTTTTTTATCAATCAAGGGATAGAGCTTACGGGTTGTACCGGTGACCTGATCATCCAGCCAGTAACCGCCAAAGCCGTTCTGAAACATCCAAACCGGATGGGATTTATCCTGATGAAATTGCCCCAACGCCACTTTAGCCGGGAATACAACATTATAATCATCGGGCGCATAAATCGACCAGCCATACCAGTTTGCCCCCACATTCTGGCCTTTGCTCGCTTCTGAAAGTTCGGAACGTTCACGATCATTTGCACAATCGCTCCACCCCGAATTCGAACTACAATCCCCGGGCTGGACTTCAAACCTTTCCACTATTTTACCGGGCGCCGTCCCTGTAGGGTCTACGACTTGCTGATAACCATATGAAGTATGATTCAGAGAACGCATAAAGCTGCCAAACCCACCCCTATCCATATTGGTGGATTGGCAGGCCGAAAGTGAGAGTGTCACACCCGCAAGGAGCAATAATTGATAAAATTTTTTCATCTTGAAATTCCCCTATTTCAATAAAATGCTTTACCTGTATCACCCTTCATTTAACGAGGCATATGACCCACCATGAACGATCACTCTATATTCTGTACCTGCTCTCTAAATTGTTCAATTACGGTTTTTAAATCCAGCCCAATGCGGGTCAGTTCCACGTCCTGTGCTTTTGAGCATAGCGTATTGGCTTCACGGTTAAATTCCTGACAGAGGAAATCCAGCTTGCGCCCACAAGGGCTTCCGCCCTTCAGCAGGTCGCGCGCACCTTCAATATGGGCGCGCAAGCGGTCCAGTTCTTCGCGCACATCGGCCTTTGTCATCAAAATAGCGGCTTCCTGAGAAATGCGTTCCTCATCCAGTTCCGGCACATCTTCCATCACATCCTTGAGCTGACGGATCAACCTTGCACGAATGGCTTCTGGCTGGGTGGCCGCACATTTTTCTGCCTTGGTGCACAGGGTTTCAATATCGGCAATATGCCCGGCCAGCACCTCTTGCATTCTTGCGCCTTCTGCCTGACGATTTTCCTTCAGGTCCGAAAGCGCCTTTTTCAAACTGTCAAGGATGGCTGTTTGTGCCTGTGTATGTTCCTCTTCACTTTCGGTTTCTTCCACAGGTTCAATGACCCCGCGCAGCCCCATCAAGCCGTCCACACTGGGGGCAGAGACCCCGGGAACCTCTGCCTCAACGGTTTTCATCACCTCGACCAACTGTTTGAGCAAATCATGATTGACCCGATAACCGGCCTGTTCCTGCACATGGCTGACACTCAGCGTCAGGGAGATATTGCCGCGTTTAAACCGGGCAGCAACCGCATTGCGTGTCGCCAAGTCCAGCGCATCAAAACCGGATGGAATGCGCACACGTACATCCAGCCCTTTGCCGTTGACGCTGCGCACTTCCCAGGTCCAGTTATAATTGGCAAAGGTATCGCTGGAACGGGCAAAACCGGTCATGGAATGAATAGACACGAAAGGGGCTCTCCTTAAAATATGTCGAAATTTGACACATCTTATACCTTTCTTGCTAAGCTTCGTCCATGAAACATATTTTGATTACAGGTGCCTCCAGCGGCATCGGCAAAGCCCTTGCTCTGGAATATGCCGCCCCGGATGTCCGGCTGTCTTTATCGGCACGAAACCATGAACGCCTTGCTCAAGTCGCCGAGGCTTGCAGGAAAAAGGGCGCATGCGTACACGAGCATGCACTGGATGTAATGGACCGCGCCGCCATGACCCGTTGGCTCCTGCTTCAGGATGGGCTCGATGAACTGGACCTGATCATTGCCAACGCCGGAATCTCCGGTGGGTCCTGCGCAGCACAGGATTGGGAAGAAGCCACACGCGACATCATCGCCGTCAATCTTGCAGGCGTACTCAATACCATCTTGCCCATGGTTCCATTAATGGTGGAACGCGGACACGGGCAAATCGCCCTGATGAGCTCTCTGGCCGGTTTTCGCGGGCTTGCCAGTTCCCCGGCCTATAGCGCCAGCAAAGTGGCCGTCAAAGCTTATGGTGAAGCCCTGCGCCTGCGCTACGCAGCCAGTGGCTTGAAAGTTAATGTTATTTGCCCCGGTTTTGTGGAAAGCCGGATCACGGCACGCAACACATTTAAAATGCCCTTTTTGATGAAAGGGGACAAAGCCGCACGCCTTATTCGTAAAGGGTTGGAAAAGAACAAAGCCATCATCGCCTTTCCCTTTCCCATGGCAACAGCCACGCGGTTATTTGCCCTTTTGCCCTTTTGGGCAGTGGAAAGGCTGTCACGCATGATGCCAAGCAAGGAATAATCCATGCCGTTTGATGCCCAAAAACAACATCAAAACCAGACAGAAAACCTTCTGGAAAAAGAAAAACTGTTTTGCGCCTCCTGTGGCCACTGGATCACCAGCACTGACTGGAAAATCAGTATGAAAGAGGCACATGAACATACCGTTTTCAACCCTGCCGGCATCCTCTTTACCATCGGCTGCTTTCGCGATGCGCCGGGCTGTCTTTCCTACGGTACGGCCAGTGACCAGTTCAGC
This sequence comes from Terasakiella sp., assembly GCA_050297075.1. Classification (GTDB taxonomy): domain Bacteria; phylum Pseudomonadota; class Alphaproteobacteria; order Rhodospirillales; family Terasakiellaceae; genus Terasakiella. The sequence continues at coordinate 275,320 of JBNKSC010000026.1, forward strand.
TGGTTTCCCGGTTATCAATGGCACCTTGTTTTATGTGAAGGTTGCACACAACATCTCGGCTGGCTTTTTACAGGCAACGCCCCGGTTGCAGCCTTTTATGGCCTGATTCTGAATAAGTTGACCCCCGGGCCCAAATAAGCCATGCTGGGTTTTCCTGCAATAACCTTATAAAAATGCGGGGATTTTTTTGGGGGCAAAACATAGGGTAGACACCTTGAAGCTCAGCAGAAAGTATTTTGTTTTAAACAGGCTGATTAACGGGCTGGCAACAGGTACAGGATTGGAAATCTTTCTGTTGTTTAAAGACCACTCTTTCCTCTACAAGGGAGAGCGTTTTGAAGGCAAGGCATTACGCAATGCCATTCGCACCAACCTGTCCTCCATAGAAAACCCGCTTGACCTCCCCCATGACCAACCCTATCAGAAAGGTGTTCTGCCCAGCGGTTGTTACCGCCCCATTCTCATTGAAGGGACTCCTTTTGCCTTTTTGGCGCTAACAGGCGATTTCAAACAGGCCAAACAGTTTATTGCCCCTATACTTTCAGCCACATCCGCCTTGTTGCAAAATGAACATTCACATATCGGGCTGAACAAGGAAAAGCACGACAGCACAAAGTTTGTGGTCCCTCCGCTTGAGAAAAAACATCACGATGATGTCAAATACCGCTATTTACTGGAAGCAACGTCAGACTGGACCTGGGAAACCGATAAAAAACTGCGTTTCACCCATGTTGGCGATGCCTATTTCGAACTGACCGGCCTAAAAAAAGAAGACCTGATTGGCAAAACCCGAGGGGAATATCTCAAAAATCTGGAAGGTAATGAATCATCCCAAGCCTGGAACGAGCTTGATACGATGATGCTTCATCATAAAAATATCGAACGTTACGAATATGAACACAAGCTTTCGCCTGAAACCTCTGTCTTCATTCGGATTTCGGCCCGTCCCCTATATGATGACAAAGGCCATTTTCAAGGATATGTCGGTTGCGGAAACGATATCAGTGAAATGCGACAGCAGCAGGATCGGCTGAAAAAAGACCAGATCCGCAGAGAACGTATTCTACACAACAGCCCTATTGGGGTTGGCATCACCTCAAGGAAAACGCGCCAGCTGCTTTTTTCCAACCCAAAACTGGCCGAATTTCTGGGCATGGACAGCAAAACCATCGGCAGCAGGCGTTCACGCGAAAGCTGGGTAGACCTTGATGTCCGTGATTATTTTGAAAAGACTTTTATAGAAAAAGGCTTCGTCCCCCCAAAAGAGGTCCGTGTCAGAAAATTAAATGACGGCAGTATCTTCTGGGCATTGGTATCCTGGGACAGTTTCATTTTCGAAAACGAAGAATATATTCTTTTCTGGGTTGTCGATATTCAGGCCCAAAAGGAAACCGAACTGGCCTTGCAGAAATCCAAACTTGAAGCAGACCGGGCCAACCGGGCCAAATCTGATTTCCTTTCATCCATCAGTCACGAACTGCGCACCCCCATGAACGGCATTCTGGGGTTCAGCCAGTTACTGGAAATGGATATGGCCAATATCCTCAATGACACCTACAAGGACCATGTTCAACAGATTATCAAAGCAGGCAATCACCTGCTTGCGCTCATTGACGATATTCTCGATCTCGCCAAAATAGAAGCCGGTAAAATCGTTTTATGCATTGAACAGGTCGATTGTCTAAAAGCCATTCATGAATCTCTGGAACTGGTACGCCCCATGGCAGAAAGAAATGCCATTACCCTGTTCCCTCCGTCCCTTGATGGCCCGGCTTCTGACAATTATATTCTGGCTGATTTCACCAGACTGAAGCAGTCGCTGATTAACCTTCTGTCCAACGCCATCAAATATAACGTTAAACAAGGCAGCGTCTCTGTAGGCCTCACCGCAACAGACAAACACCTGAGCATTCAAATTCGCGATACAGGAACCGGCATACCCAAAGACCGCATGACGGAACTTTTTGACCCTTTCAATCGACTGGATGCAGAAAATTCCGGCATTCAGGGAACCGGTGTCGGCTTAGCCATTACAAAAAATCTGGTTGAGATGATGGGCGGAACCATTTCGGTTTCAAGCCAGCCCAATCAAGGCAGCTGTTTTGAAATCAACTTCCACAAAAGCCATCTCAATCACCCGCCTCTTCCTCAAGCCAAGGAAGAGGGCAAGCAAATTTCCTTTACCCCGCTTGAAGGCAAAACCTATCACTGCCTTTACATTGAAGACAATCAGGTCAATTTCAACGTTATGAAAGAGGCATTTTCTCCTTATGGGTATCTGGTTCTTGAGCATGCCCAAAATGCGACAAGCGGGGAAAAAAAACTGATGCAAAAACACTATGACCTGATTTTGCTGGATTTAAACCTGCCGGATAAACATGGCTTTGACCTCTTATCCAATATAAAAACTCTCCCCCTCAACAATGATACACCCGTTATTATCCTGAGTGCGGATGCAATGGAACTTTCCATCCTGAAAGCCCGTGAACTCGGCTATGACTGCTATCTGACCAAACCCTTTGAATTGGTCAAAATGTACAATGCCATACATAAAAAACTGGCAAATTATGACACACAATAACAGGCCTTCGTTCTATTTGGAGATACGTTCCAGCCGACGCCATCTGGCAACGTTGCGATTATGTTCGTTCAAGGTTTTGGCAAAGGCATGACCACCGCTGCCATCTGCAACGAAATAAAGCGCATCGGTTTTATCCGGGTTTAAAACCGCTTCCAAGGAAGCACGCCCGGGGTTGCAGATCGGGGTCGGCGGCAGGCCATAGTTGGTATAGGTGTTATAGGGGGTCGGTGTTTTCAAGTCTTTACGAGACAAGGGTCTCCCTAATGCCACCTGCCCCAAAGTAATGCCATAAACCACGCTCGGGTCCGTTTGCAAACGCATGCGTTTTTCCAAACGATTGATAAAAACACCGGCAACCTTGGCACGTTCTGAAGAAACCCCTGTTTCCTTTTCAACTATTGATGCCAGAACAAGGGCTTCTTGCGGCGTTTTCAACGGTAGGCCGGGTTGGCGTTTTTCCCAAAGAGCCATAAGCGTTTCCTGCATATGCTCTTTCATACGCACCACAATGTCCTGGCGTTTCATCCCCTTATGATAGCTATATGTTTCCGGCAGTATACTCCCTTCTGGCGGGACCTGCATCACCACCTCATCCAACCCTTGCTGGGCATTTAACAGGGAAATCATCTCAACGGAGGTCAACCCTTCCGGAAAGGTGATATTATAGAGGACCGTTTTACCACCGCGAAGAATATTCACAACCTGCGCAGGCGTCACCCCTGGAAGAAAACGGAATTCTCCGGCCTTGAGCTGCTTATCCAATCTTTTGAGACGCAACATCAGCCGGAAGGTAAGCGGATTTTCAATCACACCTTCCCTTGCCAGTAAAGCAGCGATTGTTGCAACGCCGCTGCCGGAAGGAATTTCAACAACCTTTTCTTCTGCAAGGATGACAGAGCTTTGAAAATGGTTGTTAAGCCAGATATACCCAGCCCCTAATACCCCGGCCCCCAAAAGGGCAAGCACGACAAGAAAAGCCGAAACCTTCCTCAAGGGAGATTTCGGCTTTTTCTTTTTCGGTTTTTCTTCGCCCGCGTCAACGTCCGACATGAACCACCTTAGTCGACAGAACGAAAGACCAGCGCAGCATTGGTACCGCCAAACCCGAAGGAATTGGACAGCGCCACATTGACTTCACGTTCCTTGGCCTGCAACGGAACCAGATCCATATCGCAGCTCTCAGACGGGTTGTTCAGGTTCAAGGTCGGCGGAACCACATTGTTCTGAATGGACAATAAAGAGAAAATGGCTTCAATCGCACCGGCGGCGCCCAACAGGTGGCCGATGGCAGACTTGGTAGAAGACATGGACGGCTTTTTATAATGTTCGCCCAGCAAACGCTTAACAGCCCCATGTTCAATCTCATCACCCAACGGCGTAGAGGTACCGTGTGCGTTGATATAATCAATTTCTTCTACGTTGACACCTGCACGCTTGATGGCTGCCTGCATGGCACGGAAACCACCGTTACCATCAGACGCGGGTGCCGTAATATGGTAGGCATCACCGGACATCCCGTATCCAATGACTTCCCCATAGATGGTTGCGCCACGTTTTTTAGCATGCTCATATTCTTCAAGAACAACCACACCGGCACCTTCACCCATGACAAAACCGTCACGTCCTTCATCCCACGGGCGAGAACCCGCTGTCGGGTCATCGTTATAAGATGTAGACAGAGCCTTGGCTTGGGAGAACCCGGCCATACCCAAACGACAACAGGCGGCTTCCGCCCCGCCGGCAACCATCACATCGGCATCATCCAGTGCAATAATGCGTGCAGCATCCCCAATGGCATGGGCACCGGTTGCACAGGCTGTTACAACGGCATGGTTCGGCCCTTTAAAACCGTATTTGATGGAAACGTGACCGGAAACCAGATTGATCAGGCTCGCCGGAATAAAGAACGGAGAGAGACGGCGCACGCTGTTGGTTTCAACCGTCACAGCCCCTTTTGAAATTTCAGGTAAGCCGCCAATCCCGGAGCCGATCATCACACCGGTGCGGAACTGGGATTCCTCATCTTCAGGTTTCCAGCCGGAATTTTCCACCGCTTCCGTTGCAGCAGCCAGCCCGTAGACGATGAAGTCATCCATGCGGCGGCGCTCTTTCGGTGATACGTAATCATCGGCATTAAACAGCCCCTCACCTTCACCCAGCGGCACTTGCCCGGCGATTTTACAGGGAATGTCGGAAACATCGAAAGATTCGATAGCGTTGATGCCGGATTCGGCATTCAAAAGTTTGTCCCAGGTCTGCTTTACCCCGTTTGCCAACGGAGACACCATACCCAGGCCTGTAACGACTACTCGTCTCATGTCTGAACAAAATCCTTTGCGGCCATCAGAAAATTGGATCGTTATAAACAAGAATGAGCGCAGACCTCTATAAGGGGCCGACGCTCACATCCTGTTCGACTAGGCTTAAGGAATTAGCCGTTTGCTTCGATGAAGTCGATAGCATCCTTAACAGTCAAGATTTTTTCAGCAGCATCGTCCGGAATTTCACAACCGAACTCTTCTTCGAAAGCCATAACCAGCTCTACGGTGTCAAGGCTGTCAGCGCCGAGATCGTCGATGAAGCTAGCGTTTTCAGTAACTTTTGCTTCTTCTACGCCGAGGTGTTCAACTACGATTTTCTTTACGCGCTCTGCGACATCGCTCATCTTTATCATTCCCTTAACGGATATTGGTACTAGAGATCCGGCTCCGAAGATGCCTTCCCCCTGATTAAAAAAACTGGTTCCGAACTTACACATAAAGTTTGGATTTGGGTTTGGTAGCACAAATTTTATAAAGGCGAAAGCCCTAAATGCAAGGGCTTTCCTTCCCTTAAATCATTGCCATACCACCGTTGATATGCAGGGTCTGGCCTGTAATGTACTGCGCTTCATCAGAAGCCAGATAAACCACACCGGCTGCAATTTCCTCCGGGTTACCCATGCGGCCTGCCGGGATTTTTCCCAACATTGCGTCTTTAACATCAGCGGACAACTCATCAGTCATAGCCGTTGCAATATACCCCGGCGCCACGCAGTTGACTGTAATCCCGCGTGAACCGACCTCATAAGCCAATGACTTGGAATAACCGATCATGCCTGCCTTGGAAGCGGCATAGTTGGTCTGGCCCGGATTACCCGTCACCCCAACAATGGATGTAATGCCGATGATGCGGCCCCAGCGCTTTTTCATCATCGGGCGCAAAACGGCCTTGGACAATTTAAAAGCGGCTGTCAGGTTCACATTGATCACCGCATCCCAGTCTTCATCCTTGATGCGCATGGCAAGGTTGTCACGGGTCAGGCCAGCGTTATTAACCAGAATATCAAGGCTGCCCATGGCTTCTTCAGCCTGTTTCGGCAAGGCTGCCAGCGCTTCGTCATCCGACAAATTACACGGCAAAATATGCACGCGTTCCCCGCCAATTTCGCCCGCAACCTTTTCCAGTGCCTCCACTCGGGTACCGGTCAAACCAACGATTGCCCCTTGCGCATGCAAAGCCTTGGCGATTTCCGCACCGATCCCACCGGACGCTCCGGTCACCAATGCGCATTTCCCTGTTAAATCAAACATCATCTCTCCCTTAAACCTTATTATTTAAAGCGAACCAAGAAAGCTCTCGATATCGGCCGGGCCGTTCACAGCCACACCGCTTAAAGCGCGGTCAATGCGGCGTGCCAGACCGGACAGCACCTTGCCGGCCCCCACTTCGACCAGCTGCTCAATGCCCTGATCTTTCATATAAAGCACACCTTCGCGCCAGCGCACGGACCCGCAAACCTGTTCCACCAGCAATTGGCGAATTTCTTCAGGATCAGACACCATTTCAGCTTTCACGTTTGCCACCACCGGGGAAGCCGGGGCGTTAATCGTCACACCCGCCAGCGCTTCGGCCATGGCATCGGCTGCCGGTTGCATCAAGGCACAATGGAAAGGTGCAGATACGGGCAAAAGAACAGAACGTTTCGCCCCCTTTTCTTTCGCCAGATCAATGGCGCGTTCAATCGCAGCCTTGGAACCGGAAAGAACCACCTGCCCCGGCGCGTTATCGTTCGCTGCCGTGCAAACTTCACCCTGTGCAGCTTCTTGTGCAACAGCCTGTGCATCTTCCAGAGACAACCCCAAACAGGCAGCCATCGCCCCTTCCCCAACAGGTACAGCCGCCTGCATGGCCTTGCCGCGCACTTTCAAAAGGCGTGCCGTATCGGCCAGAGAAAAAGCGCCCATCGCTGCAAGGGCTGAATATTCCCCCAAGGAATGCCCGGCAACCATATTACAATGATCGGCCAGTTTGATATTGCCTTCGCTTTCCAGCACACGGGCAACCGCAATGGAAACAGCCATCAACGCCGGTTGAGCATTTTCCGTCAGCACCAGTTCATCGTCTGGCCCCTCAAACATGATTTTGGACAGGTTCTGGGACAAAGCATCGTCCACTTCCTGAAAAACTTCACGGGCGACAGGAAAAGCATCGGCCAAATCTTTCCCCATGCCAACAGCCTGGGACCCCTGACCGGGAAATACAAATGCGCGGGTCATTGATGGATCATTCCTTACAATTTACAATCTGGTTGACCGTAATATCGTTTTGAAGGCACTTGATCAAGCAAAAGCGGACCAAACTCACGGAAACGAAGAACATATGTACCTAAAGGAACAACACAACGAAGCGATACGGACGATTACAGAAACGAACCCTTTTCATCCCCTCACATTTTTTCAGACAGGCGCTCCAGCCTCAAACGATGTCGCCTATCCATTAAGCGATGTACACTTAAAAAAATCGCCATTGTGGTCCCGATTGCCGTTGCCCCGGCGATGAGAAACATGATCAGCGCCTGATATTTTGCCGCCTCGATCGGGTCCGCCCCGGCCATCAATTGCCCGGTCATCATACCGGGAATAAACACCAGCCCCGCTGCGGACATGGAATTCACAATACCGATCATACCTGTATGCAGGGCCTGACGAACAGGGCCTTCACTTGCCTGCCACTTGGTATGCCCTAAAGACAGGCGCGCTTCCACCGCATCTTTTTGCTGACGCAGTGCATCGCTGAGCGTAGACAGCCCGATGCCGATCCCTGTCATGGTATTGCCCAGCACCATCCCCAAAAGCGGGATCGCATAGCGGGCCTCATACCATGGAGCCGGTTTGATCTGCACAAACAAGCCAAAACATGTCACCAGAGTAGCTGCCGTCAAGATACTGCCGGTGGCAACCCCGTACCCCCAGCCCCCTGCGAGAGGGTGTTTCTGGCGCGAAAGGGCTTCATATCCGGCAAAGATGATCATCACGACAAAAGCCAGCAATGTCCATAACGGCTGGCTGCTGGCAAACAAAAAACGCAGTACATAAGCCATCAACCCCAGTTGAACAACCATGCGCAAAGCCGCCACAATCAGGGATACCGCCACCCCGGTGCGATAAACCATGGAAATCAGCCCATGCAGCAGCAACAAAATACTGCCCAGCGCCAACTCCGTATATCCAATGGTAATCATCAGGCTGTGACCTCGCGCACCATCCTGTTATAGATTTGCCAATGTTTGTCGGCAAACCTTTCCACCTGACGTTCATCATGGCTGACAAAAATAATTCCGATACGCCCGGCTTTCAGGTATCGCCCCAGCAAGTCTTCAACCTGTCCCTGACGCCCTGCATCCAGAGCGGATGTCGGTTCATCCAACAAGAGATAATGTTCTTCATTTTCATCCAACCCTTCCAAAGCCCGCAAAAGACAGAGCCTTTGCGCTTCTCCGCTGGACAGCCGACTAACAGACCATTCAGCCACTTTGGGGGAAAGGTCAACAAGAGGCAAAACCTCCTTAAGCCAGTCCAGATCCTGAAAATGGTCCGCTACCTTGCTTTCCCACCAGGCCGACCCGGCAGCAACATAAGTGACCCGGCGGCGCCAGACAGGCGCACTCATGTCTGATCGTAAACTCTCATTAATTCGGACTTGTCCATCATGAGGCACCAGATCGGCAACCCCTTTCAGAAACAGTGATTTCCCCATCCCTGAGGCACCGCTGAGAGACACACATTCTCCACAGGGCAGCGAAAGTTTTTCGCAGGAAATTCCCTTAATTTGCATTGAATCGATAAACAGCACACCAGCCTCCGAACGACAGTATAAATTCAAACCACCCAAACTTCCAGACGAACTTGGCCCCACATTATTCAACGGATCATGCAATGAAGCTGCATTTTCACTTGCAAGACGAAGGTAAATCTGTATATTGCCGCACTTCTAACTGCCTCCTTGCCGGAGTCTGTACGGCTTTGGCTATGCCTGCAAGGACTGGTCGTGGTGACCTTTCCACAGGATGAGATAATCCATAGGGAGAATATATCTATGGCGTTTTACGAAGGCGTATTTATTGCGCGTCAAGACGCTTCGGCTGCCCAGGTTGACGGGTTGCAAGATACTTTCGCCGCTCTGATTGAAGAGAACGGTGGTAAAGTTACGAAGCGCGAATACTGGGGCCTGCGCAACATTGCGTATCGCATGAAGAAAAACCGCAAAGGCCATTACGTTCTGTTCAATATCGATGCACCGGCAAATGCAATTAACGAACTTGATCGTCAATTGCGTCTGAACGAAGACGTTCTGCGTCATCTGGTCGTTCGTGTTGAAGAACTTGATGAAGAACCCTCTGTCATGATGCAAAAAGGTCGCGATCGCGACGAACGTCCGCGTCGTGGCCGTAAAGAAGGAGATGCATAATGGCCGGTCGTCGTCCTTTCTTCCGTCGTCGGAAATCCTGCCCGTTCAGTGGCGAAGGTGCTCCGAAAATCGACTATAAAGATGTAAAGCTGCTTTCACGTTATACATCTGAACGCGGGAAAATCGTCCCGAGCCGTATCACGGCCGTTTCTGCAAAGAAACAACGTGAGCTGTCTCGTGCCATCAAACGTGCCCGTTTCCTGGGCCTGATGCCGTACGTCAGCAGCAACTAAGTTTTAAGAGCTTGGTTTTGTAAGGTGTTTCACCTTACGGATAAAAGGAGCGCATAAAACATGAAATTCGGTGAAGATGACAAACTTCCTTTCGATGTGAAAGTGGTTTTCTTTGCCGTCGGCGCAGGGATTTTAAGTGCCATACTGGCCTTATCGCTGGTAACCGGTTCTGCCCTTGCGTTGTTTCTTGCATACCTTGCGCCTTTCCCACTGTTTCTGGTGGGGTTGGGAAACGGAGGCAAAGCCTGCACGATCGCTGCCTTTTCAGGCATTGCAATGTCAATCATGCTGGGAGGTCCCTATACGGGGTCGATCTATGCAACGATGAATGCACTGCCTAGCTGGTTGATGATCAGGCTGATCCTTACGTCCCGCACCCGCAACGGGGTGGATGAATGGTTTCCCATAGGGAACCTTCTTGTCACTCTGGCGGGATACGGTAGCGCCCTGTTTGTATTGGCACTGGCCTTTCTGGTCACGCCGACAGACAGTATCGCACAAATGGTCAGAGACTTTTTGTCTTCGGTCCTTAATACCCTCGCCGCTTCCTTGGCAGTGGAGCAAAAGGCAAGTTTTGTGGACATGATGTCCCAGCTCTTCCCGGCGATGGTTCTGGTTTCGTGGATATTGATGACCATAATAAATGCCATTATGGCACAGGCGGTTCTCGTCAAATCCGGCAAGGCTCTTCGCCCCCGGCCGGATTATTCGGAACTGACTTTGCCGGATTTCGCATCCTGGGTATTTATTATTTGTGCGGCGATAACGGTGGTTTCCAGCGGTGACATGGAATATGTCGCACGCAACCTGACTGTCGTTATGGCATTGCCGTTTCTGGCTTTGGGCCTGTCTGTGGTTCACAAGCTGGTGCGTCTGACCCGTTTTTCCGGTGCCTTATTGGCCGCCTTTTACCTGCTGTTGCTCTTGTCCATATGGGTGGCGTTGCCAGTCATTGGATTGGGATTAATTGAACAATGGATCGGTTTGCGTAAGAAAATTCTTGCGCTAACACCATCACAGGAGAATGACTAATGCAAGTTATCCTGCTTGAGCGCGTGGAAAAACTGGGCCAGATGGGTGACCTCGTCACCGTGAAGCCCGGCTATGCGCGTAACTTTCTGCTCCCGCAGAAAAAAGCGATGCGTGCCTCTGAAGAAAACATCAAATTCTTCGAAGCTCAAAAAGCTCAACTGGAAGCCGCCAACCTGAAAGCCAAAGACGAAGCCGAAGCAGTTGCTTCCAAGCTCGAAGGCCTGAAAGTTGCGGTTATCCGTTCCGCCGGCGATATGGGCCAGCTTTACGGTTCTGTTTCCACTCGCGATATCGCGACTGGCATCACCGAAGGTGGTTTCACCGTGTCTCGTCAGCAAATCACTCTGGACCGTGCGTTGAAAACAATCGGTCTGCATGACGTCACTGTCCGTCTGCACCCGGAAGTTTCCGTTGGTGTTATTGTGAACATCGCACGTACCGAAGAAGAAGCCCAAATTCAGGCTGAAACCGGTTCTGCCATGGTTTCCAATGAAGACGACTTTGAAGACGAAGCTGTCGAGGAAGTGGCTGAAGAAGCTGTTGCTGATGAAGCAGCTGCTGAAGAAGCCCCGGCTGAAGAAGAAGTTTCCGAATAATCATTCGGCTCTTCTTTTGAAAAGCTTAAAAAGCGTGTCCTTTTTTCAAGGGCACGCTTTTTTCATGCCCCTCAAAACACACAAACAACAATCTAGAGTTACTTATATGCAACAAGAACTTTCACAAAAATGCATATAACATTTTGAAATTATTTCACTTGCCAATACTAAAAACGCCCCCGATAATTCCTCAAAATAAAAAAGCACAAATACTGGTTGTTTGAAGAGAGGGGTAAATGGATCATATAACATTACAGAACTATAGGGTTTCTCGTCGGCGCTTCATGCAAACGTCTGCAAGCGGATTTTGCACAACCCTTTTTTTCTCATCCACACAAGTCTGGGCTGCTGAAACACAGATTGACACATTTATGAAAGCGTCTTCCGTCTTATCCGGCATCGAACTGGACAGGTCCTACATTCAATTAGGTGAACATATCTGGTCAGCCCTGAGCCGAAACGCCACGAAAAAAGACCTTGCCCAGTGGAACAGGCTCATTCAGGAAATGGCAAAACTGCCTCTCTCAAGCAGTGAAACGCGCATCAAGCGTAAGCTCAAAGCCATGGGCATCCCTTACAACAACAAAGCAAAAAAACTGGCAAGAGTTTGGTACACGGGGCGGATCTGGCATCCCAAAGGCCCAAACAAAGGGTTCTATGAAGTCATTGATTATGATGACGCCCTTGTCTGGCAAGCCTGCACCTTCACCAAACCGCCGACCACCTGCGGCGGTCATTTCGGCTACTGGCAGCATCCATACAGCGGGAAGGCATAAATGACAGATCAACAGAACAAAAAAGGCGACATCCAAGCCGATGTTGTCATCATCGGGGCTGGCCTTTTCGGTGGATTGGTTGCCAGTGAACTGGCTCAAACAGGTATCAAAGTCGCCATGCTGGATTCCGGCCCTGTTGTGGACCGTGTAAAAGCTGTTGAGCGCTTCAAAAAAAGCCCGACCAAAACCGGCAATTCCCCCTATCCCAAGAAACCCTGGGCCCCCATCCCCGAAGAAGGCGACCCGACAAGTTATTATGTGCAGGATGGCGCAGGCGAAACCAACCCGTTGAAACGCGTGGCGTTCGGGGCTTTGTACCTGCGCAATGTAGGGGGAACCTCCTGGCACTTCACCGGTCATGCCGAACGCATGTATCCACAGGATTTCAAACTTAAATCTGCCTACGGGCGCGGGGAAGACTGGCCGATCACCTATGAAGAACTCGACCCTTACTATGCCCGTGTGGAAGAAGCATGGGGGGTTTCGGGCAATGACACTGTGGTTGCCCCGACCGTACATCCCTACCCCTTGCCCTATACACCGCTAACCTATCTGGACCAACAGGTCGATACGGCAGCACAAAAGCTCAATGATTCCATCGGCCCCATGCCACACTGTCGCAACGCCGTTCCCTATGATGGGCGCCCGCAATGTTGTGGCAATGCAAGCTGTCGCTTCATCTGTCCCGTTGGGGCAAAATATGATGGCAGCGTTCATGTGGAAAAAGCCCAAAGCTATGGCGCGAAACTCCATACCAACCATGTGGTGCGCCATATCGAAGTGGGTGCGGATCAGAAAATCGACCATATCCGCTTTCGTGATTACACAGACCGCGCAAACCCGGTGGATGGCATTGCCAAGGCCAAAACATACATTCTTGCCGCCCATGGTATTGAAAGCCCGCGCCTGTTGCTCATGTCCAAAAATGAACATGCGCCCAACGGTGTCGCCAATTCCAGCGATCAGGTCGGGCGTAATTTGATGAGCATGGTCGGCATCAACATGTGGGCCTATGCGCCGTTTCCTGTCTATCCCTATCGCGGGCCGGTCAATGCAACCGGGGCCTTCTGGCAATTGCGCAACGGGGATTTCAGAAAAGATTTCGCCAGTATCGCCACCATCGTCATCAATGGCGGTTTCGACCCCACCAACGGCCCGCTGGATGAAGCCGACACAGCCGTTAAGGAAGGTCACTTTGGCAGTGCCTTGCGCCAAGAGGTTTATAACCGCACGGCAGCGCAAGTCTATTTCGACAATTCAGTGGAAGTTCTGCCAAATTCGGAAAATCGCATCACCCTTGCATGGGACAAACTGGATGCCACCGGCCTGCCCCGGCCCAAGATAGATTACCGTATCGACGATTACACCGTTGAAGGGGTTTATGTTTCATGGAAACGCGGCTGGGATGTGCTGGCGGCCATGGGCGCAACGCTGGACAAACCGAACGGCACGCCCCTGCCCAAACCGACCCGGGAATATTTTAATCAATATGTTGCCCAAAACGGCATTGCCAGCGGGGCCGCCATGATTGCAGGCACCACGCGCATGGGACTAGATGCCAAAACATCGGTTGTCGACACCCAATGTCGCAGTCACGACCATGACAATCTTTATATCATCGGCACAGGGACCTATGTGACCAGCGGGTCCGTCTCCCCGTCCCTGACGGCGGCTGCCGTTGCACTTCGGGCATCCGATGAAATTCTTAAAACATTCAAGCAGGACCGGGGGTAATCACATGAGTGAGCAAATCAAAACAATGTTGCCCATGCCTCGTCGGCGTTTTCTGCAAACTGTTGGCGGTTTCGGGGCCGCAGCCATGGGGCTGGGAGCCTGTGCCTATAGCGGCAGCTGGTCTTTTAGCGGCGCCAACCTGAAACAGCCGAAAGTCGAAACTTCCAAAGACGGCCTGCTGGATACAAAAATCGTCGCCCAGATGGGAAATTTCACCCTCGGCGGGAAGGATGTTCACCTGCGTTGCTATAACGGCAAACCTGTGGGCAATACGCTGGACATTCGCGGTGGCGATACCTTGAAGCTGAAACTCAGCAACATCATGCCCTTTGACCCTTACGCCGGTATCTGTACGGCATTACCGGGAGAAGACAATACCCCGCGCGGCTTCAACGTGACCAACATGCACCTGCATGGTCTGCATGTTTCCCCCAAGGCACCGTCCGACGATATTCTCCTCGCCGTGCTGCCCGGTGAAACCTACCACTATGAATATCATATTCCTGAAGATCACCCGCCGGGCACCTATTTTTACCATGCCCATGTCCATGGCTCCACCGCCATGCAGGTTTCCAGCGGCATGTCCGGCTGCATGATTGTGCGCGGTGAACTGGATGACATCCCGGAAATCAAAGCCGCCAAGGAACAGGTGCTCATGCTCCAGACCCAGCGCTTTGACGAAGAGGGTGAATGCAAAAGCTTCGGCATTCTCAATAACGGGGATCGCACATATATCAACGGTCAATACCAGCCCGTTATCCGCATTAAAAAAGGTGAAGTGCAACGCTGGCGTATTGTCAATGCCAGCCATATGGTACCGTTTGATCTGGCCATCAACACCTATCGCTACACAACAACCATCCCCTTCACCATTCTGTGTCGTGATGGCAACCCCTTGTATCACACCAAGGAAACCAACAGCATTCACATGGTGCCGGGCAACCGATGCGATATTCTGGTCAAAGGGTTTGACCCGGGCACCTATTTCCTGACAGGCGGGCCAACCTACGGCACCTTGGCAACGGTGATTATTGAAGATGAGTCCGTACCTGATATGCCCCTTTATGCCGGGCCGTTGCCCAGCGTTCCTTCACTCACCCCGATTGCGGAATCGGAAGTAACTTACGGGCGTAGATTGGAATTTGACTTTGTCTATGGTGAACACCCCAAATTCACGGTCAACAACAAACCGTTTTCCTGTTCTGACGCGTGGAAAATTCCACTCAATTCTGTGGAGGAATGGGAAGTCTATAATCATACAGCCTACCCGCACCCGTTTCATATCCACGTCAATCCGTTTCAGGTGGTTTCAGGCGGTAATATCGAACCGGGGACATGGTTGGACACGATGGATTTCCCCCCCTTTGAACGCATTAAATTCAGAACCCGTTTCAGCACCTTCACCGGAACGTTTGTTTTTCATTGCCACAATCTGATGCATGAAGATATGGGCATGATGCAGGCTGTCAGCGTAGTTGATACATAAAGAGGAAAACCGTCATCTGAGCTGACAAAAAGATTCCTTCCGGAAACAATCATGTTATAAACGCAGGCATGACAGATTCAGATGACGATATCCCCTTTGGCGGGGCCGATGAACCACCGCTGGCCAACCCGGACGATTACGCAGCCGGTCCTTCCGATATAGAGGAAGAGGACGCACAACCGGTCGAGGCAGATATTGTCATGGCGGAAGCGGAAATTCAGCCGCCTGCCAACAAAACGGAATGGCTGCCTGCCAAACCGACCACCGGCAAGCAACTGGAAGGTTTTCGCTCCCCGCCCTGTAACTTCGAGGCGGAAAAAGCCCTGTTGGGTGCGCTTATGGCGAACAACAAGGTTTACGATAAAATTTCCGAATTCCTGCGCCCGGAACATTTCGCCGACCCCATCCATACAAAAGTCTTTGGTGCCTGTATTGCCTTGATGGAACGCGGCCAGATTGCCGACCCCATCACGCTTTCAAACTTTTTTGAACGCGACCAGCAGCTTTCGGAAATCGGCGGGAACGAATATCTGGTGGAACTGGCAGCTTCCGCCGTCACCATCATCAACGCATCCGAATATGGCCGGATCATTTATGATCTTTATATCAAGCGCGAACTGATCCACCTAGGCACAGAAATGGTCAATTCCGCCCATAGCGGGGAAGTGGATGCCACGGCACTGGACCAGATTCAGTCCGCCGAACAGGCGCTGTTCAACCTTGCCTCCATGGGCGAAGTGGAAGGCGGTTTCATCAGCTTTCAGGAATCCCTGTTCAAGGCCATCCAGCAGGCTCAGATTGCCCACCAGCGCGGCGGCGGGCTGGCCGGGGTGACCACAGGTCTGCGCGACCTTGATAAAGCCCTTGGCGGCTTGCACAGTTCCGACCTTCTCATTCTCGCCGGGCGCCCTTCCATGGGGAAAACCGCACTGGTGACCTGTATCGCCTATAACGCGGCCTATGCCTATAAACGCAGCCATGGCAAGGAAGGCGGTGTGGTCGGCTTTTTCTCTTTGGAGATGTCGGCAGAACAGCTGGCCGGGCGTATTTTGTCTCAGGCCTGTGCGGTTAATTCCAGCGCCATGCGTAAAGGTGAAATGTCTAACGATGAGTTCGAGCGCACCGTTGCCGCCTCACAGGAACTGATGAACACCCCGCTGCATATTGACGATACACCGGGCCTGACCATCAGTGCATTACGCACCCGCGCACGTCGCCTCAAACGCCAGCATGGGCTGGACCTGATCATTGTTGACTATCTTCAGCTTGTACAAGGTAGCCCGGAAACAAAAAACAACCGTGTGAACGAAATTTCCGAAATCACGCGGGGCATGAAAATGCTCGCCAAGGAACTGGAAGTGCCCGTCATTGCCCTTTCCCAGCTTTCACGGGCAGTGGAACAGCGCGAAGACAAACGCCCGCAACTTTCAGATTTGCGTGAATCCGGTTCCATTGAGCAGGACGCCGATGTGGTCATGTTCATCTATCGGGAATTCTATTATCTCGACCGTGAAGAACCCCATCAGCGTGACAACGAAGGCCCGGACAAATTTGCCGAACGCCAGCAGCGTTGGGAACAGCGCCACAGCGAAATGGAAAATCGCTCGGAAGTGATTATTGCCAAACAGCGCCATGGTCCACTGGCGAATATCCCGCTTTACTTCCGCGGCGAATTCACCCAGTTCGGTGATCTGGATATCGAACATGTCCCGGAATATTAAGCCTGTCATGAACGAAACCGCCGGGGCAATCCTGACGATTGATCTGGATCTTATTCAGGCAAACTATCGCCGCCTGTGTGAGGAATTGAACGGGCGCCCCTGTGCGGCTGTCGTCAAAGCCGATGCCTACGGGCTAGGTGTAGGGCCTGTTTCCAAGGCTTTATGGCAAGCCGGGGCACGTACCTTTTTTGTTGCCTTGGTTGACGAAGGCATTGAGCTTCGTACAATCTTGCCCGAAGCCGATATCCATATCCTTGGCGGCCTTTTCCCCGGTGCGGAAACCCTCTATCAGGCCCATAACCTCATTCCCGTGCTCAACAGTCTGGACCAGATCAAACGCTGGCAGAACAGAGGCATTTGTGACTTGCAGGTCGATACCGGCATGACCCGCCTAGGCGTTTTAAAGGAAGATTGGGCGACAATCACACAGGACCTCAAGGTCGATGTGCTGCTGTCTCATTTTGCCTGTGCTGACGAACCGGACCAGCCGCTTAATACCCAACAAATAGCATTATTCAATCAGGCCTGTGCGCAACTTCCCCATCAGCGCCGTAGCCTTGCCAATTCCTCCGGCATCTTTTTAGGTGAAGACGCACAGTTTGACCTCGGGCGTCCGGGATGTGCCCTTTACGGTATCAATCCCACCCCCCATCAAGTCAGCCCTGTGACAAACCCGGTGCGTCTGCAAGGCAGGGTCGTACAGGTTCATGAGATTGACAGCCAACAGAGCGTTGGATATGGTGCCACACATAAGGTGCAAAAAGGGCAAAAACTGGCAACGATTGCACTGGGTTATGCCGATGGGTACTTGCGTAGCCTGAGCTCAAAGGGCAAAGTATATATCGGTGAAAAGATTGTTGACGTGGTCGGGCGTGTTTCCATGGATGCCATTTCCATCGATGTGACAGGGCTGGATTGCCAGGAAGGTCAATGGGTCGATATCATCGGTGCGCACAACCCGCCGGATGATCTGGCCAAACAGGCAGGTACCATCGGCTACGAGATTTTGACCAGTCTGGGACAACGTTATCAACGGATATACAGGGGCACATCTGAAACATGAATTTCCTTCAGCCAATCGGCCATTATGTTCTGAAGTTTTTCCGATCGGTCGGCCGCCTCATCCTCTTTACCCTGACGGCCCTGTCCCATTGTATCCGCCCGCCTTTCTATCCGCGCCAGATGCTGCGCCAGATGGTGGAGATCGGCTATTTTTCCCTGCCTGTAGTCGGGCTGACAACCATTTTTGCCGGGATGGTGCTAGCCTTGCAAAGCTACACCGGTTTTTCACGTTTTTCAGCCGAAGGGGCCATTGCCAATGTGGTGGTGCTATCCATCACCCGCGAACTGGGTCCTGTGCTCGCCGGACTGATGGTGACCGGGCGCATCGGGGCTTCCATGGCGGCAGAGCTGGGCACCATGCGTGTCACAGAACAGGTCGATGCCCTGACCACCCTTTCCACCAACCCGTTTAAATATCTGGTCGTGCCGCGCCTGATTGCCGGGATCACTATGTTGCCAATCCTCGTTCTCGTTGGGGATATCATCGGTGTGTTCGGCGGCTATCTGGTCTCTGTTTACCAACTGGGATTCAATGCGCCCAACTATATCCAGAGCACATGGGAATTCATGGAAAATATGGATGTGGTGTCCGGTCTGGTCAAAGCCGGTGTCTTCGGTTTCATCATCACCCTGATGGGCTGTTATCACGGCTACACCTCCAAGGGCGGGGCACAAGGTGTGGGCAAAGCGACCACCGATGCGGTTGTGTCGGCTTCCATCCTGATCCTGTGTTTCAACTATCTGCTGACAATGCTGTTCTTCAATAAGTGAGCGCCATGACCGATATTCCCAAAATCCGCCTTCGCAATGTCCATAAGGCTTTCGGTTCCAAAGTGGTGCTGGACGGTCTGGACCTTGATGTCATGCCCGGAGAATCCGTTGTCATTATCGGCGGGTCCGGCACCGGAAAATCCGTCACGCTCAAATGCACCCTCGGGCTGATGGAGCCGGATCAGGGCCTGATTGAGGTGGATGGTGAAAATGTCGTCGGGCTGGGTTCACGGGAGCGCGAACGGGTAAACCACAAATTTTCCATGCTGTTTCAGGGGGCAGCGCTGTTTGATTCCCTGCCCGTATGGGAAAATGTCGCCTTCGGCCCCATTGCCGATAAAACCATCAGCCGCAAACAGGGCAAGGAACTGGCGATTGAAAAACTTGCACAGGTCGGCATGCCTGCGGAAGTGGCTGATCTGTACCCTTCCGAACTTTCCGGGGGCATGCAAAAGCGCGTTGGGCTGGCGCGCGCCATTGCCGGGGACCCGGAAATCATCTTTTTTGATGAACCCACCACCGGGCTGGACCCCATCATGGCCGATGTCATTAATGATTTGATTGTCAAGGTTACAAGAGAACTGGGTTCCACCGGCCTGTCCATCACCCACGATATGGCCAGTGCGCGCAAAATTGCAGACCGCATTGCCATGCTCTATCAGGGTAAAATCATCTGGCAAGGCCCGGCAGACAGTATTGACAACTGTGACAACCCCTACGTCCAGCAATTCATCCACGGCCGCGCCGATGGCCCGATTGAGATGACGGTGCGTAAATGACGTTATGCCCGTTTTTACAGGTAACAAAACAACGTTTAAGGCCTTCATTTTTGTTGGCATCCCTGATCATTTTGCCTTTGTTCCATACGACGCTTCAGGCCAAAGACGACAGCAAATTTTTCAGCTACATTGAAAACAACGTCTATCAGCAGGCATTAAGTGAAGTTCTGGGCGAAGCTATGAAACGCCTTGGTCTGAAAGCTAATTTTGTAGCTTACCCGGCCGCACGCGGGGCCTTGCTGGCTGAAAGCAACAATATTTCCGGTGTCACAGCGCGTATCGGCAGCTTTTCAACCCAATACACCCATTTATTCAAAGTTCCTGTCAGTATCGGCCATTTTATAGGGGCAGCCGTCAGCACAACCCCACTGGGCATCACAAACCGGTCCGATCTCAAGAATTATCGGGTTACAACCATTAAAGGTACGAAATGGTCAGACGATGCAACAGCTCATATTGACAACCACTACTGTTTCGATATCCGCCAATGTTTAATGCTCCTGAGTAAGGGAAGAACCGATGTTGTCTTGCTGGATCAACGTCTGAGCCAACTGGAAAGAAAATATTTTCTCAAAAACTGGTACGGGAAATTCTATTATGCCCCCCTTATCAAACATAACCTGTACCCCCATCTTTCAGAGCGAGAAAGTGCTCTGCTCACCCCGTTAACCGAAATATTGGAAGAAATGGCCGCATCAGGAGAAATAGAGCAAATTAGGGAAAAAGCTCTGGAACGTTTTTTTCAAGAACAACGCCCCCAAACAAAAGAATAAATCAAATGGCCAAACCCAAAACCACCTTCGCCTGTCAATCCTGTGGCGCGACCTATAACAAATGGCAGGGGCAATGTTCGGCCTGCGGGGAATGGAACACCCTGTCCGAAGAAGCCGTGCCGGAAAGCGTGCCCAAAGGGATGGGGGCGGCCAAAGGCAGGCGCATTGAGTTCGTTGCCCTTGATGGCGAAGAAAAGGAAGTGCCACGGCGCAAAACCGGCATCGGTGAATTTGACCGGGTCTGCGGCGGCGGGCTAGTGGCAGGCTCCGTCATTCTGGTCGGCGGGGACCCCGGCATCGGGAAATCAACTATTTTATTACAAGTCATGGCCTCACTGGCTGCACATTCCGACTGCGCCTATATCAGCGGGGAGGAAGCCATTGACCAGGTACGCCTGCGTGCGCGCCGTCTCGGGCTTGAAAAAGCCAAAGTGCAATTGGCCTCTGCGACAAACCTGCGCAATATCCTGACCACACTGGAAGAGGAAAAACCCGATGTGGTGGTCATCGATTCCATCCAGACCCTGTATATGGATACGCTGGACAGTGCACCGGGAACGGTTTCACAAGTGCGCTCATGCGCGGCAGAGCTGATCCGTCACGCCAAACGACAGGGCTTTGTTTTGTTCATTGTCGGCCATGTCACCAAGGAAGGCACCATTGCCGGGCCGCGTGTACTGGAACATATGGTCGATACCGTACTTTATTTTGAAGGCGACCGCGGCCATCAGTTTAGGATTCTGCGCGGTGTGAAAAACCGTTTTGGCGCCACGGATGAAATCGGCGTATTTGAAATGACCGAGGGCGGCTTGCAGGAAGTGCCCAACCCGTCCGCCCTGTTTCTTTCAGATCGCAAAGGTGATGTCACCGGCTCCTGCGTCTTTGCCGGGATTGAAGGCTCACGCCCCATGCTGGTGGAAGTCCAAGCCCTGCTTTCTCCATCTGCGCTTGCCACACCGCGCCGCGCGGTCGTGGGCTGGGATTCGTCTCGCCTTGCCATGATCATGGCGGTGTTTGACACCCGCTGTGCTCTAGGTATGGGCTGTCATGATGTTTACCTCAACATTGCAGGTGGGCTGAAAATCAATGAACCGGCAGCCGACCTGGCCGTTTCGGCCGCGCTTGCGTCTTCCTTAAGCGGAGTCGCTGTGCCACAGGAAACCGTGATCTTTGGTGAGATCGGATTGAGTGGTGAAGTCCGTGCGGTCGGCCAGACAGAATCACGCCTGAAAGAGGCTGCCAAACTGGGCTTTACCCGCGCGATTATCCCGGAAAGGCAGAAGCGCGGTAAAAAAGATAAAGACAAAGCCCTCAAAGACAGTGGGCTGGAAATCTGGGAAATTGGACATATACAAGAATTGTTGTCATTCTTCCCAATGAAGGATAAATAAACCCCTTACGCAAAAACAAGAGCGCTCTATGGAAAACCTGCCCGTCAGCATTACTGATATCGCCGTCTTCGTGATTTTGCTTCTCTCCGGCCTGCTTGCACTTTCACGCGGGTTTGTTCATGAAGTCCTTTCCATTGGTTCATGGGTGGGTGCCGCCTTTGTGGCCCTTTACGGTTTTGCCTATGCGCGCCCCTATGCACGTGACCTGATTGCCTCTGAATTCATTGCCGACCTTGTTGCCGGTGCCGGGTTGTTTATTGTCGCTTTGATTATCCTTACCATTATCACCAAGCTGATTGCCGAACAGGTGCAGGGCAGTGCACTCAACCCGCTTGATCGCAGCCTTGGCTTTGCCTTCGGTCTGTTACGTGGTGTGATTATCGTGTGTCTGCTCTATGGTGCGATTTCATGGCTTATGCCCCCCGCCAAACAACCGGGCTGGATGCGTGATGCCAAAACCATGCCGTTGATTGAACAGGGCACCGCCTTTTTGAAAGGCCTTATCCCCAGCGATGCGGCGGAAAAACTGGCAAATGAAGCCGAAGCTCAACGCGATAAGGCCAACAATGCCATCGAACTGCAAAAAACCTTCGAAAAAATACTGACCCCGGACGCGAAATCGGATACAACGCCGTCGGACCCTCAAGGTTACGACAAACAGGAACGCCGAGACCTTGACCGTCTGATCCGCAACGCCCAGTGACATGAGCCAATGACCATGACCGAGATCAACCAATTCACCACCAACCCCTTCGACGATGACAAACTGCATGAAGAGTGTGGTGTCTTCGGGATTTTCGGCAGTAAAGACGCCAGCGCCCACGTGGCGCTTGGCCTGCACGCCCTGCAACATCGCGGGCAGGAAGCGTGCGGCATTTTCTCTTTCGACGGTAAACAATTTCATTCCCACAAAGGCATGGGGCTGGTCGGCGATAACTTTTCCGACAGTGATGTAATCGATCAACTCAAAGGCGATATGGCGATCGGTCATGTGCGCTATGCCACAACAGGCGGTACCGTGCTGCGCAACGTTCAGCCCCTGTTTGCGGAATTCGAATTCGGCGGTTTTGCCATCGCCCATAACGGCAACCTGACCAATACGCAGGCCGTGCGCCGCACGCTGGTACGCCGCGGCTGTATTTTCCAGTCCGATATGGATACGGAAATCATCGTTCATCTGGTTGCGGTCAGCCTGTATGCCACCGTTCAGGACCGTTTGATTGATGCCCTGCGCCAGATTGAAGGGGCTTATTCACTGGTTGCCATGACCAAGGATGAAATCATTGGCGTGCGCGACCCCCATGGTGTGCGCCCGCTGGCCATCGGCAAACTGGATGACACCTACATTCTCTCTTCAGAATCCTGTGCGTTTGATATCATCGGTGCAGAATATGTGCGCGATGTAGACCCCGGTGAAGTGGTCATCATCAATAAGGACGGCATCACCTCCATCAAACCGTTTGGCAACCACCAGAGCCGTTTCTGCGTGTTCGAATATATCTATTTCGCCCGCCCCGATTCCATCATGGAAGATCGTAGCGTTTATGAAGTGCGCAAAGCCATCGGTTCGGAACTGGCCCGCGAAAGCGGGGTTGAGGCTGATATGGTTGTCCCTGTGCCCGATTCAGGGGTGCCCTCCGCCATTGGCTATGCTGCCGAAGCCAGCATTGCCTTTGAACTGGGCATCATCCGCAACCATTATGTGGGCCGGACTTTCATTGAGCCGACTCAGGAAATTCGTCACCTTGGCGTGCGCATGAAGCACAATGCCAATATTCCTTCGGTCAAAGGTAAACGCATTGTGCTGGTAGATGATTCCATCGTGCGCGGCACCACATCCAAAAAGATTGTCGATATGATGCGTCAGGCTGGTGCCGCCGAAGTCCATATGCGCATTTCCAGCCCGCCAACCGCATGGCCCTGCTTCTATGGCATTGATACACCAAAACGTGAAAAGCTGCTGGCCGGCACCCATACGGTTGAAGAGATGAATGAAATCATCGGCGCAGACAGCCTTGCCTTTATCTCTATCGACGGGATGTATCGTGCAGTCGGGGAAGCCAAACGCAATGATGATACCCCGCAATTCTGCGATGCCTGCTTCACCGGGGAATATCCCACACCTCTGGTCGACCATGAGGAAAGCGAAGCAAACGAACAACAACCGAGCCTGCCCTTGCTGGCAGAGCGGGGGAAATAGGCATGACCAAACAGCTTGAAGGTAAGATTGCCCTGATCACCGGGGCATCACGCGGTATTGGCCGTGCTGTGGCCCTGCGTTACGCCGCAGAAGGCGCCCATGTTATTTTGGCCGCACGCACCATCGCTGCCCTTGAAGAAATTGATGATGAAATTCAAAAACTGGGTGGCTCGGCAACTCTGGTGCCCTTAAACCTGCGCGATTTTGACAAGATCGACCAGATGGGACAGGCCCTTTATGACCGTTTCGGCAAACTGGATATTCTGGTCGGCAATGCCGGTGTGTTAGGGGATCTGACCCCCATGGCGCACCTGAAAACCAAAATCTGGAATGAAGTCATCGAAACCAACCTGACAGCCAACTGGCGTTTGATCCGTTCCATGGAACCGCTGTTGAAGCTTTCCGATGCTGGCCGGGCCATTTTCCTGTCCAGCGGCACAACGAAAGGCCCGCGTGCCTTTTGGGCAGCTTATGCGGTTTCCAAGGCGGGGTTGGAAAATATGGTTCAGACATGGGCCATGGAACTGGGAAAAACCAACGTTAAAGCCAACCTGATTGACCCCGGTGCAACGCGCACCCGCATGCGCGCCCAAGCCTATCCCGGTGAAAACCCGGATAGTTTGAAAGAACCGGAAGATCTGGCTGATCTGTTTGTCGAACTGGCACTGGAAACTTGCGAAAAACAAGGGGAAGTCGTACGTTACAACGCGTAAACCTTGTGCCCCCGCCTGTAAACTACCACAGACTCCTGCCTGACGCAGGAGTTCACAGTAGATTGGCCATTGGATACCCGTGAGCCCCCGTGCAGACAGGGGCCTCTTTTTGCACCCTCCTCCGCCGAGTGCAGATTTTAATGCGCCCCTTTACCCTGATCGACGGTATCCAGCAGGCTTTCGAAATCTGATGCAACAGCCAGCCCCCATTGGTCCACACATTTGGCGAGATAACCTTCTTCTTTCTTGGTCATGCGCACAGTTTTAGGTGAACGTCCGGCAATATCCAGACTTAAAATATCAAGTCCGTCCCGGTTGGTTACGCGAACCCATTGAACCCAGCTGTCGTTTTTCTCGAAACGGGCCAGAAACAACTTCAATTCATCCTCTGTAAACACGAGTTTCGCCATGGTTTACCTTCTGATTTCAACAGTCAGATCGTGGAAACTCACCTGTTACAAGCGACTTTGAGGAAAGGGTCTTTACACTGCCCTTGTCTTTAAACTTTAATATATGTTGCAGCGCAACAATATTCAAGGACAAAAAAAGAGGGACAAGCCCTCCTTTTTAAACATAATGATTATATAACCTTATCGGTTAATCATCCGTATTTTCGGCCGCTTGCGCCTGCGCATTCAACCGTTCGCGTTCATTTTCATAAGAATCCAAAACCCAGCTCAGGTGTGAGCGCATCGCCACTTTAGCAGCCAGCCCATCACGTGATTTAATAGCCTCCAGCACATCCTTGTGCTGTGCCAAGGCAAGACCATCTTCTGCCGGTTCCTGAAACAGGTCGTATTGGTGAAATTCCAGACTGTCATCAATGATATCGCGAATAACATTCATGATATGCATGTAAACCGCACTACCAGTGGCTCTGCCAATTTTATAATGGAAATTAAATTCCTGTGAGGCCTTGTCCTTTGTCGCAGAACTGCCTTTTTGTTTCTGCTTGTCCAGCGCACGAGCCAGTTCGGCAATCTGTTCATCCGTTGCACGTTCTGCCGCACGTTTGGCTGCCCAGACTTCCAAAAGTGCGCGAATTTCAGCCAGGTCGTGCAAGTTCTGTTCTTTGACTTTTGCCAGTTCTCCAAGAGGTGACGTCATATCTCCTGCGGCGGCCAGAACACGCGTACCCCCGCCCTGAACAGCTTCCAGAAATCCTTGCGCTTTCAGGCTTTGCAGGGCAGCACGCACAGAAACCCGGCTTACCCCCATTTTTTCAGCCAGTTGGCGTTCCCCCGGCAGGCGTTCCCCCGGTGAAAGGTTGCCGTCTGCAATCATGCTCATGATGCGTGCAGCCACACGGTCCGACAACAGGCCGTTCTTCCCTTTTGTACCAGCGCTTGATTTCTCCTCCATGGAGTTCTCCTTTTGCTTTTTCCCCTCGCGCTTTATATATACCCACTTCCTCTACAATGCAAATGCCTGTGTATTTCCCCATCCCTGCCCATCAAATCTTCTGTTCATCATCTAACGCTGCTGTATAGTGAGATCATGCAAAACGAAAACGAAATTACCTTTGAGCCTTTGCTGGGTGCAGATGACCCGCTGCCCTATGAAATTGTCAACCGCGAAGGCAACACGCCCCTACTGTTGATTTGTGACCATGCCAGCAACCGTATCCCTCAGTCACTGAACAACATGGGGCTAACGAAGCAGGAGCTTGACTATCATATCGGCTGGGATATCGGTGCGGCTGGCGTTACCCGCCATATTTCAGACCAGTTGAACGCCCCGGCAGTGCTGTGCAATTATTCCCGGCTGGTGATTGACTGCAACCGCCAACCCGGTGACCCGACCTCTATTCCTGAAGTAAGCGATGGCATCGGTGTGCTTGCCAACCATAACCTGAGCGAAAGCGAACAGGTGCAACGTACCGAAGCCGTCTTCTGGCCTTACCACCATGCCATTACCGAAGTCGGTGCCCATCTTTGGCGCAAAGGGAAGGCCCCGGCCCTGTTTTCCATTCACAGCTTTACACCTGAACTGATGTCACGTGCAGAAGAGCGCCCCTGGCATATCTCCATTCTGTGGAAGCGTGACCACCGCCTTGCTGCCCCTCTGATTGAAATGCTCAGCCGTGAAACCGGACTGATCGTCGGTGACAACGTGCCTTATTCTGGTTGGGAAGATGCCTATTCCATAGACCTGCACGGCGCCGCGCCCGGCCTGCCCTACTGTGCCATCGAAATCCGTCAGGACCTGATCGGCACCGCCAAAGATCAAGTGGAATGGGGAACTATTCTAAGCCGCGCACTCAGGGACATTCTCAGTGATCAATCCATTTTGGAAGTCAAACATTTTTGAGGTCAGCCATGCCTGTTCGTGAACCCAGTTGGACCATTGGAATTGAAGAAGAATATTTAATGGTGGACTGCGATAGCGCAGAACTGACAACCCGGCCCATGAGCGAAATGATGGCTGCCTGTGAAAAAGAGGTCAAGGAACTGGTGCGCCCGGAATTCCTCCAGTCTCAGGTAGAAGTCGCCACCCGAGTTTGCACAAGCGTCAAAGAAGCCCGCGAACAACTGGCCTGGCTGCGCAAAACCGTTGCCAAAGTCGGACGGGACTATAACGTTGCCCCAATTGCCGCTTCCACCCACCCAAATGCAGAATGGCACCAGCAGTCGCACACAGATGCAGAACGCTATCACAACTTTGCCGAAGACATGCAGGCCGTTGTGCGCCGTCTGATTATTTCGGGCATGCATGTTCATGTCGGCATTGATGATGATGACCTGCGCATCGACCTGATGAATCAGGTGTCCTATTTCCTGCCCCACCTGTTGGCGCTCAGCACGTCTTCCCCCTTATGGCGCGGGCGAAATACCGGGCTGAAATGCTATCGCCTCAGTGTTTTTGATGAATTGCCGCGCACCGGTCTGCCGGAAATGTTCGACAGTTTCAGCGAATATGAAAAACACCTCAACGCCTTGATCAATGTAGGGATTATCAAGGATGCTACCATGCTGTGGTGGGATGTGCGCCCGGCAGTAAAATTCCCCACACTGGAAATGCGCGTAACAGACATCTGCACCACGTTGGACGATGCCATAGCCATCGCCGCCCTGTTTCAATGCCTGTTGCGCATGCTCTATCGGTTACGCCGTTCCAATCAGCGCTGGCGAACGTACCGCAGCATGCTGATAGAAGAAAACCGCTGGCGTGCCCAGCGCTACGGCCTTGACCAGGGACTGGTTGATTTCGGCAAGGGCGAACTTGTTCCCTTTGACGAGTTGCTTGATGAGTTGTTCGACCTGCTGAAAGAAGATGGGGAAGCCCTGAACTGCACAGAAGAACTACATAGCCTGAAAGAGATTCTCAAACGCGGGACAAGCTCCCATCGCCAGATTGAAATCTATGAAAAGGCCCGAGAAAAAGGCGCGAGTGAACGCGAAGCCGGGCAAGCCGTAGCCCGTTGGCTGATGGAAGAAACCCTGCGCGGCCTGTGAAGCAAAGGCTAACCGATATCGAAAATGAAATCGGTCTTTACCAGCCCTGATCTTCGTTGTCGATTTTAAGAACCTGACCTGTTTTCTCTTTCACGGCCACTTGCAAGCCTTGGAGCAATTCACGTCCCATCGGGCCACCATCGCCGACAATTTTTTCACGCAAAACCGCCCGCATGGCATCAATGTGCGCCTTGACCACCTCGACCGATGCATCAGTTTCCTTGCAGCCTTCCATCGTACATTCGTAAAGCATTTTCCCGAAAATGGAAATCAGCGGATAACCGAACGTTCCGCCTTGGCCCCTGAGTTCGTGAGCCAGCAGGTTGATTTTGGCAAAATGTTCCCCGCGCGCGCCCGGTGCCAACAAGGCCTCGGTACAGAGGTTGGAAAGTTGGGAAAGATATTCCAGTGCCCAATCGGAGAAACTGGCAGAAGAACGTTCCAGTTCCTTTTCCGCCTGATCCAGCAGGTCCTGCGGTAAAGACCCGCCGCCTTTCATGCCCATACCACCGACTTTTTCTTTCAGGCGGTTGGGCAAGCGGAAATACCACACCCCGGAATCGTTTTTGGCTTTTTTCTTTTCCCCGGAATAAACAATGGTCACATCGTCTTCCGTGGACTCCCGGCGTTCCACCCCGGTGGGAGAAGGTTCTTTACGGCGGCGGCGGTCCGGGCCAAAATAGTTATGCGTGGTGACAAACTGGCGCGGGTAATCAATCAATTCCATCAAACGCTTATAAACGCTATCTACGGAAAAAGGTTTGGCGAGAAATTCAGAAACACCCATATCGCGCGCGGCATGAACATAGTCGTTATCGGCAGCGCCACTCATCATAATGAACGGCATGAAACGGTTGGGCGATTCCTTGGCGGCACGCACCCAGCGCAACAGCAACAAGCCGTTTGCCGGCGACATCACCAGATCGGAAATGATCAGGTCCACACCACCCGGGTTATTCGGCCCTCCGGCTGATTTGAGAAAATCGATTGCCTGCACCCCGTTTTCACAAGTCACGAGTTTGCGAATTTCAAAGGATCGAAGCAGGTTGGCCATCGTGTCACGCACGAAAGCATTATCTTCCACCAGCATGACGGAGAGTCGTTCCAGATGATAACGAGCCACTTTTCTTTCTTCCCGATATTTTTCTTTCGTATATATCTCTTTGCACATATTTCGGGCAAGGTGCAAGTGAAACTATCTCCTTTTACAAGCGAAACAAGACAGTTTTTTCTCAGATACATAGCAACAAGGTCTCTTGCATGCGCCTGCAAGGGCGGTTATCTTCTGCCTCAACCTCTATCCAACCTGAAATAAAGGAAGTCACCATGGCCGAAGTCGGCGGAATTGCAGGCGACCACCTGCGCTCTTTCATTGAACGTATCGAACGTCTTGAAGAAGAAAAAGCAGCATTGGCAGCGGATATCAAGGATGTCTATGCCGAAGCCAAAGGCACAGGTTTCGATGTCAAAATCATGCGCCAACTGATTCGCCTGCGCAAAATGGAAGACCATGACCGCACCGAACAGGAAGAGATTCTTGATCTCTACAAACGTGCACTTGGCATGGAATAAGCCTGATCACTTTTTGATCGCCAACAAACACTCCTGCAAAAACGGGAGTGTTTTTGTTTGTCTATCCCTCACTGCGTTTCTGGAAATAAGGCCACCATTCCTGACCGTAAGGCACCAGAACGCGCACATGATAACCATCATCGCGCAATTTGCGTTTCAGCGTGTTATTCACCCCGTAAGGAATTTCAAACTCGAAAGAAGAGGAACTCCAGCCTTCCAGATTCGCCATCATGATAATCTGTTCGGCCATTTCACTATCTTCCAGTGCGAAGATAGGCATAATTTGCTGAATCATGGCATCCTCGGACAATAAAAGTCGTGCAAGCTTCATATAGTTATCGGCAATCAGGTCTTCATATTCCAGAGAACTTGCGTCATTCACCTTGAAAGGCGTCATGGACAGGCGAACACTGGCCCCTTGGGAGATGAGCGTCTTGACATCGTTGACACTGCGAATCAACCCGGCCGGTACCGTCACGCAGACAGGAACATTGGCCCGGCTCAAACTGCCGTGCAGGGCCAGCACACGCTGCATGGGCACGCGTTCGGAGGCATGGACGATCAACAGGTTGCGTTCCCCGTCTTCATGCCCATCGCCATAGCCCTGACGTTCTTCCACATCGCGCACGGAAATCCGGTTATTAAAAACCTGCCCGATCTGGCGACAATGGCCTTCCCCGCCCTTGGCGGATTTCAGATAGCCCATTTCCGAAGGGGTCAGAGAAACGCAAACTTCCAGACGTTCCTCATCCAGCACTTCCATGGTTTCCATGACCGTGCTGACATTTTCCTGTATTTCCGTTACATCCTTGCTGGCCTTGCCAAGATTATGCAAACAAACGTGATAGCCCATTTCCAGCAACTTTTTGGCCACCTCGACAGCTTCATCCACTTCCTTGGCCGGAACCAGCTTTGCAGCAATGCCATGCATCAAAGGCGTATGTTGCACCAGAAAACGCGCCAAGGCGCTGCTGGCAATTTTCTTCTTCAGACCCATCAATTTATCTCAGCATCCCATCTCTTTTAAACAAGGTACGTGGATACGCCTGAATCTGCAAGAAACGTTTGGAAGGAAACGACAAAAAGCCGCACTCCCATAAAGGAGGCGGCTTTTTGTCAATGTCCAATAAAAAGGACGACGCGTAAATCAGCCCTGGCGAGCCTTGAAACGCGGGTTCTTTTTGTTGATCACATAAACACGGCCACGGCGGCGCACGACACGGCAGCCTTTTTCACGCAGCTTAGCTGACTTCAAAGAGTTGCGAACTTTCATAATCTCGTATCCTCATACGCTTTGCCCATCTCCTTAGATGAGCGGAGCCGGGAACATACGGAGATCACTCTGTTGAGTCAACAATGTAATCCCCAAATCTCAAAAAATGGTGGGTCGTACAAGATTTGAACTTGTGACCTCTGCCATGTCAAGACAGCGCTCTAACCAACTGAGCTAACGACCCATGCTTCACTTCCCGGCACAAACAATGTTTTCCCTGCGGAAGCGAGAGCGCTTTTTAATGGGTGATCTCGCTCAACGCAACCCCTTTTTTCAATTTTTGCGGATTTTATCCTATTATTCCTGCTTGAACCTTTCGTGCGGACAGGTTACTCAAATCATAGAGGTGAAATAAAAACTTAAAGGAATGGCATCTTATGGTACCGGCCCAAAATAAAGACCGGCGGGGTAAAAAGGCATTGATGGAAGAAGAAACCATCTCTTATGCCCTGCTACGCCCCACGCGCCAAAGCGCACCAATCCTGTATGCCTCTCCCCATAGCGGCAACCGATACCCCACCGATTTTGTCCATGATGCCCTGCTGGACCCTGTTTCCTTAAGGCGCTCCGAAGATGCCTTTGTGGATGATCTTTACAGTGATTGCATTCGTTACGGCAGCCCGCAACTCAAGGCGCTTTATCCGCGCGCCTATCTGGATGTCAACCGGGAACCCTATGAACTGGACCCTTCAATGTTTGACAGCCCCTTGCCGGATTTTGTCAATGTGGATTCTCCGCGTGCACTGGCCGGCTTGGGAACGAT
The DNA here is from genome assembly GCA_050297075.1 of Terasakiella sp. Taxonomy (GTDB): domain Bacteria; phylum Pseudomonadota; class Alphaproteobacteria; order Rhodospirillales; family Terasakiellaceae; genus Terasakiella. Next base: position 306,960 of record JBNKSC010000026.1, read on the forward strand.
AGCCAAAGTTGTTGCCAACGGATGCCACATCTATCGTAGCAAGCTGTGTTTTGAGGAAATAGACCAACGGATCAACCGAATCTATTATCCCTATCACGATACGCTCTTCCACTTATTGGAAGAAACGGTAGATCGTTTTGGCGGCGCCTTGTTGATTGATTGTCATTCCATGCCTTCCAATGTTCAGGGGCCGGGGCAAAAAACGCAGAAGCCCCCTGCCGACATCATCCTTGGGGATCGTTTTGAGACCTCCTGCGCCAACTGGATCACCAATCTGGCCGAAAAACTGCTCAAAGAGGAAGGCTTCAGCGTTGGGCGAAACAAACCTTATGCCGGTGGTTTTACGACTCAGCATTACGGCACACCCAAAAAACGCGTTCATGCCCTGCAAATAGAAATCAATCGTGCCCTTTATATGGATGAAGAATATATTGTGCGCCTGCCTGAATTCGACAGCGTGAAAAAACACCTCAACCGTTTTATGGAAAAACTCGCAACCCTTCCCCATAGGAAATTGTAATGTCAACCCTTCCAACCTCCATCCGCCCGGCCACCCTTGATGACATGGCGGCCATCCAGTCAATTTATGCCTATTACGTGAAAGAAACGACCATCACCTTTGAATATGATGTGCCTGATACTACAGAAATGACCAAACGGTTCAAAGCCGTGAATGAATACGCCATGCCTTATCTGGTCGCCGAACGTGACGACTCTGTCGTCGGCTATGCCTATATCTCGGCCTTTCGCACAAGACGGGCTTATCGCTATTGTGCAGAACATTCCATTTACCTGCACCCGGATGAGCGCGGCCATGGAATCGGCAAAAAATTGCTTGAGGCCCTGATAACAGCAGCAGAACCGACAGGCCTGCGCCAGCTTGTCGCTGTGATCAGCGATAAAATTGATGGCGCTTCGGTCGCCCTGCACCGTAAATGCGGCTTCGAAATGGTCGGCACCCTGCCCGCCTGTGGATACAAGTTTGAGCGCTGGATCGACGTCACCATGATGCAATTCTCCATCGGCAACGGGGCAGAAACACCCCCGGATGGCATCGGGCTTAAATTAACTTAAAAATAGTTATATTTCTGTTTTGTTCTTAAATTTGCCCTCAAAATAAGATACATTTACTCTTAATCAACGGGACAAGTGTGATGAGTGGATCAATTCTGCTTTGAATACACATGGTCAGAGAATGAGTGGGAGATCGTAAAAAAGGTGTTCTTTAAGTCATGAGACATTGGGTCAATACCATAAGGGGTTTAGCTTGGTATAAGATATTCGCCCCCCTTGTCTTCTTGCTCAGTACCACCGCTGCTGTACTATTTCATTCAGAGGGCCAACAAGACGCAAATATTTTTTTCATCGGTTTTACAATACTCTTTCTTTACTGTCCTGTGGCAGCATTATTAACTCTGGGAATAAAGAAACCGCGCATATTTGGTGTTGTAATGACAGTGCTGATTTTGTGCTTTTTCTATTATACTGAAATCTATCTGAGAGATGAATTGACTTTTGAGCTCCCCGACAATACGGGAAAAGTGACTTTTCTCAGAACTATAACGCCTTTGTTTATAGCTCAATATGACCGTGAATATAGATTTGAAACACCGAATGGAAAAGTGATCCAATCAGAGGTCGGTCCAAATATCAGTGGTGGGCGCACCCATATTGACGTCTATTGGAAAAATGGGATTGTAAAATTAAAAGATCACGATGACACGATTTGGATCGATAGCCGGAAGGCTTGCATGTCAGATAATCGTACCCCGACATATATAACGGACTCCCATATTACTTGCGACCCACACAGCCGGAGCAAGCTGCGAGAACCTAATAATTGGTCCTATTTAGGATATATCGCAACGCACAACGGTGGTCTGGCATTCATCACGCAATAATATAAATTGCCCTGAGAGATAGCTCTACATTCAACTGGCTTGAATTAGTCTTGACGGGATTCAAAAACGATAGCCCTTCAGAAAGAGGGTTAACTTTATAAAAGTTAATTTTTTTCAATTTGCTTTTAAAACAAAAAAAGGCCCAGCCGTAGCTGGGCCTGAATAGTTTGGGAGGAAACGTCCAAGAAAGCAATTAACGGTTAAACAGTTAACTCGCAGATTGCTAAGACCGGGTTTAACCATACCTGGGAAATAAAATCAACTGTATTTTGATTACTTTTTTATTGTGCAGGCTCCTCGCATTCAAATACCTTTCTTCCCTCAAGAACTGGCACAGGCTTTGCTTTATTCCTAGGCAGTTTCGTTGACATCAATCGACAAGAGCCTTTGGACCCATGCCTTTATTCATCTTTATACTGTTTTGTCTCCTGCTTGCCTTCCCTGCCGAAGCAAGCATAAAACCGAGCAAAAACATGGATATATGCAAAAGTGCAACCCATATGGCGGAACGTAAGTTCAACATTCCGCAAAACCTGTTGCGTGCCATTTCCTTAACGGAGTCCGGGCGTTGGCTGGAGGAAGACAAGGCAAATATTGCCTGGCCCTGGACCGTGGCCTCCGGTGGGGCCGGTGAATTTTTCCCCACCAAAGAGCAGGCCATTGCCCATGTACGTGATTTACAGGCCAAAGGGGTCACCAATATTGATGTCGGCTGTATGCAGATCAATCTGCGCTATCACCCGGAAGCCTTCAAAAACCTCAACGAGGCTTTTGACCCGTATCGCAATGCCCAATATGCCGGAAACTTTCTTGCCCGCCTGTTTGAAAACACAAAATCCTGGAGTGCCGCCGCAGGGAGCTATCATTCAAACGAGCCCACGCGCAATATGTACTATCGTGAAAAAGTACTTTCTTACTGGAACTATGCCAACAAGCAAAGCCATGAAGAAAGACAGCAAGTGGCAGAAAAAGAAAAAACGCCCGAGACTGTCATTTTGCGAGATCACAACCGTATGGCCATGCTCAATAACAATTTCCGCACCCGTATGGTCAACCACCGTGCCGCATTGGAAAAAGCAGATAAAGTGCGCCAGCAACTCGCACAATATCGCAACACCCGTTACGGGCAGGTCCTTGCCGCCAAAAACCAAGCCTTGCGGGAACAAAAACAAAAACGCCTGTTAACCGTGCAGCCCCAACGCACTGAGCGCACCTCCCATCTGGATTTTTCCAAACGCCGGGCTGCGCAGCTTGAGAAATGGCGTAAAACAGTTGCCAACCCCGAACTTTTTGACCAAACCACACCGGTTTCTGTGACAACAACACAATCCATACAACAGTAAACAGAAGCCTTAAGGGGCATTCACCGCCACGTTGAAAAGCTCTTGAGCATTGCGAAACATCAGGGCATCGGCTTCCTGTTCAGACATCAGTGCAGCAAGCTTGCGTAAATCTGCAATCGTACGCCCATAATGACGCCAGTTCTCCTTCCCCCCGAAGGAAGCAAAAACAAGCCGGTTCTGCGCAGCTTCAATAACTTTTCCCCATGGCTCGCCACCGCAATTTTTCAACAGGTTTTGAACATCCTGTCCATCCAGTCCCAGCCAAAGGTTATGATGCTGTTTCACCATTTTTATCAGCATTTGCGGGGAAAAACGATGCAGGGCAGACAGCAAATAGGTCCGCTCTGCATGACGTTCCATTTCATCCTTCAAAAGGCCAAGGTCTTCCGCCACCAACGGCTCGGGCCAGATCACCGGTGGGGCTTTGCTCCAGGGGCTGGCGCCCTGTAACACAAGGTCAGGAAAAATTCTCTCCAGTGCCTCAGGTTTGTTTTCTGCACTGCTGTGAGGATAAGGGTAAAGAGCGATCTTTTCCACCCCGGCAAGCAAGGCTTTATCCAGATAGGTTTCCATTCCCTCAGGGGAAACAAAGGCACCACCATCAAAAATCAGCCCCTCAAATTCATTAATTTCACGACAATTCTGCGCCTGTGCAGCCGTCCACAAAAAAACAGAGGCAGCGAAAGTAAAAACAGTGCCAAGCAAACGTTTTCTCATTTTTGGTCTTGCTCTTTATATTGCCTGTGATGGCCACTGATCAAGCGGATGCCATACCAGAACAGGGCCGGAATTTCATAAACACCCATTTTGAGATGCCCCAGTCCGCCATGGGGTGCCTGCGCCGCAGCCACAAACCGGGCTTTCAGCCCCAATGTGCGAAAAACCATACGCGCACGTAACAGATGTGGGCGGTCACTGACCACCCACAGATCATCCCAGCCTTTTTGCTGAATCATCCGTTTGGCAAAAATGGCATTTTCAAGTGTATTGCGAGATTGCCCTTCGCAATGGATAATATCATCGTCACATCCGATTTCACGCGCATAGGCAGCCATAATGTCGGCTTCTTTAACAAAATGATGCGGGTTGGTCTGACCGCCGCAAAACAACACATCCACCCCGCCAAGCTGATCACTTAAAGCAAGGCCGCTGTTGACACGGCGCGTCAGGCACGGGGTCATCTGTGCATCCTTTGTCGATGCTGCCCCCAATACGATCACAACAGAATTAACCATTTTTAAGTAAATTCTTTCCGTATAGCTTCTGAATGACTCCCAATGGCCGGAACAACGCCATATGCGCGTTGCTGTCCGCTGACCTTCACCGGCGGAGCAGGTAAATCAACCGGCCCTTCAGGGCTTTGCACGCTGATGCGGCGCAAGGCACTGTGTTTTGACAAACCGGCAACATCATTCACACGGCCAAAGGCAATTTTGCTCGCCAAGAGTTTCTCGCAGATTTCCTCTACTGTAAAACCGGCAAAGACATCCTGTACAGCCGCATCCAGCGCAAGGCGATTTTTCACCCGTGATACACCGTCTTTATAAGGACCTTCCTTTGCCCAGTCAGGTTGTTGCAGAATATCCTGGCAAAAGCAGGCCCATTCGCGCTCATTCTGAATGGAAATCACCACTTCACCATCCTTGCAGGTAAAGGCACCATAAGGTGCAATGGATGGATGGTTCAACCCCACACGCTGGGGCGTCTGCCCCCCATAGTCATGAAACAACAAAGGCACCGCCATCCAGTCCGCCATACCATCAAACAGCGAAACAGCCAGTGCACTGCCCTGACCTGTCTTATCTCGCAAAAGCAAAGCTTCCAAAATCCCCTGATAAGCGTTCATGCCAGCGGCTATATCGCAAACAGAAACCCCCACGCGCCCCGGTGCCTCGGGTCCTCCGGTCAGGGAACATAACCCCGTTTCGGCCTGTACCAACAGATCATAGGCTTTCATCTCGGCTGCCGGGCCATCTTCGCCATAGCCGCTGATATCGCAGGTGATCAAACGCGGGTAGCGTTGGCGCAGCTCTTCGTGCCCAAAGCCTGCCCGTTGTGCGCTACCTGGGGCGAGGTTCTGGATAAAGACATCAGCCTTGCTCAGAATACGCTCCAGCAAGGTGGCATCTTCTTCCTCCTTGATATTGAGAACGAGGGATTCCTTGCCTCGGTTCAACCAGACAAAATGGGAGCTTTGCCCCAGCACCACATGGTCATACTGACGGGCAAAATCACCTTCTGCCCGTTCAATTTTGATCACACGTGCACCGGCATCAGCCAGCCGGGACGAACAATAAGGGGCAGCCACCGCCTGTTCAAGGGCGACAACCAGCACCCCGTCAAGAGGTTTGGTCACTTTTTTTGCTCATTTTCGCGCCAATTGATAGGATCGCCCACATGCGTTCCGCCCATGGCATGGCAGGCGCGCATCCGGGTAATAAAGGGCGTGGGGTTGCGATCTGTAATACAATCAACCAACTCTTGCCCCATGGCTCCCTTATTAAACAAATCAAGCTGCTTGCGCAATGCTTCACGCTGCTGTTGAGCCAAGGCAATTTGGGCTGGGCCCAAAAATCGTTCGATACGCGCCAGTAATTTGGCACTTTCGGGATACCCCTGTTCCTTTGCCAGATCAACCCATCCCCAAGCACGAACAACGTCCGAGGTGACCCCCTTGCCATCTGCCAGAAGTTCACCGTAACGATATTGTCCTTCTGCACAATCCAGCCGGGCTGCCTGCAAGACCATTTTAGCCCCCCCTTTCGGGTTGGCTCTGGTTCCTTTGCCATCAATCAGCAGATTGCCCAGTTTTACATAAGCCAGTGCAAGACCCTGATCTGCGGCTTGGCGATAGAGATGCCCGGCGGAATAATAGGCCATGCGCTTTTCTTCGAAATGGGCGCGAAACAACAGGTCCGCACCGGGCAGCGCAAGTTTCTGTTCATCGTAATCCAGATTGGCCAAAGGCTTTAGAAACAAACAATTGTAGTGCCATCTCTGTTCCGGTGCCATCCAGAACAAACGATGCGAAATACGTTCGCGATAATCCGGACGTACTGTTTTTTCACTCACCACATCCGGTACATTTGCCGGATTGAGGAACGAACAGGCACTCATAAATATCAAAACGCCAACCGTTAGAAAGGACCGCAGCATGGTTTGCCTTTTCCTGCACTTATCATCAAAGGTCATACACTGTACCTTTTTATTTATAAAGGAACCCCTAACAAAGCACAAAATCCGAGTGACCATTTTGATGACAGCGTGAGGCGTGACTGTTATTGTAAGTTGAATGTATAAAAACAAAGGTCAATCTAGTGAGCCAATACGTCATACAAGTCAAAAACGGTCCACGTTGGAGTCTCCACTCTTATAAGGAGTCGGAATCTCAGGCGGTACAACAGGCGCGTACCCTTCTCAAACAGAAATTCTGTGATGAAGCACAGGTCCTCCTTAAAGAAGGTGAAGAAGAAAAAATCGTCTTTCAGGAAACCCTGAATTCGTTCAAGAAAAAAGCCGGTCTGGGCATGTTAAAGTCCTCCCCGGTCTTCAAAACGGTTGATGACCTCTTTATCCCTGAAAACCGGGATGTTCTCACCACCTTGCTGCGCGACTACTGCGACCATAAAGGCCTTAGCATCAACGAGCTGCTGATGACACCGCGCAACCTTGAAAACTTTATGGATGACAGCCTATGCACCAGCGCACTGGAACGCCTTGCCTCCCTACAGGCAATCAAGGCAGGCCAGAAAGAGGCGCAATGGCGCGACCACCTTTATCAGCTTCTGCAACAGGCCAAGGAAAAATCCTATGGCTCCGGCTATGATGAAATCCGCGATGGAGAGCTGAACAACTACATTGCCGGAGTCGGTGATCTGAGCACCCCGGATGTACGTTATCGCGCACTGCTGTCACTGAGCAAAAAAACCATGATGACCTCATCATGGGAAGGGAAATTCAGCATTCTCTTTGACCTGCTTGGTGATATTGAGCTTGAAGAAATCAAGGAACCCACAGCACTGTTTCTTGATGACCTTTTCAGTAACATGTTCAGCCTTCCCAGCGTTATTCAGGATATGCTGGGCCAGCAACCGGACCGCTATAACGCCATTGATGTTTTAGCGAAACTCTGCACCGCGCGTTATGAAGCACGCAAATGGGATACACAGGGCTTGCAGCGCATCAGCGCACTCATGCGCAAGCTGCCCATGACCAAATGCCGCAATGCCTTGGCTGAAACCATAGAGCCCATGCTGCGCAGCCGCTCTTCTTTGACCAAGGGAGATGTTTTTGAAGAAAAGCATGCCTTCAAGCAACTTCTTCCCCTATTCATTTCCAAAAACGGCACCATTCTGGGCGGCGAAGGCATGGTGGAAGCCCTGACCATTTGTGGTGTCCGCAGCTTCAACAGGGACCGCTCCGTCGATAACCCTTCTGAAGCCATCAATTACATTCTGGAAAATCTGGATGCCCCCATGCTGCAACTGCGCTTCCTGCTGACCCTTTCAAAGTCCCAGTTCGGCAAAGAATGTGCAGATATCGTGTGTAACTTCCTGCCCACCTTCATGGATGGCCCGGAACATATACACGATATTGTAAACTATAAACTGCCGCTCAAGCGCAAAATCAAGGTCATCACTGATCTGCAAAAATCCGCCCTTCAGATCAAATTGCCCAAAAACATGCAACAAACTTTCGTGGATTGGCTGGATGACTTGCTGTTTAATTATCTGGATGAAGAACGCATTATCGATAAAATGGACAGCCCGGAAGAAACCCTGTTCAAACGGGCAACTTCCCTGCTGCAATTCTGTGCTTCGGGCCTATTGATCGAAGGCAAGACATTAAGATGGGTGCGTGAAAGAGTACAGGAACACCTGCGCCAACCAAATTTTGTGGAAAAATTCACAGAAGATATAGAAACGACCAAGAAAAAAGAACTGGTTATCACCCAGTTACATGCCATGTTGAAAAAGGCGGGCCTGCAACAATAAAGCAGGCCCTTGCCCTCGTTTCTCAAAACAATAAATTATCGGAAGAAGTTACCCAAGCACACCAATAAGCTGGCGCAAGGCATGGCTTGGGTAATGATCGCCACGCCAGATCAGATAGGTATCAACCCTTGAAAAAGGTGCTGGCATCTCTGTGAATGTAAGATTGGCCGCATCCCGGTAATGCAAGACTGCATTTTTTGGAACAACGGCAAATCCCATTCCCGCAGCAACGCAGCCTAAAATGCCGTCCAAAGACCCCATTTCCAAAATTTCGCTATCGCTTCTGCCTTCTTCACGAAGCCAGCGTTGCGCAACAAGGCGGTAACTACAGGCCGGACCAAAGGCCAGCAAAGCAGGTGTTACCTCCCCTTCACGCGCACGCACCTGCACCAGTTCTTCTTCAAAAACCCGCACACTGTTAAACCTGCCTTCATCAATGGGTCCTGCAACAAATGCAGCATCCAGTTTGTGCCCCCAGACGAGAGACAGGAGATCACCGGTGGCAGCAGTTTTTAAAGAGATTGCGGATTGCGGACATGCCTGCTTCAATTGCTTCAACACAGTTGGTAAACGTGTGGCTGCGGTTGTTTCCATCGCCCCCAGGCGCAACGGGGCCGATTTCCCCGCCAAATCCAGCAAAGTGCGCTCTGTGGCTTCAAACCGGGCAATCAGATCTTCTGCATGGTCGCGTACCTGATAGCCAAACTCGGTCAATTTGGCACCGCCGCGACCACGCACAAAAACGGCCTGTCCAAAATGTTTTTCAAGTTTGCGAATGCGTGCCGTGATATTTGACTGAACGGAATTCAGCTTTACGCCAGCGGCTGAAAAACTTCCTGTCTCAACGACAGACAGAAATGTTTTAAGAAGTAGAATGTCCATTTATCAAAAATAGAGATATTAAATTATGCTTTCAATCATTTTTCATATTTAAAAATTCCATGCATTCTCTGGGCAGACCTTTAAAAGAAAAGAGAAAACCATGAAACTCTATTACGGCCTCACTTCACCTTATGCGCGAAAAGTTCTTGTTGTTCTTTTGGAAAAAGGGCTTGAGGCAGAAATCATCAACACACCACCGCTAGAGCCGAACACACCGCTTAATGCAGTAAACCCGCTTGGTAAAATTCCCGCCCTTATCACAGATACAGGGGAACTGCTGGTAAATAGCCCTTTGATTTGTGCCTATCTGAACAGTCTCGCATCAGACACACCCTTGCTGCAAACAGCTGGTGCAAAATGGTCCATTCAAAATCTGGAATCCCTTGGTGACGGCATAATGGATGCTGCCTTCTCTTTGACCATGGAAAAAAATCGCCCTGCTCAGGAACAATCTTCTTTCTGGAAGGAAAGGTGGCGTGGTGCCATTGAACGTACCGTGTCTTATATAAGTTCACTTCCAGAACTGTTTGAGGAAGAACTGAACATCGGGCAAATCAGCGTGGCCATCGCGTTAGATTATCTGCTGTTTCGCCATCCTGAAATCAACTGGCAAAGTCAATCCCTCGACTTAACAAATTGGCACGCAAGCTTTTCCCAGCGCCCTCATCTGAAAACCACTCACCCCGATTATAAAGAGGCCATCACCTGAAAAACTAGATACATATTGGAAATATAGAGGTCCCTTAGTTCTCATCAATTTTTTGAGTAAAGAACATTTTTTATCTATTGAGGAATAGAGAAACCCAAGTATTATGCCCCAAACATACCTTGATACAAAATAGACAATTCCCTATAGCTGGGGTCTCGCCACACGATATGATATATGAGATCATTTAACGTGCCGTTATCACGTAAAACCTCCATAACATCGCCGCCGCCACGTTTTGTTTTTTCCAGATATACCGTTACACCCAACTGTAAAGAAACAATTGGATTAGTAAATCCAACCCAAGTCGCATCAACATCGCGCTTGATTTGAATTGGCTTGATCCGATTCACCCAGCTAGTCAATGCACCTGCCATTTTTGCCGGTGAAGGCCCACCTTTTAAGTCGTGATGTTGAGTCGCACGTTCCAAATCCAAATAAGCACTCTCAAATGCCATCTGCGCCAGATAAATATTCACAACTACATCTTGATGGTATTCAACCGGTATAGATTTTTTGACTTCGTTAAAAGCACTATAAAGGTTTTTAAGGGAGTTTTTAACAAATTCACGCGCCTTTGGCGTTGATAGAATTTTCTTATTTTCTTCACCAGCATTAAGTGAAAACCGGTCAAAGAACCCTTCTTCCGCCTTATTCGCGTTGTCTTTCATTCTTTTATTCTTTTATTTTAAGCACAATGAAATGTTACGGCTCAGCGGCCAATAATGGCATTATTAACTTCAGCAACTATTTCGTCCTTTGGGTCAGGCACGTCGAAATCACCATCATTAACTTGAGCATGTGTTGCTGCTTTTGTTGGGCCAGCAAGAAGACGCGCTGCAAATTCGCGTTGTTCAGCGGGAATAAAATCCAACTCTTCAACACTAACTGTATATGACATCATAACCTCGTTCAATATCTTACCCTAGCTTACTAAGTAAGCTTTTCCCATTTAAAAAACCAGTGCCGTAGCATAAACGATTCTGGTTTCAATCTCTTAATTTCGTAGAGAGAAGAATTGCCTGATATGCTACGAAAGAAAAAAAGTCAAGAAAAAGCAAGCACTGTTTCTCTTCCGAAACACTTAAATTTTGGACTTCTTTAATGGTAAGGTCAACCCAAAAACAATTCGTGAGTAATTTATACACATAAAAATTACTCCCCAAACTATACATAATCATCTTTTAGTAGGACTGGATAACCGCCCTAGTGACAAGTTCCAAAATGCCTACAGATCACTTGCCTCTGTCTATAAATATCTATCTAAATATACGATAGTGAAAACACAAAAACTATCCACAAGCATATACTTCCCGTAGACTTCTCAAAACATACCTCTCGTATTTTCCCGAAAAGCAAAAGGCTTAGCCCCATCGGGGCCAAGCCTTTGTAAATCTTGGTGCGAGCGGCCGGGATCGAACCGGCACGCCTAAAAAGACACGAGATTTTAAGTTATTAAAAACACATCATATCAGGCCCTATCTGGCCTAATCAGGGCGTACAAACCCATATAGACACGACATAATCACCTCATGACGTCTTAACAGACATTGTTTAGCACTGGGCCTCATTCTGGGCCTGTATTGGAGGTGGTCATGGCAACAAAACTAACCCAGGCATTGGTCAATAAGGCCCTGGAAGAACACAAATCAGGCAGTCAGTTATATGATGCTGAGGTTTCAGGGCTAAGACTTGTCATTGGGAAAAAATCTGCAAGCTTCAAACTCATGGGCAGAATCAATGATGGCACTGATCGCTATGTCTCAATCATCATTGGCAGAACAAATGAAATATCTCTCAAGTCAGCCAGAGAAAAAGCTGTGGAATTGAGACTGTCACTGAGGCGTGGCGATGACCCAAGGAAACCCAAAACCACTATACCGACCTTGCAACAGGCCTTAGATCGCTACCTTGAAGCTCGGGCCGACGAACTTAGCTCTGCAACACTGAAATGGTACCGAAGTCAGCTTGATGCACCCTTGGCTTCTCTCAGGAAACTACCCGTAGACCGGATCGACCGTGAAGTGGTTAGAAATCTGCATGAAACAATCACCCAAAAGAAAGGGCCATATCGAGCCAATGGCGCAATGAGAGTCCTTAAACTTCTACTAAATGATGTTGCTAGATCCCATGATCTGCCTGCCAACCCTGTCACTAGAGCCGTCAGAATGAATAAGGAAAGACCTAGGGACTGGGCAATTGGCCCCAATGAAATGCCAAAGTTGTGGGAGAAACTAGACCAACTAGAAGACAGGGTAAGGCGCGTCTGTTGGTTGACCATGCTTATGACAGGACTTCGTTCCAAAGATGCACGTTCCATGAAATGGGAGCATTTAGATAATGATGGCGTCCTGTTGGTTCCTTCGCCCAAAGGCGGAGCAGACAAAGCCTTTAAAACCCCCTTACCCCGTTTGATTGTTCAGGAATTAGGGGAAGTTAAAGAATTAACCAGACTATTGGAAAGCCCTTTTGTCTTTGCTTCATCGACATCAAAAAGCGGTCACATTGAAGCGATGCGCCGTTCAAGTGACTTCCCCTATGCCCCTCACCAAATGCGACACACATATAGGACCCATGCGCTTGAAGCTGGGGTGGATTTCCAGACAGTCACCTTATTGCTGAACCATGCCAACCCCCATGTCAGCTTCAATTATGTGACCAGAGCCCATCTATTGGGCCACATGAGAGAAGCCCAAGAAGCCATTTGCCAACGTTTGGCAGCCTATAGAAGTCAGCATAATATCCCCTAAGGCCCGATGAGTAATAATAGGTTACAGCGGTCTTGACATATTTCATACTTGCTGCATCTGAAATTTATTCAGGAGTAGTAAGTATGCAGGAAATCATTGATAGACTTGATAAAATTCAAGAATCTATTGCTATGCCCAAGAAGGAATACTTGCCTGTTGATCAGGCTGCCAGTTTTCTTGGGCTGTCAAAACAGCAGTTAGATTTATGGAGAATAAAGGGCGGCGGGCCCGCTTTTCACAAAGTGGGGCGGAAGGTTCTTTATTCTGTTGGCGATCTCAGAGCCTTCATGCAGGAATGCAGACACTCACCACTTAGCTAAAAGGCAAGCACAGGCCAATTCGTTGGTTGTCGTGCCTTGCTGTGTTCGACATAGTCGATAAAGAAAGAAGCTGGTGCACACATATGCCCCAGCTCCTCCCAACCAGCGACAGTGGTTTCAGCGGGTTGGATACCAGACAGAGAAATTCCCAAAGCGTTACCAACTTGTATGTACAAGGAGAACAACCATGTCTGAGCTCCATATTAAGCAAGAAGACAAAAGCACAATACCCTCGTTTGATGACCTTCTGACAGCCAGACAGGTCTCTAAAATCACTGGATTAGGAATTACAACACTAGACCAGTATCGACAACGATGGAAAAGAGGCCAAGAACATGGCCCAAGCTTCATCCGACACGGCAGACATGTCTTTTACCCCCGTCAAGCTGTTGAGGCTTGGTTGCAGCAGAAAAGGGAGGGGTAAAAAGATGACAAAAGTAAATCCAACAGCTTTAGACCCATACCTGAATGCAAAATATGTACTAATGCCACTACATCGTTGGGATGAGGTAGACCACACTCAAGGCAAGCGAAGAGTTCTTGGCAAATGCCCAATTGATAAAAACTGGACAAGACGCCCCTACGATACTTTTGATGCTGATCAACATATGAAAAATGGTGGTAATGTTGGCATAAGGTTGCGGCCATATGACCTTGTTGTGGATGTCGATCCAAGATCAGATGATGGCCGTTTTGGTGTGCCAGCCTTTGTTGAATTCGTTCTTAGCCTTGGTGTTGACCCAACTCATTGGCCAACAGTCTGCACAGGTGGCGGCGGTTACCACTACTACTTGAAAAAACCAGAGGACATAGCTGTAAAGGATAGCCTCCCAGACTTCCCTGGTGTCGAGTTTAAGACGGTTGGGCGCCAAGTCGTTGCTGCTGGCTCTGTGCATCCATCAGGGAAACCCTATCTATGGGACCCTCTGAATGATGATGTTTCAAATGCACCGCCATGTCCTCAAATTCTGCTCGATGCAATCTGTAAGGCAACCAAGAACGTTTCAGGTGCCGAAGCCGGTGTACATACACCAGAAGAACTCAAAACAATGTTGGATGCCCTCAATCCTGAAGACTTCAGGGAACATGCCAGATGGTTTCAATTGATGCAGGCCTGCCATCATGCCACATCAGGCTTGGCAGAGGATGTTTTCATAGACTGGTCTGTCAGTGACTCTGAATACCTAGATGAAGGTCCTGCAATAAGCAGGCGTTGGGAAAGTCTGGATGCATCTAAAGATAAGGCGATTACAGTCCATACATTGTACATGTACCTCAAGGATGCAGACCGCCAAGATTTGATCCCAAGGCCAAGTGCAGAAGAAGATTTTGAAGATATTACTGATGAGGAAGTTCGAGATTTGGTTAAAAACTCTTTGAGTTTACCAAAGAGATTAAGTGTTAACAAAAACTCAAAAGCATCTGATACATTCTGGAATGCGTTTATAGCTGTTTCCATTGCACCTCTCATTCCTGCCTTTGATGAGTTAAAGCAGCAGGTGGTGTTTCAAGCACACGATTTACCTTGGAATGATGACTATGGGCGAAATTTGGATGAAAATACGATCAGGCTAGTGCGTCATTATCTGATAAACAAATATCGATCAAATGACTACCAGCCAAGCAAAGATAATGTATATGAGGCCATTTCAACACTGGCCTATGAAAATAAATTCAATCCTACTCTTCAATACCTCGACACTTTAACCTGGGATGGTGTTTCCAGAGTAAAAAGACTGTTTACAGATTATTTCAAAACAGAAGACAGCACTTATGCGAAGGCTGTCTCTACCTGTTTCATGGTTGCAGCAGTCAGAAGACAGAGACAGCCTGGTTGCAAGTTTGACACAATTCCTGTGCTAAGAGGCCCCCAAGGCTGCGGTAAGTCGACAGGCATAAGGTATCTTTTTGGTGATAAATGGTTTTCTGATGCAGAAATTGGGGACCTTAAAGGCAAGGATGCACCCCTCACTTTACAAGGAATATGGGTTCAGGAATTTGCTGAGCTAGATGGTATGAAGAGGGCAGACGTTGATACGTTTAAAGCTTTTTCATCTAGGGCTGTTGATCGAGTGCGCCCTCCATATGGTCGATCAGTCATGGAGCTTCCTCGTCGCTGTGTGTTTATTGGTACAGCAAACGAAGGAGGATTCTTAAAAGATGGAACAGGCAACAGGAGGTTCTGGCCTTTACATATAAATGCACAAGTGAACTTGGAAGGGCTTCGCTCTGACCGAGACCAATTATGGGCTGAGGCCAACTATCTGGAAAGTCAGGGTACATCTATAGTCTTGGGAGAAGAATTGTGGTTGGAGGCAGCAGAGCATCAAGCTTCAGAAACCTCGGAAGACCCATGGGTAGATGTTGTACATGTTTTTCTTGGTTCACGCTTTGAAAGTGCTGCTTTAGCAGCAAGGGGGGATCTGATTGACGAAGAAGGTGAACAAATTGATCTAGCAGTTATCAGTCCACCTGAAAAAGTTCATACTAGTGAGCTTTTAAGGCAAGCCTTGGGAATTAGCCCAGATAGGCAGAACAGGATGCATTGTCAGCGGCTTCGAACCGTTATGGAACAAGCAATAGGTTGGAAATACAAAAGAAGTCTAAGAATTGGCAAGGACATATTGGCAGGTTATGAAGCTCCAAATCACTGGAAACCTAAAGGGTGATGACCCGGCGTTGAGCTCGTTGAAGAAGACTTTTTTACCGTCTACGTTTCTAACTATTGGATTTTAAAGATATGTAGAACGTGTAGAGTTTGTAGAGCTAAAAAAATAATTCTTGGATAGCATCAATCAAAAGCTAATGACATCTTCTTTTTGCTACTGAAACGGCATTAATATAGTTGCCATGCACTACTGGTTCTACATGCTCTACATAGGCAAATTTACCCCTTCAGGTTGCTCAAGCCGGACAACAGCCGGACAATGCTGGTTTATCTTGGTCATTCAGAGCAGTAACCTGGTCTTGAAGTGTGTGTGTGGCTCACATGCGCGCACAACAGATCCTGTGTCAGTCGCCCCATTTTTGTTCCAATAAGGGAAATAAAATCAATTACTTATTTCCCTTAAAATTTGAGGCCCTATCACAGGCCCAGTGAAAGGAATAGAAAGTGGGAACACTTGTATCCCATAATACCAAGAGGGAGTTTCTCGCTGTCCTGAGTGAGACAGGCAATGTCCTGGAGACCTGTAGAAGAACAGGTGTCAACAGGGCAACGGCCTATCATTGGCGGGGGGATGCTGACTTTGACCAAATGTGGGAAGAAGCCCTGCAAATCAGGCGAGATACCATCAGGGATGAGGTGGTTTCCAAGGCCCTTGCTGCCACCGGGCATATCGTTCAGGAAGTCATGCTGGATGAGCAGGGGCAACCTGTTCTGGATGAGAACTTTGAGCATGTGGTCAAAAGTAAACTGGTGGACTATGACAGCCAAGTCCTCAGGACCATGTTGAATAAATTTGTCGCCTCGGCAGATGGGGCACCTGTAACGGCTGTTCAGGTCAATAACCATGTGAACACTCAGTTGGCAGCAACCCCCAGGCTTGTAAGGCCAGAAGGTATGGAAGTCATTGATGCTGGGCTGGATTTTGAGGAGGTCGAGTAATGTCTTTGCGCGATTTAGAGGAATACCCTCTGCCGACGAAGAACAGTTATCATGTTGTTATTTTTGTGTCTCCTGGAGGTGTTGCCTGTAAGCCGTTTTCTGATGGATACCTCACAATGCGGGTCTGCCTCGGTCACATTCATGACCCAGAGGATGGCCTTGAACTGGAAGTGGATCAAAAGAGGGAGCCTATCCCCTGGGAGTCTGAGGCTGTTAGAAATGAGGCCATTGCAGAACTCAAACGACGAGCTAAAAAGTCCACTGGATATGAGCGCTCCAAGCTGATTGCCATGCTCCAACACGTTAGGGGAACAGCCTATTTCCAGAAGGATTAAGAACGTTGGTATCCATCTGATCGTAATCGCGGCATTCTTTACGCACCCACTCGCCAGATAGGAGCAGGAAATGTCCGAAGAACTGAGCAAGGTCAGAACCGCAGCCTCAGAATTTGTTGCAAGTGCCAGAGAAATGGATCAAGCCCTTGTTGCCCTTGAAAAGGCTTGTGCTGTTCATCAGTTATTGGCACTCGATCTAGCCCGTTCACTTCGCAAGGCCGGGCTCTCTGACGATGGACGAATTGGACGGATGCAGCGACCATTTGCAAAATGGTCAACCTGGGCAGCAGCCCCAACCTTTGCTGACATGGCTGAAATGGCGCGGACACCTGTATCGAAACGGCAGAGCCTGGAAAGCTTGGTTCGAAACGTTATTCCTGCTATCCCGACAGAAATGGAGAACACTGATGGACCCGATCAAGCAGCTTGAAATCATCGAGAAGTCCATCACCCATGTGACCAGTGACTTCGACTCACTTCGCAAGGCCGCAGAGGGCATCTATGATGATGCTGTTGCCCGTATCGCAAAGTGTGAAGGCTGTGACATGGCACAGGCGCATTACCTTGCGACACAGGACCCTATTGCCAAGCGTGCGTATGCCCATGTCGTTGACTTGCAGGAAAAAGAGAAAACTGCTCGTGATGGAGCCAGCAGGCTCGCGGCCTATCTCCGCTGACTAATACATCAGCTTCCAGAAGCCTCAGCGCATTTGGTGATCAGTTCCAGATACTCCCATCCCAAGGGCGACCCGCCAATCGTTCTTCCCGTTGCTCTGTGCACAACACCAAGCTGGTTGGAACCTGCTTGGGTTATTGTCGTTTCGGCAACCATAGCAGTGGGAACCACATAGAGTTTGTTTGCCGATCTGGTCAGTGAGAGACTGGCGCCTGTTCTGGTTAGGCATCTGGCTATGTCATCCAGATTGCCACTGAGCTGGAATTCCTCAAGTGGTGGTGTTGAGGCAAGCTCCTTCTGTGCCTCATATTTACTGGCACAGCCGCTGATAAAAAGCGGCAGTCCAAACAGGGCTACCCATTTTGACATGGTCTTGGACATATCAGTTCCTCTTCAACTTTATTGACATTTTAAGCTGCCTGTAACTTTTCGATGACGGCCTGCACCAAAGCGTCAAGGTCGTCATACCGAAAAGGCCGATAGCGATCAGAAGTCTCTTTTCGCACGCTCGGGACCAAGGCGTATTTATCATGTCGTGAATTGGATAGTTCTGACACCTCTTCCATAGACATCAACCAGGACATTTTGATTGAAGCCTCCTTTTGGTCGAAAAGGATAGCAATCAAGATTGACGGGGTGGATTTACTGAAGGTCGTCTTTTGGACGTCAAACTGGATCGTTCCTCGCTGGCTTGGGCTTTTGTTCCAGGACTTCACCTGAACGGGCAGCATGGAACCTGAAACCTTGTCATAAACGATCAGGTCTATCCCATGGTCGTCTGCCAAGGGGGTGAAGACGGATAGTTGCCCCTTTGATGCCAGCATCAGTGCCGTTGCAACGGCATATTCGGTGATCAGACCCTTCTGTGTTGAGGACAGTCCACCCTGAAACGCAGTCATAATAAATCCTGTTTTGGGATAATCCTAATACAGGATTACGACTTTTAGCACTCAATTGCAACAGGATAGAGTGCGTGGTAAAGTCGATCCATACAGATGCATATCGTGACCTGGTCAAAAATTTGGCCGAGGCGCGCGTTGCTGCGGGTATGACTCAACAGGTACTGGCTGACCGCTTGGGCAAGCCGCAGTCATATGTTGCCAAGATTGAGGGCTATGAGCGCCGGCTGGATGTGGCCGAGTTTTTGATCATCGCCAGAGAGATTGGCATCGATCCTTTACCTATGATTTCAATAACTTGGGATGCAATTCAGGTGGAATCCAAGTGACTTGTTTCTGTAGGAAATCCCCTTCTGTCTTTATATTAGATTTTTTTCACTATTATTTGTCGTTTTGAGCAAAGTGTTTATATCCCCCAGCCCGATAAATTGGGATGCTTGTCCTTGCGAGGAAAATTGATGATCAGTTTTCCAGATATTAAATTGAGGACACGTAAATGAAAAATACACTAACCCTAATACCAACCGAGACGCCTGAGTTACGCTTGCAGAAAGCCATTGAAGAAATAATGAGAACTCACGGCCATCGTCGCCCTGCGGTTCGTGCGTCACTTGAATTAGCTTGGCTGATGGTCCAACACCCAACAATGTGTAACCGTGACAAAGCTTTCGCAGTTGCGATTGCTGAACGGTCAGCGCTAGTGTTGAAACATGCCGCGCGCGGACAACCTCAAATGTTAAATCGGCAGCTAAAGATGGCTGCTGAAACGGCAGACTTCCTTGAGCCTTTATCCCTATAGGTGAACATCTTTAGGTAAAGGAATTCATACCGGGTTGTAACTGATTGGACTGAGGCCCAGTAAACTGGGCCTCTCAACCAAAACGGAAGTTAAGCGAAAAGAGGAAGACTAGTATTCGCAAGCTTTTTCATAGCTTCCTGTCGAATGCTTGATATATCGCTGTTTGATTTAGTATTTTCTATCTCGCAAGGTTCTGTGAGCCGTATGAAATACGGGGGGACCAATTTGGCTCTTAATGCAACAGTATACACAATGCTATCATTATCCACTTCTTCCGAATCATGCTGAACTACAGCAGTTACTTGGGAGGCTCCTACAGGGTTCCCAGAAACCAAGTTTCTCAATGAATTAAAAGTAAAAGTATCCCCCTCTGGGTCAATGGTTAAAGGTGTTTCAGAAGAGCACACTAGTGCATAGTGAGGGCGTTTTGACGCTCGGCTAGTTACAAAAGATCCTCTTGGCAAATTATAGTGCTTATCTTCCATGGTTCTCCCTGCTAACCAAATTACCACGGTTTCCGGTGCTACATCGACTTTACGAGGAGCTGAACGAATTGGACTGAAGACGATTTCTGGTTCGGGGTTATTTCTAACCAATTCCAACATAGATGGTTTTAGCCCATTCCCAATCCCCCAGAGGAAAATGCCATTATTTGCTTTTCGCTCATCCTCTTTACGATCTAAGATTGTTTCTATTTTTTCTCCTGCTTCCGTCCCAAAGCGAGTCCAGCAGAACTGTGTATGTAGCGGCATTTCTATATTCCAAAAGTTACTAGCCCTTTACGTTTTTATACGTTATTATTCATCAATTATCAATATTTGAATATATTTTCTTGTGGGTAACTTTATCAACAATGGTGGATAAAAATCTGGGAAAAGAGTTACGCAAATTTATGGATAAAAACTCCATAACGCAGGAAACTCTTAGTGAAAAGGTTGGTGTTAGCCAAGCTTCTGTTTGTCGCGCCCTTAGAACTTCCTGTGGAAAAGTTGGTCCAGCCCAAGAAAAAATATTCATATATGCAGGTTTATCTGAATATATTATTCCAGATATAAAAGACCCTAAGGATTTGGTGCTAACTGCTTTTCACAGGTCATGGAACGGCACCAAGGCCCACGCAGAAATGATTGCAAAGGTGATTGATGCAATGGCAGAATACTCTCCTTACAGCTCAACCAATAGGATGCGATCTAAATGACTGAGGACAGCAAACAGTTTAAAAGAAAGCTGAAACTATTGGGATTGAGCGGTGAAATAATTGATGCCGCGTGGCCTGGCTGGTGGAACGATGAAGCAGAAGCTTCACCTTCTGCTCGTGCAGAACTACGCTTTTCAGTATCACGAAAATTGGGGCTGAATCCCAAATCGTTGTTAGACGAAAGTGGCCCAGAATTCATTTGGAAAGATGAGGCAAAGTTCAAGGGACTAACCACGGAGGATAAGCAACAGCGCGCTGCAATCGAATCATTCGGTGCGTCAATATCTAGGAGTTTGTTAAACGCCACACCTGCAAGTGACTTTAGCATTCTAAATAGGGATGCAGGCTCCTTGAGAAAGTCAATTCTCGGAGATCAACCATTTATCACTTTGACTGATTTGTTAGCGACTTGCTGGTCAATTGGGATCCCGGTTTTACATTTAAGAGTGTTCCCACTATCTGCTAAACACATGTGTGCGATGGCTATTCGTGTACAAAACCGATATGTGATATTGATTGGCAAGGATTCAGAATACCCGGCTCCCATAGCTTATTATTTAGCGCATGAGTTAGGACATATTTCTTTAGGGCATCTGGAAAACCGTTCTTCAATTATTGATTTAGATGACCCGTTAACGACAAACGGGGAGTGGGATGACGAGGAGAGAGAAGCTGATCAATTTGCTCTTCAACTGCTTACCAATCGCCCTTCTCCGATAGTTAATACAGATGCCCAAAAATACACAGCGAGACAACTAGCTGAACATGTTCTAGCGGCTTCCTTGGAATTAAGGATTGAGCCTGGCACTTTGGCGTTATGCTTTGGTCACAGTATGCAGGATTGGCCTAGGGTTACAAAAGCTATGCGATACATATATAAGAACCCGATTCCAGCATGGTCGCAAGTGAATGGCATTGCAAACAGTCAATTGCTATGGGACGAACTTGCTGACGATGCGAAATCTTATATTTATGCGATTATGGGAGGGCGTCATTGACCTCTGTCGCTGTTGATAATGATTTTCTCTTAAAAGGGGCCTCTTATGGTTTGCTGATTGAGATGATTGGGGCGATTTCTTCCGAAATCGAACATGTTAGTATCTTAGGTGCTGCAAAATTTGTTGTGTTAAAAAGACTTGAAAAAAATGGAAATTGTTTTGCTCCACTAGAAAGCAAATCTCATTTTCTAAAATTTCTTGAAACAGCATGTGTACTTGAGCCAACACAGGAGGAAATATTATTTGCTGCTGAATTAGAAAGTCAGGCTCAAAGGGCTGGAATGGGCATGGATGAAGGGGAAAGCCAACTTATTGCAATTGTCATTTGTAGAAATTTTACGAATTTGGCAACGGGTGATAAACGGGCTATCGCAGCACTTGGCTTTCTTCGTGAATTGTCCTCGGATTTGCAGCACATCGATGGAAAAGTCATATGCCTAGAGCAGGTATTCTATAGGCTTTTATCTGTAATGGATCCTGATGTGATCAAAGCTGCAATTTGCAATGAGCCTAATGCAGATAAAGCTATTTCCATCTGCTTTAGTTGCAATACATCATCTGTAGAGCCTTCTCATTGGCAAGAAGGACTCTATAGCTATATTTCAAATATTCGGAGTAAGGCTGCGCGAATTCTTGTGGAATAACAGTTACACACGATTTCGTAGAAATACTGCATAAGGCTCATGTAACTCTGCGACTAACTTGATTCTTTTTACGCTGTCACCTGGTATTTCTACGTTTTGTGCTAGTTCACTTACCTCAAAACAGGCTTTATCGGATTGCCCGCGAATATATTCACTTCCAATGCGGCCTTGACTTGGCCCAACCGCAACCCTTGTTTGAGCTAATGAAAGCTCAAGATCAACCAGCTTCAGGTTTCTAATAAGTAAAGCGTAGCGAGACCCTAATGGGTTGATGCCTTCGGGAACGTCGATCCAGTTCTTCCCGTCAGCAGAATATTCGTCCGCACGGATTTGTTCGGCAAAATGACGTGAATCCATCTCTTCCATACACAAGTGTATTGTTTCATTTCGCTCTTCATACATACGAGCAAACGGCTGGACCATAGTTCTGGGATGGCATGCATTACCGCCATATCCCCACATGCCAAAGCCCACATTCTCAATCTCTTTTCGTTTACGCTCGATAATACTTTCTAGGGTCTCGTTGGCGTGAGTTCCAACTTTCATGTAGAGCACACCGGCTCCAGGATGGATAATGTCTGACATTAATGGTTCTCCAAATATTCTAACTCATACTCATCATCGTGGGCTTTTCCGTAATCAACACGCTTTTTTAATCGCACATACCGTACGTGTAGCCCTTTATCTCTGCCATAAAACTTATCTAACAACGTTTGATCTGTGATTGCAGCGCTTTTAACAATGAGTTCGTTGTCAGGGTGCGCCTTTACGAACAAATTACATGAACTAAGATCCGGCGCATCATCAAGATGGTATAGGTGTACTTTCCGCATCATTCTTTGGATGAAAAAATGAGAGTCTATGGCTTGCCTCTGTACTGCAAGAAGTACAGTTTTCGGCCATGACAAGTCGTCATCGTCAGCAATTACAATTACACCTTCTCCTTGATAGCCAACGGCCTCCATCCCTCTTTGCGCAAAAAGCTTCACGCTTTCGCCATCATTATGTTGCCCCCATGGCGGATTGGTATAGTAGCAATCGAACTCACCCGGGTCTGGAAACTCATCAAAACAATTATAACAAACGGCATCAAGGGAAGCCGCGATCTGTTCCTTATCCGCAAAGCGCCTGATCGAGTCACATATCCGCTCGTCAAAATCGAATACTTTGATCTTCTTTGGACCATATCCGATTAATCCCCTAGATTTCAGGTAAGGAATGCAAACACTAATAGCATCTCCATCGCCAATAAAAGCTAAATTCTTACCGTCTGCCCAATCGGCAATAATCTCACTTTGGATGACCATATCCGCAGCTTTCATATAAATTTGATCAAATTCGCGGATTGGCCGTGGGCGGTTTTGAATGACATCAGAAATTGCGTTGATCGCATCTCTCAGATCAAACTCAGCTTTCCTTGTCATAATGTCATCTACCTCTTTTCATGTCGCGTCTATTTAATTGTATGATATGATATCATCATTACTATAAGTTCAAATTGAGGCAGTTGAAAGAGGGAAAGTATGTCTAAAGTAATCTATTTGACAGGGGCACCCGCGAGCGGAAAATCAACACTTACTGAAAACATTTCTAAACGTTTCCCTGACGCATGTATTTTTACTTATAGTAAAGAGCTTTTAAAAGTTGTTGAAAGACGTGTTGCCTCAGTCAAAACTCAGGACGACCTCAGACAGCACTCGGCGGCCGTTATCACTCATGACGATGTGAAAATTGTAGATAATGAGCTTCTTAAACTGCTTGAGACGACCAGAAATAAAAAGAACGTTATTATTGACTCACACCCTGTAACCATCGAAAGTTACGGTTTTAGGGTGACACCTTTCGCCAAGGCCCAAATTAAGCGACTTAATCCTGATGTAATCATTTGCCTGTTTAGCGATGCTGAAACCGTCAGGAAGCGTATTTGCGAGAACCCTGCTGGCAGACCCTTACCATCTTCTTTTGAGCTTGACCTTCATACACAATTACAAAGCCAAATCGCGAGTATTTATGCCATGGAGACTGGGGCACGCCTTTTTCTGCTTAACTCGTCAGTATCAAGGGATGAACTCTTAGATAATTTCATAAAGGTGACTGCGATTTGATTCCGTTGTTTTTGCCATTCCTCTTGGGCCTGGTCGCTGGAGGATTGCTTGTTTCAATTTTTGTGGTCTTTATAACGTTATCAATAGATGTTGCCGTAGCAGATGCTATCCCGACTTTCATATATAAGTGGCAAACCTTGATTGCAGGTTTTTTAAGTATTGTTGCTGCGGGTTCTGCTATCATTTCTGTTTTAATTTCTATTCGACATACAGATAAAATTGATAAAAAAAGGAAAAAGGAACAGGCGAGTGCACTTTGTTCAGTAATTTATCAAGATGTTAGGCAAACAATGCAGATTGTTGAAGAGCTTCATGACTGGGCTGGTCACATTAATTCTGGAAACAATTTAGCGATCCCATATAAAGATTTTGTCATGGGGGAGAGTCTGGTGAATACATGGACTGCTTTTCAATTTGTACCACCGTCTGTAGCAAAAGATTTATTTACGTATTCTCATGCTATGTTTGACTGTCAAATAAGAACAAGAGAATTTGGAGTGAACCGGGCTGTTTCGCGAACGACCCCTAATTTTACAAATTACGTTGCATCAATCGATGATGCTAAGACTACTGGACAGATGTTGCTAAGATCACTTGAAGCAGAAATCCATCCTAATTAGGAATGCCATATGGACGACGAAATTGACGTATCAAAAGAAACCGCAGCGGCATCTCAAGAATGGGCCAAAACAACCTCCAAAGCTATTGAGGCATCGGAACATTTTAGCCGTTTTATCGCAGTACATGTTGGAGAGTCGTTCAAAACAGCAATGGGTATTTTTGATGACAAGTTGAAGTTTATCCGATGGGAGAGACAATACCGTTTCATGACCCGTGTTGAGGAACTAAAATCCGAATTGGGTAGTAATGTTTCGATGCGTCCACTGCCATTAAAATATGCTATACCTCTTTTAGAAGCTGCAACACTTGAAGATGACGATTATTTGCAAGATATGTGGGCCAAGTTGTTGATTAACTCTGCTAACGAACAAAGTGACGTTAATCTTCAACGGTCATATATAAATATTCTGGAACAGCTAACCGCACTTGAAGCGAAAGTTTTAGCCGCTGTGTATAAGAATGATTTTTCCTTATCTGAGAGGGTGGACGTTATTACGGCTAACCTGCCTGATGAAGCCCCTCTTGATCTGGATTACGATACGGTAAATGATCCAGAATCAAAGTATGGGCAACCAAATGATGATGTAAAAATGGCCTTAGCTAATTTAACGAGGCTTTGTTGCCTCGCATTGCCAACCACATTTAATGGCAAAGAAATTTTCCATCATGCAAACCCAACGTTAATGGGTCGTCGTTTTGTAGACGCATGTACCCTGAAAAAATAAAATGCTTATCGGGCCTCATTTGGGCCTGCAGGCATTCCCAAAAAGCAAAAGGCTCAGCCCATATAGAGCTAAGCCTTTGTAAATAATTGGTGCGAGCGGCCGGGATCGAACCGGCACGCCTAAAAAGACACGAGATTTTAAGTTTAATGTGTTATTAATTTATAGCATATAAAACAATTAGTTAATAAAATAATTTGCATATGTGTAAAATATTGTGTAAAAATAGCCTTTAAATTAACACAATATCTTGCATTGTTATAATGTTGGTGTTAGAAAGTGCGCGTTGCGGGCGTGGTGAAATCGGTAAACACAGCAGACTTCATTCTAAGCCTAGTGCAAAATACTTGAGTGCCTCAAGAGAAATCTTGGGAGTAGAACTGCTCAAATTCGGGGAAACCTTAACAGATAACGCTGATGGCAATCCCGAGCCAAGCCTCTAGAAATAGAGGAAGGTGTAGAGACTAGACGGGCAGCAACTAAGTCAATAAGTATTGATTGATATGTTGAAGGGATAGTCCAGACCACAAACACTCATTTGGAGTGGCGGTGAAAACCGTAGGAGGTAAGAAAATCTGCCGACCTTTTGGTCTTGGCGGTTCAAGTCCGCCCGCCCGCACCATTTTTTAGCACTGAGGGTTAGGTGCTTATGCCGATAATGGCAAAAATTTTAGACGATCAAGTCGTTATAGAGACCCGTTCCAATTCGACAAATTTACAAGCACGCTGGAAGAGCAATCTCGAAGGCCGTCTCTATGAGCGTGTTTCATTAGATACAGACGATCTTGAAATAGCAAAAAGAAAAGCACGTACTGAATTTGAAAGGTACAGAGCATTTGTTATTACGGGTATGCCCCTAGAATCCGAGAGGACGATTAAATATGTAGGGGAAGAATATCTGAAAAGCCTTGGGGATAAGGCTAAGCTTGGGACACAAATGAAACACTATGTGTCAGCAATTGAAAATTACATTATCCCAATAATCGGTAATAAGAAGATTACAGAAGTGAATCAAAGTGTTGTTGACGAGTTTAACAACAAGAGAAACGCTATGATGGGGAAAGTTCCCAAGAAGGGAACAGTTTCTAAACATCACTCTGCACTAAAAAAAATATACTTATATGCCATTGATAAAAAATATTGCTCCACAAATGACATTCCACCGCTTTCAGTAAAAGGAAAAGGGGCAAAAGGCGAGCCAAGACCAGCATTTACGGATGAAGAAGTAATTGCAATCTGGGACAAATTCGACAAATGGATCGAGCTAGCAACACGCTCCGATATCATCTACAGGCGTAAAATTTTAAAGCTCTATTGTTTTTTTCTATACAAAGTCGGCTGTCGTCCCGGTGTAGAGATTGATGAGCTAAAATGGAGTTGTGTTGATCATGGAACAAACGGTGAGATCACGCTTTTTATTCATAAAAGCAAATATGAAGAAAAAATCCGTCATATCATTATCCCGCATATAATGCTTAAGACGTTATACGATATCGGGAAGTTAACTCAACGAACTGGTTTGGATGACTACATATTCTGTAGTCCACTGGGGCATAAGTTAGTTGATTTAAGTCGAACATTTAAAAGCTTTTTAGAGTTTGCGGATTTAACTGTCTCAAAGTCAGGGAAATATAAAGATAGAGAGCGAACCCTTTATAGTTTTCGGCATACATTTGCTACGCAAAACGTACGCCATATGACAATCGGTGAAATATCCGACATGGCAGATTACATGGGAACCAGCCCAGAAATGATTGTGCGGTTTTATGTCGAAAGTAATGCGGATTTGTTTGCTCGCAAATATGTTATTGGTTCACCAATTGACGGGATTGTTGAGTTTTATAAAGATGGTGCAGGGAGTAAAGCTGATGGTTTTGAGATTGCACATCTTTATAGCGCAGAATTTGATTAATATCTAAAATCAGACACTTAAGGTCATTCATTCCTTTTCCTTTGAAAATTGCAGGTTAACATTACACAGGCAATAAGGAATGGAGAATCCTAATGTCTAAATTAAAATCCCTGAAATTTTTAGAAGCTCAAAAAGAGCAAAAAGTAAGCCCATTGGAAAATGCGCGTAATTTGCTTGTATATAACCTCAACCGTCAAATGGCGGCGGCAAATGCGATGATTAAAGGCGAGGCATATTTCGAAACTCGCAGCGAATATGTCGAAGATGAAAATGGTCAGCGCATTAAACAAGAAATCCAAAAGCCAATCCGCAAGTGGTATTGGCGAGATCACGAAAATCAAGTGCGCTTTAGCTTACGTGTTCGCAACAAAGTGCTTGAAATCGAAAAAGGCAAAACAGATGTTCTTGTTGGTGACGACAAACAATTGCCCTCTGTGATTGCTGTTTTGCTAGATGCCGTAAAGGCGGGTGAACTAGACACACAGATCAAATTACACCTATCCATATAAAGCCAATATTTCCCTACAGCCCTGTAATGGGCTGTCTTTGTGAGTAAAAGTATAGATTGCCGCGCAAGCGCAACAATGCGTTATGAATTTCCAACTCCATTTCATTTCGTTGGAAATTTCAAAACGCGAATTAAACATATAAATTACTAAGCGGGTTAAACCCAACTAACTAAAACATGGAAATTGCGAATGCGAATATGGACAGATTTTATATCTGTCCGATTTTGCATTGCGCACTGATTTGCGTAGCAAAGCAGCTATTAATTCATCACACATATATTGTCCTGTCTTCGCAGGACAAAGCGTCTAAATTCACGAATGCCATTTCATTCCATTCGTTCATTTGCCGCTTGCTTTCGCTAATTACATAAATCCCAAACTATAATTTGATGTATATGAGGTATGCCGTTGTAATGTAGTCATAATTAAATCCCCCCCATGGGCGCAGAAATTACCTATTTCGCCATGGGTAAGGGATATGATTTATGATAATTGACTTCAGGGGTATTTGCAGCAAGCGGTTCGCCGACTTTCTTGCCATCCCCTATTCCCCAAGCTCTCGCTTACGAACGGTGCTTTCCAAATGCCGAAGTCATGACAGTTGGAAAGTGGACTGCGACTGGAAAATGCCAGTGTCCTCCTTTTGGATGCATCTGCTCATAGGTATAGCAGATGGGTGATTTTCGAGATTTTTTATCTCTTGGCTTCTTGCAATAAGCAGATGTCCTACTGGATTAAGGTAGGGCTGATTATCGGTCCTTTCCAATCGCTTTGCGCAAGCTCATAACGCTCAGTCTTTGTCCTGGCGAAGTCATTCAAGGCGCATATGATTATCTTTACGATATAAGTATTTAGCAGTTTAAAATTTAGCTTATATATAATTTTAGCAATTCTGATATTCAGAATGCAAAATTCAAATTTTCGTTAGTTGCAATTTCAACTAAGCAAAATCGCTATTAAATGACCTGCACCGCTTCACGCAGCATTTCGTCGTTTACTTCAATATATCGCTGGGTGGTCACAAGTGACTGATGCCCCGCCAATTTCATAATGACTTTCGGGCTAATGCCGCTATGCGCTAACTTCGTAATAAATGAACGCCGCCCGCTATGGCTGCTTGCGCCGTCAATTCCTGCATCGCCGTATAGTTTACAGAAAAGTTGGCAAAGTGTATTGGATGAGAATGGCGTATTTTTTTGGGTCAACAGGAAGGGGCGATCTTCAACGATATCGGATAGTGTTTTGGCATATGCTCGAATTTCCCGTTTTAGCTTGTCGCTTACGAAAACGACACGAGCTTTGTTTCCTTTGGTGTAAGCTGCTTTTAGCTGAATTTGGTCTTTGATGTTTAAGTCTCTATCGAAAACATCGTTATTTTTTAAGGCCGCAATCTCTCCAACACGCAAACCTGCATAATAGGACAACATAATAGCCATACGATTTCGAGCAGAATGTTTTCCGGCTTCTACAACGGCGAGTAAACGTTTCATCTCGTTTGAGGAAATTACCTTAGCCTGTTTCATCTCAAACCTCATAAATGCCTGTAATTTCTAATAAAACATTATATTTCCTTTGGAATCGCTCCACAAGGAAAGACAGACATCAAGCATTTGTGCGGGTTTGGAGAAGAATATAATCTTTCAGTTGGATGATTAGGTTTTGATTTCTGTGTTAAATCCAAATGCAGACGATCTTTTTGAAAGTCCGTTCTTCTCAGTATAGCCAATATCAGACTTTTCGAATGTGTAACGCAATTTAATACTTGAAAGGTAAATGACAGCTTGGGTGGGTATCTTCCTTCTCATAGATCCTCCCCGAACGATCTATCACTCAAATGCGAAGAGACATCTCCCTAGATTATTCGCATGCCTCAAGTGCCGGACCAAGCAAATGCCCTCGATCGCCTGGTCCGGCATTTTTTTATGTCATCTCGTTTAATTTCTTACCTTCTAGGAAAGCCCGAACGACGTCTACAGTCTCGCTGTAGAATACATCATAGGTTTCTTTGGTCACATATCCAATGTGAGGGGTGAGCACGCAATTGGGGGTCGTGCGAAGGGGGTGGTCCATCGGCAGGGGTTCGATGTCATATACATCTAAACCAGCTCCTGCGATTTTACCGTGTTGTAAAAACTCAATTAAGGCTTGCGTATCAATGATCGGCGCGCGAGACGTATTGATGAGATAGGCTGAAGCCTTCATGAGTTCCAATTCTTCTTTGGCGACAAGATGTTTAATGGCTGGGCTATATTTCATATGAATGGAAATGATATCAGCCTGCTTGAAAAGTTCATCTTTTTCCACGCGTGTTGCGCCATATTCAGAGGCTTGGTCATCAGTCATGTTCCGGCTCCAAGCAATGACATTCATGCCAAAAGCCTGACCAATTCGCGCAACTTGGCTCCCCATACGACCAAGACCGATAATGCCGAGTGTCTTTCCCCGAACATCACAGCCTAATCCGCTTTGCCAACCTCCTTTACGTACATTTTGGAATTGTGACGGAATTTGGCGTGTTAAAGATAAAATAAGTCCCCATGTCAGCTCTGCTGTCGCATGGCCAGGTGATGAAGTACCACAAACAGTTACACCATGATCTCGAGCGGCGTCTAAATCAATTGCGCCATTTCGCTTTCCGGATGTGACCAGCAGTTTTAAAAATGGAAGTTGTTCAAACAGCTCCCTTGGAAAGGGAGTGCGCTCTCGCATAATACATATGATTTCAAAATTTTTTAGGGATGAAGCCGGGTTTGCAAGTGGCTCATTAAAAACGGTCACATCAAGCCAAGACCAATCCGCCATCTCTTGCGAAACATTCTGATAATCGTCTAAAATAGCAATACGCATCATATTTTTTTATCCTTTTAGGGGAAAAGGATACGTACAAGCAGACCTTGGCTTCCTTTTCCGTCCAAGAGTTCAATTTTACCATCGTGGCCTTCTGCAATTTCACGAACGATGTCCATGCCGAGACCACATCCTTCTCCTGCACGCTCATCTAAACGAACGAACCTTTCAAAAACCTGTCTACGTTGCTCTTCCGGAATCCCTTTACCATTATCTTCGACTTCAACTGATATCTGTCCGTCAATTTCTCGAACTCGAACAGAGATTACGTCGCCACCATATTTCAAAGCATTATCAATTAAGTTAGACAACATCTCACGAATTTGAAATTCACTACCACTGAAACGACGTTGAGAAATCTCAGCTTCAAACCCTAAGTCTTTATCCAGATCAATAGCGCGTCTCACCCACTCCATCGTCATATCGCGTGACAAGGTGACAAGGTCAAATTCAGTCTCATTGGCACCGCCACGTGGATTTCCTCGAACGCGCGTCAAGCTAAGTAATTGTTTCGCTAAACGGGATGTCTGCTTTGTTCCGGCAAGAATATTTTCTAATGCCTTCACTGATTTGGGATCGTCGATTTCGCGCAAGGCCAGTTCAGCTTCAGCCTGTAATACGGCTAACGGCGTTCTGAGCTGGTGAGATGCATTTGAAATAAAACGGCGTTGGTTTTCGATGCTATCTTCAAGTCTCACGAGCAACGCGTTCAAAGCCTCAACAACTTTACTGATTTCGTTTGGCATATCTTTATTGATAGGGCGCAAGTCGTTATAGGAACGTTTTTGGATTGAAGTTTGCAGCTTGGCGAGCGGTTCCAGTCCACGTTCCACACCAATAACTGCAAGTAATGAGGCCAACCCTATGACTAAAACAATTCGAACGGCTGATTGCAGTACTGCACGATGCAACAGGTCTTCTCTTTCTGTTTTGGTTTGTGCGACCAAAATACGTACCCAGCCTTCTACATCTCGTCCTTCCATCAAAAAGCGCATAGCCATCATACGCACAGGTTTCTCATCATAAATCGTATCGTAGAAATGGGGATGCCCCTCAAGATATTTCTGTGTCACCTTGGGTTCTGGAAGGTCCGCATATCCAGTAATAAAGGCATGATCCGGGCCAAGGACCTGATAGTAGAGTGTTTCATTTGAAGAAAGGCTCAGCAACGCACTTGCGTCTTCCGAAAGCATGTCGCCACCATTTTTAATGACGTTTTCAGAAACCAATAAGGCCATTGAGACCATCATACGGTCATGGATTTCCCGAATGGATTTTTTTGAACTGAAATAGGATTCGGCAATTAAGGCAAAAGCCATTACAGCTAAAGGAATTAATAGCCACAACAGAAGGCGCTTTTTCAAAGAATTAAGCGGCGCCGTCATTCTGCCTCCAGCATATAGCCAATACCTCGAATTGTGCGGATGCCTACATCATGCTTTTTAAGTTTTTTTCGAAGCCGTGAAATATAAATTTCGATTGCAGATAAGTCTGCTTCATCATCAAAACCAAAGATATGTTCAAAAATTTTGTCTTTTGGAACCACGTTTCCATTGTTTCGAATTAGAACTTCCAAAACTCCTCGTTCGCGCGGAGTTAGAGATAGGTCATAACCATCTGCAATAAACGTTCGTGTATTCGTATCGAAGACAAGAACACCAGCTTTGATTAAGGTATTGCGTTTTGTTTGATGCCGCCTCAACAAGGCCCGCACACGCGCTTCAAGCTCAGCGACTTCAAAAGGTTTTGTGAGATAGTCATCAGCCCCGAGGTCAAGCCCGCTCACCCGGTCTTCAATTTCGGCGCGTGCTGTTAGAATCAATACAGGAGACGTACCGCCACGCTCTCGGAAATACTTAAGGATATCCAACCCATCCATACCCGGCAGGTTCAGGTCCAGCACCAACAGGTCATAGTTTTCTGTCTTTAGAACATCATTGGCAAGTTCACCATCATCAAGCACGTCGACAGCATGCCCCATCTGCTTGATGGAACGTGAAATCGCGCTTGCAAGGTCCGCATGATCTTCGACGACTAATATTCTCATATCATGAGTATATGCAACATCGTCGCTTTGGGAACCTATTTTTGATAATCCTTTATGCATTTCAGAAACTTGGCAACAATGGGAGCATTGATTTGTCCTTTGGGCGCAACACAAATCAATTCGCGTTCTGCCCATTCATCAGCGAGAGGGCGCCCATCAAGGTCTGGGTTGTTCAGAAAAGGTTGTATCAGGCTTTGCCGTGAGAAGCCGAGTCCCAATCCTGCCAGAGCACAATTTCGCAATGTGCCGAAACGCATGACCTTTGTTTTATAGGAGGGGATGCGTCCGGCTTTACGACTGGCCTCTGCAACGAGGTCATCAAGGACGCCACCTTCGTGAAAAGATATATGTTCAAACTCAAGCGTATCAATAAATGAAATAGGTTCGTCTTGGGAGGTGTTTTCAAAAACAGGGTGACCTCTCTGCCCAACAACCCACACGGGGTCCTGATCATAAGGAACCGTATCAAACCCCTTTGCAACGGCCGTATCTGAGATAATGATCAGATCAGCGAGGTCTTCGCGAAGGTATCGGCTGCCTTCCTGTGAAAATATCTCACGCAGAAAAATATTGAGCTGGGGGTTCTCTTCTTTAAACCTTGCGACAATGTGAGGTAAGGGGCCGTTCATGACAGAGGTAATGGCCGCTATCCTGAATTCACCACCGTCGCCTTGGGCGTAACGCTTTAAATCGGCACGAATATCGGCATATTGAGATAGTAAGGTTTCACAATGTTTTGCAAAGGTCTTGCCCGCCTTAGTCAGACTAGCCCCAGTGGGCGTACGCTTTATAAGTACGGTATCAAGATTATGTTCCAGATCACTTAGCCGTCTTGAGGCTGCAGAAGCCACGATATGTTCATTTCGGGCTGCCGCACCAATGCTGCCAAGACGGGCGACACCTAAAAAGACGCGGAGCGTTACAATATCAAAACTCTGCATATACCCTCACTAACGTGGTTATTTCTCCAACATGATTTGCAGGATTTTATCTCGCTTACCTTTCTGTAAGCTGTCAGCAACATCTTTTGCACGCAGTGCCTTGTTGAGAACGAGAGGCATTTCTTTGACGGCATCAACAACGGCATTCATTACTGCCAGGAGCTGACCTGCCTGACGGCGTTCTTCATAAAAAGTAATCATGTTCTTTCTCCTTCGCTAAGCTTGTTTCGTTGAGATCACTATATGGAAGAAAAATGAAAGGTGGTAATGCTGGCTCGGCACCCAGGTCATCTGCGTAAAGCATGACCCATTTCGAATATTTCTGTTATGATGTTTAAATTGAAAGAAAACTGTTAAAACTGAAAGCTAGCTGAAAGGTAGCCTAGGTAATGTCTCCTTAAGGACGAGGCAAGCACCTCGTTTAAAACGGGAGAAACGCTAGGGATCAGGTAAAGAATCCCCGGACAAGAAACAAAGCAACTCTCGATAGTTTTTCTTATTGGAGGTTTTATTCATGTTTCCGAAGACGTTTAAAAAGTTTTCTATGATGCTGGCAGGTGTTGCCGGTGCAATGACTATTGCGGGTGCTGTCCAGGCCGCTGATTTTTCCGGCCAGCGCGTTGAATGGATTATTCCCTTTAAAGAAGGTGGAGGTTCAGACCGTTGGGCGCGTTTCTATGCGCCTTTGTTAAGTGAAGCCCTTCCCGGCAATCCTGTTGTTGTGGTGAAAAACGTACCCGGCGGGGGGTCAACAAAAGGGGCGAACCAATTTGCCATGCGCGCAAAACCGGATGGACTGCAAATTCTCGGGACTTCAGGCTCCACTCAATTCCCTTATCTGCTTGGCGACAAACGTGTTCGCTACGACTATAAAGATTGGAATGTAGTTCTGGCGTCGGCAACAGGTGGCGTGTTTTACGTATCCCCCGATCTGGGTGTGACGTCTGCGAAAGACATTTCAAAATTGCGTGGGCAATCCCTGAAATATGGCTCTCAAGGTGCAACTTCTCTTGATCTGATCCCGCTACTTTCCCTGAAGATGCTTGATATTGACGTTAAAGCTGTCTTTGGTATGAAAGGTCGAGGCGCAGGTCGTCTTGCCTTTGAACGCGGCGAAGTTAATGTTGATTACCAAACATCTTCTGGATACCTGAAAAAATCCATGCCATTGGTTAAAGAAGGTAAAGCCATCCCCCTGATGAGCTGGGGTGCGTTGGATGACGATGGTAACATCGTGCGCGACCCAACATTCCCTGATTTGCCGAGTTTCCCTGAAGTCTATGAAATGGTTCATGGTAAAAAACCGACTGGTGAAGCATGGGATGCCTGGAAAGCTTTCTTCACAGCAGGTTTTCCGGGGCAGAAAATGGTTTTCTTACCTAAGGGAACCCCTCAGGATATCATTGACACATATTCTGAAGCTTTCCGTAAAGTCGTGACAGCGCCGGGTTTTGCTGCAAAAGCAGAACTAACTCTGGGTACATATCCGCAAGCAACCGGCAAAGCAGCCGGGAAGGTCAAAGCGGTCGCAACCGATGTTCCCGAAGCGGCACAGAACTATGTTCGTGACTGGTTGACAGACGCATATAACGTCAAATTCTAAAGAATTAATCGGGCGGGTTTCCTATTGAGGAGCCCGCCCAAATTCTACCTAAATCATTAAACCCATTTTTCAAAACTAACTGCTGAGCGTTTCAATTGTATTCGCGCAAACGCTATCGCTCACCCTAATTTTAGGAATTCGTTATGTTAGAAGCCTTGATGACAGCCTTGGCAACTGTAGCAAGCGGCACCCATTTATTATACTTGGTTGGTGGCGTTTTGCTCGGCTTGACCGTAGGCATCTTTCCCGGACTTGGCGGTATTGTCGGCCTGTCCCTTTGCCTTCCTTTTCTATATGGAATGGATCCGATTTCCGCCTTGGCCATGTTGGTCGGTTTGGTGGCAGTCATTCCAACCTCAGATACTTTTACATCCGTGCTGATGGGGATTCCCGGCTCTTCAGCGTCACAAGCAACCGTTCTAGATGGCTTCCCTTTGGCTAAACAAGGCCATGCAGCACGTGCTCTTGGTGCCGCTTTCACGGCCTCCCTTTTTGGTGGACTGTTCGGTGCAGTTGTCTTGACAGGTTTCGTTCTGATCGCACGACCTGTTATTCTTGCTTTTGGTTCTGCCGAACTGTTCATGCTTGCCGTTCTGGGCCTATCAATGGTTGGAGTCTTGGCAGGGAACAGTCTAGCCAAAGGCCTCTCAGCTTGTGGTATCGGTCTCCTACTGGGTTCCATCGGCGGAGCACCTGCAACAGGTGAATTCCGTATGTCCATGGATGTACCCTACCTGATGGACGGCTTAAAGCTGGTTATCGTCGGTCTTGGTATTTTCGCTATTCCAGAGATTATTGATCTGGCGCGTCAAAATCGAGCAATCTCCAAATCAGCATCATTAGGTTCTGGTTGGCTGGATGGCGCAAAAGATATGGTCCGACACAAATGGCTGTGTCTGCGCTGTGCGATTGCGGGCTGTATTGTCGGTGCTTTGCCGGGTCTTGGCGGATCCGTTGTGGATTGGATTGCTTATGGTCATGCGGTACAAACCACCAAAGACAAGTCCAAATTTGGTAAAGGTGAAATCCGTGGCGTTCTCGCTCCTGAATCAGCAAACAACGCTAAAGAAGGTGGAGGTCTGATCCCGACATTGTTGTTTGGTATTCCCGGTTCCGGTTCCATGGCTGTCTTTATTGGTGGGATGGTCTTGATCGGTATGGAGCCAGGACCAAGTCTGGTGGGTGCTGATTTAGATATCACCTACACTATTGTTTGGTCTTTAGCTTTGGCAAACGTGGTTGGTGCAGGTCTGTGTCTTTTCCTGTCCCCGGCTGTGGCACGTTTGACGACCATTCCTTATTCCTATCTCGCACCTTTTATGATCACTGTCATTTGTTTTGCCGCTTTTCAGGCAACACGTGATCTGAATGACTTGTTAGCTTTGCTGGGTGTTTCATTACTTGGTATTGCCATGAAGCGTTTCGGTTGGCCTCGTCCGGCATTCCTGATTGGCTTTGTTCTGTCTGGTACAGCTGAAACGTACCTTTACCAGGCTGTGCAGTTCTATGACTGGGGTTTCATAACACGTCCGGGGGTTCTGATCATTGGTGCACTTATCGTTCTGTCCCTGTGGGTCAGCATGCGCAAAAAACCTGAAAATCCGGTTGAACATGAAGAGGAAGAAGTTTCTCACGCCACAAACTTGAAGCCACAAGCAATTTTCGCGGGTGTAGTCGTGTTGTTCTTTGCTTTCGGGCTGCTGGATGCGACCAACAAATCTTTTCTGGGTGGTGTATTTAGCGGTGGCGTTTCCGCTGTCATGCTGATTTTTAGCTCGATCGTTTTCTACAAGCTTGCGACCAACAAAGTTGAAGACCCTGTGAACTATGACCACGAGCATGTTGGTGAACACGTGGGGATGGAAGATGTTCAATCCATCAGCCATTACCTGTTCTGGTTTGTCGGTTTTATCGCAGGCATTGCTTTGGTCGGTTTTCTACCTGCCCTGTTTGTCTTCATGGCAGCTTACCTACGCACGAAAGCCAAAGCCAGTTGGGTACGTATTGCCATCCTCTTGGTCTGCACACTATGTGGTCTCACAGCTCTAGCTCACATCATGGTTCTGGATTTCCCACGGGGTTATCTCCAGCACCTGATCGAACTGCCATGGCCGATTGGTTAAGGAGGATCATGATATGACAAAGCAACGTGCAATCCCCTGCGTTCTTATGCGCGGGGGAACCTCCAAAGCCCCTTACTTCAAACTTTCCGATCTGCCTGCAAATGAAAAAGCGCGCGATGCGGTACTTCTGGCGGCAATGGGCTCACCGGACCCGATGCAAATCAACGGTATCGGTGGTGCGCAAGCGGTAACGAGTAAAGTCGCGATCATTTCTCCCTCTCCGCTCGAAGGGATTGATGTTGACTATCTTTTTGCTCAAGTCTCCATTGACAAGGAAATTGTTGATACAAGTCCTTCCTGCGGAAATATTCTCTCCGGTGTCGGCCCCTTTGCCATTGACGAGGGGTTGGTCGAGGCTCAGGACGGTGAAACACTGGTGCGTATTCGAAATGTGAATACCGATAGCCGCATTGATGCCGTGGTGAAAACACCGGGAGGGATCGTCGAATATGAAGGCGAGGCAGCTATTGACGGTGTTCCCGGCACGGCTGCACCGATCATGCTGCGCTTTATGGGAGTAGATGGCTCGAAGACTGGATCTATACTTCCTACTGGGAAGCCGATTGATCAAATCAATGGTATTGACGTTACCTGCATGGATGTTGCTATGCCGATGGTAATGATGCGAGCACGGGATTTTGGCCTGAACGGGAACGAAACCAAAGCTGAACTTGATAGCATGGAAGATTTGATTGAACGTCTTGAATCAATACGTCTTAAAGCGGGTGAACTTATGGGACTTGGTGATGTTTCTGGCAAAGTCATCCCTAAAATTGGCCTTTTGTCTGAACCTAGAAACGGAGGGTCGATCACCTCACGTTACTTTGTTCCACAAACCTGCCATCCAACTCATGCCGTGACTGGTGCACAATGTGTCGCGACTTGTGCCGTTATGAAAGGAACGATCGCCGAAGGTATATCCAATGTTCAACGCACTGCCGTCGAAAATATCATCATTGAACACCCTTCCGGTCAAATCGAAGTAGAACTCTCAGTTAAGGGGCATAGCGCGAACTTGATCTTTAACTATGCCGGCATTCTTCGAACGGCTCGCAGAATTTTTCAGGGTGAAATTCTAGTCTCAAACGAATTATGGGATAATAATTAAAGAAAGAAGTTTACTCATGAAAATGAAGCGGAAAACAAAAACAATTCAGCAAAGAATGTACTTGCTGATCGGCGTTGTAGCAGTTGGGTTCATTCTTTCTACTTTGGTCTCTAGTTTCAGTCTTTCGGAATTTGCAAAAGATGCCCGTCACAGCACGCGCCAACTTCTTGCCGGACAGGAAACATCAAACAGTATAAAAACAGCCGAGCTGGAGCTGCGTCTAAGGCTGGCGGAGGTTTTGCGAGGCTATGTCGAAGTTGAAAATGCCTTTTCCCTAAGCGAAAAAGAAATTGAAATGCTTCGAGATAAAATCAAAAAGAACACCCAACGCATTGATGGCATTTCCCAAACAGGTCGTAAAGCAACACAAAATGCGACGGCCATTGTAGAAGAACTTCATCTTTCCGAACAGGAAGCTGAACGGCCGAGAAAGCATATTTCTGACGTCGATCAGGACTTTCAGCAGACCGCCGCATCTATTAAGACCTTAGCTGAAAAGGCAGATCAAATTGAATTTTCATCCCTGAAAGATGAAACCCAAGCTGTTTTGGAAGCCTCGGCGAAATTAGAAAATTCGACAAACAACCTGCAGAATGATTTTGCCAAGTTGCGTAAGGAAAACGAAGAGAAGCAGGGCGAACTGGTTAATCGTTTTGTCACACAATTGATTATTGCAGCGGTCATACTATTCTTGTTGGCCGGTGGCTTAGCGGTGCGGCTAGCGCGTTCTATCAGTACACGTTTGGCGCAAACCATTCACGCACTGAACGCATTGGCAAACGGGAGCACAGATGTGCAATTGCCGCCTCAAGGTGGTAACGACGATATCAGCCTATTGCGCGAGGCCTATCGAAACTTGCGCGAAGGCGTGATCGAAAAAGACGAGATGGCCAAGCAGGAACAGGAGCGAGAGCGCATTGAAAAAAATAGAAGCAATGCGATTATGGCGGCCTGCACCTCCTTTGATCAGGATTCTTCAAGCCTTGTCAGTTCGTTGGACCTGATCACCAATGAACTGAACCAAACCATTGATATGGTATCTGCGGAATCCAATGAGGCTGCAAATTCCAGTCACGCGGTTTCCGATAGCGCAAGTCAGGCAAGTCAGGAGGCCCGTAACGTCGCTGTTGCCAGCGAGCAACTAACGGCTTCGGTCGCTCAGGTGGTTAGTCAGGCGCAGGAAACAGCGCAGCGATCAGATGCTGCCAATCAGGCGGTAAAGAACGCCACGCAAAATGTTGCTGAGCTGGAGGCCGCATCACAATCCATTAACTCTGTTCTTTCCATTATTCAGGATTTATCCGAGCAAACCAACCTTTTGGCCCTTAACGCAACCATTGAAGCCGGTCGCGCGGGTGAAGCGGGCAAAGGCTTTGGCGTTGTCGCGGCGGAAGTAAAGGCTTTGTCCAAACAAACCGCTGATGCGGCTGATAATATTGCCAATCGCATAGAAAAGATGAAGTCGGCATCAAGCAATGTCTCGTCTCTACTCGGCGAAGTTGGTGATAAAGTTGCGGATATCAACGTCATGGCCAACCATACGGTGCAGGCAATGGAACAGCAAAATAGTGCTGTACGCGAAGTGTCTCAAAACATTGATGCAATAGCCATGCGCCTACATGATGTGGATGAAGAAACATCACGACTGTTTGCTTCAAGTGAACGTTCCAACAGCGCCTCTAGGACCCTGAAGGAGCTTGTCGAGCGGACCCAGCATCAGGCAAAATCCGTTGCGCAGGCCTTTTCGTCATTTTCAAAGGAAGTTCAAAACGTACAGCAGGCGGGCAAATAGGCCTTTAAACGGCAGCCCGAAAGTCTTGAACAAGCAAAGGCATACCGCAAAATATGAAAAGACCCTCTCTTGCCCAGCTGCTTGCCGTTTTAATCGGAATTGCCGGCGGCTCCCTTTTTAGTCATTTCCATTTTCCGCTTGCTTGGCTCTTGGGGGCAATGAGTTTTTGTTTGCTCGCAACCTTTTGCGGTCTGACGTTGCACAAGCCCGGACCTATCGTTTTGGCTATGCGCGCCATTTTAGGCGTTGCGATTGGAAGTGCTTTCACCCCTGATTTGAATGAACGGCTGGGCGAACTTTCTCTAAGTTTGACTTTTTTACTTCCTTACTGTCTGCTCACTGGATTTATCGGGTACGTTTTTTTTCGCAAAATTGCCAAGTTTGACAGCCCTACAGCTTATTACGCGGCCATGCCCGGTGGTTTTCAAGATATGGTTGCATTTGGTGAAGAGGCTGGTGCAAAAATACAGCCGCTTGCCTTGGTTCATGCCACCCGCATTGTGGTACTTGTCTTTACCCTGCCTTTTCTGGTCAGCTGGATTGAAGGTTTTGAAACAACGCGTCAGAGTGGTTCTGTTTGGCCGGACATGCAAAGCCTAATGATCCTGTTTCTATGTGGGGTCATTGGCTGGGGGACAGCCAAAGTTCTACGGATCAGTGGAGCCGCCATTGTTGGCCCCATGCTCGCGAGCGGCATAGCACACTATTTGGGATGGGTTGAGGCCACACCGCCGAAAGTCTTTATAGATCTTGCCCAATTAATTATCGGTATTCATATTGGTTGCCAATATCAAGGGATGAAACTGAAAGACATGGCTTCCGTCATTGCTGTTTCCTTAGGCTATATTCTCATACTGTCCTTGATTACCTCAAGCTTTGTCGGCCTTGTCTTTTTCTTTGCCGGGGCTGATCCTGTTGCCGCACTTCTGGCTTATTCACCGGGGGGGCAGGCCGAAATGAACCTGATCGCCTTCGCTCTGAATATTGATGTCACCTACGTTGCCCTTCATCATCTGGTACGTATGGTCATTGTCATCATCGGGGCGCAATTGGCTTTCGAACTTATCAAAAAAGTCACTCAATCCTGAAAAGAAACACCCGCAAAGACCAACTCTTTTGCGGGTGTTTTGCTCTTATTTCGACACTTTACTGGATGGGAACACCCAGGTGTGTGGTCAGTTCGGATTTCACCGCATCGACTTTGCGCTCAATCCTTTCAATGGCGTTTGCTGTTGCACGTGCCCCATCTTCACCGACAAAGAAGAAATGATTTCCTTCTACGCGCTCCAATAATCGTGACCCTATATTTTCCGAGACATCCAGTAACCCTTGCCATTGGGCATCAGACAGTTTGGCTGGGCTGACCTCGTTGCCTTTCAGGTAACGTTTGTAAATGGTGTTGGCGTTGTAGAAGCTCCAGGTTGCAACATCTACAATCGCATGGCGTGAATCACCGCGACCACTCGGCGCAATCACACCAACGAGAGGGAAATTCCCATAATCGTGGGACGACATGTCCTGCTGCATTGCCGGCATGTCCATAACAAACTTGCCGTCCTTATAGACCTGACCATAACCTTGCTGACCGATAGAAATATCCCCCACATATTGTGACATATAGATTTTCTCAGGGATGATCTCGTGGCCTTCTTTCTTGCCTTGTGCAGCCACCTGCTTAAACCAACCCGAAAAGGAACTATGACGTTCGGCATAACCGCTTTCCAGCATAGGAAATTCTTTACCTAACGCAATCATACCCGGCATGGGGACTGTCGCTGTTAAGGCAATATAGAAATCAAGGTTAAGTCCTTTCTCTTTCATTGCCTTATAGGCTGATCCGGGAATTTTGCCGCCCATGGACCACCCCATCAAGATCACCTCATTTTTCAGGCCGTGATCCTTTATTGCCTTCTCTGCCAGATCGGCGGCCTGTTTGCCCCAGGCTGTCACATTAAAGTCTGGATGATTGGTTTCAATTGCCGGATCAGCCAGTGCAATCGGATAGGAAAGCGCAAGAATGTTATAGCCTTTTTTCACCAGCCAATGGGCGACAAAATCTTGCGGAACGGCACCCTTGTGTCCCCCATAGAAAATACGTGCGCTATGGTGGGCACCCGGCACCATCACCAACAGCGGCTTATCTTTATCTCCTGCGATAAACTTATATATGGCAGGAAAACCTGCACCTGTCTCAATGCTTTCGCCTTCGAAAAGCGTTCCTGCCCACGCCAATTTGCCT
This sequence comes from Terasakiella sp., assembly GCA_050297075.1. Taxonomy (GTDB): domain Bacteria; phylum Pseudomonadota; class Alphaproteobacteria; order Rhodospirillales; family Terasakiellaceae; genus Terasakiella. Next base: position 349,581 of record JBNKSC010000026.1, read on the forward strand.
GAAAAAAGAAAACAAACCATCAAGAAAAATGAAAGGGCCTTCCATTTTTGTCCCATCATCATGAACCTCCTATTGTTATAAAGTACGGCTCATATTGGGGACTTTTTCTTTCAGTTTGCTTTCATGATATTATAATTTCTTTTTATATGTTTTTCGATTATTACAGTTCAATTCAAACGGGAAAAGGAACCCAAAACGGGTCCCTTTTATAAAGCTATCCTGGACGTTTATCTTAAGAACGCGCTTCTGCCGCTTTGTCCAAGTCTACTTTTGCAATTTTATCAACACCGACAAGTGCTTCATGGTTTTGCTTTTCAACAGCAAAGGCAATCAATGCGACCAAACGATAGAAACCGTGAACAAACTTGCCATAGGGCATAGACAGGAACAAGGTCATCACAACACCCAGATGGATGCTCAGTGCCGGTCCCACATAGACTGTCTTGCTGACGAGCATTAGGACCAAACCGCTTAAAGACGTCAGGAACAACAAGATCAGGAAAGTGACATCCATTCCTTTGTTGGTCTTGCCTTTAACATCAGGTGTCGCCTTAAACTTAAGAGCAAGCAGTCCCGTCGGACCGACCAAAAGCCCGAACCCACCCAGAATGCCAAGAATTTTCGGCAAAGTGATAAAGTCATAGGGCGCTTCCAGAGCAAAGCCATAATGCATGAGCGTGCCCGCCGAGGTTGCCGCAAAGCACAGCATAAAGCCCCAAAAAGTCAACTGGTGAAACCAACGCCGTGCCATGGATGGCGTTTCATCTGGATAGGAGCAGCCCTGACCATTCCCCCCATCAAGATATTTAAGCATCAAAGCGTCCTTAATACCTTGCATGACGCGGCCCCAGTCCATAGAGAGCGGATTACCCAACTTCATGGTTTTCCAGAATTTCATGATGGACATCAACAAAGCCAAGGCGGCAAACCCACCGACAACACCGAAGATGGAGGCTAGATTATTGTGAGAGATCACACCGTAAAAAGCGTCCGCGTGCTCCTTTGAAAAGTTCTCTCCTGTCAAAGCAGAGGTAATAAGGAAAAAACCAGCAATCACGATGATGGACAGGAGGCTGACGAACAGGCCGTTATTGGCAAACAGTTTGCCCATAAAGCCCGGCCATGCAAAGACCCCGTAATTTTCCTGACGCAACTCCGCCATTGCAGCCGGGACATTCAGCTTGAATTCATGGGGCGGGGCATATTGGCAGTTATGATAACAGGCTCCGCAGTTGTGGCAAAGATTTGCCATGTAATCGAGATTATCTGCATTAAACTCAAGACGAAGTTCCATGGCTTGAAAAACAGCGCAATGACCTTCGCAGTAACGACACGCATTACAAATCGTTAAAACGCGTGCGGCTTCTTCTACTTTATCTGTTAAGCGCATAATCTGCTGCCTCACTTCCTGCAATTCGTCCAAATACATTTCCAATTGTCATACCGATACCGGCCAGATAGCCTTGCCCTAAAACGTTCCCTGCCATGATCTCACCAGCAGCAAAAACGTTTTTACTTAAGTTTCCGTTCGCCATCTTCATCTGTGCCTGTTCGGTTACTTCCACACCAAGGTAGGTGAAGGTAATGCCCGGTCGCAGGATGTAGGCGTAAAATGGACCTTGGTCGATGGTGCGCGCCCAATTGGTTTTGTTGACTTCGAGACCGTCTGTGTGAACACCATCCAATTCGGTATGATCGAACTGACCTGGCTGAACTGCGGCGTTAAAATCGGAAACCGTCTTGGAAAGAACAGCTGGATCAAGACCAATTTTTTCGGCGAGTTCTTCAATGGTGTTTGCTTTTTCTGCGGGGAAGACCGGAGGCATAAATGAACCTATGGCCTTTTGGTCAATGATCACATGGGCAAATTGATCAGGCTGACCGGCAACAAGACGCCCCCAGATCGCATAACGCTTCGGCCAAAAATCTTCGCCTTCATCATAAAAACGCTGGGCATGTTTGTTTACAACAATGCCAAGGGAAACACAGTCCACACGGGTACAGATACCGCCATCAAATTTCGGGGCGCGACCATCGATAGCCACCGCATGACACTGATCTGGTTCGCCGATTTTCTGCGCACCATTCTCGAGCAATAACTTGAGCAAACCTCCTGTATTGTAGGGGGTCCCACGAATGAGGAAATTTTCTGCAATATCGCCCCAACCTTCTTTCAGCCATTCGATATTCGCTTCAAAGCCGCCTGCCGCAGCAACAAAGGTGGTTGCGGTGATTTTTCGGTCACTAATAGTGACACTTTTGAATTCGTCACCATCAAACTCAATGTCAGTCACCATGGCATCATAGTGGATTTCAATACCAAGACTCTCAGCATGGCGATAGAGAGCATTCAACAACTGTTTGCCCCCTCCCATAAAAAACGCGTTTGTACGACCCAAATGAAGCGTGCCGCCCAGTGGGGGTTGGAACTGCACACCGCGTTTTTCCAGCCACGTCACACATTCAGGTGAACGGCGAAGCGTCATACGTGCAAGGTTCTCTGTGGTTTTACCCTTGGTTACCCGCATCAGGTCATCCCAATATTCGTCCTCATCATATGTGCCACTCAACATGGAAAGCGGGCCGTCATGCATGGGGCGAAGATTACGGGTATGACGTGTGTTCCCGCCGCGATGTGTCCTTGGCGCTCCTTCGAGTACGCAGACACGTGCGCCTTTTTCAGCTGCGCAAATCGCAGCAACGATACCGGCCTGTCCGCCTCCTGCCACAAGGACATCAAAATCAGTTCGTTCGGTTTTCACAAGCTTAATCCTGTCCATTTTCGAATTGTGTACTTTTGTATACAATCAAGTTTTAAATACCGAACCTGTCAGTTTTCTTTCAATCTGACAGGAAACTGACAGCTTGAAACCAGAGACTGAGTTGAAGATTAAGTGATGAGTGAGAAAAATGAGTTCTGAAATACATTCGCGAGGAGAACTGGCCTATCAACAACTATTTGACGCAATTCAAAAAGGCACTCTGAAACCTGGAACTCGCATTCGTGAAACAGATATTGCTGAAGAATTCGGTATCAGTCGTACGCCCGTGCGCGATGCCATTCGCAGGCTAGAAAATGATGGTTTAATCGTACATCTTCCCCACCAAGGAGCTGTCATTAGAACACTAGAACATCGTGAAATCATGGAAATGTATGAAATGCGCCAAGTCCTGGAAGGCACTGCCGCGTTTCATGCTGCTCAACATGCCTCAGATCTGGAAATTGACGAACTGATCGAACTGAATATTCTGATGCTTGAAAATAAAGAGGATGAAAGTGGCGCTGCAGAAGCTAACCGACTATTCCACCAAACACTATATCGTGCTGCCAACAACCGCTATCTGATTGATGCTATCAACAATCTATCAAATGCTATGGCTTTACTTGATGGAACTACATTGCATTCCTGTGAGCGCGTAGAAAATGCGTACAATGAACATCAGGAAATCATAAACCAAATCCAGTCACGAAAAGGTACTGAAGCTAATCAAGCTGTCCGCTCCCATATTTCCAATTCTCAACGTGTGCGGATTAGAATGTTTAGATAGTTCCGCTTTGGGTCAATAACGGTCATAAGTCCACTCAGCTTCAATTTCGGACATTCCCCCAAAAGCGGAAATCACATTGCTAAATAACTGTAAGGAGATTTAGCCATGCGATTAAGCGAATTAAATGACAATAAAATAAAACGCAAACACTACCTTGCCCGAGAAGCTAACGAAAAAGCCCCTCTCTGGCGATTGATGTATGCCGATTTTGACTATATTCACCGAGACCAACAGTTGGTCTTAAATGCTGTTGAAGCCAAGCTTGCTGAGATTGAGCAACTCAAGGACGAGATTTCTCTTTTGATCGATAAAGCCGAGATAGATCATAGGACAAAAGAAAATGTCCATAAATTAGCTTTAAAAAAGTTGAGAAAATTATGAAGGACTAAAACAAGCCCTTCATATTCTGTTGGTAATTCGCTGCATAATTTCTTTTATCAGAACTTTTTTCTGCTCTGCTGTAAAGCCCCGTATATCAATAATACACATATCGATCTCCTTATAATTTGTTAGCACTAAATATATTTAGCAAAACATTTTATGAGGCTTTAAATGCATATCTTGAAAGAAATCTACGAATTTACCCGAGTTAATAATTTAGCAGATAGCGAATGCGACTTTTCTCGCACATGGCTTAATAAATCGGCCCGATATTACAGCATGCTTAAATATACGGGCCGACAACCAAGCTTCGATGCGCTTGTGCGTTTATCAACAAATCTCCAACTTAGAAAATCCGGCTATCAAAAAAGCCAAGTCAAAGAAATTCGCAGTTTAGGCAATTCAATGGAAGAATTGGATTGCCGACTACAGAACGCCCTAAAGGCACGCACGATTTCGGAGGCATTTGCTCTACGATAACTTTATAGCAGTGCGGATAGTTCCCTAAATTCAGATATCCTCTTTGGTGAAAATCGTGTGAAATCCTGTTGCTGCATTGCTCTCGGAATTTCCCGTTTTAATTCATCAAAATATTCTGATTTGTCAGGTGGAGATGCATATCCGGGTTCGTTTAGCCCTGCCAGCTTAAAAGCCATCCATCTTTTAACGCAGGTCAAACAGGTTCCGCATTTTAATTCCATGGGGTGATAGCAAGATGACGTGTTGAATAGATCATCAACCGCTACCCCATTCGCTATTGCCCATTTTATTGTTCCTGCTTTCGTTAAATTAGCAAAGGGTGTTTCTACAATAGTGTTGTCTTGGAAGAAGTCATTGCAATAGGTGAGCAGGTCTGTGCTTAGATCAAAAAAGTGAGGGCTTTTATCTTTCTCTTTGCCATTTTGCTCCCCATCAAGGGCGCAAATCCAAACCCTGTCATTTAACATACCCCCAATGACGGCGAGCAAGATGTTACGCAAAGGGAAAATATGATTGGTGAGACGGTGCTCAATGGTCCCATAAAGCGACGATAGATCAATTTCCTGATAAGGCAAGGCATTGCGTTTAATCGCATGCTTTTCCTTATCCGCATAAGGATGCCCTAAATCAACGTAAAACAGCTCAGGAGCAAGGCCTTGGGCTATGGCATAATGATATGCGATAAAGCTATCAAGGCCGCCGCTATACATAATGGAAACCTTACCCATGGCGTTGCCCTCCACCATAAGCATCTGTGCGATTTCTATGGTAACCCCTATCTCCTTCGGATATTTCATCCATGGTTTCGTGCGGGGCCACAAGCCATACAGAGGTTTTAATCCCATAAAATGGGACTAGAGCTTTGTCTTCTTCAAAAGCCGCATCAATCAAAAAGGGAACGCAATACCAGTCGACCAACGGGTGTCCTTCCATTACCGTCTTGATTTTCCCGAGGGTTGCGCCTGTTGCAATTAGGTCTTCGATAAAGACAAGACGTTTGCTTTCGGGATTGGATAAAACCAACTGGTCAGTTGCAGGGAAGAAATAGCCAATATCCAGCTTTAGTCGTCTGGCAATTATGGAGGCGAAAACCAAACCGCCGCGAGAAATGGCAATAATTTCGTCGACACCGCCATGTTTCGTGATTTTTTCAGCCATGGCAAAAGCAATCGATTTATAAAATTCGAAAGGAACCTCAACTTTCATCTTCGTTCCTCCGGAAAATATTCAAAGCCTGAGACTTGAAGGTATCAAGGACTTTTAAGCGCTCCTTGCTGGTGTAGTTCGGATCAAATTGGTCAACAAATAAATCCCATAGACCAACAGTAACCGTCACAAGGTCTTTACTCATTTCGCCATATTTTTCTGCTTCTGTATGGCTTTGCATGAATAAGAAGAAACGCTCGACGGTATCTGCAAGCTCATAGTTTTCTGGCTTATGTTTGCCATAATGTAATCGACGTAACAGACGCTCTGTATTTTTACATTTCTCGATCGCAGCCTGTTTGACCCAGACGTTATGCGCCCACAGAATATTGTAGGAAATCTCATCCATATTATATGAGGATTTAGACCCTTCGGGCATATGCGGATTGATAAGGTCACCAAACTTCACTCCTTTTGGCGAACCTAAAACAGGGCCTTCCACGTTGGGGTAAAACTGGTCATGTTTGATAAAATCGACTTCACTTTGAAAATCTGTTGTCTCAACTGTATATGGTGAGAGAGAAGCTTTTTTCGGGTCTGAGAGTTTGGGACGCACATAGATGTTGCCATATCGTCCCGTCGAAATGAATTCGCTGCTGCTATCCATGGTGATTGTTATTGCAGCTTCTTGCCGAGAATCCTTGGCGATGCCCATTGACGCGTATGCACGCGCAATTGTTCTGCGCAAGGTATACATAAGCCCGCCCGCACCGACGGTTCCTAAGCCAAGGAAATGAATGTAACGGGGATAATGCTTTTGATCCCACATATAGAGCAACATGGTTAGAGCTGCGTGAAAATTACATGCCAGCATGCCGGGAAAGCACCACCCAACCCCATAACCTTCATCATTGAACCAACGTGTTTCATCAAACCACTTTTTACAGGCCTCAATGGAATTGCCTTGTAGCACATTGATAAAGGGGAAGTCTTTTCCGCTTTCTGAGACAATTTGGGCAGTCTTTTTCAAGTTCTTGTTTGTTTCTCTCAGCGCAAACTCACCATCAATTTCTTTGCCGTTTATCGTTCCCCATGAGGGTAGGTCAAGGATTACGCCAACATCTGCAAATTCCATTTGCCAGTTGACGACTTCGGGCAACAGCTTGTCGATATCTGCATAAGACCACTTTTCAACACCAACTTGATAACCGCCACTGTCTGCTAGCAAAAAGGTTTCTGAACGAGGCCGTCTATCCAACATGCTTTCGATCTTTTTTGCCTTTGCGATATCCAATGTCGCATGACCTGCGGAATATAGCGCACTGTTATGATTAAAACGGGCCGAGGTGAAATTCGTATACCAGTTAAATTCCTCCATCGATTTAAAGCTGCCATACGGAATGCTCTGTCGTGAATCCTGCCATTTATTATGGATGGACTTTACAAAGGGCGGCTGGATGGAGGGCAGATACGGGTGGATATTCGGATTTAAATAATGCATCAGATGGCCTCCACATAAACAACGTAAGTCATGTCGTTGTCGAAGGCTGTGAGACGTAGGCCACCTTGCAGAATTTCAAGGCTAATCTTGTCTGAAAATCTAGCTAATGCTTTGTGCGCCTTTTTAAGAGCACCAAAGAATTTGGATGTGATCTCAAGTCCTGCCTTTCCCTTTCCACTGGTTTCAATGATCTTTTCACCATTCAAACCAACAACGCCATTGTCGAAACTGAGGGCTATTTTCTTTTTGCCAACTGATTTCTGGAAAAGAGTTTCGAAGTTCTCGGCATTTAGCTGCGCATCAGCTACCGCATTCTCAAATGATTTGACCTCAGAATATGGCTCTTGGATATAGCGATATGTAGCGACCTTGCCGTGCTCAAATGCTTTAGTTTCATCTTTCTGTTGATAATCCCCAACACCGACAGGTTTTCTGTTTCCAAGATCGGCGATGTCGAGCGTTGCACTCGTAACATTGATTTCTTTATCACCCACCGCGAAGCTTATGTCGTCAAACCTTTTAAATACCTGGGTAAGGTTGGTGCAAATTTGATGGAAGTGGTCTGCGCTTATGGCAAATTGAGAAGCAGAAAAATTTGTCAGTTCATTTTCTGAAATAATTTCTATCGCGCCTGTCGATGTTTGGGCATGAAGATGAACTTGACCGTTTGTGTTGAGATGAACAATTGCCCCTTTGCCAAGCAACCCATGGAAACGTTTGTATTCCTGAAACAGCTTGAGAGCTGTTATCTTGTTTTCCTTGTCCTTGCGATATTCTTTCTCAAGGTCGTCTTGTATGTTCTTTTGTGATTTATCCAGCACCCCGCGAAGCATCAGTTTCCCATTCACAACTTCGGCAACCAGTTCAACAAGTTCGCCTTCCTGTGCTGTGGTATTGGCTTCAATGGCGAGATTGGGAACATTTATACGTTTCTGAATTAGGTCTAAGCCAATTTGAGCACGATGGCTGACATTTGTATTTTGCTCACCATGGGCTATTTTCTCAAAATAGTCATAGGCACTACGAAAGCCATTTTCGACCTTATTATTGAAGGTCTTCTGATCGATCTTGCTAATGTAAGCATTGTGCAACATGCCACCCCAGCGACTATAATTTGAGGCGTATGATTTATCTGTTTTCTGCTGTTCTTTTTCTTCATCAAAGAATGCAAGATGGGCCACGTGTGTCGCATAGGGTGTTGTTTTCTTGATCCGCACGCCAAGACTTATAAGCTTGTCAGCTACGATCTGTTCATTTCTCTGGTGTTTTAACAAGAAAGCATAAACCGTCTTGGCGAATTTCGCTGTTTTCTCCGCAGCCGATTGCCCTGTATGGGCATAGAGTTCTTTTACTTTCTGAAGTTCTTCATCTGCTTGAACGACAGTTGCAGCCTGTTTCTGCAATTCATCCAGTTCGGCACGAGTTATCTGCGTGGTTAATGTATTGTCCATTTAAGCCCCCAAGTGGTGATTTTCGTTAGTTGCAATTTCAACTAAGCAAAATTGGCTTTCAGGTTAGGCAGGATATGCACGCAAATGTAACTAGGGTTGATTCCTAGTATGTTAGCAATTGATTTTCGTGCATTATTTCTCCCAAACAGGGGCTTAGGGGAATTAGGGTGAGGGAATATATTTTAAGATCGCTGGCTTTTATCATGGGTTTTTGGATATTGATGCAACTTGCAGCAATGTTCGAAGTCGCACCAAACGTAAGTGCCTTTTATCCTGCACCAGCTCTTTCTATTGCCTTTATTGCCGTTTATGGCATTCGCTTTCTTCCCGCTGTCTTTGTTGCGGCTGTTCTTGGAACTTTCCCTTACCATGGCTTTTGGGAATATGCGCCTCAGGAATGGTGGCAGTGTGTGCGTCAAGCTGGCGTGTATGGTCTTGCAGGTTATGCGCTTACACACGCTTTCAAGACAAACCTTCCCCTATCAGATGAGCGCGACGTCTTTCAGTTTTTATCCGTAGCCGCAGCATCAACAATGTTGTCGGGTGCCGTCGCGGTCTTGATTTTCTGGGTCTTTGATTTCTTTCCTCAACATCTATTGCCGGAGGTTTTCTTTTCATTTTGGGCAGGGGATGGTGCAGGAGTTGTTATGGCGTTTCCTTTGCTTATGGCCTTAATGAAGAAACCCTCAGCACAAAGCTGCATAGATTGTCTAAAAAACTTACAAATAGCCTACTACCTTAAAACATTGCTGCTTCCTGCCGTGATTGCCATGTTCGGCTTTGGCTTTGCCGCCATGAGTGAAAGTACCGCCAACTTTGGTTATATCATTTTGCTGCCTGTTGTTTGGCTTGCTGCAACAATGGGGTTACTTGGCGGGGCATTATCGGCCCTATCAGCTAATGTCGTTGCGGCATTGGTTTATAACCACACAGGCAATGGGCAATATCCTGCCGTAGAACTGCAAACCCTTTTTGCCATTACATCAGCCATTGCAATTGTCGTCGGTGTGGCATTCGATCAAAGGCGTAAATTCAATGATCTCTTGATGGCTCGTGAAAAAGAAAATGCGCGCCTTTCACGTTTAGCAACAATTGGCGAGCTAGGAACGACGATTGCCCATGAGATTAGCTCTCCCCTTCAGTCTGCCTCCATACACTCGCAAATGGCTTTAAAACGCTTACAAAAGACCGATGAGGTAAGTTGGGAGAAGCTTATGCAACACCAGCAAGGTGTTCAGAACGCAATTGACAAGGCTACACAGATACACAAACGGATTAGGAACTTTGCTGCAAATCACAGTCGGGAAATCAGCAGCACTTCCTTAAACGATGCTGTTTCTATTGCAATGGATATGTTGGAGCAAGAACGCAAAGCATGCGGGGCAAAAATAAAATTAAGGGGCTTTGAAAAGCCAATCCTTGTTCGGGCAGATCATATTGAATTGCAGCAGGTATTAATCAACCTTTTGAAAAACTCATTGGAAGCCCTAGCAAACGGCGCATCCATTCAGAAAGAAATTGAACTCTTGGCAGAACATCAATCCGATAAGGTTGTTTTTCAAATATCAGATACGGGCGAGGGAATCCCCTCTGACATCATTGATCGGGTTTTCCAGTCCTTCATCACTACAAAAGAACAGGGATTGGGCATGGGGCTATCATTATGCAGAACCATGATGGAAGGTTTTGGTGGCAATATCAAATGCCAGAACAATGAAAAATGCGGAACGACTTTTACATTGGAATTCGTGAGGGCATAACATGAGTGAAACGCCGATTGTTTACATTGTTGATGATGACCATGAACTTCGATTTGCTCTGCGCTTTCTATTTGAGGAAGAGGGGTGGCAAGTTGAAGAATTTTCGGATGCAGAAAGTTTTCTGGAACATGCAGTAGAATTAAAGGCGGGATGCATTGTTCTTGATTTGCGCATGGATAACATGAGTGGGCTAAATCTAATGCAGCAATTGGACCGTGAGAAAGTCCCTCAATCCATATTGTTTTTAAGTGGTCATGGTTCTGTTCGAACGGCGGTAGAGGCAATGAATTTAGGGGCAATAGACTTTCTGGAAAAGCCAATCGACAATGATTTAATTGTTGAAAAAGTGCGAGCCGCTATCGAATTAAGCGTTACTCCCGTTAAGCGATCTATTCATTTGAAGAAATTGACCGCAAAAGAAAAAGATGTGGCCTTTAAGCTTATCCAAGGCAAGACCAATAAAGAGCTGGCTGGCGAGTTCCAAATCAGCATTAAAACCATTGAGTTCCATCGTCAAAACATCATGCGAAAGCTTGAGATCGTAAACCTCTCCGACCTTCATGCAATGATTGGCTAACAACTAGGGTTTTGCCCTAGTTAACGCCTTTCTTCTATTTCTTCATACTTCTATCCAAGGGGAGGATGGCGAAAATGAACTACGAGGAAATGTCAGTTGCCCAATCATTAGCAGCAAACTTTCTTGCCGAATATAAAGGCAAAGAAGCTTTGTCTGCTGCCAATCAAATGCTTCGATCTCAAACGGAAATGGCGCAGATAGAGTTTTGGCGTGAAGTGATTTTTAACATCACCCTGCTTATAGAATCAGAAAAAGAAAAGGCATAGGATGGGCTATTCAAGCATTTTACACCAAATTACGAGTTACGCTGTTTACAAGCATATAAACTCTTTGCTCGATGATTATGAATGGCCGCAAATTGTCAAAGACCACAAAAGCCATTTGAAATTCTATTTACCTGCATTCTCGCATATTGGCGGACTTTTAAATCATCAAGCCGTGGGAAATTCTGCGCATAATCCTCATCTGACTGAGAGAGCAGGAATCACCTTTTTCGTTGACGCTCTCCTGACAATTGCGGAAGGCAGCCATGCGGAAAAAGACAAGCTGGTAAAGTTGGCAACCTATATCGCTTCCGCAGCAGGTTTGAACGATGTTGAAAAGCATATCTTGCAACAAAATCACAAGATTGCTTTTGCAGTCAATCTTGATGAATCTGTTGTCATTAAAGCGGCTCTCTATTGGTGCACGCAAGATGCAAATATCTTAAAGCCAACGGATTTGAATGATACCGAGTATGACTATTTTTATCGAGGCGTTCTTTGTGTGCACGATGCTATTAGTGGCCCCTTTCCTTACTCCGAAGACGAACTTGCATTGGGGTGGCTTTCTTTTTACAAGCGAGACGCCGTGAAGCGTCACGAAGCAATCAAGGTTTGGGAGCAACTGAGCCAGCACGATATTTTTGATGATGCCGCTAAGGCAGAGATTTCTCTCATGTTTTCAGGGGAAGCGGTCTGATTTCAGTTACCTTCTGAAATAAGCGGAGCTATAATATAATTAGAAGACTGAGCCGGTTTTCGTCGCCTCCCCAGATTTTACTATTATTGCCTACATTTCTTTTGAATTGCGTAGATATGTAGACATTTGTTTGATGAAAAAATTTTACACATATAAAATCGCAATTTACTGCGGTTTTGATCGGTGTGTGTAAAGAATTTTATAAAATATAAAAATGTGTAATCGGTGTGTAAGTAAAATATTTTTTAAAAACAATCACTTAAGTTATTTTTATTAATTTTAAGTCTCGGGCGTCTACCAATTCCGCCACGCTCGCAATGGAAGCGTTTCTATCACCTCATTTGGCGTTCTGCAACAACAGTTTTCCTACAGGTTTTTTCTGTACATCGCGCATACCAATTGTTAAAAGTCCGCAACGTTTTTTTAGACAGGATTCATTATATTATGACCATCGATCAAGCCTTGCTGGCCCGTGCCGAAAACAAATGTGAACTTTGCGGCGCAACTGAAAACCTGACAACCCATGCCGTTGACAGCGACGATTCTGTCGTGGTCTGCACCACCTGTAATGACCAGATTGCAGACCCGGACAGTATGGATGTCCATCACTGGCGTTGCCTGAGCGACAGCATGTGGTCACAAGTTGCCCCGGTGCAAATCATGGCCTGGCGCCTTTTGACCCTGCTGGCCCAAAAAGGCGAAGGCTGGGCACAGGATTCTCTGGACATGCTCTATCTGGAAGACGATGTTCTGGCACGCGCCAAAGCCGGTGTGGCAAACGATGATGCTGAAGATGCAGTTGTCCATAAAGATTGCAACGGTGCAGTCCTTGAAGCCGGTGATACGGTCACCCTGATCAAGGACCTCAACGTCAAAGGCGGCGGCTTCACCGCCAAACGCGGCACCGCTGTACGCAATATCTCACTGGTGGCCGACGATGCAGGTCAAATCGAAGGCCGTGTGAGCGGCCAACAGATTGTCATTCTGACCCAGTTCGTCAAGAAAAGCTGATTATTCAGCCGCTTCGCGTGCAAATTTCAGCACAGTGATGGTTTCTTCTTCCATCACCCCCTGACGGATCAGTTCATTAATGGCTGCATCCGTCAGGTGCGGGGCCTCTTCATGGGCGACTTCCCAGCTCCAATGCCCATGTGCATAAACAATCCGCCCCTTGCCTTCATTGACATAATCAACGATTTCCTTTTCCAGATTTTCCAGATCGTTCATATCAACGCCGTAAATCTGGGTATGCACCTTGATGCCCGCCTTGTTGGCTTCGCGCAGCATACAGCTGGCCCCCGGGCTTTTGCCGTCCCACAATAAAATCAACTGATCAGCATATTGCGCCATATCCCGGTTGCGCAATTCCCCGGCAATCCGGCCATGGGTCAACCAGTCTGCCGGAAATGGTTTTACGGGAATATCACGGCTGCGCGCCCATTCCTCTCCCATCACATCCACCCCCCGGCAGGTTCCGGAAACCACTTCGCTCACCTCAAACCCTGAATCGGCAATTGTTTTTTCCAGCGCCTCGGCATCTTCAATCTGGCGCGAACCGGCAATAATCGTCTTCATGACCTTCCCCTTATGTCTGAAATTGACAGATCATCTCTTCCAAGTCGCAAAATAGTACATGAATTAGCTGTCTTTTCCATCCTGTATTTTTCTAAGATAGAATAGGTTCTTCTTCGCGATGGGCACAATCAGTCCAGTTACATAAACGACAGTTCAACCCGACCCGCGCCATCAAAGGCGAATTTGCCATATCCAGCCCATCGGCATAAACGGTCTGTTCGGCATGCACCGCTTCACAGGCCAGCATGGTGGCTTTCAAAACACGTGGCTGGGAAAAACCGGTATGGTCCAGTGTTTCAGCCTTGGCAAAAAACAGAAACCTTTCCTTGTTGGGGAAAAGGGCCAATTGGCGCACAATCCGCCCCGGCGTCTGAAAGGAACTGTAAACATCCCAGATCGGACAGGCATTGCCATAGCGCGGAATCGCCAGATGCGGCAAAGGCTGTCGCTTTAAAATATGCCCGGCCGGGTTGGTATGCATCAAGGCAAAAGGAATGGCATCTGCCCCTTCCCGGCGCAAACTGGTTAATCGGGTAGCTGCTTCAAGAAAGGTCACCGTATATTTGCGTGACAGCACATCAACATCGTAGCGTTCGCGCAAGGCATCTTCCAGATATTCATCATAAGGCATCAACAGGGCACGCGCGAGATAGGCAATTAATTCACTGGCGGCCCATTCCTGTGCCGCAGAAGAAACCAACAGGTCAGAGCGTCGGATCTCATCTGAAATCACATCGGCCAGTGCCAGTTCTGCCAGCAAGCATGCCATTTCAAAACGCCTTGTCTGGGAAGAGGCATGGCTGGGCACCTCAAGAATACGGGTTGTTTCATGAAAACGGCACGCGTGCTGTCCCTGATACATACCGCCGGAACGCTCGCTGCTGAACTGCACCTTAACCTCAAATTTTCGGGCTAGAAAATCCTGTAAAGTACTTTCCGTATCCCCCCCATGGAAATCAGCCTCGCGCAACAGGTTAAAAGCCGCCGCCTCCAACTGTTCAAAATACCCGCCGTTTTCTGTCAAAAAATCATCCACTTCCTCTGCCGGTGTCAGGGAACGCGTTCTGAACTTGGCATTATCCAGAAAATGGTTCAGCCCTTCCGCCACGCCCGCCAGTTTTTGACTTTCTTCTGCCAAAATGGACAGAAAGACCTCTTTGTCTTCGGTTTTCATTTCCAAGTCGGTTTGCAAAATTTCAGAAGAAGACCGAATGGCCGTTGCGTTGGTCAGCATGCGAAAAACCGCATCATCCACATAGGGGGCATAGTTCAACCGTTCAGACAGGGCGCGAATGGTTTGGGCCTGATCCAGATAAGTGCGATAAAGGGTACGCACAGCACTTGCCCAACGTGGGTGCTGCCCGACCAGACTCGGTGCTGTTTCATGGGTGAGGTCGACATTTTGAAAAAGCGGATCAGCCGTCATCTCGCTCAACTCCATAATCAGGCGCCGATCACTCTCCCCATCCAGCGCGCCCATCTCTATCGCCAGTTCTTCGCAGATGCGCTGCAACAATTTCCCGCCAATGGCACGTTTGTTGTTTTCGATCAAATTGAGATAGGAAGGAGAAATTCCTAATTTTTCCGCCAATTGCGCTTGCGTCACACCGACTACCTTACGTTGCTTTTTGATCTTCAGACCAATCGGTGCACGCGCCATTTTTGTTTCCCCACTCAGTTCTCTTTTCGCAACTGCAATGTCAATAATTTACAAATTTACAACTACATATTTCCATAAATTGACAAAAAAATACTATTATGTCAATAGCTTATTGAGCTTTGTGAAAATTGCCTGTAGGTGTTATTTACAAAAATAAAGATGCCATAAAGGTCATACAGTTCTGGGATGGACGACTTCAACCTCACATGAAAATCGCCGCATCCTACTTTAAAAATGTCAACCAAACAGGGAGTTAAGACTTTGGTAGATATGAAAGTAAATCGTCGCTCGTTTATGAAGGGCACTGCTGTTGCCGCTGCCGGTGTTGCAGCACCTTCTTTCTTCACCCGTAAAGCATGGGGCGCTGACTTCGTAAACAACCCGGGCAGCAACAAGTCCATCAAACTTGGTTTCAACGTACCGCAAACCGGCGCTTATGCTGACGAAGGCGCAGACGAATTGCGCGCTTACAAACTGGCCGTTAAACATATCAACGGTGAAGGTGACGGCGGCATGCTGAACACCATGAAACCGCTGTCTTTGAAAGGCAACGGCGTTCTGGGTAAAAAAGTTGAATATGTAACAGGTGATACACAAACCAAATCTGATGCGGCACGTTCTTCTGCCAAGCGTATGATCGAAAAAGACGGCGCCCTGATGATCACTGGCGGGTCTTCTTCCGGTGTGGCAATCGCCGTTCAGTCTTTGTGTCAGGAAGCCGGTGTGGTCTTCATGGCCGGTCTGACACACTCCAACGACACCACAGGTAAAGACAAGCGTCGTTACGGTTTCCGTCACTTCTTCAACGCTTACATGTCCGGTGTGGCCTTGGGTCCGGTTCTTAAGGAAGAACTCGGCACAGAACGCCGCGCTTATCACCTGACAGCCGACTACACCTGGGGCTGGACGCAAGAAGAATCCATTAAAAACACCACCGAAGCGCTGGGCTGGCAAACCGTTGCAGCCGTTCGTACACCGGTTGGTGCAGGCGACTTCTCCCAGTATATCACGCCGGTTCTGAACTCCGGTGCAGACGTGTTGATCCTGAACCACTATGGTAAAGACATGATCAACTCCCTGACACAAGCCATTCAGTTCGGTCTGAAAGACAAACAGGTCAACGGCAAGCAGTTCGAAATCATCGTTCCGCTGTTCTCCCGTCTGATGGCACAAGGTGCTGGTGAAAACATCAAGGGCATCCTTGGAACAACAGGCTGGAACTGGTCTTTGCAGGATGCGGGCTCTCAAGCTTTCGTTAAATCCTTCGGTCAGGAATACGGCTTCCCGCCGTCTCAGGCTGCACACACTTGCTATTGCCAGACTCTGCTTTATGCCAACGCTTGTGAAATGGCCGGTACGTTCTATCCGCCTGAAATGATTAAAGCGCTGGAAGACTTCGAGTTTGACGGCATGGGCAACGGCCCGACCCTGTATCGCGGTGCTGACCACCAGTGCTTCAAAACAGCGCTGGTTGTGCGTGGTAACCGTAACCCGTCTTCCCAGTTCGACCTGCTGGAAGTGGTTAAGGAAGTTCCGCGCGATATCCTCACCTACGATCCGAAAATCTTTGGCGGTGAGCTCGGCCCGTACAAAGTATAAGTTGCTCCAACAGGCGACTGTATGAAGTGGTCGCCCTCTTTAAAAGAGGGCGACCATTTTGATAAGCAATAAAGATTTATTCCCCAAATATTGGAATTGAGAGCTATGGAAGCTGTTTTTCTACAACTTCTTAACGGTCTGGATAAAGGCGGTGCCTATGCGTTGATCGCATTGGGCCTGACCCTTATTTTTGGGACGCTTGGCGTTGTTAACTTCGCCCACGGCGCGACTTTCATGATTGGTTCATTCTGTGCTGTAAGTTTGCAGAAACTGTTGACCCTGTCTGCCAAAGTACGCGACGAAAGCGTAACCTTTTTTGAGGCCTATAAAGAAGTCCCCTATCTGGAAATGTGGTTCGGCGATAAAGGTAAAGCCCTGATCGACTGGAACGTCCCCATTGCCATCCTTCTTGCCATACCGATTATGCTGGCCTTCGGCTACATCATGGAACGCGGCTTGATCCAACGCTTCTATAAGCGCACTCATGCAGAACAAATTCTGGTGACCTTTGGTCTGGCCATTGTGCTGCAAGAACTTGTTAAAGCCTATTTCGGTGCTAACCCGATCCCGACACCGGCGCCTGACATTGTTGCCGGTTCCGCCCATGTGGGTGCCTGGTTCGGTCTGGGTGACGATATCGTTTACCCCTGGTGGCGTTTGATCTACTTCCTCTTTTCCGCAGCTGTGATCGGTGGTGTCTTTGCCTTCCTGCAACTGACCACCTTCGGCATGGTTGTGCGCGCCGGTATGGCTGATCGCGAAACCGTGGGCCTTATCGGGATTGATATCGACAAGAAATTCACCACCGTCTTCGGTATCGCCGCCGTTGTAACCGGGCTGGCCGGTGTGATGTACACACCCATTCTGCCACCGGATTATCATATCGGTATGGAATTCCTCGTTCTTTCCTTCGTCGTCGTTGTTGTTGGTGGCATGGGCTCCCTGCCCGGTGCTGTCGCCGCCGGCTTCATGCTGGGGATTTTACAATCCTTTGCTTCCATGAACGAAATCAAGGCCATTTTCCCCGGCATCGACCAAATCATCATCTACCTTGTTGCGGTAATCATTCTTCTGGTTCGCCCGCGTGGTTTGATGGGTCGTGAAGGCGTGATGGAGGACTAAGAATATGCAAATGAAAGATAACCTTCTCGTCATCATTTTCGCTGCCGCGATTCTGACCCTGCCAATCTGGGGCAACCTCATCGGGGCGGGCTATCCCGACCTGCTGCAAAAGTTCGCGATCTTCGGGCTTTTTGCCATCGGCTTTAACATTCTGTTCGGTTTTACCGGCTACCTGTCGTTCGGCCATGCCGCCTTTCTGGGTGTGGGTTCCTACACAGCCATGTGGTCCTTCAAACTGCTGAGCATGAATGCCATCCCGGCCGTTATTTTTGCAACAGTTCTGTCCGGCCTCTTTGCAGCTGCCATCGGTTTTGTTGCCTTGCGCCGTTCCGGTATTTACTTCTCCATCCTGACCTTGGCCTTTGCGCAAATGTCCTACAATCTGGCTTATTCCGTACTGACCCCGATCACCAACGGGGAAACCGGCCTGACCCTGACCAAGGACGACCCGCGCATTTTTGGTAGTGCCGCAACAGAAGGCCTGCCATTCCCGGAAGTGTTCGGCATTGAACTGTCCGGTTATAACGGTTTCTTCTTCTGTGCGATCATTCTGATTATTGGTTTTTACCTCTCTGTGCGGCTGTATCGTTCCTCTTTCGGGTTGATGCTGCTGGCGGTAAAATCCAACCAGAACCGGATGAACTATACCGGCCTGAACACCAAACCCTATCTGCTCAGCGCCTTCATCATTTCCGGTATGTATGCCGGGCTGGCAGGTGCGTTGATGGTCGTAATCGACCCCTTGGCCGGTGCAGAACGCATGCAATGGACAGCTTCGGGCGAAGTTGTTCTGATGACCATTCTCGGCGGTGTCGGCACCCTTTTGGGCCCGTTCCTCGGGGCAACCATCATCAAATATTTCGAAAACATCTTTTCAGCATTCAACGATGCTGTCCTCAACCAAATTTTCGGCTTCCTGCCCGACTTTATCCAACATATCTGGGTTTCCTTTGCGTCCCTATTTGTCGGTAAAGGCTGGCATCTGACACTTGGTGTGTTGTTCATGCTGGTTGTGATCTTCCTGCCCGGTGGGGCCATGGAAGGCTTCCGCCGGATCAAGGCGAAATTTGCCAAACAGGAAGAAGAAGTTGCTGCGGGAGGAGCTGAATAATGTCATCCATTCTTACAGTAGAAGGCGTGAACAAAAACTTCTCCGGTTTGAAAGCGCTTGATGATGTGAATCTGGTTGTTGAACAAGGCTCGGTTCATGCCATCATCGGCCCTAACGGGGCGGGTAAATCCACCTTCCTGAACTGCCTTGTCGGGCGTCTCATTCCCGATACGGGAACGGTTCGCTACTTCGGCAACAAATCGGAAGGCGAAACCCTGTTCGGTCTGCCGCCGCATGAGATCAACCAGAAAGGTATTTCACGCGTTTTCCAGACCCCGGAAGTTTTCGAAGACCTTTCCATCTTTGAAAATGCCATGATCCCGGTCATGGCCCATCTGGACGGATCTTACAAGTTCAACTCCTGGGGCAATGTTCTGGGGCGCGGCGAAGTCGCCGACCATGCAGAAGAAATCCTCAAGGATGTCGGGCTGATTGAAAAACGCCACATGCATTCCGGTTCGCTTTCACGTGGTGACAAGCGCCGTCTGGAACTTGCCATGTGTCTGGCGCAGGACCCGAAATTGTTGTTGCTTGATGAACCGACAGCCGGTATGGCACGTGCAGATACCAACAACACCATCGACCTGTTGAAAAAAATCGGTGAAGAACGCAACATCACCAAGGTGATCATCGAACACGACATGCATGTGGTGTTCTCTCTGGCTACCAAGGTCAGCGTCTTGGCGCGCGGTCATGTGATTGCAGAAGGCGCACCGGAAGAAATGAAGGGCGATGCCCGCGTACAAGAAGCTTATCTGGGAGGCGCACACCTATGAGTGATAATACAGTCGCACGCTATGAGGGACCGCTGCAAAAGACCCTTAAACCGGTCAAATCCCATGGTTCCGACCCGGCCTTTTTCTCGGTCTGGGATGTGCATGCCTACTATGGTGAAAGCTACATCGTTCAAGGCGTCAGCTTCGATATTCACGAAGGCGAAATCGTGGCCCTGCTGGGGCGTAACGGCGCGGGGAAAACCTCCACCCTGCGCGCCATCGCCCGCACAGACGAACCCATGGTCACCCACGGGGAAGTCTGGCTGGACCACGAACCCCTACATGATATGAAAGCCTTTCAGGCTTCACGTGCCGGTCTTGCGCTTGTGCCGGAAGACCGTCGCATTATTCCCGGTCTGACCGTTCAGGAAAACCTTGAACTGGCGCAGATCGAAGGTAAAAAAGGCTGGTCCATTGAACGTCTCTATGAACTGTTCCCCCGCCTTGGGGAACGGCGCAATCAGATCGGCGTGACCATGTCGGGCGGGGAACAGCAAATGCTGGCCGTTGCCCGTGCCCTTGCCAAAGACATCAAACTTTTATTGCTTGATGAACCATACGAAGGTCTGGCCCCGGTCATCGTCCATGAAATTGAGAAAACACTTGAGGATATCAAGAAACTCGGTATCACAACGGTGATTGTGGAACAAAACGCCATTGCGGCACTCCACCTCGCCGACCGGGCCATTATCATGGATTCAGGTCAAATCGTTTTTGACGGCACCGCACAGGAAGTTCTTGATAACGAAGAACTGCGTCAGGAATATCTGGCTATCTAACCCGCATTTAGCTCTAGGGAGGGTTCCTGTGAATGCCATGTATTTCGCGGGAACCTGTGGGCCCTCTTTCAGGGGACGTTTTAAGAGGGTCCACAGCTATTCAAAAGCCCGCTTTTCCGTTTTTGGGAAAGCGGGCTTTTTCCTTGGTTCCAAAATTCAGCGTACAAAAACAGTTTTCATCGCCTGATACACCCGCCCCAATGTGCCCGTCACATCACGAAGGCCAACCTCATCGCTATGCCCGACAGCCTTGCCGATTTCACGCATGCCCATATAGGTCATGATCACACCGGCAGCCCAGCCGACCATGGAAAGATACAGCTCATTCAGCACCATGCCCGGCTCAATCTGGGCAATCAGGTGAGGCTGCACCGCCCAAGCCTTGTTCAAAACATTATAAAAAGCAATCAACAGATTCATGCCAACCGTAGCAAGCGGCGGAAAGACCACCGCAACCACCATCCAGCGCACCGCCCAGGGCCGGGTTGTCATACGCAAAAAAGCGATGCGCCCGCGCTGATCTTGCGGCAAAGTTTCCAGCGTTTGCGCATCCACCTGCCCGCCCTGCTGAGACAGCCGCGCAGAAATCGCCTCATAAATTTGCAGTTCTTCCTGCATGCGGGCCACAAAAGCCGATTGCTGATCTGCTGATAAAAGCTCTACTTCCTCTTTCAGCCCCTTCGGATCCTGCGCCGAACTTGATTTACCCGTTACCTCTTCCACCACTTTTTTACCGAGATCAAAGACCTCCGCCGCACCCTTCATCGCTGCGAAAAGCGCCGGTATGGCCGCAAGAAAAGCTACCATTTCCCCCTCCTGTCAAAAAGAACAAAACAAGAATATAGGAATATTTTCTAAAATCGCAAGTCTGGAAACAAACACTGGCCTGCACCAGTGTGACAAATGAGTGCTGTCGTGCTGACGCTGGCCAGCATCCAGAATGGACGCACAAAAAAAGGGCCGCGGAGAAAACCTCCACAGCCCTTTTAAAAGGAATAAGCCCTAAAGCCTTAGCCGATGATAGCATTCAGTGTTGCACTCGGGCGCATCACAGCCACGCGCTTGGCCTGGTCCTGATTGTAATAGCCGCCCAGATCAGCCGGGGCGCCTTGAACATCAATCAGTTCCTGACGGATCTTGGCTTCGTTTTCTTTCAGTTGCGCATAAAGCGGTGCAAAGAAAGCTTTCAGCTCTGCATCTTCGTCCTGTGCAGCCAAGGCTTCAGCCCAGTAAAGCGCAATGCAGAAATGAGAACCGCGGTTATCAATCTGCCCGACCTTACGTGCCGGAGACTCATTATTGTCCAGCAGTTTGGCTGTCGCCTGATCCAGCGCTTTCCCCAGCAGGGCAGCTTTCGGGTTGTTCTTGGCATTGGCAAGATGTTCCAAAGAAGCTCCCAATGCGCAGAATTCACCCAGTGAGTCCCAACGCAGGTAGTTTTCCTGCACCAGTTGCTGAACGTGTTTCGGGGCAGAACCACCCGCACCTGTTTCAAACAGGCCGCCACCATTCATCAACGGAACGATGGACAACATTTTTGCAGAAGTGCCAACTTCCAGAATGGGGAACAGGTCTGTCAGATAGTCACGCAGAACGTTCCCGGTAACAGAAATGGTATCTTTACCTTCTTTCAAACGCTCACAAGAGAAAGTCGCCGCATCTGCCGGAGACATGATGTGGATTTCCAGACCGCTTGTGTCATGTTCCGGCAAGTAGGCTTCCACTTTCTTGATCAGTTCCGCATCGTGGGCACGGTTCTTATCAAGCCAGAAAACAGCAGGCGTATCAGACAGGCGTGCACGGGTTACAGCCAGTTTCACCCAGTCACGGATCGGGGCATCTTTTGCCATGCAGGCACGCCAGATATCACCTTCTTCCACTTCATGAGAGATCAGAACATTGCCGTCTGCATCAACAATGCGAATGGTGCCATCAGCCGGGGCAACAAAAGTTTGCGGGTGAGAACCGTATTCTTCCGCTTTTTGCGCCATCAGGCCAACGTTGGGAACAGACCCCATGGTGGACGGGTTAAACGCGCCGTTTTCCTTACAGAAGTTGATCACCGCATCATAAACAACAGCATAGGAACTATCCGGGATCACGCAGTTGGTATCGCCTTCGTTTCCATCCGGGCCCCAGCCTTTCCCGCCACCGCGGATCACAGCCGGCATGGACGCATCAATGATGACATCAGAAGGCACATGCAGGTTGGTGATGCCCTTGTCGGAATTCACCATATACATATCCGGCTGGTCTTTCAGGCAAGCCTCGATGTCGGCTTCAACCTCAGCCTTTTTATCAGCCGGAAGATTTTCAATTTTGGCAACCACGTCACCGAAACCGTTTTTCACATCCACACCCAGCTCTGCAAAGGTTGCAGCATGCTTTTCAAACACCGGAGCAAAGAAAACTTCAACCGCATGACCGAAGATCACCGGATCGGAAACCTTCATCATGGTGGCTTTCATATGCAGGGAGAACAGGATGCCCTGTTTTTTGGTTTCGGCAATCTGTTCTGCCAAAAACTTGCGCAAAGCTTTGACAGACAGGAAAGTTCCGTCGATCACTTCGCCTTCCAGCAGCGGTAAGCTGGCTTTCAAGGCCTGAACAGCACCATCTTTGCCAACAAATTCAATGCGGCCTTCTGTCGCAGCCGCCATGGTGACGGATTTTTCATTGGCAAAGAAATCATCCTGGCCCATGGTGGAAACGTGCGTTTTGCTATCTTTGGTCCAGGCACCCATGCGGTGCGGGTTTTTCTTGGCATATTCCTTAACGGCAAAAGGCGCACGGCGATCAGAGTTACCTTCACGCAGAACCGGGTTTACCGCAGAACCTTTAACTGTGTCGTACTTGGCACGGGCTTCTTTTTCTGCGTCCGTTTTCGGGTCTTCCACATAATCGGGAATGTCATAGCCATGGTCCTGCAATTCCTTGATAGCTGCGATAAGCTGCGGCACAGATGCAGAAACGTTCGGCAGTTTGATCACGTTGGCTTCCGGTTTTTTCACCAGTTCACCCAGTTCTGCCAAATCGTCGGATTGCTTGCCGAACAGGGCCAGAATACGCGCAGCCAGGGAAATATCCTTGGTGCCGACTTCGATATCGGCAGCAGCCGTGAACTTCTTGATGATCGGCAGGAAAGAGCCGCTGGCCAGTTCCGGCGCTTCATCGACGATTGTATAGATGATGTCAGTCATTTTGTTTCAAAACTCCCTTAGACCCCGAAAGGTACACTTAAATTCTGGGCCTATTTGTAGTCATTGCATCCCCGGCTCGCAACTGATTTAGGTTTTTTTTCGGTATTACCAATGACATAGGCAGCGTTATACCTTGAAAAACATGGTTCTATGGACAAGCTACGCATGATTGCAAAGGGGGATGGTACCAGCCGATCCCATCCCTAATGAATAAACGCTCTTGCCACCCCCCCCTTATGCACAACCGATTCTCCCTTTCGAAACATTTCATTGCGCCCCCAAAACCGTCAAAAACTTGTAATACCAGAGGGGTTATTTTCAGAGACTTTCCTTTACCTACAACCCTTTGTAAAACCAAGAAAAACTGCGCATTTGGTCATACCAAAACTTTGCTTGCCAAGCCAAAAATGCAAGCGTATCGTCGAAGATAATTCACAAAAATACTTCGCTGTTCCTTATCCCTTTCAGGAGATTCTTCTCATGAATAAAATCAAGGTCAAAAATCCGATCGTCGAACTCGACGGTGATGAAATGACCCGTATCATCTGGCAATTCATCAAAGACAAACTGATCCTGCCCTATCTGGACGTCGATCTTAAATATTTTGACCTCAGCATGGAAAACCGTGATGCCACTGATGACCAAATCACCGTTGATGCGGCCAATGCCATCAAGGAACACCGTGTCGGCGTAAAATGCGCCACCATCACGCCTGATGAAGCCCGCGTGGAAGAATTCGGCCTGAAAAAAATGTGGAAATCCCCAAACGGGACCCTGCGCAACATCATTGGCGGCACCGTCTTTCGCCAACCGATTATCTGTCGCAACGTCCCGCGCCTTGTGCCGGGCTGGACCCAGCCGATTGTTATTGGCCGCCATGCCTTCGGTGACCAGTATAAAGCCACCGACATGCTGGTGCCCGGTGCCGGTAAACTGACCATGACCTTCACCCCGGATGATGGCGGGGAGCCCGTTACCCACGAAGTGTTCCATTTCGATAGCCCCGGTGTCGCCATGTCCATGTATAATGTTGATGACTCCATCCGTGGCTTTGCACGTGCCTGTCTCAACTATGGTCTGGAACTGGGCTGGCCGGTCTTCCTGTCCACCAAGAACACCATCATGAAGGCCTATGACGGGCGCTTCAAAGACATTTTCGAAGAAGTGTTCGAAGCTGAATTCAAAGACAAGTTCGAACATGCCGGCATCATCTATCAACACCGCCTGATTGACGATATGGTCGCCTGTGCCATGAAATGGTCCGGCGGCTTTGTCTGGGCCTGTAAAAACTACGATGGCGATGTGCAGTCCGACACCGTTGCACAGGGCTTTGGCTCTTTAGGCCTGATGACCTCTGTTCTCTTGACCCCTGACGGACAAACCGTTGAAGCCGAAGCCGCCCACGGCACCGTCACGCGCCATTACCGCATGCATCAGGAAGGCAAGGAAACCTCAACCAACCCGATCGCCTCTATCTTCGCCTGGACGCGTGCCTTAAAGTTCCGTGGTCAGTTTGACGAAACGCCCGCACTGGAACGCTTTGCCGATGATCTGGAAAAAGTTTGTGTAGAAACCGTTGAATCCGGTCATATGACTAAAGACCTTGCCCTTCTGGTCGGCCCGGATCAAAGCTGGTGCACCACCCAGCAATTCCTTGATCATATCGACGCCAACCTGCGTGACCTGATGTCACGCCGCCCGGGCTGACAGCTGAAAAAGTAAATCAAAAGCCCGGCCTGCTTGCGTTGGCCGGGCTTTTTTTGCACGACCCTATTGAATGCAGGTCCGATTACCCTACATGAGACCCAGCCAATGTAATGGATAAGACAATATGACAAACCCTTGGGACAGCCGCTTTAACAGCGAACATTATCAATATGGGGAAAACCCCAACAGCTTTCTGACAAAACACGCACATCATTTCGCTCCTCAAAGTCATGTTCTGGCTTTGGCGGATGGCGAAGGACGCAATGGGGTCTGGTTGGCACAACAGGGCTTACAGGTTCTGTCTGTCGACGGCTCGCAGGTCGGCCTTGATAAAGCCACCCGCCTTGCCAGTTCACAAGGCGTTGAGATCACGACAGAATGTGCCGACCTCAACAACTGGACATGGCCGGAACAAAAGTTTGATGCCCTTGTCACGATTTTCCTGCATATGCCGTCTGCACATCGCCAAAGCCTGCATAACAACATGATCAAGGCTTTAAAACCCGGCGGTGTTCTTTTGATGGAAGTTTTCTCCAAAGATCAGCTGGGCCGCAGCAGTGGCGGCCCGCCGAATGAAGACTGGCTTTATAGCGAAGAAGAAGTGCTGCATGATTTTGCAGAAACCGAGATTATCTTTCTCGACAATACGCTTGACCATCTGGATGAAGGCCCCTTGCATCAAGGTGAGGCCAGTCTGATCCGTTTCATTGCGCGTGCCCGTTAGGGAACATACACAACACAATCAGATAAAGCTGGAAATATTCACCCCAAACCAGACAATCCCGGCGGAAATGGCAAGAAAAATAAGGGCTTTCAATGGAGAAGCTGCCTGTAACTCTTCCCCTGCTGGGACAATCTCGGCCTCTTTCTTGCCACTGACCATGGCGCGAATGAGGTTTTCCTTTTTGACAAACAGGTAAAAAAGAGCTGCTGCAACATGAACAGCTGCAAAGCTGACAATCACCCAAAAGCCAAGCCGGTGAATGGAACCGGCTGTATCCACCCAGTCACTTGAAACCAGAAAAACAAGCGGACCTTCCACCAGAATATCATCACTGGTAAACAGCCCCATGGTGCCTTGGGTCAAGATCAAGCCAAGAAGGGCCACAATCATCAAACCGCCAACCGGGTTATGGCCGAGATATTTCTGCGGTGCATTCCCCCGCAAAGACAGAATATAGCCGATCACCGCCTTCGGCCCCTTGATAAAGTCACTGAAACGTGCCGTGCTGGACCCGAAAAACCCCCACAGCAGGCGATACAGGCACAGGGTCAAAATCGTATAGCCGTTCCACATGTGGTACGTCATATTCACATCGCCGAACTCATAAGTCAGATAGGCCGCAGCAATCAGTGTGACCAAGATCCAGTGAAACAGGCGGGTCGGAATATCCCATGCGGCAACTTTTTTATTCATTTCAGCCATGTTCATCTCCTGGCGTATCATCATATCAAGTCACTTAAAATAAACAAAGAAAGGGCATACCGACAAGCGGCACGCCCCTTTTTCATGAATCCGGATGCTTATTTAGCGCGGAATTCCTTATGACAGGCTTTACAGGCACCGCCCAATGTTTTGAAAGCTTCAACCATCTTGCCCTTGTCGCCCCCTTTGGCGGCTTCAATCATACCCATGGTCGCCCCATATGCAGCTTTGCCTTTTTCCTGAAAAGCAGCCATATTTTCCCAGATTTCAGGCTTGGCGCGGGTTTCCCCCTTATCGGAGCCAGCCGGATAAGCTTTGCCCATATGTTCAAAAGCTTCCTTGATACCGTTGGCATGATAAACCGGGTCACCTTCTCCCCCGAAAAACAGCTGAGCCTGCAAAGCGCCCATATGACCACCAACAATTTTATAAATGCTTTGACGGTGAACGATTGCCGGATTTTTCTCTGCGGCCATGGCGTCATAGCTCATTGCGACACCCGCAAGCGTACAAGCTGCCAAAGAGCAAGCAAGAACAAGTTTTTTCATAACCTTCATTTCCTTTTGAAATATTAGATTTACAAAATCTATATGATCGCAAAAACAAAGACAATTGTGCATCTGCGAAATTTCATCCGCTCACGAAAATGTGATCGCCCTGCCCTCAATGCTGAACGGTTTTGGAAAACAGGTTGATGATGATGACGCCTGCAATAATCAATGCGATCCCAACCAGAGCTGCAAGATCAGGTATTTGCCTGTAAATTATCACCCCGGCAAGAGTCACCAATACGATTCCCACACCCGACCAAATGGCATAGGTAATCCCCACAGGCATCACACGCAGCACCAATGTCATAAAATAAAAGGAAATGGCATACCCGCTCACAACAAGCACGCTGGGCCATAAACGGCTGAATTCCGCAGAAGCCTTCAAAGCGCTTGTCGCCACAGTCTCCGCAACGATAGCAATGGCAAGATAAAGGTAAGTCATCAAGACCAATCCTTCTTAAAAATAATCGATACCTTACTTTAGGCAGGATCGCAGAGCCTGAAAACAAGAATTCAGGGCAAAACTTATGTCTCGTGGTTTTCCTTTAAAAGTGATGCTTGAAACATCAGTAAGAATGTTTTATCTATCAGAAGTTATTTCTAAAAGACGGATCCTGCCATGATTACCGCAACGCAACTGCGTGCAGCGCGTGCCCTCTTGGGGATCGACCAAAAAACACTGGCACAAAAAGCCGGTGTCTCCGTACCGACCATCCAGCGTATGGAAGCCAGCAATGGCAATGTACGCGGCGTTGTGGAAAGCCTGACGAAAGTTGTCGAAGCCCTGGATAGATGCGGCATCGAACTTATTGGTGAAAACACGCCAAGCCTTGGCCAAGGGCGCGGTGTCCGTCTCAAGGAAACAACACCCAACTGACCCACGCGACGGCGAGCGCCGAGCCCCATGCCGACGATCCCGCCGCCTTTTCAAGGCCGCCGGACATCATGAACCATAGTAAGACTTTACATTCCGCCTCTCCTTCCTTCAGCGAACTTTACCTGCCCAAACTGGTCAGCATTCTGCGTGAAGGCTATGACCTGAACAAATTACGCTCAGACGCCCTTGCGGGCCTGACGGTTGCCATCGTTGCTCTGCCCCTTTCCATGGCCATTGCCATTGCCTCCGGGGCCAGCCCGGCACAAGGGCTTTACACTGCAATTATCGGCGGGGTGATTGTTTCTGCACTGGGAGGAAGCCGCTTTCAAATCGGTGGTCCGGCCGGGGCCTTTATTGTGCTGGTTGCCACCACCGTACAACTTCACGGCATGGACGGGCTCATCACCGCCACCATTCTGTCCGGGGTCATGCTTTCTGCGCTGGGTTTTTTACGTTTGGGGACCTATATAAAATTCATCCCCTACCCTGTAACGGTTGGTTTTACCGCCGGGATTGCCGTGATTATCTTTGCCAGCCAGCTTAAAGAAATTCTCGGCCTGACCCTGACTGAAGTTGAACCCGGCCCCTTACTGGAAAAACTGCCGGTTTTATGGCACAGCCTGCACAGTTTTGATGCCTTGACCTGCATTCTGACATTTGCCACTATCGCCTTTATCGTCCTGCTGAAACGGTTCGCCCCCAGCTGGCCCGGCATGCTCAGCGCCGTTGCACTGGCCGCCCTTGTCTGCGCCCTGTTTGACCTGCCCGTTGCCACCATCTCTTCAAAGTTCGGTGGCATCCCGGCAGGCCTGCCCATGCCGCACCTGCCGGATTTTTCCCTTGAAAAAGTGCAGGCCGTGCTGCCCAGTGCGTTTGCCTTTACCTTGCTGGGTGCTATTGAGTCCCTGTTATCTGCCGTTGTCGCAGATGGCATGACCGGGCGTCGCCACCGTTCCAACTGCGAACTTGTGGCCCAAGGTGTCGCCAATGTGGCCTCCGGCCTGTTTGGCGGCATCTGTGTAACCGGCACCATCGCGCGGACCGCAACCAATGTGCGCGCCGGGGCCCATGGGCCTGTTGCAGGAATTCTGCATTCGGCCTTTTTGCTGCTGTTCATTCTGGTCGCAGCCCCGCTCGCCGGGTACATCCCGCTGGCCAGCCTTGCCGGTGTCTTGGCAATCGTCGCCTGGAACATGGTTGAAAAACACGCCTTTGCCACTTTGATCCGTGCCTCCGGCGGGGATGCTGCCATCTTGCTGGTCACCTTTGGATTAACCGTTCTGCGTGACCTGACGGAAGCCATTGTGGTGGGATTTGCCCTAGGGTCGGTTCTGTTTATCCACCGCATGTCCAAAATCACCGCGATTGAAACCCATACGCCTTTTGTCAGGGAAGACCAGGCAGACGGTTCTTTTGAAGAACGCACCCCTTATGAGAATCAGAATGCCCATGATGCAAAAGTCATTGTTTATCGCATCAGCGGTGCGTTCTTTTTCGGGGCTGCGGCCTCCATCGGGTCGGTACTGGACCGCATTGCAGACAGCCATCGCGCATTGGTGATTGATTTTTCAGCCGTGCCGTTTCTGGATTCCACAGCTGCCAATACCATTGATATTCTTGCACAAAAAACCCGGAAGAACGGTGCGGAACTCTATTTTTGCGGCACCAGCCATGACCAACGCCGCCTGTTGTTTGCCCATGGGCTTAAACCGCCTTATGTCCATTATGCAACCGATGTAAAAGATGCCTTGAAAAAGCAGGACACAAAGCGTTAAAAGAACACCCAACGAGACCCTGGATCGTACAGAAAGGTGTGTGAAGGTAAAATTCTTCACAAAAACTTAAATACACCTTGACTCTGAATTGCGATTTCCGTAAAAGGCGGGTCTCTCTTGAGGGCGGGACTATGTCTGGCCCCACCTTCATTATGTATGAGATTAAGGAATTTGAATCATGGCACGTCGCTGCTCACTTACTGGTAAAGGCGTTCAAACTGGCAACAACGTAAGCCACGCTAAGAACCGCACCCGTCGTCGTTTCTTGCCGAACCTGCAAGACGTAACTCTGGTTAGCGACGCGCTGGGCGTTTCTGTTGGCCTGCGTGTTAGCGCTTCTGCACTGCGCACCATCGAACATAAAGGTGGTCTGGATGCTTACCTGCTGGATACTCCGGCTGACAAGCTGCCGCGCGAAGCTCGCCGTTTGAAAAGCCGCGTTAAAAAAGCTCAAGCTAAAAAAGCTGCTTAATCAAGCACCTTTAGCTCAAGGTTTACAAAAAACCCGCCCTCTTCAGTGAGGTGCGGGTTTTTTGTATGTTCTATTATTCTTTGTAAAGCAACTTCATTACCAATGTGCGTTGTAATGGATTAAAGTTGTCATCCGAAATCAAACACAAAATGATTTGTCCTTTTCCATTGCGGTAAGCTGAAATACCTTCAAAATTATCCAATGGCAATTCGGCTGTCAGCTCCCCCAGTAAGGCACCACGTTGACCTGTTGCGCTATCCAACATACTTAAACGAATCCTCACCCCGACAAGAGGCGTATAGGAGCGTTCCAGCAAAATCAATTGATCCCCGCCGGGCAAACGCGTTAGACCGGTTGGACGAAAGCCATCACTTTGGCTGATTTTTCCCTTTTTCCAGCCCCCTTTCTTTTGGGAAACCCAGATAAGAGAATCGCGATCATCTTTTTTACCTTCCGCCAAAAGAACCAGACGTCCGTCCTGCAAGGTTTCAATCGCTTCAAGACCGCCGTTTTTAGGTAGTTTCAGAACCTTGCGGGGTAGCTTTAAAGGCTTTCCCATCACATACCCGGCCGCATTATATGGGACAATCCGATGGTCGCGTTCAAAAGAAACCAGAACCGTGTTCTTACGCCCTATCGCCAGACCTTCTGCATCTGTACGCTTTTTACCTTCCAGCGGATCATCATTTTTTTCAAGCAAAGCCATCATCGCAACGGATTGAAACGAGGCATCAAAGCGGGCCAGTTGCCCCCTGTCCGTCACGCTAAGAAATCCGTCTGGTCTTTTCAATAAAGCCGAAAATCCACCAAATTCCGGTTTCTCAGCGCTCAATGCAACAATAGACAATAAAGTCAGCCGTTCATTAGCGAAGGGGACAAAATCAATCTTCTCTTGGGCAACTTCCAGACTTTCATCCTGTGCAAAGGCCTGCAACGACAGACCTAAGACTGCCAGCAGCACCATAAAACACCTGAACCTTTTCATGGTTCTTCCTTCCCGTTATGAAAGATTAAAGCCCAACCACAACACGGTTGCGACCCGTTTTTTTCGCATCGTAAAGGGCCCGGTCCGCCCGTTTGAGCAGACTGAATTTGTCATCCCCTTTCAGACTGGACGTCACACCGATACTGCAACAGACCTGCCCCACTTTAGGGAAATCTTCTTTCGCCAGATGGCGGCAAATTTTTTGGGCAAGCTCTTCCGCTCCTGTTAAGGAAGTGTCCGGGCAAACAATGAGAAATTCTTCACCGCCCCAGCGCCCGACCATGTCCGATTTTCGGATCAGTTTCTGAAAAGTTTCTGCGGCTTTAACCAACGTCAGATCGCCAACGTCATGGCCGAAAGTATCATTAATGCGTTTAAAAAAATCCAGATCCAGCAGCAAAATGGAAAAATGGTTCTCCATCCTTTCAAACCTGTGAAGTTCATTTGCCATCGCCTCTTCACAGTAGGACCTGTTTTTTAAACCGGTCAAATTATCCGTTACGGCCAGCGTATGAAGAAGCTCAGCCTGCTTTTCCAGCAGTTTATGGCGTTCTTCCAAACGCTGCTTGGCAATCACCTCTTCCTGCGCCTTCAACTGTTCTGTAATATCGCGAAAGCTCCCGATGACCTGAGCGGGTTTCCCATCTTCGTCATAACGGGCAATCACCCCTCTGTCTTTCACAAACAGAATATTCCCCTGTTTATCGACCATTCGATGCGTGGATTCATAGCGGCTGACCTTTCCGTCCAGAAGCTCCTGAATTCTTTGCATGACCATCTTGCGGTCTTCTTCATACAAAAGAGAGGAAAATTCTTCTACCGTTCCACAAACAGCGCCTTCCTCAAAGCCAAGCAGCACACCCCATTCCTTGTTGTGCTTGACTTCACCACTTCCAATATCCCAATCCCACAAGCCTTCACCGATCACTTCAAGAACTTTGCTTAGGCGGTTTTCACCTTCTTCTGCCCGGTTTTTCAGGTTGATCAGTTCCGTCATATCCTGCGCAATCACAATGACCTGATCTTCGCCCTTTTCATTTTTGATCGGCTTCTTGATGGATTTAAAATGCCGGATTTCCCCGCTTTGCGCATCCCGACTGTCTTCATAAACAATCTCGGTTTTCCCACGCGCAATAATATCCTGAATATTTTCGCGAAAAAAATCGGCCATCTCCTTCGGGACACCGAAATCACGATCATCCCTGCCAACCATCTCATCGGGGGTGGTATTGTAAAAATTGGCAAGGGTTTCATTGCACAAGACAAATTTCCCGTCTTTATCTTTTAAAATAAAGACATCTGGCATCTGATTGATCACATTGCGCAGCAGCGAATATTCAAGGTTTTTATCCTTTTTATCCACCTTTTACAGTCCTTCTTCCCTTTGTTCGAGAACGTCAACCACAACTCATTTGCGAAAGTGTTTGTTCTCCAACTCTGCATCAAACATATCAGCCAAATTTTGCAGAATTGTGCCACCCAGATCTTCAGGGTCACTCAGCGTGACCGCATTACGATAATATCTTGTCACATCGTGCCCAATGCCAATAGCCGTTAATTGAACAGGTGTTTTGGTTTCCATCCATTCAATGACTTCACGCAAATGGGCTTCCAGATAACTGCCCGGATTGGATGAAAGCGTTGAATCATCTACCGGCGCCCCATCTGAAATAACCATCAGGATTTTACGTTCTTCAGGGCGAACCATTAAACGTTTATATGCCCACAGCAGGGCCTCCCCGTCGATATTCTCTTTTAACAGGCCTTCTTTCAGCATCAGGCCCATATTGTTTTTCGCCCGCCGCCACGGCACATCGGCTGGTTTGTAGACCACGTGGCGCAAATCATTCAAACGGCCCGGGTTTGGCAACTTGCCCTCGCTCATCCATTTCTCACGCGCCTTGCCACCCTTCCAGGCTTTGGTGGTAAAGCCAAGGACTTCCACCTTCACCCCGCAACGTTCCAGCGTGCGCGCCAGAATATCAGCACTGATGGCTGCCACCGTAATGGGCCGTCCGCGCATGGAGCCGGAATTGTCAATCAGCAGGGAAACGACCGTATCACGGAATTCGGTTTCCTTTTCCCATTTATAGGAAAGGGAATGGGTTGGGTTGGCAACAATGCGGGCCAGACGGGCACAATCCAGTAAACCTTCTTCCAGATCAAAATCCCACGAACGCTGTTGTTGGGCCATCAGGCGGCGTTGCAGGCGGTTGGCAATACGCGCGACAACCCCTTGCAAGTTCGCCAGTTGCATATCAAGCTGGCGGCGCAAACGTTCCAGTTCTTCATCATCACAAAGGTCTTCGGCTTCGACCTCTTCATCAAACTCGCTCGTATAAGCTTTATAATCAATCTGAATGGCCTGAGAAGGGTCCCACCAGTTGGGACGTTTGGTCGGCCCGGCCGGGCTTTCTTCACCCTGACCGGGCTCCATATTTTCGTCTTCCTCACCTTCCTCTGCCTCGGCATCCATCGCCCCCATATCATCACTGGGGGCGGAAGGCATATCCATATCATCAGCGGTTTCCCCACCGGAACCAACAGATTCGATTTCCTGTTCGGACGGGCTGTCTTCCCCATCCGTTTCCTGACTCTGGTTATTTTGTTCGTCTTCTTCCGGTTCACCGCTCGGCGGTTCCATCAACTCCAGTTCTTCCAGAAAACGATAAACCGCTTCACCGTACGCTTTCTGGTCATCGGCATTATCCACCAGACCGTTGAGAACATCCTGACCGTGTTCTTCCAGAAAAGGGCGCCACAGGTCGGCTGCCTTCTTGGCCACAGCCGGCAATTCACGCCCGCTCAGGCGTTCACGCACCAAAAGGGCAAGCCCTTGCGCCATCGGTACATCCTCACGGCTTACGGACTGCCCCCAGCCATTTTCCTGACAGCGCAATTCCAGTAACCCGCGCAGGTTTTGTGCAACACCCAGCATACGGCGGGAGCCCAAGGCCTCCACACGCACCTGTTCGACCATTTCAAAGACATCTCGCGCATTCGGGTCACTGGGCATTTTGGAACGATGCAAAGCTTCATCATGAAAACGCAACCGCAAGGAAGCCGCATCAGCCGTCCCGCGCAGACGTTCCAGATCTTCCTGAGCAATCGCCCCGCGAGACGGCATCGGCAAACGCACCGCCTTGCGTGACACAGTCGCCGCGCCCGGTGAATAGTTCACCATCAGTTCCGCTTCGCTCGAAAAAGAACGTACGGTCGCCGTGGTCACCCGTTTCAATAAATCGCGTGCATCTTCCTGCATAACAAACCGACCTTAGCTCAACGCCACACGGGCAGCACTGAGAGGCAGGTCCACATCAAAACAGCGTTGATAAAATTCCGCCACCACCGGGCGTTCCATCTCATCACACTTGTTGAGGAAAGTCACACGGAAGGCATAAGCCAGATCACCGCCAAAGATATGCGCGTTTTCCGCCCATGTAATCACGGTACGCGGTGACATGACGGTGGAAAGATCGCCGTTAATAAAGCTCTGGCGGGTCAGGTCAGCCAGTTCCACCATGGCGGACACATTTTTACGGCCCTTTTCATTGTTCATATCCGGCATCTTGGACAGAACAATTTCCACTTCCTCATCATGATGCAGATAGTTCAGCGTCTGCACAATCGACCAGCGGTCCATCTGGCCCTGGTTGATCTGCTGGGTGCCATGATAAAGGCCGGTTGTATCGCCAAGCCCGATGGTATTGGCTGTAGCAAACATACGGAAGTGCTGGTGCGGGCGGATCACACGGTTTTGATCCAGCAGCGTCAACTTGCCTTCCACTTCCAGAATACGTTGAATAACGAACATCACATCGGGACGCCCGGCATCATATTCGTCAAAAACAAGTGCACAGGGGTGTTGCAAGGCCCAGGGCAAAATCCCTTCGCGAAACTCGGTAACCTGCTTGCCATCTTTCAACACAATCGCATCCTTGCCGACAAGGTCAATCCGGCTGATATGACTATCCAGATTGATACGGATGCAAGGCCAGTTCAGGCGGGAAGCCACCTGTTCAATATGAGATGATTTCCCCGTCCCGTGATAACCTTGAATCATCACCCGGCGGTTATAGGCAAAACCGGCCAGAATGGCCAATGTCGTCTCGGGGTCAAAACGATAGCTGTCATCGCTATCCGGCACATATTCGTTTTTTTCAGAAAAGGCCGGCACCTCCATATCCACATCAATGCCGAAAGTTTTACGAACGTCTACGGTTGTATCTGGCCCGTTCAGAGGAAAGGCTTGGCTGCCTGCAACATCATTCATTTTAATATGTCTTTATTGTTAATCAAGGAGGGTGTTTTTAAGCAATGTATAGGCTTGGCTGATAATTTTGAAGCGTTCTTCTGCATCTTTATCACCATTATTTGCATCGGGATGATGTTTTTTCACCAAAACCTTATAGCGCGCTTTGAGTTCTTTCTTGGTGGCATCAGGCTTCAAATCAAGGATAGCAAAGGCTTTGCGCTCTTCCTGATCAAACTGGCTATAATCGTCTTCGGGTTCATTCTTGAAACTGCCGTCTTCATGAAAAAAACCGAAATCGTCTTTAAAGCCGCCCCCTGCACCGGGTGTCTTTTTGAAAGTGCCGAAATTCCAGCTCGGGCGGTCCCATGTATAATCCTTATACATGTCGCGTTCGATTTCTGCTGAATTCATGCCTTCATAATAGTTCCAGCGCCGATTATATTCGCGCACGTGATCAAGGCAAAAGTAATGATAGGAACGAAGGCTTTCGCGTGACTTGGGGGCCTTGAACGCGCCATGCCCCTGACAACCGGGCCAGGAGCATGCAGGCACATCCGGATCAATTTCTTCATCCGGCTTTTCCCAAAAACGGCTATTAAAACGCAAATCTGTCTTAAAGCTCACGGCGGCACGATCCCACAAGTAGAGGTTCCCATTGAATATGGGATAATAGCCGTTTATAGCAAGCCACCCGCCGGAGCAAAAGACATTAAAAACGTCAGATGATTTTGGCTCTGCCGTTCAGCAGCAATCTGCCAAAATATCAATTATTTTTTCTCTTCAACCAGCGCACGCGCCAGACTGGACAGAGCTTCCTGATGTTTTTCATTGCGGATCATGGAGAAGTGGCGCGACAGTTCAAGCCCCATGCGTTCACGCGGGTTGGCTTCGCGTGGCTCATCCCCACCGATACCGTCAAAGAAAAATTCAACAGGCGTATTCAGCATTCGTGAAATTTCAAACAGGCGTCCCGCAGACACACGGTTTACACCTTGTTCGTATTTGTGTGCCTGCTGATATGTCACACCAATACCTTTCGCCAACTCCTGCTGGGTCAACCCCAACATGATACGGCGTTCACGTATTTTCTCACCGACGAACCGATCGACGTCATCTGCTCTTTTTTTATTCACTGTGTCAGACATGGGTAAAAACTCCCACCTTTCAAATTCAGGTCAACTTTAGAGACGACAGAACTCATTATTTTTATTTTTGATACTTCCTTAGTATAGTATTGAAAAAAAGTTAGCAAGCTTTAGATTTCATAATCTATAAGTTGAACAGCCGGAACATCGGTACTGTTATTAAATTCAACCATTTAGTTAAAAAGGTAAGAAATGTCCGTTGCTGATATTATGGAAGAAAAATTAAAATTAGCCTTGAATCCTTCATTTATTGAGCTAAATGACGAATCGCATCTTCATGCAGGCCATGTAGGGTCTAACCCAAAAGGTGAAAGCCACTTCCAACTCCTGATCGTATCCACTCAATTCGAAGGCGTTAACCGGGTTCAACGTCAACGTATGGTCTATGAGGTTCTAGCCGAAGAATTGAAAGAACGCGTCCATGCTTTAGCCCTAAAGACACTTACCCAAAAGGAGTATGAAGCTCTTTCCTGATTATAATTTAAAGGCGATATAATTTGACAATAAATCTACCCATGGTATTTTTTAACTGACTTAAATAATAGTCCAATCAAAAATGCCATGGGAAAAGAATGTCATCTCTCATTAGCCGCAATGTGGTCGTCAATGCTCAACGCACGAGTTTTCGCCTCGAACCCGAAATCTGGGAAATGCTGGATATCATCTGCACCCAAGAGCAGACAGATATTCACACGCTGTGCAGCTGGGTTAGCACATTACGCCCCCGCAGTAACCGCACTTCGGCCATTCGCGCCTTTGTCGTCACTTACTTGCGTGCACATTTGGATAAAGCCCCTTTCGAGGCAGGGCACAATTCACACTGTCTTTGCCGAACTGACAAAACAATGAGCCAGACCTTGTGCTTTTTGTTCAAAGAAAGCTGAAGAGCTCCTTGTTCCCTTATGAGCCAAGGCTCAAACGACTTCCTTTTTCTCCACAAAATATTCCGGCCAGCGTTCTTGCACCAACGCCCCCGAACTATCCATTGCGTGACAACCATCAATCATATGCGGCTTTTCTCGTTCGTCCTGAGGCTGGCTTTCACGGCGGCGCCTTAAAGCGGGAAAAAGGGTCTGGTAAGTGGCCGTTGCAATGGGGGCCAGCATCTCCACCAAATGTGTACAGCCCTTGACCCCACCAAGCTTTTCACGCACCCGCCTGTTCCAGCCCGGCCCGACCTGCATGCCTTCCAGCACCTTGAAGGCCGGTGTAATGTTTTTACAGATGTGAAAAGGACTGTTGTCAATTGAAGTATTCACTTCACGCACAGTCAACTCATCATCCACCGTCAAACGTAAACGCATGTTATGGATTGGTTCTCCCGCCTGAATTTCCCCCCGGTCCTGATTGGGAAACGCATATGTTTTTGTATCCACCAGATGACCTTCAACATCAAACATGCCGTCTTCGCGTTCATAACCATGAAAAACAATCTCGCGGGTATGTAAATGTTTACGTTTAGCTGGTGGGGGCAACGGCATTTCAGGGCATCCTC
Organism: Terasakiella sp.; assembly: GCA_050297075.1. GTDB lineage: Bacteria > Pseudomonadota > Alphaproteobacteria > Rhodospirillales > Terasakiellaceae > Terasakiella. The sequence goes on from JBNKSC010000026.1 coordinate 387,896, forward strand.
GAACATCAAAAGGGGACAAAACCATATAGCTGCACCTTTAAAAAATGCAGCTATATGTTCGATACTTGATTTAAAGTCAGATCACAGGGGCGTCAAGCCCCCATGCCATAACTTTCCCCGCCCTGAACATATGTTTCACAGGCCTGTAGGTCTTCTGCCAGCCCTTCCTGCACAGCCTGATAAAGGTCACGCACTGAAACCATTCCAATCGGATGCCCCTGTGCATTGACAATTGGCAAATGGCGATACCCTTTTTCCACCATCATATCCAGTGCTTCCCCCGAAAGACTTTCTGCCATCACCGTATCGGGATTGGCTGTCATCACTTCCCCCACCAGGGTTGTATCCGGGTCCAGACCTGCGCTGATGACTTTACGCATCAAATCGCGTTCTGTCACAATCCCTTCAATCCTTCGGCCATCCACCACGACCAATGCACCAATATTCTGTGCCGTCATCAACACAGCCGCATCGCGCACAGTTTTGTCTTTGGTTGCTGTCGTCAAACGACATTCCTTAATGACATCCGGTACAAGTTTTTTCTGCATCTTGCTCTCCCTATAACCTGAATAACCCTTTCCACAGGGCTTTTTTATACATAGGGATGGCTCCACATGTTTCAATTGTATTGGAGGATTTTAACGCCAATTCGAGATAAGAAAAGTATCGTCATGCTGGCAAAGGCCAGCATCCACCTTGTTTAAAATAGCGACTTATGGACACTGGCCTTCGCCAGTGTGACAAAACCTTTATCTGCTTTAAGGGTTGGATAAGAAGATGTACATATGCCCTATTCCTGCGGCGGATAAACCTTGATGGAAGTGATCTGATTACGCTTGCGTTTCAACACTTCAAAGCGGAAACCAAAAAAGTGGAAAATCTGCCCGACCACCGGAATGCGCCGGGATTCATGCATCAACAAGCCCGCAATCGTCGCAGCTTCCTCATCAGGCAGGCGCCATTCAAATTCGCGGTTCAGGTCGCGGATCGTCACAATACCGTCCACAATGAAAGAACCGTCTTCCTGTGCCTGTACCCCTTCCACCATATCATCATGTTCGTCTTCGATATCCCCGACGATTTCTTCCAGAATATCTTCCAGTGTGACAATTCCCATCACGGAACCATATTCATCAATCACAATGGCAAAATGTTCACGCCGGGCACGAAAGGCTTCCAACTGGCCCATCAAAGTGGTTGATTCAGGGATAAACCATGCTTCCCCGGCCAGTTCCACCACATTCAACTGACTGACATCGCCGTTATGGGCACGAAGGGAACGCAACAGTGCCTTGGCATGCAGAATACCGACAATATTGTCCGGGTCTCCCTGATAAAGGGGAATACGGGTATAAGGGCTTTCCAAAACCTGCTCAACAATTTCATCGGCTGCAAGTGCCACATCAATCATGACCACCTGCTTGCGATGGGTCATGATTTCACCGACCTCTACCTCGTTGAGATCCAGAATACTGTGCAACATGGTTCGTTCTTGTGAAACACCTTCATCACCATCACCATCATGCAAGTTAATGGCGCCACGTAATTCTTCTGCACTTTGCCCTGTATCTTCCGGGCGGCCCGCCCCAAAAAGCTTCAGGGTACCGGCCACAATAAACTGTGTGGTCATGGTGATCGGGGCCAAGACAAAAACCAACGTGCGCATGATCGGTGCAATCACCAAAGCCATCCGGTTGGCGTTTTGAATAGCGTAAGTCTTGGGCATGATTTCCGCAAAAATCAACACCACAACGGTCATGACCAAGGTCGCCCAGACAACCCCGGTTTCCCCGAACATCTGTATCATCACGCTGGTTGCAAGGGCGGAAGCCAGAATATTGACCAGATTGTTTCCCAGCAAGATCGCACCGATCAGACGTTCCTTTGAATCCAGCAAGCGGTTCACCGTACCCGCACGCGCATCTTCACCCGTTTGTTCCAATTGATACATCAAGGGACGCGAAGCTGCCGTCAATGCTGTTTCCGAACCTGAAAAAAAAGCGGAAAACAGGATCAACAGAACAATGGCACAGATGATGATCGTCATAATATTTTCCTTACCCCAACTCGGTTTATCCTTTGGAACGTACCAACAGGTCGTCCAGATAGTTTTTCAAAGCATTATCTTGCACATCGCGGCTCATAAAGGCATCGCCAATGGCACGTACCAGAACAAAGGTGACCTTGCCGTCCTTGACCTTTTTGTCTTTCAGCATATGAGCCATCAGCAATTCGGACGTCCAGCTCTCACAAGGCAGGCTGCTCAAATCCACCGGCAGACCAACCGCTTTAAGATAAGCCTTCACACGCTCTGCATCAGCAGTCGTACACAGCCCCGCACGGGCACAGAATTCAAAAGCCATCACCATGCCGATTGCCACGGCCTCGCCATGCAGCAAGTCCCCGCTATAGCCGCACTCCTTTTCCAGCGCATGCCCGAACGTATGGCCCAGGTTCAACAGGGCACGCACGCCGCCTTCCTTTTCATCGCGGCGCACCACATCGGCCTTGGCCGTACAACTTTTCAAAATGGCTTCGCGGCGCAAATCCTGATTGCCTTCCAGCAACGCAGCCCCGTTTTCTTCCAGCCAGTCATAAAAAACTACATCGCCCAACAGGCCGTATTTCACCACCTCGGCATAACCGGCCAGCAGTTCACGTTTGGGCAGGGTATTAAGGCTTTCTGTATCAATCAGAACCAGACGCGGCTGATGAAAGGCCCCGATCAGGTTTTTACCCGCCTTGGCATTAATGCCTGTTTTCCCGCCGACAGAACTATCTACCTGTGACAAAAGCGTGGTCGGAACCTGAATAAAGTCAATCCCGCGCAAAAGTGTCGCTGCGGCAAATCCGGTAATATCGCCAATCACACCACCGCCCAAAGCAATCAGGGTTGTGCCACGCTCAATTCCCAACGACAGGATATCTTCCAGCAGCTTTTCGAACTGCGCGATGCTTTTTGTCGCCTCCCCTGCTGGCAAGGTAATCGCCTCACTTCGAATATCTGCCTTATCCAGCACCCGCACCAGTTTATCCTGATAAAGCGGCCCTACGTTGCTATCTGTAACAATCACCACCCGCTTTGATTTTAACAACGGGCTCAACAGGGCTCCGGCCTTGGACAAAAGTCCCGGTCCCACCAGAATATCGTAACTGCGTTCCCCCAAGTCCACATGCAGTGTATTTTGATCAGCTGTCATAATCTCAACTCAAATCCAATTTCTTTAAAGTGGCGATAACGCGTTTAAGGGTCGATTCCTGCGTTTCATCCCAGGTTTCAACAATAATATCGGCCTTAGCATAGACCGGATAACGTTCATCCACCAGTTTTCGCAAAATTTTTGCAGGATCTCCCTGATTCAGCAAAGGGCGGTGTCTGCGTCCGGTTGTACGCTTGATCAGCACGTCCACATCCGCCTTAAGCCACAGACTGGTGCCTGTGTCATCAATCAGCTTGCGCGTCTGTTCATTCATAAAAGCCCCGCCCCCAGTTGCCAGAATGCAGGGGTCACCTTCCAGAATGCGTTTAATGACCCGGCGCTCACCATCGCGAAAGGCCGTTTCCCCGTAAAATTCGAAAATATCAGCCACGCAACACCCGGCTGCCTCCTCAATTTCACGGTCCGCATCGACAAAAGGAATGTCGAAATAACGTGCCAATTGGCGGCCCACGCACGATTTACCTGCCCCCATCAACCCAACAATCACCAGCGAGCTTCCTTTGGGCAGACGCAGTTTTTTCTTTTTTACTGTCACGTTTTGTCGTTTCAATTTTTAAAATTTGACTTCTTGGCGCCTACTTTAATTAAGATTTTATCTTTTCGTAAGTAGAATTCTGCACCGATGGCGTTGAAACTGTCATAAGAGACGGTTAGACTGCCTTCAACCCTCAAACTCCAGCCACAAGAAGACAAAAATTCGTCATGAAGGCTTTTTCAAAATTTCTCCTTATCCTGATTCTGCTCACACTTGGTGGTGCCGGCGTCTTTCTCGCGACCTGGGATATTCCCGCACCAACTGCACCTGTCAACAAAACCGTCCCTGACGATCGTTTCCCGCGATAATGCCCATGCGTATTCTGCCCGTCACAACGCTCTGCACCGCCTTGTTGATAAGTATGGCTCTGCCCTTGCATGCCCAAGACAGCGCACCACGCCCTCTTGCCCCGCGCGTGCTGGCCCCTGCCCCAAAAGCAACAGATACAGATGTCCCCAACGTTACACCCATACCGGTGAAAACCTTGTCAGGCGGCATTAATGTTCAATCCCTGAGTGCTGTCAGTTCCGAAAGCCTTGGGGTTTTAAGTGGCAGCAACAGCTTTGGTGCACAGATGTGGCAAGGCAGCACACGACCCTTTATCGAAGCTCTTCTGGCAAAGCTTCCTGCAAAACCGCATGCCCCCTACTTGCGCATTTTGCAACGTCGCCTCCTGCTTAGTGCTGCACAACCCCCGCAAGGAGCCAGCGGTGACAAAACGCTTCTTGCCTTGCGTGCAGAAAAACTTGTCGAGATGGGGCAGACGGAAGATGTCATCGAACTGATTGATGCAGCCCCTCAGGAAGAACGTACCCCTGATCTGGCAAAAGTACAGACACAGGCCTACCTGATGGCACAACAAAACACCAAAGCCTGCGCGCAAGCTGCCGTCAACAGTCAAACCAGCACAGACCCGTTCTGGGTCAAGACATTGGCCTTTTGCCGTCTTCTCGCCAAACAGAACGATCAGGCCATGCTGTCCCTGTCTTTGTTGCGCGACTCCGGTGACAATGACCCGGTCTATTATCAGTTGATGGATGCCATCAATAATGGGGAACGCGCAAAAATTGATACCCTGCCGGCCCCTTCTGCACTTGAACTGGCACTGATCACCGCCAACAAGGCCATTCTTTCCGATGAAGTCCGCGCTTCTGAATCCCCGAATATGCTCAGCCTGCTGACCAAGAACGGCGATGTCGCTGCCACACAAAAAGCAGTGGAACTGAACATCGCCAGCGTTGATTTCATGGCACAGGCTTTCAAAGCCATGGAATTCAGCACACAGGAACGCACCGATGCACTGGCAGCAGCGGAAAAAATGGAACCGCTCAAGGCACAAGCCCTGCTCTATCAGGTCAGCACAAAGAAAGATCAGCTTGATGTGGTGCGCAGCGAAACCATGGCATTGGCGTTTGAACTGGCTGCGGCGCAGGATCGTTTTTTTGCCATTTCCCGCCTCTATGCACCGCTCATTGCACAATTACCCCATACGATTGATATGTTATGGTTTGCCCCGACAAGCTTTCGCGCCCTGCTGGCAGCCGGAGACTGGGAAAATGCAAAAAGCTGGTATCTGATGTTGCGCAATGCCGCCTTCACAGATGCAGAAGCCGCACAGCAATGGACATTGATCCGCCCACTGGCCGCACTGGCCGGATTTGACGTTGCAGCCCCGGCCGTTGCACAGGCTTTAACCGGCTGGTGGCTGGCACAGGAACAGAAACCGGAAAGTTTCGCAAGGGCAGCACGCCTTTTTTCCATGATGGAAGGCCTTGGTCTTGTTGTGCCGGACGCCCTTTGGCTTGAACTGATTAACGGACCTGCACAAAGTGAAGAAACACCCAAAGCCGGGCTTTGGATCAAACTTGGCAAAGCGGTTAGCGAACAACGCCTTGGTGAAACCGTTCTTCTCAGTCTGCTCGGTTTTAACGGACAAAACCCACAAAAGCTTGCAGCCCCGTTCCTGCATGACAGTCTTGCCGCTCTTAAATCACTGGGGCTGGAACGCGATGCACGTGCCGTTGCTGTAGAGACTGCCCTTTCAGACGGATATTAAGCCATGCCTGCCTCGCGTCACATCACATCGTTTCTACAAATGATGTCGGTGGAACGCGGGGCAGCGCGCAATACGCTGGACAGTTACCGCCGCGACCTTGAGAAACTGGAAGAATTTCTGATCAAAAAAAAACATCGGCTGGAAACAGTCGATACAGAGACCCTGCGCGCCTTCATCAAAATGCTTAATGACAGCGGCTATGCCCCGCGTACCGCCGCACGCAGACTTTCCTGCCTGAAACAGTTTTTCAAATTCATGTATGGGGAACGCCTGCGCCCCGATGACCCCGCCATTCATCTGGACAGCCCGCGGCTGGGGCGCCCCTTGCCGAAATATCTGACAGAAAAAGAAATCAATGGCCTGTTGAAAAAGGCACAAGAAACAAAAGGGGCCAAGGGGATAAGGCTCTGCGCCATGCTGGAACTCCTTTACGCCAGTGGTTTGCGGGTTTCTGAACTGATCACCCTGCCCCTTTCCGCCTTCACCCGACAGGACAACACCCTGATCATCACAGGCAAAGGCAATAAGGAACGCATGGTGCCCCTCACCCAAAAAGCGATTGAAGCGGTCAACATCTATCGCCAGCATCGCGCTGAATTCCTGCGTGAAGGGCAGGAAAGCCCCTGGCTCTTTCCGTCACGCAGTGCAAAGGCAGGGCATATATCACGTCAAAGCTTTGCTGAAGAATTGCGCCTCTGTGCCGCACAAGCCGGGATTACAAAAACCGTCTCCCCCCACGTGCTGCGGCACTCCTTTGCCAGCCACCTGCTGGACCATGATATGGACCTGCGCAGCCTACAACAAATGCTGGGTCATGCCGATATTTCCACCACCACCATCTACACGCATTTGATCGGGGAGCGCGAAAAGCAACTGGTGCTCAACAAACACCCGCTGGCTGCCTTGTTTAATCCGGCAGATAAAGAGAAGTAAAAATTCAGTCACTCTGACGCAGACCAAAGCTTATCACTATAAAAAATCGTTTGTTTTCATATAATTAATAACATAAGTTGCATTTGCAACCTTATTTCTTGAAAAAAAACTTGTGCGTTGCCATATCGCGATGCACAATCGGCGGCAGATTCGAGAGCTGACAAAGGCTCCGCCCTTTAAAAGAAATGGAAACGTTGAAGATGAGCAAACCTCCCAAGAAGTTTTTTGAGCCCCTCGCCATCGGTGCCCCCCAGCCCTATCGCGAAGTTCCGGTCAAGCTGGAACGGATGATTCACTTCTTCCCGCCGCACATGGAAAAAATGCGTGCCCGTGTGCCCGATATGATCCAAAAGGTAGATGTTATCCTCGGTAACCTTGAAGATGCGATCCCGGCCGATGCCAAGGAAGAAGCCCGCGCAGGCTTTATCGAAGTTGCCAAAGCAAACGATTTCGGCAGTACTTCTTTATGGACGCGTGTCAACTGCCTGAACTCCCCCTGGTTTTTGGATGATGTCACGCAACTTGTCGCCGAAGCAGGTGACAAACTGGACGTTCTCATGCTGCCCAAAGTCGAAGGACCGTGGGACATTCATTATGTCGACCAGCTTCTTGCTCAACTGGAAGCCAAACATAACGTCAAAAAACCGATCATGATCCACGCGCTGCTGGAAACGGCGCTGGGTGTGGAACAGGTTTCAGAAATTGCTGCGGCTTCCCCGCGTATGCACGGCATGAGCCTAGGCCCGGCAGACTTGGCAGCATCGCGCGGCATGAAAACTACCCGTGTCGGTGGCGGTCATCCCTTCTACGGCGTTCTGGCAGATGCCACAGAAGAAGGCGCCACACGCGCATTCTATCAACAGGACCTGTGGCACTTCACCGTTGCCAAAATGGTTGATGCCTGCCAGTCCAACGGTATCAAGGCATTTTATGGCCCGTTTGGTGATTTCTCTGATGATGCTGCATGTGAGGCCCAGTTCCGCAATGCCTTCCTGCTCGGTTGTGTTGGCGCATGGTCCTTGCACCCCAAACAAATCGACATTGCCAAGAAAGTCTTCTCCCCCGATGTGGATGAAGCCAAATTTGCCCTGCGCATCATTGAGGCCATGCCGGACGGCACCGGTGCCGTGATGATCGACGGTAAAATGCAGGATGATGCAACCTGGAAACAAGCCAAGGTTATTGTAGATCTAGCCAAACAGGTTGCTGAAAAAGACCCTGATCTGGCGGAGGCCTATGGCCTATAAATCCTGATAGATCAATTGTTTAGAAAGGCTCAAAACTGCGGTTTTGAGCCTTTTTTGCTATCAGAAGACGCCAAATTGTGATATTCGGAAATACCATGGCATGTAAAAAAATACACAACCGGTAGATAAAGAGGTCTGTGCTCATGGAAATTGACTGGAAAAACATTTCCGTTACACAAAATATTGTACGGCAAATCAAACACCTTCCGGAATATCAGGAACTGATTTTTCCGTTTTCCCATTCCGCACATATCCGACGACATCGTGCCAAGATCATCGCCAGCCGGGTTGGCCTGTTGACCTTGCTCTTTGCCATTATCCTGCCTCTCTGGATTGGTATAGACTATTTTGCCTTTGAATGGCCGACATGGGCTATTCTGGCTATTTTACGCATGTTTTCTGCCGGCATTTTCTTTGGCCTGTATCTGCTGCATACATCGTGTCGCAGTCTGCAAAATGCCTATCTTTTACTTGGCGGCATGCTGGCGGTTCCCCCTGTCTTTTATCTGGTCTCACAACCTTTCCTGCTTGGCCTTGAAACCAACGCATTCGGCACGGCCATTATCGGGGCCTATGCTTTGCTGCCTTTCATCGTGGTTGCTGGCCTGAGCATTTTCCCTCTTACCGCGCTGGAAGTTCTCTTCATCGGCTTTGCAACCATGGTGGTTGTCATTTTGGGAATTGCCCAACAGCCCGAGTCCACCTTTGACCTACAGGATTTCATTTCCACCATCTGGTTGATGGCGCTGGTTATCGGCGTTTCCATGTTCTCCGGCATGAGTCAGCTCAATTATATGATTTCCCTGATCAATCAGGCCTCCAAAGACCTGCTGACAGGTGCCTTCACCCGGCGTTCCGGTGAAGAATATCTGGATTTACAGTTTCGCATTTCGTCACGCACGGAAACCCCGTTCAGCCTGATGTTTCTGGATGTGGACAAATTCAAATCCGTCAATGATGAATTCGGTCATGAACAAGGCGATATGGTGTTAAAACAGGTTGCCGATTCACTGCAAAAATGCCTGCGCCGCAGTGATCAGTTGATCCGCTGGGGAGGGGAAGAATTTGTCGTTATCCTGCCCAATACCAATGTGGAAAATGTTCTGCCCGTACTGGACCGCCTGCGCGAACTGACCTTAGGCCTGCGCCCGGACAACACCCCGATTACCGTCAGCATTGGGATCAGTGAATTAAGTGTGGACAAATGTGATGACTGGGTCGAAATGATCGAAAAAGCCGACCATCGCATGTATGATGCCAAGAAAACCGGTCGTAACCGAACCATCGGCCCCAAACCCATCCTTAATCTCAACAATTTAATCAACATCTAAGCTTTCTCCTAGAGTTTCAGCAACTTATTTTGTCATTGCGAAGCCTTGTAATCCTTGCTATGACAGGGCAAATTTTTTGCATTGCACAATCCCCCTGTCGCTTGAGGATTCCTCTTTTATGTTTCAGCTTGTCTCCAAGGCATCTGCGAATGCACGCGTAGATGTACTGTCCGGCTTGACCGTTGCCCTCGCCCTTGTTCCCGAAGCCGTAGCCTTCGCCTTTGTAGCAGGGGTTCACCCCCTTGTCGGGCTTTATGCCGCCTTTATGGTCGGTCTGATCACCGCCGTTTTCGGTGGTCGCCCGGGCATGATCAGCGGGGCAACCGGGGCATTGGCTGTCGTTATGGTTTCGCTGGTTGCTGAACATGGGGTGGAATATCTCTTTGCTACTGTTGTCCTCATGGGAATCTTGCAATTCCTTGCCGGTGTACTGCACTTGGGAAAATTCATCCGTCTGGTGCCCCATCCCGTCATGCTTGGTTTTGTCAACGGACTTGCGATTGTGATCTTTCTGGCCCAATTGACCCAGTTTAAAACCGAAGGGGCAAACGGCCAGATGGAATGGCTACAGGGCGAACAGCTATACCTCATGCTCGCCTTGATCGCGTTGACCATGGCGATCATCAAGTTTCTCCCCAAGCTGACCAATATCATTCCCGCCCCCTTGGCCGGGATTGGCGTTGTCTCCCTGATTGTGATTTTCGGCGGTCTGGATACAAGAACCGTTGGCGATATGGCCAGCATTGCAGGCAACCTGCCGGAATTTCATATTCCTTCCGTGCCGCTCAACCTTGAAACGCTCTATATCGTGTTCCCCTATGCGCTGGTTCTGGCCGCCATCGGGTTGATTGAATCCCTTTTAACCCTGACACTGGTTGCCGAACTAACCGAAACACGCGGGCGCGCCTCCAAGGAATGTATGGCACAAGGGGCAGCCAATATTGTCACCGGCTTTTTCGGCGGCATGGGCGGCTGTGCCATGATCGGCCAATCCATGATCAACGTGAATTCAGGTGGCCGGGGCCGTCTGGCAGGCATTACCGCCGCCGTCTTTCTGCTCTGCTTCATTCTGTTTGCCTCCCCGTTGATTGAACAAATTCCGCTGGCCGCACTGGTCGGGGTGATGTTCATGGTGGTCATCGGCACCTTTGAATGGAGCTCGTTTCGCATCCTGCCCAAAATCCCGCGCACCGATGCCTTTGTGCTTATCCTTGTATCCGGCGTTACCGTCATCAGCGATCTGGCAATCGCCGTTGTTGTCGGTGTGATTGTGTCTGCCCTTGTCTTTACATGGAAAGCCGCCAAACGGGTGGATGCCACCACCAAGCTGCTGCCCAACGGGTCCAAGGTTTATCAGTTACATGGGCCTTTATTCTTCGGCTCCATCACCAGCTTTAAAGAACTGTTCGACCCGAAAAACGACCCGGACGATGTGGTCATCGATTTCGTGGAATCCCGTGTGTGGGACCATTCAGGTCTGGAAGCCATTGATGCGCTGGCAGAACGTTATATGAAGGCCGGAAAAAAACTACACCTGCGTCACCTCAGCCGTGATTGTCAAATCCTGCTGGAAAAAGCGGGTGATCTGGTAGAAATCAACGTCATTGAAGACCCCCTTTACGGGCTTGTGATGGATTATCCCGATGATGTTGCCAATCAGACGGCTCCCGCCAAAACGCAAGACGCTTAAAAAGCTTGCATTCTCAAACCCGCTGGCGCAAAAAGGGGCACTGGCGGGTTTGTGCCCGTTAAGCCAACTGATCACTTGAAATAGCCTCTGGGGTTTTTATGAACACCTATCTCGATTTCGAAAAGCCGATTGCCGAACTGGAAGGTAAAATCAAAGAATTGCGCCACGTCAGCGCATCTGGCGAAGGAATCAATATAGCCGAGGAAGTCTCTCGCCTGCAAACCAAGGCGGAACGGCTGCTGCAAAACACCTATTCCAAGCTGACCCCATGGCAAAAGACACTGGTTGCACGCCACCCCGAACGCCCCCATACGGTCGATTATATCGAAAACCTCATCGAAGATTTTACCCCGCTGGCCGGTGACCGCCTTTATGCAGAAGATTGCGCCATCGTTGGTGGTCTGGGCCGTTTTGAAGGTCATAGTGTTGTTGTCATTGGCCATGAAAAAGGCCATACGACAGAAACCCGCATCAAGCACAATTTCGGTTCGGCCCGCCCGGAAGGCTATCGCAAAGCCCAGCGCCTGATGGATATGGCAGAACGTTTCCATCTGCCAATCATCACCTTTATTGATACAGCCGGGGCTTTCCCGGGTGCCGATGCCGAAGAGCGCGGACAAAGCGAAGCCATTGCACGCTCCATTGAAAAATGCCTGAACGTCAAAGTTCCCTTTACCTCTATCGTCATTGGTGAAGGTGGCTCCGGCGGGGCCATTGCCATTGCGTGCGCCAACGACATCTACATGCTGGAACATTCCATCTATTCCGTGATCTCACCGGAAGGCTGTGCCTCCATCCTGTGGCGTTCCAACGATTATACGGAAAGTGCTGCCGATGCGCTTAACATCACCGCACAAGACCTGCTGCGCCTTGGGGTGATAGATGATGTTATTTCAGAACCACTGGGCGGTGCCCACCGTGACCCGCAAGCCATTTTCGGGGCCGTGCGCAATGTTCTGGATAAATCCATCCGCGAACAACTGACACATGACGGGGGCGTGCTGAAAGCACGTCGTCGTGAAAAGTTCCTCGCTATGGGACGTGTGGGCGCAGCTTAAAGCCATTTAATTTCCCATTCTGTCACTCTGGCGAAGGCCAGAGTCGAATTGGATACTGGATCACGTCCAGTATGACGGCCTTTGCATTTTACAAATCCGCGCCAACCGCATCCTTGATGTTGGCAAAACCATCGGCTTTCAGGCGGTCAATCAAGCCCTTGTTGATCTCTTCCACCAGATCCAGCCCACCATATACAAGCGCGGAATATAGCTGAACCAAAGAGGCCCCGGCGCGGATTTTGGCATAGGCCTGATCCGCATTTGAAATACCACCCACCCCGATTAACGGAAAACGCCCCTCCACCAGCTTGGCAATTTGGCGCAACACCTGAGTTGATGGTTCAAACAAAGGCTGGCCGCTTAAGCCACCGCCTTCCGCTTTATGTGCGCTTTGCAAGGATCCCGGGCGCTCAATGGTGGTGTTGGAAACGATCATACCGTCAATACCGGTTTCAAGGGCAACGGAGACGATATCTGCCTTGTCTTCATCGGTCAGGTCTGGCGCAACTTTCAGCAACAAGGGGGCTTTGCCCGGTTGAACTGTTTCATCGCGTGCCTGCAAAACGGCTGTTAACAAAGCGGCCAACTGGTCCTTGCTTTGCAGGGCACGCAAGCCCGGCGTATTGGGCGAAGACACATTAACCACCAGATAGTCCGACAACGCCGCCAAAGCTTTGGTTCCCGCCACATAATCGGCTGCGGCATCTTCCTGTGTTTTGTTTTTACCAAGGTTTGCCCCCACAATGCCATGGCGCTGGCGCGCTTTCAGGCGGGCAGCAACAGCTTCCAACCCTTCATTATTAAAGCCCATGCGGTTGATGACGGCCTTGTCTTCACTCAGGCGAAACAAGCGCGGTTGCGGGTTGCCCGGTTGCGCCAACGGCGTAACGGAACCAACTTCGCTAAAGCCGAAGCCCTGATTGAGAATGGCATCGGGAACCTCGCCATTTTTATCAAACCCGGCAGCAAGACCAACCGGATTGACAAAATTCATCCCCCACAGGCTCTGTGCCAAAACAGGGTCCGAAACAGCTTTACGTTTGGGCAACCAGCCGTTTTTCAAGGCTGTAATGGCAAGGCCATGTGCTTTTTCCGGTGAAAACAAACGCAGGATCGGACCGGCCAGTGAATAAAGCCCCATAACAGCCCCCAAAGAACAAAGTAAATCTGGCGCTGACCATATATAAAAGCGCCTCAAAGGGCAAGCTTATCAGGGGTGCCAATGTTCTGCGCGCATTCGGGCGCGTTCCCGGTCAAACTTGCTGACCACCGCATCCATTTCATCCAAAGCAAGCTGGGGGTCATAGCGCGAATCTTCTGCACGCACCTTGTCACCATCGCGATTGGCCAGCAAAAACCACTTATAGGCTTCGATCATATCGGGCTTACGTTCCCAGCCATCACGTGCGGCTATGCCAAGGAAATATTGCGCACGTTCATCGCCTTGCGCTGCGGAGAGACGAAACAACCGCATGGCTTCGGGCAGATTGTTTTCCACCCCCTGCCCGTTCATATAAAGCTGGGCAAGTTTATATTGCGCCCCGCTATGTTGGCCTTTGGTCGCTGCCACACGAAACCATTTTTGTGCGCTCAGGTAATCGATCCATTCGGTTTCGTAATAAATTCCAAGCTGATATTGTGCTTCCGGGTCCCCCTGACGGGCCAAAATGCGCCATCCTTTAAGTTTTTCGGCAACGCTCAGTTCATGTTTTTCCTCACGCGCTTTCTCTTCCCACGATTTGCCAATCGTGTAGCTGATGGCCGTCAGAATGGAAAGGGCCAATGCAATAAGATACAATCTGCGTTTCATCGGGCTTTTTCGCTCGAAAAGTGAAGAAGAAGGCAATGATTGATCCTGTTTTAGCAAGATGTCGGCACCTGCGTCACAAAAAAATGGTGAAAAGCGAAACATTGCGTGAAAGCACGTTTGCATTGGAGGCAGTGAAAAGCTATGTTATCGCAACATTTTCGAATTTTAATACTGGGAAAAAAGTACCGTGGCTGAAGACGACGCTTCCGTAAGCAACCTGTTTAAAGAAATTGACGAAGAACTGCGTCAGGATAAAGCAACCCTGTTATGGAAACAGTACGGGTGGCTTCTCATCAGCGCAATTGTCGCCGTGATTATTGCCGTAGCAGCCTATGAAGGCTGGAAAGCCTATGACCTGAGCAAACGTGAAGCCTTAAGCGACAAATATGCCGCTGCGCTTGATCTGGCCCGCAAAGAAAAATTTGCTGCCTCTGGCGATGCCTTCAAGGCTCTCTCAGATGAAGCAGGCAATGGATATGCAATTCTGGCCCGCTTGCAGGAAGCTGCTTTACTGGCCCGTCAGAAAAAATATCAGGACGCTGCGAACGCTTATTTCCAGCTTGCCCAAAACAGCGAAACACCGCAAACCTTCCGTGATATGGCTCTCGTTCTCGGGGCCCTGAACGGGCTGGACGTGATGGATGCCAAAGACATCAGCACACGCCTGCAACCCTTGGCCAGCAGTGCAAGTGCCTGGCGTCACAGCGCCATGGAAGTGCAGGCCTATGCCGAAGCCAAGCAGGGCAACAGGGAAAAAGCTGCTGAACTGATGAAAAACCTGTCTGAAGATGCCAGTGCCCCCGGCGGTGTGCGCCAACGTGCTGGTGAATTTGCTCAAGCTTATACAAAATAAAACACATAAAGATTGGCTGATGTGATGACATATACGGAGACCCGCAAGATGATGCGCCGCTTAATGATGACCGGTCTGTGCGTTCTGTCCCTTTCCGGCTGTTCCGATTACTGGTTCGGGGAAAAAGAAGCCCCGCCCCTGCCCGGTGAGCGGATTTCCGTACTGTCACACGAACGTGCCCTGAAACCGGACCCGGAAATTGCCGACACTCAGATTCTGCTGCCCCCGCCCCTGCCCAATGCGGATTGGCCGCAGGCTGGCGGTTTTGCCAGCCATGCCATGCATCACATTCAAATCTCGGGTAACCTGAACAAAGTCTGGCGTACCAGCGTTGGTTCGGCTTCCGATGACAGTGAGCGAATCGTCGCTCAACCGATTGTTGCCGATGGCATGATTTTCACGGTTGATTCAGAAAATATGGTCAGCGCTTTCAATGCTGAAAATGGCGAAAGAATCTGGGAACTGGAACTCACGCCGGAATTTGAAGATAACGGTCATATTTCCGGCGGGTTAGCCTATGAAAACGGGCGTCTCTACGTTGCTACCGGTTTTGCGCTCCTTTTTGGTATTGATGCCAAAACCGGCAAAGCCATGTGGGTTTCCAAAACCGATGCCCCCATGCGTGCCGCCCCGACCGCACGCGGCAACCGGGTTTTTGTCATTACGCTCAACAACGAACTGGTTGCCTATGACGGACGAAACGGTGATGTCCTGTGGAACTATAAAGGCATCAGTGAAACCGCCAGCATTCTCGGCGGCGCCAGCCCGGCCGTAGATCAGGGTGTGGTTGTTGCGGCCTTTTCTTCCGGTGATCTGGTTGCCCTTGAAGTGGAAAACGGCAAACAAATCTGGCAGGACAGCCTGACAGGCGGGCGCCGTGTGGATGCGGTTTCCGCCCTGACCGCCATTCGCGGCCGCCCGATCATTGATCGTGGTCGGGTTTATGCCATTTCCAACTCAGGTTCCTTCGTTGCTATTGACTTAAAGAGCGGACGGCGTTATTGGACGCAGGAACTTTCCAGTCAGGAAACCCCATGGATTGCCGGTGACTATCTATATGTGGTCACACCCGATGCCGAACTGATCTGCGTAAGCCGTCTGGATGGGCGGATTTACTGGGTCACAGCGCTACCGCGTTGGGAAGACCCGGAAGAACACCAAGGCAACCTGACCTGGAGTACCCCGATTTTGGTATCCGACCGCCTGATCATTGCCGGTAGCAATGAAGAGGCCTATTCGATTTCCCCCTATACGGGTGAAATTCTGGGCCGGGTGGAAATGCCGGACCGTATCATCGTGCCGCCTTTGGCAGCCGGTGGGTCTCTTTATTTCCTCTCCGATGGTGCGGATCTGGTTGCATACCGCTAAAGCTTGCCTCTTTGGGCAGGATGAGCGAAGAGTAGGAAAAAGAAAATGCCCTTTTGCGTGGCTATCGTCGGACGTCCCAATGTGGGAAAATCGACATTGTTCAACCGCCTTGTCGGAAAAAAACTGGCAATTGTGGACGATACCCCCGGTGTAACCCGTGACCGCCGTGAAGGCACCGGGCGCATTGGCGATCTGGAATTCAAGATCATTGATACAGCAGGCCTTGAAGAAGCGTTTGATGATTCCCTTGAAGCACGCATGCGTGAACAAACGGAACTGGCTTTGGAAGAAGCCGATATTATTCTGTTCATGATTGATGCACGTGCCGGTGTTACTCCGCTGGATGCCCATTTTGCCGACTGGTTGCGCGGACGTTCCAAACCCGTCACGCTGCTGGCCAACAAATGCGAAGGCAATGCTGCCGATAACGGCCTTTATGAAGCCTACGGCCTCGGCCTTGGTGACCCTTACCCCATCGCCGCCGAACATGGCGTGGGCATGAACAACCTCTATGACGCCATCCAGCCGACCTATGACCAATGGATGATCGATAACGCTGCACTGGTTGAAGAGGAAAAGCTGCTGGCACAGGTGCAGACGCGCACCATCACCACAGAAGACGGTGAAGAGATAGAAGAAATCGACACCAGCAAATCCCCTTTACAGATTGCCATTGTCGGGCGCCCCAATGTGGGCAAATCCACGCTGATCAACCAACTCTTGGGCAAGGAACGTTTGTTGACCGGCCCGGAAGCCGGGATCACGCGCGATTCCATTGCACTGGATTATGAGGTAGACGGACGTCAGATCAAACTGATCGACACTGCCGGAATGCGCAGACGAACCAAGGTTAGTGAAAAGGTCGAAACCCTTTCTGCCGCTGATTCACGCCGGGCTATCCGTTTTGCGCAAGTCGTCTGTCTGGTGCTGGATGCCAACCTCATGCTGGAAAAGCAGGATCTGGTCATTGCCAAGGAAACCATTGATGAAGGCCGCGCCCTGATCATTGTGGTCAACAAATGGGATGCGGTAAAAGATCGCAAGGAAGTGTTGCAACGTCTGGCTGACCGCATGGAAACGTCCATGCCTCAGGTTCGCGGTATCCCTGTGATTACCCTGTCTGCCAAAACCGGCAAAGGCACCAACAAGCTGTTTCCCGCAATTTTCAGGCTTTATGAAAACTGGAACATCCGCATTTCCACCGGTAAACTGAACCGCTGGCTGGAACAGATGACAGAAGTCCACGCCCCACCACTGGCACAGGGGCGCCGCTTGCGCCTGCGTTACATGACACAAGCCAAAACCCGCCCGCCGACCTTTGTGATTTTTGCCAACAAACCGGGTGAACTACCACAATCCTACCTGCGCTTTATCTCAAACGGCATTCGTGAAGATTTCGGCATTGAAGGGGTGCCCATTCGCGTGATGTTGCGAAAGGGCGATAACCCCTATGAAGGTAAAAAGAAGAAGCGGTAAGTTTTAAAACTCACCGCCCTTCTTCGGTCATAGCTAGACATACAGAAGCGTTGCCACAAGGATGGCTGCCATATAGATGGCCCCAAAGATGGCACCCAGCCCCCACCAGCGTGCTTGCGTGATAAATCCGGCACCATACCAGATCGGTGACGGCCCGGTTGCATAAGGGGTGATGATCCCCATCAAGCCAAGACTACCGGCAAGCATCAGCGCTAAAGGACCCAACATATCAGCTGGCACCAATGGTGCGGCAATGGCAAGGAATACCGGCATCAATGCTGTGGTATGAGCTGTTGTGCTGGCAAAGAAATAATGCAGCAGGAAGAACAGAACAACCAGCGCCAAAGCGACTTGCGTTCCTTCCACACCTTGCAGGTTTTCAGTCACCAGATTACCAATCCAGCTAAGAACACCGGCACTTTTTAATCCACTGGCCAATGCAACCAAAGTTGCAAACCAGACCAGAACATTCCAGGCTGCCTTATTGGTGATAACATCTTGCCAGGAGATCACGCCGCTGAGGACCATCAGGGTCAGAACCGTAACAGCAGCAACCGTGCTATTAATGCCAATCTGTTTTCCGAAAATCCATAACAGCAGAGCCAGCAGAGCATAGCCCAACATCAGCAGTTCATTGCGTGAAACCGGGCCCATTTTTTCCAGCTCGGTTTTAGCCCAAGCCGGAGCTTCAGGTGATGCTTTCTGTTCAGGTGGGAAAATCACATACACCAGTAGAGGCGTCAACAGGAACAAGGGCAACATGGTCGGCACCATAACAGCGGCCCAACCACCCCAGGTAATCGTAACCCCGGTTGCTTTGGCAATAATATCGCTGGCTAGCAGGTTCGGTGCCAAAGCCGTTAAGAACATGGAACTGGTGACACATGTCGCGGCAATTCCGACCCACATCAGATAACAGCCCATTTTGCGGGGCTGATTTTCCGGGGTTGACCCAAACATGGGCGGAATGTTGCTGACAACCGGGTAGATCGTGCCCCCACTTCGTGCCGTGTTGGACGGCATAAAGGGGGCCAAAATGGCATCGGCAAAAGCAACCGCATAGCCAAGCCCCAAGGTACTTTTACCCATATACTTGATCAGTATAAGGCTTATGCGTTTGCCCAACCCTGTCTTTTTATAGCCTTGTGCAAACATAAAGGCCGAAAAGACCAGCCAGATCACACCGTTTGAAAAACCGGACAAGGCCCAGTTGCGGCTTGCCGTTGGGCTAGGGTCCACCAAGCCCAGAATGGCAATCACCACAACACCGCTCAAGCCGACCAAGGCGGCAGGAACCGGTTCAATGATCAGACCAACAACAACGCCGATAAAAATGGATAGATAGTACCAGGACTGTGCTTTCATCCCTTCGGGCACCGGTAATAGTGCAAGGACAACGGCGACTATAATCGGTGAAAACCGTTTTAAATACATCATGATTTTTCTCCCCGTTTTCCCAATATATTAACATAACCACATATTTTTTAAAGTTAATAAGGCTATTCTTTATCTACCTATGCGCAACAGAAGTCTCAGACAGCATTGCTTCTCTGTCTGCTTTTGTTATCTTTACGGGACTGAAACAGGGAAAAGGGCTGAAAGCACATGGCCGCATTAAGAAAAAAATTGAGCACCCTTTATTACGGTGACAGCAAACAGGCGCTGTACTTCCGTTATGGTCTGCTTGTCTTTGATGTGGTGACCATCGTTTTTTTCATCATTGCATCCATGGTTGAACATGGTGACTGGTTCCTGATTGTAGACTTCTGTATCGCCATCGTCCTGATCTTTGATTATGTCGCGCGCATGATTGCTGCAAAAAAACCTTTACGCTTTCTCATTCAGCCGATGAATTTGGCTGACATTCTTGTGATTGCGACTCTGCTTGCTCCCTTCTGGGTAGAGAATTTTGCTTTCCTGCGAGTCGTCAGAGCTTTGCGTTTGTTACGTTCCTACCATGTTCTCAAGGACTTCCGCGACCAGTTCAGTTTCTTTCGCGCAAATGAACAGATTTTAATGAGCGTGCTGAACCTGACAGTGTTTATTTTCTTTGTCACTGCCCTTGTCTATGTTTTTGAAGTTGACCAAAATGAACATATCAACACTTATATCGACGCCCTTTACTTCACCGTAACAACGCTGACAACAACCGGCTTTGGCGACATCACACTGGAAGGCACCATGGGGCACCTTCTCAGCGTTGTGATTATGGTATTCGGCATTTCACTTTTTCTGCGTCTGGTTCAAACGATTTTCCGCCCGCAAAAAGTCAACCACACCTGCCCGACCTGCGGCCTGTCGCGTCACGAACCCGATGCGGTTCATTGCAAACATTGCGGCGTGGTCTTGAAAATTGTAACCGATGGAGAAGCGGTTTAAGGCAGAAGTCTGGACAACCCTAAATAACGCCAACTCGGGATAAGAAAAGTATCGTCATGCTGGCGAAAGGCAGCATCCACAGCCTTTAAGACAGTGATTTTATGGACACTGGCCTGCGCCAGTGTGACAATTTTTATCTGCTTTAAGCCCATTTTCTTATCCCGAATTCGCATTATTTATTCAGTTCCTGAATAGCCTGATCAATGCCTTCCAAGGTGAGGCCGAACATGCGGTCCCCCATGATCTGTTTCATCATCTGGATAGACATGGTATGGCGCCACCAGCCTTGTTGCACCGGGTTCAGCCAGACTGCATGGGGGTAAACATCCAGCACGCGTTGCATCCATGTGGCGCCGGCTTCTTCATTCCAATGTTCCACCGCCCCGCCGGGATAGGAAATTTCATAGGGGCTCATGGAGGCATCGCCGACAAAGATCACCTTATAGTCGCTCGGGTAGGTATGCAGCACATCCCAGACCGAGATGGTATCGGACCAGCGCCGTTTATTGTCTTTCCACACCCCTTCATAAATACAGTTGTGGAAGTAAAAATATTCCAGATGTTTGAATTCTGTGCGGCAGGCTGAAAACATCTCTTCACAGATTTTGATATGGTCGTCCATAGACCCGCCCACATCAAAGAACAATAAAACCTTCACCGCATTATGGCGTTCAGCCACCATCTTGATATCCAGAAATCCCTTATGGGCTGTAGACTTGATGGTATCATCCAGATCAAGCTGGGTCTGCGCCCCGGAACGGGCGAATTTACGCAGGCGGCGAAGTGCGACCTTGATGTTGCGTGTGCCCAGTTCCACCTGATCATCAAGGTTTTTGAAATCGCGTTTGTCCCAGACCTTGACCGCCCTGCGATGACGGGACTCTTTTTGGCCGATGCGCACCCCTTCCGGGTTATAACCATAGGCCCCAAAAGGTGAAGTTCCGGCCGTGCCGATCCATTTACTGCCGCCCTGATGGCGTTCCTTTTGTTCTTCAAGACGTTTTTTCAACGTCTCCATCAACTTGTCCCAACCACCGAGCGCCTCAATCTGCTTTTTCTCTTCTTCGCTCAGCGTCTTTTCTGCCAGCTTGCGCAGCCATTCTTCCGGGATTTCATGGGCTTCCCCTTCCAATGCTTCCAGCCCTTTGAAGACATGGCCGAACACCCGGTCAAATTTATCCAGATGGCGTTCATCCTTCACCAGGGCAGAGCGCGCCAGATAATAAAAATCATCCAGCGAATATTCCGCCACACCCTTGTCCATGGCTTCCATCAACAGAAGATATTCTTTCAGCGAAACCGGAACCTTGGCTTGTTTGAGTTCAAAAAAGAGATTGAGGAACATTATTTAAGCTCTTTCTCCATAAACAGACTTAGCGGGTCTGGCTCATACCCCCCAAACGGGCCGATTTCGTTAAAACCGGCACTGCGATACAGCCCGATGGCTTCGGGTTGCTTTACACCCGTTTCCAGACGCAGGCACGGCAGGGAAAACTGTTTGGCGGCCAACTCAAGAACCATCAGTAATTTCCGGCCCAGACCGGTGCCTCGGGTTTCGGGCAACACAAACATGCGCTTAACTTCCCCATAGTCACGAAAACTGACCAAAGCCGCGCAGCCGACAGCCTCTTCACTTTCGCTACGCCGTGCAACGAAGAAATGTGTTTGGTCATTTTCCAGTTCAGCCGGGTCCAGCAGATGATTGCTTTCTGCCGGGTAGAGGGCTCCATGATAGGCATCACTCAGTTCAAAAAGTTTAATCACATCAGGTTGATTGGGCGTTTCCAGCGCAATCTCATATGTCATTCCTCATCCTCCTCAAGATCTTCCATCTCAAGGCGGATGGGGATTGTACCTTTCACATGGATATCGCGTTGCGGGTACGGGAAGGCCACGCCTTCTTCCTGAAACTTGTCCCAAATGCGCATCAGCACATCGGAGCGCACATTGCCAAGCCCGTTTTCGGCATCATTGACCCAGAACCGCAATTCAATATTGACCGCACTGTCGGCAAAATCACGCAACAGACAACGCGGTGCCGGGGTTTTGACGATACGCGGAATTTCAGCAGCCGCTTCTTCACACAGGCGCATGGCGAGTTTGATATCGGCAGAATAATCCACCCCGACCAAGGCTTTCTGGCGCACATTGGTATCGGAAAAGGACCAGTTTTCCACCCGTTGCGTGATCAGTTCCTCATTGGGAATCAAATGTTCGGTACCGTCACGGGTGATCACGGAAACATAACGCCCACCCAATTTGTCAATGCGCCCATAGGTCTGGCCCAGACTGATCACATCGCCGGGCTTAACCGAACGGTCCATCAGCAGGATCACCCCGCTAACAAGGTTGGATGCCACTTTCTGTAACCCAAAACCCAAACCGATACCAATGGCACCGGAGAACACAGCCAAGGCTGTCAGGTCAATCCCCATCGCATCCAGTGCCACCAGAATGCCAAGGATGATCAGGATAATGCGCAAGAATTTCTTCAGCAGAACCTTGGCTGAAGGCGTCAGGTTATGGAGATGGTCAATCCGTCGTTTCAGCGTGCCTTCCAGCAGGGAAAACAGCCAGAACAGAACGGCGATGGCAATCACGCCCTTGATGACCCCCAGCACGGAAAACTTCATTTCCCCAAAGCTGAAAGACATATTGTCCAGAAAGGCCATGGTCACATCAAGCAGGCCGACAATGTTAAGCGCCGCAATCGTCCAGGCCGTAATACTGACCAGCTTTGACCAGCCGGGGTCTTTAATGATGGAGGATGCAAAGCGGATCACCACCCAGGCATTGAGCAAGCTCACCACCAGATTGACGATCTGGGATGGTTGTTCCACGGTATGCAGCGCAAAGACCACAAACCAGAAAACAGTGATCAGGAAAATGGGGAAAACAAGCGGCTTGAGAACCTCATGGATCAAATGTTCAAAGCGTTTGATCTGATGGGGCAAATGAATGCGGTCCACCGCCCCTTCCAGCCGCCCCTGAATAATGCGCCCGACCAGAAACACACCCAGCAGAATGACCAGTTGCTTAACGCTGTCCCAGACCAGAACATGGGTCAGCAGCCATTGTTGCAAGGCCGTACCCCATTGGATCAGTTCATCGCGATAAGCAAAATCTTTCCACATGATCAGCCGTCTCTTCGTGCCATGAAGGCCAAGCGTTCAAACAAATGGATATCCTGTTCGTTTTTCAACAGGGCCCCATGCAACGGCGGGATGGTTTTCTTGTTATCGTCACTGCGCAGGGCTTCCGGCGGGATGTCTTCCACCATCAACAGCTTGATCCAGTCCAGCAGTTCGGAAGTTGAAGGTTTTTTCTTCAGGCCCGGCACATCGCGCAAATCATAAAAAGCATTCAGGGCTTCTGCAACCAGCCGCTTTTGCAGGCCCGGATAGTGTACTTCCACAATCTCCGCCATGGTTTCCTTGTCGGGGAAACGGATATAATGGAAAAAACAGCGGCGCAGGAAGGCATCGGGCAATTCTTTTTCATTGTTGGATGTAATCACAATGATGGGTCTATTTCTAGCCGTGACCGTCTTTTTTGTCTCATAAACATGGAACTGCATACGGTCCAGTTCCAGCAACAGGTCGTTGGGGAATTCGATATCGGCCTTGTCGATTTCATCAATCAGTAAAACCGGGCGTTCCTCGCTTTCAAAAGACTCCCACAATTTCCCGCGCACAATATAGTTTGAAATATCATGCACCCGTTCATCACCCAGTTGGGAATCACGCAGGCGTGAGACCGCATCATATTCATAAAGGCCTTGCTGGGCCTTGGTGGTGGATTTCACATGCCATTCAATCAGCGGGGCGTTCAGGGCCTTGGAAATTTCATGGGCCAGCACGGTTTTACCTGTGCCCGGCTCCCCTTTTACCAATAAGGGACGTTCCAGATTAATGGCTGCATTAACCGCCACCCGCAGATCATCCGTTGCAACGTAATTGTCAGTACCTGTAAAGCTCATGTGAAAAACCCAATTGAAAAAACGATTTGCCCCATAGTTTAGAGGCAAATCGCTCTCAATCAAGTAATTCCAGTGTCGATTATTCAGCCGGTTGCGTTACAGGTTCGTTATTTTTCCATGCGACTTCCAGCCCCGGCTCCGGCTTTTCAGGAACAAACAGGGAAAGAACAAGAGAAACAAAAGCCAGCCCGGCCCCGGTCACAAATACAGCAGCCGGTGAAATCAGCCAAAGGACGCCATAGGCAGCAGGCAGAACCACAGCAGCAATGTGGTTGATGGTGAAAGAAACCCCGGCTGTTGGTGCCATATCTTTCGGATCGGCAATTTTTTGGAAATAGGTTTTCAGCGCAATCGCCATGGAAAAAAACAAATGATCCACAATATAAAGACCAACGCCCACCCAAGGGTTTTCAACAATAGCATAGCCCAGAAAGACCAGAATCAGGCCGATATATTCCACATTCAGGGAACGGCGTTCCCCCCATTTGCCAATCATTTTACCAATCTTGGGCGCAAACAACATATTCAACACCCCATTGACCAGAAACATGATGGAAATGGCAGCCGCATCGAAACCGAATTTTTCCACCATCAGGAAGCCTGCAAAAACCACAAAAATCTGACGCCGTGCCCCGCTTAAAAAGGTCAGGGCATAATAAAGCCAATAACGGCGGCGCAGGATAATGCTTTTATGCTGTTCCACCTTTTCTTCAAAACGCGGGAAAAGCAGCCAGGCAAGCAAGGCAATAACCATGGTTGCCCCGCCGCCAATGACGTAAACCAGCTTCATCGGCAAATCCATCTGATCCAGCATCAACCAGACCAGACCGAACGCAATCAAAGACCCAAAAGACCCAATCGCACGCATTTTCCCCATATTGTAGGCAGCCGTTTTTTTATCAAACCATTGCAATTGCAAAGACTGGTTGACGGTTTCGTAATAATGAAAGCCGATGGACATCAGCACTGTGGTGAAATAAAGCCCGATGACAGACGGAAAATATCCTGTCAAAGCCGTGCCAAGCCCCAACAAGACAAGAGAAAGCAATGCCAAGGTCTGTTCACGCAACAAGAGTAAAAGAAAGACAACGGCAAACGAAAGAAAACCCGGAATTTCCCGCAAAGACTGGAGAATCCCGATTTCAACACCGCCAAATTGCGCCTGCTCAATGGCAAAGTTATTCAAAAGGGCCTGCCAGACGCCAAAAGCCAAAGGCATGGCTGCGGCCATAACAAAAAGAAAAAATTCAGGGCGTTGGCGTAAACTGGCAAAGGTCATAGCCTGTTTTCCTTATGATAAAATCTTGTTTTACATTAAATGTATGTCGTCATTTCAGAGTGTTTTACAATAAATCAAAAATGTCGTATATACACGTATATGACAAAATATATCGAGAACAAGACACATGTTCCTGGCTTTAGACCTTTCATTACCGATGAAGGACAGGAAATACTGCGGTTTGAAGATCTGCCGCGCGATGTCAGCTTCAAAGAAACCTATCGTCTTTCCCGTCAGGAAATCCCCCCTCATCACCACCCTTGGGGACAGTTGCTTTATGCTTGGGAAGGGGTCATGCAGGTGATGGCAGAAGGCGGAATCTGGATCACTCCCCCCCAACGCGCTGTCTGGATTCCCCCCGGTGTGGACCATAGCATCAAGGCCTTCAAGGCTGTTCGCCTGCGCAATATCTATCTCTCGCCTGAAGTCATGAACGGTCTGCCCAACCACTGTCAGGTCGTACAGGTCACCCCTTTGTTGCGTGAAATGATTGCAGAAGTGATTACCTATCCGCCCCTATATGATGTTGAAGGCGCACAGGGACGCATGGTGCAGGTCTTGCTGGATTGCCTGAAAGCAGCTCCTTTCAGCCCGCTCCACCTTCCGGTTCCCGAACAGGGGGCCCTGAAAGCAATTGCAGATCATTTAAAACAGCATCCCGATGATGAAACCACACTGGATGACTGGGCCGCACATCTGGGGACCACCAGCCGCACACTGGCCCGCCAGTTTAAAAAACAAACCGACATGACCTTCGGACAGTGGCGCCAACAAGCCCGCCTGCTGGAAGCCCTGACCCGCCTTGCCGACCATCAGCCCATCGCTACAATCGCACAGGATTTAGGCTACTCCTCCCAAAGTGCCTTCAGCGCCATGTTCAAAAAGGCATTGGGTGTCACACCGGGCATGTATTTCAGGGATGGAAGATAATTTTGGCGTATTCGCAACAGGTTCTGCCATATCTTTGTTGAAATATCCTTGCGTCCCAAACCTGTTTTTCGCCCGACAATTTTACAACCTAAACCTTTCCCTTACATGATATTTCAATCAAGTCCGACATTTTAACCA
The DNA here is from genome assembly GCA_050297075.1 of Terasakiella sp. GTDB lineage: Bacteria > Pseudomonadota > Alphaproteobacteria > Rhodospirillales > Terasakiellaceae > Terasakiella. Next base: position 414,179 of record JBNKSC010000026.1, read on the forward strand.
CATAAAATCAATATGTTAATACTCCTGCCCGCATCCTCTTTCTCTTCCCTTTTTGTGCTCTTTTTGCTATAATACATCCATCAAAAAACGGACCTTTTGTCCCTCAGCACAGGAGGCTGTTATGGTTGATCGTAAAAAAACTGTTCCCGGTCTTCTTGATGATGACTGGTGGACCAACATGACGAATCCGCTGCGCACATGGGGTGGAGAAATCGCAGACTTTTTTGCCCCTGTCAGCGATGCGTCCTCTAACGAAGACATGTTTGAAATCTGTCTGGAACTTCCGGGTGTCACCCAAGACGACATCCATGTCGAAATTCACGACAATGTTCTGAAAATTTCAGGTGAGAAAAAAACGGAAGAAAAGAAAGAAGGCAAAGACTATTACTTTAGCGAAAGACGCTATGGCAGTTTCGCGCGTTCTTTCCGCCTTCCCGATGATGCAGATGCTTCCAAAATCCGCGCCACGCATAAAGATGGCGTTCTCACCGTACGGATTGCCAAACGTCACGAAGAAAAACCCAAAGCCCGGCGCATTGATGTTTCTGCCGGATAATGGTTTTTAACCTGAAAAATTAAGGCGAAGGTACAATAAGGCCTTCGCCTTCTGTTTGCCTGTTTTTCACATTCATTTTCAGGTTGTGTATTCTTTTTATAAATAATGCTTTTATAACAAACGGATCACTTAAATGGTCGCGATAATAAAGATAACTTGCAGTTCAGTTCCACTTTAACGTAGCATGTCTGGGACAAAACCTGTGCAAGGTATTTCAGGACTGGGACACGCCATGAAATTTTCTTTGAAAGTCAGTTTATCAATTGTAATTTCTGCCATTGTAATCGGCTTGTCGCTTTCAACTTTCGTCAATACGAAAAAGCTAACCCAGAACAATGCTGAACAGAACGCAACAACTCTGTTCCAGGCCATTGCCTATAATGTAAAACATGAAATAGAAAACCTTATTTCACAATCCCTGCGCAATGCCGCCCTGCTTGCCCAAGGCATTCATTTCCCTCAAAAAAGTTTTCAGGACTATACCCTTCAGGATATCAGCCCCTTTCTTGCGGTCCTTGAACAAAACTCGGCCTTTTATTCCGCCTATCTCGGCAGAAATGATGGCTCTTTCATTCAACTGATTGCCACACGCGAACATCAGGGTATCATCAAACAGCATCATGCACCGGCTGAAACAGAATGGATTTTCCGCAAAATATATCAGAATGATGCTTTTCAACGCGTACAACATTGGGAATTTCTGGATAAAAACCTGCACCTGCTGGAAGAAAAAGACGATGGTTCCCCGGCATATGACCCACGCAAGCGCCCCTGGTATCAAGCAACCAGCAAAGATGACAATGCGGTTTTATCCAATGTTTATGTCTTCAATTCCCTCAAAAAGCCCGGTCTGACCGCTTCCCAGAATTCCGTACAAAACAATGGCGTTGTCGGTGTTGACCTGCGCCTGTCCACATTGGCGGCTTTCCTGAGCAAACAGCGCCTTTCCAAAAACGGGGTTGTCGTCGTCATTGATGAAAAAGGCCAGTCCATCGCCCTGCCCGACACCATGTCCGATATCCCGGTCATGACCGAACTGAACACCCTCAAAGATGAGCGTATTCAAGCCATTGTCAATCAAATGAATGGCAAAACGACCTTGCGCACATCCTTTTATTCAGCCTTGGAAGAAGTCAATACGGCCGGGCCATTGCTTTATATCGGGGTTGCCGCCCCGGAAAGCGATTTCATGGACAATTTCGAGACCATGCAAAAACGCCTGCTCTATATCACAGGAATAGGGTTGCTGATCTTTCTGGCCATCACCGTGGTGTTCAGCCACCGCCTGTCTGCACGTGCCTCGAACCTTGTTGCAAACGCCAAGAGAATTGAGGACTTTAACTTTGATATCAACACCTTAAGTCCATCGCATATTCTTGAATTCTTTGAATTGGAACAAAGTTTTGACCAGATGCGCAGTTCCTTGCAGGCAAAAGCAAACGACCTTGCCATTTCTCAGGACAAACTCAACCGCTTGATTGAACTGGGCATCGCCATGTCTGCGGAACGCGATACCGACAAGGTGATGGAAATGGTTCTCAGCGGCGCAAAGGAACTGTCCAACGCGGACGGCGGCACCCTGTACAAAATTGAAGACGGGGCCTTGAGCTTCAAAATCGTGATGAATACAAGCCTTGGCATTTCCATGGGCGGCACCTCCTCAGAAGCACCGTCTTTGCCCCCGGTTCAACTTTATCGTTCAGATGGACGCCAAAACCATCGCAATGTCGCGTCCCACACAGTCCATGAATCGACTTCTGTCAATATCAGTGATGCCTATCAGAATGAGCAGTTCGATTTTAGCGGTACACGCAAATTTGACGAAATGAACCACTATAAATCCCAGTCTTTTTTGTGCGTGCCGCTGAAACCACGTGGTGGTGATGTCATCGGGGCGTTGCAAATCATCAACGCACAAGACAGTGACGGCAAGATCATCCCCTTCTCCGATGAAATCCAGCGTTTTGTGGAAGCCTTGGCTGCGCAGGCCGCAACCATCCTTTATAACCGCGAGCTTCTGGATGCACAGGAACAGCTCATGGATTCCTTTATCCAGTTGATTGCCGGCGCAATTGACGCCAAAAGCCCTTATACAGGGGGCCATTGCGAACGTGTGCCGGAACTGGCGACCATGCTGGCTCAACAAGCCAACGAAAGAAATGACGGCATTTTTGCCGATTTCAGTTTCCAGACGGAAGAACAATGGCGCGAATTCAAGATCGGTGCCTGGCTGCATGATTGCGGCAAAGTCGTTACGCCGGAATATGTGGTTGATAAAGCCACCAAACTGGAAACCATTTACAACCGCATCCATGAGGTTCGCACCCGCTTTGAAGTCCTGCTGCGTGATGCTGAAATTGACTACTACAAACAACTTGGCAACGGCGGTGACCAAACTGTTTTGATGCAAAAGCTGGAAGAACGCAAAGCCCGCATCATGGATGATTTCGCCTTTGTGGCCGAATGCAATGTCGGTGGCGAATTTATGGCGGATGATAAAATTGAACGCCTCAAACAGATTGCCGAACAAACCTGGACCCGCAATTTCGACATCACAATGGGTCTGTCCCATCAGGAACTTCCGCTTTATGAAGGTGTTGGCGCAGCCCCCACACAACAAAAACTTCTGGAAGACCAACCCTATCACATCCTGCCAAGGCAGCGTGATATTACAGAGCTATACGGCCATCTCAATTTCAAAACACCTGTGCCGGAAAACCTCTATAACCGGGGTGAAATCCATAACCTGAGCGTCTCGCGCGGTACCTTGACAGAGGAAGAGCGCTTTAAAATCAACGAACATATCATGCAGACCATTGCCATGCTGGAAAGCATGCCCTTCCCGCCGCACTTACAACGCGTCCCCGAATATGCAGGCACCCACCATGAAACCATGATCGGGTCCGGCTATCCCCGCCAGTTAAGCGCGACAGATCTTTCCATCCCGTCACGCATTATGGCAATTGCCGATATTTTTGAGGCCCTCACCGCATCTGATCGCCCTTACAAAAAAGCCAAAACGCTATCGGAAGCCATCAAAATTCTCAGCTTCTTCAAAAAGGATGAACATATTGACCCGGATTTGTTCGATCTCTTCCTGACATCAGGGGTTTACCGCCATTACGCTAAAAAGTTCCTCCTGCCAGAACAGATTGATGAGGTCGACATCACACAATATTTATCCTGAAGCACCCGGATGTAAGGTTCATGTAAGGTAAAGCCGATATAACAGGGCAGCCTCTGGAATCTACGGTGTGAATGATGTTAAAAAAGAAAAAATTCTTCATCCAAATATCAGCAATCCTGTGCATCAATTTTCTCTCTTTTGTCGCAATCTCTGTTTTCTACTTATATCAACAAAAAGCTTCAAACCAGATAGATCAGAATATGCTGAAAAGTATGGAAGCCTCACAAGCCTCTTCTTCTCTAAACGCGCACTTTCTTAAAGTTTTTCCCACTTTGCGCAACTTTTTTGCAGCTCCGTCAGATGCCGCTTTTCAGGACTTTAAAAACCTGAAAGGCCAAATTGATCTGGATTTAAAGCAACTCAAAAAGGTGACGTCCAAAACAAAGGAAATCAGCGAATTCTCTGGGCAATCCACCTACATTGAAGAAGAATTTACGAAGCTTGTCGAATTCCAGAAAAAACTGGGATTTGATGAAACAAGCGGGATTACAGGTACACTTCGCAAAAACATTCTTCTCGCTGAAAATGAATTAAATGCCCTTGGAAATAACGAAAATATCCACATCAAAAATTCCCAAAATAAATTACTGATACATATCTTGATGATGCGTCGGCATGAAAAAGATTACATGTTAAGAGGCGATAAAAAGAAATATTTCGACAAAATCAATCAAAGCAAAGATCAATTCATCAAGGTACTCAGCGCCTCCCCCCTGAGCGCCGACCAACAGGAAAACTTAAAAACAAAACTTGATAACTATCTGAACAGTCTTGATAAATTTGCAGCTTTGCATGAAGAAATACAGTCCAAAAAAGATATTCTTTCTGAAGAGATCAGCTACACCTCAGAGATCATTGAAAAATTTGCAAAATCTCAAAATGACACTTATCTGAAACTGCAATCCGACTTCCACGATTTTAAAATTGCCCTTGAGTTTAAAATTCTGATCGGCGCCATTCTCTCAATCGGCTTAAGCATTCTGTTAGGGCTTCAGATTGCCCGGCAAGTTTCCAAAAACCTCTCCCAAAACATCAACAACCTAAAAAGGTTGTCTCAAGGTGAAACAGAGCTGGAAATCGAAATTCTGGACTATCAAAATGAACTGGGGGACCTGACGCGTACCTTGGGCGTTTTCAAGGAAAACCTGATCGAAAATGAGAAAATGCGCGAAGAACAAAAGCAACATGAAGAACTGCTTTTACAGGAACAGAAGAAAACCCTGAACAATATGGCAGATATCTTTGAAGGAGAGGTCGGCTCTGTCATTCAGACTGTGCTTGTTTCTGCCCAAGAGTTGCAGTCAGCCTCCCAACAAATGCTGAATGCCGCCAGTTACACACAGTCAAAAACTCAAGAAGTCAGTGATGCCTCCCACCTTTCCTCTCAAAATGTTCAAACCGTTGCTCTGGCAACAGACGAACTTTCCAGCTCCATAGGTGAAATCAGCCGTCAGGTGGAAACATCATCAGATGTTTCGCTCAAAGCAGTTACACTGGCAAAGGATACCACCAGAACCATCACGAATTTATCCCATAACGTCGATCAAATCGGGCAGATCCTGACCCTGATCTCAGACATTGCAGAACAGACAAATATGCTGGCCTTGAATGCCACCATCGAAGCGGCCAGAGCGGGTGAAGCCGGAAAAGGCTTTGCCGTGGTTGCAAGTGAAGTTAAAAATCTTGCCAATCAGACCAGTAAAGCAACCAGTGACATTCAAAAACAGATTGAACTGATTAGCACGGGAACACACCAAACAGTTGATGCCATCACTTCTATTTCACAGGTTATTGAAAATATTAACGAAGCATCCACAAACATCTCTTCTGCCATTTCACAACAGGCCTCGGCCACCCGGGAAATCGAAAAGAATGTAAATGAAGTTTCCAATAGCACCGAAAATGTGAACCAGAATATTACGCAAGTAGAACGCTGTTCACAAGAAACAGGAAAAGCCGCCAATAGCATTGAAAGTGCTTCTTCCAATCTGTCGGAACAGGCAAGATACCTTGAAGAAAAGGTTGAAGGCTTCTTAACTAGGGTCAGAAACGATGCCTGAAACGAATTGTCATTTTAAAGTGCAGGGACAATATGAAAAATCTCAATAGAAAAGCTGCAATTCGGATTGCCTTGGTCAGTATTAGCCTTTCCATCATCACAGGTTTTTTTGCCTGGTACGTCTCCAAGGAAAAGTTCGAAGACAGCATTATCTCCCTTGCTTATGAAGAAGCGGAAAAAACATCATCCATGAAAAGGATTGATGGGAAAGATTCCACCCCTGCGGCCATTGCCAACCACCTGACTGGTGGCCTGTTTGACATTGCAGAACTTTATGACACCTTCGGTAATAAAGTCGGTGAATCCCTGACTGATGCGGGTGAACATATTGAACACCAATTACCCAAACATGTCTTCCTCAACAAAAAAGAAGCCATCTACCAAAGTTTTCATTTCCCCAATGGGGAATGGGTGCTCAGAGTTTTCGTGCCCCTTTTCAACAAAGTACAGGAAAATACAACGGTTCAACTCGGCTACTTTGAAGGTGTCAGGGTGGTGCCGGACTGGCAAAAGGAACAGATTTTTTATAACTCCTTCTTCGTTTCAGCCCTTGTTATTTTTGCCTCACTGGCATGCGGGATGATTATTTATCCAATTGTTGTCCGTCTTACGCGGGAAAATAACAAGAAAACCCGAGAAGTGCTCGACTCCCATATCTCCATGATGGAAGCCCTCGGCAGGGCCATTGCCAAAAGAGATTCAGACACGGGCGCACATAATTACCGCGTTGCGTGGATTTCTGCCCTGATCGGTGAAAAAATGGGGTTAACGGGTGCCAAAATGCAATCGCTTATTGCCGGCAGCTTCCTCCATGACGTGGGCAAAATCGGCATTACCGATAATATTTTGTTGAAGCCGGGTAAATTGAGCGATGAAGAATTCGAAATCATGCGCACCCATGTGCAACAGGGCGAAGACATTGTCCATGGTATGGGCTGGCTTTCCGGGGCGCACGAAGTGGTTTCCGCCCACCATGAAAAATATGACGGCACCGGCTACCCCCGCAAATTAAAAGGCGACCAAATCCCCCTGTCTGCGCGCATTTTTGCCGTTGCAGACGTGTTTGATGCCCTATCTTCCAAACGTCCCTATAAAGAGCCCATGCCCTATTCAAAGGTCATGGATATCCTGCATAACGATACCGGCACGCATTTTGACCGCGATGTCATGGCCCAGTTCACTCCGATGTCTCAGGAAATATTCAATCAACTGAATAACCTGAGCGAAGCAGAAGCACGTGACCTATTGGAAAACAGGGTGAGAAAGCATTTTTACATCTGAGGTTCGACCACCCCTTTTTGTTCGGTAATCGGGCCGTAATGTTGTGGTTCACGATGAAGGCCAAAGTTAAAGATATGTTCCTTGATCTCTCGCGTACGTTCCAGATCGCAGACATGGACAATCAGTTCATCGCCCAGCGTTGAAGCTTGAGCCACAATTTCCCCGGTCGGGGCGATGATGCAGCTTTGGCCCAACAGGTCACAGCCTTCTTCCTTGCCCGCCTTGGCTGCGGCCAGTACCCACATGCCGTTCTGATAGGCCCCTGCCTGCATACACAGATGGTTATGAAAACCCTGCAAATGGTCATGGGCAGGCACAGGTGGGTAATGCATCGGCGTGTTATAGCCCAGCAGCAGCATTTCCGCCCCACGCAGGGAATTAACCCGGTAAGTCTCCGGCCAGCGCCGGTCATTGCAAAGCGCCATGGACATCACCCCGCCCAGTGCCTTGACGGGTTGAAAACCCAAATCACCGGTTTCGAAATAACGTTTTTCCAAATGCTGAAACGGCCGCCAGGGTTCGTTTTCCGGATGACCGGGCAAATGGACCTTGCGGTATTTGGAAACAATTTCACCATTTTTTTCCACCAGAATGGAGGTGTTGTAATGATGGGTTTCCCCCTGTTCTTTGACCAGTTCCGCATAGCCAAGATAAAAGCCGATGCTTAATTCTTTTGCCCGATCAAACAAGGCTTGCGTCTCTTTGCCCGGCATTTCGGTTTCAAAGAAAAAATCGATCTCTGCCTGATCTTCCATATACCAGCGCGGGAAAAAAGTCGTCAGCGCCAGTTCGGGAAAAACAACCAGTTCACAACCACGCCCCGCCGCTTCTTCCAGCAGGGCAATCAAACGGGCAACCACTTCGCTACGGCTTTCAGAGCGGGCAATGGGGCCAAGCTGGGCCACCCCACTGACAAGAGGGCGCGACGGATTGGAAGATTGATTCATGAGAAACTCCGTTCTTCTTGTGCAAGCTCCACCATCAGGTTGAGCAAGATATTGGCCCCGCGTTCAAGATCCTTGGGGGCGGTAAATTCCTTAACGTTATGGCTGATGCCTTTTTCAGAGGGCACAAAAATCATCGCTGTGGGGCAGACACGTGCCAGCATCTGTGCATCATGGCCTGCCCCGGACGGCATGGTTTGAACGCTATAATTCAGTTTCTTCGCCCAGCCTTCCACCCGTTGCACCAGCCGTTTATCAAAATCAACCGGGTCAAAGCGCGCCAGTGTGCGCCGTGAAACCGTCACGCCTTCCTCAGCAGCCGTTTTTTCGACAAAATCAAACAATTGCCGCTCAGCATAAAGCAGCTTTTCATTATCCGTATTGCGCAAGTCAACCGTAAAGCTCACCTTGTTGGGCACCACATTGACCAGATTGGGGGACAGCTCAAACGCCCCAATGGTCGCCACCTGATTGCCGCCCATTTCTTTGGCAAGGTCACGGACAAACTGCCCGGTCGCCATAGCCACATAACCGGCATCCACCCGCAGGCGCATGGGTGTGGTGCCTGCGTGGTTGGACACGCCCTGTAAGGTAAACTCGGTCCATGAAATGCCCTGCACCTGATTGACCGCGCCAATCATCACCCCTTCTTCTTCCAGAACGGGGCCCTGTTCCACATGCAGTTCCAGAAAGGCATGAACATCGGGTTTGCCCACCTCGGCCTTTCCCGCATAGCCGATGTCATCCAAACACTGTTTTACGCTTTGGCCGTCAATCCCGACCGTATCCAGTGCTTCATTCAGCTCAAGCCCACCAACATAAACAAGACTGCCCATCATATCCGGAGCAAAGCGGGCACCTTCTTCATTGGTGAACACCCCAACGGCAAGCGGACGTTCGGTTTCCATGTTCACATCATTAAGGCAAGCGATCACTTCCAGACCGGCCAGCACCCCAAGGTTGCCATCATAAAGCCCGCCGGTGCGCACCGTATCAATGTGTGAGCCGCACATCACCGGGGCACCGGCGTTTTTGCCTTTGCGCAGGCCCACCATATTGCCGATTTTATCAACCGTCACCACAAGGCCGAGCTCTTCCATCCAGCCCTTGACCAGATCGCGTCCAGTCTTGTCTTCGCCACTAAGAGCCAGACGGCAGACCCCACCACCTTCCAACGCCCCGCATTGCCCAAGCTGTTGGATGCGTTCATTCAACCGCTCAGAATTGATGTTTAAAGGCTGCTGCGTCATTGCTGCCCCTCAACCTCTTGTGCGCTTTTTCCCACCAATTCACGATAAAGCGCAGGGTCGGTTGCCCCTTCGGAACCAAAGAACAACACCCGGCTGTTTTCATTCAGTCCAAACTTTTCTTTCAAATCCGCATCATCATTGGCCAGCACAAAACCGGCAAGGCCAGCTACCGCGCTTTCCCCGGCCACCACACGGGCACCGGCCAACAGGCGCATGGCACTTACCGCTGCCCCATCCGGGATCGCCATAAAATCATCGGCGACGTATTTCAGAATATCCCAGGCCAGCAGCGAAACCTCCCCACAGGCAAGCCCGGCCATCAGGGTATCAAGGTCTCCTTTCACAACAGCCGGTTTTCCTGCTCTGGCACTTTCCAACAGGCAGGCGGCTTGGTCTGGTTCCACCACAATATAGCGTGGCCGCTTGGCCCCGTAATGTTCCCACAAGCCCGAAGCCACAGCTCCTGCCAAGGCTCCGACACCTCCTTGAATAAACACATGGGTCGGGGCGGCACCGAATTGTTTTTCATGCTGGTCAATCGCTTCACTGACCATGACCGTATAGCCTTTGATCACATTACGCGGAATGGTGACATAGCCTTCGTAAGACGTATCGGAAACCACCGTCCAGCCGTTTTCATCAGATGTTTGCGCCGCAACCCGCACCGCATCATCATAGTTGCCTGCAACCTGTCGCACCTCTGCGCCATAAGCCGCAATGGCATCTATGCGGCCCTGACTGACACGTTCATGCACATAAATTACACAACGACAGCCAAAACGCTGCGCCCCCCATGCAACCGCACGGCCATGGTTGCCATCGGTGGCTGAACAAACCGTCATGGCCGCAATTTCGTCCCTAAACTTGCCTGCCAGAATGTCCCCGGTGGAAACATCCCCACCCAGTTTTTCTTTTAACACCAGCAAAACCGCATAGGCCCCGCCCAAAGCCTTAAAGCTGCCCAGCCCAAAGCGCCCGGCTTCATCCTTATAGGCTACCGATGCAATGTTGGTGGCTTCAGCCAATGCCGACAGGGACTTCATCGGGGTTGGTGCATAGCCGGGCCAGGAAGAGATTTCAGCAAAGGCTTCTGCACGTTCTTCTTTGCCGATCAGAACATCTTCATGTCCATCAATCCCGGTATCCTTCAGGGCCTGAATATTGGCAACATGGGTAACCGGCAGGGAAAAATCAAAATAATCAATTAATGAAAGAGATTGGGTCATAGGGGTCTATCTATATATTTTTAAAAAGTAAGGAAAAAACCGGCACCCCTTTGGCAGAAATGCCGGTTACATTCAACACTTAGCCTTTGATTTCAGCCAGCATGGCATCCAGCATTTCAATGCCTTGGGCACCATATTTTTCTTCAATCAGCTTGCGCACGGCCGGTTGAGCTGCTTTGGCAAATTTTGCCAGTTCAGCAGCCGGAACCGCATTGATCTCCATTTTCTCAGCCAGTTTCGGCAGGCCTTTTTCGGAAGCTTCAATCACACGGGACATGCCACGACCGGCATTTACCGCAACCTTGGCTGCCCAGTCGATGATATGTTTATGTTCATCAGACAGACCATTATAGAAATCTTTGTTCATGGTCCAGACATAAGGGGTGATCACATGGTTGGTGATGGAAAGATATTTTTGCACTTCATCAAACTTGGCAAAGGCAATGACCGGAATCGGGTTCATCTCGCCGTCTGCCACGCCTGTTTGCAAAGCTGTATAAACTTCTGCCCACGGCAACGGTGTTGCCTGACCGCCCAGTGAATTTACCATGGCCTGATGTGTGGGCAGGGTCATGGTACGAATGCGCAGACCTTTCATGTCTTCAACTGTCTTGATCGGACGTTTGGAGTTGGTGAAGGCAAAAAACCCGCCGCTATCCAGCATCCCGAGAACTTTCAAGCCCGTTTCCTTTTCCAGACCGCCTGCAAACTTTTTACCGAACTTGCTGGACAGGTCCATCACCCGGTCAGACGCCGCAATGTTGGGGAAAGCAAACGGGATATCAAACACCCCGACCAGCGGGTAATGTTGCGCAATGCCGCCAGCCGAAGAAATGGTGGACTGCACAATACCGTCACGCACCTGCTGAATGACTTCATTGTCTTTACCCAGTTGCCCATCCGGAAACAATTTCACTTCAATCTGACCGTCACTTGCGGTTTCAACCAACGACTTGAAAACAGCCGTCATGGCACCGGAATGGCTGCCAAACGGGTCAGCCGGGTTCAGGTGTGCCAGACGGATGGTCACATCAGCCGCCATGGACGGCAGAGCGACAGCGGCACTCATCAGGCCACCAACAGCCAGCGTTTTGACAAAACGAATAAAAGACATGTTTGATCTCCTACAGATACAAGAAAGCTAGGTTTGAGGATTAAGAAACTACAACCCGAGCCACCGGGGTATAGCGAGGGTGAGGTCCGGCCAATAGGCAATCAAAAGCAGGACCGCCACTTCAGCCAACAAAAATGGCCAAAGAGCTTTGGTGATGTTTTCCACCTTTTCCTTTGTGACGGAAGCCAGCACAAACAGGCAGGCCCCGACAGGGGGAGTCATCAAGGAAATATTCAGCGCCAGAATGATCATGATGCCCGCATGGACCGGGTCCATCCCGATTTTATGGGTCAACGGTGCCAAGACGGGTGCCAGAATAATCAGGGTCGCATTGATGTCCATGAACAGACCGATGAACAGCAAGAGCGCAAGGATCAACCCAATGATCACCTGCGGGTTGGAGGAAATGCTCAAAAATCCGGCCGCAATGGTTTGCGGAATCTGGTTAAAGGTCATCCACCAGCCAAGAATGGAAGCCGCCGCAATGATCAGGAAAATCACCCCGGTGATGCGTGCGGTGCGCAGCATCATATGATAGAGGTCATTAAAGCTCAGCGCTTTATAGATCACACCGCCGATAAACAGCGCATAAGCCAGCGCAATGGAGGCTGCTTCTGTCGGCGTGGCAATGCCGCCCAGAATGGACCCGAGAATAAAAATCGGCAAAATCAGCGCCAGCAAGCTGGACCGAAAGGCCTTGAAAATACCCAGTAAGCTCGGGCGTTTCTGCCCTTTGGGGAGTTTCCAGCGGGTGCCGAAAACAGCAATCAACAGCATGCAAACCGCGCAGATCAGCAGCCCCGGTAAAATACCGGCGGCAAACAACCCGGCGATGGAGACCCCCATCAAAGACCCGTAAATCACCGCCAGTGTGGAAGGCGGAATGGTCGGCCCGATGATGGACCCCGCAGCCGTCACGGCACAAGCAAAAGGTCTTGTGTAGCCCTGCTTTTCCATGGCAGGCACCAACGTATTGCCAAAGGCGGCCGCATCGGCTGTGGCCGCCCCGGTAATCCCGGCAAACATAACAGAGGCCACCATATTGGAATGCGCCATCCCGCCGCGCATCCAGCCCACCAGTGCATCGGCAAATTTGACCAAATTTGTGGTGATGCCGGATTTATTCATGATCTCACCGGCCAGAATGAAAAAAGGCATGGCCAGAAAAGGGAACAGGTCCAGCCCGGCAAACAAACGATCCGGCACCATCTTCAGAAAAGTACCGCCACCCATATCCAGAATGCCCACAAGTCCGGCAACGCCCATGACCATACCCACTGGCATGCCCAGCACCATCAGACCGAAAAAGGTGATTGCAACAATAATCATGGTTTAGACCTCGGCACGTTCTGCGGCCACATGGGCGTCATGGGAAAAGAAGTCATGCAGAGCCACCAGCATAAGCTGAAGGCAACAGAGAAAAGCGGCCAGCGGCACCCCCATGAAGGGATAGGCTTTAGGGATTTGATTGATCATGGTGTAACGGCTGAAACCGCGTTCCACCATGCCAAGGCCGTAGTAAAAGATGACGGCAAAAAAACAGAAGGCAATGATATCAAACGCCACCGCCAACCATTTGCGCCCTTCGGGTGGGAAACGTTCAAACAGAATCAACACCCCGATATGTTCCCGGTGCGCAATGGCGCAGGAAACGGCAATCAACGCCATCCAAATCATCAGATAGCGGGCAAGTTCTTCGGTAAACGTCCAGTCAACGGGCAGGATATAACGTGCCATGATGCCCAGCCAGACATCCAGCACCAACACCCCCAACAAAACAACACAAACCTTTTCAACATGTTTGTTGAAGTAACGGCTTGTTGCGATGGCGCGTTGGGCGATACGAGGTTTTGTGACAGGTGTTTGCCCCTGGGACATTCAGTTTTACTCCGGAAGGTCGCGTTTGGATGAAATTAAAATTTCAAAAATCATGAAATTTTTGTTTCAAGTTGTCAATACATTTGTAACAGTTTTTCCACATCGCTATAAATTCCTTGAAAAATAAGGCATTTCGGGAAATACTGCGCTCAAGAGATAAAGAAACAATCGTTTCATGACAGAAGAAAAATGACAGATCAAAACACCAAATCCATCGAAGCACGCATCCATGAAACCTATGATGAGTTTTCGGAAACAGAGCGTAAAATCGCCGATGTCATTCTGGATTACCCCGGTGACCTCAGCGCCTTTACCGCCACCGAACTGGCATCCTTAGCCGGTGTTTCCAAAGCCTCGGGCAGCCGTTTTTTCCAACGCTTGGGCTATAGCTCGTTTGAAGAAGCCCGCAAACTGGCGCGCGAAAGAAAAAACTGGGGGTCACCGCTCTATCTGGAAGGCAAGTCATCCCCCCAACACATCAATTTCAAAGAATATTTCGACCATGAAATTGACCTGCTCAAAGCGTCCGTCCATCACATTGACCCGGCGGTCATTGATGAAATCACAAATGCGATTCTCGCCAGCAAGCGCGTCTGGCTGGCCGGATACCGCAACAGCTATTTTTTAGCCGGATACCTGCGCTGGCAATTGATCCAGTTTCGCGGTGATGTCCATATGCTGACCAACCCCGGTGAAACTTTTGGGGAATTTACCGCCGACCTGTTGGAAAGTGATCTCGTCATTGCCGTAGGTTTGCGCCGTCGCCCCAAAGAGTTGGGCCATATTATCGAAAGCGCCAAAGCCGCCGGGGCAAAACGCCTGCTCATCACCGACCCGACAGCACGGCGCCTGCCATCCCTTGTCAACTGGACGCTGACGGTTCAAACAGCCGGTCCATTCATTTTTGACAGTTGTTCAGGAGCCATCAGCCTGCTGCGCCTGCTCGCCGTCACCGCCTTGCAACGTTCCGGCAAACTGGGCCGTGACCACCTCAAACGTGTGGAACGCCAGCATGAAATTCTAGGTGACCTGAACAAACTGGATTTCCCGACATAACTTTCCTGTCTCTCAACAATTGCGAAATATCAATGCCGCTCCCTTTTCGTTATTATATGAGTAAAAAATAATATTTATAACTCTTAACGATTGTGAGCAAGAAATGTGGAAAAAACTCGCCTTTGTCCTGTCTGCCCTTTTTCTAATCAGCAGCGCCACCCATGCTGCAAATATGCCCAAAAAGAAAACTGCGCAGGTTCAGTCCGGCCTTTATGTCACAGCGAAAGAAGCCTACGACCTGTTGCAGTCTGACCCCAAAGCCATTTTGATTGATGTGCGCGATCCGATTGAAATCATGTTTACCGGCTGGACAGATGAAACCGACATTCATGTCCCTTATATGCTAAGTGACCGCACCCAAAAACACCCTAAAAAGCCTGTTTTTGCCATGGTCAAAAACCAAAACTTCACCAAAGAGGTCGAAGAAAAATTGCAAAAAATCGGCATAACCAAGGATACAAAATTGATTTTCATGTGCCGTTCCGGTTCCACCCGCTCTGCCCCCGCAGCTGATGCCTTTTTCGCCAAAGGCTATAAAAACAGCTACACAATTGTAGACGGATTTGAAGGCCGCAAACTGAAAGAAGGTGTTCATAAAGGCGTACGCGCACAAAACGGATGGCGCAATTCCGGCTTGCCTTGGAGCTATAAGCTGAATTTTGACAAAATGTATATGGCAACCCGCTAAGAACGCCTGGGCACACAGAACAATTCCTTATTCCTTTTGCGTTGTTGCCCCACTTTGCGACAACGCGAAAGGGTTTATCGCCATTATACAAGTGCCCAGATAAACAGCGAACGTCTGTCATCATTCGATCGCGATAAATACATAAAATTTCGCTAATTTTTATTCATAATATGCTATGGTTGACGCCGCTCCCAATATGGAGGAGGCCATATCGTGAAGTGGTGCAAATTCCTTTTGCTCTTAGCGATGTTTTTTATGCTTTCCTTTGGGCCTTTAAAGGCTCAGGAAGAAAGGCTGACGCTTGTCACCGGAGATAATTATCCGCCCGTAACCTCCAGAAATTTACCGTATGGCGGACTGGGTACCTATATTGTTTCGCGCGCCTTCGAACTGGGTGGCATGCAGATTTCTGAAATAAAATGGCAACCCTGGGCAAGAGGCTATGGCCTGACGCAGGTCAACATTTTCGATGCCGCTTTCCCTTGGGGAGAAACACAGGAACGCCATAAAGATTTTTATTTTTCAGAACCTATTGTCAACATGATCGACTTTGCCTTTGTCCTTAAAAGAAGCGATCTTTATATCCGTGACTTCAAGGATTTGGAAAAACATTCCTACTGCAACCCCAATGGGTATGGGGACTATGGCATGATCAAAAAAATGACGGAAGAAGGACGGATGAAACGTTATTCTCCCATTGATATGGTTTCCTGTTTCAAAATGCTGGCACAAAGGCGTGTGGATATGGTCATTTCCCCCACATGGGAAGCCCGCTATGCCATCAATAAAGCACAGATTGATCCCAGCCTCATCCGCCAGGAAAAACTCAAGGTTTGGGAACAACCCCTAAGCCTGATCACATCCAAAAAGAATAAACGTGGCCCGGAAATCATCAAAGCTTTTAACAAAGGCCTGCACGAGTTGAAAGAAAGCGGGGAATTTCGTAAAATTTATGACGAATTCAACTTTGACTACGATCAGGAATAAACCGGAACCCTATATCGGATGAATGCCAAATCCGCCAAACAAAACATAGCGCACATTATTCAGAAATTTCGTAATGCCTTTCAACATTGCAGGTCACCTGCCCCCAATGCGAGTTCTTGACCCGTGTTTGGTGGGCCTCAAAGGCTGTTCTATCGCGAAACTCTTCATGGACATCAAATCTGTTCGGCTCGGCCTTGCTCTGTGTAACCTGAAAAGACAGACATCCCGCCTCCTGACGTGTGAGCTCTGTATGAATGGGCAGTTCCTGCATGACAACATCCAGATCAGCCTCAGGAACCAGAATAAACCCTTTAAGAGTCACCTTTGACATTTCATCTTCTCACACTGTTGTTTTGAGAGCATAAAAAAATAAAGGATGGTTCCCCACCCTTTATTTTTAAAACTTATAATACAGTCAGCTTGCGCTGTAAGCTTTACTTACTCAGCTGGAACCGTCTGCATTTTCAGGCCGGCGACATCCTGCATCAGGCGGATGACCTGCGCGCTGTAGCCGCATTCGTTATCGTACCAGACATAAAGAACAAGGCGGTTACCATCCACGATGGTGGCTTGAGAGTCAACCACACCGGCATGCACAGAACCAACCAGATCGCTGGATACAACTTCGGTAGACGCGGTGTAATCAATTTGATCCTGCAAGGAAGAATACAGGGAAACATCACGCAAAAACGCGTTCATTTCTTCCTGTGTGGTTTCCTTTTTCAGGTTCAGGTTCAAAATAGCCATGGAAACATTCGGGGTCGGCACACGAACGGCGTTCCCCGTCAACTTACCCTTCATTTCCGGCAAACATTTCGCCACCGCACTGGCTGCCCCGGTAGAGGTCAGAACCATGTTCATGGCTGCTGCACGACCACGACGGTCCCCTTTATGATAGTTATCAATCAGGTTCTGGTCGTTGGTATAGGCATGGATGGTTTCCACATGGCCGTTTTCAACGCCAAATTCATCGTTGATGACTTTCAAGACTGGTGTAATGGCGTTTGTTGTACAGGACGCCGCAGACAGAATGGTGTCTGTCGGCTCAACATCATCATGGTTTACACCATAAACGATGTTTTTGATGTTGCCTTTACCCGGTGCTGTCAGCAGCGCTTTGGCTGCCCCCGGGCATTTCAGGTGCTGGCCGAGGCCTTCTTCATCACGCCACAGGCCCGTGTTATCCACGATCAGCGCATTTTTAATGCCGTATTTGGTATAATCCACTTCCGCCGGAGAGCTGGCATAAATCACTTTGATGTACACACCATTGGCAATGATGGCATTTTCTTCTTCGTCAATGGTGATGGAACCGTTAAACGCCCCATGTACAGAATCCCGGCGCAACAGGCTCGCACGTTTGGCAAGGTCGCCTTCCTTACCGCCACGCACAACAATGGCGCGCAGGCGCATCTTGTTACCATCGCCCACACGGTCGATCATCATGCGCGCCAGCAAACGGCCAATACGACCGAAACCATAAAGCACAACATCCTGCGGTTCTTCCAGAATGGAACCTTTGCCTGTATTGATGCTTGCCAGTTTGTCTTTCAGGAATGCCGCCGCATCGCCCCCGTTTTTCATGAATTCGTAACACAGTTTGCCCAGATCAACGCGGGCAGGTGCCAGATCCATACCGATCATGACTTGGAGCAGTTCAAGGCTTTTGGTCACATCCAGATATTCCCCGACCATCTGGTTGGCATAGCGGTGGGCCTTCAGGATATCGATGGTATTATGGTTCTGCAAACGGCGACCGAAAACGCGAATAATCACGCCGTTGTCACGGTACAACTGGCCGACAAGCGGAATCATCTGTTCAGCGGCACTTTGCTGTTCTTTCCAGTTTTCAAAATGTGCGGCGCTTGAGTCCATCATGCTCAATATCTCCTATGTCATAAAAAGTGCATGGCGCGAATAGTCACTCCGGGAAACCGCTGAACCCACATTCCGCTGTTATCCCCCAATTTCGTGGCGTAGATAGCAAAAGTCGCTCCAAAAGGAAACCAGAATCTGCCCTGTTCTTGCGCAAAAGGCTAGATATCGCCCAGATGAACGCTTTTGCGAACCAGTTTCCACAATATTTTGCGATATCGGCTTTGCTTTATCTGAAAAATTTAGACAGGAAAAAATTGCAAAACCATTGATGTTTTATCCAACCCAAAACAGCTGACAGATTCTTTAAAGATTGCGTCAATCACCATTTTTTGCGGCAAGCAAACTTGATTTTACTCAATTGAGATAAAACATCTACTTTAGAAGGATAGTATTTATCGAACTAACTACCTGCAAAGCGGCTTTAAAACGAACACCCACAAAAAAACAACTTAAAATTTTATTTCAAAATAAGCCCAACAATCTTAAACCGTTTGACAACTCACTTTAGGTCTCTCTTAAATAACAGATGCATTAAGAAAAAAAAGAGTTCTGCCAAGAAACATTTTGAGGAGAATTCGCCATGAACAGCAACACCATCCATGCAAGCGCTAACATTATTCCACCGACCACTGCGTCTTTTGAGCAGTACGCTGAAACACTCAGTGCTGTACACAAAATGTATAGGCGCAAATATCGTTTGATATTGAGTGTTTTCATATTTTCCATGGCAGGCCTCATCGTCAGCGGAATAGAACTTGGTCAAAACGAGGCAAACGAGCCTGACAACTATTTTGCTTATTTTTTTATCTTTTTATGCAGTATTCTGGCATTTATTTCCGGCAAGGCACTGGACAGGATCATCAGTACCAAACTCACTACAGCCCTTGAACTTGAAGGTACCACACAGGTTTCACACAACAGCCATACCTTTACTGAAGACAGCCTAGTTTCCCAAGATACATTCACCACCAGACAATTATCTCAAGAAGCTGTTAATCACCTGACGGCCCAATCTTCAAAAGCAGTTCAGTTGTTATGGCATATGGAACAGATTGAAGCGCAGGAAAATACCCTGAAAAACAATGCCGATACCGTTGCCGCCGCTTTGCACGAATTGTCTGTCTCCCAACAGGAACTGGCCAAAAACAGCGCTCTGACAGCACAGGAAACCCAAACCGCGGAAACCGCCAATGCAAACGGCATTCAGGTGATGGACCAAACACGCCTGTCCATGAACGATCTGGAAAAACTGTTTCAGGAACAGGTCACCCAAGCACTGGACGGATTGACGGCGCAAACCGATATCATCAGCGGCATGTCAGACAATATTGATGACATTGCCAGACAAACCAACATGCTTGCACTCAATGCCACGATTGAGGCCGCACGCGCGGGTGAAGCGGGCAAAGGCTTTGCCGTGGTGGCAGAAGAAGTCAAAAAACTTGCCAGCGACACACAACGCCAAACCATTGAGATTCATGAGCTGACCCAGACATTGCAGCAACGCATGAGTGAAGTCACCGAGATTGTCACAATTCGCGGGCGCAATGCCATCAACAAAGCCTCACAAAATGTCGAAGAGGCGCAAAATGCCTTTAAAAAGTCCAACGAATCATTAAGCAGAATTGCCGAAACCATCACCAGTTCGGCTGCTGCCAATGAAGAACAGGCCAATGCAACGGCAAGTCTGGATGAAACATTGCAACAGGTGACAAACAGCATTTCACAAATCAGCTCCGAAATGGCGCAGGTTGGACATTTATCATCCGATTTTTCGAAAAATATCATGGATATTGCAACAAACCTTGAAAATATCCTCAACCAGCTGGATGGCACAAACAACGCAACAACCATAGACTTGGCCGTTATTGCCCATCAGCTCTGGATTTTAAAAATCCGCGCCCTGATGGATGGTTATCAATCTTTCAGTGGGGCTGAAATTGCCGACCATAAATCCTGTAAACTGGGTAAAACCTATTATTCCGATGCCTGGAAAGACATTCGCAAAATGCCGGAACTCTCGCAAATGGAAGCGCCCCATGTCGAACTTCATCGCCTGTTGCATGAAATAACCGACCTTCTGGCCCAAAAGAACAGCAACAACCAGCATCAGATTACCCATAAATATCAGGACCTTAAAAAAGCATCCCGTTTTATCGTCCAATCCTTGAAAGCCGCCCAGACCAAGCTGCAATGATTTTTTCATAAAGCAATGTAGCCCCACAAATATAGGGGCTACAGCACTTTTTGTTGTCAAATTAATGACATAGGTCACGCTGTTCTCATCTTTACACTCGTCAGCACCCTTTTTTTGTGTAAATATCACACAAGGAACAGGTGAAATAAGCCGTGTTTTTTTCGTTAAGAGGGCTTATTTCAAACAGTAAAAACTGTAGGTGGAAGAAATGAACCTCACGATCAAAGTAAAAATGGCGAGCGCAGCCATTGTATCAGTCATTGCCCTGTTGATTTTGTCAGTTGTTGCAATTTCGGCAGGTCGCCATGTTGATACATCAACCCATAACGCCCATGAACGCCAGAAACAAATTCGTCTGGTCAACGAAATGCGTCTTACAGGCGTACAGATTTTGTTAACAGCGATGGAAGTCATCGTTGATAAAGAAACAAAAGAATTTGCTCCGGAACGGATGGCAAAAATTCAGGCCGCACTGAAATCCTTGTCAAATGACCATGTGAAGTTAAAGGCAATTGCTGAAAATAACCTTGAAACCCAACTTGCTGCATCAATCAAAAAGCAAATTGCCGATTTGGACCGGGGCATCACCGTTGTTTTAAAGGACTTGATTGAATCTGGCGCTTCAATGTCCGAATTTCAGGAGTTTGACAATATTGTTGATGCTGCTGGCGCACAGTTGGATAAAGATTTGGCCGCATATGAAAAATCTGTCGATGAAGAACTGGCAACAGACACGAAAGTGTTAAACAAGTCTGTTGAGTCTTTACTGTTTAATATACCCGTTGCAGGTATTGTCTCCGGTGTTGTTCTCATCATTTTATTGTTATGGATTGGGCACGGCATTGTCGGTCCGGTCAATGCCATGACAAAAACCATGCTGCTTCTGGCAGATGGCAACCATAGCGTGGACATTCCCAGCGAAGGCAAAAAAGATGAAATCGGGCAAATGGCCTCTGCGGTTGTTGTCTTTAAAAACAACATGATTAAAGCGCAGGAACTCCAACAGGAACAGGAGAAAGAACAAGCCGCCAAGGAAGCTCGCGCCAAGGAAATTGAAAAACTGATCCGCGATTTTGAAATGACGATCGTGACTGTTTTAAGCAACCTGACAGAAGCCGACAATGCCATGCGCGAAACATCGCATAAAGTCTCCCGCAGTTCCGATGAAACCTTGTCTCAGGCCTCAAGCGTTGCGGCGGCAGCAGAACAGGCAAGCGCAAACGTCGAAACCGTGGCCTCGGCTGCTGAAGAACTCTCCAGTTCCATTACAGAGATCAGCCGTCAGGTTTCTCAGGCCAACGAAGTTTCCGGGCGTGCCGTTAGCGAAGCACAGGAAACCTCACAAAAAATTCAGGTGCTGGAAGAAAATGTGCGCCGTATTGATGAAATTGTTGCCCTCATTAACGACATTGCCGACCAAACCAACTTGCTTGCGCTGAATGCCACCATTGAAGCTGCGCGGGCCGGTGAAGCCGGTAAAGGTTTTGCCGTTGTGGCAAGTGAGGTCAAAAACCTTGCCAACCAGACTTCCAAGGCAACGGACGAAATTGTGACACAAATCAATCAGGTGCAACTTTCAACACGCGATTCCGTTTCTGCCATTCAGGGGGTTTCCAAAGTCATTCAGGAAGTCAGTGAAATTTCGTCATCAATCTCTGCCTCGGTGGAAGAACAAGGCGCCGCAACACAGGAAATTGCCCGCAATGTGGAAGAAGCAGCAACCGGTACACAAAGCGTCTCCTCTGCAATCGGTATGGTCAGGTCGGCTGCACAAGGCTCTAACGAAGCCGCAAAGGAAATCAGTGATGCGTCCAACGATCTGGAAAAGGAAACCAGCACCTTGAAAGATCGTGTAGCTGTCTTCTTGCAACAGGTTCAGTCTGAAGATCCGCAAAGTGCCACTCTGGTTGTCTGGGATGAAACCTTAAGCATGGGAGACCATGCCATTGACGAAGACCACCGTAAACTTCTGGATTTGATCAACGAACTCTATCGCGGGCTTAAATCAAAAGAAGGCACAGGTGTCACAGAAGACATATACCAACGTCTCAAAGCGCACTGCGAAACCCACTTCCAACAGGAAGAAGCCTATATGGAACGCATTGGCTACACTGGGCCCGCGCTGGAAAAACACAAACAGGAACATGGCGTCTTTCTGGCAAAGGTCCATGCTTTCCACAAGGAATTCAAGGAAGGCCGAAAAAAACGCGGCCTCGAACTGGTCAGCATGCTTGGCAGTTGGTGGAATTCACATATTGCCGGGGCAGACAAGGAACTGGCAAATTTCGTCAAACAATAAAAACAGAGGGCTTCAATTGAAAAATTGAGGCCCTTTTATATTGCCTGCCTGAAAAAGAACACAAATCCGTTCATTACAATTAATGATGATATTATCTATAATAAATTTCATTTATGATAAGCCAATATCACAACCTGCATAAAGGATCAGACCTTGATTATTACAACAATTAACCATGTGCCGGACAAGCAAATCACCACACATTTCGGCATCGTTTCAGGAAGTACCGTAAAAGCGAAACATGCCGGCAGTGACCTTATGGCCGGGATTAAAAATTTCTTTGGCGGTGAGATATCCACATATACCGACCTTCTGGAATCAGCCCGCGAGACGGCTGTCAACCGCATGGTTGAACAAGCTGAGTCAGCCGGGGCAAATGCGATTATCAATGTCCGCATGGCCACATCAGCGATCTCCGCTGGAGCGGCTGAAATTTATGTCTATGGTACAGCAGTCATTGTAGAATAATCATGACAGATAACATAGAACTGATCATTCTGATTGTATTTTTAGCACTCACTTATGTCACCGGAAGTCGTGTTGAAAAACGACATTTCAAAAGACTGGCTGAGCGTGAAAAAAACACCCTTAATATTCCCGTATCGGCCAATGAAGATATTCTGGACCCGTCAGAATTTGTTGAAACGGAATTTCTCGTCGGCAGCTGCGTCATTGGTTCAGATTATTTCAAGAGAGCCTTGGCAGCATTGCGCGGCGTTTTCGGTGGAAAAATCGGTGCCTATGAATCCCTGATGGATCGCGCCCGCAGAGAAGCAATTTTGCGCATGAAGGAAAGTGCCAGAAAAGAGTGTGTTGAAATTGCCTGTTTCAGGATCACCACATCAAATATCCAGCCCGGCATGTTCGAAGCTGTGGCTTACGGCACAGCCATTTACAAAAAGAATAACATGCATGAACAATGATGAAAAAAACGTCCGCACCAGCTATAAGCCTGTTGAACTGGACGTCGATGTCAACATCACCAAAGCTTCGCCCCTAAAGGAATTTGGCAAGCTACTGATTGGCTTTACGCTTCTAATCACTGTGCTGTATTTCCTCTCGGGTGCAATCGTTAACATCATTGTTCCCTTTATCCCCCCTGAACTGGAAGCCAAGATATGGGATTTTGAAAAAACGCCGTCCTTTCCACGCTCTGCGGGTAAAGATCAAGATCGCCTTGATCGTATCTTTGCAAAAATCCCCGCTGATACACTCGAAAAACTGCCCCATTACCCCTACCAGATTATTGCGGTTAAAGACAAAACCATCAATGCCGTCTCTCTGCCCGGTGGCAAGATTATGGTTTTTACAGGGCTGATGGATCTTATCAAAAATGATGACGAATTACTTTTCGTCATCGGGCATGAATTAGGGCACTTTGCCTCCAGAGATCATCTACATGGCCTTGGCAGGGAATTGCTGTTCACTCTTTTCAGAACCCTCATCGGCGCGACATCCTCACTGGTGGACTACACACAAAACCTGTTGAGCAAAGGCTATTCACGTGAACAGGAAATGGCTGCGGACAACTGGGGCTACCGTATTCTCAAGGAATCAGGGGGATCAACAAATGCCGCCATGAGCTTCTTTCACATCCTGCAAGAACAGGATGGTCCTCATGGAAAACTGGCCAAAATGGCCGAAGGTCTCACAAGGACACACCCCTTTCCCGAAGAAAGAGCGGCCAAACTGCAAACTTTAAAAATGAAATAGACAGAAATCCGCTCTATTGGCCTTTCAATTCTTTATAATGTTCCAGCAACAGTTTGTATTCTTCCGGGATATCATCGCTATAAATCATCCCGATGAGTGCTGCGTCTTTTAAAACCGGCAAATGGTGAAACTTCCCTTCAGCCATGATATCAATCGCATGGGCGACACTGTCATGTGCCTGAATAACCGAAGGCGAAGGCGTCATAATTTCAGAAACGGCAACTTCATTTAAAGTGAGGCCTTTGGCAACGCCTTTGTGAACCACATCGGTTTCAGAAAGAACGCCTACCAGTTTCCCGTTTTCCAGAATGGCAAGAGCCCTTTCTTTTGTCTCTGCCATTTTTTCGCAAGCCTGACTGACCAGATCGGTTGCATCTGCGCTTACAAGTGCCTTACCTTGAATAACTTCTTCAATATTTTTCAGTATCATATTCACCTCCCTTTCAATTTTTAGTACAGTACAGAGAGGTCATATGGGCATTCAAGTTAAATTGCAGCCTCGCTAATTTTTTTTGTAAAATGTCATGCCTGAAAGACCCTATCTCCATATGGGGAGATACATGAAGAACACGCCGGAGTATAAAAGGCTATCAACCAAAGTTTTGTCCCAGAGGTTTCTCATGCCGCACATACCGCATATTCTTTTTGTCGATGACGAACTCAACATTTTGAGCACAATCAAACGCAACCTCCATCGTTCCCGCATCAAATGGAAAATCAGCTACGTTCAAACCGCGCAAGCGGCATTGGCTCTTTTGAACAGTGGTGAAAAAATTGATGTCATTGTCACCGACGTGATGATGCCCGGCATGAACGGCTATGAACTGGTTGAAACCGTCATGGAACATCACCCGGATGTGCAACCCATTGTGCTGTCCGGCCAATGTGATGAAACCGACAGGCTGGAATTTGAAAGAATGAACATCCCATTCTTTGCCAAACCGTTCCCGGTTGTTGACCTGACCAATACCATCTCCCTGCTTCTCAGCACAAAAATGGAAGAATGGGAGTAACCCAAAAGCTTCAACCTTCCAGATCTTTTTTCTTTTGAAGATATTCCTCACGAGAAATATCGCCATTCGCGTATTTTTCACCCAAAAGGGTAAGTGCCGGGTCATGGCCTCGTTTGTCTGTTGCAAACGCACGAATGACATAGACGACGAGAAACACTGCCAATGCGAGGAAAAACAAAGATGCAAATCCATGCATCCCCCAAAAAGCAAACCAGCTTCCATCACCATACATCGCATGATGTGCCCAACCTGAATTCCACATGACACCCTCCATCTTTCAAGGACAGTAACAAGCCATACCTGTGCCTGTTTTTCATAGGATTATTGTATATTTTCAATGTTGCTGGAGTGTGTCTGTAATTCGCACAATTGTAACAGAAAAGCACAACTGGCTTGAAATAAACATCGCTTCTTCAACTCAAAGAAAGCCCGCCTGAGAATCCGGTATTTTTAATTTGATTGTTGATTGCATCGTAAGTCCCTTTTATGCAAAAACTATAATCAAAGGCGTTTTGTAAAGGGTTAAGCATATGTTTGTTCTCAGTCGTCGCAAAGACGTTCAAAATAAGGAAAACCTCCACGAAGCCATCCGCAAAATGAGTGACCAGATTGCGATGGAAGCAACAACAGCGGCGGAGCAAATAGAAGAAATCATTGAAGGCAGGTTTGACCACGTCAGGCAAGGCGATAGCAAAATCACCCAAAACATACGCCGTGTTGCCGATGTGATGATCGAAAAAAACAAAACCAACCTGTCTTTGGGGGTCAGCTTATCCATGAACAATGCCCAGTCGGTCATTGCCGCAGCTGAAACTCAGGACTTTCTCAACAATGTGACCCATCGTTCGCAAGCCATGGCCGCTGCCGTTGAAGAATTGCTCAGTTCCTTTTCACAGGTTGCCAGCAGTAGTGAACATAGCGCCCAAATTGCGCAAAACCTGAAAAATGATACCAATGACGTTATTGGTTATTCACAAAAAGCTTCCGAAGCGATGACCAAAATCAATAGCTCCATGAGCAATGTGGACAAAAAACTTGAAAGGCTTGTTCAGGCCGCAGCCGGCATTGATGAAATGCTTGGTTTTATCGAAAACATTGCCGACCAGACAAACCTTCTGGCCTTGAACGCCACCATTGAAGCCGCACGCGCAGGCGAAGCAGGCAAAGGGTTTGCCGTTGTTGCCGGGGAAGTCAAAAACCTGGCGGCACAAACCTCCAAAGCAACCGGTGACATTCAAAAAAGAACCGATATTTTGCGTTCTGAAGTCAATGAAATTGCCGCTGTCCTGAAAGAAAGTGCCGATGCCGTGCAGGAAGGTGATGAAATCATCACCCGTTCTGTCGAAAGCACTAAAAACATCGGCCAAACGATTGAGAAAGTCGCTGAAGCCTCCAATGAAGTGGCTGAAATTTCCAAAGAACAGGTTTCCGCCGCAACAGAAGTTTCCCAAGGCACAACAGAAGTCGCAACCCTGACGGACAAGTGCCAGGTATCCAATGCCTCTTTGATTTCCTACATGCAGGAAACGGATACCGCGATTGAAGTCATGCTGGAACAGTTAAGCCAAAACGAATTTGCCAGCAGAGACCTCCTTCGTGCCAAGGCTGACCATATGATCTGGCGTAAAAAACTGGCCGAGATGCTGATCGGCACAACCTCTTTGGCCGCCGATGAATTAAGCGACCATTGTTCCTGCCGCCTTGGAAAATGGTACGGCAGAATTGGAAAAACAGATCTGGCACAGACCGCAGCCTACACCAACCTCGAAGAACCCCATAAACAGGTCCACGCCTTCGGCATTGAAGCTGTCAGAAAATACAACGATGGCAAATTTGATGAGGCCCTTCAACTTGTAAAACAGATTGAAGGACCATCAGAGCTCGTACAAAAATACATTGATGAGATGATCCAACATATCGAAGGCAAAGCCATCTCTGTAAATTAAGGCAGGATTTTACAGGGACACCTCTTTTTGTTCTGGAATGACATTCATTAAATCGGCATGTATCGGGCCGACACTGGTAAGCATATAGCCATCCTGAAGGGTCAGGAGGTCAGCGCGCACATGTTCATATGATGTCTCCATCGGTGTTTCATAATCGGAAGCATCAACAAGAATGACTTTTGATTGGGGCTTGTGCCCCGCCAAATAGGCTGCAATGATTTCTGCACGCTGATAAGGCCCCGTTTCAAAACGCATTGTCCCTCTGGGTTTAAAAATAACCACGGTTGCCCCAGCAGGAAGTTTTGTTACCCGCTCCCATAAAAGAGCTGCCTGTTTCTGGTCCGTCCAGCCATGCAGGATACGGCCATCATAAACAGCTTCCATTCCTTCCACATCCATCGCTTTAAAGGTCATTCCCGAATGGATGGAAACAGTGTCAAAATCAAAACCGTGCCCAAAATAGCTTGTTGCCTTCATACGGGAATGGTCCACATCGACAATCTGAGCCTGACGCAAACGCCCCCCGGCCTTGATAAACGCACGCAGCAAATCCCGATTAACCGGTTTTGGACCAAGAGGAGACAGGCGCCGCTCCAAAAAGCCGGACTGTTTATCCACAAGAAGAACTTCTGCTTTTTCCCTTTGGCTTAGCACCTCCCATGCGCGCTGCAACCCAGATGGCCCTGCCCCGATGACCAAATGTTTTTCACGACCATAGGCCTGAACGATTGTCGGCATGGCCAATGTGCCAAGTGCAAAACCCGCCCCTTTAAGGACCGAGCGTCTTGTCAATTTTGTCATAGCAAATCTCCTTTCAATCAGGCCTGAGCCTTGATTGCTTTGGTTTGATTGTCTTCATAAATCATTATGACTTCACCTTCGCCAATCACGGATTCACGATTGACTTCACAACGCACAACACCTTCATGGGAAGGCAATTCAAACATGGTACGTTGCAACAAGCCTTCCAGAACGCCACGCAACCCCCGTGCACCGGTTTCCATATCCAGCGCCTGCTGGGCAATTTCGCGCAAGGCATCCTCCGTGAATTCCAGCGCAACCCCTTCATGTTCAAACAGATATTGATATTGCTTGATCAAGGCATCCTTCGGTTCGGTCAAAATGGCAACCATGTCTTCTATTCCCATGGGGTCCAACGTTGCCAGAATGGGAAAGCGGCCGATAAATTCCGGAATCAAACCAAATTTTTTCAAATCCCCCGGTTTCACATTGGCATAGTTTTTTGTTTTCGAACTTTCCGCTTCTGAAACAACATCGGCATGAAAACCGATGGTTGGCTGACCTGCAAAATCCCGTGCATTGATCAAATCCGGCATTCCGTCAAAAGCACCACCTGCAATAAACAGGATATTGCGGGTATCAACAGCAAGGTCTTTGCTTTCATGCTTGCGGCCCTGTTTGGATGACACCCTGATTGTGGACCCTTCCACCAGTTTCAAAAGGGATTGCTGCACCCCTTCCCCGCCCACATCACGGGTGCCATGGGCACTTGCCCCTGTCTTGGCCAGCTTATCCACTTCATCAATATAGACAATACCCCACTCTGCCAGCCCGACATTGCCATCGGCAGCTTCCAGAAGGCGTTCAATAATACTGTCCACATCATCACCCACATATCCGGCCTGCGTCAGTGATGTGGCATCGGCAATCACAAAAGGGACACCGGCAATGCGCGCCAATGTGCGGGCAAACAATGTTTTGCCCGTTCCGCTTGGCCCCAACAAAATGATATTGGATTTATCCACTTCAACACGCATGTCATCATCAACCGTGCTTCGTTCCGGCAGAGATTCCACTGCCAATCGCTTGAAATGGTTATAGACGGCAACGGCCAGCGTTTCCTTGGCGCGTGGCTGACCGATAATATATTTATCCATCAGTTCCTTGATTTTCATCGGCACCGGCGGAGGGCTTAAAAGCGGATCACTTGCCTTGGCCCGCCCCCAGTTTTCAACAATCTGCATGGCCAGCCGGGTGCATGATTCACAAATTTGCCCGTCACGCCCGGCAATCAAAGGCCTTTCGGATGTCTTTTTTTCACCGCAAAACGAACATTCATGAACATCTTTTGTCATGTCGCCACCGTCTATTTTTTCGTTTCAAGTTGTTGCAACCACAAGCGCTGTCTATGGACCCGCTTCTTTTCGAGCAGATAGTTGGCGATCTGCGCCTTGGCCTCAAACAGGGATGCCTGTGTTCCCGGGATGACTTCTTCACATTTCACCAGATGAAAGCCAATTTCTGTTTGAACCGGCCCGGCAAAATCACCCGCCTCCATTTCAAACAGAACATCGTCAATTTCCGGATAAAGCTGCCCGCGCGAAACAGTGCCGACCTCCCCTCCGTTCATCGCCGTTGGGCATTCGGAATTTTCAGCCGCCAGTTTGGCGAAGTCGCCTCCCTCCACCAACTGGTCAATCAGTTTTTGCAGGCGCTGTTGAACAACCGACAACGTGTTTTCCTTGTAATCATTATTGAGCGTAATGAGCAAATGACGAACAGTTCGTTTTTCCTGCGTCTGAAACTTGTGTTGATTTTTCTGATAAAATTGGATGACTTCAGCTTCATCCACCTCTGCGATATCAGCACAAATCCGATCAAGAACAGCTTCCACCCACAATTCCCGACGAATGGAAAAACGAATGGTATCGTAACTCAAACCGTTGGCTTTGAGGTCTTGCAGGAATTCTTCGGAACTTTCATAGCGGCTTTCCATTTCCTCCAGAGCAACTACAATGCTTTGTGGCGGAATCACAATATCCTGCGCTTCATCACTGGAAAGAATTTTATGTTCCAGTTCATAACTCTTAAGCGCCGTTTGGGAAACGGTCTTGCGTTGCTCTGCTGTCAGGTTTGCCGGTTTTTCGTTAAAATGGGCCGCAGCACTTTTCAAAACATGATAAGCGACCAGTTCGGGCTTATTGATGGATTGTTTAGATACCATGGCTCAATTCCTCTTCCAGCAAGCGATCATCCTGATGTTCGTAAATCGGGGGAACACCGGCACTTTCCAGCGCTTTTTCAGGCACCAACAGCATCTTGCGCGGAAAATTGACTTCGTAGGCAACACCACCCGGATGATCTCGCACCACGCGGATAATCTCGCCAACGCTGCCTAGTTCCACAACAACCTCTCCACCAATACCCAAGGGGACTCTGGCCGCAACTTTCTCACGTGTTTCAAATTCGCTTTCCACCCAGGGCATGGTTGAGGAAATCAGTTCCGGTTCCCGGCATCCCACCACATAATCCTGATCCATGAAATGAACGGTATAAACAATCTGGTCTTGCAGGAAGGTGCCGATATCACGCACATAGCCGATCGATCCACGGCGCACCAACAAATCGCCACGCTCTTTGCCCGGAAAGGTGCCGTCATTACGGATATTGCGGATAACCCGGACCTCATCACCATTTTGAAATTCGCTGATCATGGCATCTCTCCTATTTCGCGATCATATCCAGCGACACAAAACCAGACGGGTTTGCCGCATCTTTAAGAACCTTGAAAACTTTCTGTTCAATGGCATCGGACTCCACAAAGTCCTGATAGGCCTGTGTAAGATAACCAGCGTAAATTTCCTTACGGGCGTCTTCATCATCAGGCATTTCATTGAAATCACGCATATAGTCGTGAAAGCGTTGCAAAATGTGCAAACGGTTCACATGAACCACAGAAGGTTCATATTCAATAGCGAAATATCGCAGGAAATCTTCGGCAGTTTCCAAATCTTGCATGTCATCTTCCAATTCTCCTTCATATTCAAACATGGCTGCTCATCCTTTTCTCTTCACTCAAGGGTGGTGTCTGATCAATATTGATACATTCCGGCAAATCGCATTGCGGGCAGGCACCCGGTTCTCCTAATCCAACAATCTGGTTGGCACGTGCTACTTCGGCTTCCAAAATCCGGATGCGTTCCATCAAACACGAAATGGCATCTGCCACCGGGTCGGGAATAAGGTGGTGGTTTAAATCCACCCCATAGGGGTTAGGGTCCACACCCACAGGGGAAACCGCATTCACAATCTTGCCCGGAATGCCAACAACCGTACGTGAGGCTGGAACATCTTGGATAACGACTGAATTCGCCCCGACTTTGGCCTGTTCCCCAATGGTAATCGGGCCAAGAATTTTTGCGCCCCCACCAACAACCACACCATCTTTCAATGTTGGGTGACGTTTGCCTTTCCTCCAGGACGTTCCCCCCAGAGTCACCCCGTGATAGAGCGTGACATCATCGCCGATTTGCGCTGTTTCACCAATCACCACACCCGCACCATGGTCAATAAAGAAACGCCGCCCGATCTCTGCGCCCGGATGGATATCAATGTTGGTGAGAAGCCTGCTGATATAAGCAACAAAACGGGCAGAAAACCGCCAGCCTTTCGACCAGAGCTTATGGGCCAGACGATGATATAAAACCGCATGTACCCCCGGATAGGTCAGCAGAACCTCAAGCTTGGTTCTGGCCGCCGGGTCACGTTCAAAAACGCAGGAAATATCTTCACTTAAAAGAGATTTAACCATTGCCATGAACCTCAAAATAGAATTTTTGCAGGTCCATATATTCCGGCAGGCGCTTCATACTGATGGCAAAGGCACGCACCATATCGAGGATGCGAAGGGCTTCCATTTTTTCAAGCTTGATGCCGATTTTTTCATAGGCATTGCAAACCGCCGATGTGCCGGAATGTTTGCCCAGAACCAGTTTATGTTCCCGCCCAAAGGCGCGCGGATCAATGGTTTGATAATTTTCCGGATCTTTGAGCAGGCCATCGACATGAATGCCTGCCTCATGGGTAAAGACCCCTTCGCCAATAATACTTTTCTGCCAAGGGACGGCCCGCCCCGAAGCACGTTCAACCAGATGGGAAACCGACTGATAATGGGAAAGGTCAATACCGGTGTCTATATTATGCAGATATTTCAAAGCGACGATCACTTCTTCCATCGCCGCATTTCCTGCACGTTCACCCAACCCATGAACGGTCGTATTGGCGTGGCTCGCCCCGCCTAAAGCAGCAGCCAATGTATTGGCTGTTGCCAGCCCAAAATCATCATGGGCATGCATTTCAAGTTCCAGCCCCGAATGACTGCGCAATGTTTCAAAAGTGGCTTTGACGCCAATCGGTTCCATACACCCCATGGTATCGGCAAAACGGAAACGCCTTGCTCCGGCTTTTTCGCCGACTTCCAGAACCTGCAACAAAAAATTCAGATCCGCGCGAGATGAATCTTCCCCGCCGATGATCACATCAAAGCCAAGGTCAACAGCGCGTTCGACCATCACTGAAATTGTTTTCAGAACGCTTTTTCTATCGCGCCCCAGTTTTTTTGTTATCTGTAAATCCGACACCGGGATGGACAGGTCAATAATACTGACATCCAGATTGGCTGCACAGATAAGGTCCGCATTGCACATGCGCCCCCAAACAATCAGTTCAGCATTTAAATCAAGGCTGGCAATACACTGGATCGCCTCGCGTTCCTGCCCGCTCATCGCCGGGATCCCGACTTCCAGTTCCGGCACACCCAAAGCATCGAGCTTTTGCGCGATCTCCAGTTTTTCTTCCAGTGAAAAGGCGACGCCTGCCGACTGTTCTCCGTCTCGAAGCGTCGTATCATCAATAATTAAAGTTGGCTGCTGCATGATAATACCTCATTCGTTTACAAGGTACTTCGCAACTCCTGTGCCAATTATTTTTTCTTTATAAAACAATCCATTAACATTGTCGTATCCCAACATTGTTACATTTACGACAATCCATAAAAACAAAGGTCGGCCCTGAAAAGAGCCGACCATCATCAGTGAAAAGAAAATGCCTTTATGAATAAGTTGGTGCGAAAGCCGCTTCCGGATTTTCCAGAGGTTGACCATCTCCCCAATAAGGGGAAAGCTTGCGCAATTTCTCAATAATCGGGGGCACGGCCTTAATGACCTCTTCCACTTCATCCATGGTATTATAACGTGAAAAGGAAAACCGGATGGAGCCATGGGCCGCGGTAAAGGGAATATCCATCGCCCGCATCACATGAGACGGCTCCAAAGAACCGGATGTGCAGGCAGACCCGCTGGATGCGGCAATGCCCTGTTTATTCAGCAGCATTAAAATGGCTTCCCCTTCGACAAATTCGAACGCGATGTTGAGAGTATTGGGCAAACGGTTCCCCGGGTCCCCGGTCACAAAACAGTTCGGGACCTCTTCCATAATTCCTTCCTGCAAACGGTCGCGCATGGCTTTGACGCAGGAATTTTCATATTCCATATGCGTTTTTGCCATCTCGCAAGCCACGCCCAAACCAACCACAGAGGCAGCGTTTTCTGTGCCTGCACGGCGCCCGCGTTCCTGATGGCCGCCACGCAAAAGCGGGCGAAAGCGGGTACCGCGTTTTAAATACAGAACACCAATACCCTTGGGCGCATGCAGCTTGTGCCCCGACATGGACAACATATCGATTTTGCAGGATTTCAAATCCATGGGAACTTTACCAACAGCCTGCACAGCATCCGTATGAAACATCACACCGGCCGCATGAGCCATTTCAGCCATTTCCAGAACCGGGAAAAGAGTCCCGGTTTCATTGTTCGCCCACATAATGCTGACAATGGCCGTTTTGGGGCCAAGCAAGGCTTTATATTCTTCCAGGTCAAGCTGGCCCTTTTTATTCACTTTCAAATAATGAACCTTGTAGCCTTCCTTCTCCAGATATTCGCACAAGGATAAAACAGCCGGATGTTCAACAACCGTGGTAATGATTTCATTGCGCTGAGGCTGGGCTTTCAGAGCGGACATAATGGCGGTTGAGTCTGCTTCAGTCCCGCAGGAGGTGAAAATTACTTCTGATTCATATTCCGCCCCGATCAGGTTTTGAATCTGCTTGCGCGCATTTTTTAACGCCCTTCCCACCTTGTCACCAAACTGGTGCATGGAAGAAGGGTTGCCAAACTGTTCGGTGAAATACGGGATCATGGCATCCACAATTTGCTGGTCCACCATGGTCGTTGCATTGTTATCGAGGTAAATTCCTTTGCTCATCTTCCTTACCTCCTTTTACGCTGCCATCATTTCTGCGGGCAAAACCTGAACGAACTCGCCCAACTCTTCAATCAGGCGTTGCTGCACACCGCCCAATGTTGCCGTTGCCATCTGACAGCCGGAACAGGCCCCGGAAAGATTGACATAAATTTTCTTCTCATCCACATCGACCAGTTCAATATCACCACGGTCCGCCTGAATTTGCGGGCGAATTTCGGCAATGACCTGTTCGATCTTCAGAATGCGCTGAACCGTTGTCAGTTTTCCTTTTTTCGGCGCTTGTTTTTCTTCAGCCGGTTCAATACTGACAGGAGTTTCCGGGTCAAAGGCCTCGCCTTGTTCCGCCATGACCTTGGTCAGGATTTCTTCAATCCCTTCATGACAGGAAGCACAGCTTCCCCCCGCCTTGGTATAATAGGTGACTTCTTCAACCGTTTTTAATGAATTGGCCCGGATGGTGTCCTCAATCATGACCGCATCAATGGCAAAGCATTTACAGATCAACGCCCCTTCTTCATGGTCATCTCGCCATTCTTCGCCGCGATAGTTGGCAATCGCGGCTTGCAAGGCCTCACGTCCCATGACGGAACAGTGCATTTTTTCCGGCGGTAACCCTTCCAGAAAATCGGCAATATCCTGATTGGACACGCTCAATGCCTCATCCAGCGTCTTGCCCTTAATGATTTCGGTCAAGGCAGAAGAGGACGCAATGGCCGAACCGCAACCGAAGGTCTGGAAGCCTGCATTCTTGATGATTTCCGTTGCCGGGTCCACGTCCAATGTCAGGCGAAGCGCATCTCCGCAACTGATGGAACCCACATCACCCACTGCATTGGCGCCTTCAATTGCACCTGCATTGCGCGGGTTGTAAAAGTGGTCTTTGACAGTTTCTGAATAATCCCACATGACAATTATATCCTTTAATCTGGCTGCACTAATGAATTAGGAAAAAGACTTTCCGCAGGAGCATTTCCCCTCTGCGTTCGGATTTTCGAAATTAAACCCTTTGCCGGAAACCGTTTCCGTAAAATCCACGGTTGTTCCGTTCAACATGGCGGCACTTTCCGGCGTAAGATAAATCGCGCCCCAATCGGATTTCAAAACGATATCGTCTTCTCGGGCTTCATCTTCCAGCGACATACCGTACTGATATCCCGCACAGCCACCCGCATTTACGGAAATGCGCAAGGCTTCGCGCCCATTTGTATTCAACAGATTCTGGATGGCCGTCTTGGCATCCTGCGTAATGATCAACATGGCTGACTCCTTCATTTAAAAACGGATGCAACGTCTGGGGCGTCACATTGTCTGTTGTCTAAATCAGCAAAGGCTGTGCCAACCAGAAAACCCGCAGTTTTTAAAGGTTTTAAAGTTGTCGTATTTCTTACAAAGGCGCGCTTACGACAAAATCAGGAGTGATGTTTTCTGGAATTCGCAGGCGCTCTTTCATGGCCGGGTTCAGATAAAACGTGCCTTTCTCATCAATCAGCAAAACATATTTCAGCCCCATTTTTCGGGCAATCCGGTACCAGTCTTTGGGCCCTGCCACCGTCAGGGCTGTTGCTGCGGCATCCGCCAATGCCCCATTATGATCAATCACACTGGCCGATACGATATGGTTCACCGGCATACCATTATACGGATTCAAAATATGGGCATATTTGATACCCTCATATTCGCGAAAACGTTCGTAATTACCGGACGTATAAAGGTCCTCATCCGGCTTTAGGGCAACCGAAGCAATCACATCCCATTTCACAAAAGGGTGACGAATGGCCATAATCCACGGGCGCTCTCCGTGGTCACCAAGGGTATTAATGTCCCCTCCGGCGTTCAAGACAGCATGTTTCACCCCCAGCTTGCGCAATGTGTCTTCTGCCAGATCCAGTGCAAACCCTTTGCCGAAACCGCCGAAATCAAGGCTGACATAAGAGTTCGAAGAAGACACCCTGTTTGCCGCGATATGGATGTCCGCCATGCTCGGTTTATGACGAACCAGATCTTTGATCAGATCAAAGGAAGGCAGTTTCCCCTTGGGCAGTTCATCTGAATGAAACCCCCATGCGGCGATAATTTTACCAATGGCCGGATTAAAATAACCATCACTGATTTTTTCAAACTTTTTGGCCTGATAAAGCGCAGGTAACAAGGTCTCGCTTACCTCAAGAGAGTTTCCTGTTGAAATAGCTTTATTGAGGTTCGACAGTTCCCCCGGTTTCCAGGCGTTCCAGTCTTTATGCAGGCGTTGAAAATCTTCCTGCAAGACCGCCATAATCTGTTTGGCCTTGGTTTCCTCTACATCACGCAGGATCACCTCAACGAGGGTACCAAATACATAGATGGTGCTGCGGTATTCCGGCACATCGTCCTGGCAGGCCGAAAGACCGGCAATCAGAACAAGGCTACAAATAACTTTCTTAAACATGGCTGCAACTCTAAAAATTTAAGATATTTTTCAGTCGCAAGCCTCATACCAGTTTTTAAATCATTGATATAAAACAGGTAAAATATCTTTTGTCGCAAATGCGACAATCACCCCCCTATGGCATGAACATAAATGCGGCGGATCATTTCCATATCCATTGGCGACAATTGACGTGCCTGTGTCATTTCAATAAATCGCGCACCAGCCTTTTCTATTTGTTCAAAAGGCGGGTCAATCTGCATAAACTGCACCCCATGCACAGGAATGTCCCCCTGAGGTGTTTCAATCGTTGCAAAATCCGGGAAAACCAAACGGGCATCAGGGGCAGGCACCCCAATACATTCCAGAACCTCCCCCAACCCATTCAGCGGAAAGGCAACGATATCTTCACTATCGTAATCACGTTCAACTTCAGTGCTCACACTTAAACTGGGTAAATCTGGGCCACTTAGGACAGAGCCGTTTTTGAACACCATAAAGCGCATGCGCGCACTGGTCGGCTGCTTGTGATAAAAAACAAAACGCGCATTCATCATCGTCAACCAGACTTATTCAGCCGCAATGGTGCTGGGCGCGTGGCTCATACAGGTTTTCGGGCAGACTTTGGAACAGGCCTTGCAGCCAATACAGTCAAGCTTGTTTTTCAGGCTCATAACCATGGAGGTATCATCTGAAAAACCATCATCATCATCGTAATCGTCGTCATCATCCATATCCATGGCTTCACGTTCGACCAAATCAAACACCTCACGGGGGCATACCTTGAAACAACGGCCACAACCGATGCAATTGGTCTGATCCAGTGTCATAATAAATTGTGGGGTATATTCTGCTCCCCCCAATGTCATACCTGTAATGATTGACATTCGTTTTCTCCACTTCTGAAATAATTAAGCAGCTGCTTCTTCAGCTTTTTTCAATTCTTCTTCCGCCTTTTCCCAAGCCTGGCAGGCTGCCAATGTGGCCTCTGTGATTTCAGGCAATTCGCGATAGGCCGCAGGCAAGCGATCTTCGACCAGATCATGCAATTGACTGGCATGTTCTGTTGCGATCCGCTTGGCTTTACGCGCAGCCTTGCGCAAGGCTTTCAATTCATCTTCATTCATCATTTTTTCCTTACATTCCGGCAACGTCACTGTGTTTGCCCACAAGCGTTAAGGCAACGGACAGAAACTTGTCTGCATCGTCTTTCATTTTGGACAAGGTCTTGAAACCGAAGCGATGCACATCACGTAAAGAGCGATCCAGAACCACCAGCTTGCCGACTGTGATAATCACCCGGCCAAAACCTTCATGAGACAGGTTCACCAGTGGCACCGCCATTTTGCCGCATTCCTTTTCTATCAGGGATGCAATCGCGTTATAAAAGGCCTTCACGCGGGAAATGGTGACCTCATCGGGGTCTCCCACCAGTGGAATTTCACGTTTTCTTTCCTTGGTCATAATGAACGGGTCCAATATGGCTTCCGGGCCGTCATCATCCCATTGACCATAGGTATCCAGTGCGCGCATTTGACGCAGGATTTCGACCATAAAATCTGTTTTCAGAAGCGGGTCATTCGCTTCAATCACTAAGGCTGCTTCACTCATAAGTCTGTTCCTTTAAACGATGCATAAATACAATTTTGGATGTTTCTGTGCGCTTGGGGCGCAAAGCCGCCAGCCCAAGGCCCATGCCCAACAATGCCCCAAGAGCGCTTGCACCTTCACTTATCAGCCCCCCCATACAGGCAAAGATGATGCAAAGGACACTGGGCACCAAATAAGCTTTTGCCACAGTCCGCAAAAAAGGCCCGTCCGGCCAGCCGACGACAACCCATTCTTTCAGGCGGGCTTCAAAGTCATTGCGAATTCTGAATCTACGTGCGTTAGTCGATGACATCAGCTGTGCCATTGCCCCGTTGCCACAGGCCTTATGGGCTGAACAACTGGAACAGGCGCTTTTGGTTTGGGCTTCCACCCAGACCCAGTCCCCATCAACAGCGACAACCTGAACCTTTTCAGAGATGCAGGATTGAACCGTTGTGCTATTCATTCCAGCCCTCCTCTTCCATATCATCAAAACGCCCCATATCCTTTTCCAGATCCAAGGCGCGTTTCAGCCAGGAACGCGGTCCCTCGCGCAGTTCGGCTTGCAGGGCTTCAATCAATTCATCAATAGGGGCACCGTGTGATACCTTGACAGGCTGCACGCCAATCGCTGAAAGACGGGTAATGGCAGAAGCACCAACGGCTTGCAGATAAACGGCAACGCAGCCTTCCAGCGCGTTGATTTTGGTGATCAGCTTGTCTTCATTGCCATCCTGTTCCAGCTGCCCGAACTGGACAGCCTCAATCATCTGCATTCGGTCCATCGTGACGCCATAGATCACAAAACCGGATGCCGAGCCAAAATGCTGGTCCACATGTTTCATATCCGTTGAACAGAACGCCACACGGATCGCACGCTCCAGCCAGTTTTCCTCAGTGGCAGTATCCACGATAGTCAGCTTTCTCGGCTGCGCCATTTTCCACCCCCTTTTGATATTCGGTTTTCTGCCCGTAAATGGATTTATACGGCTTGACTTCGCCCTTATGGTTGGTCAGTTGCAGGTTTGCCAACTCAAACAGAACTTGACGTGCCCCGCGATAGCCTGCCCAGACTTTCTGATAACCGCCAATCAAATCCCACTGTGGAAAACCGGCACGCAAGATCGGCACATTCAAACGTTTTGCGCTATCAACCGCATGGGAATTGGACAGGATAATGTCCAGATTGGCCTCAACAGAAAGCTTTTCCAAATCTTCCAGATCACCGATTTTAACAAAATCCGTTGGCATATCCTTGAGAACCGGCTGAAATGCAGGCGCAACCGCCACACAGGTTTCCCCGCCGATTGTTTCAAGAAACTTGCTCAGGGCAAAAATAAGGTCCGGGTCTCCGGCCAAAGCAAGGCGGCTCATCCCCAACATAAAATGGGTATCCAGCATGGCATCCTGAAGCTGGGCACGTTGGCGTTCCAGTTTTTCCGGCACTTCTTTGCCGGAAATGTCACGCAAGGCCAATATCAGGTTGTCCATCCCCTCAAGCCCCATGACATGATCAAGGCGGTAATCGACAATCCCTGTGGTTTCCTTCAACCAGTCGGCAGCTTCTTTTAGAGATCTGCCAATCACAATGGTGGCGGCCGATGCATTCAGGGAAAGGATTTCATCTACCGGCGTTCCCCCTGTGCTTAAGGGTGAAAAATCAAAATCCGGCAAATGACCATCCAAGGCTGTTGAAAGGTCCGGAAAAACCACAGGACGCAAGCCGAACAGCTTTATAATATCCTTGATTTCCTCAATATCACCCGGTGTCAAATGTGACCCGGCAAGCACCGTGACCTGCTTTTTACGTTTGGCGACTTTTTTCGGCTTCACCAGACCTTTCAGCATTGCCAAGACAGCTTGCGCAAAACCGGTTTCAAGACAGCCTTTATAATCGGGCGTATTCACCGGGATCACCGGGATATGGTCATATTCAGGGTACTTTGTGCGAAAATCCCTGACAGCCATCTCAATGTCACAGCCTTGTGTTTCCGCCAGCCCCGTTGTCGGCACCCCGATCATATGCGGGGAAGACTTTTCACAAATGGTTCTAATCCCTTCCACCACATTCTCGTAACTGCCCATAACCGTAGAAACCTGATCCATCGCCGTTGTTTGCAACGGGATCGGTTCTCGAAAATGGCGCACGAAAAAGACTTTGCCAAAAGCAGAACAACCTTGCGAACCATGCAACATGGGAATGGTTCGGTTCACCCCCATGAAGGCCAGCGCTGCACCGATTGTAGAACTTGATTTCAGCGGGTTCACGCTCAGGGCTTTTTTCCGTTTGATAATTTCTGCCATGCTTAAGCCTCCTTTTTCCAGGGTGCCGGTGAACGGACCTGTTCCCAGACCGGATTGTTGATGGTCAAAACCATCTGGCGGGCCAGTTCAATCATGCCGCTATACCCCGCATAGCCGAATTCACGTTCCTGATTGATGTCCAGAAAGGGAATGCGCGCCTTGATGGCGGTATACATATTGCGCCCGCCGGCAATCAAAACATCGGCTTTCAGGCTATGAACATGATCAATCAGTCCACGCGGGTTGCCGTCTTCCATCATGACGGCATCATCACCCATCAATTCCTTGATACGTGCCTTATCTTCCTCGGTAGATTTTTTCGTACCGGTTGCAACAACCGTCATGCCCAGATCCTGCAAGGCTGAAACAACGGACCATGATTTCACCCCGCCGGTATAGAGCAGGGCCCGTTTGCCCTTAAGGTGCGGGCGCCATTCATCCAACGCACGATTTATTTTGATATTTTCGCGCTGGATCAATTCTTCCGTACGCCGCACGAGGTCCATATCGCCAATCAACTGGGCTATTTTACGCAAGGCAAAATTGGTATCTTCCACACCATAGAAACTGCCTTCAAACCACGGAATACCATATGCCTCTTCCAGTGTTCTGGCCACATTGATGGTTGCTTTGGAACAGACCAGCATATTGGCTTCTGCGCGGTGCATGGTTTGAACTTCGCGAAAACGCGCATCCCCGGAAAGAGTACACAGAACACGAATGCCCAATTCATCCAACAAAGGCATGACATTCCATAATTCACCGGCAATATTATATTCTCCGATCAGGTTAATATCATGCACCTTAATACCACGCCCATCATCGGGCACAGGGTCGGGTTCACGCGTACCGATTACCTGTTTAAGCATGCTGTCCCCGGCAATTCGGTTACCAAGGTTCTTGGTGCCGTAAAACCCGGCGGCATCAACGGTAATGACCGGGCGGTCCCATTTTTCCATCGCCGCTTTCGCCACCGCCTGTATGTCATCCCCGATCAGGGCAGGGACGCAGGTGTTGTAAACAAAAACCGCAGGTGGATCATACGTATCAATGGCCTGCTTAATGGAATGGAACAGGCGCTTTTCACCCCGCCCCATAATAACATCCTGTTCGGTCAAATCTGTTGTCATGCCGATGCGATACATGGTCGGCCCGGTGGATTTGGTGCCTCTGTTATCCCAGGAACTGCCCGCACAGGCAATGGAGCCATGAACGATATGGGCGACATCGGCAATGGGCAAAAGTGCAATCTGTGCACCGTCAAAGGAACATCCACCCGCTGTATCACCGGGTTTTAGCTTGGCACAGCCGGACTTGGACTTGTTGTTATGGTCGCATGCCGGTTCATCGAGCAGAGCCTGTAAGTCTTTTGATTTCATGATGACTACACTTTTGTAAGTTGTTGACCTTACCCCTCTAACAGCAAGTCATGTGCCAGAATTAACTCATTGTTTTTATTAATGAATATATTTGTAAGAAATGCGACATTGCATCATACGGACAAAAAAATACCCCGCCCAAAGACGGGGTGAGTTGGAGTGTAAACGGTTCAATAAAAGCAATAAGGGTCGGCAATCCAGCGTTTAAGGATTTTGAGATCTTTTGCAGGCAAATAGGCATATGCCCCCATGAGGTCCTCATGCACCAGTTCGGCAAGCTTGTGGAATTTCTTCTGGCTGGTCAGCATGGAAAAATACCAGGCCATGGGAAAGCCGAGCGCACGATCAAAGCCATGAATAACCCGTGCCAGCGGCTGACCACGTTCCTGAGTGCTCATGTCCACCTTTGGCACATGGTTCATCAGGCGAGAGACAGGTTTAATCTCTGTACGGGTTTCACCAAAGGCCCCTTTATGTTTGAAAAAATTCAAAATCCAGAAGTCACTGAAATGTCCTGCATCCGATGCACTGGAGGCTTTCCATTCATCATAAAACCGGCTGAACGGTGTTTCTTCTTCCAGTGAAAGTTTCACTTCCAGCATATTGCGTGCATTTCTGAGAATGTAACGCGGATGTCCGACATGGCGGGGTTCCAGTTTGTGATATTCCACCGGGTCAATCAGGTCTTCAAAATCATCAGCAAGATTTTCCCCGTCGAACAATGCCCGGTCCACAACCTCCTGAACTTCATCTATTTCAAGCTGGATATAGCTTAACGGGTCCCTGCCTGTCGGCATCACCAGATAAACCGTTTTGCCGACAATGCGGGTCACATACAAAGGGTCTGTGCCATAAAGTTCGTAAAGGCTGAGAACATCATCTACCTTTTGGTCATCCAGCCAGCCGCGAAGCTGCTCGGCTATACGCTTTCCACGGACATCAACAAGCCCGCCAACGCGGTACCATTGCGGTTGACGTTCAACAAGACTGACCTCTTTGCCTTCAAAAAGAGACGAAATATTTTTTAATAAAGCGGTGTGATCTTCGCGAACGAGCGTGTCGGTACACGCGCTTTTCAGGGCTTCCAGATCCAGTTTCATGGGGTCCCACTTTCTTTCATTCTTCAACCGGAAGAGAGGCGAAAACGAATCAGCCATCGCTTTCGCCATCCCCCAGATACCTAGCGGTGCAGCCTGCCACTAGGCACAAAACGTTTCATCGACTTCCGCAATCACCAAACCGGTGGCTGCTTCCAAAGACGGCGTGAATGTCGTGCAATGACCAGATCCGTTGACCAGATAAATATTAAACCGCTCTTCCTGTGCAATCGGTTTGGGGCCGCAAACATCGTCATCAAAACAATAGGTGAAATGTAGCTCAGGCAACGTGTTGCGCAGTTCCCTGACAGTTTCCTCGCTTGGCCCCTTTTTCAGAACAAGCTGCGCAACATCCTTGATAATCTGTTCTGCTATCATGCTTCATCATCCTCTTCCTGCTGGAAACGGATGCGATCTTCAACGCACATGCCCATCACCTTGGCAAGCCATGGGGCGGGTTGCCCTTTCAGATTTTCTTGCAAATCGGCAAGAAGGACCGGGGCATCTCCACCAACCGGGCGTTTGATCGGATGGACATTGCGCCGCACCACCTTGGCGGCCGCAGGCCCCCCGATGGATACAACATACAGCAACTGGCAATCCCCAACCGCATCGGCACGGGCAGACATTTTATCTTCGCTGTCTTCGCTTTCTGTCTGCCCGGTTCGCACGTCGATCAAGCGGATTTCCTGCGCCGAAACCTGATAAATCAAGTAGCGGGTACAGGACCCGAAATGCCCATCCAGACTTTCACCAGAATT
Source organism: Terasakiella sp. (assembly GCA_050297075.1). Classification (GTDB taxonomy): domain Bacteria; phylum Pseudomonadota; class Alphaproteobacteria; order Rhodospirillales; family Terasakiellaceae; genus Terasakiella. The sequence goes on from JBNKSC010000026.1 coordinate 458,048, forward strand.
GGACGAAATCGCCACACGGATTGACCCCGGCATATCGCCTTCTTCAAAGGCGACAGGTTTGGGCAGACTGTCATCATCAAATTCGACACTCTTTTCACCACGCAAATACGCCGCTGCTTCCTTGAGGTTAGCTGCCGGGATATGGGAAAACTCGCCATCACAGGCGGACTTGAGATGTTTGACCGAAACTTTTTTAAGTTTTGCCGGGGTTGGTGGCAATCCGATAATGTCATTAAGCACTTTCATCATGGTCGCTGGTGTCGTGTCCGGGAGTTCACGGCTTGCCAGACCAATTCGAAGAGCAATATCATTTGATACAGGTGTATTCATTTTCTGAATCCTCCTTATGGCTGCGAAAGAAGGCTGTAAATGGCGAGTATGGTCATAACCAACCCGCCATTCGGGCATTTTTAATGTTCGATGTATGAAATACAGTCGTCCATACAGACTTCCATACATTTGGGAAATTCTGATTCACCATCACATTCAGTGCAGCTTTCCGCTTTTACGGCAAAGACACCTTTATGGGGGAAAATAGAGCTTGTCGGGCATACCGGTTCACAATCACCACACGCGGTACACATGGAACCATCAATTGCTACTGCCATTGTTCTTCTCCTGATAAATAACTGAAATTACGCACGTTTAAAACGCAAGGTGGTCGGAAAATCAGGTCTTGGGCTGATCGGGTCGATGTACCATTCAGATCCATCGCTAAGGGTTACCAGTCCGCCCCAAGCCTCATCCGTATCCGTTTCAACGGTTTCAATCGGGTCTTCCTGGTCTTTTTTAGCGATGTAAAACAGAAGTTCTTCACCTTGACCTTTACGTATCATTACACTCGGCATGGGTTTCTCCTGAGCTGCAATTTAAGAGGCAGGAGAGAGAGGCCTCGCTCATATGAAGCCATCTCTCGCCCAAACCCATTCTTAGCGAATGAGGTCGAAGTTATAGTCGGTTTCGCCCATGAACTTCGTCTCTGCATCCAACTTCTCAAGAACAGCGTTCGTAAGTGTTGTCAGCATTTGCATCGCCCCTTCGTAACCAAGCGTGGTTGAACGGTGCAGGTGATGGCGATCAAAGATCGGGAAGCCGATACGGATCAACGGCACTTCAAACTCTTCACCCTTATGGAAGGTGTCACGTTGAATGAACTTCCCGTAAGAGTTACCGATCATAAAGTCCGGCTTGTTGGTAAAGACCAAAGAGCGCATATGCCAGAGGTCCTTACCAATGTGAACTGTCGTATTCTGCCCGTAAGGGGAGTCCGCACAGATTTTATCCAATGCTTTTTTGAAGCGTTTGTTGGCGTGGTTGACCAGCACATCTGTGGGTTCGGCCCCAACTTCCAGCAGGAATTTGGTCATGCCGAGCACAAAGTCGGCATCACCCCAGACGGCAAATTTCTTGCCGTGCAACCAGGCGTGGGAGTCTGTCAGCATATCGACCAGACGGCCACGTTCTTTCACCAAAGAGTCAGCGATTGGCTTACCGGTGATTTCAGAAACCTTCATCAGAAATTCATCGGTTGCTTCCAGCCCCATGGGGATTGTGAGATCACTTGCCGGCTGGTTCCATGTGCCTTTAACGAATTTGCGCATTTTGACCGATTGCCACGGTTGCAGGAACAGCGTGTCATGGGCGTTCGGCGCATCTTTCATCTCTTCGATGGTTGTGCCGCCTTCATACATACGGTATGCGCCGTCAGCAGGTGTATCCAGTACTTCGCTGGGATCACCCAACAATGTGTAGTCAACATCCATTTCCTCAAGCATGCGCTTGATGACACGATAGTTGCCCAGATAGGTTTCAAACCCGGCGACAATATTGATTTTACCGTTGGAACCGACTTCCTTGCCTTCCATGGTATTAAGCGTGAAATAACGCATAATACCTTCCAGCATATTGTCAAAACCCGTTGTATGGGAACCGACAAAGGAGGGTGTATGGGCAAAGGGAACCGGGAAATCTTCCTCAACATGACCTTCTTTTTTGGAGTTGTTGATGAAAGCGTTCAAATCATCCCCAATAACTTCGGCCATACAGGTTGTAGAAACGGCAATCATTTCAGGTTTGTACAGGGCTTTGGCATTTGCCAGACCGTCAAACATGTTTTTCTGCCCACCAAAAACGGCAGCATCTTCTGTCATGGAGTCAGACACACAAGCGACAGGCTCTTTGAAATGACGGTTGAAATAGGTGCGGAAATAAGCCACACAGCCTTGTGAACCGTGCACATAAGGCAAAGTCTTTTCAAAACCAAGAGCCGCCAGAACAGCACCCAAGGGCTGACAGGCTTTTGCCGGATTTACGGTCAGCGCTTCACGGTTGAAGTTCAGTTCCTTGTATTCTTCAGTCGTCGTCCATTCAAAGACTTCAGCGATCTTGTCATCTGGATGGCGTTCTTCGAACATCGCGCGTTTATTGGCGAGAGACGCTTTATAGTCATCATCGCGAAAGAGCGGATAGCTCGGTTTGATATTGTCAATCGGTTGACTCATTTTTATTCTCCTCCCGCGCCACAATTATGTGAACAGTACGGGTAAGATTGTTTTCACGAGATTGGGTTACTCACCAGCAGCAGCCAGAGGCGCTTCGTCTTCATCAGACTTCAGCCACGGTGCTTTCAGCTTGTTCCAACACGGGTTATTCAGGGTCATGTCCATGTCACGGGCAAAAATGGCAAAACCGTCATAACCGTGGTAAGGACCGGAATAATCCCATGAGTGCATTTGGCGGAACGGAATACCCATTTTCTGGAAGATGTATTTTTCCTTGATCCCGGAACCAATCAGGTCTGGTTTGACGCGTTTGACGAATTCTTCGAATTCAAAGCCTGTCACATCATCATAGATCAATGTGGCATCACCCATTTCCTTGATGGTACGGTCATAGTCATCATTATGACCGAACTCATAACCGGTTCCGACAACTTCCATGCCGAGGTCTTCATAAGCACCGATCACGTGACGCGGGCGCAAGCCGCCAACGTACAACATGACTTTTTTACCTTCCAGACGCGGACGGTATTTTTCGATAACCGCATCCATTTCCGGCTTGTATTTCGCAATCACCGCTTCGCATTTTTCCTGAATGCTTTCATCGAAGAATGCAGCGATTTTACGAAGAGATTCAGCCATTTTGGTCGGACCGAAGAAGTTATATTCCATCCACGGAATACCGTATTTTTCTTCCATATGGCGTGAAATGTAGTTCATGGAACGATAGCAGTGCAGCAGGTTGAGCTTCACTTTCGGTGTCAGTTCCATTTCAGAGATGGTACCGTCCCCGGACCATTGGGCCACAACGCGCAAACCCATTTCTTCCAGCAGGATACGCGATGCCCAGGCATCACCACCGATGTTGTAATCCCCTAAAATGGCAACATCATAATCGGTTGCTTGCCAGGTATCATCATCATCGCGTGCACTCAAGGTCCAGTCACGAACGGCATCGTTGGCGATATGGTGACCCAAAGACTGGGAAACACCGCGGAAACCTTCACAGCGAACCGGTACGATCGGTTTTTCGTGTTCTGCGCCCTTTTTCTTGGAAACGGCTTCAATGTCATCCCCGATCAAACCGATCGGACATTCAGACTGAACCGTAATCCCCTTGTTCAGCGGGAAAAGAGTTTCGATCTCATCAATCAGTTTTTCCAGTTTCTTGTCACCGCCGAAAACGATGTCTTTTTCCTGAAAATCAGATGTGAAGTTCATGGTGCCATATGTGTTGACACCAGTTGTCCCAACGTAATAATTCCGCCGACCGGCACGGGAATATTGACCGCAACCAACGGGGCCGTGAGAAATGTGGATCATGTCCTTGATCGGACCCCAGACCACACCTTTGGACCCGGCGTAGGCACAGCCACGAATGGTCATAACACCCGGGGCAGATTTACGGTTGGACGTGATGCATTTTTTAGACTGTTCGACTTCATGGTCATTCACAGTCAGGTGCTTTGCCCGGTCTTTTTGAGCTTTTTCAGGGTAAACTTCCAGCACCTCTTGAATGAGGGCCTGAGTTTCCTCGCGTGTCATAGAAGACATAGGCCTTCTCCTTTGACGTTAAGTTTCGAATAAATAACGAAATGGGGGGTGGGAAGGCGCTTAACGCGCCATTCCTTAACCTTCTGCGGCAGCAGTTTGACCGATGATGCTTTCGTCTTCTTCTTCCATGATGCCGAATTCCATCAACAGCTCTTCCAGCTCTTCCATGGCAATCGGTGTCGGAATAACAAACATCTCGTTATCAACGATCTTGTTGGCCAGTTGACGATATTCGTCAGCCTGATTGGCACTCGGATCATATTCGATAACGGTCATACGGCGGATTTCCGCACGTTGAACCACATTGTCACGCGGCACGAAGTGAATCATTTGCGTGCCCAAGCGTTCAGCCAAAGCGATGATCAGCTCGTCTTCACGGTCTGTGTTACGGGAGTTACAGATCAGACCGGCCAGGCGAACACCACCGGAATTGGCATATTTCACAATCCCTTTTGCAATGTTGTTGGCGGCATACATCGCCATCATTTCACCGGAACAAACGATATAGATTTCCTGCGCCTTGTTTTCACGGATCGGCATTGCAAAGCCACCGCAGACAACGTCACCCAGAACATCGTAGAAAACGAAGTCCAGATCTTCATCATAGGCACCTTCTTCTTCGAGGAAGTTAATCGCCGTGATCACACCACGACCGGCACAACCAACCCCCGGCTCAGGACCACCTGATTCTGTACATTTGACATCGCCGTAACCGATTTTCAGCACATCTTCCAGTTCCAGATCTTCAACAGAACCGGCATCAGCAGCCATTTGCATAATTGTATTTTGAGCTTTGGAATGAAGGATCAGTCGTGTTGAGTCCGCTTTGGGGTCACAACCGACGATCATGACTTTCTTACCGGCTTCTGCAAGAGCAGCAACCAAGTTTTGTGTTGTGGTGGATTTACCAATACCACCTTTACCATAAATAGCACATTGACGAAGAGCCATTTTATATTCTCCTTACACTGGCATTCAGTTAAGAGGTTGAAAAAAAGAAACTCACCCCCCTCTCCGCAAAGGCTGTGCCAACTTCGAGAATATTAAATAAGATATTGAAATCATTAAATAAATAACATAAGATGCCATCTTACAAGACGTGACAAACACAACAATTCCATATTTTTTGTATGGTTAAATACATGGCAATCAGCAAAACCCGACATACACTTCCAAACTGGGCCAGATTACCAATCAACAGATGCAACCTCCCTGTTGAAATTCTCGGCGGACTGGGCTTTCAACAGCATCCTCGTTCCCTGTTTCTTGACGGTGTACAAAGCTTGCATAAAGATCTCTTTGTGATGTTGCAGAAGCTCCAAAATCCAGAAGAACACGCCCAGCGTTTTGTTGATTACATGACGGTGCATTTCCTGCTTGAAGATGTTGCAGAAGCTGGTGCCAGCGCGACAACAAAAAGAAAAAAGGCAACCTATCTGCGTTTGCTCAGGGGCTGGTTTTTTGATCCGGATGGGCGTGAAGCTGCTGTTCTCAAGGGATGGGTGGAAAGTCGCTTCGGATTATCACCTTGTTACCACCAAGGCCGCCTGCAAGACAAAAACGGCTTGGCTTACACCCGGTTTATGCACATGCGCACAGAAGGTATCTATAACACCAATGCGCTGGAAGCCCAACTGGACCTGTTATACAGCTTTTGTCAGTTTGAACTGGCACAATCCCAAAGTCATTTCACCCTGTATCGCGGCATCAATCGGCTGGAGGAATTTGATATCCAGTATAAACAAGAAGACAGAACAGCCATCCTCCTGTTCAACAACCTGAATTCCTTCACGTCGGAGCGCGACACGGCAAGTTCCTTTGGGGACATCATATTGGAAGTCTCTGTTCCAAAAGAAAAAATTCTCTGCTTTCCCGGCCTTCTTAAAAGTGCTTTCACCAGTGAAAATGAATTTCTTGTCATTGGCGGTCTCTATCATGTGACCTTATCCTACATGTGATGTCACATTCCCGACAATTTGATATTCTTTGCATATTTATCAAGGCATTATAAGGTGGCCCCCATCTTGCTTTACTTATTCTAAATATATTTTTGGAGAAATAAGTAATGTCACAAGATACATTCCACACAATCATAAAAGGCGTAAAATCCGGCCAGATCATCCCTTATCTGGGGGCTGATGCATTGAAAGGCTCTGTCAGCGTCGAAGACGGTTCGGCCATACCGGCAAATAGCGAAAGCTTGATCCTCGCCATGAACAATGACCGCCCCATGGCGCCCAAACTGATGTGGGAATTTCCCCGTGCGGCGATGAACTTGGAACTCAAAAAAGGGCGTTCCTTTATTACGCGTTTTCTCAACACCACCTATAAAGACAAACAATGGACCCGCCCGGCCTGTCATGACTGGTTGGCAGAACTGATGCCCGCCTATGTCATCGACATCAACCGCGATACCCATTTACAGGATACATATAAAAACACCCCCCATACCCTTATTCGCGGCTGTGCGCGCATTGGAGGAACAGACTATCGTTTCATCCTCCACGCCTATGATGGCAAAAGCTATCGTGAAATTACACAGGAAGAAATGGACATCACCCTGCCGATCCTGTTCAAACCGATGGGTTCCCCCCTGCCTGAGCCAGAAACCTACATAGCATCGGATGCAGATTACGTGGATTACATCACAGAACTGATGGGCGGCTTTGCCATTCCTGCCCCTTTAAAAGAATATCGTCAGGAAAAACAATATCTGTTCATTGGCATGCGCTTTAACCGGGATACGGAACGCATGGTCATGAGCGATATCATCTATTCCGCCGCTACCCCAAAGGGCTGGGCCTTGTTGCCTGATGCATCTGAAAAAGAAAAACGCTTCTGTAAGAAAATGAACATTGACGTAATTGATGCGGACATCAGCGATTTTCTCAATATTGTTGCCCCGGAACTTAAGGGTACTGCCGCATGATCAAACCACGTGACGAGAATGCTTTCCCCATTCTTGCCTTCTGGGAAATGGACGCCACCCATCTAAAAGCCTTTGAGCTTTTAGATGGAATCAACGCTGCCAATGATGAAGATTTGTCGACCATGGTGGATGTGTTCCTCGCCCACACCAAAGATCACTTTGAACGTGAACGTCAAATGATGCTGGAAACTGATTTTCCCGCCATCACTGAACATGAAAGCGAACATAACCGCATTGTTTCCGATATCGCACAATTTCATAGGGCCTTAAAGCGCGGCAGCGTGAAATTCGCCCGCATGTTCTTTAAAGACTCTTTACCGGAAATTCTGGATATACATATCCGTCAGGTCGACAGTGCGCTTGCGGCCCACATCAAGAGCGTTCGCGATCAAGCAGAGACAGATCAATCAGTTGCCTAGCCTGATCTTCACACTCGGCAAGCACCTTCTGGTCCATCTTTTTTAACCATCGTTTCGGAATAGCCGGGGCACCATAAAACGCCCCGGCGATCATCCCGGCAATGGCACCGGTGGTATCGGCATCCCCGCCGCGGTTCACCACATCAATCAAACAGTCTTCAAAATTATCGGTATCAAACAGGCTCTGGAACACAGCCTTCAGCGTATCAACGATAAACCCACTTGGATTTTCCTGTCGTTTTCTATCAAAGCAGAATTGTGGATGTGTTGCCACCAGATCATTGGCAATGGTCTTTAACCCCAAAACAGTCCCCTGCCCGCTCAAACAAAGCTGAACCATCTTGATCACAGCCAGAGTGCCTGCATCGGACAAGGGGTTATTATGGGTGATATGTGATTGAAGGCGCGCTTTTTCGCCAACCAGTTCATCGCATTGCCCAAAACTACAGAATGCGATGGGCAAGGTGCGCATACAGGCCCCATTCCCCCCATCATATTCATTTAGGGGAACCTGAGTTTGACCTTTTTGGCGAAACCGAACAATACCACGCCTAACCGTATTGCCGATATCCACCGGCTTGCTCGCCATCCAGTCGCTAAAATATTGGGCGATCGTCAAAGGATCGACAAAACCTGCTTTCAAGATGGCGCGCCCGAGAGAGAGGCTCATTTGCGTATCATCGGTGACTGCGCCGGTTTTTAGATTTAACCAGCCTGCCCCGACAATATCGCGATGGACTTTGTATTGCGCCTGAATTTCACGCGGGGTCATAAATTCCACCGTTGCGCCCAAAGCATCGCCAACGGCCAATCCTTTATATGCAGCGACTGCGCCGTTGATCACATCCTCAATCTTCGGGGCCGAAGCATTCATCATAATCCACACAGACATCACAACTGGGCGAACGGCAGACATAAATTCCTTCCGTCTGGCACAATTCGCGATAAATGAATTTTTTCCATTTCATATTATGCACATTACGTTTTGCCAGTTTGGGAAAGTTGTTTTCCATCAGGGCAGAAAGTTCCTTTCTGTTTTGCAGGCCAAGGTCCTGCCACAAATGGTTTTGCCCCATACAGGCCGAGGCGATGATTTCTGCAATCCAGCCTTCCGAAGCACAATTCCAGGCTCTGTTCTTCAAAAGGTATTTTTTCAAATCCACCCATTCCACCGCCCGCTCATTGGCCACCGCGTTGCGCACGGGCCTGAACAGGCGCATGTGAAGGCCGGGAAACTGGAAACGCACAAGCTTGCGAAATGTCAGCCGGTCCAGCCCCAGCCAGTTGGGCATGGTATCATCCCCCACCAGCCATGTTGCCAGCATGGAAGAAAGCGGCTCATCATTGATATGGCCTTTTGCCTTGGCAAGAAGATGTTTTTTATAAGAAGTAATCGGCTGCATTTTATTCTCTCCTTACTTTAACGTGAATTCGGGACAGGCGTTATCCAACATGTTGATTTATTAGCATATTTCCTTATTCAAACGGCCAAACAGATAAAAAATTTATTGTCACACTGGCGCAGGCCAGTGTCCATAAGGCACTGTCTAAACACTCTGGATGCTGGCCTACGCCAGCATGACAATGGTTTCCTTATCTCGAATTGGCGTTACCTTAAACAGGCTTGATTGTCACATCCCCCAGAACCTGTGCCTGACAGGCAAGGCGAAACTTCTTCCCTGCCATATTCTCACGCAGGACACGGTCTTCCAGCAAGGAAGGTTCGGATAAATTCTGCATGCCTTCCTTCACCTCCATAATACAGGTGCCGCAGTCACATTCACGACACCCATATACAATACCTGAACCGACTTTTTCAGATACCTCAATAATACGCGTTCCCACCGGAACAACAACGCTCAAGTCGATATCTGAAAAAGTTACTTTTGCCTTTGCCATCTGTTTGCTCCTTGCCTCTTTATTGTGCCTCTTTCCGGGTCTTGGCAAACATGCCCGGCAGAATTGGAACATCCTTCCTTCCCGATCACGGGATCGGCCTTTTCCAACCCCAGCCGTGCCAAGGTTTCCCCTTCAAAGCCGCACCCCCTGCCCTTGTCGGTTGACAACAAAGGACGGCGGATCAACAAGGGCGTTTCAATCATCAAGGCAATGGCTTCCTCCTTCGTATAGGCAGAAGGGTTCACTTCACCGGATTTGACCTGCGGTGCAGCCGTATTGAAACAGTGTTGAACGGGCAAACCTTCAAAGAAAGAACCCAGTTCAGCATGATCCCATGCGACATGGCGCAGGTCGCGTACGTCCACGTCATAACCCGCCTTCAACAAAAGCCGCTTTTGACGCCGGTTGGTAATGCACCCGGTTTTTTCGTAAAAAACAACCATCACCGTGCCTGTATCTCGCTCTGCACTTCATCCCACTTCTTCGGAGGAATACCAGTGAGTGAGCCCGGCGGATTAAGCATCAGGCCGAGACTGTCCAGAATAGCCCCTTCAATCGGGCAGATTGAGGCACATTGCGGGTCATCAAATTCCCCGGCACATTCCGTACATTTAGAAGAGACAATTTCAAAATGCGGTTTGGATGATAAAATCGCATCGTTGGGGCAGACATCAATACAGGCCCAACAGTTGACACATTGTTCATTGATTGAAAAAGACATGGCTACCTATCCTTTCTCACGTTATGCAGAAGCTTGTTGAAGGGAACTGTCATTGATTTCAAGTTTGCCGCTTTCCACCATTTCCAGATAGACAGCCGCGACAGCTTCCTCAATGGGTTGATAGGCATGTTCGGCGTTCGGTTCGATCCCGGCATCTTCCAGCTGCCCCCAGGGTTCCAGACCGATTTTGGCACAAAGCACGGCTTCACAGCCCTCCAGCGTGCGAATATTGCGTTCCAGTTTGCTCTCCCCGTCATCGCATTCGCTGGAGCCGACACAATATTGGTCAACCGCACGTGGGCCGATAAAACGCACCCCGGCACTTGAGGCTTCATAAACAAGAAACTCCGTGGCATGACCGAAATGCTGGTTGACCACGCCTTGGCCTTGCGTTGCAACAGCAATCAGAACCGGGCGGGTTATTTTCTCTTGCGTCTTTGCCCCGGCTATCGCATCCAAAGAAACGGTTGCCACCTGTTTGGTCGCATTGCGCTGTTCTTCAATGGATTGATGAACTTCTGCACGGAATTCCATGGCTTTTTGATAGTCGATATCCATTTCCTCGACCTTATCCATGGTGAATTCATGCCCACGGTCTTCGCCTAGCAGCCCAACGGCATCAGCCCGGCACTGGCGACAATGGCGCATCATATTCATATCACCGGCACAGGAATCCTGAAGTTCCTGCAATTCCGCCTTTGAGGGGCTGCGTTGGCCCATGACACCGTAAAACGTGCCATGTTCTTTTTCCGCAATCAAAGGCATAACATTATGCAAAAAAGCCCCTTTGGATTTGACAATCTTGGAAACTTCTTCCAGGTGTTTGTCATTCACCCCCGGTATCATCACCGAATTTACCTTGACCAGAATGTCGCGTTCAACCAGCATTTCGAGGCCCTTTTGCTGGCGCTCTATGAGGATTTTTGCCGCCTTAACACCGCGCACACGTTTATTTTTCCAGTAAATCCACGGATAGATCTTTGCCCCGACTTCAGGGTCCACACAGTTGATGGTAATGGTCACATGATCAATATTGAGTTCAGCCAGATCATCAACAACATCGGGCAGAGCCAACCCGTTGGTAGAAACACAAAGTTTGATATCCGGTGCCTGTGCATAAATATCGCGAAAGGTTTGAAGGGTGCGTTCCGGGTTGGCCAACGGGTCCCCCGGCCCGGCAATGCCAACAACGGACATTTGCGGAACGTTTGCAGCAACGGCCAGAACCTTTTTAGTTGCCTGTTCGGGGCTCAACAATTCGGAAACCACACCGGGGCGCGATTCATTGGCACAGTCATATTTACGATTGCAGTAATGACACTGAATGTTACAGGCCGGGGCAACCGCCACATGCATCCGCGCATAATAATGATGGGCTTCTTCCGAATAACAGGGGTGGTTGTTCACCCGATCACGAACAGATTGCGGCAAATGTGCCATCGCATCATCCGAACTGCCACAAGTACCTGAAGAACAACCGCCAGCGGAAGCATTTTGGGGGGACATATCCGTCATTGTTACTTCTCCATTTCATCAGCTAAAAGTTATTTTTTGGAGTTGCAACCCCTGTGCCTATTCATAAGATATTGATTTAATTTAATAATCCATATGTCGCAAAAGCGACAAATCGTCGTTTTTATTCTAAAATTGTCGCACTTCGATGTTCAACGTCTGAATCCGATAAGCAATCTGACGTGGCGTCAAATTCAGTAAACGTGCTGCCTTTGCCTGCACCCAGCCTGCCTTTTCCAGTGCCCAGATCACCTTTTCGCGTTCCGAAAGATTATCGTCATTGGGATCAATATTTTCCTGTGCAACCGTTGTTGGTTGTGCGGGTCTGGCCGGGGCAGGGCTATAGATATTTTTAGCTGCTGTCCTAATATTCAGGCCAATCATATCCAGCACATTCTTTTCAATCAGATTGCCTTCTGTCAAAATGGCAGCACGTTCCAGACAGTTTTCCAGTTCCCGCACATTGCCGGGCCAGTTATGGCGTTGCAGATGTCTGACCGCAGCTTCTGAAATGCCGAGTTGACGCCCCTGCCCAAGTGCAATTTTCTGCACAAGGAAATGCGATAAATCAGGCACATCACCCAAACGTTCGCGTAAAGCCGGTAAATGGATCGGCATGACATTGAGACGGTAATAAAGGTCTTCGCGGAAATCGCCAATTTCAACGCCTTCTTCCAAATCCTTGTTGGTGGCCGTAATCACGCGCACATCCACTTTCAGGGTTTTGGTGCCGCCCACTCTTTCAAATTCACCTTCCTGCAAAACCCGCAGGAGTTTCGCCTGAAAAGCACCCGAAATTTCGCCGATTTCATCCAGAAAAATCGTTCCGCCATCGGCCAGTTCAAAACGCCCTTTGCGCATGCCAACCGCCCCTGTGAAGGCCCCTTTCTCATGCCCGAAAAGTTCTGATTCAAGCAGGTTATCGGGGATGGCGGCACAGTTCAGTTTCACAAAAGGGGCGGAACTGCGCGGCGAATTATAATGGATAGCATTGGCGATCAGCTCTTTCCCCGTGCCGGACTCCCCACGGATCAGAACCGTTGTATTCCATTTCGCCACCAGACGAACCTGTTCAAAAACATGTTTCATCACATCGGAGCGGCCAACAACATTTTTAAAACCATGCTGCTTTTTCACGCGGCGGCGCAGGCTATCGCGTTCATCCTCAATCTCGCGTTTTTCCGTTTGTACTTCCTGATAAAGGCGCACGGTTTGCGAAACAAGGTTCGCCACCATTTCCAGAAAACGGGTCCGTTCGCCCAGCATGGCGCGTTCCTGTGGTGGCTGGGCTGCCAGCGCACCAATCGGCTTGCCTTCCCTTCCCTGAATAGGGGCACCGATAAAGGGAAGTTCCGGGTCAAACACTTTCAGGCGATCCAGAAATTTACCTTCATCCCTGACTCTTGGCAGCAGAATAGCTTCCCCGTTCTTGTGAATTTGCCCGATCACCCCTTCACCCAGTTTATAGCTAATATTGGTTTCAGGTGTCGGAATATCCTTATGGGTAATATAGAGCTGGCTTTCTCCACTGTTTTCTGTATCCAGCGTGATAAAACAATAATGATACCCGCCAAGTTCATGCAGAAGGCTGAGGACTTCTTTCAATGTCTCGTTCAACTGGAATGAACGAGATAAAATCTGACTGACAAGAAACAGGATTTCCAGTTGGTTTTCGATGAGTTTACTTCGTTGTATATGTAATTTATCTTGCATCGCTATATTCCGTCGTTGGAATGGACATGATTTTTCGGCTGATTACATGTTCAATCAGGTTTGCTATTCATCCGATTGCGGCAGACAAATAGTCACCTTGCTTCCCCCTCCCATAGACGGTGTGATTTCTATTGTTCCATGATGTTCAATCAGGACCTGTTGCACAATCGCCAGTCCCATTCCCGAGGTATGTTTCGCTTTGACCCAATTGGTAAAAAACGGCTCAAACACCTTATGCACCTTTTTGGCATCGATACCGCAGCCCAGATCACTGATGGTGATCTGACTGGTATCTTCATCGGCAATATTTGTTGTAATGGTAATTTCGCGCCCCGTTGCACCGGGTTCGTTAATGGCGAGGATCGCGTTATCCAGTAGATGTTTGATCATGGAACGCAAAGCGTTGCCCTGCCCGGTTATGGAAGGCATCACCGGGGTTGGGTGCCAGTTGACCATAATCCCTTCGGAGAGGAATTTTTCGGTGGAAATATCCAACACTTCACGCACAAGTTCGTTCACATTGTGGGATGTTTCAGCTTCATTGGCGACCTCGGGCATACAGGCTTTGAGTTTTTCCAACGCTTCCTGCCCGTTTTTCTGAACTTCCTGAAGCATGCCTTTGAGCATAAGGCTGTCGCTTGCGCCACGTTCCAGCATGGCCGCCGCACAGCTGACAAGGTTCAAAGGCCCCTGAAGCTGATAGATTGCCCCACTCAGAACTTCGCTGATCCCCTGATTCATCTGCTTTTCCGCCATCAATGCCTTGACGGCGTTTGTCTTGGCCTGTTCAAAATGGAAGCGGCGTTTACTAATGTCGTTACAGATAATCACCAGACCTTCGGAAACATCCTTGTCAAAATAATGGTCGCATTCGACTTTGACATTTTCAATCCAGGTCCCTGAACAGGAATACCAGGCCGGTGTGCGCGCCCCACCAAAATCCACCCTGATTTCAATGGTATCAAAATTACGCCGTTCTTTTCTCATGGTCTGGAAATCCTGTTCCACGGCCTCTTCAACAGCAGACAGTAGAAATTTGGCCGGTTCTTCGCCTGCCAAATCCGCCGTCAATACCTTATAGCCGTGGTTTTCCACCACCACTTTGCCTTCATCATTGAGCACACATAAAACCAGTGGTGCATTGTCAATCACACTTTCCAGCAGAGCCTTCTGGTTTTTCAGGCGTGTTTCCAGCTCAACATGTTGCGTCACATCTCGGTGAATCCCGATGTAATAGGAAATCTCATGATCGGCATTGAGAACAGGGGCAACGGTCAAGTCAGCCAGATAGGGCGAGCCGTCTTTCCTTTTGTTTAAAAGTGTCCCGTTCCACTTTTTCCCATTGGTCACATTATGCCAGAGAGAACGGTACACCTTGTCCGGGGTCTTTTTATAGGAAAGGATGGAATGGGTCTGTCCCTGTAGTTCAATAAAGGGATAGCCGGAAAGTTGTTCAAATCTAGGATTACAATAAAGAATGACTCCGTTCACATCGGCAATGGAAATAGCCATCGCCAATTGTTCAACCACTTCAATAAAAAGCCGTGGCGGCAGGATGCCGTCTTTCGTTTCGATACTCTCTCCAAGCGCCTCCAGCACATCTTTTGAAACCCCATCGGGCAGTTTCGTAATGAAATCGCTTAAAGCTTCCGCCATGCGTTCTCTTGCTACGTTGGATGTCGGCTGCATTGACACCTCCTTTTCGCGTAAACTTTTCTATTCCTGTTCTACGCAAAGGCTGTGCCTAAAATACAAAAACGCAGTTTATAGGGCGTTCATGACCTCTAAATTGTTAGATTCACGACATTCTTGCGATAGCGAAATTTCTTTGTCGAAAAAGTGACAATCCCTTCGGCCATCTGAAACGCCCTATCTTTGGGCAATTCCACATTCTTTGTGGGGAATTTTTAAGCTGGTATGAAGTATGCAACGCACCAAACAACATCGGTTTAAAAGGTGCTTTCACACATGAATGAATATCTGCTCATCCTCATTGGTACCGTTCTGGTAAACAACGTTGTCCTTGTCAAATTTCTGGGACTC
This sequence comes from Terasakiella sp., assembly GCA_050297075.1. Lineage (GTDB taxonomy): Bacteria > Pseudomonadota > Alphaproteobacteria > Rhodospirillales > Terasakiellaceae > Terasakiella. The sequence goes on from JBNKSC010000026.1 coordinate 473,336, forward strand.
TGCCCGTTTATGGGTGTCTCAAACAAGGTCGATACAGCCATCGGAATGGGGTTTGCCACAACATTCGTTCTCACACTTGCCGCAACGGCCGGGTGGGCTTTGGAATATTTTGTACTGGAACCTCTAGGCATTGAGTTCCTGCGCATTCTGACTTTTATTCTGGTCATTGCTGCGGTGGTTCAATTTACCGAAATGGCCATTCGCAAAATATCCCCCGGGCTTTATCAGGTGCTGGGCATCTTTCTGCCGTTAATCACGACAAACTGTGCCGTTCTTGGGGTTGCCTTGCTCAATATTCAGGAAGAAAACGGGTTTCTGGAAAGCCTGCTTTACGGTTTTGGCTCAGCCCTTGGCTTCACACTGGTGATGGCCCTGTTTGCCGGATTACGCGAACGCCTTGCTTTATCAACAGTACCAAAAACATTTGCCGGACTTCCCATTGCCTTTATTACCGCAGGCCTTCTCTCAATGAGCTTCATGGGTTTTTCCGGTCTGGTCACAAATTAACGGAGTGTACTGATCATGTTGGCAGCAATCGGCAGCCTCACAGTGCTTGGAACAGGTATGGGCATTTTACTTGGCTATGCCGCACAGAAATTAAAAGTCGAAGGCAACCCACTGGTGCAGGAGATTGAGGATCTCCTGCCCGGTTCCCAATGCGGACAATGCGGCTTTCCGGGGTGTTCTCCGGCAGCAGAAGCCATTGCCAACGGGGAAGCCCCTGTTACCTCCTGCCCTCCCGGCGGCAAAGCTCTGGCTCAAGCCCTGGGTGATAAAATGGGGGTCAGTGTTGACCTGTCCGCTGTCGAAGATAGCGGCCCCCTTGTCGCTTTTGTCAATGAAGAGCTCTGCATAGGCTGCACCCGTTGCCTGAAAAGATGCCCGACCGATGCGATTGTCGGTGCTTCCAAACAGATCCATGCGGTGGTGGAAGACGCCTGCACGGGATGCAAAAAATGCGTCGATATCTGCCCCACCGAATGCCTTGAGATCAAACCTCTGCCCATCACCCTGCAAACCTGGAGCTGGCCCAAGCCGGAACGGGCGATATAGAAGGAGATACAGACCATGAAACTGTTTCGTATCCGCGGCGGCGTCCACCCAAGGGAAAATAAAGAGCTGACGCAAGATAAACCCATTTCGCCCCTGCCACTGTCCTGGGTCTATCATATCCCCCTGCAACAACATATTGGCGGTGAAGCCGAACCTGAAGTCTGTGCGGGAGATTATGTTTACAAAGGTCAATTGCTGGCATCGGCGCGCGGCATGATATCGGCAAACATTCACGCCCCGACATCCGGGCACATTTCAGCCATTGGCCCCTACATTGCCCCACATGCTTCCGGCCTTCAGGGACGTACCATTTCACTGGAAGCAGACGGAAAGGATGAATGGATCACACTGCCTGCACCACTGGACTGGCACAAAGCCAGTGCAGAAGACATTGCCAAGCGGGTTGGCGAATGCGGGATTGTCGGCATGGGCGGGGCAACCTTTCCATCCGCTGTTAAGCTTAACCTAGGCACCCGTTTTGAGCTGGAAACACTGGTCATCAACGGTTCGGAATGTGAACCCTACCTGACCTGCGATGATCGCCTGATGCAGGAAAACACAGCCGAAATCGTTGAAGGTATCGCCATTATGGCCAAGGCACTGGGGGCGAACAACGCCATCATTGCCATTGAAAAAAACAAACCCGCTGCGATTGCCGCCATGAAAGAGGTTGCCCAAAACTATTTAGGCTTCAAGGTGGTTGCCCTGCCGACCCGCTATCCCATGGGGTCTGAAAAACACCTTGTTCAAACACTAACAGGCAAGGAAACACCTGCGCGCGGCCTGACCGCCGATATCGGTGTTGTGGTGCATAACGTTGCCACGGCCAAGGCGGTCTTTGATGGGGTCACAAAAGGCATTCCCCTGATTGAACGGGTTGTCACGGTCTCCGGCCGGGCAATAAAAACACCGCGTAACCTGACGGTGCGGGTTGGCACCCCTATTGAAGACCTGATCGAATTTTGCGGCGGTTTTGTGGAAGCCCCCCAACAAATCCTTTCCGGTGGGCCGATGATGGGGCAGCCCATCCGTTCCACATCCATTCCCATTGTCAAAGGGATGAATGGCGTTCTCGGCCTTTCCATGGCGGAAACAAAAACCGCAACAGAAATGCCCTGTATACGGTGTACCAGCTGTGTATCGGCCTGCCCCTGCGGCTTGGTGCCACTGGAAATGGCAGCCTTTATCCGAAATGACGATCTGGACGGGGCTGTCAAACTTGGCTTGCAGGACTGTATTTCCTGCGGGTCCTGTTCCTTTGTCTGCCCGTCTCACATCGGGCTGGTGCACAGTTTCAACTATGCCAAAGGGAAATTGACCCAAACCCAACGCACTCAACATCGCCAGGAAGAAACCAAACGTCTGACAGAAGCCCGCACCATCCGTATGGAAAAAGAGGCCAAAGCCAAACGCGAAGCGATGATGCGCAAAAAAGCTGCAATGGCTGCCAAAAGAAAGAAAACAGCGTCATGATCAAACTTCCCCTTGCCGCCGGGCCTTTTATTCATAAGGGCAACAGTGTTCAACGCACCATGTTTCTTGTCATCGCTGCGTTGATACCACCTACATTCTACGGCATTTACATCTATGGCCTTCCCGCACTTTATCTTCTTTGCGTGACGATCGGTGCCTGCGTTCTCATTGAAGCGGGCTGCCTGAAAATGGCTGGAAAACCTGTCAAAACATATCTGCTGGATGGGTCCGCCATTCTAACAGGGCTATTGCTGAGCATGACCCTGCCACCATGGGCGCCCTGGTGGATTGGTGTTATTGGTGCCATCCTGGCCATTGCAATCGGCAAGCATGTTTTTGGCGGGTTGGGACAGAACCTGTTCAATCCTGCCATGGTTGCGCGCGTGGCCTTGTTGATTTCCTTTCCGGTGGAAATGACCCGTTTCACCCAACCGACCCCGTTATTTTCACAAGGCACACCCGCCCCACAGCAGGCCGCCGCCATTACTTTTGGCCAGAGTGAAACCATTGATGCGGTTTCCAGTGCCTCCCTGCTTGGACATTTTAAAACGGAAACATCATTGGGACAGACTGTACAAACGCTTATGCATGACGGCTTCGACCCGCTTGTTCAGGTGCTGGGCGCTGTTCCCGGCTCCCTTGGAGAAACATCCGCCGCCCTGATCCTCATCGGCGGGCTTTTTCTGCTTTTGATGCGGGTCATCTCCTGGCACATCCCGGTTTCTCTGATCCTTGGTATTGGCGCTATGGCTGAATTATTCCGGTTTATTGACCCAAGCAAGTATCCCGGGGCCGATGTTCACCTGCTTGGTGGGGCGACAATGCTGGGGGCCTTTTTCATTGCAACCGATCTGGTCACCTCCCCGGTCAGTAAAATTGCCCAATTCATTTTCGGTCTCTCCATAGGTGTTCTGGTTTATGTCATCCGCACATGGGGGGGCTACCCCGAAGGAATGGCCTTTGCCGTTTTACTGATGAATGCGGCCACCCCCTTGCTGGATCGTTATATCAAACCGCGTGTCTATGGTCGGGATCGTAAAGGTAGCCCGCTGGATTATTCGAAAGGGTCTGCAAAATGAACGAAGAACCCGAAAACAAACCCGATGAACCCATAAAAGAAGAAAGCCCGAAAACACCCTTCAAAGAAAAGATTCCCTATCAGGCTCTTCTTCTTGGTGTTTTTGCACTGGCAGCTTCCACTTTACTGGCAACCGGCAATGAAACCACACGCAAGGAAATTGCCGCCCGCCTGAATGAAGACTTGCGCGCCTCCCTTGCAGAAGTGATGCCCGCTAAAACCTACGAAAACGATATCCTCAAGGATGCGCTCACCATGGTCGGCCCGGATGGATTTGAAACCACCATTTACAAGGGGCTGAAAAACGGTCAGGTCTCCTCTCTGGCCTATGGCACGACCGGACAAGGATATGCAGGTGCCATCAACGTTATTATGGGGGTTAACAGCGAGGGGGAAATTCTGGGCGTACGCGTTCTTTCCCACGCTGAAACTCCAGGGTTGGGGGACAAGGTTGAAACAGCCAAAAGTAACTGGGTCGATGCATTCAACGGACTTTCCTTTAGCAAGCTTGTCCCTGAAAAATGGAAAGTCAAAAAAGACGGTGGTGTCTTTGACCAGTTCAGCGGCGCAACCATCACACCGCGCGCCGTTGTAAAGGCCGTCACAAAAGGACTGGAATTTTTCAAAGAGCATAAAGCCAAGCTTCTGGAGGTAAAACATGACGGATAAAGTGGATTATAAACAGATCACGCTGGATGGGCTGTGGGACAATAATGTCATCTTTGCCCAAACACTGGCGCTTTGCCCCTTGCTTGCCGTTACCGGCACAGCCACAAACGGGCTGGGCATGGGCCTTGCCACCAGTGTGGTTCTGGTGGCTTCCGGCCTTTCTGTTTCCCTGTTGCGTGGCTGGATTACGCCACAGGTGCGTATTCCTTCTTTCGTGCTGATTATCGCCTGCCTTGTTACATTGGTGGATATGGCCATGAACGCATGGGTCCATGACCTTTACAAAGTGCTTGGCCTGTTCATCCCCCTGATTGTCACCAACTGTGCCATTCTGGGGCGTGCTGAATCATTTGCCTTTCGCCAGACACCTTTTGCCGCTGCCTATGATGGCCTGATGATGGGATTGGGCTTTACACTGGCGCTCACCCTTCTTGGTGCAGTGCGTGAAATTTTGGGAAGCGGCACCTTGTTTGCCAATGCTTCCCTCCTGTTGGGAGACAGCTTTTCCTTTATGGAGCTGGTTCTCATCCCGCAATATAAAGGGTTTCTTCTGCTCATCCTGCCGCCCGGCGGCTTTCTCATGCTGGGATTTTTAATGGTCATCAAACGTTTGGTGGATAACAAAGTGCAGGAACGCAGACAGGCAAAAACAGATAAACCCTCAGGGAAGGAGGCAATGGCATGAATGTCGGAATTGTTTATGCAACGGCGGTCAAACAAATCTGGCTGAAAATGGACGTCCCGGACGGTTCCACCGTTGAGGAAGCCATCACCCTGTCCGGTATTCTCAATCAATTTCCCGAAATTGATCTGGAAGTCCAGAAAGTGGGCATCTTTGGGCGCATTTCCCGATTGGATAAAGTGCTGGAAAATGGCGAACGGGTGGAAATTTATCGCCCGATCACGGCTGACCCGGAAACCGCAGAACGAAGAGATATTCAGGCAGAAGAGTAATGTTTGACACTGTCCCTGACAATTGGATGGATCGCCGGGATTATCCTGACCTGCCCCAACAGGCCGAACGGGCCTTGCGTGCCGCCGCCGCCCATTGGCATGAACCGGAAACAGCCGTCGATTATCTGGAAACAGCAAGAGAGATTGCACCGGACCATCTTCAGGTTCATGTGGCACGCTATAAATTTCTGTTCTATTCCCATCAATATAACGAAGCTGCCCAGTCTGCGCAGGCCTGTATTGAATTGTTGTTGCGCAAGCGCCAAATCCACAAACCGATGATGGAACTATGCCCTGAAGATGCCCCTTTTCATGCCTTTGATGCCGAAATTCGTTTTTTGATGAATGCTATGATGGCTTACGGCTATTGCCTGTTGCGTCAGGAAAAGCTGCCCGAAGGACGTAGGGTCCTTGACCTGCTGGCCAAACTGGACTGTGAAAAACAGACCTCGGTTTTAAACCTGATTGATATTGTGAATAACGGCCCACAGGATTGATGAGAATTCAATGAGCTACCCGGACGTTACGGATTATCTGCATTGCTTTGAAATTTACGGTGAAGATATCCGCACCATATATCTGGACCATGAAGAAGGCCGTTATGAATTTCTGTTTGAACGGATCTTGCGCATGCTGATTATGCAATCAACCTTCAACGCCACCATTCCCGCCCCGTTTAAAACCACTGCCCGCAAATATCTTTCCGGTGATATGGAAACAAGAACCTATATGAATAACCCTGAGAAACGAAATTTCATGCTCAGTGACCTTTATGACTTTGTCCTTCTGCAACATCGCATTGCCTCACGTAAATTGTAACCTTCCCGACAATTTCTTTTCCAGCCTTTATTTTTCAATAGCTTACAGGCTGGCACAAAATTCGCTCTACCTCTTGTAACCGACAACAACAAGAGAAAGCTTCTCCCATGTCTCAACCTTCATTCCTCGCTCAAGTGAAAAAGAAATGGCAAATTGCCAAAAACACGTTTGCTTTGGAACTCAGCGCGACAGAGGGCCAAACCCTCCCTCCTTTCGAGGCGGGGGCCCATATAGATATTATTGCCGGACAAAATATCGTGCGACAATATTCTCTCGCCAACAATCCGGCAGAAGAAAACAGATATCTGCTGGGCATCCTCAAAACAGAAAACCCGCAAGGTGTCTCCAGCGCCCTGTGTGACCGGGTCGAAGAAGGCAGCCTGCTCAGGTTGGCCGGCCCCCGAAATCATTTCCCTCTGGAAAGTGATGCACCCTCCAGTCTTTTGATCGGCGGGGGCATCGGAATCACGCCTTTGATGGCGATGGCACATCGTCTGCACACGACCAACAAACCTTTCGCCATGCATTTCTTCGCCCGCAGTGAAGAAGACGCCCCTTTCCTGCAAGAAATAAAGGCCGCCCCTTTTGCCGGAAATGTCCATTTTTATTTCGACAACGTTGGGGGCAACCCTCCCATAGACCTTCAACGCATTCTTCTGGGGGCAGAAACAGGGGCACATGTCTATACCTGTGGCCCCAGCGGGTTTATGGATATGGTAATCGGTATGTCCAAACAAGTCATGTCCGAAGAACGCATTCATAAGGAGTTTTTCACCTTTGAAGAAAAACCCGTGCTCAATCAAACCTTTGAAATTGAAATCAAAAGCACCGGGCAAATCCTGACGGTGCCGCAAGACCGGGCCATTATTGACGTCTTGCATGAAAACGGCATTCGCGTGCCACGCAATTGCCCCAAAGGCGTTTGCGGGTCCTGCGCCCGTCAGGTCATTGAGGGAGAGATCGACCACCGCGACAGTGTTCTGCCACAGGCGGCACGCGATCAGGGCTATATGCTTTTGTGTGTTTCCAGAGCCAAAGGCGAACGTTTGTCACTCGACCTGTAAAAAATACCTCCATGAGAGACCTGTTGAAACAGAGCGGATCATTCGGGTCTCTCATGAAGTAAATATTTGTCACACCACAGGAAATTCTGTGCTGTACCACATACGAGACTGGGACAAATCAATAAAACGCTTTTCATCAGCAATGATTTTCTCAAGTGCAGAAAGACCCTCCGGCGTTTTTCTGGCATTTAAATGGGTCTCAAAATCTTCATACCAAAGTTCTGCAATCCCATCAAAATCCACATCAATCATATTTCTTGCCGACTTGATCCGAGATTGCGCATCATCAGCGTTAATTGCATGGTTCTGGATATATCTTTTTATCCCCAGTACTTGTGCATGTTGTGTAATCAACGCTGCATGGTTGATGCGCCAATGTTGCAGGAATTCATCATAACTTAACTCTGGTCGGCGCTTCACAATACATATCAGCTTAATCATTTTCATCCTCCTCTATGACAATAAGTCATGCTAAGCTGTGACAGTACTGTCAGGGTCAAGAGGTAAAGATGAAAATCAGCGAACTTTCCAAAATCACAAATGTCAGCGTCAGGATGATCCGCTACTATGAAGAAAAAGGATTGCTAACCCCTCAGCGTACCACATCGGGTTACCGCCACTTTACAGAAAAAGATGTTGAAATCGTTCAAAAAATCAAACTCTTTAAAGAAGTTGGCTTCACCCTTGAGGATATTCAACCCGTTATGGAATGCCAGTTCAACAGCTCTCAAAACGGGAAGATTTGCGACAAACTCAAGGAAAAGATTCTATCAAAAATAAATCAGATAGAGCATTCGATAGATGGCCTCACGCAGGCTAAGGTTACGTTGGCTCAATATGTATAAGAAAAACAATGAAGCCGAATGACAGTAAAAGTTTTCGTGCAATTAAAAAATCAACAACCTAAACTACTTAACGCGGATTCGGGATAAGCATTCTCTAACATGCTGATTTAACATATTTCCTTATCCAAGCCTGAAAGCAGATAAAGATTTTGTCACACTGGCAAAGGCCAGTGTCCAGGCCTTACGGTCTAAAACGTTATGGATGCTGGCCTTCGCCAGCATGACGATCTTTCCTTATCCCGAGTTGGCGTTAATAGAGGCTGCCCGTGAAAAAAGACCCTTATTTCTTTTTAATTTTAGCGATGATTGCCATCTGGTTTCTTTTTGGTCACCCCGGCGATACGATCGCGCGCCTCTTTTTCATGCATTCTTCCGCCCCATGGGAACGGGTGGACGGTATTTTCTATCCGGACCGGCATAATATTAAAGCTTTCCAGAAACGTGAAAACATCCCCAGTTTGATTGAATGCAGAAGATGGGCCATGCGTGCCGCCAGTCACAGCAATGACCCGAATTTGCGCAAAAGTGATTATCGTTGCGGCATCGGCACAGGTGATGAAAACGGCTACCGCCTGTTGATTGACTGATGTCTGATCATCACCCCACCTCTCATTCTGTAGGGCGTGACGGCACCCAGGCAGTGGCAAAACCATCTATCACAATACGGTCTTCAACTCTGCAAGTCGTATCCAGCTCAACAAAGTTTTTTTCCGGGATCAACTTGCGCACTTCTACTCGGGCCGTAACACTGTCCCCCAGAAAAACAGGATTCCTGAATTTAATTTCCTGATTCACATAAAGCGCACCGGGCCCCGGCAAGCGGCAACCGACAAGGGTTGAAAGCAGACTTGCCGAAATAAAACCATGTGCAATCCGGGTATTAAAGCGAGTATAACGCGCAAATTCTTCATTCAAATGGATGGGGCATGTATCACCAGAAACACCGGCAAACATATTGATATCGGCCTCCGTCACCGTTTTGGCAAAGGTTGCAGACATGCCGATTTCAATTTCTTCAAAAAAATAGCCGAACTGGTCGGCAATATGGCTGGGTATCTCGTTCATACAATGGCTCCCTGATCATGAAGAAAAACAACAATAACATGATAAGGAGACGAACGAAAAATGGGCAGCCTTCAATTGTGAAGAATTGTAGGTGCGGATCAGGCCTTGGGCCTAAAAGTTTTGCGAGATATTATATTTTTGCAGAATTTGGTCAAATTTATCAGACTGGCGCAATGTCTTCATGGCAGCTTCCAGTTTATCCATATGGCGATAAGGGGCGACCTTGCTCGTTGCCAGATAGGTTCTGAAAATCTGAATGGGGTCACTGTAGGTAATATTCGCGTCCTTGAGATCTTTCAAAGCACTGTCTGCAATAATGCGGTCCGTAAACCAGGTATCTATTCTGTTGTTGCGTAACAGCTTGACCAATTCACTGCCTTCTTCGGTTACCCGATAAACATTTGTGTAGCCGTGTTCGCTCAACCAATTATCCCAGCTTGATTTCATCTGAACGCCGATGAGCTTGCCTTTGGCGCTTTCAGCCGTCAATTTTGTTTTATTAAACGAAATAAAATGTGTCTGGTTGTTGAAAATATTAACCTTCCAGAGATAGTCCGGTTCCCGCGTCGGGGTCCATGACAGGGGAAAAATAAGGGCCCCCGGTGTATTTTGAACCATATATTGAGCCCGCGCCCAAGGCAACGGCACCACCTTGAATTTCTCCCCCGCAATTTTGAAGAGTTCGGCAACAATTTCATAGCCAAAGCCGGGTTTTTCAGGATCATCCACCATCACCCGGGAAAAATAGGAGGTATAGACTGTCGCAACTTCATCAGCCGGGGCACATCTAACAAATGCACCCACGATGACAAAAATGTAAAAAAGAGGGACTACGATCAAACGCATGAAATTTACTTCCCTTCTATATCCTGTATGAGGATTCTAAATAAACTGCATAAAAATATCAAGGAATGTCACGTGTTAATAAAGAAGCAAACTCTATCCATCAGCCACTAACATAGCTTTAGAACATCAATCCTAGATTAATAATGATTTTCTTGTATGATCTGTATACTAGAAAATCACAATACAAACTAAGAAACATCGCCGATGACACATGGTTTTGAAAACGAAGAGGCCCGCCTAGCCGCGCTTCACTCTTACGAAATTCTGGACAGCGAACCAGAAAAAGAGTTCGACCTTGTTGTTAAAAACGTTGCAAAAATTTTTTCAGCCCCCATCGTTCGGCTCACGCTTGTTGATGAAACCAGAACCTGGTTTAAATCCAAAATCGGTGTTTCGATAAATGAAGCCCCAAGGGAAACCTCAATCTGTACATCCGCCATTGAGGAAGACAAATATCTCTATATTCCGGATGCCCGGAAAGACCCTCGTTTTAAAAACAATTCCACAGTCACAGGTGCCCCATATATTCGAACCTATCTGGGGGCCGTTATCCAGACACCGACAGGATACAAAATCGGTTCACTCTGCATCATTTACCCCGAAGTTATTGAAATTACACAAGACCAAATCGAGATTCTGGTTAACTTCGCACAACTGGTCACTCAACTGCTGGAAAGCCGAAAACGCAAAATTCAGGCCGATATGCTTGATCATATCCTGAACACCAGTACAACCGGCCATGCCATTGTCTTACAGGATGGACGTTTCAAATTCGCCAGTAAAAGCTTCAAGCGTATTACTGAATATTCCTATAAAGAACTTAAAGAGCTCAATGTTGAGGCCCTCATTCCACAGGGGGTGATAAACAATAATGCTGACTATTTATTGCACCTGGATCATGAAAAAACGCAACACATCTTCGGACACCCCCAAGAAATGATGCTGCAAACAAAGAACGGAGACCACGTTCCGGTTGAAATCAATATTTCCCCGATTGATTACGGTGAGAAAAAGGCTTTTGTGATCAACATAAAAGATATTCAGGACCGCAAAGAACGAGAACGCGAAATTTTTCGCTATGAAAACTTTCAAAAATTAACCCAATTGCCCAATCGCCGTATGCTTTCCAGACAAGTCGAAAAGCTGATTTCTGAACATAAAAAGTTTTTCGTCATCAGTTTAAGATTCCACCATCTCTCAAAGGTGAACAAAAACTACGGTTCGCAAATTGGCAGCGATTTTATCCTGCATATCGCGGATTTATTGCGAAGCTTTGAAAGTGACGCCTGTTTTGTAGCCCATATTAATTCTCTTGATTTTGTGTTCATCCTGCAAACAGAACGAAATTACGATGTTGAGCTGTTGATGAGCAAAATTTTCAACAAAGCCAAAGAGGGAAAAAAGCTGGAAAACAGGGATTTACCAATCTCCTATAATGGCGGGGTTGCGATCTACCCCAAAGATGGTGAAGATGCGGACAGTTTGATTAACAATGCATCAGCCGCAATGTCTCGCTCCATTAAAAAAGGGGCAAAAACATATGCATATCATGTTGATACCCTTGCTTTCCACTCTGACCGACAGGACGAAATCGAGTATTTCCTGCAACATGCGCTGGACAAAGACGAGCTGGAACTCTTCTATCAGCCCAAAGTCGACAGTCAGCATAATCGGTTTGTCGGTGCAGAGGCCCTGATCCGCTGGAACAGTGAAGAACTGGGCTTTGTCCTTCCCACCGAATTCATTCCCATCGCTGAACATAGCGGTTTGATTTTACCCATTGGCGGGTGGATTATTGAACAAGGCTGCAAACAGGCCCGTAAGCTTCTGGACTGCGGGTATAAGGATTTTGCCATTGCATTGAACGTCTCCCCACGTCAGGTGACGCAGGACATCATTCTTGAAAAACTGGAAACCGCGTTAAATCAATATAACCTGGATGGGCGCTATATTGAGCTGGAAGTCACAGAAGGCCTGTTCCTTGAAGGGTCATCAACTGTTGAGGTACAGCTGGAAGCCATGAAGGTGATTAACGCCAGTCTGGCGCTGGACGATTTTGGAACGGGATATTCCTCCATCTCATACCTGCGTGATTATCCTTTTGATACCTTGAAAATAGACCAGTCCTTTGTGCGTACTCTCGATATAAATGATACAAACAAAACCAGCCTTGTGAACGCAATTGTCAGTATGGGGCGTTCGCTGGATATGAAAATTGTTGCAGAAGGTGTTGAAACGGCCGAACAGGCAGAATTCCTGCGTGAAAGAGGCTGTCACATCCTGCAAGGCTACCATTTTGCCAGACCCATGCCGGAAAAAGAATTTATGGAGTGGTTAAAGGACCATTTCCAGCTTTGAGTTCACTTGTCACAACCAGCATGAAAGCAGCTCAGGTTTTCACGTCAAGATAGCCCCGCTCAATCGCGGTTTCCAAAGCTTGCGTTGCTTTCAGAATTTCTTCATATGTCTTTCTCAACCCGGCCAGTTCCTTGGTATTCTCTTTATCCGGAAGCCCCTTGCCTGCGGCCAGCGTCACATGAAAAAGCTTTTTCAAATAAGCAGCGCGGCATTTGGCAACCAGTTTAAAAACAGGCTCCAGATCTTCCGTGACAAGTTCCGGTATTTCCGGATTAATGACCTCCTGATTAATCTCGCGGATCATTTTGTCCACTTTGAGCTTCAAGCGCCCGAGCTCAGCATCTTTTGAAGTCATTTTTTACTCCCGTTTCAAAACCACCTTTGATCTCCATACAATATTCTGCATGGAAAAGATGAACAAGATTATAAATTCAGCCAGCACAGCAAAATATTTTCCTGCTAGCGCTGAACAACGCGGAGCACAGATCGTCTTTTTAGAGTTGATGCCCTAATATCTTGACTATTTAAACGCGCACGATAGGCTCAGCTAATCAATTCTGACCTCAATGGGGCAAACAATGGAACCTGGACTTTTACTTATCGGTTTGGCACTTCTAGCCATGCCCATCGGCGTCATTTGGTCGGTCATTAAAATTCTCAAACTAAGCACCCGGGTTGCTATCCTTGAAAAGCAATTGCGCACACAACATGTGCCTCAGGTTCAAAATCAACCCGATCCTTGGAAAAAAATTGTCAAAGAAGAGGTAAAGGCCCCCAAAGCACAAGAGCCGGACAAAGAGGCAGAACCTAGGCGCCCCCTCCCTCAGACGCCCCCCAAACCAAAGCAGGCTGCAAAACCACAAAAGGAAAGCATCGAAAGCCAGCTCGGGTCCAAATGGATTGTCTGGGTTGGCGGTATTGCACTGGTGTTCGGTGGTGTCTTCTTGGTTAATTACTCCATAGAGTATGGCTTGCTCGGCCCATGGGAACGCATTGCATCCGGGCTTTTTCTTGGCCTGTTGCTGTTAGGGGTTGGTGAATGGTTGCGCCGCCAACCCACAGAGTCAAAATACACCGGTGCATGGCCCCATATGCCGATTGCCGTCACCGCAGCAGGGATCACAACCCTGTTCGGCAGCGTCTATGCCGGATATGCCCTCTATGAGCTGTTTGCCCCCATTGTTGCCTTCGCTGCATTGGCTGCGGTATCAATGGCAGCCGTATTCATTGCCGTTCTACATGGTCAATTGCTCGGGCTTTTGGGTGTTGCTGGTGCCTATGTGGTGCCCCTGCTGATCAGTTCGGATGATCCCTCTGCTGTTATGCTCTATAGCTACCTCTTCCTTTTCTGCACAGCAAGCCTTGCGCTGTTTCGTTACAAAGGCTGGGCTAATTTGGGTTGGGCGAACTTGGCAGGAACGCTGGGCTGGGCCATGATGGGCATTGTGGCCTTTCCCCCCAGCCAGACCAACACCATAGCCATCGGCCTTTACCTGCTGGCGAGCTTCACCTTGTTCATTGTCTATGCGTGGAACATGGATGAAGGCATGGAACCGCCAACCTTGTGGGACCAGTTGCAGCATACATGGGCTTCACCTTCGCAACAGGTGAGCCTGATTTGCGCCACCGCCATCAGTGTTCTGATGGTTTTTCTCGTCATGAGTGCTTCGCACTCCGTAACAAGCCTGATCATGGCTGGAGGCTTTGCTGTCGGTTTGCTGGCTGTGGCGCGGGTGAATGTCAATCTGATCGGTTTTGCCTTCCTCAGTTTGCTTGTACCGCTCGCTGTGCTGTTGTCTTGGGATTTCTCACACGAAATTCTGCTCAAAACTCCACGCTATCTTGGCACAGGCATCCGTTTCGGCTTCAACCCGGAAGTTATCATTCCGCAAGGTTATGAGCTGTTCCAGTCCATCGCACTGGCAACCTTGCTCATTCATCTTGCCTGCGGGGTGGTCTTTGCCAACACCCACAAACGGGTCGGTTTCTGGGCGATCCTGAGCGTGCTGTCGCCCTTGTGTATCTTCATGTTGTCCTACTGGAAGATCAACGGCTTGCAGACCTTGCCCGTTTGGAGCTTCATTGCACTGGCGCTTGCTGCTGTCTTCACAGGGCTGGCTTATTTCATGTCCCAACGCACAAGTCTTGACGCGCAAAAACATGGTTTGGCCGCCTATGTGGTCGGTGGTTTTGCTGCTCTGGCATTGGCATTTGGCGCAGGTTTGGAAAGCCACTGGCTGGCCATTTCAATTTCTGTGCTGCTCCCCGCTATGGGGTGGGTGAACAAAAAAATCCCGCTGGTTGCGATCCGTTGGTTCTCTTACCCGATGATTATCTTCATTTTGGTGCAACTGGTTCTGGAAGGCCATCTATGGACCTTCCTGTCTGATCGCTACCATGCGGTGGATTGGTATCTCTACGGTTATGGTATTCCTGCACTGGCCTTGGCCGCAGCTTCCTACATCTTTGCCCAAGAACGCAAAGACCATCTGGTCTCCCTGCTGGAAGCCGGGGCGCTGTCATGCTGGATTACGACCCTGTCCCTGATGGTCAATAACTTCGCCTATGAAGCACTAAACCAGACAGGCTACAGTTTTGCCGAACAAAGCATGCAGTCAGCCATCTGGCTGTTGAACAGCCTCGCCATCTTCTGGCTCAACAAACGTAGCCCGTCCGTTGTGCGGGGGTATGCATGGAAGATATTGCTGGCTGTTGCCACATTACAAGTGATTTTCCTGCAATTGCTTATGGGCAATCCGTGGCTGTTTACACGCAGCCCGGTGGGAGAATGGCCGATTTTGAACTGGCTGTTTGTCAGCTACGCTGTGCCTGCCATCTTTGCATTACTCTTTGCCCGCATCTACAAAGCAGAAGGCAATGTAATGTATGCACAACAAGGGGCAGGATTATCCTTTGTCTTGCTATTCACCTATATCTCAATGGAAATTCATCACTGGTTTGCCGGGCCAATCCTCAAAGGCGCAGCCATTCAAGAGGCAGAACTTTACACCTATTCAGTAATATGGCTACTGTTTGCCGCACTCTTGATGGCGCTCGCCATACGTTTCAAAAAAACGGATTTGCAAAAAGGCGCCTTGACCGTGCTGGTGCTTACCGTACTCAAAGTGTTCATTTATGACATGGCCCAGCTGGAAGGCCTGTTGCGCGCCCTCTCCTTCCTGGGTCTCGGCGGCAGCCTGATCGCCATCGGATACGTCTATCAGCGCTTTATTGCCAAGCCTATTGCAAAAGTTCCTGAGCAAGCAGAATAGGTCATTAATTAATGAGTATCCGGGTAATCATCGGCGTGATCCTGATAGGACTTTTTGTGATCAAAACATTTCGGTCCACACCTGAGAAATCCGGTCAAAATCTTAACGTTGGAAATTGGGTAGGGGCCAACGGAAGTAAAAGACGTTGCAACAGGATTGTGCTAAATATGATGGTACGCGCATGATTGTTTCCCTAGTGCGTCTCACTATGGAATGCGTATATCTAAGTATTTGATTTGGAAAGGAATGGTGCCCGGGGGCAGACTTAAACCACCAACACACGGATTTTCAATCCAGCCGGATTACTCATAAAATCGCGATTATTTCTTGGAATATACCGCTTCGTAATCAGGAAAATCTACCGTCTCTCTTGGAAGGAAAATACCTTTGATACAATTCGGGTTGGAAATAGCAATTTGAATATGGTTTCCTGACAAAAATTTCGTGCCATCATACAAGGGATCACCTTCCATGAATGCGGCGCGAACGGAATCAAAAGGCTGGCCCGCATCCTTTGCGAGTTGGCACGCAAACCGGATGACAGCACCGTCAAGTTCACGCCCTTTGAAGTCGAAATCATTTTTACCGAGTCTTTTATTCTCGGGAATTGGCAGGCCTTCAGCTTCGAGCATTTCAATGAAAGCTGCGTAGGATTTCCTCAGGAAGTCGTTATTGCGTTGATCCAGAAGGTCAAGACAATTGCCCAGCTCAATGACGGCACCGAGAACAAAGGGTGTTTCAATCTTGGTTGTTTCGCGTTTGCTGTCTTCTTCAGCATATTGCCTTGCACGTTCCAGATTGTTTTCCCAGAAATAAATGCCCGAGCCCAGCCAGTCATATGCATTATCACTGTGGTGAAATTCGTCTTCGCCCGTGAGGATTTTGAAGGCAGCGTTTTTATCAATACCGTGAAAGCCATAAATCACGGAAGGTTTTGAAGAATACATTATGTGGCTTTGAGAACTGTTTTACGTTCTTTTTGAATTGTCTCAGGTGAAAAATATTCTTTAAGAAAATGACCGTCTCGACCAATCACTTTGGCGTCACGAAGAATACGCACGCGTTCCTCATGCGTGTCTTTTCGAGTGGCATCGAAAACTTTTTTTGTGAGTTCTTCAATAGTCATCAGAGTCACCAAACAATAAAGAGTGCTTGAAACAGTATGGCACAAACAATACGTAATGTCACACTTAGGCGTTATCTGTGACAAAAGCAATAGGGGAATGACCTTTGAGTCCGGTAAACCCTTGAACCACAGGTTTTCAATCCAGCCGGGCTAAGTAAGAGTTATCAGATACTGATAGATTGGTTTAGATGATAGAAACTTGGAACTGTCCCCATTCGAAACTATTCAACGATGTCCTTCCTGTTTCTTTTGAAAAGATGCCTTCAAAGCTTATGAGTGAACCTCCTCTGAATGCAGGCCCTAAGATCAGCTAAGGTGAACCGAGCGAGTTAGCCTCTATGAGCGTATTTTGAATAACTTCTGGTGAAGATGATTTAGGGCTTTGAATTACAAATGAGCAAACCCACAGTTCCGGCACTTTATGATATCGTTCGAAATTGCATTCGCAGGCTTTAGGAGGGGAGAAGTATCCAGATAAAGCTTTTTGAGTAGCTCGTTTAGCTTTATCTAAGTTGTTTACTCTGAACATTAAGGTCCAATGTATGTCGTGCATTTCTATCTTGAGTTAAAAGAACTCAATCCCAATAAGTTTTCCATCATTATCAAAATCCAAAACAACTTCTGGATTTTGATCTGAATACTCTTTGATTAGGTCTCTCAGCATGACCGATCTTTTCACTACACCGTGAATTCTCTCTCCTGGGTGAGATGGTAAATACAAGTATGCCGGACATTTATCATCTTCTTCATCTGTTTGAGTTAGTGCAAATTTACCCGTGTTTGTCATGGATGCCTCGCTTTCAGTCACCACAACTATATGACATTCGTATTGATATTCAACTTGAACCGCCGATGTTTTGTCCATGACTCCTCAGCGAGGAGGAGCCGCAGCCACGTGATCTGCTGCTCAAACACGTCAAAGGGTGGCGGCATTTTCATGCCGCGTATAAATCCTCTTCCAGCTTCGCCATAAGCGCCTGATCGTCCTCCCCATCATCAAACAGGTGCCCGTAGGTGTCAAACGTCATTGTGATGTTGGCATGTCCGAGAAACGTCTGAATTTTCTTCGGTGTCCACCCCTGTTCGATAAATAAGCTGGCGGCGGCATGACGGAGCGCATGCAGTCCGAATTTGGGCTTCCCTTCTGCGTTCACGATACCGCTCTCCAGAAGCAACGGCTTGAGCATTCTGTGGTATAAATTGGCATGTCCTTCGACATTCCCGGCCCCATTGGGGAAAACCAGCCTTAAAGGACTCTCAGGAGCCGTTTTAAGCTGTGCCTGAAGCGTTTTAAGCACAAGAGGCGATTGGTATATCTCTGCGCCCTGCACGGCTCTTGGGGACTCCCATCTCGAATGCAACTTATTTTCGGTGTTGGGCTTCTGCTTATGGTATATTCCAAGTCAAATGATGAGGTTGAAGAGTGGTCAAAGATGGACCGTGTCTTCGAACTTCGAGCAAATGAGTTTTTAGGAGGGCAGCTTGCTAGAAATGCAAGCAAACTGTAGTTATTGATAGGTTTACAGATGAGCATCTGGGCAATAATCGGCTTAATCCTGATGGGACTATTTTTGATCAAAGCATTTTGCTCCGCACCTGATAAGTCCGGTCAAAATGAAAGCTCAATCGGTGATTTTAATTCATCGGAACATTCTGATAGTTCAGGAAGTGACTAAAATGATAAATTTAAATACAATTAAAAAGATGTTTATGGATGCTCCTGATTCTATCAACTTACCCAAATTAAGATTGATTTCCGTATTGGCAGTAACAAAAGAGTTTGTCATTCGCTCTGAAAAAGAAGGGTGGCCGTGTGAGGATCCTAATGAAATAGCATCAGAGTTGGATCAAATGATTTCTTACGTTTTTGAACCAGAAAAACACCGACTTCCTGAGCATTGTCTGGCACTCTACCTTCCGACTGGTCCTATTCAAGAGATTGCAATATCAAACGGCTGGCATAATGAGTATATGGAGTTAGCGGCTGAATTTGATCAAGCCGGACAGCTTCTCGAAGCTGACGGATAGAGGAAGATGTCATATATTGAAACGGCCTATGATATCGTGACAAATGATGATTTCTGGAAATGTTCTGGTCAAGATCGCTTGGTCAAAGCTCTGGCATTTCATGATGCTCTCTCCCGGTTAAGAAAAGTCGACGCAGACCTGCTTAGGTCTTGTGTGGATTCAAAGGATAGATTGTCCTATTTTTCTCAAGTTTCCGTTTGGTTTGCGGATGATTTTCCCAAGGCTCATAAAGAGATGCAGGAGCAGTTTTTATGTGTTTTGCTGGCCTTCTATGCCTTTGATAACATGGGATTTGGATATGACACCTTATTACATATTGATGCCGTGTTACCCCATCTAAGGACACATTCATATTTAACGAGGAAAGCTTGGAATTGTCATCGTCATTTAGTTGACGAGTTGCCTCTTCAGGCGTTTGAAAGTCGCGTTTTTTGAGAAATTAATAAGAGAGTATGTTGAAGAGTGAATTGAATAAACGATTATGAGAACGAAAAAAGCGCCGAATTGGCGCTTTTTCAATGTCCTTATTAGGGAGAACACTGCACAAGAGCAAGCTCCACTTAGCCCTACGTCCCCTTCACCGCATCATAGCCCATACAAGCCAGATAATAGACCAGATCAACGGCCTTCTTGCCGCTTTCCATCTTGAGCCATGTCTGACGGCCGATGCCGATGGCAGCCGCGGCTTGCAGTTGGTCGAAACCGTGTTTTTCACGCCAGCTTTTCAGGTCGGCGGCTTTCCAGTCGGAGATGTCCGGGCGGACTTTGGGGGCGAGTTTTGCCATGTGTGTTACTTTCTATAAAAAGGAAATCAGAATTTCAGCAGCTTGACGGTGCCGGTGATGCCGAGGGTCGTTTTGGCAGCCTGAATGTTGTTGTTGAGCTCATTGAGCTTCATTTTCGCCTTGTTGACGTCATCAGCATTGTCCGCCCCGTCAAATTCCTGGGCGTGCAGCAGATGGTCGATCTTGGATTTGGCGCGGCCACGTTCGACAAGGGCTTTGACCAGACTGCGTTGTGCTTCCACAAAAGGAACTTCTTCGATGTTAAAACCCGCATCGCGCATTTTCACAAGGTTGGCGAGCTTTTCGGAAAAACCATAAACCACCTTATCAAGGCGATAGCCGTGGGCTTGCAGCTTGCAGCGATATTTCAGTTCCTTGATTTCAAGGCGGTAATCGCTTTGCGGCTTGGGCGTCAGTTTAAATGTCTGCATTTCGGGAACCTGTCGGTCAAATTGCCATCACTTCGTAGGCAATAAAAAAAGACCTAGCCACACTGCTAAGTCTTAAAAATGGTGCCCGGGGGCGGACTTGAACCACCGACACGCGGATTTTCAATCCGCTGCTCTACCGACTGAGCTACCCGGGCATTTTACATCTTTTGCCTGCCGCCTTGCGGCTCGGTGAGGTTTGTATAAGGACAGGAGGGGGCAGTGTCAAACACAAAAAACAAAAACTGTGAAAAAATTTTGACACGGCCCGGCCCACTTGCGATCTCCGCCCTGAAAGCCACGGTTTAAGCCACTTTGCGCACGCCCCCGGCTTCAAGAATGAAGTCAACGATCTGCTCTACACCCTCACTTGCTTTCAGGTTTGAAAACAAAAACGGGCGGGTGCCGCGCATACGCTTGCTATCTGATTCCATCACATCCAGATTGGCCCCGACCAGCGGAGCAAGGTCCGTTTTGTTGATGACCAACAGGTCTGATCGTGTAATACCGGGCCCGCCTTTGCGCGGGATTTTTTCCCCGGCAGAAACATCAATCACATAAATGGTGATATCGGCCAGTTCCGGGCTGAAGGTGGCGGCCAGATTATCCCCGCCGGATTCAACGAAAATCACTTCCAGCTCGGGGAAGGTGGCACACATATCTTCAATGGCCGCCAGATTGATGGAGGCATCTTCGCGAATGGCCGTATGCGGACAGCCGCCGGTTTCCACGCCCATGATGCGCTCGGGCGGTAAAGCCCCGGTTTCGGTCAGAATGCGCTGGTCTTCCTTGGTGAAAATATCGTTGGTGATAGCAGCAATATCGTATGTGCCCCACATGGCTTTACACAAGGCTTCCAGCAAAGCGGTTTTACCAGACCCAACCGGGCCGCCCACACCAACACGCAAAGGTGAACTCATCTTTCTTAACTCCTGAACAAACGGGTATATTGGGTTTCATGGCGCATGGAAGACCAGTCAATCACTGGCGCGGCCGCCCCGATATCGGCAAAATCCGCTTCCAGCGCGGCCTCCACAGCTTCCATCACGGTTTCTTCCAGCCCCACCAGTGCCTGTTGCCCGGCGGTTTGGCCCAGCGGAACAAGGCGGACCCCGGCAGAAACCAGATTGGCGGCAAAGGCGTGCAAATAAGCAGTTAACGCCGCACGCACGTCAATTTTTTCAAACGCCGCTACGGCCCCCACGATCACCGGATAATTGGCGAAAGTGCCGCTCTCTTTCAACAAAACGGCTAGTTCTTCCAGCGGCTTGGGCGGAGCCAGTTCCAGCACGGTGGTCAGGAAAGCACGGCCCTGTGCCTCGCTTTCCAGCGCCAGTTCCTGTGTCGGACGAAAAGCTTGGGCAAATGTATTAAGATCAACCAACCCGGTCAAATCCCCTGCCCCGGCCAGTTCATGGGCGCGGATAAACAGTTGCGCATCTGTGCGCCCCGCGCCAAACAGCAAAGCGCCTTCACACCAGACTTGTAAATCAGGCCCAGATGTCACTAAGTCATCTTCAACGGCATATTCCACCCCGTGGGAATAGGTATAAGCCCCCACGGGAAAGCTGGGGGACAGCCAGGTCATCAGGCGCATCAACCCCTTAGTGGTGAGCATGGCTGTGGCCTCCCCCACCGCCTGCATTGCTGTATGCCCCCGGTTCCGGGGCGAAGGGGGCTGTCTTTTTCACCCCATGCCCGCCAAGGCCTTCGACCATATGATGCAGCACATGGTCATAACGCAGACGAAGTGTACCATCAGCCAGCACCTGCACCGGCGTATGGCGGTTGCCGATGTGCCAGGCAATACGCGCCGTTTCTGCCAAATTATGACAGGTCACATCCAGCACCTCTTCCAGTGCCGCTTTCACAATCACGCATTGGCCGTCTTCCAGTTCCAGAAGGTCGCCATCAGCCAGATAGGTTGCCTGTGCCAGATCGAGCAGGAAATCCGCCCCGTTATCCGCTGTCATTTTAATGCGGCGGCGGTGACGGTCATCATAAGCCAATGTCACGGTGGACCAAATGGGCATGACCGTAGCATCGGGCTTGCTGTGATGAACAATTGCGCGTTTCATTTCACCTCTCCCCCCATCAGAACAGGAAATAACGCTGCGCCATAGGCAGTTCCGTTGCCGGTTGGCAGCTTAAGCTTTCACCGTCTGCCTTGACCTCATAGGTTTCCGGATCAACCGAAATTTCAGGGGCATAATCGTTCAGCTTCATCGAAGATTTGCCGATAGAGCGCGTATTGCTGACCGGCAACACCGGCTTGGACAGGCCAATCAAACCTGAAATATCACGCGCGACCGCTGCCCGTGAGGCAAAGGTCACCGATGAATGGGTGAGAGAACGGCCAAACCCGCCAAACATGGGGCGGTAATGCACGGGTTGCGGGGTGGGGATGGAGGCATTCGGGTCCCCCATAGCGGCAGCAGCAATGGTGCCACATTTGACGATCACATCCGGCTTCACCCCGAAGAACATGGGTTTCCAGAAAACCAGATCGGCCAGTTTGCCCACCTCGATGGAACCGACATAATCGGAAATACCATGGGAGATGGCCGGGTTGATGGTATATTTGGCGATGTAGCGTTTGGCACGGAAATTATCGTTGCCAGCACCATCACCGTCCAGACGCCCGCGCTGCTTTTTCATCTTGTCTGCGGTTTGCCAGGTGCGGGTGACTACTTCGCCCACACGGCCCATGGCCTGACTGTCAGACGAGATCATGGAAAAGGCGCCAAGGTCATGCAAAATATCTTCGGCCGCAATGGTTTCGCGCCTAATTCGGCTTTCTGCAAAGGCGACATCTTCGGGAATGTTCGGGTCAAGGTGGTGACAGACCATCAACATATCGAGATGTTCATCAATGGTGTTGACCGTAAAGGGGCGCGTCGGGTTAGTGCTTGACGGCAGCACGTTATGTTCACCGCATAATTTGATGATGTCAGGCGCATGCCCCCCACCTGCACCTTCGGTATGGAAGGTATGGATGGTGCGGCCCTTAAATGCTGCCTTGGTATGTTCCACAAAACCGGATTCATTAAGCGTATCGGTATGGATGGCAACCTGCACATCCATTTCATCGGCCACAGACAGGCAGCAATCAATCGCCGAAGGCGTGGTACCCCAGTCTTCATGCAGCTTCAGGCCAATGGCCCCAGCCTGCACCTGCTCCACCAACGCATCGGGGCGCGACGCATTGCCTTTGCCAAAAAAGCCGAGGTTCATGGGCAGACCTTCAGCGGCCTGCATCATGCGTTCCATATGCCACGGCCCCGGTGTGCAGGTGGTGGCATTGGTGCCTTCTGCCGGGCCTGTGCCGCCACCTAACATGGTGGTCACGCCCGAATAAAGCGCATCTTCGACCTGTTGCGGGCAAATCCAGTGAATATGGGCATCAATACCGCCTGCGGTTACAATACGCCCTTCCCCAGCAATGGCTTCGGTACCGGGGCCGACAATGATATTCACATCGGGCTGGATATCCGGGTTGCCCGCCTTGCCGATGCCGACAATTTTGCCATCCTTGATGCCGATATCGGCTTTCACAATGCCCCAATAATCCAGTATCAGGGCGTTGGTCACCACCGTATCCACCGCGCCATGGGCACGCGTGACTTGCGACTGGCCCATGCCATCACGGATGACCTTGCCGCCACCAAATTTCACTTCTTCGCCATAGGTGGTATAATCTTCTTCCACCTCAATGATCAAATCCGTATCTGCGAGACGGACCTTGTCACCCACTGTCGGGCCGTACATGGCGGCATATTCGGATCGATTGATTTCATAAGCCATGTTTTATCCCTCCAACGGACCGTTGATTTTTGCATTGAAACCGTAAATATGACCGGTGCCCGCATAGGCCACCAGATGAACCTCGCGTGACTGGCCCGGCTCAAAACGTACCGCCGTGCCTGCCGGAATATCCAGCCGAAAACCTCTAGCGGCTTCACGCTCAAACTCCAAGCCCGGGTTGGTTTCATAGAAATGGTAGTGGCTGCCCACCTGAATGGGGCGATCGCCCGTGTTGGCGACCTTGATGGTTTTGGTTTCTCTGCCCGCATTCAGGCTCAGCGTGCCGGGGGCCGTGATAATTTCACCGGGTTTCATTGATGCCTCTCCTTATCGAATGGGGTTATGAACGGTCACCAGTTTGGTGCCGTCCGGAAAGGTGGCTTCCACCTGAATTTCATGGATCATGTCGGCAATGCCATCCATGACCTGATCACGGCTCAAAACCTCGCCACCATCGCGCATCAGTTCGGCCACCGTTTTGCCATCACGCGCGCCTTCGACCACAAAATCCGTGATCAGTGCAATCGCTTCGGGGTGGTTCAATTTCACGCCACGTTCCAGCCTGCGCCTTGCCACCATGGCCGCCATGGCGACCATCAACTTGTCCTTTTCTCTCGGTGTTAAATGCACGGTTTTACTCCCTTAACAATGCCACAGGCGGGGCAATCCCGCCGGGCGTCCCAAAGCCAGTTGTCGAAAAGCCGACCAGAAAGCTCCAAAGGCCTTCCTCAAAAGATAAGGGTCTGCGGCCAGCCAGCGACAGATCAACACATCGTTGACCATGCTCGCGCCCAGACGCACCCCTTCAAAATCTGCTAAAAATGCGCGTGCGGCTTCCAGATGGTCCGGCGCATCAGAGCCCACATAAACCGAGGTTGCCAAGGCGCGCGCACCACCAAAGCCTGATGGATGGTCCAGCATGTGCTGAAAGTCCCGTTCCATATGCAACGCGTCTGCCCAAATAAGTCGGTCACTACATCTGACCTCCCAAGCTTCGCGCAATAATCCGTTCTTAATCTCTTCCCCACTGGCGAGGCGACCAAACACAATCATTTCCCCGGCCAGCGCTTTTGCTCCTGCTGTCACATTCAGGCAGGTCTTGCGGCGAAAACGTGCCTGATCAAACAAAATGGTTTCCTGGGGCAACCATTCCAAAACGGCGCCCTCAGCGACATTCAGATTTACGTTGATACAGCAATCCGGTCCGCTGGAACGATAGACTTTTTCAGCCGCCTGTGCGGTGACAAGGGCTTGTGCCTTTTCTTCCAGTGTGATGTCGATATCGTAAACATCCCCGCCGAACAGCCCGCCGCCAGTGGTCACCAAAGCAGCGGTCATCACATCGCCGCGTGGAAAAAGGACCTTTAAAGGGTCCCGGTAATAAAGGCGACCCAGCCCAGTTTCACCATCCTTATGAACAAAAGAGACATCAGCAGCTCCATGCACCTCAATGGCACGTTTGGGAAAATCGTTCTGTTGTCGAACATGTTGGGGCGCAAGATGCATTTCTTTTGTTCAATCTTTTATCAGTTGCCTATTTAAACGGCAAAAAATCGCCCGCAAATGACGATTTCCTACCTTATCTCCAAACAATCGCAAAAGCGATGCCAATATCTTGACCAATTGTTCAAACTGTCAGATAGCGCCGGACCTCATTTTCATCCAGCACGTCCTTGGGGCCTTTCATCACCACTTCGCCACGATCCATCACCACAATATAATCTGCCAGTGCATGGGCAAATTCGAAATATTGTTCAACCAATAAAATCGCCATATCGCCCCGGTTGGCAAGCAGGCGAATGACGCGTTCAATATCCTTGATGATGGAAGGCTGAATACCCTCGGTCGGTTCATCCAGCACCAGCAGGCGCGGGCGTGTAACAAGCGCGCGCGCAATCGCCAACTGTTGTTGCTGCCCCCCAGAAAGGTCCCCACCACGCCGCCCCAACATGTCTTTTAGCACTGGAAACAAATCAAAAATTTCATCAGGGATATGACGCAAGGAACGCGGCAAGGGTGCATAGCCGGTTTTCAGATTTTCCTCCACCGTCAGCAAGGGAAAGATTTCACGCCCCTGCGGAACGTAGGCAATTCCTTTAGCCGCGCGCAGATGGGCGGGCATGGTGGTGATATCCGCCCCTTCCAGCGTGACCGTACCGCTTTGAATGCCCTGTTGGCCGACAACCGCTTTCATCAGGCTGGTTTTACCCACACCATTTCGCCCCAGCACCGTGGTCACCTTGCCCAGTTCGGCTTCAAAGGCGACCGTCTTCAAGGCCTGAGAAGCCCCATAAAACAAATCTACATTTTCAACGTTCAACATGATTAACGCCCCAGATAAACTTCAATAACTTGCTGATTATTCTGCACGGTTTCCAGCGAACCTTCGGCCAGCACATGACCTTCGTGCAAAACGGTAACCCGGCTTTCCAGTGCCTTGACGAACTCCATATCATGTTCCACCACAACAACACTGTGGTCCTTGGCAATTTCCTTGAGCAATTCAGCCGTTTTCATGGTTTCCGCATCGGTCATGCCGGCTGCGGGTTCATCCACCAGCAAAAGGTCCGGTTCCTGCATCAACAGCATGCCGATTTCCAGCCACTGCTTTTGTCCATGGGACAAATTACCCGCCATCCAGTCACGTTTTTCCGCCAATGCAATTTTTTCCAGCACTTCGTCAATCCGGTCTGCTTCCTTTCCCGCCAGCTTGAAAAACAGGCTTTCAAACACCCGGCGCTTTCCCGCCAGTGCAAGCTCGAGATTTTCAAACACGGTCTGATTTTCAAACACGGTGGGTTTTTGAAATTTCCGCCCGATACCAAGGTTGGCAATATGGGCTTCATCCAGTTTGGTCAGGTCGATATCGCCGCGAAAAATCACATCGCCCGTATCGGGTGTGGTTTTGCCGGTGATGATATCCATCATCGTGGTTTTGCCCGCCCCGTTCGGCCCGATGATGGCGCGCAGTTCCCCGGCCTGAATATAAAAGCTCAGGTCGTTGATGGCCTTGAACCCGTCAAAAGCCTTGTTCACCCCGTCCACATACAAGATGCAATCCTGTGGAACGACTTTGTTTTCCTTATGTGAAATACCTTGCATACTCAACGTTCCTTATTCTGCGGCTTGCGTGGATTTACCAAACAAAGGCGTGCCGTCCTTGCGTTTAAATTCTGCAAAAGCCGGTACGGTGCCGACCACCCCTTTGGGCAGAAAGATCGTCACCAAAATAAACAGCAAACCAAGCATATAGAGCCAGGCTTCCGGCAAGGCCCCGGTGAAATAGGTTTTGGCATAATTGACCAGAAAAGCGCCTAGCACCGCGCCATACAAACTGCCGCGCCCGCCGACAGCCACCCAGATGACGATTTCAATGGAAACCGCCGGGGCAAATTCTGACGGGTTGATAATACCAACCTGCGGCACATAAAGGGCACCTGCCATTCCGGCCAGCATGGCAGAAACCACAAAGACAAACAGCTTGTAATATTCCACCCGATAGCCGAGAAAGCGTGTGCGGCTTTCCCCATCACGCACCGCCAGCAAGACACGGCCCAAGCGCGATGAAACAATATAACGGCTGACAATATACCCCAACGCAAGCGCCATACAGGTGGCAACAAACAGGGCCAGACGCGTGCCATCTGCCTGAATGTCAAAACCGAGAATATCTTTAAAATCGGTCAGGCCGTTGTTGCCACCAAAACCCATATCGTTGCGGAAGAACGCCAGCAACAGCGCGTACGTCATGGCTTGGGTGATGATGGATAGATAAACCCCGGTGACACGGGAACGAAAGGCAAACCAGCCAAACACACCGGCCAGAATGCCTGGCACCACCAATACCATGATCATGGCAAAAGGGAAGCTGTCAAAACCATACCAGTACCACGGCAGTTCCTTCCAGTTTAGAAAGACCATAAAATCGGGCAGTTCCGGATTGCCGTACACGCCACGGTCCCCGATTTGGCGCATCAAATACATCCCCATGGCATAGCCGCCCAAGGCAAAGAACGCCCCATGGCCGAGGGATAGAATACCGCAATACCCCCAGATGAGATCAACACTCAAAGCAAGCAAAGCAAAAGCGAGATATTTTCCGATCAAACTGACCATATAGGTCGGCACATGAAAGAAACTGCCCGGGGACGTCAACTGGTTTGACAGCGGCACCAAAATGGCCGCAGCCACCAGAAGGCCCAGTAAAATCTGCCCGCCCCGGTCATTAAGCAAGAAGCCCAGCAAGAGAGGTTTTTGTTGTGATGTTGTCATGGTTTTATACCTCCACCGCACGGCCCTTAAGGGCAAACAGGCCACGGGGGCGTTTCTGGATAAACAGGATCAGGGCAATGAGAACAAGAATTTTCGCCAAAACAGCACCTGCCATAGGTTCCATAAACTTGTTCACGACCCCCAAAGAGAACGCGCCCACCACAGTCCCCATGATGTTGCCGACACCGCCAAACACCACAACCATGAAACTGTCGATGATATAAACCTGACCCAGATTGGGCGAAACGTTATCAATCTGCGATAAAGCCACCCCGGCCATCCCGGCAATGCCGGAACCCAGCCCGAAGGTCATGGCATCCACCCAACCGGTGCGAATACCCATGGAACTGGCCATGGCGCGGTTTTGGGTAACAGCACGCATTTGCAAGCCAAAAGCAGTTTTGCGCAAAATAACGCTGACGCCCACCACCACAAGAATGGCAAAGAAAATGATCCACAAACGGTTATAGGTAAAGGCCAGACCATTGGAAAATTCAACAGCCCCGCTCATCCAGCTTGGCGAGCTGACATCCTGATTGGTCGGCCCGAAAATGGTACGCACTGCCTGTTGTAAAATCAGGCTCACCCCCCATGTTGCCAGCAGGGTTTCCAACGGGCGGCCATAAAGAAAACGAATGATCCCGCGTTCCATGGCAACACCCACACTGCCCGCCACCAAAAAGGCGAAAGGAATGGCAACAAACAGGGAATAATCAAAATAAGCCGGCATATAGGCGCGAAACATTTCCTGCACAACGAAGGTGGCATAAGCGCCCAGCATGACCATTTCACCATGGGCCATATTGATGACCCCCATCACCCCGAAGGTAATAGCCAGCCCCACAGCGGCGAGCAACAAAACGGACCCAAGGGAAAGCCCCCGATAAAGGTTGCCAATATTTTCCCAGAAAGCGAGGCTGTCTTCCACATTGCTCAAGGTCTTTTGTACCGCAGCTTTCACCTTATCATTGGGTGCCTTGGCGATATAGCTTTTCAAAAGGGAACGTACATCCGGTGTCGGTGTTTCTTTCAAAACCGACAAGGCTTCCAAAATGACGGCGTCCTCTTTCGAGCTTTCAAGCTGAATGGCAGCGCGGGTGAGCACCATCTTGTCTTTCAATCCGGCCTCTTCTTCACGTGCAATAGCTTTGTCCAACAAGGGCAACATATCGGCAGAACGGCTATTAAACACCGCATCCACCGCTTTTTGGCGCGCTTCTGCATTTTTGCTCAACAGGGTCAATCCCCCCAGAATGCCCTTGATAACGCGGCGCACCTTGTTGTTGACGCGAATTTTTGTAAGATCGGACTTTGCCGTTTGACCGAGATCTTCACCACTCACCGCTTTCTCCAGCAGATAAGCGTCACCTTGAGACTGTGCAATCACAACGGTTTTATCCGCCTTCAACACATAAAGGTCACCGTGCAACATGGCGTTTAAGACGGGCACAACACGGTCATTTCCGTTCTCAGCCAAAACTTCAATCGCTTTAATTTTTTTGGAAAAACTTTTTGCATTTAACGCCTGCACCTGTGTGCTGAAGTCATCCGCCGCACTGAGCGGGGCTGCCATCAAAAATGTGACAAGCAAAATACTTAAATATCTAATAAATTTCGTCATGTGACCCACCCAAAGGAATTAATGATGAAATGAAAAATCAGAGGGCTAAAGTGGTCTAGGCAAAGAAAGAGGGCAGGACCGAGTGTGAAAAGCCCTGCCCCCATTCTTAAGCGTGTGCCTTACATACCGGCAGCACCGCCATATTTCGGTTTTTCACAGTTGCCGCAAACCCACGGGTAGGTCCAATCGGCTGTCAGCTTGGCGCTTTCCGGAATGAAATCGGACCATGCATCACCTTTGACCACACCATCGGTAGACCAAACCGTTTCAAACTGACCGTCTTCCTGAATCTCGCCAATCAGAACGGGTTTGGACAGGTGATGGTTGGTGTTCATCACAGCCACACCGCCGGTCAGGTTTTTAACTTTTTGGCCGTACATGGCTTGGCGAACCGCATCTACATCAGTCGTCCCGGCTTGTTCAACAGCCTGTGTCCACATTTTGAAGCCGATATAAGTTGCTTCCATCGGGTCGTTGGTCACGCGCTTGTCATCTTTAATGAAAGCTTTCCATTTCTTGATGAAGCCATCATTTTCCGGTGATTGGGCAGACATGAAATAGTTCCAGGCAGCCAAGTGACCAACCAGCGGCTTGGTATCCAGACCGGCCAGCTCTTCTTCCCCAACGGAGAAAGCAACAACCGGGATATCTTCTGCTTTAATGCCCTGATTGCCCAGTTCTTTATAAAACGGCACGTTGGCATCACCGTTAATGGTGGAAACCACGGCAGTTTTCTTACCGGCAGAAGCGAATTTCTTCACGTCAGCCACAATGGATTGCCAGTCAGAATGACCGAACGGTGTGTAGTTTTCCATAATGTCTGCGTCTGCAATGCCTTTGGAATGTAAGTAAGAACGCAGAATTTTGTTGGTTGTGCGCGGGTAAACATAGTCTGTGCCCAACAGAACAATACGCTTGGCTGCACCGCCATCTTCAGACAGCAAATAATCAACCGCCGGAATGGCCTGCTGGTTTGGCGCCGCCCCCGTATAGAAGACGTTACGCGAACTTTCTTCACCCTCATACTGAACCGGGTAGAACAGCATGCCGTTCAGTTCTTCCACAACTGGCAGAACGGATTTACGTGAAACAGACGTCCAGCAACCAAACGTCACAGAAACACCGTCTTTTTCGATCAATTCACGTTGCTTTTCAGCAAACAGCGGCCAGTTAGACGCCGGGTCAACCACAACGGCTTCCAGCTTTTTACCTAGAAGACCGCCTTTTTTGTTTTGCTCGTCAATCAGCATCAAAACCGTGTCTTTAAGGGTGGTTTCGGAAATCGCCATGGTACCGGATAAAGAATGCAGAACACCGACTTTAATGGTATCAGCTGCGTTGGCCGCGCTGCCAACCATCGCCGTTGCGGCAATGGCACCGGCAGAAAGAATGGATTTCAAAGAAAATTTCATTTGTAACATGCCTCCTGGCTTTCAAGTAAACTGACCCAAGTAAAACAAGAAGCGTGCCAAAATATTTAAGTCATTGTTTTTAAAAAATTTTAATGGAATTTCCTTTTCACGCCATACTCATAACTCATGTATATCGCACAATAAATAAACACTTTAGCATTTATATTTTAATCACATTTATTTTATATTGACTAAAGTTGAAATTAATTATATTTAGAAAGAATATTTTCTGAATTGTTTCTTATATTTTTCTTGTTTTTTACTTTATATCCACCATTTATTTCCCTTTCTTTTCCCAAGGAATATCTTAACATTCCTCATGTGTAGAAGTTTTCCACAGAATGTGGCTGGTTTTCTTCTCGCATTTCGGTAATCTAACCCCGGTTTTTTGCTGATCCTTCTTTCAGAATCGCCCTGCTTCATGGAGCCCCAATGACACAAAAAAAAGTTCTGATTGTCGAAGATGACGGTGCCGTGCGCGATTTAATTGCCGCTATTTTAGGCAATGCCGGTTTTTTGACCCAAACAGCAGATGACGGTTTTGCCATGCAGATGGCACTGGAAAACAACACATTCGACCTTTTATTGCTGGATTTGAACCTGCCGGACAGTGACGGCCTTGAACTTGCCCGCACGCTTCGTGCCCGCAGCCAGATGGGGATCATCATTGTTTCGGAACGCAGCGAACCGGAAGAACGTGCCAAAGGGCTGGAAATAGGCGCGGATGATTACATTACCAAACCGTTCTTCCCGCGTGAACTGGTTGCACGCGTGCGCAACGTACTGGAACGCACGGTCGGCAATGATGATATGCTGCCCGGTGGGAATAACGTCATTAACTTTGCAGACTGGACATTGGATAAGGACAACCGCCTGTTGATCAGCGCAGACGGGAAAAGTCCCAGCCTGACCCCGGCGGAGTTTGACCTTCTCACCTTTCTGGCAACCCACCCGAACCAGCTTCTCAGCCGTGATGCCTTGTCAGATGCCATCCCCGAAGTCAAATCCGACAGCGGGGACCGTGCCATTGACATTCTGGTCAGCCGACTGCGCAAAAAAATCGGCGATGAAAAAGGCGACCATCAACTCATTGAAACCATCCGCGGTCATGGCTATCGTTTCAATTCCAGCGTCAATCACGCCCGGCGTTGAGCTTTTCAACAGACTCCTGCCTTACGCAGGAGATCACGAACCTGAAATAAAACAGAGAATAAAAAACGTAACGTGAGCCCCTGCGAAAGCAGGGGCCTTCGCCCGAACACAAAGACTCCTGCCTTACGCAGGAGATCACATCCGGTTCCGGTGATTTCCTGCGCAGACAGGAATCTCTAAAACGTGCATCTGTTGAATGGAACGATCCGCCAAATTCTGAAGCGCTTCAAAGTCTTCAATATATCGCTCCCGTTCAATTTTCTTGGCAATTTTGCGCAACCCCAGCATGCCGTAAGTGCCGGAAACACCTGCCAGTTTATGGGCATGTTGGGAAAGGGCTTCGCCGTCCCCCTTTTCAATCGCGATTTGCAAATTCCCCAAATGTTCCCGAACTGAATTTTCCGCCTTGACCATCAGGCCCGATATTTCATCATCGGGCAGCACATCGCGCAATTGCTCCAGATAATCCGATGAAAAGAAAATCTCTTCCTGTTGTTCTTCCCCAATAAGTGGCACTTCAACCTTTTGGCCCAGATCAAGGCGTTGCAAAGCCCGGCGCAAGGCATCGGGCATAATGGGTTTGGCAATCACATCAATCGCCCCTTTATCCATACAGCGCGTCACATCATCAGGCATCAGGTTGGCTGTCACAGCAATAACCGGTAACTCATATTTATGGTTCACCTGTTCAATCACATCATACCCGCTTAATCCCGGCAAGCGCAGGTCAGTCATCACCAAATCAACTGTTTCGACCTTCAGAATATCCAGCGCTTCTTCAGCACTCACGCTGACGTAGACCTGATGGCTATCCTGTCGCAACAAGCCACATAACACCCGCCGGTTCACCGGCTCATCCTCCACCACCAGAATGCGCATGGGGGCAACAGCATCTGCCTGATGTTGCAGCTCGTTATATTCCTGTGTCACCTCAAAGGGTAAGACAACGCTAAAGCAGGCCCCCTCACCTTCCCGGCTTTCCACCGATATTTCCCCGCCCATACGTTCAGCCAGGCGCTTGCAAATTGCCAGCCCCAACCCGGCCCCGCCATATTTTTTCGAACGCCCTTCGCCCAATTGTGAAAAGGGTTGAAAAAGCTTGTGCTGTTCAGCTTGGGGAATCCCGATACCGCTATCAATCACGCGAAAACACAAAGACACATGACCTTGAGATGTTTGCCCCCCCTCCATCACAATCTGGATAGAACCACTGGCGGTAAACTTGATGGCATTGCCAGTCAAATTCAGTAAAATCTGACGAAGGCGCGCAGGGTCCCCTTTCAATGCTTTGGGAATATCACCCTTTACATCCACCTTATAGCTCAAGCCCTTCATTTCGGCAGAACGTTTCATCAAGGCACTCAAGCTTTGCAACAAGGCACGGGGGTTAAAGGCCTTATGGTCCAGCTCCAGCTTGCCCGCTTCAATGCGTGAAATATCCAGAAGGTCGTTCAGCAGGTCGCTCAAAGCCGCCCCGGATTGATGCAGGGTATAAACATAATCGCGTGCCAACGGCCCCATCTGCTGGCTTTTCAGCAATTCGGCCATACCCATCAATCCATTCAGCGGTGTGCGAATTTCATGGCTCATCATGGCAAGAAATTCTGTTTTTGCCCGTGTGGCCCGTTCAGCGTCATCCTTGGCTTTTTTCAGTTCCGCGGTGCGTTCCTCCACCATGCGGCGCAACCCCGTTTGATAGGACTGAATGCGCGCACTCATATCGTTAAAGGCAATGGCAAGTGAATTAATCTCCCATGCGCCGCGTTCCGGCACCATATCGGCAGTGCCATGATCTGAAAGATTACGTGCTGCCACCTCAAGCTGGCGAATGGGTGTGGTGATCGCGCGTGCCATCAAAACCGAAACCGCAATCACCAAAAAGGCCATCACAGAAAGAAAGATAATGCCCATATTGCGCAAATATGTGATCGGGGCCAGACGTTCTTCGACATCCACTTTCACCAGCAAGGCCCAGCGAAAGGAAGGCACATAACGCCAGGCGGCAATCACTTCCTTGTTGCGGTAATCATTGACCAGCCCCACATTGCGCTCCCCCGACAAGGCGCTGAGAAAGGGTGCTTTGAATTTCCCATCCAGCCCTTGCGTGCGGTCAAAAGAGTCTGCAAAACGCACCGGACCAAAAAGTTCCACTTGCCCGTCCGTCACCCCGGCTACCATGGTTTCCCCCGTGCGCCCCAAGCCGGAATAATCCCCGATAATGCGAAACAATTCCGAACTATTTAAACGCAGGGCCGCCACCCCCAAAACATAACCGTTCTTCAAAATTGGGGCCGCCACAAAAGCCGAGGCCTGCGGGGATGAGGCGTCTTTGGCAAAATCCGAATTATGCGGCTCCAACAATGTACGTGCGCGATCAAAGGCGCTGGACAATAGATAATAATCATCACGATGTTGATGCAGGTCCACCCCCACCAACTCATTGTGTCTGGCCGCATATTGCACCTTGCCACTGGCCGATATTAAAAGCAGGTCATCAGCGCGGATATCATCATTATAGCGTGCCAGTTCCACCCCCAGCTCCCCCAGATCATCATCCGGTGCATGGTTCAACCGTGCCATGGCGCGCGCCACCAAAGATGAATTGGAAAGGACCTGCACTTCTTTCAACGTATCTCCGGCAAAGGTTTCCACACGTTCCACCTTGCTGTCGGCCAAGGCGGAAAGACTGCGCGAAATTTCTTCGTGCAACTGGGCTTCCACCCCCTTGTAATATTGCCAGCCGATTAAAAATAGCGGCAACAGCCCCAAAAGCACAAACATGGTGCCGATTTCTGTGGAGAGGCTAAAGGGCCGGGACTTGTTTTTTGCTTCCATCATGTGCGGCCACCTGCTTCCCATTTCCCACCCCATTGTTCAAACAGGTTGGCCAAAAATTCTTCCCATTTGGCACGTGCCAGAAAACCGGGATAGGGCACCGGGCGCACCGGGCGGCCACTGTCCCAGATCAGGTCGAAATTACCATCGCGGCGCACCTGCCCGATCAGGACCGTGCGCCATGTATGCTGGGTATTGGGGTCGATATAAACAATGCCGCTAGGTGCATTCATGGTCTGGCCCAACAGGGCATCGCGAAAGCCGCGATACTGGGTTGACCCGCTTTCCTCCACAGCTTGCGCCCACATAAACACCCCGAAATAGGCAGCTTCCATGGGGGCTGTCGTGACTTTATCCTTGCCGTAACGTGCACGATATTTTGCCACAAACTCCTTATTTTTTTCAGAACGAATGGTCTGGAAATAATTGCGCGCAGCATAGTCGCCCGCCACCAGATCGGGGCCGATCGCCTGAACCTCGGCTTCGGCCAGACTGAAAGACATTACCGGAATATCTTTCGCCATCATCCCGGCAGCACGCAATTGCTTATAAAAGGCAATATTGCTATCCCCGTTGATGGTATTGAAAATGACATCCGGTTGCTTGTCCCGGATGTCGGCCAGAATATTCTTAAAATCCGTTCCGCCCAATGGTACGTAGGCTTCTCCTACAATTTCCCCGTTAAGTGCGGCAACCTGCGTGCGAATAATGGCATGGGCTGTGCGTGGAAAGACATAATCTGAACCCAACAAATAAATGCGCTTGCCGATATGATCAATCGTCCATTTGGTTGCGGGAATGATTTGTTGATTGGGCGCCGCTCCGGTGTAGATAATATTGGAAGACTGTTCCAGCCCTTCATATTGCACCGGATAAAACAACACGTGGTCAAGGCGCTCAAACACCGGTTTAACCGTTTTGCGACAAGCCGATGTCCAACAGCCAAACACGGCGGAAACTTCATCTATCGTGATCAAATTTTCAGCCTGTTGGGCAAACACATTCCAGTTGGAACGCCCGTCAATCAAAA
This sequence comes from Terasakiella sp., assembly GCA_050297075.1. Lineage (GTDB taxonomy): Bacteria > Pseudomonadota > Alphaproteobacteria > Rhodospirillales > Terasakiellaceae > Terasakiella. The sequence continues at coordinate 509,325 of JBNKSC010000026.1, forward strand.
TAGCCTCCACCTTGCGCCCCAGCACACCGCCGCGCCGGTTGAGTTCTTCCACCGCCAACATGGTGGCTTCGGCAACCGAACGCTCACTCAAGGCCATAGTTCCACTAAGGGAATGCAGCACCCCGATTTTGATGGGTGTTTTTTTCGGCAAAGCCCCCCCACCGATGACATTGGGCAGGATCAGCGCCAGCACCAGCCCCAAAAAAGCAGCCAGCACGGCAATCAAATAATAACGGTGGCGTTCACCAAAGACTTTATAGCGCACTGAATCAAGCATTGTCGCTTTCTTACACCCTTGCCCAAAATATAACCACTTTCCTTGCAGTTTATGGAAAGACCGTTCCATATCCTGCCCACAACGCAAAAACAATACCACAATTACACATCCTTTCGGCTAATGGCTGTGCAAAGGTGTATTTTTATGTATAAACTGCGCCCACCTGAAACACTGAACACCTTCAAACAGGGAGTCCCATGCGCGCCCGCGTTTATCTTCTATCCCTTATCATCCTGACCATCATGGGCATTGGTCTTTATTATCTGTCATTCAGCTATTTCAAGGCCGAGGAGATTCGCAAGGCACAGGGGCGTCTGGCGCTTTATGAAAGCTCTCTTTCCAGCCAGATTGAACGCTTTTCCTATTTTCCTTACGTCCTGTCGCAAGACCCTTACGTCATTGCCGCAGCCCTTGGAAAAGGAGATGGCCGCCTAAGTGAACGACTGGCAGAGTTCACCCGGCAATCCGGTGTCGAAACCATTTACCTGATGGATACCACAGGCCTCACCATCGCCACCTCCAATTTTGACCAACCGACCTCTTATCTGGGGCAAAGTTACGCCTTTCGCCCCTATTTCAAACAGGCACTTGCCGGAAACCACGGCGAATTTTACGGCATTGGTGCTACAACCAACCTGCCCGGCCTGTTTATCTCCGAGCCGGTTAGAAACGACAGCGGAAAAATCATTGGGGTCATTGCCCTCAAACTGAATTTCGGCAAACTGGAAGCTATCTGGGCCAATGCCGGTGAACAGATCCTTTTGAGCAACCGTGACGGCGTAATTTTATTATCTTCCAATGCAAATTGGCGCTATCGCACGCTTTATCCCATTAGCAATGAGCGCCGTGCTTCCATCAAACAGGAACGGCAGTTTGCCAACCACCCTTTAAATGAATTGAACTGGAAAGGCTGGGGGGGCAATCAGGCGATGATCGAGGGCACATATTACCTGTTGGTCCGGGTACCTTTGCAAAGCCGTAAGTGGAGCCTGTATTTCTTTGCCAGCGAACGCCCGGTTCAGGAAAAAACCTGGCTGACGCTGATTTCGGCAGCCATCATTATCACCTTGCTTTTTGCCTGGACACAAATGCGCCGGACCACCACCATTGGTGCCGCCTTGCGCCAGTCTCAGGCAGATTCAGCCGACCTGCGCGAAGCCAACCGTCGCCTTGCCGTAGAAATTGAAGAACGTAGAACAGCCGAAAAACAATTGGAACGCACACAGGATGAACTGGCCCGCACCAGCCGACTGGCTGCACTGGGCCAACTTTCCGTATCTGTGACCCATGAATTGGGTCAGCCTTTATCAGCCATGCGCAATTATATCACGGCGGCAGAACTTTCCCCGGCCCCAAAAAATGAAAAACTGCTGGGCAAGCTCACCAGTCTGACCTTGCGTATGGAAAACATCACCAAACAGCTAAAATTCTTTGCCAAGGCAGGCACAGATACCTTTGAACCTGTTGACCTGCGCGATGTGGTCAAAGAAGTCGAAGAACTTCTCAGTTCCATGTTCATCAGCTTCAACGTCACCTGCACAATTGAACAACCACACCAGCCCGTTCTTGTGCGTGCCAACAAACTGCGCCTGGAACAGGTGCTGACCAACATTATGCGCAATGGTGTGGATGCTATGAAAGACTGTTCCGAACGCATGCTGAATATACATATTTATCAGGATGAGAAAACTGCCTATATAGACGTCAAAGACAGTGGTGCTGGCATTGGCGGTGCCACGATGGAAGACCTTCAGGAACCCTTTTACACCACACGTGCATCCGGGGAAGGAATGGGGTTGGGGCTATCCATTTCAAGCGAGATCATCAAGGAACATGCCGGACATATTGCGGCCAGAAACCATGAGACAGGCGGTGCTCTTTTCAGCATTTCATTGCCTTTAAATAACCCCAACCGGGAAGACTGAACATGTTGGACAAGAAACAGATTAACCGTATCGCCCTTGTGGATGATGACCGCGAAATGCGTGAATCTTTAAGTACCTTGCTGGAAGGTCAGGGCTGGCATGTGGAAAGTTTCTGCCGGGGTGAACAAATGGTGGAACGCCTTGACAGCCTCGCCCCCGATGTGGTGCTCAGCGACATCCGCATGCCCGGTATGGACGGCATGACCTTGCTCAAACGCATTCAGGAAAAGAACCCACCCTTGCCTGTCTGTCTGATCTCTGCCCATGGCGATATCCCCATGGCTGTAAAGGCTATGCAAATCGGGGCTTACAGCTTCATCGAAAAACCGTTCGACCCACGCCGCCTGCTGCAAATCCTCACCCATGCAGCAGACCAGTACCGCATGGGGCTTGATACAGAACGTCTGAAAGCCCGCCTGACCCGCCTTTCAGGGCTGGACCGTATTCTGATTGGGGAAACAGACGAAATTAAAACCTTGCGCGAAGATGTTCTCAATTTCACAGAAACAGAGGCCCCGGTCATGATTTTAGGGGAAACCGGCACCGGCAAAGAGGTTGTTGCGCGCGCCTTGCATGACCTGAGTTCACGTGCAAACGGCCCGTTTAGTGTTTTAAACTGCGCCACATTTTCAGCCGACAGCTTTGACACGCATATGTTCGGTGAAACCGGAAAGTCAGAAGGCCTGTTGGGCGCAGCCGATGGCGGCACTGTTTTTCTGGATGAAATTTCCACCTGCCCCTTGCCTGTTCAGGCCAAGCTTTTGCGTGCCATTGAAACACGCGAATATACCCCGGTCGGAGCAAAAAAATCCATTCCGGTCAATATCCGCATTGTTTCGGCCTCCAATGAAGATATGGATGAAGCGGTTGCACAGGGGCGCTTTCGTGCCGATCTGCTTTATCGCCTCAATGCACTTGTCCTGACCCTGCCGCCTTTGCGTGATCGCAAGTCCGATATTGTCTTGCTGTTTTCCCATTTCATTCAGGAATTCGGTAATGTCTATGAAATCACCCCGCCAGAACTCACCACTGATGACGTTTCCGCCCTGATGAGCCATGACTGGCCGGGCAATGTGCGCGAACTTCGCCATGTGGCCGAACGCCGCGTATTGGCGGCAAGACGCGGGCGCGGCTCTGTCAGTGAAGCCATCCGACCGGACCACGACCTTGGCGATGTACCGGAAACCCTGCGCGAAGCCGTGGCCGCGTTTGAGCGTGAACTCATTGCCAAGGCCATCCGCACCCATCAGGGCCGCATGGAAGCCGTAGCCGAAGCTTTGGGCATTGGTCGGCGTACATTGAATGAAAAAATCGTCAAGCTGGGGCTGGATAAAAATGCCCTGTTGTGAAATTTTCAAAAGGTCCCTGCCTGTGCAAACGGCTGTCTTTTTGCCTATGCGGATTTCCGCGCAAGGCAAACAACCTGCCTTGCGGTTTTCTTCATAAGTGGACATTTTAAAAATAAGTATCATACTTCCCATACATCTCGGAGGATGTTCATTTTGGGAGAATTTATATGAAAAAGTTTCTTGGCAAATTGTGCCTGACTGCTGTTGCCTTGTCCTTTGCCAGTGAAGCCGCTGCAACGGAATGGAATGTATCTTTGTGGGGCAAACGCCGCGCCTTTACCGAACATGTTGAAAAGCTGGCTGAACTGGTTGACAAAAAAACCAACGGCGGGTTCAAGCTGAACCTGTCCTACGGCGGCCTGTCCAAAAACAAGGAAAACCTTGACGGTATTTCTATCGGTGCCTTTGAAATGGCCCAGTTCTGCGCTGGCTACCACCGCGACAAAAACCCGTCCCTCACCGTTGCCGAACTGCCGTTCCTCGGTGTTTCCTCACTGGAAGAAGAGCGCCGCATTTCCGAAGCGCTTTACAAACACCCGGCTGTTGTTAAGGATCTGGCACGCTGGAACGCCACTTTGCTGATGCCGTCTCCCATGCCGCAATATAACATTGCCGGTGTTGGTGATGCGCCCAAATCCCTGAAAGACTTTGACGGGATGACCGTTCGTGCCACCGGTGGTATCGGTGTCGCAATGAAAGCTCTGAATGCTGTACCGACTTCCATGTCTGCTTCCGAAGTACGTCAGGCACTGGACAGCGGTGTTGTTAAGGCCGTTGCTTTTGCTCAACACGCCCACATGGCTTTCGGCACTGTTGAAAAAGCAACCTGGTGGACCACCAACCTCAACCCCGGCACTGTGAACTGCCCGATCGTTGTCAATACTGATGCGCTGAACGGCCTGAAAGATTCCGAACGCGAAGCCCTGCTGGGTTCGGTTAAAGAATCTCTGGACTACTACATCGACAACTACAACAACAAAACCATGAAAAAATGGGGTCCGGTTCTTAAGGAACGTGGCATTGAGGAAGTGACTTTCTCAGCCGATGCCATTGCAGATCTGAAAAAACGCGTAGCCGCACCGGCTGCCAAAACCTGGATTGCCGACAATGCCAAAAAAGGCCTTCCGGCTCAGGAACTTTATGACTTCTTTACCGGCATGATCGGTAAATAATCAGAGCCCACACTTTAACGGGAAGCGGTAACACATACTGCTTCCCGTTTTTCATGACAAAATATTTTTTGGGAGGATGTCATGGCCGGGAATGCAAATGTTCTCACCGATGATAGCCTGTTAAGCTTTCTGGATCAGAAGCTGAACAGCATCGGGCAAGTGCTGGCTTTGGTCAGTGGTCTGGCTGTTTTCAGCCTGATGATTCTTGCGGTTTTATCTGTCGGTGGCCGTAACTTTTTCAATCAACCTTTACCGGGTTATGTGGACTGGATCGAACAGGCCATGCCCCTGATCGCCTTTATGGGGATTTCTTATACACAACGTAACGGCGGTCATATCCGTATGGACATGGTTGTTGGCAAACTGAAAGGGCGCGCGCTTTACGCCGCCGAATTGGTGACCACAATCGCCATTCTTATTTTTATGCTTCTTATTGTCTGGGGCAGCTGGGAACATTTCCTGCGCAGTTTCGATTTTGCATCACCGATGTGGAGCCGCGACAGTTCCATGGATATTGCCATTCCGCTCTGGCCTGCCAAGTTGCTGGCTCCTATTGCTTTCGGTGTCCTGTGTCTACAACTTTGTGTGCAAATCTGGGGCTTTAGCAAAGCCCTGATCAGCGGAGCCGAGCAACCGGTTGCCGTACCGTTGATTGAAGACGTTGCCACACAGGCCAGCCACGAAGCCGAACACCTTTCCGGTCACGACAGTTAAAGGATACGATCATGGAACCTATTGAAATCGGCATGATCGTCTCGCTCGGTCTGCTTGTCTTTGTTATTCTGGGCATGCGCGTTGCCTTTGCCGCCGGGCTTGCCGGGCTTGTCGGCCTAGTATGGATTTTCTGGGCGAAAAAAGGCTATGACCCGGAAGCTTTCTTCTGGGCAATTACCATTGCTGCAAAAATTGCGGGGCAAGTGCCCCATTCCAAAGTCGCCAATCAGGCTTTATCCCTGATCCCGACCTTCATTCTCATCGGTTATCTGGCCTATTACGCCGGTCTGACCAAAGCCCTGTTTGAAGCCGCCAAACGCTGGATTGCCTGGGTACCGGGCGGGCTTGCGGTTTCCACTGTTTTTGCAACAGCAGGCTTTGCAGCTGTATCCGGTGCCTCCATTGCCACCTCGGCCGTTTTTGCCCGCATCGCCATCCCGGAAATGCTGAAAATCGGCTACGATAAAAAATTCGCAGCCGGTGTGGTTGCCGCGGGCGGTACCCTTGCCTCCCTCATTCCGCCTTCCGCCATTCTGGTGATTTATGCCATTATCGTGGAACAGGATGTCGGCAAACTGCTGCTGGCGGGCTTCATTCCCGGTGCTTTCTCTGCTGTAATTTATGGCCTGCTGATTGTCGGCATGGCCATGACCATCAAAGGCTTCGGCCCGGCGGTCAAAGGCTATAGCTGGAAAGACAAACTGGTCAGCCTGCCGCCTGCCCTGCCGATCTTCTTTGTCGTCTTCATCATCATCGTCTTTATCTACAACCCGTTTGGCGGCGATGCATGGGGAACCCCGACAGAAGGCGGTGCCTTGGGGGCCTTTGTGGTCTTCTGCATGGCGGTCTATAAAGGTATGCGTTGGGCAGAACTGAAAGACGCCCTGCTGGAAACAGCCAAACTGTCGGTGATGATTTTCACCATCATCTGGGGCGTGTTGATTTACGTACGCTTCCTTGGTTTTGCAGACCTTCCCGGTGCCTTTGCCGACTGGATTACCACATTGGACTATTCGCCTATGTTGATTCTGGTCATGATCCTGCTGGCCTATGCGGTACTTGGCATGTTCATGGATGCCATCGGCATGCTGCTTTTGACCCTGCCGGTGGTTTATCCGGCCGTCATGGCGCTTAACGGTGGTGAAGCTGTAACAGCAGCAGAAAGCACCTTTGGGATGTCCGGGCCGATGTGTGCCGTCTGGTTTGGTATTCTAGTGGTCAAAATGGCGGAGTTCTGTTTGATCACCCCGCCCATCGGCCTGAACTGCTTTGTGGTTGCCGGTGTGCGTGACGACCTCAGCGTACAGGATGTGTTCCGCGGCGTTGCCCCGTTCTTCGTGGCAGATGCCGTCACCATCGGTTTGCTGATTGCCTTTCCGTGGATTGTCATCTGGCTACCCAGCATGGCCGGATAGACGATTTCCAGACACACAGAAAAAAGGGCAGTGCGCAACAAAGCGACTGCCCTTTTTCATGTCCCTCTTCATCGCCAGGGAACCGGCGTCAGGCTTTGTTTAAGCTGTTTTAGGAATTCTTGTGTGCGCGCAACCCGTTGGGTTCGGGAACTGACAAGCGCGACGATATCTGCATCATTTTGATGTATATGGGGTAGAACCCGTACCAGATCACCTTTTTCCAGTTCTTCCACGATATCCCATTCGGAACGTTCAATAATCCCGTGGCCGTCAATTGCCCAACGTTTGACGGTTTCTCCGTCATTGCTGACAAACGTCGGGGCGATACGCACAGACTCTAGTTCCGAATTTTCCTTTCGAAAATGCCACACCGCAACATCTTCTTCATTTTCCTGAATAATACCGCAATGATGTTGGGATAAATCATCTATGCTTTGTGGGCATCCCATTTTTTCCAGATACGATGGGGCCGCACATAAAAAACGCCTGTTCGGCGCCAGTTTGGATTGTATCAGACTTGAATCCACCGCAAGGCCAATATGAATTAAAACATCCCAACTATCCGTTCTTGCCATGATGTAGGGGGCATCACACAAAGTTAAACTCAAACTGACCTCGGGATGTGTTTTTCTAAACTCAGACATGATCGTGCCGACATACTTTCGGCCAAATCCATGCGGGGCAATCACTCTCAAAGGACCACTGACAATAGCTTGACGTTGCCTTATGGTCTCTTCCATATCCACAAGACCGGCAAGAACTTCGCGTCCTTTCAAGGCAAGCATTTCCCCTTCCGCCGTAAGCTGTATTCCCCCTCGTACACGATTTAGCAAACGTACATTCAGGCGTTCTTCAAGCTGTTGAAGACGCTGCGAAACAGCAGGGGGTGTGACATTCAGCATCCGCGCGGCATGCGCCAGCGATTGTGCCCCGGCGATCACCGTAAAAAAATGTATGTCCTGAGAATTAATCATTAAGTTCAAACTTAATTAAAAAATAAGTTATTGTAAATTTTATTTTTCTTTTAACGGCATTACTCTTTGAACAGAGTTAATTACTGAACTGTCAGAAAAATGAAAAACCATGCAACCCTATCAACACTGGAAACACCTTGCTTGTTGATAGATGAAGCAAAAATGATGAAAAACATTCATCATTTACGCACCCGAAGCAAAGAACTTGGTGTCTCTCTCAGGCCACATCTGAAAACGTCTAAATCCATTGAGATTGCAAACCTGCTCATGGAAGACAAAAACGCCCCCGTTACCGTTTCAACATTACGCGAGGCAGAATTTTTTGCAGATAAGGGGCTGACAAATATTTTATATGCTGTCGGCATTGCCCCAGACAAGCTTGATCGCGTTGTTGAAATTCGCAACAAAGGCTGTGACCTCAGCATTCTGCTTGATTCCGTGGAACAGGCAAAGGCAATCGCCAAGGCCGCCAAGCGTTTGGGCGCCATGATCCCGGCCCTGATCGAGATTGATTGCGACGGGCATAGAGGCGGGTTAAAGCCGCAGGATGATCTGCTCATTGAGATTGCCGAAATTTTACAAGCCTCCCCGGCAGAGCTTCGCGGTGTCCTGACCCATGCCGGAGACAGTTACAACACAAGCGGTAAAACCGCACATGCAGCATGCGCCGCACAAGAACGCAATGCAGTTGTCCAAGCCGCCGATAAGTTGAAACAAGCCGGTTTCAAGTGCCCGATCATCAGTGTTGGGTCAACCCCCACAGCACATGCGGTACAAGACCTGACGGGGGTCACAGAATTACGCGCCGGGGTATATACCTTTTTCGACCTGGTGATGGCTGGTATTAAAGTTTGCCAGATTGAAGATATCGCCCTGTCCGTTTTAACAACCGTCATTGGCCACCAAAACGAAAAAGGGTGGCTGATGGTAGATGCCGGCTGGATGGCGATGTCACGTGATCGCGGTACCGCACGTCAAAAGATAGATCAAGGTTATGGTCTTGTTTGTAGCGAGCAGGGTACGTTAATCCCCGATCTGGTTTTATCAGACGCCAATCAGGAACATGGCATCATCACCGTGCGTTCGGGTGACCCTTCTCAATTACCCGATCTGCCCATCGGCACGAAATTACGGATTTTACCGAACCATGCCTGTGCCACCTCCGCACAACATAGTGGTTATCATGTCATTGCGGCAGAAAAAGATCAGCCAATCAAATACTGGCCCAGAATATCCGGTTGGTAATCATTTTATTGTAACGCCAACCCGAGATAGGGAAATACCGTCATGCTGGCGGAGGCCAGCATCCACAACGTTTAAAACAGCGAATGATGGACACTGGCCTTCGCCAGTGTGACAAAATTTTTGTCTGCTTTAAGGTTTGAATAAAAAAGGAAAATCCTTCGATGAAATTCATTGAAACAAAAGATGCCCCGCTGCCACAGGGACATTATTCTCAGGCTGTTGTACATAATGGAACCGTCTATGTTTCCGGCATCCTGCCCGTCTCCTCTCAACCGGATAGCCTGAAAGTTCTTTCCTTTAACGAGCAGACCGATTTGGTTCTGAGCCATCTGGAAAAAATTCTCCAGGCCGCAGGTAGTACACCACAAAACATTATTCAGGCACGCGTCTATATAACGGATATTCGCCATTGGGGGGAATTTAACAGCCGGTATGCTGCACTGCTGGGAACACACAAACCCGCGCGCGCCGTTGTGCCCGTACCCGAATTACATCATGGCTTCAGCGTTGAACTCGAAGTCATGGCTATATGTGAATAGGAAAATCGGGCTATACCCTCTATCCCCCATTAACGGTGATATCGGCATCCACATACACAGTGGTATCATCACCGGAATGGCTATAGGTGGTATAGCCTTCCCGGGTTTGATTTTCATCAACGGACCAGCCATCGTCAGCAAAGCTTAGAGAATCATTTTCCCCACCATTGATCACGACTTCACCATTTTCATAATGATGCCATCCTCGATGATGTTCATCCCATGATGTCCAAAGCAGGTTATTTGCATTAACCGTCAGGTTATTGGCTGAGGTATCCGTTTCCATATCGAAAACTTCAATGGAAAAGACATCAAGGTCACTGGTGGTCAGGTTCAAATCATCCCCATTGCTCAAACGTAATGTGTCCGTACCATGTCCACCGTGAATGCGTGCATCCCCTTCGCTGAGAATGATCACATCATCACCGCTAAAGCCATAAATGGAGTCCGAACCGGCACCGCCCGTGATTGTATCATTGCCATTCAAGCCGTAAATCCGGTCAGCACCTTCACTTCCTGTAATCAGGTCATCTCCGAAGGAACCCCAAATACGACCAGCACCACTGATTTCATTCAGGTTGCTGTTTTCATCTACGCTCTGCCCGGCTGAATATATACCATCCAGATACTGGAATTTTTCCACACCGACCAGTACATCCGTCCCATCGTTGCCATCTTCCACATTGATATCGCTAATGGTCATTTGCCCGTTATCATTTTCACCAAATTCATAACCGTTGCGATAACCGCTTAGAACCAGAGTATCTTCATCATCACCGCCATCAATATAATCGTCGCCAAGGCCTCCGGTAATGGTATCGGCCCCGGCAAAAGCCGTGATGGTATCGGCCCCCTCAGTACCGACAAGGGTATCCACACCACTGGTGCCTTCGGTCGTGCCGTCTTCAGCAAAGCTGGCAATGGCACCGGCTGTTGCCACAACCGTATCGGTTCCATCGGAAACCGTGAAGGTAAAGGTCACATCATCTGTACTGTTTGTATCCGGTGTGAAATTCCAGCCTGTTTCAGACACGGCAAGACTACCGCTGGAAACTGTTGGGTTGCCAACAATGGAAAGGGTATCACCTTCAATATCCGTAACATTGGCCAGCAATTGTGCTGCTGTAATAGCAAGGACCTGATCTTCCACACCGCCGTTCAGAACCACTTGGTCACCCACCGTTGGGGCATCGTTAACTGCACTCACATTCATAATTACAGTTGCAAACGATGTCTCACCGTCTTCATCCGTAAGAGTGTAGGTGAACGTATCCGTCCCCGCAAAGTTCGCATCCGGCGTATAAGTTACCTGGCCGCTTTCGGCATTAAAACTGGCTGTGCCGTGGCTCGGCTGGGTCACAGCGCTGATCACCGCACCATCCAAAATATCATCATTGCACAGAACACTTAGCGTTGTTGCCGCGCTATCTTCTGCAATTGTTTTACTATCATCGCTTGGCGTTGCATCCACATCCATAAAGGTGATGGACGTTGTTTTGCTGGCTGTTCCCCCGTTTCCATCTGAAACGGTGAAGGTAATGTTCTGTGCCCCTTCCTCGCTGGAGGTAACGTTCCAGTAAAATGCCTGCCCAAGATCATTCTCAACCGGATTGATTGTCACAAACTCACTATCGCTGGTGACTGAGGTAATGGTCAGCCCCTCACTATCCACATCCGTCACACTAGCAAGAAGATCTTGTGCACTCAGCCTATAAGTTTGATCTTCCGTACCGTTTGCCAGTTCAACATTCCCGATCACCGGGGCATCGTTGACCGGATCGAAGGTGACCGGCAGGGAAGCCTGCGTTGTGCCGTAGCCATCTGTCACACCGTAAGAAAGCGTAACCGTTTGCGTGCTATCACCAACCGGTGTGAGGGTCCATGTGCCATCTTCATTATCCGTCAATGTACCGCTGGATGCAGACAGGTTCACTACACTGAAGCTATCCCCATCCGGGTCGGAAAAACCATTCAGCAGTTGGGCTGTTGTAATCGTGACAGGCTCATCTTCCGTGCCCGGCAGAGCTTGTGGATTTCTGGTCTGAACCGGGGGTTCATTAACAACAACCGTCTGCGTGGCTGTTGATGTCAGATCACCGTCACTAACCGTGTAGGTGATTTCAACCGTTTCACTGCCTTCATCCGGCGTCACTTGCCAGCCACCGCCATCTGTTTCAGAGACAGAACCACCAGTTACGCTGTCAATACGGGTAACACTTAACTGATCACTGCTGTTATCAACATCCGTTATGTTCGCCAGCAAGTCTGCCGCTGTCACGATACTACCGGAAGAACTGACGGCCACTGCTGCATCCCCTGTATCCTCAGGGGCATCGTTAACCGCTGCCACTGTCACACCGGCTGTCGTGGTGGTAACTTTCGAACCATCCGAAATCGTATAGGTCAAGGTCACCTGATCGGTTGAATTTTCAACCGGCGTCAGATCCCAACTGCCATCTTCTTTTGCAACCAGTGTCCCACTGCTGGCAGAAAGGGACGTAACGCTGAGCGCCTGCTCTTCAGGATCCCTTGCGTTGGCAAGCAAGTCCTGTTGCGTAATGTTCAAAACGGTATCTTCATTTGTGCTCAATGAGACCGTATTTCCCGCAGTTGGTGCCTTGTTGCCATCCCCGGTCACATCCTCAATCGTCGCCTGAGCTATTTTGCTGTTCAGACTGTCGCTGCTATAACTTGTGACCAAATTTCCAAGTGTTGTGGTATTGCCGCCACTGTTTTCCAGTTCGGTTGCGGCATCGTTGGCAACCACAGCAACCTGAGCCAGGTTGGACAGGAAATCCGTTCCTGAACCGCCGATATAGCCATCAATTTTACCGTTGGACGCACTTATGACCAGCGCCGTTTTCAACGCAGCGGCTTGAACGGTGATCAACTCCGCACCGCTTAGAACATTTCCGGCGGCTGTGGAAATAATACTTTCCAAATTGGTGGAATTGGAAATTTGATACGTACTGTCCCCAGCATTCTTAATACCGGAAACAATTGCATCAAACACTGCACCAGACGTTTGATCTTCCGTCAGGCCAGTGCTTGTAACCCCGTCAATCAATTTGGAAGCCTGCAAAATGGTATTTTGTAGCTGAACACCAATGGCAGCCAATTTCGCCACATTCGCATCCGAAGCCCCGGCAACCGGGTCAACTTCAGTTAAATTGATAGATGCATCAATGCCAAAAGCGGTTTTAATCTGGCTCTCTGTCAAACCTTTAGCCAGAAGCGTGGTGACCGGCGTTAAAACTGACGCACCGGCAGGAGCCTGTAAAACGCCATAAAACGGCTTACCGGTCGCAACATCTGTCCCCCCGACCATACTGATAATGTAATCGCCCGCTGCAAGAGTCGTGGACAGATTAAATGTGCCCAGACTACCGGATGTCCCATCCGTTTTGGCAACATGTGATGACAATGCATATTCATTATCATCAATCTGGCCATTGTTGTTCAAATCAACAGATGCATCAACGTCAACACCAAAATCCAGTTTGCCGTTTTTATTAACATCGATAAAGACGGTCGCATCTTTGAGATATCCATCAATGGCTGTGCCATTGATCGTTGTTGTTTCCGAAGTGCTGTTCCCACTGCCAGTATCCCCGTCTATCGGAGTATTGTCATCATCAGGTGGGACGTATCCAACCGGGTCTCCGGTGGACTCACCGTCCCCCGTTGTATCCTGCCCGTCTGAAACATGGATGCTGTATTCATCAACCGGTTGCTGAGTGTCCCCATCATCGCCTTCATTCGTCCCCCCATGGGGCACAAAGACAGGGTCGTCGGTTCCATTCTGCGTAGACCCTGTCGGTCCATCGCCAGAGGCAAACTGGTTACTGGTTCCATTGCCCTCTTCCCCCGCTCCGGAATTGGCTTCATAGCCGACATATTGCAGGGCTTTCTGGAAACTATTTTGGGAAACTTCATAAGCTTCGCGGGCTGCATTTTGAGCACTTTCGGCTTGAGCTTCAGCACGGTAAGCATCATCCTGCAAGCGTAGCATGTGCTGATAGGCACTCATCGCTTCGATTTCGGCCTGTTTAGCTGCCAATTGCGCATCCTGATAGGAAGACAGGAGGTTTTGATAAGTGCCCTGCAATTGCCCTAACTGGAGCTGCAATTGGGAAATTTCGCCCGGATCACCGCCATTGGCCAGCAATTGTGCCAACTGGGCTTGCAAGACTTCAAGCTGGGCTTCGGCATCCTGTGCCTGTTCCATCAGAGCTTCGGCTTCGGCCTGTGCACTATCTGCCTGCGCTTCCAAATTCGCTGTTTCAGCTTCGGCGTTTGCCGCATCTTCTTTCGCCTGTACCGCCTCTTGTGCAGCAATATCGGCAGCATCTTTCAGCGCCTGTTCAAGTTCGCGTGCTTCGACAGCCTGTTCTGCCAGACTGGGGGGCAGGTGTTTAAGAACACCTTCGGTAATTTTATCCACTTCCACCGGGGACAAGCGCAAGGAACTTACATTGTTTCTGTCCGAGCCATCCCAACTCCAGCCCACATTGGCTTCATTGGTGGTTGCCAGCGGCGTACCATTCGGGCTGTAGAAAACAATCTCGCCGGGGGTTTCACCTTCCAAGGTGGTTTCCAGCAGGTTCACGGCCCTGAATTGACCGTTCTGATATTCAACAAATACTTTGGTGCCGCGAATCCCGATGGTGGCAACAGGTGTGCTGATATTGACGGCATCCGGATTGATCTTGGCAATCTGACCGGACACATAACTGGTTGTCCCGCTGAGCAGGGAAAGAACCGCGCTGCCTTCCTGATGGCCGGGGTCATAGACCAGTTCATCCAGAACCATTTCGGAATCAGGGCCTAAAGAAAACGTGCTGGTATCGGCCAATGTAATGCCGACCCCGCCTTCATCCGGCGTTTCAATCCGGTCCCCCTGAAAAACCTTATCGCCGATTTCCAGCGTGTCCGTAGAGCCATCAGCGCGTACCACGCTGATGCTGCCGGTTACATTATCTACCGTGCCAATAGGTTCACCAAGCGCCTGCACCGGTGCTGCCTGTGCATCGCTTACCCCAAGGCCAGGAATAACAGCTTGTGCATATTGCACATGCGGTTGCGCATCCACAGAATCGGAACTCCCGGATGAAGATGTCACATCATCCAGCCCATCGAAGTCTGTGCTTACGTCAGGGTTTCCCCTCGTATGTTCAAAATCGGTTCGCATAGACAACCCTCACATTGTCTACGTCACCCGTCCTGTAAACAAAGTGATGAAGCTTTTATATTTTAATTAAAGCCCTCAAGACACCGTCTTTGCGCGATGTACATGCTTCATTCATAAACTTTAATTTTGACACAACGAAATGACAAAAACAGTTTCACGGATAGCCGAACAATTACGACTTCCTCTTTATATTATATGTAGTTTTACGTAAACCAACAGCGATAATTTACCTAAGTGATAAACAATTTTTAGGGAAATTCAATTGCACTTTAGAAACAATACACTAAGAAAACCCTAATATATTGAAGCAACCGTAACCTTTGCCTAACTTATTGTAAAAACACTTATCTGGTTCATTTTTTCTTCAAAAAACCTGCCGATTCGTTTCTCCTGTTGAAACAAAAAGTCCTCCTCAAGCAGCGTCACATTTTTTAAGTGTTTTCGTCACGAAAGCTTCATCGCAGTGAAATATTGCTGAACGAGACTGTTCCCTAGACTTGTTCGATAGAGTGAAACGACCCGTGATGAAAATGATGACCCCTTCTACTGAGACCAATCTAGATGTTCGCCTTGCCCGCACGGCAGAAGATATTCAATCCGCACAACGCCTGCGTTATCGCGTCTTTTACGAAGGCATGGGCGCTGTTCCCGACCCGGAAGTTGCCAACGCCCAACGTGATTTCGACAAGTTTGATGACTATTGCGACCATCTTCTGGTGATTGACTGCACCAAGGAAGAAAAAGGTGAAGATTGTGTTGTAGGGACCTATCGCTTGCTGCGCCGCACCATCGCACGCCAGCATGAAGGCTTTTATTCCGCCGATGAATTTGATCTTTCCCAACTGGAAAATTACCCCGGTGAGATCGTTGAACTGGGCCGTTCCTGTGTCGACCCGGCCTATCGCGGCAAAGCGGTGATGCAGCTTTTATGGCGTGGCATTGCCGATTACATCACCCAATATAAAATCTCCCTGATGTTTGGCTGTGCAAGCTTCCCCGGCACCGATACGCAAGCCATGGCTTCTGCCCTGTCTTACCTGCATCACCATCACAGTGCCCCGCAGGAATGGTCCCCCAAAGCGCTTGACAGCCGCTATGTGGACCTGAAGCTTCTCAAGAAAAAGCAGATTGATACTCGTCAGGCCCTGCGTGAAATGCCACCATTGATCAAAGGCTACCTGCGCGTTGGCGGTGTCATTGGCAACGGGGGCGTCATTGATCATCAGTTCAATACTGTCGATGTTTGCCTGCTGGTGGAAACCGGAAATGTGACCGGTCGCTATCAGCGTCACTATCTGCAAGATAGCGCGGATGTGAGCAATCAGGCCAACACATGAAAACATCCCTTGCTCGCGGAAGCCTGAGGGCCGTTCTCTTTCTTGTCTGGACGGTCCTGCTGGTCCCGCCTTATCTGCTTATTTTCATTCTCGGGCGCCGGGTACGCCGCCCCATGGTTATGCTTTGGCACCGCGGAGTCTGTGCCCTGATCGGCATGAAAGTAAAACGTTATGGAACAATTGCTCAAAGCCAGAACCTTTTGCTGGCTGGAAACCATATTTCTTACCTGGATATCCCGGTATTAGCTTCTTTGCTGGACATCACCTTTGTCGCCAAGGCCGATGTTGCCACATGGCCCCTGTTCGGGTTTCTGGCTAAAATTGCACAAACCGCCTTTATCGAGCGCAAACCGTCTAAAGCGCGTCAGCAAAAGGGGGAATTAAAACAACGCTTGCTCAGCGGTGAACGGCTGATGATTTTCCCGGAAGGGACCAGTTCATCAGGCACCAGCGTTTTGCCTTATAAAAGTGCCTTGTTTGAAATGGTCATGGAAAATGACCTGCGTGAAAACTGCTATATCCAACCCGTGACCATTGCTTTCTGTCGCCGCCGGAACGGGCAAACGCTGGAAGATACGGAACGTGACTATTTTGCCTGGTACGGGGAAATGACCCTGTTGCCCCACCTTTGGGAAGCCTTCTGTCTGCCCGGTGTGGAAGTAGATGTGATCTTCCACGCCCCGGCTCTGGCCCATGATTTCCCCAGCCGCAAGGAGTTGGCTGTCTGGGCGCATAAGCGCACTGCCGCCGGGCTTGACAACCTCATCCAGTCCCCTGTTTTACAAACCGAACATCATGAAAACGATGTCAACGTGCAAGTCAGCCTTCAGGATTCATAAAAAGGCTCACTTTATTGCGCCCGTTATTCTTGGCCTGATACAGCGCCTGATCAGCCATCTCTATCAAATCGGATGGTTCCATCATATCATCAGGAACCAGCGATACCGCCCCGACACTCACGGTCACCCGACCATTGCCATGACTAGCGTTATGTTCAATATTAAGGTCATAGACAGCTCTGCGAATACGTTCACCAACGCGTTCGGCCCCTTGCGGGTCTGAAGACGGCATGATCATCGCAAACTCTTCTCCCCCATAACGCGCCGCCAGATCGGTCACGCGAAAGGCTTGCGCGTTCACAGCAGATGCCACTTCCTTAAGGCATTCATCACCGGCCTGATGCCCGTAGGAATCATTGAACGACTTGAAATAATCCACATCACACAGCAGAAGGGCCACATGGTCTTTTTCACGACAGGCATGTAACAGGTCCGCTTCCAGCGACATATCGAATGAACGCCGGTTAGCCAACCCTGTCAGGCCATCCTTATGTGCCAGACTTTCCAGCGCCTGTTCTGCGCGTTTTTGTTCGGTCATATCACGCAGGGTTTCAACGATGGCAATCATATTGCCGTCATCGTCATAAATCGGTCCACAATTAATTGCCAGATAGAGGCGTTTGGCAGCGCGCGGCATCACGCACCAGTTTTCAGCGCGCACGCCATCATAGATATCTTCTTTCAGGGTATAGGATGCATAAAGCTGATGAATTTCATCCATACGTCCTTTGCGCACCAGATCGGCTAAACAAACCCGTACCTCCGGGTAAAAAGCTTTCCAGTGATCACATGTACCGACAACTTCACTCGCACTGACATTTGTCAGGCGTTCACATGCCTTATTCCAGATAATGACACGTCCCTGCGGGTCCAACACAAATGTCGGCACCACCAGATATTCCATAAGACGCACAGCAAAGAGATGTTCGTTCTCAGCTTTCGCCACAGGCTTCCTCCTCATTCCAGCCATATACCCTGTCGCTTTTTATTCTTTTTCTTTTGCAAGGTATATTACGTGAGGTCGCACAAGCCTGCAATCCTCTATTACAGGTTTATTACAGTTCATATGAAAATTGAGTAAAAAATAAAAAACCCGCCAAATTCAGCGGGTTTTTTCAATCTGATTAACCATCAGTGGTAATTCTGGCGATCAGTTCTTCCAGAACCTGATCCACTCTATCATTATCCACACGGCAGGTTCCCACCTGCGCATGTCCGCCACCACCATATTTCAGCATCAAATGTCCCACATTTGTCTTGGAACTGCGGTCCAGAATGGATTTCCCCGTGGCAATCAGGCATTTGCCCGGTTCGATTTCAGGAATGACCTGAATGGAAATATTACAATCCGGGAAAATGGCATAAATCGTAAAGCGGTTACCAGCATATTGTTCTTCCTCGCCTCTGAGGTCGAACACAACCAGCTTGTCATGAACGCTCGTACAACGGTTGATCTGACGTTCAAAAAATTCTTCCTGAAGATTGTAAAAGTGCAACCGCTCTTCCACATCGGGAATTTTCAGAATTTCTTCAACCGGATGATGGCGGCAATAAACCATCATGTCTTTCATAAACTGTTCATGGGTAACCGAAAAATCGCCCAAATGGTCAAGACCGGTGCGCGGGTCCAGAACAAAGTTTAATAAAACCCAGGGACCGGGCGCAAGAATATCTTCTTCGGAATATTGCGCAGCATCCGCCTTATCGACGGCATCCAGCATATCTTTTGAAATTTTGGGGAAGGCCTCGGCACCGCCAAAATGATTATAAACAACCCGGGCGGCAGAAGGCGCGGTGGCATCAATAACCAGATTCTCATGGCCCCCAACCCGTTCTACTTCACTCAAATGGTGATCGATACAGAGATGAGCCTTTTCCACATAAGGCAGGTTGGTCAGAATGTCATGTTCCGTTACCTCGAATTCGCCATACTGGATTTCTTTCGGTTCGGCGAAAACAATATCGTCGAGCATGCCCAATTCAAGAAGCAATGTCCCTGACACGACACCGTCAAAATCAGCCCGCGTAACGAGTCGATATTTTTGGTCAGTCATGTTTTTCGGCTCCTGTCCTGATTTATTTATGTGAAATATCCACCCTTTATTTGACTATAGTGTAAGTCGAAAAAATCAATTTGTACACCATATTAGCACAGGCTCGAGCAAAGGGATCAACTCTTGAAACCTGCCTCGGCCATCAACTTGTAAAAATCACGGATCATCACTTCTTTTTTATGGGGGTCGTTTTCCCCTTCGGTAAACTTTTCAATGAAGCTTGCACCTTTAAGGTGGTCTACAACACGCTGGCGTGCCAAAGCCATGGCATGGCCCTTTTCCCACAACACACCGGAACCACAAAACTGTACCATCCGCACAGCACGGTCATGTAACTGGTCCCCCGGATTATCCAGTTTATCAATCAGTTTGGTATCCAGAAGATATTTTTCCACCAACCGGTCCAATGTCGATAACAGTGTCTTTTGAAGGGCTTGTCCCACAATCGACTCTTCAACCAGAACATGCAGTTTTTTCAGGCAGGTTAGTTTTTCTCTGGGCGAACCTTCACTGCTGAAATCGGAAATGGATTTGGCATTGTGGCACAATTGGGAAAGGGACTGTTCAATTATATCCGGGTACGCTTCGCCCAGCGGCGCTTCATACAAAGCCAGAAGATAGGGCAGTCTGCGCGAATCATCGGGCAACATTTCCAGCAACCATTTAATGGACATGCGCTCCCCACTCTCACCTCCCTGCTTGAGACTCCGCCCGTAGCGACGTGACAGCGCTTCGGCCATATCCGCCCCGCCGATCATGCCATCAGGCAATGCCAAACGGGTAAAAAGCCCCAGAAATTCCTTTTCTTCCAAAGAAGGGTCATTGCGCGCCAAAGGTTGCTTGCCTGCGAGCTGGCGCAAAATAAAATCAAACAAAACATCACGGGTCTGCATCAAGCGATCTTGTTCAAACAAGCGACAAAAGGCTTCCACCGCCTGTGGGCAGGCGCCCGTTCCTGTGACATCCTGACCTTCCACCCAATCCAGCAACGTTGAAATCGCCTTGGCAAGATTGCGTTGCGGCCCCAGCATATCCTGTATCAGGCTTGCTGAAGACATAATCTCGGCAATAATGCCATCCAGTTCGTCTTCAAGCTCTTCGCCCTTATCCGTTTCCAGCCATTTCAACAATTGTTCCAGCTTGGCTTCAATACTGCGATACTGCACCAGCACTTTCGCCAAACTGACCTGCAAGGCCATTGGCTTGGCAATTTTCCCTGCCGCCTCGACAACAACATCTAGTTCATGACTTTCAAGAGATTTATAAGGCGGCGTTTTCTGGATTTTGAGAACGTCATCCATGATTGCCTGAATTTCAGTATAGATATCATCGCGGCGTTTTCTCGAATCCAGCCCGCTGTCACGCGCTTGCAATGTCGAAACCCGGTCAACGGCAGAAGCACACATTTCCCCGGCCATAAAACGTTTGGCACGGTCATGATTGAACAACAGCTCATAGGCGATCATCCCGTCACGGTCCAAAAGGTGGCGCAACAGACGGCTCATGGTCAGGCGGGCTTGTAACCCCAGATAATCATCGCGGTACGCACAAGGAGCAGCCTCATCGATATTAGAGAGCCGAACAGGAGCTTGCTTCGGGGTAAGCCGTTGTTCTTTTAAGACTTTTTCAACTTCATTCTGATCTGCGCGCGTCCAGACCCGAACAAGCTGAACCCCGAAATATTCGGTTGTTTCATCTTCTGCAAAGTCCTGAAAGGCACGTTCCGCCAGACTTTGATCCTGAAAAACTTTTTCTACAAACCAGCGATCCTGATCATTCAGTCTGATTTCGTATTTCGTTCTTTGCGACATGTTGGAAACGCTCAGCCCTTAATAATTTCTCAGCATTCTCACGATGCATTATCCCCGAAAGCATATTAGGCCCATCCTTCCATACTTTCCAAGAAATTATTACAGAACGTTTTTATTTCAATGCTCGGTTTTGCTCTCTTTATCTTTCAACAGAAGCAACGCCTTTATCGCATCCTCAACCACCCGGTCACGTTCCTGAATTTCTTCATTGACGGCTTCACGCATGGTGGCAGTGTAGCTCTCCCAAGTCTCTATATCCTCCATCAAGGCATAATAGGCTTCTGCTTCCTCTCCCAAGCCATCAATCAAGGCCGCAGAAGCAGACGACATTTTCATATCCGCCATACCGCCCCAGAAACCTTCGATAAAACCGGCATCAACTTCTTCCATCCGTTTTAGAAGCAAAGCCTTAACCTCATCCAGAGTTGCCAGTTTACCACGCGCACTCAGCAGTTTGGCTTCACCCACAACCATTTTTTCTGTTCTGCGCCACAGCCCCATAAAGGCGGAAAAGAAACTTTCGGCTTCGTCTTTGCGTTCAAACTTGGGGAATTGTTCTTCCGGCCAGAAGCTGGCCATCACCATCACTGGCAACAATTCCTTATTGGGGCTTGCCAATGCGCCAAGCACACGCATGCGCACCACATGAAAGGGTGTTGTGCTTTTATAATGGGTCAACATTTTAGCGACTGCCGCATCGCCGATATATTTCCCAGCTTTTGTGGACGCCATTGAAAAAGGCCTCTTCATATCATGGTTGGAAGTTGGTGCAGACCCTATTGATCATCGCTTGCCCTGTCAAAACAAAAAGGAACGGCCTCATTCAACCATTGACAGTTTTGACAAGAACCGCCTAAAAGAAGGCATGGTTCTCCGAAGGCCAGAGTCTAGGAGATTAAAAGGGAACATGGTGCGACCTACCCATCAGGGGGTCAATACCATGGCTGCCCCCGCAACTGTAAGCGCAAATGTGCCGTCTATAAACCCACTGGATCACGACATCCGGGAAGGGAGACGGGGCGAAAAAGCGCAAGCCAGGATACCTGCCATAATGGTAACCGATTGATTGGACGGGGTGGTCCAGACAAGGTTTTCATCTGGCACCCGCGCCATATGACCCTTTCATAATTTCCCCATTTTTCCGGTCAGTCTTCGTCAACTGTTTTGATCGTGGGGATCACCAAATTATGAAAACCCTTCGTACTTTTTTAAGTAGTCTGGCCGTTGCCAGCCTCTTGTCTTTTCCGGCAAGTGCACATTTCCAACTGGTCTATTCACCCGATGCCAACATTAAAAAATCCGGCAATGTGCCCCTGAAACTCCTGTTCTGGCACCCAATGGAAAATGGACATGTTATGGACATGGGGGAACCTGTTGAATTTTATTCCGTTTTTAAAGGCAAGAAAACCGATCTGAAAAGCACCCTGAAACAAATCAACTTTCAGGGACGTGAAAATCAGGGCATTGCCTATGACGCCAGCGTCAAATTAAAACGCAATGGCGATTATGCCCTTGTCGTCAAGCCAGCGCCCTATTACGAACAAAGCGAAGATATTTTCATTCAGCAGATCACCAAAAGCCTAATCAACAAGGGTGGTACACCGACAGACTGGAACGAACCACTGGGTCTTCAAACCGAAATTCTGCCTCTGAACAAACCTTACGCCATTGTCGCAGGCTCTACCTTTAGCGGAGTCGTCCTCAAACAAGGCAAACCCGTTGCCGGTGCAGAAATCGAGATTGAATATTTGACGGCCGAACCGGATATGACGGCCAACAAACCACGCAACAATAAATCCCTGTCCGCCAAAGGCGGTACGCTGGTGGCCATTTCAGATGCCAACGGCGTCTTTAGCTTTGGTATCCCCAAAGCGGGTTTCTGGGGCTTTGCCGCACTGGGCACCGGCCCGCAGACCGAATACGAAGGCAAGGAATTGTCTCAGGATGCGGTTCTGTGGATCAAAGCCCACGAACTGGAGGAATAAGCCATGCATATTGTTGACGGTGCCCTTTCCAACGAAGTGGTGATTGCAGGTGGTGTTCTGGCCGTTGCCGGGATTGCCCAAGGCCTTCGCCAGATGGATATGGAAAAAATCCCGGCAACCGGGATGATGTCTGCGACATTTTTTGTTGCCTCTCTCATTCATGTGCCGATCGGCCCTTCCAGTGTCCATCTCATCATGAACGGACTTGCCGGCCTTATATTAGGGTGGACAGCTTTTCCCGCCCTGTTTGTCGGTCTGTTGCTTCAGGCTATATTTTTTGGCTTTGGCGGTGTAACTGTGCTGGGTGTCAATTGCGTTGCCATCGCCCTGCCTGCGGTGTTGATGCATTATGCCTGTCGCAATGGCATCCAGCATTCCAGTAAAACCCTTGCCATGATGTGGGGCGGGCTGGCAGGTGGTGGTTCCATTGCCCTTACGGCCCTGCTGGTCAGCCTTGCCCTTGCCTTAAGCGGTGATGCTTTCATTCCAGCGGCCAAACTGGTTGTTCTGGCCCATATTCCCGTCATGGTGATTGAAGGCCTTTTATGTGCCTGTGCCGTGGCTTTGATCCATCGCGTTAAACCTGAACTTTTTTCCACCTTTCAGACTCAGCCGGAGGCGAGCCATGCTTAAAAAATTATCCATTCTCGCCCTTTTTTGCCTTTTGGTACTGAGTGCACGACCGGCTGATGCCCACAAAATTTTCGCCTCCGCCTGGACGGATGGTGCCGATATCGAAGGCGAAATCGGCATGTCCAACGGTGAAATGGCCCAGCCCAACATTGTGGTAGAAGTCTTTGATGGCGAAGGCAACAAACTGGGCGAAACACAGGTCAAGGAAGAAGGCCTGTTTCGCTTTACCCCCACAAAGGCTGTTGAACATCATTTCAAGGCCAATCTTGGGGCCGGTCACGTAGCCACGGTTGTCGTTGGTCTTGATGAATTGCCGGAAAATCTGCGCAAAGGAAGTCCTGAAATTCAAAACACCGCGAGCCCTGCACCTTCTTCCAAAACACCAGCCGTACAACCGCTCTCTACTGACGTTCAGAAGCTGGTTGCCAAAGCAGTCCGTCAGGAAGTGCAGCCGTTGCGCAAGGAAATTGCCTCTTATAAAGAGAAAAATGACATGCAATCCATTCTTGGAGGCATCGGCTATATCCTCGGGTTAACCGGGATCGGCTTTTACGTTGCTGCACGGCGAGATATGAAAAAAAACGCATGAACCTCGCTGTTGCAAATATAGATGTTGCTCAAACCACGCCCTGGGTGCTGCGCCTTGACCCGCGCACCCGGGTCGTAACGGCAGTCATCTTTGCCTGTTGTGTGGTTAGCCTGAGCAGCTTATCTGCACTGGGGTTAGCCTTGATGTTCGCTTTCCTTTTACTCTTTGCTACCCGCCAGCCCCCCATCCAGACCCTGAAAAAAGTCATGACCATGGATGGCTTTATTCTGTTTATGCTCTGCATGCTCCCCTTTACCACACCGGGCACCCTCTGGTTTGAAATCGGGCCTCTGACAGCCACATGGGAAGGTTTTATCAAAGCGGTTGAAATTACCCTGAAAGCCAATGCCATCGTTATGACTCTGCTTGCCTTGGTCGGCACCATTGAGCCGATTGTGCTTGGTCATGCGCTCAGTCGATTGCGTGTGCCTGAAAATCTGGTTCATCTCATGTTGTTCAGTGTGCGTTACATTGATGTCTTGAAAGAAGAATACTTCCGCCTGCGCACCGCCATGAAAGCGCGCTGTTTCACCCCGCACAACAGCATGCATACCTACCGTTCCATCGGATATCTGCTGGGTATGATGCTGGTGCGTAGTCTGGAACGTTCCGAACGCATTTTAGAGGCCATGAAATGCAGAGGTTTCCACGGAAAATTCTACCTTTTAGGCGATTTTCATTTTCAGAGGCGTGACCGGCTCTTCTGCGTTGCTGCTCTGAGTATTTTTATCATTTTAATATGGACGGATTTTTATTATGGATAAACTGATAGAATTGACAGATATCCATTTCGCCTACCCGCAACATGACAGTGTCCTTAATGGCATTGATTTCACGCTACATGCGGGTGAACGTGTTGCTATTACCGGCCCAAACGGTGCAGGCAAAAGCACCCTGTTCCATATTCTTGTCGGCCTGAACAAACCCACCCGCGGGCAAGTTCATATTTTTGGCCAAAACAGAGAAAAAGAGGCTGACTTTAAAGACGTCCGCCGCCGCATCGGTCTGGTTTTTCAGGACCCTGATGACCAGCTTTTCTGCCCGAGCGTTGCCGAAGACATTGCCTTTGGCGTTCTCAATTTGGGCAAAAGCAAGGAAGAAGCCCTCCATATTGTTGAACAAACACTCAAAAACATGGAACTGGATCATTTGCGAGAGCGGGCCACCCACCGTCTTTCAGGCGGGGAAAAACGCCTTGTCAGTCTGGCCTGTGTGCTTGCCATGGAACCTGATGTTCTTTTGCTGGACGAACCCACCAATGCATTGGATGAAGGCACCCAAAACAGATTGGTAGAAATTTTAAACGAACTTCCACAAGCGATGGTTTTGATTTCTCATGATGCCCATTTCAGACGTAAAATTACCCGTGATTCTCTCTCTCTGGAAAACGGTTGCCTGATCACCACACAGCCCAAATGCAAACACGCCCTGTAAAAAGGCACACCTTTCCCCTTTCTCGACTAAAATGATCCTTTTATTCTTTTTGTTAACCTTTATCCGCTAGTTTTATAAAGGTGGGGACAGGACTGCGTTCAAAACGTTGCTTTTTTACTTTTTTGTTCGTAATCTGAGACCCAACACACCCATGTAAACGAACAGTCGGTTTTATAGTGTCACAAGAGAAACAAAGTGATTTTGAAAAGGTAGAGCTTACCACAGCCATGACGGAACTTTCGTCGCTCAACCCAGGTGAGGGAAAAGCCGCGATGATGAGTCAGGTGGACCGGGCAGCCTTGCGCGTGTTGAAAGTCCTGCGCGAAGGAGACCCTGCGGCCTTGCAAAAAGGCATTTACCTTAATCAGATCAAATTCGTTTTAACTGTTATGGAACAATGTAAAGAGTTCCGCGACGGCCAGTTTACACGTCTGGTGCGCCAACATGCCGAAGACATCATGGCTGGGCTGGAAAAACTGCCCCAGCGCGTCAAGGAAGAACAGGAGCGCAAAAAACGTGAAACCGAAGAAGCACGCAAAAAGGCCGAAGCTGAAAAATCTGCTGAACGCGCGCGCAAAATAGCCTCAGGTGCCGGAACCGGTGCCAAAATTGATGACGAACCGGAAGAAGAACAGGAAGCCAAAGAACCCGATTTCCCATACGAGAAGGCTGAAAAAATCTGCATTCAATCCGTGGTTCGCCACTTTGACAGCAAACTGGATGTCTTGCGCAGTGTTCATCTTTATGGTCGCCACTCTACCGTGGATATAGGGATTCCGCCGCACTTTCTTTATACCATTGAATTTAGTGTTCTGATTGAAGATGCGATCAAAGCCCTGATTCAAAGCAGTCGCGAAATACTGACCCGGCGGGTGTATAACGATACTGACCCGAAAGCGGATGAAGAAGCCATCCGTAAAGTACTGCGCGATAAACAACGCCCATTGATGGATGTTGTTGAATCCGGTTTTTCCGGCTGGGGCACGGCACAGACGGAAGCCGCCAAACGCGCGGCACAAAGCGAAGCTCCGAAAAAATCAAGTGCCACCAAGGAAAAGAAAAGTGGCTTGTTCTCTAAACTTTTAGGCAAAGAGAAAAAAGCACCGGAACCCAAAAAGAAAAAGAAAGTTCAGCGACGCGAAGTCTGGGAAGAAGTCATGGACATCTTCAAGGAAGCTGAAGCCAAAGGGGAAATCTTCTTCCCTCGCACGTTCAATTTCTCCATTCTTTCTTATCTGTCACAAATGCGTGAAAACCTCTTCAAGGCCGAAGTCGAACGCATCATTCAAATTGCAGAACAGGCCCAAGGCGGCTCTCAGGCCAAAACGGCTGTGGCGCGCGGTCTGGAACAGAGCTTTAAGAACAATGACCAGAATTTCTTCGAACTGTTGATTTTGAACCTGCTCTACACAAGAAATGCCATCGGTCTGGAAGAAGTACAAACGGCCTGTATGGGGCAAAAACTGGATGAAGGGCGCCTGCCCCTTTCCGTACCCGAGATGGGCCGCCGCCCGGTGACATATTCACATCAAATCATCAAACTGCTGAAACAACCTGCTGAACCGCGCGTTCTGAAAAACTGTCTTGAATATTTCTTCGAAGCCATTCTGGTCCTGCATCTGATCAAGTACGAAAAAGATTTCAAGAATGCTACCATCTACCTTGAATCTGAAAAAGAAAACCTGCCCAAGCCCATGCAAAGTGTTCTGGACGGTATCTTGGGGCTGATTGACCGCGTCCTGTTTTCGCGTCAACAGGCCCGTGAAACCGGTGAGGATACATCACGCAACACCCGCGACACCATTGCCCATACCATCGGCAAGTTTATGACCGCCTATCAGGGTATGTTCGAAAAAATGAAAAACGGCTAAGTCCCCGCACAATAAGAGGCTATCCATGAGTAAAACCGTTAGCGCCTGTATTCTGGTGATCGGCAATGAAATCTTGTCCGGGCGAACCAAAGATAGCAACATTCATTTTCTCAGTTGTGAGTTGACAAAACTAGGCATTCAGGTGCAGGAAGCCCGTGTCATTCCTGATGACAAAGAGGTCATCATTGACACACTCAATAAAGTGCGCAAGACATATGACTATGTTTTCACCACCGGGGGCATTGGCCCCACCCATGACGATATCACCACCGCCTGTGTCTGTGAAGCCATGGGATATGAGCTGATTCGCAACCCGCAAGCTGTTGAAATGCTCAAAACCAATTATGCAAACCCCGAGGACCTCAACGAGGCCCGCCTGAAAATGGCAGAAACTCCCAAAGGCGCGATTCTGGTGGAAAACCCCATCAGCAAAGCACCCGGGTATCAGATTGAAAATGTCTTTGTACTGGCCGGTGTTCCACGCATTGCCCAAGCCATGTTCGAACAACTCAAAGATCGCCTGACGGGCGGTGCTGTTGTGCATTCCCAAACCATTTCAACAAACCTTGTCGAAGGGATTCTGGCCCACCCGCTTGGAGACCTTCAACAAAAACATGCAACGATTGAAATCGGCAGTTACCCCTATTTCAAGGATGGGCAACTGGGTGTCAGTCTGGTTTTACGGGCAACAGATACAGGCAATCTGGAACTTTGTGCTCAGGATGTAAAAGAAATGGTTGCATCCCTCGGTGGGAATATTACACTTTCCTCATGAGCGCACCATGGACAAATCTGCATTGGACGGCAAAGACCACCCTGCTGTTCCTTCTGAAACACATGCTTGCCGGCATTTTAGGCAGCTGGGTGTTGGGGGGGCTGCTGCTTTATTTCAATATCAGCAATCTTTGGACCATGATTTCCTCCACCAACGATGGTTGGCTGGTTGTCGTGATGCTTTTTACCGGTTTATCCATTACTTTTGGCAGCATCGGTATGGGCTGGGGGATTTTCAGCCTCGCACAGGAACGTGACGACCCGCCCAGCGATCACCCCTATTACTGATTTTCCAGATTTAGCGTTTTAAAACAGTCTTCTCAAAAGGCAAACGGTCCTGCCAGCCATAGCGCACCAGTTCTGGAACATTATGTTCCTCCTGCGGATACCCCAGGCAGAGATAAGCCACCAGTTCCCAATTTGGTTCCTTGATGGCCAGAATATCCTTGATCACATCCGGTTCAATAATGGAAACCCAGCCAAGCCCGATGCCTTGCGCGCGGGCACTCAACCAAAGGGTTTGGATACTGGAAACAACTGAATATTTAAGGGTTTCCGGCATGGTTTTGCGGCCCAATCCGCGCCCTACTTCGGTTTCGGTATCACAAAAAACCGCGATCTGGACAGGGGCACGGTCCAAACCGGACAATTTCAAAGCCGCGTAACTTTTCTTGCTTTCCGCGTCATATTCCTTCAAGGCATCCTGATTGCAGGCCTCGAAATTATCCCGCACAGCCTTGCGTCGGGCAGCATCTTCCACAATCACAAACCGCCAAGGCTGGCTGTTGCCGACTGACGGCGCAAGAGTTGCTGTTTCCAACAAATTGTCCAGCATCCCTTCAGGCAACCGGTCTGTTTTAAAATGACGAACATCACGGCGCCAGCAAAACAGTTCTTGTAGTCGGTTCTGGAACTCTTGATCGAAAACGGGTGGTTGCAACATGAAAAAAATCCCTGTCTTTTGACAGGGACTTTAATCAATTCTTCCAGAAAAGAAAGGGCTTTTAAGCCTTATCTGCCGGATCAGCTTTACAAGTGCTCAATCCGAACGGCAGATAAGCCGGGCACCAGCCGATCAATGCCGTGCCGAGCGGCACAACGCCAATCCAGCCCCAAGGCGTTTGCGGACCAACAAAAACAAGCGCAATCAACACGATCCCAACGACAATACGTAGTATGCGGTCAATCCCGCCAACATTCTTTTGCATGATGATACCTCTCATGGCTTCGCATAAAGTGAGGCTCTAATATAAGTGATCACTAACATAATAGCAAGCCTCATACGATCATCCCTGTCAGAGAAAAAACAGGCTTGATCCAAAGGGTCAATCTGGCGCACAATCCGCCCAGCTTTATTTGACGTTAGACACAGGAGCCACCCATGCCCTTTCAATTTATTCTGCCCTGGCTTGTCATGCTGCCCATGCTTTATGGCGCTGCATTGATTAACATCCCCATGTTTCTGGCATTCCTGATTGCAGCCATCGGCCTGTCTGTCATGCAGATTGTGGATATAACTTCTGAGCAGTCAGACAAAGCATAAGCAGCACAATGACCCGTCAACATCTTGTGGGCGGGTCATGTCTTTTAAACCAGACTTTCAGCACGCTTATTCAATTTGCGCAAAATACGGTCCAGCGCGGCATATTCTTCGGTCGATAAAGAAGCGCTGACATCGTCTTCAAAATCCAGTGCCATACGGCCCAGTCTTTTAAAAACTTCGCGCCCTTGTGGAGTCAGGGTCAACAAATTGCGCCGCCGGTCCACCTTGTCGCCCTCTCGTTGAATCCAGCCCTTCTTTTCCAGTCTGGCAACACCGCGCGAAACCTGCACTTTATCCAGATGGGAATGCGCCCCGATCTCATGTCCGCTTTGGGGTTCCAGATGGCCCAAGTTAGCCATGACACGCCATTCTGCAATGGACAAATCATATTCGACCGAATAACGTTTGGAGAAGCCCGTGCTCATCAGATGTGCAATCACCGCCATCCGGTAAGGAAGATACTGATCCAGAATTAAGTCGCGTTTTTCGTCGTCTTCCTCATCACGCAATAGCATTGGCGGTCCCCCTTTTCAATTAGCCCTGACTTTTTATACTGTCGTTTTAAGCTTTTTTGCAAGAGGAGGACATTTTTTCCTTGAGTTAGTTTCAAATGAAATTATTATGGAACGAAACTAATCTCCGCCGTATTATAGAAAGACCCCATTCCCATGAAGCTTTATGACTACTGGCGTTCTTCAGCTGCCTATCGTGTACGCATTGGTCTAAATCTGAAAGGGATACCCTATGACCATATCTGCGTCCATCTGGTCAAGGATGGCGGACAACAGCATTCTGCCGACTATAAAACAACAAACCCGCAAGGCTTGGTGCCTTCCCTTGAACTGGATGACGGCACAGTTCTGACGCAATCCATGGCGATTTTGGAATATCTTGATGACATCTGCCCGCCCCCGGCTTTTTTGCCAGAAAAGGCAGAAAACAAGGCTTATGTCCGTTCCTTGGCAAACCTGATCGCCTGTGACATCCACCCGGTCAACAACCTGCGTATCCTGACCTACCTGACAGAAACACTGGGCGTGGATGATGGCGCAAAAATGACCTGGTATCGTCACTGGATTGCCAAAGGGTTCGATGCTTTGGAAGCACGCCTTGAAGATAGCGATTTTTGTTTTGGCGACCAGCCGGGTCTGGCCGACATCTGCCTGATCCCGCAAGTCTATAATGCCCACCGCTTCAATCTGGATATGGCCCCTTACCCCAAAATTTCCCGCATCAATGAGGCCTGTCTGAAACACCCTGCCTTTGAAAAAGCCATCCCGGAAAACCAGCCGGACGCACAGTAAAACACCCAGCACGGCAAGAAGCTTGCGCAGACCTTCTTTTTATGACTAACTCCGAAGACAATAAATCAGGGAGTTTTTCATGTGTCGCTGGCTGGCCTATTCAGGCAAACCGATTTTTCTGGATAACCTCCTGTTCGATGCCAAACATTCCCTCATTGAACAGAGCCTGCACGCACGCAAGGCTGTCACCACCATCAACGGGGATGGATTTGGGGTCGGCTGGTATGGTGAACGCGATACCCCCGGCCTGTTTCGCGACATCCTGCCCGCCTGGAACGACAGCAACCTGAAATCCATCGCCCACCAGATCAAGTCAAGCCTGTTTATGGCGCATGTACGCGCTTCCACAGGCACACCTGTTTCGCGCGAAAATTGCCACCCCTTTACTTATAAGGACTGGCTGTTTATGCACAACGGACAGATCGGTGGCTATCGTACAATCCGCCATGATCTGGAAATGAAACTGGCCCCAGGCCTGTTTTCCCACCGGCTGGGCGCAACCGACAGCGAACTGATCTTTCTGTTGATGATCCAAAACGGGCTGGATGAACACCCGATAAAAGCCCAGCAAAAAACAATCAGACTGATTTTGGATACGATGGAAAAACACGCCATTAGGGAAGCCTTTCGCTATACCAGTTGCCTCAGTAATGGACGCGAAACGCTGGCTTTGCGCTTTTCAAGTGATGAACATGCACCAACCCTGTTTACCTGCCATCAGGGGCATTCCATTCTGGTCGCATCCGAACCGCTCAATGATGATATTCGCAAATGGCATGACATTGAACAAAACCAGTGCCTGTATATCAAGGAGAACGAGTCCGAACTCCGCCGGTTCCACTTATAAGGAACCAATAAAATCAGGATTTGGTTTCAAACAGCGGCTTCACTGAGCCACTGGGCATACGCTTGCGGTTTTCTTCAACTTCACGCAAAGGAATAGCCGGTTTCATGCTTTTAAGCGACCGCAGGGCCAGATCATTATATTCCTGCGTGCCTGCACGTTTCCATGCAAATTCTTCGTCTGTGACTTCCCGCATCACCTTGGCAGGCACCCCGCCAATGAGGGAACGCTTTTCAAATTTCAGCCCCGCGCGCACAAAGGCAGATGCAGCGACAATACATTCAGGCCCAATTTCCGCACCATCCATAATGACAGCGTTCATTCCAACCAATGCGTCTTCGCCAATCACACAGCCATGCAAAACCGCCCCATGGCCAATGTGCCCGTTCTTTTTCACAATCGTGTCTGTTCCCGGAAAACCATGCATGACGCAGGTATCCTGAATATTGGCATCTTCTTCCAGAACCAGACGCCCGAAATCCCCGCGCAGGCAGCAGGCCGGGCCAACATAGACACCGGGACCAACAATCACATCCCCAATCAAAACGGCATCAGGATGGACAAAAGCAGTTTCATCAATGACCGGAACAATACCGTCAAGTTCATAGACTTTGGGGGACATGGACATGTTTATTTCCTTAAAAATAAAAGCGGACCCTACTTTTATGCAGGAGCCCGCCTTTGGTGAGAAGTAAAAAATTGTTAACGTCGGCTTTGCATCACCCGGAAACGCCCGGAAACAAAGTTACCATCCGTCAAGGCTGCGTTAGCTGCCGGGTTGGCCCCTGTGGCATGAAAGTCGGAAAAAGCGGCTGACTGGTTGACATACACCCCACCCGTCAAGTTAATGGACAGGTTGACACCGGCCTCAATAGCGGCTTCTTCCACAGCTTCAATCACCTCTTCGCTTTTGGAATAAAGCCCCAACGTGATTGCGCCATGCTCCGTAATGGTGGAACGCATTTTTTCGATACTGTCTTGAGTGCTGTCAGTAGCAATCAAAAAGACAATCGGGCCGAACAACTCTTTGGAATATTTTTCTACCTCATCGCCCTTCAGCGCCACCATCACCGGGGTATGGCATTTAACCCCCTTGAACATGGGGTGGTCGATTTCTGTGGTATCCAGCACCACATCACCAAGCTTCTTGGCATCACTCATACGTTCCAAAATAGCATCATTTTGAATGGCCCCAAGCACTTCTACCGCGCGTTCCGGTACACTGAGGAATTTTTCAACACCTGTTGCAATGGCTTTGGCGACATCCTCAAAGCTCATTTTTTCACCGTTCACGTCAATACCGTTTTTCGGGATAAAGACGTTTTGTGGCGTGGTGCACATTTGCCCCGAATAAAGACTGAAGGTGAAGGCCAAATTGCGCGCAATGCCTTTTACATCATCAAAATCATCAATGATAATGGCATTCACCCCGGCTTTCTCCGTATAGACCTGTGCCTGCTTGGCATTGTCTTCCAGCCAGTTGCCGAATTCTGAAGACCCCGTGAAATCAATCACGCGCGTGTCTTTGTGCAGGGCGAATTCCTTGGTGATTGGCGCTTCCAGCGTATCAACGGCCAGACAGACCAAATTAGGGTCAAGACCTGCTTCAACCAAAACTTCACGGATCACACGTACTGTCAGCGCCAGTGGCAGTACCGCACGCGGATGTGGTTTGACAATCACCGCATTGCCTGTCACCAGCGAGGCAAACAGGCCTGGATACCCATTCCATGTCGGGAAGGTGGCACATCCAACCATCAGGGCCACACCACGACCGGCAACGCTAAATTTCTTTTTCATTTCCAGCGGATCATGTTTTCCTTGTGGCTTGACCCAATCCGCTGTTTCCGGGGTGCGCATCATTTCCTGATAGCCATAAGCCACCGCTTCAAGACCCCGGTCCTGCGCATGCGCCCCACCAGCCTGAAACGCCATCATGAACGCCTGCCCGGTGGTATGCATGACAGAAAATGCCATTTCAAAGCTCATGGCATTGAGCCGTTCCAGTACTTCCATACAGACACCGGCACGCCCCTTAGGCCCCAACTTTCGCCAGGCGGGAATAGCTGCTTTAGCCTGCGCCATCATAGCATCTACATCAGGGGCTGGGTATGTCACATTCAGTTCAACACCAAAGGGGCCGTCTTCTGCGCCAATCCATTGCCCATTTGTCGGCTGATCAATTTCGAATTTTTTACCAAGATGAGACTGAAAGGCTTTGATACCGTCATCCTGTGCCGTTTCACCATAAATGCGCGGGCTCGGCATTTCCTTATAACCAGACCAAAAACCACGGGTTTCAGCAGCTTTGACAGCTTGTTGCAGTTTTTCACGATGGCGTTCAAAAAACTCAAGACTCATTTCTTTTCATCCTTAATGAATATGTTCGACAATGTCTGTTTCCGGTTGCTTACAGCATCTCCAACCATTCCTTGACCCAATCAATGGCTTCTTCATCAGGCAATGGCTGGGTACAGGCATCTATTTCAAGGCGGTCCCCGATCCGCTTGGCCCCGCAGCTTTCAAAAACACCATCCATATCCTTACCGGCCTTACAGAACGTATCTGCATAGGTCTGGTCCCCCAGCGCAATCACACCGTACTTGACGTGGGAAAGGTCAGGCGTGTTTTCACTCATTGCCTCATGCAACGGAATAATATTGTCCGGCAATTCGCCCAGCCCATGGGTGGAGCAACTGATGATGATGGTGTCGTGCCCCTCCAGCGCATCCACCCCGTCATCAAATTCCTCGACAATTTCAACGTCATGATCGAGACGCGAAAGTTCATCGTTCAACGCTTCGGCAACCATCTGGGCGTTGCCCGATTCTGTACCGACGAAAATGGCGATGCTTGTCATGGTTTATACTCGTTCTTCTTGGTTCAACCCTGCACAATCCCTACATAAATATTCCTGCTTTTAAATTTAAGGAGGGACCTTACATATTTCTTTTAGCATTATTGTTTGAATGTTTCTAATTTTTTTGATACTAAATTTAAATAAAGTTGTCTAGTTTTGTATCATATTTTATTTTATGATATAAACATACACAAAGAAACCAACGGCCATTAAGCCAAGGGAGAGGATATATGTCAAAGAACGAAGATGCTCTGCTGGCCCGCATCGCAAAGCATGAAAAACTAACGGCTAAAGATGATCTCAGCCCCGGTTACCGCGGGGAACTGCGTCGCCTGATGGTTGTTTTTGTTGATTCCGAACTGGCCGGAGCCGCTGGCTTTGTCGATATCATCAATAAGGCACCGGGCATGCGCGAACGCTGCACAGCATCGCGCATCGTATCGGAAAAGTTCGACCATGCCCAACAGGTGCTGGAATTGCTGGAAGATTTTGGTGTCAACACAGACCTTTATGTTCAATCCCACCCCTGGGATGCCCGCCTGTCACGCCCACTGGATCTCGGTAACCGCCGTATCGGCGGGGACAAACGCCTGAATGTTTTCCATTACCCGTTTGAAGGCTGGCTTGATAGCGTTGTCATGAACATGATGATGGGGCTGGCGTCTTCCCTGCAACTGGAAGAAATTGCCCTTTGTTCCTACGCGCCGCTGGCTTCTGTTATGGGAGAGATTGCCGCACGCGAAGCCGAACACGCCGAACTGGGGCGCAAGGGGTTGGGAAAAGCCCTTGAAAACGGCTACAGCAAAGCCGCTGCACAGGCCAGTGTTGATTATTGGTACAGCCGCGTTGCCGCCACCTTCGGCAAAGGCGATTCCCAGCGTTTTGAACAGGATAAAGCCTATGGTCTGCGCAAAACGGCCCATGCCGCCCTGCGCGCCCAATGGGAAGAGCGCATAGCAGAACGGCTTAAACGAATCGGGCTCAGCAGCTAGTCGTGAAATAGTTATCAATTTTATGAGATATTTATAAAAATATGTATCATATTAATTTCTTGCAGGAGTAAACCGTGGGCACCCCCCTCCCCCCCTATCTTGATGGTTGCGAAGATATTATCACCTCCCTGACTGACAATCATATTCTCACCATAACTCTCAACCGCCCCAAGGCCTACAATGCCTTGCGCACACAATTGCTCAAGGAAATTGCGCAAACGCTAACAAAAGCGACAGAAGATGATGGCGTGCGCTGTGTCGTGCTCACAGGCGGGCCAAAGGTTTTTGCTGCCGGGGCAGATATCACTGAAATGGCCGATAAAACACCCGTTGATGTGATGAATGATCCACGCAGCAATCACTGGCTGACCATTCGTAATTTCCCCAAACCCATAATCGGGGCTGTTAATGGCTTTTGTCTGGGCGGTGGCAATGAACTGGCCATGCATTGCGATGTCTTGATAGCAGGGAAAAATGCCCAGTTCGGTCAACCGGAAATCAACCTTGGCATCATTCCCGGTGCAGGTGGCACACAACGCCTGACACAGATGATCGGCAAATCCAAAGCCATGAAACTGGTATTAAGCGGACAATTCATCTCTGCGCAAGACGCAGAAAAAGCAGGCCTTGTTGCTGACGTCTGCGAACCGGAACTAACCACAGATAAAGCAACCGAGCTTGCCATGCTCATTGCCAGCAAACCGCCGGTGGCTGTCCGATTGGCAAAAGAATCCGTCCTTAAAGCATCGGATGCGATGCTGCATGAAGGCATAGCCTTTGAGCGCAAGGCCTTTGCAACCCTCTTTGCCACAGAAGATAAACAAGAAGGCGTCCATGCCTTTATGGAAAAACGTAAACCCACGTTTAAAGGAAAATAAGTCCATGAGTTTCGAAACCATCCTCTTTGAGAAAAAAAACGGCTACGGCAAAATCACTCTGAATCGCCCGGATGTTCTCAACAGCTTTAATGAAGTCATGCATAAAGAACTGCGTGAAGCGCTCAAAGACTGCCAGAAAGACGATGACGTGCGCGCCATTTTACTGACCGCTGCCGGGCGCGGTTTTTGTGCCGGGCAAGACCTTGGTGACCGTGCCGTCCAAGGCGATGAAGGCCCGCGCGATTTGTCACAGACAATCGAAAAATCCTACAACCCCTTGGTTCGTCTGATGCAGTCCATCGAAAAACCGATTGTTTGCGCGGTCAACGGCGTTGCTGCCGGGGCAGGCGCAAATATCGCTCTGGCTTGCGATATTGTTTATGCCGCTGAAAAAGCCAGTTTCATTCAGGCTTTCTGCAAGATCGGCCTGATCCCCGATAGCGGCGGCACCTGGACATTGCCCAATTTAATTGGTCTGGCCCGCGCCAAAGCCCTTGCCATGACCGGTGAAAAAATCAGCGCCGCACAGGCGGAAGAATGGGGCATGATCTGGAAATGTGTCGATGACGATGCCCTGATGGAAACAGTTGAAGAAATGTGCGCCCATCTCGCCCAGCAACCAACCTTCGGTCTTGGCCTGATCAAACGTGCGCTGAACGCTGCGCCGACCAACACTATGGACGAACAGCTGGATTTGGAACGTGACCTGCAAAAACTGGCCGGTTTCAGTGCTGATTATAAAGAAGGGGTCTCCGCCTTTCTGGAAAAACGTACACCCAATTTCACAGGAAAATAACGGATGAGCGCACTCTCTAGCACAGATACAGTTGCCATCATTGGTGCAGGCACCATGGGCGCGGGCATTGCACAGGTTGCCGCCAAGGCTGGGCACCCCGTTCTGCTTTATGATGCCATGGAAGGCGCGGCACAAGCCGGCAAGAACAGAACCGCCAAGGGGCTGTCCCGACTGGTTGAAAAAGGCAAGATGACACAAGACGATGTCGATGCCCTGATGGCACGCATCGACATTGCTGCAAAGCTGGAAGACCTTGCCCCTGCCAAGCTGGTCATCGAGGCCATTGTGGAAAATATCGAGATCAAACAGAAAGTTTTTTCACAACTGGAAGACATCTGTTCACAAGATACCATTATGGCTTCTAATACGTCTTCCATCTCATTAACCGCAATTGGTTCGAAACTGAAACGGTCCAGTCAGTTAGTGGGTATGCACTTCTTCAACCCGGCCCCTGTCATGCAATTGGTCGAGGTGATTTCCGGACTGACAA
The DNA here is from genome assembly GCA_050297075.1 of Terasakiella sp. Taxonomy (GTDB): domain Bacteria; phylum Pseudomonadota; class Alphaproteobacteria; order Rhodospirillales; family Terasakiellaceae; genus Terasakiella. The sequence continues at coordinate 547,160 of JBNKSC010000026.1, forward strand.
CTTCAAATGAAGTTGCTAGTTGCATTTACGAAACGAGTCTCAATTGGGGCAAAAAACCGGTTCATGCCAAATCCAAACCGGGCTTCATCGTCAACCGGGTGGCACGCCCCTTTTACGCCGAAGCTTTACGGGTTTATGAAGAAGGCGGCGCCGATATCCCGACACTGGATGCCTTGGTCAAGGAGGCCGGTGGTTTCAGGATGGGGCCATTCGAACTGATGGATTTGATCGGCCATGATGTCAACTATGCCGTCACCACCACCACCTATGCCCAGTTCTATAATGACCCGCGTTATCTGCCCTCACTGGTGCAAAAGGAACTGATTGATGCGGGCCTTCTGGGGCGCAAGACAGGGCGTGGTTTTTATGATTATGCAGAAGGGGCAGAAAAACCAACAGTCCAAACAGCCCCGGCTGGCTTGAAACCTTCCAAAATCATTATCGAAGGCCATATGGGGCCAGCCGAGGTTCTGGTGGAACGCATGATCGCAGCCGGGCTGGATGTGGAGCGCCGCGATGAAGATGAAGCCTTGGCAGACCGTATCACCATCGGCCATACCCATTTGATGCTCACCCCCGGTATGCTGGCAACCGAACTGGAAGCCTCCCTTCCCCTGGGCGACGAAAATGAAGCACTGGTTCTTTTCGACCTGTGCCTTGACTTTGCCACCACAAAACGCATTGCCATTGCGCCGTCCGATCTGGCTGATGAAGAACATGTTTCCGAAGCCTGCGGCCTGTTTCAGGCACTGAGCATTGAAGTCAGCGTGATGGATGACATCCCCGGGCTGATCAACGCGCGCACCATTGCCATGCTGGCCAATGAAGCCGCAGAAGCCGTCAACAAGGGGGTCTGTAGCGCCAGCGATGTAGACTTGGCTATGCAAAAAGGTGTGAACTACCCCAAAGGACCGCTGGCCTGGGCCGATGAGATCGGACCGGATTATGTCAGTGCGGTCATTGAAAATCTGGGACGCACCTATGGCGAAGACCGTTACCGGGTCAGCCCCTTGCTGCGCCGCAAAGTCAATGCAGGGGCCTATTTCCATGACTGACCTCATGCAGAAATACGCTCAGGCTGCCGTGGATGTCATGTATCCCGATGACCATATGGCCCAAGCCATGGGGGTGGAAATTGTTAAAATTGCCCCCGGCTATGCCAAGGCCACCATGGTGGTACGCAAGGATATGCTCAACGGTCACGGCATGACCCATGGCGGGGCAACTTTTGCATTGGCCGACACCTGCTTTGCCTACGCCTGCAATACTTACAACAAGGTCACTGTAGCCTCGGGCTGCGACATCACCTACAGCGCGCCAAGCCATGAAGGCGATGTGCTGTGCGCCGAAGCCAAGGAAACCATCCTGATGGGGCGGTCCGGCATATATGACATCACCATTACCAAACAGGACGGCACCATTGTTGCCCTGTTCAGAGGACGCTCAAGAACAATAAAAGGGGAGCTTCTCCCCACAACCAAGGAAGACTGAATATGACAGAAGCATATATCATCGATGCGATCCGCACACCGATCGGACGCTACGGTGGTGCCTTGTCATCGGTACGTACCGATGATCTGGGCGCCATCCCGATGAAAGCCCTGATGGAACGCAACCCGTCAGTGGATTGGCAACAGGTGGACGATGTGATCTACGGCTGCGCCAATCAGGCCGGGGAAGACAACCGCAACGTTGCACGTATGTCCTCCCTGCTGGCGGGCTTGCCGGAAAATGTGCCGGGTACCACAGTCAACCGCCTGTGCGGTTCCGGCATGGATGCGGTCGGTCTGGCCGCACGTTCCATCAAAGCAGGTGATTGTGAGCTGATGATTGCAGGCGGTGTGGAAAGCATGTCACGTGCGCCCTTTGTCATGCCCAAGGGCGAAACCGCCTTTTCCCGTGCCAATGCGGTTTACGACACCACCATCGGCTGGCGCTTCGTCAACAAACTGATGGATAAAAACTTCGGCACAGATTCCATGCCGGAAACGGCGGAAAACGTAGCAGAAGATTACAACATCTCGCGCGAAGATCAGGATGCTTTTGCCTATCGCTCTCAGCAAAAGACAAAAGCCGCACAGGACGCCGGGCGATTGGCTGAAGAAATTTGCGAGGTGGTGATCCCCCAACGCAAAGGCGATGCGAAAATCGTTTCTGTGGATGAACATCCGCGTGGTGACACCACCACGGAAACACTGGCCGGCCTGCGTGCCCCGTTTCGCGCAGGCGGTTCTGTAACCGCCGGCAATGCCTCCGGTGTCAATGACGGGGCTTGCGCCCTTTTGCTGGCTTCCAAAGAAAAAGCGGAAAAACTGAGCTTAAAGCCGCGTGCGCGTGTAGTGGCCATGGCAACAGCCGGTGTGCCGCCCCGCATCATGGGCATTGGCCCCGCCCCGGCCTCTCAAAAAGTTTTGGCCAAAACAGGCCTGAGCATTGACGATATGGATGTGATTGAACTGAACGAGGCCTTTGCCTCGCAAGGCCTTGCCGTCTTGCGCGAACTGGGGGTGGCCGATGATGCAGAACACGTCAACCCCAACGGCGGCGCCATTTCTTTGGGGCATCCATTAGGCATGAGTGGGGCACGCCTGATTACAACAGCTCTTTACGAACTGGAACGCCGCAATGGCCGTTATGCCCTTTGCACCATGTGTATTGGCGTAGGTCAAGGCATCGCAACAATTATTGAACGACTATAATTTTTCAAACAGGGAACGTTTGGGAGGAACTTTTATAATGCAAACAACCGACATCCCCCTCACCGGGGAACTTGAACCAATTGAAAAAGCCAGCGTTGACGAATTGCGCGCCCTGCAATTCAAACGCATGAAATGGTCTTTGGAACACGCCTATCAGAATGTGGCTTACTATCGTGCCAAATGTGACGATGCACAGGTCCATCCCGATGATTTGAACCATCTGGACGATATTGCCAAATTTCCTTTCACCACCAAGGAAGACCTGCGCAAGGCCTATCCGTTTGACAGTTTTGCCGTGCCGATGGAAGAAGTTGTGCGTGTGCATGCCTCAAGCGGTACAACCGGGAAACCCACCGTGGTCGGCTATACCCGTCAAGACCTGAAGGTCTGGGCAGGCGTGGTTGCGCGTTCCTTGCGCGCAGCCGGTGTGTCCCATCATGATCGCGTACATGTCGCCTACGGTTACGGCCTTTTTACAGGGGGGTTGGGTGCCCATTACGGGGCAGAGGAACTAGGCTGTACCGTTATTCCCATGTCCGGTGGACAAACAGAGAAACAGGTTCAGTTGATCCGCGATTTTGACCCGGATGTCATTATGGTCACACCATCTTACATGCTGGTCATTGCTGATGAAATGGAACGTCAGGGCCTTGACCCGCGTGAGATCAAACTGCGTGCCGGTATCTTCGGGGCGGAACCCTGGACCAATAAAATGCGCGAAGAGATGGAAAATCGCCTTGGCATCGACTGTCTGGATATCTATGGCCTTTCTGAAGTCATCGGCCCCGGCGTTGCCATGGAATGTCTGGAAACCAAGGATGGCCCGACCATCTGGGAAGATCACTTCTACCCGGAAATTGTCGATGGTGATTTCAATCCGGTCGCCGATGGGGAAATGGGTGAAATGGTCTTTACCTCCCTCACCAAGGAAGCCATGCCGGTGATCCGCTATCGCACCAAAGACCTGACCCGCCTTTTACCCGGCTCTGCACGCACCATGCGCCGCTTTGACAAAATCACCGGGCGCTCTGATGATATGATGATCATCCGTGGTGTGAACGTCTTCCCGTCCCAGATTGAGGAACAGGTCCTGCGGGACAACCGTTTAAGCCCGCACTACCAGTTGATCCTGACCCGTGACGGTCATCTGGATAAACTGAAAGTACAGGTGGAACGCAATGAGGCCGGTTCTAACGAAGATGACTCCATCAAAAAGAACCTGTCCCACCATATTAAATCCTATATCGGGATTTCAACGGCCATCGACGTGCTGGAACCCGGCCAAATTCCACGTTCCCAAGGCAAAGCCCAGCGGGTGATCGACAACCGCCCGAAAGAATAAAGCAACAGGTCCCTGCCTTACGCAGGGACTCACCATATTGACGAAATGATTTGTGAGCTCCTGCGTAAGGCAGGGGCCTTTTTTTATGTTATGAACAAAAAAAGGCCGGGTCCTGAATGATAAGGACCCGACCATAATGCGGCAGTCTTGGAAGGCATATGCTCTCCACCGCCTGAGAGAAGGTTTATTTCCTGTGTCCCCCCAGCCCGATCGGGGCAGGGGCCAGAAAGGTAATGTCGGAAAGAAGCTTGCGAAACTTGTTTTTCGGCACATCGCCAAAAACAGGGTCTTCGTTTTGATTAAACGCTTCGTCAATCGGTGCCCAGTCTTCATCATCCAGCACGCGTTCAGCCAGTGGCATAATGATGTTATCTTCCAGCTTCATATGGGCACGATGGGCGGTCAGATAATCCTTAAGAACATCCACAACCTTTTCAACCTGCCCCGGATGCTTGTCCTTCATCGCCTGAAGATGCATTTCCAGACGCTTGCGGTGTTCAACACCCTTTTGGTGCTGTTCCTGCAACTGTTCAATAACATCATTGGCTTCATCAGTCTTTTTCAGCAACGCCGGAAAAAGGTATTTATCTTCTTTCGGGTGATGCATGGTATCGAGAAATTCCTCAATGTAGGTCATGATCTTTTCAATCAGTTCATAGTCCACATCAGAAGATTTCAACCGACCGGACTCCAGATCCAGCACAAGCTGATTGAGAACATGCAGAACCGTGTTCAGGCTCAGATGTTCACGTTTCATTATGTTGATCGCTTTGGGCATATCGACCCCCAATCCATTCTTTTTGCTGTTATTCGACTTCTTCAAGCGCTTTCCACATTTCCACATCACGTTCTGCCGTCCAGATACGCGGATGGTCCAGTCCACCGGCTTCGTCAAACGCACGTGTCACATCAAACGGCAAACAGTGATCAAAGATCACCCAGTCGCCAAATTTGGGTTTCAGCGCTGCATAGGTATCTTTGTAAATCTGGCCCAGTTCCTTGCCTTCTGCGCGGCCCTTTTTCACAGAACCATACATGGATTCAAGGAAGTCCTGTGTTTCGGCAATGGCTTGTTCGCACAATTCAGGCGTCATCAAAGCGGCCCCGCGACCCGGCACCAGTTTGGATGGCTTGAGATCACGCAGCACGTTCAAGGTGTGCGGCCAATCTTCCAGATGGGCATCGCCCGTGTAAGGCGTTGCTCCAAACTCCACCAGATCACCGGAGAACAACACACCGTCATCGGGCAACCAGGCAATGGTGTCGCCTGCCGTATGACCACGGCCTGCATGGATAATTTCCACACGACGCTTGCCCATGAAAATGGTCATCTTGCCTTCAAACACCATGGTCGGCCATGTCAGACCGGGCACAGATTCCACATCGTCAAACAAACGCGGGAAACGACCAACTTCGGATTTATAATCATGTTCACCGCGTTCCACAATCAGATCATAGGTCGGCTTGGAAGCAATGATCTGTTCGGCATTATAGGCAGAAGCGCCCAGCACACGAACAGCATGATAATGGCTCATCAGTACGTATTTGATCGGCAGATCGGTGATTTCACGAATGCGGCGGATCACATCCTGTGCCATGGTCGGTGTGGCTTGGGTATCAATAACCATCACGCCATCATCACCAATGATAATGCCTGTGTTGGGGTCACCTTCGGCCGTATAGGCATAAAGGCCTTCGCCCAGTTTTTCAAAGGAGACTTCTTTTTCGTCGAGGTCTGCTGCGGAAGCAAAGTTTTTTGTCATATCTGAAAAGGTCCTTCAATATGGATTAAATACCAAGATAAGCGGCTTTGACGGTTTCGTCGTTCAAGAGGTTTTCGCCTGTCCCTGTCAGGGTGATTTTTCCGGTTTCCATCACATACCCCCGGTCCGCGACACGCAGGGCGGCTGTGGCATTTTGTTCCACCAGAAAGATGGTCACACCTTGTTCTTTAAGTTCTTCAACAATCGCAAAGATTTCCATTACCAGCACGGGCGACAGGCCCATGCTCGGTTCATCCAGCAACAACAGGCGCGGACGTGACATCAACGCACGCGCCATGGCCAGCATTTGTTGCTGCCCACCGGATAAAGTGCCGGCAGGCAGATTGCGTTTTTCCTTTAAAATGGGAAAACGCCCGTACATCTGTTCCAGATCAGCCTCAATCTGAACCTTGTCTTTCTTTGTGTAGGCCCCAAGGCGGATGTTGTCTTCCACAGAAAGCGCGGTAAAAACCTGTCGGCCTTCCGGGACCTGAGCAATATCCAGCGGCACACGTTTTTCAGCCGATAATGTGGTGATATCCGTGCCTTCAAAACTGACAGACCCGCTACTGGCATTCTGCAAACCGGAAATGGTGCGCAACAGGGTGGTTTTGCCTGCCCCGTTGCCGCCAACCAAAGCAACCAGTTCACCTTCATTAACTTCCAGATCAACCCCATGCAGGGCCTGAATACGACCATAATGACTGGTCAGTTTTTCAATTTTCAACATATCCTAGCCCCCCAGATAAGCCGCAATAACGTCCGGATTGTTGCGCACTTCCTGTGCGCTGCCTTCCGTCAGTTTACGTCCGTAATCAAGGACAAGAATGTGATCGGAAATTTCCATAACCATTTTCATATCATGTTCAACCAGAACCACCGTGATGCCACGTTCCGCCACTTTTTTGATGACCTCATCAATCTCACGGCTTTCTGCCGGGTTCAGGCCTGCTGCCGGTTCATCCAGCAACAACAGCTTGGGTTTTGAAGCCAGCGCGCGGGCAATTTCCAGACGCTTGAGCGCCCCATACGGCATGGATTCCGTATCGGTATCGCCATATTCAAGCAAACCTACAAAATCCAGTAATTCCAGACAGGTTTCACGACAGTGGCGATCCCCTTCGCGGATTTGCGGCAGACCGAAAAAGGAAGCCAGAAAACCACGGTTTAAATGCAGGTGTGCCCCAACCATAACGTTTTCAATTGCCGTCATATTGAAGAAGATTTGCAGGTTCTGGAAGGTCCGGCTCATGCCACGTGCAGCCAACTCGTAAGGTTTGTAGCCGGTCACCCCTTCTTCATCAAACAGCACCTGACCACGCGTAGGCGTATAGACACCGGTGATCAGGTTGAACAAGGTCGTTTTACCTGCCCCGTTCGGCCCGATAATGGAATGAATGGTCCCCGGGTTGATGGTGAAGGACAAATCATCAATCGCTTTCAAACCACCAAATTCAATGGCAAGGTCTTTAACTTTTAAAAGGCTCATGCTTTGTCCCCCTTCTTGAGAAGGGCGGCAAGGCTTGGTACCAGTCCCTTGGGCAGGAAGATCATGGTCAAAATCAGGATCAAGCCGAACACCAGATGTTCATAGTCATGCAGGGCTGTCAGTAACTGGGGCAAAATGGTCAGTATGGCAGCACCGAAAACCGCACCGAATGTAGAAGCCATGCCGCCGAACACCACCATCACCACCAGTTCGATGGAATGGAAAAAACTTGATATATTTGGGGAAACAAAGTTCGAATAATAAACTCCGAGGCTCCCAACCACAGAGGCAAAAACAGCCGAAACGACAAAAATCATTACTTTGAATTGCGTGGTATCAACCCCCACAACCTCAGCAGCCACTTCAGAGCCATGAACCGCACGCAACGCCCGACCCACCGGAGAATGGATCAGATTCAAAGACGCCCAGACACTAAAGACCAACAAGCCCCCAACAGCCCAGTACCAATAGCTTTGTGTCGCCATGAATTCCAGCCCTTCGACATACATGCCGTCAGGTCCGCCCGTCCATTGGTCTTCGGTATTCAGAATGATGGAAATAATAATCCCCATTCCCAAGGTCGCCATCGCCAGATAATGCCCTTTTAATTTTAGAATAGGTCGGGCAATGATAAAGGCAAGCACCCCGGTAAAAATAGCCGCAACAACCATAGCCAATATGGGATTCCAGCCTTCGTTCATTGTTAAAATTGCGCTGCCGTAAGCGCCAAGCCCCACAAAAGCACCATGGCCGAGACTGATTTGTCCGCCATACCCGATTAACAGATTCAACCCGATGCACACAACGGCATTGAAGCCGATCAGGATCGCAATTTCGACCTGAAAGGCATTGTCAAGAAAAGCGGGCAAAATGGCAATCACGCCCATGAGAGCCAGCAATCCGCCACTACGCGGTGATTTCAATTTCTTTAACATTATACGCGCTCCGTCCCGATCTTACCGAACAGACCGCTGGGTTTGAAAAACAGTACCAACAGGATCAAAACAAAAGCAACCGCATCTTTATATTCAGACATCCAGTATCCCGCCCCCATGGCTTCGGCAATACCGACAATCAACCCGCCAACAACAGCCCCCATGCCATTGCCCAGCCCGCCCAGAATGGCCGCACAGAAACCTTTCAGCCCGAGCATAATACCGGCTTCAAAGTTGGTCAGGGTGATCGGTGCCACCAAAATACCGGCAATAGCCCCCAAAGCCGCAGACAGGCCAAAGCTGATGAACAGAACAAAACGAACATTGATCCCCATCAGCAAGGCGGCATCCCTGTTCAGGGACGTTGCGATAATCGCTTTGCCCGTCATTGTTTTATCGAAGAAATAACGCAAAGCCAGCACCAGCACGATGGTCACGCCCAAAACCCAGAGGCTTTGCGGTAAAATCGTTGCCCCGGCAATATTGATCGGCTCATCGCCCGAAAAGGCCGGAATGGCATGGAATTCCTTGCCCCAAACGACCTGAGCCAGCCCACGCATGACAATAGAAGCCCCAATGGTGATAATAATCAACGTCACCACATTGGCACCGCGCGCGGGCGCAATGGCAAAACGTTCCAGCGCAAAACCGAACATTGTCGTCAAGGCAATGGCCGCTAAAATAGCGACCGGCATCGGCAAACCGAGCCCAAGGAAAAATACCGTTCCCATTCCCCCGAGCATGACAAATTCGCCTTGCGCAAAGTTAATCACATGACTGGCGTTATAGATGATGGAAAAACCAAGCCCCACCAACGCATATGTCGCCCCCAATGTGATCCCGGAAAACAGGAATTGCAGAAATTCTGCGAACATCACATTCAATCTTTCTTCCAGATAAAACTTACCTGTTGCTTCTAAAATTCTTTAAAGAAACACGTCTTTACATCAAGAAACCCGACTGCTGACCAAGGTTTCCCTTTTTTCGTCATGCTGGACATGATCCAGCATCCAGTTCAAATAATGAATAGATTCTGGCCTGCGCCAGAATGACAATCACCGTAATTTTGTCAGCCATCAGACATTCAAGAACAGTCGGGAATGGCTCAATACCACTCCCGACACATCATTGTTACTTCACAATCGTCCAATCACCATTGCGGATTTCCAGCATCTTGAATGCGGAAAGGTCCAGACCAAGGTGGTCATCAGCTGACATATTGACAAAACCGGCAGTCCCGATATAGCCACTGGTTTTTTCAATTTCATCGCGGACCGCAGCCTTGTCCGTGCTACCTGCACGAACCATGGCAGAAACAGCCATTTGCAGACCGTCATACGCATGACCGCCGAATGTGGAAACAGAACCGCCATAGGCCTCTGTATAGGCTTTGGCATAACCTTGAACGACCGGTTTTTGCGGGTCGTTATCCCCCAACATATCAGCAACAAGCAAAGCAGCTGCCGGCAAGCGAACACCTTCTGCGGCCTCACCCGCCAGATCGATGAAGCTTTTGGATGCCACACCATGAGACTGATAAAGCGGCATGGTCATGCCAAGCTGGCGATAGTTCTTCGTCACAATCGCAGGACCCTGGCCGAAACCTGCATTCACGATCGCCTGAATACCGCTAACACCTTTAATTTTGGTGAGCTGGGCCGTCATGTCGGTATCTTTGGGGCCGTATGTTTCAGAAGCGACAACCTTGATGTTATAAGCCGGTGCCAGTTTTTCACACTGGCCTTTCATGGATTTACCAAATCCACCTGTGCCGGAAATCATGGCAATGCTGTTCAAGCCACGTTTTTGAATATCTTCGAAAATTTTACCGCAGGCCATTTTGTCAGTATGCGGTGTTTTGAAGACCCATTTCTTTACCGGCTCAACAATTTTGACGGAACCCGCAAAAGAAATAAACGGAATACCGGCTTTCTCAACAATCGGAATCACGGCCATTGTTTCACCGGAAGCCGAGCCGCCGATGATGATGTCAACTTTATCCTGATTGATCAGTCGTTTAACGGCAGTAATTGCCTTGGGCGGAGCCGCACCGGTATCATAATGTACCAGTTCGATTTGGCGCCCTAAGATGCCGCCATCCTTATTGAGGTCTTCAATATAAAGCTCAAGCGTTTTAAGTTCAGGGTCACCCAGAAAGGATGCAGGCCCGGTAACGGCCAGAAATGTCCCGATTTTAATCGGATCAGCCGCATCAGCCTGTTGAGCACCAAGCGTTAAAGCACCGGCTATCATGCCGAATGCCGCAACGGTCTTTTTCAAGAAAGTGTGACGAGATGTCATTAGAATTTGCCTCCCAATAGACAAGTTTCATGTTTCATGTGTTTTCATAAGGGTGACCAGCTTTAAAGCCGCTTGCTTTTGCATTTATTTTCGGCTGAAACTTGCAGAAACCCCCTGTTAGCTCCGAGATTCTAGCATCGATCTTCTGACGTGAATCCTTCTTATTTTTGTTTCAATTGAAACTATTTTAATAAACCATCAGCGTCAAGAAAAATATTCCTCCTTTGATGGCACAACCGTTGAAGATGGTACCCTCCCCCCCCTTTTTTGACAGAAAGGGCACCTAACGGTTATCCTCAGTCAGGCTGCAACTTGACGAGCAAGCAGCGCTTCCACTTTTTCACGGGCATCACCGAAATCTTCCACACTATGTTCGTAGCGATCGCGTGCAGCAGCATAGGCTTCAACCAGATCTGTTTTGATTTCCTGACTAAAAATATCAACGTGGAGACGTTCACATTCATCCAGATAATGATCTGCCAATAAACGCACTTTCATATAGTCACATGCAGCGTCCTGAAGACCCGATGTCAGAGCACAGAATGCAGGCACCTGCTCAAGCGGCAATGGAAAATCCGAACGTAGATGTTCCCACATCTCAGCCCAATCATCACGGCTCTCTCCCCCTTCGAAATGAACATAGCCGAATTTGGAAAGAATGCTGCGCCCATTGGAAAACAGCTTGTTTGGCAATTCAGGAATCATTATTGAACGTCTCCTTATTCGTGAAATCAAACAGCCGCTTTGGAAACTTGGGAATCAAGATCCGCAGCTTCGTAACCGACTCGCATGTCATAATCGGCTTCCACACCTTGCGGCACTTCCAGCCCGACATCTTTCAGGCGGGATTCCAGTAATTCCAGATATTCTTCCTGTAATTCTTCAGGTTTCTTAACCTTGATGCCATATTCATAATATTTATCGAACATGGCTGACTGGCCTTGCCCGGCAGACGGACGACCATAAAAACCCAGGCCGACTTTCATAAATTTCTCAACACGGCTTTGCATGAATTCACGGGTCTTTTCACCACCGAATTCGATACAGCGCTTGGATGCCCAAACCCCAAAGGCCAAGTGACCATGTTCTTCTTTATGGATGCGCACATTCACACGCCCCCACGGCAGGTAGGAACATTCACGATATTGACCAAGAAAAGCCACAGCCGCCGGTGTTACAACCGTTGAAAACAGGGCAACATCTTCCCAGCATTCAAAAAGCTTGGACCAGTTTTCTTTGCGAAAACCGTTAATAATTGTCACTTTCCCAGAATCTGGATTATCCGGGTTGGTCACGAGTTCACGCAGGCGGGAATTCACATCAACGCCCAGATCGGACATCAAATTCCAGACGTAATAACCATGCCCCATTTCTTCCATCACTTTTTTGGACAGACGGTAGGCTTCTTCAGGGCGCGGGGCAAAACGCATATTTTCTGCAACACGCTGCGCACCGGCATATTCAGAATCCGCCTGAAAGCTCATCAAGTTCAAAAGAAGCTTTTTATATTCTTCAGGAAGTTCATCCCCCTTGTCGTAGGTTTTCCATTTAGCCATCAGTTTCCTCCAACTTCTTAAAATCAAGAATAGATTGGTACCAAAGAGCACCAAAATCATTTTATGACACACTTAATATTTCTTTTTTAAAGATAGTGTATCATTTTAAAACCTGTCAAACCCTTTTTAGGGAACTTGCCGGAAAATTACACATCCAATTAAAACTCTATGTATATACGTGATTATTTTCCTCAAACAAATCCACATTCCACGATACAAAAAATAATATGTTACACTTTTTATAATGACAATGCAAAAAAGTGTAACTATTATAACCCAACAATGCATAAGCCATGAAACTTCACGCGCACTGTGCTATGAGAAGGGACAGTTCTTCACACCTTCAACTTGGGAATGCGAAACGGATTTACCATGTCAAAAAATAAAAAAATTCATGACGCCATTCTGGACTTGCGCGACAAAACCACACTTCGGGCCAAATCTCTTCTGGTGACAGTTTACGGGGATGCGATCCTGCCCCATGGCGGCTCTGTCTGGCTGGGCAGTCTGATCAATCTAGTGGAACCTCTGGGCATTAGTGAACGCATGGTGCGCACCGCCGTTTTCCGGCTATCAAAGGATGATTGGCTGAGTGCGACCCAAATCGGCAGGCGCAGCTATTATAAACTGACAGAAGTCGGGCGCAGGCGCTTTGAAACCGCCCACAGACGCATTTATGCCGCGCCGCAACGCACATGGAACGGAGAATGGCTGCTGGTCATGACCAACAAGGTCAACCTTCCCCAAGATATTCGCGACCAGTTGCGCCGTGAATTTCAATGGCTCGGTTTCGGCATCGTCGCCCCCAATGTTTTTGCCCATCCGGCTGCCGATATCCGTGCTGTACGGCAAATCATTCAAGACCTTGGTGTCAGTGATGATGTGGTGACCATGGCCGCCCGCGCTGATCGCCACAGTGGCACCACACCTCACCGCAATATGGTGCACAGCAGTTGGGACCTTGACCAGTTGGCAGAAGATTACAATCATTTCCTTGATGCCTTTCGTCCGCTTTATCATGCGCTTAATGCAAAAGGCCGGATTGACCCGCAAAGCAGTTTTCTGGTGCGCACCCTTTTGATCCATGAATATCGCCGTATCATGCTGCGTGATCCCATGTTACCGGAAGAACTCCTGTACGCGGACTGGCCCGGCACAACAGCGGCCACGCTCTGTGCCAATCTTTACAGGTTATGCGCCCCCAGCGCGGAAAAACATCTGGAATCCCTTTTGGAAACAGCAGAAGGCCCCCTGCCCGATGCCAGCCCCTATTTTTTCAATCGTTTTGGTGGACTGGACGGCCAGGAGGCGAGCACATCACAAATGGAAAGCATCACGCTATGACAGCTAAAATCGCCATTATCGGCAGCGGCCCCAGTGGGTTTTACGCCGCCGATACTTTTACCAAGAAACTCCCTGACTGTCAGATCGATATCATTGAACGCCTCCATACTCCCTTTGGTTTGGTGCGCGCAGGGGTCGCGCCGGACCATCAGGGCACCAAAAACGTCACCCGCCAGTTTGAACGCACCATGAATAATGAAAATGTTCGTTTTCTCGGCAATGTGGAAGTAGGGCGGGATATTTCCTATGAAGAACTGAAAAGCCTGTACGACATCGTCTTTATCGCAATAGGTGCCAGTGTGGACCGTAAAATGAACATCCCCGGCGAAGAATTGGCAGGTGTCTATGGGTCCAGCGCCTTTGTCAGCTGGTATAACGGACATCCTGATTTTGTAGGTCTAAAACCTGTTTTAGGCCCCAAAGGGGTCGCCATTATCGGTAATGGTAATGTTGCCATTGATATCGTGCGTGTTCTGGCAAAATCAGCTGAGGAAATGGAAGGTTCAGACCTTTGCCAACATGCCGAAGAGGTGATTCGAAACGCCGACATTGATGATTTCCACATGATCGGGCGACGCGGCGCAGCACAGGCCGCTTTCACCCCGTCTGAAGCCAATGAACTGGGGCATCTGACCCATTGCCATCCGATCATTCAGAACGATGATCTCATGCAGGAGCCAAACGAAGAAGACCCTAAAACGCAAAAAAACAAAGAAAAGAATATGGAGATTCTGCGGGGACTGGACGAACAGGAACGGGGGGGGAAAGACAAAACCCTGCATATGCAGTTCTGGGCCAAGCCCGTTAAAATTTTGGGGAAAGATAAAGTAGAAGGGCTCAGGCTGGAACGCACAACCCTTGTGGAGGGCCAATTACAAGGCACAGGAGAATTGTTTGAGATAGAAGTCTCCACCGTTATCTCGGCCATCGGCTATCAGACCCACCCGTTTGAAGGTCTGCCTATGAAGAACGGTATTGTCGCCAATCAGGAAGGATTGGTAGAACCCGGCGTATATGTAGCGGGCTGGTGCAAACACGGGCCCCAAGGCACCATTCCGACCAACCGCAAGGAATCCATGGATATGGTCAAACGCGCCATGGAAGATTTTGTCGGTGAAAGTGACAAACAAGGCCCCACAGGGTTAGATGCTTTGCTTTCTTCACGCAATGTCACACCCGTTGATTTTGCCAACTGGAAGAAAATTGAAGCAGCAGAAGAAGCCGCCGCCCGTCCGGGTCGTGTGCGAGAGAAACAAACCCACTTCTGAAATCAAACCAAATTTCGCATATTATTTTTGCTGGTTCAGATAAGAAACAAGTGTTTCCTGAAAGTTTACCGAAGAATCTGTTTTAGCAGAAAGGAGAGTAACCACTGTTTTACGAACAGCTTCAAACAATTGATCCCCTTCAAAGCCATGACCAGCACGACCAATACGCTCTTGCTGAATGGCTTTAAATTTCTCAAAACTATTTCGAGCTTCTTCCTGCCCTTTTTTTAAAAGGCTAATGAGCTCTTCTGGAGATTTTGCCTGACGCAGTTTCTCCGCAACATCTAAACCAATACTCAGGTTAACACTGTCATCAATATCAATTTCCACGTTTTGAGCATCAACATGGTCCTGCTTTTCCTTAACTCTTGTTAAAGAAACAGTCGCATTAGAGGATATGCTTAATAAGCTTTGTGTAATCATCCTAGTATTTTACCACAAAACTTACTGTTTTCGTAGTATTAAAGTCTGCCAGCCGTTTACATGAATGCGTTCCACCAGTGTCAACCCATGGCAACGGTGCGCGGCAAAAACCCAGTTGGCATCGCGTTCCAGAAAACCGGCCAGAACCGCAAAGCCACCGGATTGTAGGTTTTTCGCCAGATCTTTTGCCATGGCAGAAAGGGGACGGGCTAGAATGTTAGCCATGATCAGGTCATAAGGGCCGTTTTGTTTCACGCTGGGGCTGCGGTATCCATCCCCGCAGACAGGCAGAATATAACCACCAACCCCATTGACTTCGGCATTATAGCGCGCCACATCCACGGACTGGGCATCAATATCGCTGGCAACCACGCTGGCCCCCCATGTTTTGGCAATCGCCATTGCCAAAATGGCTGAACCGCACCCCATGTCCAGCGGCTGCGTGAAGCTATAACGTTTGGACAGACGGTCCAGTGCCTGCAAACACCCGTTTGTAGAAGCATGTTCCCCGGTGCCAAACGCGGTTGCTGCCTCCACCTTCAAGGCAATCTTGCCCGCAGGCAAATTCCCCTCATAGTGGGAGCCATAAATAAAATAGCGTCCGATCTGTAAAGGAGGATATTTACGGGCATACTCGGCCAGCCAATCTTTGTTTTCCACCGCGCTCACCGTCACTTCAGGAATGGCTGCCCCATTCAATGTTGCAACAGCGCTAATGGCTGCTTTGAGCGCACTTTCACTGGGTTCTTTTTCACTGTAGGCTTCAATACGCTGGGCCAGCTCATCATCATCCAGATATTGCGTGACCGCCCCGCAAAAAGGTTCCAGAGCATATTCATAGGCATCAGCCAGTTCCGGAGTTACCGGAAAATCCACGCGCCACAGGGTATCGGACATGATCGCTTTTCTCTTTCACGCTAAAATTGATAAGACAGCGTAATCGCGCCAAACCGGTCGGGCAATTGCTGATCTTTAAATTCCTTAGTACGTATAACCTGTGTATAGGCCAAACGAAAGTCCTTATATCTCAGCGCAAAACCAACCTGCATGTCACCAACAAAAGGGTTTTTATCGGCCGAATAGCTGTCTGCAAATGTATTGCCATCCAAAAAAATGTTGCGCGCGACTGCTCGCACCCCGCCCCCGGCAAAGAAATACCAGGATAACCCATCTACGCGACTGTAGTAATCACTGCCCGGCAGGCTCGGGCGAATGCGTGGTGGCCCGCCCCGATCTTTTGAAAGGTCTTGGCCAAAGCGAAAGACCGCCCCTGTTTCAGCATGGGTATAGACATTACCCAGACTGAAACCGACATACGGGCTGGTGTCGATCTCAAAATCCGCAATCCCGAGCTTGAATGTCATAAAGCGCCGGATGCGGTGGTCATAGGACAGAACAATACCCGGTTCATTGCGCAACTGATGGTCCCACCCTTGGGGCTCCGGGCTGTCCACCACCTTATGAACAAACTTCTGTGTGGGTTCCCCCAAGGCCGCCGGGCCTACCATCCCCAACTGAAGCTCAAAGTTGTCCACACTGCGCCCCCGGTCTGAAACCAGCCCCATACTGCCATAAAGCCATGCCGCATAGGGGCGATCCATCTGCAATGGATCCGCAATTGTAATATCCGCCGGAGTATAAAGGTTTTGCCCTAATGCGTAGCTTGCCCGCATGTCCCCGTCTCCAGCAAACAGGGGCCATGTGACGGCTATATCCTTCAACCAGTCCGGCACTTCACCAGGTGGGGCAGCGGCTGAAAAACGGGTGCCGTGGGTATAATGACGGTCCGTATCGGAGCCAAACATATCGTTTTCCGCCATCACATTGAACGTCCAGCCCGCCCATGGGTTTTCCGCATCAGCCTCAAGGGCAATGTAATAGAAGGCGATTAAAAAGCTCGCGAAAAACAGGCGGTGCATCAGATTTTCTCAACAAAGCTATCGATGACTTTTTTTCGCCCCCCTTGGGCAAAGGCTATATCTAACTTATTGCCATCCACGCTCAGCACAACCCCATTGCCGAATTTTCCGTGGCGCACATGGTCGCCTTTGCGAAAACCGCTTTCAGGGGCATCGCTGACTTTAACGTCATAAGCATCAATGGTGATGAGTTTTTCCGGTTTACTTTCACGTTGTCCGCGATAGGTAAAACGCTGTTGCGCACGGTCCGAAAAACCGGAAAAACCGTAATTCCCGCCGCCATAATCACCGCTGGGCGTGCCGGTTTCCCCACCTGTTTCAATATGTGGGTCCGGCAATTCATCAATAAAACGTGACGGCAGCATATCGTTATACTGCCCAAAAACACGGCGGCGCAGCGCATACGAAATGACCGAACGTTTACGTGCCCGCGTGATACCCACATAGCCAAGGCGACGTTCTTCTTCCAGTGCGCTGTTACCGGATTCATCCAAAGCCCGCTGGTTCGGGAAGGTTCCTTCCTCCCAGCCGGGCAGGAACACCGTGTCAAACTCCAGCCCCTTGGCGGCATGCAGGGTCATGATGGTGACCTTGTCATTATCGCCTTTTTCCTGAACTTCCATCACCAAAGAGACGTGTTCAAGGAATTCTTCCAGACTTTCAAATTCTTCCAGCCCGGAAACCAGTTCCTTGAGGTTGTCCACACGGCCTTGCGCCTTCATGTCCTTGCCTTTTTTGGCCTCAGCCACGCGCATGTCCATATAGCCGGATTCATCCAGAATTTGGCCGACCAGATCATCCAGATCGAGGCCGTCTTTCACCGCCCGCCATTGGTCAAACTGAATGAGCAATTCGCGCAAGGCCCCGCGTGCCTTGGGGGACAGTTCATCGGTTTCCACCAAAGTCGCGGCAGAGGCATAAAGCGAAACCTGATTCATCCGGGCATATTCCATCAGGGTCTGCATGCCCTTGGTTTTCGGCCCAAAACCGCGTGCCGGTTTATTTAAAATCCGTTCCAGTGCCAAACTGTCATTAGGTTGGTTGACCACACGCAGGTAAGCCAGCGCATCACGAATTTCCTCGCGCTCATAAAAGCGCAAACCGCCCACAACCTTATAAGGAATTCCCAGCGTGATCATGCGCTCTTCAAATTCACGGGTCTGAAAACCGGCGCGCACCAGAATAGCCATTTCGTTGAGACGATGGTCTTTGCGATGCAGCGATTCAATTTCATCACCGACAAAACGCGCTTCAGATTCTCCATCCCACAGGCTTTCCACCCGGACCTTGAGAGCTTCCTCCTTGCTTTGCGGATGTAATGTTTTGCCCAATCGGTCTTCGTTATAGGAAATCAACCCAGAAGCCGCGCCAAGGATATGCTCGGTAGAGCGATAATTACGCTCCAACCGGATCACACTGGCCCCGGGGAAATCCTTTTCGAATTTCAAAATATTGGCAACTTCCGCCCCGCGCCACGAATAGATGGACTGGTCATCATCGCCCACACAACAGATGTTTTTATGTCCCTTGGCCAACAGGCGTAGCCAGAGATATTGCGACACGTTGGTATCCTGATATTCATCCACCAGAATGTAGCGGAAACGGCGTTGATATTGTTCCAGCACTTGCGGTTGTTCGGCAAAAATCGTCAGGCAATGCAGCAACAAATCACCGAAATCACAGGCATTGTTCAGGCGTAGGCGTTCCTGATAAATTTTGTAAATCTTGTTGGCTGAACCATCTGCATAGGCTGCGCCTTCACTGGGGGAAACCTTGTCCGGAGTCAGGCCGCGATCTTTCCAGCGTTGAATCACGCCCATCATATTGCGCGCCGGGTTCTGCTTTTCATCAATAAACTCGGCCTGCATAATCTGCTTCAAAAGACGGATCTGGTCATCCGTATCAATGATGGTGAAGCTGGAGGTCAACCCAACGGCTTCGGCATTTGCGCGCACCATGCGCGCGGCCAGCGCGTGAAAAGTACCCAGCCACCAACCTTCCACCGGACGCCCGAGAATATCGGACACCCGTTCGCGCATTTCCAGTGCGGCCTTGTTGGTAAAGGTCACCGCCATGATTTCACCGGCATAGGCCAGCCCCTGATCCATAATATGGGCCAACCTTGTGGTCAGTACGCGTGTTTTACCCGTGCCGGCCCCCGCCAGCACAAGCACCGGACCGTCCGTTGTTTCCACAGCTTGACGCTGTTCGGGGTTGAGTGAAGTCACATAAGGGGCAGGACCTTGCGCCAGCGCAGGCGCAGCAGGTTCAAAGGCATCGTCGCTGAATTCAAATGGATCGTTCATAAGGGTGGTTATACCACCGCCCTACAAAGAAACAAAGAGAGAACGAAAACTTTTTAGTGCCCCTCTTCCTGACGGCGTTTCTTCACCAGTTCTTCGTTATAGGCATGAATGACTTCACGTTCATCTATACAGCCCACATAGGCACGCTCATGCCTCGGGTCCACAACAGGAACCTGCATCACCTGTGCTTCTTCAAAAACTGAGCGGGCAACCTCAAGAGAATCCGTGGTTTGCAAAACCGGGGGGCGGGTATCTGCAATATCGGCGGCAATCACCAGTGTGTTCAAATGGTTTTCAAAAGCATCTTCCGGCAAATCCTGCCAGGAAATAGCCCCGTAAAGGGTACGGTCATGGGAAATGACATACACCATACCCCCACCTGCATTCAACAACTTGCGCCGAACAACATCCAATGGCGCATCCACATTCACATAAACACCGGCCTGCTTCAAGACACTGGCAACAGATACCTGATTTAAAATCAGGGAACTGAAGCTATCTCGCAGATCAATCCCGCGTATTTTCAATTGCTCCAGAAAAAAGGACTGACGCCCAAGCTGGTCATTCACCATGGTCGCAAAAACACAACCACACATCACTGCGATGGTCATGGCGTAATCCCCGGTCAGTTCAAACACAATCAATGTGGTTGAAATCGGCGCCCCCAGAACGGCTGCGGCCATGGATGCCATACCAATCAGTGCATAAGCTCCCGCTCCGGAAGAGAGCGCCGGAAATAACCTGCCTGCCAGAAGACCGTAACTGCCCCCCAACATGGCCCCGATGACAAGCGATGGACTAAACACACCACCAGCAGAAGAAAAACCCAAAGATAAAACGGTCGCCACCAGCTTGAAAACAAACAGGGCAGCCAGCATGGAAAAGAGGTATTCCCCTTTCAGGGCATGGGCGGTCGCTTCATACCCCACCCCCAAAACTTCCGGATAGTAAAGCGCAATCATGCCGACACAAAAACCGCCAATCGCCGGTTTATACCAAAAGGGGCCGGGCAAACGGTGTAAATGTTCCTGTATATTCAAAATGGACCAGACAAAGAAAATTGCGACCAGTCCACAAACCAGCCCCAACCCGATAAAGGCGGGAAATTCCATATAAGAGGCAATTTCATAAGCTTGTAGGGTAAAGGCCGTTTCATTGCCGACAATCTGATGGGCCACCACCGTACCGACCACACTGGCAATCACGACAGGTGCAAAAGCCTTCAAGGCATAGTGGCTCAGAATCACCTCCTGAGCAAACAATGCCCCGGCAATCGGCGCATTGAAAGAGGCCGAAACCGCCGCAGCTACCCCGCAACCCAGCAAAATGCGTACGTTTGAACGTGCCATCTGCAACTTTTCCGCCACCAAAGAGGCAAAGCTTGCCCCCATATGTACAACCGGCCCTTCCCGACCGACCGAACCTCCGCTACCTATAGACAAAGCACTGCATAAAAAAGCCAGAAAAGCGTCTTTTGTTGACATTTTCCCGGCCCCGACTTCGCAGGCCGCAATGACATCAGCCGGACCTTTGGGCTTACGATCTCCCATGAAATGAAACAGCAATAAGCCAACACTCAATGCACCCATTGTTGGAATCAGCAGAACCTGCCAAATGGGTAAAACGCGGATATGGTCGGCAATATTGGGGCCGGACACCTCCCAGAAAAGCGTTTGGAAAAAATCGATTGTCTCAATGAAAAGGATGGCCAGGCCACCCACGCAAGCACCAATGACAACAGCCACAAGGGTCAGCGCAAGCTGGTCATTATCTACCAGCTTGCGCATAAACAAAATAAACGGACTGGGTCTATTACGCCCCTGACTCACGCCCAAACTCCTTCACCTGATGACCATACTTGTTCACCAGCATAACGCAGAAGGGTTAACGACTTCTTTTATATGTATAAAGATTTATGCGACAGAACCTTCAAGGTCTGTCTGCGTGAGAACCTTGTTATAACCGGTGTTCATCGCTTCCTGTAATGTCCGGTCTGAACGAACCATCAACTGGCTGACCGGCTCACCATACTCATAAAGCGCAACACCGGCAGACATGGTAATCTTGCCAAGGCGTTCCCCGGTTGTGCGGTTGACAACGTTTTTGGAACTCACCCGCTTGCAGATATGTTCTGCCAGACGGTTGGCATTATCCAGATTGGTTCTTGGCAGAATGACGCTGAATTCATCCCCGCCGTAACGCGCTGCCGTGTCCTGCCCCTTGATACATTCGCTAATGGTCACAGCCACCAGTTTCAAGACCTGATCACCAACCTGATGACCGTAATGTTCATTAAACCGGTCAAAATGGTCTACATCCATCATCAACAGAGACAGGTCTTCCCCGTTTGCCATGGCATTCATGGAAGCCTTGCGCAGCTCAAGATCAAACAGTTTGCGGTTTGCAATGCCTGTTAACCCATCCGTCATGGCTTCACGGCGCATACGTTCCAGGTCATCTTTCAGCTCACTGATTTCACGCATGGACTGTTGCAACTGTTCAACCAGTACCCCGTTGCGTTCCACTGTCGAAGTAACAACGTCCTTCATCCCTGCAACCAGTTTGTTCAACGCTTCTTTGTCTTCTGCCTGCGTAATCTCGGACTGGAATTCATTCAACGCTGATTGAAGGTCATTATAACCCTCGTCAGCCCCATCCATTGTGGACACAACGCGCCCCAGCTCGCTTTCCATACGAGTCGTCGCATCATGAAGCGTTGCACTTTCCTGATCCAGCGTGAAAAACTTCTGAAAAATTTCAGAATTGCGTGTCTCGGTAAATTCCTGCTGATTGCCCAACAGGATATCCAGCGTACGTTTCAGGTCCGGATATGTGCCGCTGTAATAATGAAACCAGATGGTAAAATTGTTCGGGTTTGCCGGCACGCCGATTTCATGCATCTTTTTGATTGCTTGATTAGCATATTCGAGTGCCTGATCTATGTTCTCGGTATATTCCAAGTTATTGCTCCGCAAGTGTCTGCGCTTTGTTAAGGCCTATACTTTAGTATAGAAAACTTACCACAGACGCCAAGAAAAAAATCCGCCTATTTTTTAAGACTCACCTGTGCAATAGCCCTGCAACACCGTTTTGGGAAACCTTCCATCAGGCATTTATCCAGAGCCAACTGAAGCGCAGGATGCAGGTCTTCCACCAATCTACACGCCTTTCGCAGCTTCATATCCACATGTAAAGCCAACACCTCGTTTGTTGCACAAAGATGCTTTCCGTCACCGGTAAACATTTCATGGTAGAGATGCAAACGTTTATCGTCATACCCCACCAACGAGGATTTGACCACCAGCGATTCGTTTTTTTTCACTTCCTGTACGTAGGAAACATGGGATTCGACAACAAAAAATGATTTGTCCTGTTTCTGTCGGTACTCTTCCCCCAATTCCAATTTTTCCAGAACTGCATCCGTTGCGTGGTCGAAAACAAGCACGTAATAGGCCACATTCATGTGACCATTGTAATCAATCCAGTCACTATGAACTGTTTCCTTATGGGTACTCAGAGAAGTCACTGTTCTTTCCCTTCTGACTCTAAAATCAAAAGGCGGTGGAAAAACCGCCATCAGACTGGTAGCATGTTGTTCAAATTAAACAGATACTCGTTTTCGCAGGCCGAATAAAGGGATATCCATATGCGCATCAGACATCTGAGCACAATTTTATTGATCAGCCTTTCCATTGCTTTTCTCGGTGCCTGCAAAAAAGAAGAAGCCCCCAAGGTTAAGGTTCCCGCCAAAGTGGTTCTTGACCCGGCTAAAACAGAACGCCTTGCTAATCAACGCCTGATCAGTGAACAGGTTGATGTCTCCCCTCTTCCCACTGAGAGTGACTATATCCGCATTCTGGCTCAACCCAAAAACAGCTCAGCCATCGCCAATGGTTTCCTCTCTGCAATGACATCGGATGACACCAAAAGCATCGTCCTGATTGCCCATATAGAAAACGGACCGTCATTCAAACTTCCCGCTGTGCCTTTATTCATTTTTGAAAAAGAAGCCAGTAACTGGAAAACCACATTCAGCGTACAAAACAGTCTCAGTCCCTTTTTTGTCGCCAAACGCGCGCCCCTCAGCGTTAGCCTTGAGCTGGTTCTTCTCAAAGACAAACTTAAGGGGCTGGAGCAAGACGCCGCAGCGTTGGTGGAGGCCTATGCGACCCGTTTGACACTCTATTCAAACGAGGGGGCACACAAGATTTCAACTTTGGCCGATGAATTTTCCCAAAGAATTGGATTGGTTGAAGAAGCTTCTTTGCGTGATGTTGCGCAATTCACCATTTCCTATCTTGAAAACTATGGTGCAAATCTGAAACTCACCTCCTCAGGCGGAAGTAGTGTTCTGGAAACATTGCTTTATGTAGAAGGCCGTGAATCTTTCCTGCCGCTTTACCAAGGGTTACCACAGTCCTACAGCACTTTGCTTGCGCAAAAAATTTCAGACCTGAGCCCGCGCGATGCTCTGGCTGATCTGGAAAAAAGTTTTTGGAGCGTTCCACCGGAAGCCCTGCTCCCCAATTGTCAGGCCATACAAGGGGCCTTGCAGGAACGGTTGGGCCTGTCAAAAAAAGACAGTGCGCTCATCATCTGGCGCATGATGCAACCACATGCCCTTTTTGCCCGTGAAACCGACTATATCAGCCAATGCAGTGGTGAAAACATCGCTGTCCTGTTGCAGGAAGCAGGCTTAAACGTTCCTCCTCAAAACAAGGTGCGCCCACCGGCTAAAACCACACAACTGATGAACCGCACGCTCAGTCAAATTGCACGTTTCCTCAAAAATCCACGTGATGAAAACGAACAAAAAATATCACAATTGATCGGTGAAAATATCGTCTTGCGAGATCAGGCCCGTCTGCTGTTTTCTGCTGACCCCAAACAAATCATCAGTACAGAAAAAGATGTGGTCGCCCCGACACTGGAGAATAAAGCCGCAGCGCAATATCTCATGATGTTGCCGGTTAAATCCTTCGGATGCTATAGCCGGGGTCTGGGGCAGGTTGGCAACCATCGTGCCAGTTTGCTGACACTGGAAAATGACCCTCATTTATGGCTGATGGATTTTGCTTTTGATGAAAAAAACAAAATCAACGGTATGCAATTACGCCGCTCAAACCAATATGATTTCTGCCGCTCAATTGGTGGCAGAAGCGGCAATAACCGTTGTGTTTTTTCCGGCAAGTCATTCCCGGGTCTGACTGCGGCCAAATGCGCACGCTAGACCACTTTAGCCTCAAGTTGATGCATTTCATGGAGGCAGAATTGATTTTGAAAGGGCGTGAAATGCGTCAACTTGAGGCTAAAGTGGTCTAGAAACACTCAGGAAATAGAGTTCCAGTCCGTCGAGAATTCAGCCCAACGGTTCTTACCCTCTTTCTTGGCAACGTACATTGCTTGATCAGCCAGACGAACCAGATCATCAATCGTTGCGGCGTGATCCGGATAATTGGCAATCCCGATACTGATGCCAATACCCAATTGATGCCCCTCAACAAAGAAAGGCATGTGCATTTGTTCGATAATGTCTTCGGCAACCTTATGCGCCGTTTCATTATCATATTGCTGCGGCAGAAGAACGACGAATTCATCCCCGCCGACACGGGCGACCAGATCACTTTCGCGCAGACGCCCCTTAAGGCGTTGTGCGACCATACGCAAAACCTCGTCCCCAATCGCATGACCGAAACGGTCATTAACGTCTTTAAATTCATCCACATCAATAAAGAGAACCGCAAATCTTTCCTTATGACGCTTTGCCGTTGCCAGAACATAGGCACTATTTTCAGCAAAAAGATTGCGGTTCGCCATTTGAGTCAGCATATCGTGCTGGGCAAGATAGCGCATGCGTTCTTCAAGTTTCTTAAGCTCTGTTATATCAACCTGAACACTTACAAAACCGCCATTGCCCATTGGACGGTCCGTTGTCTTGATCCAGCGGCCATCCTTTAAACGCACAATAAAAGACCCTTCCAGCCTGTGCCTGTATTCTGCCTTGCGTTTGAGGTATTCTTCACCATCGCCATATTCATCACCAACAGCAACATTGCCGCGTTCAATATCAATACGCCCAAGTTCCGAATAATGAACACCGGGGCGCAATTCTTCCTCTCTGTAATCGTATAGATCAGCGAAGTTCTGGTTCCAGGCGACCAGACCGCCATCCTTATCATAAATCACAACGGCTTCTGAAATATGTTCAACCGCTGAAGAAAACATACTAAGCGGCTTATCAGGCTCGTTTTCCAAGCGCAAACGCTCACATTCATCTTCCAAATGACGAATGCGCAAAATGAGTTCCTCTCTGGACAAATCATCAAGTTTTTGATCACTCATGATCTTATACCCTCTTCGGCTTTTGCCTTTTCCTTAAGCGCCGACACCCCAAACATTCCCCTTGATTAAGGCACTTCCTGAAACTCCGCGTTCATTCTAGTCACAGTTCCCCCAGAATGGAACGCCCTTTATCAGGAA
This sequence comes from Terasakiella sp., assembly GCA_050297075.1. GTDB lineage: Bacteria > Pseudomonadota > Alphaproteobacteria > Rhodospirillales > Terasakiellaceae > Terasakiella. The sequence continues at coordinate 572,985 of JBNKSC010000026.1, forward strand.
AAGAGCCCACAGAACTATATATCTTCCCTTAAATAAAGGTACAACGGTAACGCCAGTGACAAACCGACACACCCTATCGCAGGTAAAACAACCCACCAATTCTTAATGCCTTTGGATTGTGCATCTCTATATGACCAGACCAAGAACACCATGATTGAGAGCAACACATCAACAACAAACCCGGCAGCGGACTCCTCGCTGAATAATCCTTCCCAAAAAGCAATCACATCAATTCCGTTTATCAGAAAAAACGATCCAAAGAAAAACCACGGTACAACCGCCCCAACTATTGCCAGCAGCAAATAAACATTTTTCATATTTTCTCCATTAAAAAACGCCCAGTCCGTAAACTGAGCGTTTTTTATCATTGGAATTGGTGACCAATATTAACGTGAGTAATATTCGATAACCAGATTCGGTTCCATTTGGACCGGGTACGGTACGTCTTCCAGTTTCGGAACGCGTACAAAAGTACCTGTCATTTTCTTATGATCTACATCCAGATATTCCGGAACATCGCGCTCACCGGAAGAAATGGCTTCCAGAACCATCGGGATCTCGCGGGATTTCGCGCGAATCTCAACGCTGTCACCTTCTTTAACCAGATAAGAAGAAATCGTAACGCGCTTGCCATTTACCAGAACGTGGCCGTGGCTTACAAACTGACGAGCCGCGAACATGGTCGGAACGAATTTCATACGGTAAACAACCGCGTCCAGACGAGTTTCCAGCAGGCCGATCAGGTTTTCGCCAGTATCGCCAACACGACGAACGGCTTCTTTGTAATAACGGCGGAATTGTTTTTCAGAAATGTTGGCATAATAGCCTTTCAATTTCTGTTTCCCCATCAATTGCAGACCGAAATCTGAAACTTTACGACGACGTGCGCCGTGTTGGCCCGGGCGAGAATCGCGACGGTTGATCGGAGATTTGGCACGACCCCACAGGTTAACGCCCAGACGGCGGTCGATTTTGTACTTTGCGTTAATACGCTTAGACATAGGTTACATCCTTGATTTCATAATATTTTTCTTGTCCCGGTAGGCCGCAAGCGGCGTGATTGCGCACAATCAACGTTCCCGGAAAGCGATAAGGCGCGCAATATATAGATTTACGCGCCTTTGTCAAAAGGATTCTGTGGAGCTTTAACAATTAGAATGTGTAAAGTTGCCCGGGTAATTCCTTAGTGTAATCCGGTTCAGCTTTAGGCGCTTTTGCTGTTTCACCAATACCACTGAAAACATCACCGATAAACGATTCAGCTACAGACCCTAGCTTTGAGTATGCGCTGCGTCTTGCGGCATCTGATTTCTCAAGCAAACTTGCTTGCATCCCTGAAATCGTTTCATCAATCTGCTTTTTATTATCGGTAAAATCTTCATATGTCGCTTCCGCCTTATCGTTTCGGAGCCCTTGAATAATGGCACCTGAAGAACCGTCTGCCGCAGAAAGACCAGAAGCTCCCATACGCGCACGTTTCTTCGCCAGCGCTTTTTTCAGTTGGTCTTTGCGCTGTTTCTCAGATTTTTCATAGGCTTCCCACCTTTCTTTCGCTGCCTTATCAGCTTGGCGCTGCATAGCTTGGCGCTGCGCTTTTTGTTGCTGCGCCTGCTGTTGCATAGACATAGCCATAGAAGCCACAGTCATAAATATTGAAAAGGGATCCATATACATCTCCACAATTAAACAAAAAAAAGCCTCTTCATTTCTGAAGAGGCATCATAAGAATGAAACATTCGATTTCAAAAAATCATCACAAATCGAAACAATCCGCCTTCCTGTTTCTCTCCTGCCCATCCACGATGATTCGATCACGCCCCATTTCCTTGGCGGCATATAAACAATGGTCCGCACGCGCTAACATGGCTTCAACTGAGTCCGTCCCCTGCTCAGAAGACGTAATGCCGCCACTTGCTGTCAAACGAAAATTCCCGGCTGCTGTTTCTACAACAACCTCGGAAAGTTTTTCCTGAAAACGTTCCATCGCGCTTAAAGCCTGTTCAGAAGAGTTTGCAGGAAACAAGACAGCAAACTCCTCCCCGCCAATACGTGCCACCATGTCAATATTTCGCATGCTTTTATGCAAAAGTCCGGCAACTGTCTTTAAAGCTTCATCACCAGCCAAATGCCCATATCGGTCATTCACCTGTTTGAAATGGTCCAGATCAAGCAAGGCAATCGCAAACTGGTAGGTCTCCCCATGTCGTCGCACCAACTCCAGCTCATTTTGCAGAACAGGAATAAAGGCACGTCGGTTTGCAAGTTTGGTCAAAGGGTCGCGCCCGGCTTTATCGCGCCAGTCGCGCACCAACGTGCGTTCATCGCTCAGTTCCCGGTTCTGCAAAAACACCCCCAAGGTGATAAAGGTCGTACTCAACAAGAAAGCCGCCAGCATTTGCCTGCCCGCCTCAGGCACATGAACAGCAAACGGCCCCAGTCCAGACGCAGCAAAGGCAACCGTCGTGATAATCGTCACAGCCAGCATCAAACTGACCAAGCGCGCCGAAACAAAGAAAATCACAAACAGGTGCACCGGCAAAACGAAGAAAATAAACATCGGCGCCAAATGAAAGGAAACATAGAGTATGGCAATCAACAGCAACGAAACGACAAGCGCAAAACTCCATTCCGTAAATTTTTCGCTAAAATGCCCTTTCCATGCCGAATACAGAGGATACACAATCAAAATTCCCAGTGTATCCGCAATCAGCAACACAGAGACCATATCTTTGGCCGCAGAAAAAGCGATATACCCACCACTGACCAAATTCCCCGCCAGCAATACAGCCGATACAAACGTTGGTCCGATACATACAAAAAGCGTAAATCTCGCCAAATCGGCAATCGTCTCCAAACCGTTCGGCAGAAAACGCCTCATCATCACCGCCCCAAGCCACGGAGCCAGACTATCGGCTCCTGCGGCAATTGCGGTATGAAAGACCTGCGCACTTTGCGGTTCTATTGCCATCCCCGAAAAATTTGCCAGAAAACTTGCCCCTAATATAAAAGGTACAGCCCGCCAGAAAAAACTCAGGCACATAATAAACCCGATACCGGAAGGCAGCCATAACAGCGTAATATTGCTGGGTTCAAGAGAAAATATTTCCATCCCGAACAAGGCAAAGGTGAAATATAGAAAAGCGCCCAAAAGGCAAAAAACAAAACTGTTCATTCTAGATTTAATATTTTTCTCGGCAAAAGATCATCATGCAGGCAATAGAGGAACATATGCTCAGGCATTTTGTATGAACGGTTTATTTTCGTCTAGGAAATATTTCATTAAAAGCACGATATTCAAACGGTCTTCAATCTTCCAGTTCGCTATCCCAATAAAGAAAATCCCGCCAACTCTCGTGAAGGTGATTTGGCGGGAAAAAGCGACCGTGTTCCTGAAGTTCAAAGCTACTGGGCCTGTAAGGGGGCATGGCCAGTTGCATTTGAGCTTCCTTGATACTGAGGTGGCCTTTCCTTGTATTACAAGGGCGACAGGCCGTCACAATATTCTCCCAGTTCGTCCTGCCACCACGACATCTGGGCAGCACATGGTCAAAGGTCAGGTCCTGTGCAGGCAGTTGCACCCCGCAATACTGGCAGGAAAACATATCACGTAGAAACAGATTGAAGCGGGTAAAGGCCACACGGGGCACCGGTTTGGCGTATTCTTTCAGCGCAATCACGCTGGGCAGCTTCATCTCACTGCTGGGGGAATGGGCCACCGCATCATATTCCGAAACCACCTGCACTCGTCCAATAAAGACGTTGCGCACGGCTTCCTGCCAAGGCCAGAGAGAAAGAGGGAAGTAGCTCAATGGGCGATAATCCGCATTGAGGACAAGAGCCGGATAGTGTGCCTGTGCAGCAAACATGGGCCTAATAACCTCCTTTAGTGGTTAGCATACACTAACAAAGCACTATGACAAGAGGGTTACAGCTATGCTAAAAAATGTCCATGATTGTAGAAACCACCCGTTTTGCCCCCAGCCCGACCGGATACCTTCATCTTGGTCATGCTTACAGCGCCCTGTTCAGTGCTAAAAAAGGCACGCATTTTCTACTGCGTATTGAAGATATCGATATCGGGCGTTGCCGCGAAGAATATGCCAATGCCATCTTTGAAGACCTCGCTTGGCTTGGGCTAAGCTGGGAACAACCCGTGCGCCGCCAATCAGAGCATATGCCTGACTATCAACAGGCCTTGGACAACTTGCAGAACAGAGGCCTGCTTTATCCCTGCTTTTGTACCCGAAAAGACATCCAGCATGAAATCCAACAGGCCGCACATGCCCCACATGGCCCGGACGGTGTGCTTTATCCCGGCACCTGTCGCCATTTAGAGGCCAGCCAGCGTGAGGACTTGATTGCACAAGGCATCCCTTATGCCCTGCGTCTGGATATGGATAAAGCACATGCTCAGACCGGCCCGTTAAATTGGACAGACAGAGCCAAAGGCCTCCAACAGGCCACCCCGGAAATTTTTGGTGACGTGGTGTTGGCGCGCAAAGATGTTCCCACCAGTTATCATTTATCCGTCACACTGGATGACCACCTGCAAGGCATTACGCTGGTCACCCGCGGCGAAGATTTATTTCACGCCAGCCATATCCATCGCTTGTTACAGGCATTGCTGGACCTGCATGTCCCTGAATACCATCATCATGATCTCTTGGTTGGTACAGATGGCAAACGTTTTGCCAAAAGGGACAAGTCCCTAACGATACGCAGTTTGAGAAAACAGGGTAACAACCCGCAAGATGTCATAAACATGCTTGGATAACACCACTTCGAGATAAAGATATATCGTCATGCTGGCGAAAGGCAGCATCCACAGTGCTTAAGACACCGCATCATAGACACTGGCCTGCGCCAGTGTGACAAAATCTTTATCTGCCTTAAGTTCTAAACAATCTCAAGCTCTCAACCCCTGTACCAGTTCTTCGTAATCCGCTGTATCATCCGGGTCTATCACCCCATGGCGGATCAGGAAATCAATAATCACCAGATTGCAGTTGAACTTGAAATCAAATGACATACGCACAATCTCGGCCACCTCTTCAACCGGCATCAAAGTAAAGCTTTCAACCTCCCCATCGGTATTTTGCGGCACAAACTCTTTTGGCAATTCAAGGTCATAACAAAACATCACATCAGGCTTTACCCCGCCATCCGTTTCCATCCTATAGCTGATCATCCCCACAGGACGGGCTGTTCGGGCAAGCTCTGGGCCAATATTGGCTTCTTCGGCACATTCCTTGATAATGTTTTCAGCCAGCGTCAGCCCGGCGGGTTGACCGCCCGCCACCATATTATCCAGCATGCCGGGGCAGATGGCGCGGTCTTCAGCGCGTTTGGCCACCCACATTTTCAGCCCTTCTTTGGTACGCACGAAACCATTGATATGCACCCCATAAGCCCGAATGCCGAAAAAGGGGGTTGCCGCACGTTCAATCAGAAACACAGGCTCCTGCGCAAAGCTTTCCTTAACCGCATAAAGTTCATCGCGCCAATGTTCCAGAAAACCAGCATCGCGTAACCCTTGGGTGACTCTGCCCATAGCCTCACTGATATTGTGCTGAACCTTAATCCGTACACTTTGAGCCGTCAGCTCCAACACATCCGGGTAGGCTGCAAGATGAACAAGTTTATCACAGCGAATATGCCCGATCTTGACATTATCTGGCATCCTAAAAGGAACGAACTTACTGAGGTCAAAGATGTTACAGGCCTGCAAATGGTCCATATAGCTCATGATGTGGTCCTACGCTATAGCTGGTTTCGCTTGCTTTTTACAACAGATGGAGTAGCTTCCACAGCCTTTTCCTCCATCTGGAAACAAATACTTCCATGTCCTTACGTAGCGAGCATATAAAGGGGCTCCTGTTAGCCACTTGTGGCGCCCTTGCCTTAACCCCTGACGGGTTATTGGTGCGTCTGGTTGAGGCACCGGAATGGACCATTATTTTCTGGCGGGCCCTGTTCATTGCCATTGGGCTCGTGATCAGCCAAGTTCTCACATCACATTTCAAAGACCTGAAGCGTCTCCTGCCGCAAAGCTGGCGCGAATGGCTGGCCGCAACTTTATCAGCTTTGGGCACATTGACTTTTGTAGTGGCCATCAACAAAACAACGGTTGCCAATGCACTGGTGATTTTGAGCACCATGTCCTTGTTTGCCGCTCTTTTATCCATGATCTTTTTAAAAGAACGCATTCCTCAAAGAACATGGATTGCCATGTGTTGTGCTGTCATCGGTATTATCATCGTTTTTCTCGACGGCCTTGATGGTGAAGGGCTGGACGGAAAGCTTATTGCTTTGACCTGTGCATTTCTCACCGCCGCGAACATGACCGTAATCCGCAGTGAAAAAAGCATCAATGTCCCTACCGTCTTCACATGGGGCGGTTTCCTGATTTGCCTGCCCGCCCTGTTTTTTGCCTCGACACTCAATATCAATTTTCAAGCAGGTTACACTTTGGCAGTGATGGGCGGACTTAACGCAATAGCCTTTGTGTTGCTGGGGCTTGGGGCCAAACACATCCCCTCACCGGAAGTCAGCCTTTTGATGCTGCTGGAAACCATCCTTGGCCCCGTCTGGGTCTGGGTCATTCTGCATGAAGCCCCTTCCCTCAATGCCTTTCTAGGCGGTTCCATTGTCGTGTTCACCCTTGCATTTCATTCACTTGCCGGTTTAAGGGCACATAAAAAAACGTCTCAGCCCCATGTGAGCTGAAACGCTTTTTCAAATTCTTAAACCATCAGAAGAATGCTTAGGAAACCTTTTTATTGGCCCCTTTATCCTCTTTCACATTGCGCACATAAGCCTGTTCACAATGGGTTTCACAATAGGGCTTGCCTTCGGTAGATTTATCGCCACAAAAATGGAAGCCCGGGGCACCCGGATCCCCAATCGGCCAGGCACACATGCCCGGGCGCAATTTATCCATCGTAATCACTTCCGGTTCCTGCACTTTCTTTTTCTTGGCAGGTTTACGTTGAATAGGGGATTGGCGCTTGGGTAAACCGAGGCGATGAACCTTGCCAACAACGGCATTTTTCGTCACATCCAGACGGCGCCCGATTTCGCTGGTGGCAATGCCTTCGTTCCAGAGCTTTGTCAAAATCTCTATACGTTCAGGCGTCCAATCTACACTCATAATCGTTCCTTCACGATTGTATCCATTCATTGCGCTAAAGCGTGCACTATAGCGCAGCTTGTTCAAACGATACATAGCTTTGTCAAAAAAATTCGGCGCACATTACAGAAAGAGCCCCCCCAACGCAATAAGCAACTTCATTCAATCAGGGGATATCTTTATAAAAGATATGTTGCCCGATCTCTGCACAGGGAATTTGCTTTAATGCCCATGCAGGCATCAGGCCGCTTCGGTGATAATGGGTCGCCCCATGGGTTGGGTCACCCAACACACCAAAGACGGCACGGCGCGCCACACGCAGGCACGTTGCATAGACTTTGTTGGAACGGTCCACTGTCAGAATTTTCTCCCGGTTGGGGTCCTTCACGTTCCAACAGGAAAACTGCCAAGGGCGTAAACAGACTTCTTCAACATCTGTACCCCACCAGTAGCCACCACGTTTCAAAGCTTTTTCGACCCGATTGATAATCACACTCGCAACAGCTTCCAGCCCGCGCACCTTTTCACCACGGGCCTCCCCATAAAGCGTGCGCGCCAATGTTTCGATTGCCTGATCAGGGTGTTGGGAATAACGACAGACTGTCATTTGTTTAAAGCCTTTCTCGATAAGGTTGATCCAGTTTATTTTCAATGCGAACCAAATGCCCTGTCAGGCGCCTTTCAACATCTTTCATATACGTGATGGAGGCATAATTTTTGGCAACCTCCAGCTTATATGCCGACAGGTTCTCGCGTGCATTACTATACCCATTTTCCACATGTTCCCGTAAATCCGACAAATCTTTGCCAACTTCCTGACGATTTCGCCAAATCATCCAGAACAGGCCAGCCAACGAAGGCAGTTCAACAGCCGTAATCCACCAGATCAGATCGATGCTCCAACTTGTTTGCATCTTGTACTCCTCATAAAAAATGCCTCCGGCTTTGCGCGCAGAAGCACAATTTTTAGCGTTCCTTTATTTTCCGTTCAGACATCAAAATCACTCATGACCTGATGTGTTCGCCTGCCACCGCCCCAATGCGTTCTTTTTTCACCATCCAGGTGCGATAAGGGCGTTCGTGGCAAACGAACGGGTTCAGACAGCAAACATCCCGCAACCGCATCCAGGGCATCATCTTTAGCTGAAACACCGGGAACCCATTCACGCATCTCAATAGCAAACGGGGTTTTCCAGACATTGGCATGCACATTCAGCGCACGTGAGGCCAAAACCACATCGAAAGCCGATAAAATACGTTCTGCCTTGTTGGTGCGTGAATGCTGTTCCAAGACGGCACAGGAAACACCCTTAGCTGCCAGTTCCCGGCGCAATAAACCGGGCAGAAACTTGCCCACACCATTGCTTTCAAGATTAACAGAGGGCAGATAATATTCCTGAACAAAAGCCACAACCTGATGGCACAATTGCGTTGCCTCATCCGCCCTGTCCAGAAGCGCACGATCATATGTCATATAGCGCAAGGCATGCAGCCAGTATTGCCCCTGATCATCCGTATAAACGGCAGCAATCACACTGGCATCACCTTTATCCGGTGAACCAAAAGATGGGTCCCACCAACAACTGGCTGATACCAACTGACGCCCCTTTAAGGACAGGGAAGCCATGCGGTTATGTTCATTATAATCAAGCTCAGCCTCATAACGTTGCATCAAGTCCGGATCCAGCCGACTTTCAGCAATATTGACGGGGCGCAACATCATCTGGCTTTCGAATTTATTTTTGCCGGTACGCCCCCGAATGGCCTGAATTTTATGATCTGGAAAACGCGCGGGCCACTGGCTTAGCCCGTTTTGATTCAACAACGGAAGTTCAAAGCGTTCAAACCCGTTAAGGAAGGGTTCCTCCTCGCCACTCTCTATACGATGATGTTGCGCATAAATGGTGTAATAGGTATGAGGTGTGCCGACATAAAGCTGTAAACCGCCCGGCACCAGGACATAATCAATTTCCTGCAAACGTGCGCGCAAATCCAGACGTTTGGGCGCACTATCACAGGTATTTGGGACTTCCACATCATCGCAGATCACCACATCGGCCCGCGATCCCGTAATGTTCGCCCCAATCCCCTTGGCCAGCATGGAGGGGTCACGCAGTTCACTGGGCCTGTTAACCGTAAACTGATCTGAGGCCCACTGTTCCTTGCGCTTGGGCTTAAGCCGCTTGGTCAAGGGATGGCGTTCAATAACCCGTTTGACATTACGCACCATTTTTTTTGCCAGCGCAAAATCTGCGGCCATAACCATGATACGCTTATCCGCATCCTGATAGAGCAACCAGGCACAAAACAACCCCACCAACGTGCTTTTGCCGCTATTGCGAAAAGCCATCAGTAAAAGCTCTCTTCGGTTACATTGCCAGCAGTCATCCAACCACCGGCATATCCTGAGATGATGGGCAGGCAAGCTCAGCCCTTGCACCTGATCCCAAAGCATGACGAATTCCGGGAATGCCGCACGATGTATCATTTTTATTTTTTCCTCCTTTATCCTTGGGGGTTAAAAAAGAGAAACGCCCGATCATTGCCGGGCGTTTCCCAAGCCCTATTCAAGTTCCGCAAGAGCTGCACGTGCACCAGCCAACAAAGCCGCAACTTCATCATCTTCCGAAAGGGTACTCACACCGCCACCCTCGTCTTCTTGCTGCACCCAGCGGCCCAATTTTGTTAAAAGTTCCACATGGGATAAGGCAGCTTTGCAAGCAGCATGATGCGCCCCAAACCCTTTTGCATCCTCAGGCACATCGGCATTGCTGAATGCTTCATAGCTCCGGGTTGCACTTTCAATCAGACTAGGCAGCAAATCAGATAGTAATTCGCGGACCTCTTCCAAAGAGGTGGCTTTTTTGCGTTGCCTGCGCCGCCTTGGTTTAGGTGTTTGACCTGTCTCCAATTTTTTCTCCTTCCCCATAAAAAAACCGTTTTCGCTTCAAGCAAAAACGGACTTCATTTTTTCAATAAAGGAAAATCAGATTATGAAATTGTCAACCCGGTTGGTTGCACCGCTTCCAGTTCTGCCGGTGTTGTGGCAGCATCAATCCCCGTATCCCCCGTAGCATCGCGCAAGGCCTGCTTTTGGGCGGCGATGGTTGCCTGTGCTGTTGTATCACAGCTTTCCAGTGCCTTCATATAGTCGGCATCCAGTTGCTCCAGAACAGGTTTACGCGCAGCACGGATTTTATCACGCCAGATCTCGCGCGCTTTGACCATATCCACATCAATGACCGTGCCGTTTAGCTGCCATGCGCCACGGAAAAGGCGGTTTTGCGGTTTTTGAACATGCTTGGCATCAATAACGCCCTGTTCAGTTTGGATATATGTGGTTGTCATCTTTTTTCTCCTGTTTGATTTTCCACGCATTACGCCAATCACGCGTTGCAGGAAGTTGATCCTTCTTACAGATCACCATTTTAATTGAATTGCCTTGTTTGGTTTTCCAAACATGTTGAGGAACATCTTTTTGAATAAGGTATTCAATCGCCTCTTCTTCGCTCATAGGCCCCACAGGCGGCGTATCATGCAGAATATGACCATTGGTAATCCTGCCCTGCTCATCCTGTTCAAGCTGGTGATACACCTCTACCGGAGGCAAAATACCGCCATGGAGCGCACAAGCCATCCAGTTCGGGTCCGGCACAAGCACACTTGACGGACTATCAATATCAGCCTCAAACACAACCCGGTAATCAGACTGAAACGGCGCAAGCTGTTCTTTCGCAACAGCCAGTCGTTGCCACAAAGGGAGGTCTGCAAGTTGGTTCATGTGAGGTCTCCATGAACTGTCATGGCGTAATAAACCAGATCATTATTAGGGGTCCCATCACGAGGGCTTGAGGAACTAAAACGAGAATATCCGGTATACATTTTATATCGACCACCTCCTACATAGGTGTAATAAAGAGTACTACCAAAGCCGCTATCTGTAACAGCCCAAGTCAAGTTACCTGCGTAACCGTCATCAAGCATGGTGTTGGTATAATTCAAACTGAAATCATCAGTCCCATTATCTGTAAGGGAAGATATGTTAAGGCTCCCACCCAGCACCGTCGATGGTGCAGCAGACCATTTTGCCCATACCTTCGCCTTACCTGCATCAGCATCAAGACCGTTAATGTTGGTAACATTTAGATTACTCATGCGAGGTCTCCTAAAACACTGGTACCTAGATAAATGGTATCACCCCAGTTTCCGTTATTATCTTTACACCAAGCAGGATATTGGCTTGCTGTACGTGGGGCACTTAATTGACCCGCAAAACCAATAGAAACACCATTCGTAGAAGTGACATGTACAACATATTCTGCACTAAGCATGATATTGCTCAAATTTACCTGTAATTGACCCACAGCAAGGTCAGTTACGCTACTTACGTTAAGTGAGTTCCTAACCGATGGGGCTTGCCCATCAAGATAAGCCCAAGCTTTAGATCCCCCTCCGACAACATACTCGGTCCCCACGCCAGCAGAACCATCCCCAAGCTCAATTCGATTTGTTCTTAAGGTACTCATGCGAGGTCTCCAAATATTTGTATAGAGCCATAGTCTAAATCCTGTGCGGTTCCATTATAATTAAACGAATAAAATGAACAGTATGACGCTGTAACAGTAGCATCCTGAATGCCATAAAAGGCAGATGCTTGTTGCATACTACTCTGAGAATGATAGATATCAGACATAGCTGATGTAAGGTTAAAAGCTGGTCTACCTGTCCCTAAATCAGTTAAGCTTGAAACATTAAAGCTGTTATAAACCTGTAGGGCTAACATACCAAACCGGACAGTTGCTTTAGCAGCACTCTGCCCCGTCAAATCAACAGGGCTTCCATCGGCCTTTTCAATCTGGTCTACTTTTAGAATTGCTGTCATTTAAACCACCGTATAATTGCCGTTAACCGTCAATGTGAAACCATCTGCGATTGTGACCGGCCCTGCGCTCATGCCGTTTGTCCCAGCCGGAATTGTGATATTTTCTGAAATGGTATCTGCATTGGTGCGGATGATGGAGTTGGTACCCAATGAGGGACCGCCGAGAGTGACAGCCGGGTCGATCTTGGCTTGCGTCACTGCGCCATCTGCCAGATCTTCCGTTTGAATATCATCAATGATCTGCCGGTAGGCTGCCGGATCAAACGTTTGTGCTGTTTCACTTGCGCTTTCAGCAGCCAATTGTGATGCCAAAGCATCAATGGCCGCCTGCGTGGCGGCTTCTGCATTGGCCTGTGCCTTGGAAATTTCCGTCACAGTTGGTCCTGCAACCGGTATCCCCTCATTGTCAAATGCCAAAGATGTCCCGGCCCGTTCAGTTTTTGAAGGCAAGGTCAGAACCACATCTCCATCCGTTGCATTTAACATCAGGGCCCGTTTTGTATCCTGAGCATTCTGCTGGGCAACGGCGACCAGATAATCCAGTTCCCGGTTAATAACCGAGGCATGAAAGGCACCACCTTCGGCAAAATCACTCGTGCGTTCAATCACCAGATAACGCCGCAATGTAACCAAAACATTATTGCTCGGGGGTACTTCAAAGAGAACACTACCGCCTTCGCTTTGGCCTGCCCCAGTTATTGTAAAACCATCGGTTTGCAACGTCTCATCCAGATAAACTTCCAGATCACCGTTCTTGAAAATGGCAAACGGATAGATAAATTCCGTCTGCACGCCATCGCCCACGGCCTGAATACGCGGGCGCACATCACCGATAATGATATGTTCACTCATCGTTTTCTCCTGTTGAATAAAACCTTATGCGTTGGCGCCGAGTTCTTCGACAACCGACATCACGCTAAAAGGCAAGGGTGTTTCCTGTTCTATACGCCACAGGCTTTCAGTCCCACTTTGGCGCCACCCCAAAGCACGCACAGTAATGTCGCCGCTAAACAATTGCGGCCCACTGTCAAGCACACCATTTAAACCAATGCGCTTGAACGGAATTTCTTTAGGTCCCCGCCCGACATCAAGACTAAGCGCCTGCGTATCCTTCAAACGAAAGGTCAGCGAGACAAGACGCACCCGCCCCCCCTGACCGGCATGCCCGGTCGCTTGAGGAGAGGGCGGCAAGGGTTCCAGAATATGGCTATAGGACAACCCGGCTTCCAATGTCACCACCTCGCGCCCCAAACTCACCTGACCGGCAGAAACAATTTGATCGGAAAGAACAGCCCCATCTCCGACCAGCTTAACCGTTTGACCATCAAGATGATCAAGCCCTGACCAGATCAGGCTGGCATCTGCATCTTCTCCCAGCAACCCACCATCAGTGGTTAAGCGGTCATCGAAAATTTCAATAAAAGTCTCTCCCTGACGTTCAACAAGCACATATGTTTCCTGATCAACCACACAGACGTTTTTGAACAACCCTTTTGTTTCCAGAACCGACCAGGCCGATATTTTTTCAGAACGATAGACACTTAATGCCCCCATGGTACCATCCCCCATCACCATATAAAAAAGGCGCCGGTAACTGTCATAATCCTGATCCTGGGGCTCATTAATCAAATGCTTGCACAGCATAGCCAGATCATTGGACTGATAAGCCTGTTCCACATCCGTAAACATAAACTCACGCAAATCCTGCCCATCGCGACTGACATAAAGAGTAGCCCCATCCACGTTGCGCGGGGGTACATAGCGATTCACCGGTGAGCCCACCCGGGTTTGGCGTTTAAGCTGAATGGTTTCCGGCGTTAACGGATCCCCCGAGACCATCCATTCCGCTCCGGAAGTAAAGACCTGCAAATGTTTGGAAGAAAAAAGTGAACGGATGGCATTGACCTGATCAGACAAAATGGCAAATTCGATGGCTTCATCATCCAAGCCTTCACCAAGGTCAAAATTGAACAGGTCCGAAGACTTGGACATCCATAAACGGTTTGGCAAATCACGTGTACCACCAATCACCAATCGGTCCTGATGAAAAACTACGCAAACCGGCCAGCCATGGACTGCTGAAAAAGACTGTTCTTCCCAGTCTTTCGTTGCAACGGTATCCACCAGTCCATCCTTGTCTTTCACCTCGGCCGTTGCTGTCGTAGGAGAGTTCACAGCCGTAACTTCCACTTCCCGTTTGGCTAGGCGAATACGTGTGCCGATATGATCATCCACAAAAACATCTGCACTGGCCGTAAGCGTGACCGTAGCGGAGGTAGCACTGGCCTGTAACGTCACCTCATCTTCTGCAAACTTATAATAAGGTTGCTGCAAGCGGGCTGTGTCTTCATCTTCATAAAAAGACCATGTACTAAGCGTCCAGTCCGTATGAGAGGTCCGGGTAATTTTACGTGGGGCCACATCGGGATGCACCACCAGAAGCGTATCTGCACTTTGCGTCCAAACCAGTTTATTCAATTGTGTCTCATTCCAAGGGGTTTCAACTTCCACCTCTTTCACCCCGTCCCGATAGACGCTCATTTTCAAATCACTGAAAACCAGCAAATAGGCCTGCTCAATATTAAATTCAAAAGCAATGAGACGAGCCGCCCCCAAAGCACGGTCAATATGGCGCAATCCCGGCCTACGCCGGACCCCGCCAGTTGGGTAGATAATCAGGTTTCGCATGGATTTCATACCGTTTTCATATGCTTTCAGATCACCACGCCCGATCATATAAGGAGAAATTTCACCGCCTGAAAAACTGCTTTTTGTCATGCGTAATCTGGCCATTTTTAAAACCTCGCTGAAATCAGACCGTCCAGTACAATGCTTTGTGGCGTTTGTTGCTGGGCGTCTATATTGCGTGCTTTTTGTAAGTCCTTTTCGCCAATCCGCAGCAACGTTTCCCCACGTGAAGAACTTTCCGTCAACGGCAGACAAAACTCAGCCGCCAAATGCGTAATCAGACAGTGGGAAAAATAAGGAGGGAATGCCGTTTCGTCAGGGCGAAAAATATAGGTCAGAATGACCCCTTCCATATCTGTATGCAGACGTTGTTCCTGAATACGGTAGCTCACCCCACGCCCCTGATCTCCCGTCCCGACAGAAAGAGCTCGGAGAAAATCCGAAGGTAATTGATAGGCGTAAGAGAAATCCGCAATGGGCTGTGCTGAAAGACGCGCCAAACGCTTTTGCGCCGTTGCAAAACTCCAAGGATAGGATGACAGCAAATGGTCGCATACCCCCGGATACAGGTTTTGCGCAACTTCTGCTTCCACAGAACCATCATCAAATGATGAAATCGCCTGGACGCCAATTTTCAACAAGGCGCGCGAACACATCCCGATCTTCGTAAGGGACATTACGTAATCCTTTCTGATTTAAGAGAAGATAGACCTATACACAATTTAATTGTGTTCTTTTGCGCGGTCGGTTAAAGTAAATAAAACAATCGTAAACAGTTCTTAATCGCTTGTTTCATCTGTGTTTTTTATTTTTAATCTTTTAAAACTTGCCGATAGGCACAAGCTATGATTCCTTAATATTCAATCGCTCTGAGTGGATTAAAAATTAAAAACAATATTTCTGGAGTTCCCATGTTGGTTGAAAGCAGTCAGGAAAAACGAAAAAAACACCGCACACAGATCACCGAATTCATCGGTAGCCTGCGTGAAAAAACCAATGAACTTGATGGTTGGGCCAAACAGGCAGAAGACACCATGAATGGTGAAGGTTTTAAAACCTATCTGGAATTTCGTGACCTCGTCATTGAATGCGAAAGTTTTAACGAAATTATCCAACGCCGTTTAACTTCCGCAGAAAAAGAAGGCATTGATCCGGACTTACAAGATCAACTTGATGAGTTAAGCGCACGCCAGCTTACATTGGCAATCCATGCTTCCCTTAAGTTTTTACACTATATTTCAGAGAAAAACCTTCCTATCGGATCGCGTGACGTCTTCATCCGCGAACTCAAAGACCTTCATCGAATGAAGCAGAGTTTGGACAACGAACGCATGCAGGGCAAAATTGATGAAGCTGCACTGGATGACCAGAAAAAAGTTGAGGAAATTCTCAATATGGTTATCGAAAAAGCCCCACAACTCTTCAGTTTTGACGATATGCCCTCTGATGAAACAGATCAGGAAGAATTTTAGGGCGTGCCTGCTTTCAGCAAACACGCCCTTGTCTTTTAATCACTATTAACTGCACCGACAGCAGTAATATCGCTCAGATCAACGGAAGATGCGGTACTGTTTGTCACCAGAAAAATACCAGCTCCCGGCGTGCCTGCCGTATCCACATTGGCCATCACCATATCACCACTGCGCAACATGTCGCACGCCTCATTGAAATAGTTGAGCGTATCAACATCGCCGGCAGTATCGGTCGTTACGTAGTGCCAAAGGGTAAAACCGTTGGAATAGGCCAAAACACTCAGGTTTTTGGATTCAAAAGCCATAATCATATCCTTTTTCAAAAAAACGCCCCGGCTGTAAAAACAGTCGGGGTCAGTTTGGGAGGTAGAATGAAAACTTGAGGCTTTACACGCCTTCAAGACACCGCAATGACACCACGCCTGTCGGGTCAATCAGTATTGACCCTTGAGACATCATGTTGTTAACGAAATGAGCCGCCCGGTCCCCATGCCAGGAAACATCAGACTTGATATCGTGCCCAATGGCATGACCGATGGCAGTTTTATGGTACCAGTAGCAATAACGCACATCGGCCGTTTTGGTCAGGCCGGAATGCGGCATCCAAAGTGTCCCCAGCCATTTCTTGGCCTGTGTCCCTTTCCAGGGCAGGTCATCTTCACCCACATAATCAGCCTTGGTGAATTCATCAATTTGCAGCAGGTCGGACCATTGTTTCCACCCCACAATAGCATAGCGTTCACCATCATCAGGCACATCGGCCTCACCCATCATTTCAAAGGCTTCCAGTACCTTTACCTTAGTCAAACCGTCTGTACCATCACCGGCAAAGTTGGTGGATTTATCCAGTTCATTAATGACCAGTTCATCTGTTTTGCGACCCAGCGCATAAGCCCCGGCCTTTGAAACAACCTGCATTTCATTGATGTTCGTTTTGATCTCATCAAGTTTGTCGATCCAGTCACCGGCATAGTAATCATAAAGCTTACATTCCACCGGTTCATGATCGATATTCATAATCGGCACTTTGCCATGACGCCCCTTGGTTGAAGCCGTGCCTTTGCCTATTTTCTGGAAGGTGGTTGTCGCCCCTTCCACATTATCCTTGGTGCGCACGGTATTGCGCAGTTTGGAGCCCATTTGCTGATATTGCAGATGGACCTCGGCCACATAATGGCCAATAAACGACTGTTCAATTGTTGTCGACATAACAACACTCCTGTTTATGTGATTGATTGTATGGATAGAACGCCCGTTCCCTCGCCATGGTTATGGAAAAACGCATATTTTTCCGCCCGGACAGACAGGCAGAGCACAAGGGCTGTTTGAAAGAAACAAACAGTTATCCCGGCTTTGATATCTTGAGAAAAAAGAAAACCATCAGAGGTGAAGCTTCGGATCAAACCGCACACACCTCTCCCGTTGACTGAGAATATATATAGAACAAAATAGCCTCAAAGTCAATGATTATTTTCCTATTTTTTATTCTTATTCGCTCAACCGGGATAGAGGCGGCGAAAACCGGCCCGAACTCTCTCAACAGTTGCCGGGTCCCGATCCCGCCAATATTTCGGGTTGCGCATCAGTTTACGAATATCATCTTCGCTATTCATGGGGTGAGCTTCATCGAAACCTCCCAATGCAGGCTCCCCCTCCTGACGGGTCATCATGTCATAGAGGGTCATCACGCCATCATAGCTGCCCCCCATGGCACTCAAGGCCTGAGGCCCAAAGCGTTTATTACCCCAGACTTTCAACTGCCTTGCTGTTTCCAGCCATCGGTCTTCTCCGCCAAACTTGTCACACAGACGGTCAATCTGCTGCTGGGCGTGAAGTTCACTCATGATTTCAGCCACCAACGGGTCCAGAGCTTCATGGGCAAGGTCATAAACCAATTGCACCTGTTCATTACTGAAACCTGCCTGATGCAAACGTGCATTGACTTGTTCATTATTGCTAAACAGGTCACTTTTACATTCCACACAATAGTCCCCATGATGGGCCGGAACCTGATGGCGTTTATGCAAACCCGCACCGACTTTACGTTCCATTTCACGGTAGGATTGAGCAAGCGCTTCCAGACGTGGCTGGCCCAATTGCGCATCCCAGAATTTTTCCGGCAGATAAGCCGGGCATTCACCTTGTTTAATCATTTCAGTCATAAATCACCTCTTGTTAAAAGTTTTTCCTTCTCTACCCTGACGCACAAGCCCCATAATGTAAGAGACCAGATAACGTTGCCCCTCAAGGTGGCGTAAAATACCGTTATGCGCATTTGCCCCCAAAGGCCGGGCCAGTGTCATTTCCGCCAGATGCGCCAATGCGGTTTCACCATCGCTGCCGCTAAAACAACGTGCAAACAACCCCGCAATATCTTTCTCAACACCTTGCTGGGTTTCACTTTCCAGCGCGCGCTCAAACCAGGACCAGCCCGGATCATTGTGACGTGGCATTTTGCATTTCCTTCATCAGTTCCTGTAATTTTTCAGGATTTTGGGCCAGTTGACTGGCGGCCTGTGTCATGGCTTGCATGCCATCGCCCCCCATTGAGGGAAGTTGTTCCAGAGAAGAAGAAGCAGCGTTCAATTCTTCTTCAGATTTGAAAATCTCACCGGGAACACCATAAGCTTTGGCAAGGAAACGTGCTGTTTTGACCGGATCAATCAACCCCATGGCTTCTGGCCCCAGGCTTCCCAATGACTGAATCCATGCCAGAATATCCTGTGCTTCCTTGCGGGTTTGCTGCCGCGCCAGCGGAGATTTATATTGTAAATCAACCCTGCGACCATCCACACTAACCCCGTCCAATTCTCCGCGCCGGTTCAACACGGCCAACGCACGAACAATCAGCGGAGTCAGAAGCTCTGTTTGCAACCGCCCAAAAGTTGCCCCCAGAATACGGGCCATTTCAGCAGAACGTTCCAGCACTTCTGTGGCTGTCATCTGCTTGTTTTCAGATGCCCCCAACTGATCAACCAGCAAAGCGTGGCGAATTCTTTTTCGCAATTCTTCCAGCACGACCTGTGTCAGATCAAAACTGCCGGGACTTTGCAAAGGGGTCAGTCCGGCCGAACCGACCGCTTTGGGAATAATGGTTCCCGGCACCAGTTTGATCGTGCCGGGGTTGAGCACGCCGTCATCATCGGCCTGCCAGATGCCGGTCACCGCAATGGACGCATTCTTTAAAGACAGTTCCACCACTTTGTTTGCCGTTTTGATATCGGGCAAAGCCTTCATCACCGGGGAACGACCATAACTTTCCCCCGGCGCCTTCAACCAACGAAACCCGATAAAGGGGGATTGGGCAAAACCCGCCCGGCGCAAAATTTGCGGCTCCCCAACGCCTTCATAACCATGTTCCAAAATGGCCAGATATTCAAACCGCAACCCGTTTTCAACAACCGCCTCAATAACGTGGAAACGCTCATCCTTATTTTTTTCGGCACGCGCCATCATTTCAGCTGGCAGTTTGCTTTCGGGGAAACGAATGCGCAGGTGTCCCATCGACATGTCACTGCGCCGAAAAGTATCGCTGAGCAGCCCGCCGACCCCTTCTTCCATCATAACCTGAGAAAGCGGTACGGCCGTAAAACGAAAGGCCGAAGCCTGCCCCGGCGCTGCTTCCTCAAACAACAGGCACGCACTTCCCACAGTGACTAGGTCCAGATAACACTGATGCATTTCAATGGAGAAATTGGAACGTTCAAAATGGGTCTGTAAAATCGTAGATGCGTTATCTAGATCCTTCTTTAACTCATCCAGCTTTTCTTCCTGCGCATCCGGCCCCGGCATTAAACCGAACCAATGCGCCCATGGCGGTGTTAAATGTGCCAGCATGCTGGCTGCCAATTGATCAACCGCATCAGGTGCTGTCGCATCAAACAGCTTGTCTGCACGCTTTTCACCCGGCATTCCCTGACTAAAAAAACCACTACGATGTGGTAAGGCATAATCATAACATTCCTGCCAGTGACTTTCCCACACACCGCGTTTTTCCTTGGCCTTGCGATAGCGTTCCAGCACCTCTTTGGCGCTCAGTTCATTCATGTCAATCTCCTAACAACTGCTTGCCACCGGCAGCCGGGTTGTTCTGACGTTCTTCCAACCCGCGCCAGGACGTAGCTATTGTCCCCTGACGTCCTCGGCGGCGGCGTTCCATATTCTTCAAACGCTCTTCACGTTCAGCTTCTGCCGGGTCCGGCGGTGCTGGCGGCTCTGGTGGTGGGGCAATCGGTTCCGGGGAAGAAAATAAGCCACCCATGGCAATACTCCTTATGCTATTGGAAAAAGAAGAACGCGCAGACAAGCGCTTGGACCAAAACAAAAAGCCCCTCGGGAATATCCCGAAGGGCTTTGGTCACACTTCTCCTGTTGACGAAGAAAGATATAGCAAAAACTCAAACAGAAGTCAATTCATTTTTTCCTATATTTTCACTTTTTGTTCTATTTAAGAGCCTGTAAAGCTGCCAAGGGGTGACAATAAAGGGATCGCGTATCCCAACCAACCGCTTCACCACTTCCACACATGTCATAGGTGCCCAGCAGAAAGGCTTTCTTCTTGTAGTCTCCAGAGGAACATTCACAACTTTCAACCCCGTTTCCCGATACCACCTGACAAGGGCATTCAACTCATACCCTTCCAGAATTTTAAGGGTCAAACTATTGCTTAACGGGTCAACCCACAAAATACCGCGGTCCGTTTCCACCATTGCAAAACAATGGCGATAGCCCGGCTTTAAAAGTTTCAGCCACCACGCCCCACTATTGTCACTAAACACAATCAAGGCTTTCTTCATTGTACAATTCCTTTTTTCCGCAAAACGTCTCCTAACTTCTGCAAAGCTTCCTGCCAGAGAGGAACATCTTTCTTCTCCTCACTGGCATACATGTTTGGCGCCATCAGTTTTCCTCCGTAAGTTCCCAACACTTTCAAATGCGGGTTTTCAATCTGGTGCTGACGATAAATTCCCATCACCGCGCGATACACATCATCAGGGTCACAAGGACGCGGGGTTTCCACTTTTCCGGCAACAAAACGCGCCCCTTCCAAACGCATAAGCTGGCATCGTGAAAACCAGAACCATGCCTCCTCCCCATCGGCAAAAGGTACGGTTTCCATTTCCTGAAACGGTGCTCGAACAATCTTTCTTGAAGATGACATGATAAAACTCTCCGATGCATAAAACAAAAGAACACAACGAGAACATAAATAAGCAGTAAAAATTCCCAAGTCAATTACAACTTTTCAATAAATTCCTATATCCTTTCGATCCTACTTATAGGATAATGCTCCCATGTTAAAACATGCAGACATATGGCGCGCCATTGACCGCCTGGCGATGGAGTACGGATTATCGGCTTCAGGCCTGGCTAAAAAAGCCGGATTGGACCCAACGACTTTCAACAAAAGCAAGCGGCTCACCCGTGAAGGGAAGTCTCGCTGGCCCAGTACGGAAAGTATTGCGAAAATACTGGAAGCGACTCATTCAGACCTCAATGAATTTCTTGGGTATGTTCAGGGTGACAACAAGCGCACTGCCTACCGCAATATCCCTTTAATCGGGCTTGCACAGGCTGGGTCCCAAGGTTTTTTTGATGATGCAGGCTACCCTACAGGCGGTAGCTGGGATGAAATTCCCTTTCCCGATATTCCGGACTCAAACGCCTATGCCCTTGAAATCAGTGGTGCCAGCATGGAACCTGTCTATCGTGATGGGGATTTGGTTCTGGTTTCTCCCAACGCCAATATCCGGCGGGGAGACCGGGTGGTGGTCAAAACAACCGATGGGGAAGTCATGGCAAAACAATTGCGCAGAAGAACGGCACGCCGGATCGAACTTCAGTCCCTCAATCCGGAATATGAAGACCGCATTTTTGAACTGCACGAAATCCTTTGGGTTCACCGTATTATCTGGGCATCCCAATAAAACCACGCTTACCCCTTGATATTGCCCCCTCTTAAACTAGGTTATAATTCCTATTTTCAAGGAGGTATCTCATGACAATTCTTATGTTGCGCTTTGATGGCCCAGTCCCACGCCATCTGTACCCTGAAAGACCCACCACAAGCCCAGAAGAGCGTAAAAGGATCAACCAGACAATTAAAAATAGAAGGTCCTGCCAAAAAAAACTTCACAAATTAAAATTCTTCTCCATCATTGATGCAGGAAAAAAATGGGGAGATATCAATGGGGAATATGGGCAATAACCTCACATGGACCTACAGTGAAGGAACATGGGCACAGGGTAACACAGCTTTAATGGGACCACGCACACACGGGGTCTGGCTTTCTTCCAGCGTTTTCGACGGTGCACGGGCCTTTGAGGGCGTGATCCCCGACCTTGAAGCCCATTGTGCCCGCTCAATCCATTCCGCACGTATTTTAGGCATGTCTCCCATGTTGACGACTCAGGAAATTGTCGATCTTTCATGGGAAGGTGTTGCCAAATTCCCGCATGGATCAACACTTTATATATGCCCCATGTTTTATGCCGATAGCGGCTTCATTATCCCTGATGCCCATAGCACGCGTTTTGTTCTGACCATTTTTGAAGCCCCGTTACCTGAACCTGATGGCTTTTCCGCCTGCAAGTCCAGCTTCCGTCGCCCGGCCCGTGACATGGCCCCGACAGATGCCAAGGCTTCCTGCCTATACCCCAATGTCGCACGGTGCGTCAGCGAGGCTAAGGAGAAAGGATTTGATACGGCCGTTGTACTGGACCCTGTGGGCAATGTTGCCGAATTTGCCTATAATAATCTCTTCTATGTTAAAAATGGCGAAATCATCACACCTCAGATCAACGGCACCTTCCTGAACGGCATTACACGCCAACGAATTATCAAGCTTGCCAAAGAAAATGACATGGCCGTCACTGAAAAAGCCGTTTATTTCGAAGAATTGCAGGATGCCGATGAAATTTTTGCGACCGGCAATTATTCCAAGGTTAGCCCGCTCACAAAGCTTGAAGATAAGACCTTTCCCATTGGCGAGATCACCATGCGCCTTCGCAACCTTTATTTCGACTGGGCAAAAAAATAGCCGAACCCAAAGGTTCGGCTAGCAGTTATAACAGGGAGGCTTCACGTCTGGGAGACGTAGGACCCGAAAAGATCAGGCCCTGAACCGGAAATATTCCGGTAAAAAACTGATAAGAACATTGCGTTGCAACATTCGATGGCCTTTATTTAGCTTTTCCTCACTTGAAACACCACCCCTTTTTTGGCATTGCACACATGCAATTACTGCATAGCAGTATCCGAAGTCACTGAAAAATGGGCATCCTATACTTTAAGGGTACTTCTTTTTCTTCCAATTTTTCAAAAAAAAAAGCCGGACCAACAAGGGTCCGGCAAGTTTTAACAGGGAGGCTTCACGTCTGGGAGACGTAGGGTCGATCCTCCTCGGAGGAGACCCTCACTCAGGAGAAACTCCTGAGGGGAAGTGACTTTGCTGCAACGCAACAAAGCCGATAAACTATTTGTATATTTTTGCAGGTGCGAAAACCATAGCTAAATTATCAAATCAGCCATGCGCATAGCGCATAACTAAAGGGAAATGAAATTTTCCCATATATAGCAAAGGTTTATATGTATACTTTCTAAATAGCCTGTGCCATTTTACGAACAATGAAGTCTCTAAAAAGAGTTATACGCTTTGAATTACGCAATTCTTCCGGATAGACAAAATATGTATCAATAACAGGCCCGCGCAATTCGGGAAGAATCTCTACCAGGTTCCCCACTTCGCGGCTCATATATTCCGGTAAAGCCCCCAGACCGATTCCGCTTTGAACAGCACGGTAAATACCGTAAACATTGTTCACACGCAATGAAGCTGTCCGTTTTGTTCCATCAGAACGCCCGGCAGAAAGCAGCCAGTTCAACCCTTGTACCGGTTGTTTAATGCCATCGCCATAAACAATAATGCGGTGATTGTCCAAATCCTGCGGTGTGCGTGGCACACCATGCTTCTTCAGATATTCAGGTGCCCCGTAAATATGATAAGGCATGCTCCATAAATGACGCTGAATCAGATCCGGCTGTTTCGGTGGGGTCATGCGGATTGCCACATCGGCTTCACGCATGGAAAGATCAAGCTCGTTATCGGTCAGCACCACACTGACTTCAATATCGGGATAAAGTTCCAGAAACTCCCGTAATTTTGGTGTCAGCCATGTTGAACCAAAAGCAACCGTTGTCGTAATTGTCAGAGTCCCTTGCGGGCTTTCGCGGCTTTCGCTGAGTTGGCTTTCCACCATCGCCAGTTTTGCAAACACATCATGTGCCGCTTTATAAAGCATTTCCCCTTGCTCGGTCAGAATAAGACCGCGAGCATGGCGATGAAAGAGTGTCACTTGCAGGCTCTCTTCCAATGCGCTGATCTGGCGGCTAACTGCCGACTGGCTGAGGTTCAGGTTTTCACCGGCATGTGTAAAGCTGCCTGCTTCGGCAACGGCATGAAACACACGGAGCTTGTCCCAATGCATACGACATTCCATTCTTTGAGGACATAGTTGCTATGCGTATAGCGCATAGAAAAAAAAGGCGAAAGGAAAAAATACACCTTTCGCCTGATTAAACACCCGGATTCTACAATCTTGCAGAATTAATCTTCCTGTTCTGCCAAAAACCTTTCAGCTTCCAAGGCAGCCATACAGCCTGTACCGGCTGCCGTTACAGCTTGTTGATAGACCTTGTCCTGAACATCACCGGCAGCATAGACACCCGGCACACTTGTTTGTGTGCTGTCCGACTTGGTGATAATGTAATTTTCGCTATCTATTTCCAATTGGTCTTTGAAAAGGCCTGTATTGGGGTCATGACCGATGGCAATAAAGGTTCCATGCACCGGGATTACGCGGGTTTCATCGGTTTTAACATTTTTAACCCGCACACCTGTCACCCCGAACGGATCTTCTTCGCCGATAATTTCATCGACAACGCTGTCCCAAACCATTTCCACTTTTTCATGCTTGAGCAAACGATCTTGCAGAATTTTTTCAGAACGCAGTTCATCGCGGCGGTGGATGACATAAACCTTGGAAGCAAAATTGGTCAGGTAAAGCGCTTCTTCAACGGCTGTATTGCCCCCGCCAACAACGGCGACTTCCTTTTCACGATAAAAGAAACCATCGCATGTGGCACAGGCAGACACACCAAAGCCCTGAAATTTCTGTTCTGTTTCCAGCCCCAACCAGCGTGCCGATGCACCGGTGCAGATCACCAGTGTGTCCCCCGTGTAAATACTGCCTGAATCCCCTGTCAGTTTGAAAGGACGGCTGGAAAGGTCCGCTTCAACAATTGTATCATCAAACATTTGCGTACCGACATTTTCAGCCTGAGCCTGAAACTGTTCCATCAACCATGGCCCCTGAATAGGGTCGGCAAAGCCGGGATAATTTTCCACATCCGTTGTAATGGTCAGCTGACCGCCCGGTTGTAAACCTTTAACCAGAATCGGTTTCAGGTTGGCACGCGCAGCATAGATTGCTGCCGTATAACCGGCCGGGCCGGAACCGAGAATCAAAACTTTGGAATGGTGCTGTTCGGACATGGATGTTTATCCTTATATCTAATGAGAGTACGTTTGGCTGCTAATCTAGGGTGCGGTTGAAACTTGTGCAAGCAGTGAAGAAAAAAGGGAAGCAAAGCTCCCCTTTCTTCCTAGTTTACAATGACTTAATGAACTTAGAGTTCATCAGCATGGTCAGCCAGATAAGACGCAACGCCTTCCGGGGTCGCCGTCATACCAGAATCGCCTTTGTTCCAGCCAGCCGGGCAAACTTCGCCATGTTCTTCATGGAAGATCAGGGCGTCAAGTGTACGGATGGTTTCATCAACGTTACGGCCCAGCGGCAGATCGTTGATCAGCTGGTGGCGTACAACACCGTTTTTATCGATGATGAATGTGCCGCGGAACGCAATGCCCGGGCCAGTCACAACACCATAATCATTGACGATTTGTTTGGTGATATCAGCAACCATCGGGAATTGAACATTACCCAGACCGCCTTCTTCAACCGCAGTGTTTTTCCACGCAAGGTGGGTGAAATGAGAATCGATTGAGCAAGCAACAACTTTACAGCCACGTTCTTCAAATTGCGCACGACGATGGTCAAACGCAATGATTTCAGACGGGCAAACAAAAGTGAAGTCCAGCGGGTAGAAGAACACAACGCCGTAAGAACCGTCCAGGTAAGATTTCAGGTTGAACTCTTCATTAATGGAATTGTCACCCATGACAGCCGGTGCAGTGAAATCGGGAGCGGCTTTGCCGACGAGTACTTGAGACATCTTCTCTTCCTTCTATAGTTTAGAATAATTAAAAACTGGAACGAGAGACTACCCTTGCACCATACAGATTGCAAGAATAAAAGGTTCTCTCTAAGTATTGAAACTGTAACGTCTTTTTTCTTTTGCAGCCAGAAAAGCACGCATTTATTCCATGGAAAAATCGGCCCATTTCATTTCGAATTCGAAATACATTTTCTAAACAACGCTCTAACCTCTCCTATCCATTTCTTTTTCTTTTGCCTAAAAAATCGCCACGGGAATATTGCGGCGCATAAAGTTACTTTTTTTTACTAAGCTTCTCTTGGCTTACGCTTGACAACATTGTAATATCATTGCGTAAGATACGTTTTTTTTGGAGTAGAATTATTATGCAAAAGGTCAAACTTGACCGAATCGATCGCCGTATTCTTGCAGACTTGCAAGAGGACGGCCGCATGACGAACGTCGAATTGGCTCGCCGTGCCGGCATATCGGCTCCTCCCTGCTTGCGTCGTGTCCGTGCTTTGGAAGAAGCAGGCTATGTACGCGGCTATCATGCTGACCTTGACCCCACAGCACTGGGTTTCAATGTCACCGTTTTTGCACAAGTCGGCCTGAACAGTCAGGCAGAGGCTGACCTGAAGGCTTTTGAAGACCTTGTTCATTCCTGGCCGGAAGTGCGTGAATGTCATATGCTGGCTGGCGAAACCGACTTTCTGCTTAAAATCGTCGAAAAGGATTGGGATTCCTATCAACAATTCCTGACCCGCCACCTGACGTCCGCTCCAAATGTCGGTCATGTTAAATCGGCAATGACAATTCGCACCGCCAAGGCAACCCCGGGCGTTCCTATTCGCCTTGACCATCCAGATGAACACGAAGAAGAATAACAATCAATCCAGTGGCGGATAAAAAAGCATTAAAAAAGGGCCTCCCCAAAGAAGGCCCTTTTCTGATTCTTTATATTTTCTTATCCCGAATTGTCGTTATTTGTATTCGACTTCAACAATTTCATAGGATTTCACACCACCGGGCGTGCGCACTTCCACACTATCGCCAAGTGATTTACCGATCAACGCACGCGCAAGCGGTGAACTGATGGATATTTTGCCGCCTTCCAGATTGGCTTCATGCTGACCGACAATCTGATAGGTGGTTTCTTCATCCGTATCTTCGTCCGCAACCATCACCGTTGCGCCAAAACGCACCACATCACCGGACAGTTGCGTGGTATCAATGACCTCGGCAACACTGATCACAGCTTCCAGTTCCTTGATCCGGCCTTCGATAAAGCCCTGCTTTTCGCGAGCGGCATGGTATTCGGCGTTTTCCGACAGGTCGCCATGTTCCCGCGCTTCAGCGATGGCTGCAATCACGTCCGGACGGTCAACTGATTTCAGCTTCTTCAATTCTTCTTCCAGCTGAGTAAATCCCTCAGCCGTCATGGGTATCCGATCCATAACATTTTCCCAAAAACGAACAATAAAAATACGTCACGCCCCCAGTCCACTGAGGGCGTGGCGTTCAATGCAATTCCTTCACATCAGAAGGATGTATCAAAATACGACTGAAGCGAAGCGACATCAAGTCTTTCTGCACGTAAAGCCTCAATCGCTTCGACCGCACATTGGGCGCCTGCCATTGTCGTATAGTACGGAATCCCTTCTGTCAGGGTTTGGCGACGAATGGAATAACTGTCTTCAATCGCCTGAAGCCCTTCGGTCGTGTTAATGACCAATTGGATTTCATCATTGAGAATCGCATCCACACAATGAGGGCGACCTTCAATCACTTTATTGACCTGCTTGGCTGAAATTCCATGACTTTCCAAATGTTTGGCTGTGCCTGTTGTGGCGAGAATGGAAAAACCCATCTCCACCAGTTTCTGGGCAATCGGCACGATTTTGTCTTTATCGCGCTCTTTGACAGAAACAAAAGCACAGCCTTCTTTCGGCAGATGCGAACCGGCTCCCAGTTGGGATTTCAGGAAAGCGGAAGCAAAGTCTTTATCCAGCCCCATGACTTCGCCGGTTGATTTCATTTCCGGGCCCAACAGGATGTCAACACCGGGGAATCGGGCAAAGGGGAAGACCGCTTCCTTGACCGCAACATGGTCAAATTTCGCCATTTCATCAGACAAACCAAAGTCCGCCAGCTTTTCACCCGCCATCACACGTGCGCCAATCTTGGCAACCGGTACACCGGTCGCTTTGGCAACAAACGGCACGGTACGTGAAGCACGCGGATTGACTTCAATAATGTAAATCACATCTTCTTTCACCGCGAACTGAACGTTCATCAGCCCAACGACTTTCAACGCCTTGGCCAGCGCAATCGCCTGGTCTTTCAACTGCGCAATAATCGTCTCACTCAAAGAATAAGGCGGCAGGGAACAGGCTGAGTCACCGGAGTGAATACCGGCTTCCTCAATATGCTGCATGATGCCCGCGATATAGACATGGCCGTCATTATCACCGATGGCATCCACATCCACCTCAACTGCATCTTGCAGGAAACTGTCTAGCAAAACCGGGCTGTCACCGGAAACCTGCACGGCTTCTTTCATATAGCGTTTCAAACGGTCCATGGAATGAACAATTTCCATGGCCCGACCGCCCAAAACATAGGACGGGCGAATGACCAGCGGGAAACCAATGCTTTCAGCCACCTTCAAAGCTTCGTCTTCAGAACGGGCCAAACCGTTGGACGGCTGTTTCAGCCCCAGTTCTGCCAGCAACTGCTGGAAACGTTCGCGGTCTTCGGCCAGATCAATGGCATCCACACTTGTGCCCAAAATCGGAATACCGGCTTTTTCCAGCGCATGGGCCAGTTTCAACGGTGTTTGCCCGCCATACTGGACAATCACGCCTTTTACATTGCCATTGCCTTGTTCAACGCGGATCAGCTCAATCACGTCTTCTTCGGTCAGCGGCTCAAAATACAGACGATCGGATGTATCATAATCCGTAGAAACCGTTTCCGGGTTACAGTTAACCATAATGGTTTCATAACCCGCCTCTTTCAGCGCGTAAGAGGCATGCACACAGCAATAGTCAAACTCAATGCCTTGGCCAATCCGGTTCGGCCCACCGCCCAGAATGACCACCTTGTTGCGATCACTCGGCTCTGCCTCACATTCCGGGGCGTAAATGCCATCGCCTTCATAAGCGGAATACATATAAGACGTCTTGGACGGGAATTCCGCCGCACAGGTATCCACCCGTTTAAAGGTCGGATGAATGTTCAGCACATGGCGGCGATAAGCGGCCACTTCCAATGGTTTACCCGTCAGTTTGGCAATGCGCTTGTCAGAAAAACCCATCTGTTTGAAACGTTGCAGATCATCGGCTTCACCGGGCAGGCCCTTGTCGATCAATTCCTGTTCGGCTTCCACAATGCCTTGCACCTGACGCAGGAACCACGGCTCATATTTGGATGCCGCCTGAATTTCCTCTAGGCTCAGCCCATGGCGGAAGGCTTGCGCAATCACCAGCAAGCGGTCTGAACGCGGTTTGCCCAGCTCCCCGATAATTGCCATTTTGCCATCCGGGCCGTCAGCACCTTCAATCTCTACTTCATTCAGGCCATCCAGCCCGGTTTCCATGGAACGCAAGCCTTTTTGCAAGGATTCCTGAAAAGTCCGGCCGATGGACATGGCTTCACCGACAGATTTCATCGCCGTAGACAGGCTGTCATCTGTGCCCGGGAATTTCTCAAAGGTAAAACGCGGGATTTTGGTAACCACATAGTCGATAGAGGGTTCGAAAGACGCCGGTGTCACCCCGGTGATATCATTGTCCAGTTCATCCAGCGTATAGCCGACCGCCAGCTTGGCGGCAATTTTTGCAATCGGGAAACCGGTTGCTTTGGAGGCCAGCGCAGAAGAACGCGACACACGCGGGTTCATCTCAATCACAATCACACGGCCGTCTTTCGGGTTGACGGTGAACTGAACGTTTGAGCCCCCCGTATCCACACCGATTTCGCGCAAAACCGCCAAAGAGGCGTTACGCATGATCTGATATTCTTTATCCGTCAACGTCATGGCCGGGGCCACAGTGATCGAATCCCCAGTGTGAACGCCCATGGGGTCTACGTTTTCAATAGAACAGATGATGATGCAATTGTCTTTTTTATCGCGCACCACTTCCATTTCATATTCTTTCCAGCCCAGAAGCGATTCTTCAACCAACACTTCAGAGGTCGGAGAAGCCGCCAGACCGGAAGCGACGATCTGGTCAAACTCTTCTTTATTGTACGCCACACCGCCACCGGTGCCGCCCAAGGTAAAGGATGGGCGAATGATGACCGGAAAGCCGATTTCCTTCAGTGCATCGTTGGCTTCGGCGCGGGTGTGACAAACGAAGGAACGGGCATTTTCCAGACCGATTTTTTCCATGGCCGCGCGGAACCGTTCGCGGTTTTCCGCCTTGTCAATGGCATCGGCTGTCGCCCCGATCATCTCAATGCCCAGACGATCCAGCGTACCGTTTTCATAAAGGGCCAAAGCCGTGTTCAGCGCAGTCTGGCCACCCATGGTCGGCAACAGGGCATCGGGCTTTTCCTTTTCCAGAATTTTAGCCACCACTTGCGGGGTGATCGGCTCAATATAGGTCGCATCCGCCATGGATGGGTCCGTCATGATGGTCGCCGGGTTGGAGTTCACAAGAATGACACGATAGCCTTCCTCACGCAGTGCCTTACATGCTTGTGCGCCTGAATAATCAAACTCACACGCCTGCCCAATCACAATCGGGCCGGCACCAATAATCATAATCGATTTAATATCTGTACGTTTTGGCATGACTAACCTTATCGTCCTTACAAATTATCGTCCCAAATACCCGGCCATATCTAGGCCGTGCAGGGTGATGGAAGCCATGAACGGCGGCGTTGGAAGAACGTGCAGTTCATGGTCTTCAAGAATAACGGCACCGGCTTCACAAAGTTCTTCCAGCCAGTGGGCGAGTGTATCCTGATCGGGCACACGCACCATAAATTCATCGCAAATCCCTTCCACATCGCGAAACGCCCCGCCGGGTAGCTGATCATCTTCAGCCATGGCATTAAGCAGTTTCGCAGCATCGGTGGAAAGGGACATTTTTATTTTGCCTTCGCCATCAGTTCAACGAAGCGGTCAAACAGATAGTGGCTGTCCTGCGGCCCCGGCGAAGCTTCCGGGTGATGCTGGACGGTGAAGACCGGTTTGTCTTCCAGCTTGATGCCTTCCAGCGTTTTATCAAACAAAGAACGGTGCGTGACCGTGGCGTTGGCAGGCAGGGTTTCTTCATCCACCACAAAGCCGTGGTTCTGGGAGGTGATTTCCACCTGACCTGTCATCAGGTCTTTAACCGGATGGTTACCGCCACGATGACCGAGGTGCATTTTATAGGTCTTTGCCCCCAGTGCCAGACAGGTCATCTGATGGCCCAGACAAATGCCAAACATCGGCTTGCCGGATTCAATCACTTTCTGGATCATCGGCACGGCATATTCACCGGTCGCTGCCGGGTCCCCCGGTCCGTTGGAAAGAAATACACCATCGGGGTTGTAGGCCAGAATATCCTCACCCGTTGCAGTACCCGGCACAACAGTAACCCGGCATCCTGCCGCAGCCAGACAGCGCAGGATGTTTCGTTTGGCCCCGAAATCTACGGCAACCACGTGATATTTCGGATCGCTCTGTTTTGCATAGCCTTCGCCCATGGTCCAGCCTGCCTCATCCCATTCATAAGGGGCGGAACACATCACTTCCTTGGCCAGATCCATCCCTTCCAGACCGGGAAAGGAATTGGACATGGTGTTGAGTGCATCAAGGTCAATATCCTGACCTTTGGGCAAATGAATAACAGTTCCCCCCGGTGCCCCGTTATCCCGAATGTAGCGGGTCAAACGCCGTGTATCGACCCCGGAAATCCCAACAAGGTTGGAGGCTTTCATCCAGTCATCAAAATGCTGGGCAGCCCGCCAGTTGGCCGGTTCACTGATATCGGCGCGCAAAATACAGCCGCGCGCCGCCGGTTTGGCAGTTTCAATATCTTCGGCATTGGTGCCGACATTTCCAATATGCGGGAAGGTAAAGGTAATAATCTGCCCGGCATAAGACGGGTCGGTCATGATTTCCTGATACCCGGTGATGGAGGTATTGAAGCAAACTTCGCCGATGGCGACACCTTCAACACCAACACCTCGCCCCCAAAAAACAGTTCCATCCGTTAGAACCAATGCCGCATTGGCATTTTTGGGACGGGATTTTGGCGGCATAGGCGCAACAGGCGCTTGAGTCTGCGACATATCGACGTGTCCTTCATCTACAAAGAGCGTATATATAAATTAAGTCGGGTTGTCTGAAGCATGTTTACGTTCAGGCAAATTGGCGCGTTGATAAAGAAATCTTACCCCCGCGTCAAGGCTGAGTCTAAAATAAAATTTATCATTATTTTTCAATGCGTTACAGAAACTTAAAATGTTGCTTTTTTTCTTTATTTGATATAAGTTTCTTGCTTTCCCTAAAACAACTTGTGTCAAGGTTATGCTTCGCGAGCAGATTAAGAATGCCCTGAAAGAGGCGATGGTCAAAAAAGACTCCGCCACTGTTTCCACCCTGCGCCTGATTATGGCTGCATTGAAAGACCGTGATATTGCGGCCAGAACTCAGGATAAACCGGATGGCATCAGCGACGATGAAATCCTGTCGTTGATGCAGTCCATGATCAAACAGCGCCGTGACAGTATCACCATGTATGAAAATGGTGGACGTCTGGAACTGGCTGAACAGGAAGCCAATGAAATCAAAATCATTGAAGGCTTTTTGCCCAAGCAAATGAGTGAAGACGAAATCGGCGCAGTTGTCGATACATTGATTGCGGAACTTGGTGCCAGCAGCCTGAAAGATATGGGCCCCACCATGAAAGCCTTGCGCGACAAATACGCCGGGCAGATGGACTTCGGCAAAGCCAGCGCCATCATCAAAGACCGTCTGGCTTAAAAGGCAGCACGTTACCCTCCCCTAAAAGGGTAACGTTTGGTAGAGACAGAATATGGCCATCCCTCCCGGATTTATCGACGAACTCAGGAACCGGCTTTCGGTATCCGAGATCGTCGGCAAACGGGTCAAGCTGGTCAAAAAGGGCCGGGAATTTTCCGGCCTTTGCCCTTTCCATAATGAGAAATCCCCCTCCTTTACCGTGAATGACGATAAAGGTTTCTATCACTGCTTTGGCTGTGGTGCCCATGGCAGCGCGCTGGATTTTGTCATGAACACGGAAGGCCTCAGCTTCCCCGAAGCCGTAGAACGTCTGGCCATTCAAGCCGGAATGGAAGTGCCGCAAGACACCCCGGAACAACGCGAACGCAGCGAAAAACGCAATACCCTCTACGACGTGATGGAAGCAGCTTGCGCTTTTTATGAACGCAGCTTGCGTATGCCTGAAGGTCGCATTGGCCTTGAATACTTGCGCACCCGCGGCCTTAGCGAGGAAACCATCAAACGTTTCCGCCTCGGTTTTGCCGCCAACACCAACGGTGCCCTCAAAGCTGCATTGAAACGCGAGGGAATGGATGACGCCCTGATGATCGAGGCTGGTCTGTTGATTCAGCCCGATGATTCAGCGCGCAGCCCCTACGAACGTTTTCGTGAGCGCGTCATGTTCCCAATCACAGACAGACGCGGCAAAGTCATCGCCTTTGGCGGGCGCATTTTAGGTGATGGCAAACCAAAATACCTTAATTCCCCGGACACCCCGCTTTTCCATAAGGGCACCATCCTTTACGGTCTGGCTCAAGCCCGTGAAGAAGCCTACAAACGTGAACAGATCATCGTGACCGAAGGCTATATGGATGTCATTGCGCTGGCTCAGGGCGGTTTTTCAAATGCGGTTGCGCCATTGGGCACAGCCCTGACAGAAGAACAAATCCAGTTGCTGTGGAAAATGTGCAAAACACCCCTGTTGTGTTTTGACGGGGATGCGGCCGGGCAACGTGCCGCCGCGCGTGGGGCAGAACGGGCCCTGCCTCATCTCAAACCCGGCTACAGCCTGCATTTTGTTCATTTACCCAGCGGTGAAGACCCCGACAGCCTGATTGCCAATGAAGGCAGCGCTGCCATGCAAAGCGTTCTGGATGAGGCCATTCCTCTTTCGGAATTGCTCTGGCGCATGGAAAGCGATGGCAAGGATCTGGAACGGGCCGAAGACCGTGCCCTGCTGGAAGACAGTTTAAAAAAACATGCCTTTCAAATTGCAGACGAATCGGTGAAAAGTCACTTTTTATCAGCCCTGCGCGACCGTATGTGGAAAGAAATACGCGCCAAAAAAGAAAAAAAACCGTTCCAGCCACGCCCCGACTGGCGTTTTGAGAAAAAAAATCATCACACCCATCTGGAAGCCAAAAGTAGCCTGCAAACCAAGGTTGACGCCAAAAAATGGCGCGAGACCTTGCTTATTGCCGCCGTCATTCTTCATCCCCAGATCATTGACGAGGTGGGAGAGCGCCTTGGATTGATGATTTTCCAGACCGAGTCGCTTGACAAACTTCGTCAGGAAGTTTTAAAGACCCTTGATGGGGATATAGGCCTTGACTCGCGCGCGCTTCAAAGTCTCCTCCACCAAAACGGGTTTTCAGAACCGCTAAACAGTCTGCTTGGCAAATTTCATGCACCAAATGGTGGGAAATTTATCGGGCATGAAACTTTTTTGCACCCTGATCGTCCTGTTGAGGATGTTCTTCGCGGCTGGGAAGATGCATATAGGCTCTATATGCAGGAACGGGATCTGGCTACGGAGTTCAAAGAATTGAAACGGCGTCTTAAAGAAGAGATGACCCCTCAGGTTCTCGGCCAATTTCAGGCCTTACAAAAACTGATGGGCAAGGTTGATACCGAAGAAGACGAGACGGGTGGATATTCTTTTCGGACCAAAGATGAAGATTTGTTTGATTAACGCTCTTTACATATTTGACGCGCATCTTAACTAAAGGGGGCTTTCCACCTTTTGTATGGTTAAGAGAGCGCCGGTTTAAAAGTTTACTGAGTTCACGGGGAATCGCATGTCTGCGAAAGCTGCAAATACTACCGAAGCAAAAACCAAACAAGAAGAAGGCGGTGACGGCCCACTTCTTGATTCCCTTGGTTCCGCTGTCAAGAAAATGCTCGCCAAAGGCAAAGAGCGCGGCTACATCACATATGACGAACTGAATACGGCCCTGCCGCCGGATAAAATGTCGTCCGAACAGATTGAAGATACCATGTCCGCGCTGTCGGAAATGGGCATCAACGTTGTCGATAACGAAGAAGCCGACGACGACGATGATGATAATAACACACCGCAGGAACAGGAAGATAAATCCGGTAATATCGATGAAAACGATACCGGACGTACCGATGACCCTGTGCGGATGTATCTGCGTGAAATGGGCAGCGTGGAACTGCTTTCACGCGAAGGGGAAATCTCCATCGCCAAACGCATTGAAGCCGGCCGGGAAATGATGATCGGCGGCATCTGCGAAAGCCCCATCACCATCCGCTCAATTGTGGAATGGCATGATGCACTGATCAATGGCGACATTTTGCTGCGCGATATCATTGACCTTGAAACCACCTATGGCGGAGGCCCCAATGCCGATGAGGTTGTCGCCGCAGCAGATGGCGAAGAGGAAGAAAGCGTTGACGATACAGATAGCCTGAGTGCCGATATCGACAATGCAGATGACGACAGCGTTGACGATGCCGAAATGGAAGCCCCTGAAGGCGTTGAAGACGAAGCGGAAGATGACGACCTTGACGATGATGACGAAGAAAACGTTGAGGGGGAAGACGAAGAAGGCGAAGACAGCTCCTCTCAGGATGATGGGGGCGAGGAAAACAACGTTTCCTTAGCCGCCATGGAAGAACAGCTTTTGCCACAAGTCGTCGAAACGTTTGAAAAAATTGCCAAAACCTACGACAAGATGCACAAGGCACAGGAACAGCGCCTGAGCACCTTGGGCAAAGGTGAAAAGGTATCCTCCACCGTAGAGCGGCGCATTGAAAAACTGCGCCATGAACTGGTGGATTTGATGGAAGGTGTGCACCTCAACAATGGCCGCATTGAAGAACTGATGGACCACCTTTATGGTCTGAACAAAGCTTTGATGAACTGCGAAGGCCGCCTGTTGCGTCTGGCCACCGGCTGTCGCGTGTCGCGTGCAGATTTCCTCAAACAGCATTATGGCTATGAACTGGACCCCAACTGGCTGGAACGCGTCAGCGCCCTGCCTGCCAAAGGCTGGCAACGTTTTGCCGAGCGCCATGAGGAAGAAATCATCTCACTTCGCAACCGCATCACCGAAGTTGCCGGTGAAGTCGGCTTGCCGATCCAAGAATACCGTCGCATTGTTTTCACCGTGCAAAAAGGCGAACGTGAAGCCAACCGCGCGAAAAAGGAAATGATCGAAGCAAACCTGCGTCTGGTGATTTCCATTGC
Source organism: Terasakiella sp. (assembly GCA_050297075.1). GTDB lineage: Bacteria > Pseudomonadota > Alphaproteobacteria > Rhodospirillales > Terasakiellaceae > Terasakiella. Next base: position 609,889 of record JBNKSC010000026.1, read on the forward strand.
GAAAAAATACACCAACCGCGGCTTGCAGTTCCTTGACCTTATTCAGGAAGGCAACATCGGCCTGATGAAGGCGGTGGATAAGTTTGAATACCGCCGCGGTTATAAATTCTCCACTTACGCAACATGGTGGATTCGCCAAGCCATCACCCGCTCTATTGCGGATCAGGCGCGCACCATCCGTATTCCGGTGCATATGATCGAAACCATCAACAAGCTGGTGCGTACAAGCCGTCAGATGTTGCATGAAATCGGCCGTGAACCCACACCGGAAGAACTGGCTGAAAAGCTGTCCATGCCGCAGGAAAAAGTGCGCAAGGTCCTGAAAATCGCCAAAGAGCCGATTTCTCTGGAAACCCCCATCGGGGATGAGGAAGACAGCCATCTGGGTGATTTCATTGAAGATAAAAACGCGGTGCAGCCGTTGGATGCTGCCATCCAGTCCAACCTGCGCAACACCACAACGCGCGTTCTATCCTCATTGACCCCGCGTGAAGAACGTGTTCTGCGCATGCGTTTCGGCATCGGCATGAACACAGACCACACGCTGGAAGAAGTCGGTCAGCAGTTCTCCGTGACCCGTGAACGGATCCGCCAGATCGAAGCCAAAGCCTTGCGTAAGCTCAAACACCCGAGCCGTTCACGCAAACTGCGCAGCTTTCTGGATTATTAATTGATCCAAACCTTTTCTAGGGCTTGACGTGGCGTGAGTTTTGATTAAATTCACGCCACGTTTATTTCTTGTGGGGCAGTAGCTCAGTTGGTTAGAGCCGACCGCTCATAACGGTCTGGTCGGGGGTTCAAGTCCCTCCTGCCCTACCATATATCAATGGGTTAGCGAATATTTCGCTGACCCATTCTTATTTTTACCTTGCTATGCAAGCAACTCACTCTAAAAATCACCACTCGTCTACCAAGTATCTTGTATCCTCATTTGGGGATTCTTTTAAACAATCTATTCCCGTATTATTTCAATTACAGTTTGTAATGATTTGAGTGAAAAAAAACGTGAGAACAAGTTTGGATCGTTTCAATCCAAGTAAAAAAATGTCGAACGGCCTATCCTCACTTTTTAAATCAATACAAATTCAATGATATAAAAAGATCACTGCCGGAATATGATTTTTCCAGCATGCATAGTTAAACATGGGGAAGTCGGTTTAAGACCTGTTTTCAAAGATATAAATTAGCTTTGAGCAAACAGAAAAGAAAACAAAACAGGTCTTAACTGCGTCGGACGACATTGTAAAATTCTACAGTAAAGCTCTGTTTGCTGATTAATGAGGGTGCCCAGGGGTGTCTACAAAAAATGAGAAAAACACACAAAACAAGATATTGATTGTCGATGACGAAGTCAGTGTTTGTCGGGCCTTGAAGCGTATCTTGAGAAAAGAAGGTTATCTCATTTCTGAGGCTCATAATGGTGAAGAAGCGCTCGCGTTATGTTCAGAGAAGAATTTTGATTTAATTCTCACTGACGTAAGAATGCCTATTATGAGTGGCTATGAATTTTCAAATCGTCTCAGACAAACCCCTAAAACAGCCAAAACGCCTATCATTTTCATGAGTGGTATGAATGATACGGACGTTCAAATTACCGCCTTTAAAATGGGTGGAGTAGATTTTCTGATTAAACCCTTCACAAATGAGGTTGCGATTGCGCGGATTGCAACCCATTTGAAGCTGTCTTCCTCTTTACAAGAACTACACAATAAAAAAGAAGTTCTGAAAACAACTGTAGAAGAGTTAAAAACAGTCCGAGATACCCTGAACCAATATATTAATATTGTTGACCAAACGGTCATCACCTCTTCCACAGATACAAGAGGTGTCATTACATATGTTTCAGACGCTTTTTGTAAAATTTCCCAATATAGCCGTGACGAATTAGTGGGAAAGCCACATAAAATCATTCGCCATCCCGATATGCCGAAAGATTTGTTTGAAGATTTATGGAAGACAATTAAATCCGGTAAAACCTGGCATGGTGAACTCAAAAACAGAGCAAAAGATGGAAGTTTCTATTGGGTAGAAGCACACATTAGCCCCGATTATGATAAAGAAGGGGAAATATCCGGTTACACAGCCATAAGAAATGATATTACGGCTAAAAAATATATAGAAAAAATGGCTGTTACCGACCAGTTGACGGGTATCTTCAACCGTATAAAACTGGATGAAGTATTAAATGGCGAAATAAAGCGCTTTCAAAGAACGGACGATCCCTTCTCTATTATTCTGTTTGATGTCGATTTCTTTAAATCTGTAAATGACACATATGGCCATATGGTTGGCGATAAAGTCTTGATTTGTTTTGCACAGATCTCTCAAAACAATATCAGATGTACGGATACACTTGGCCGTTGGGGCGGTGAAGAATTTCTCATCATCTGTCCGAATACACCCCTCGAAAATGCAACAACTCTTGCCGAAAAATTAAGGTTACAAATCGAAGCATACGAATTCCCAGAGGTTGGCCGGAAAACGGCAAGTTTTGGAATTGCACAAATGATGCCCGATTATGATAAAAACGAGCTAATCACTTATGCTGATGAAGCGCTTTACAAAGCAAAAAGCCTGGGGCGCAATCAAGTCGCTATTTAACGCTCTCAGCACGGCAAAACTGTTTTACAAGCCTCGCCTTGCCGGGAAGGCCCATGTTCCCTATATTGCTAAATCAAACATGGGAGACAATAAACATGCCTCAATTTGATTTAGCAACAATCGGTTTTACCAAAAAAAATGCCGAAACTTTCTTTGGGCACCTAATGGATGCCAATGTAAAAAAGGTCATCGATGTCCGGCTTAATAACACCTCCCAATTAGCCGGTTTCGCCAAAGCCAACGATCTTGAATATTTCCTCAAAGTCATTGGCAATATTGGCTATCTCCATGCAGACATTCTGGCCCCGTCTGCCGAAATTTTCCAGCGTTTCAAAAAGGAAAAAGGCGACTGGATGATTTTCAAAAATCAATTCATGGATTTAATGACACAGCGAAAAATCGAAACGGTTTTAAAGGCGGAAATGTTTGATCATGCCTGTCTACTCTGTTCGGAACACGACCATCACGATTGCCACAGAACATTGGTCTGTGAATATCTCAATGGGCGATGGGGCAGTTGTTTAACGGTGAAGCATTTGTAGTCACCAGTTCCCACAAACCCTTGCATAAACCAAAGTTATAAACGCCCGTTTTAGTGCCGGGGTTGATTGCCAGCCCCTATTTTTACCCGCAATCTGGTCTTATCGAAACGCATGAAGCGAAGAAACGATATGACCTCAGAACACGATCAACACACAAATACCGATCCCTCCCCCATGATTTGGGATTTGCCCCTGCGGCTTTTCCATTGGGCATTGGTCGGTGTTGTCTCACTTGCCGCCATCACCGGATATTTTTTTGAAGACTGGTGGCTCGATATCCATGTTTATGCCGGCTATAGCCTCACCTGTTTGTTGGCCTTTCGCCTTGTTTGGGGTTTTATCGGCAGCCCTTTCAGCCGCTTTAGCCGTTTTCCCCTTGCACGCAAACAGGTCGGGGATCATCTAAAAAGCCTTCTGAAATTTAAGTCCGAGCCTCATAGCGGCCACAACCCGGTTGGGGCATGGATGATCGTTATCTTGCTCAGCACTCTTTTTCTTTTAGTTCTCAGCGGTTTGATCACTTGGGGCGGACAGGAAAATAACGGGCCTCTGGCCGATTGGTTCGGCTATCAGGTCGGGCATTTCACTGGGGAAATCCATGAAACCCTTGCCGGTATTCTCATGGCCTGCGTTGGCATTCATATCGGTGGCGTTTTGTTTGAAACGATTATCCTGCGCTACCCTCTCATCAAAGCCATGATCACCGGACGCAAGGACATCGCCTCCCCTCAGAAAGGAGCAAATCATTGGCATAGCCTTTTAGGCGGTGTTGTCTTCCTCGTCATCTGTGCCGGTTTTATCGGCTGGATCAAGACAACGTCACAAACTGCCTATCTCGGAAAAGCCAATGCAACCTATACACAGGAATGCGGGGATTGCCACATGGCCTATCACCCCAGTATGCGTACAAAAGAAAACTGGCAGACCATTTTGCAAAATCTTGAAAATCATTATGGCGAAGATGCCAGTCTGGATAACGAAAGCCTGCGTCAAATCAGTCAATACCTCAATCAAAACAATGCCCAGAGCTTCGACACCGAAGCCTCTTTCAAAATCGGCAGAACAGACACCGCATCAGCACGCATGACCGATACCCCCTACTGGAAGAAAAAACACCGCAAATTCTCAGAAGATGTTTTTCGCCTCCCGAACGTAGGGTCCAAGGTCAATTGCAAAGCCTGCCATATGGACGCTGAAACCGGCCGTTATGACGATGCTAAAATCAAACTTCCAAATGGAGTCACCTCATGAAACATTACCTCAGTACCTTGGTGGTTTTCACCGCCATTTGCCTGCCTCTTGGCGCACAGGCCTCTCCTTTACTGGACCAATATGCAGCTGAAGCTCAAAAGGAAATGCCCGATTTCACAGGCTTTTCAGCACAACGCGGTCAGGCCTTTTTCCTGAAGGAACACGGCGGAGGAAAGCCGGAAACACCATCTTGTACCTCCTGCCATACCAAAGATCCGAAACAGCCCGGCCAAACACGTGCGGGTAAAACCATCGCGCCAATAGCCCTTTCCCAAACACCGGAGCGTTTCACTGACCCGGCCAAAGTTGAAAAATGGTTCCGGCGCAATTGCAACAGTGTTTTGGGGCGTGCCTGCACATCCCTTGAAAAGGGTGATTTCATCACTTTTATGAGCGCTCAATAATTTTATCTTAAAATAGGAGATTCACATGCTCTTCAAACAAACCATTCTGGCTGGTGCCCTGCTGGTCAGCAGTTTTTCCATCGCTTTGGCAGATGATGACAGCTACGGCCCCATTAATGACACAACCACGCAAAAAGAATGCAGTGCCTGTCACATGGCCTTCCAGCCACAAATGCTGCCCGCGCGTTCCTGGAGCAAAATCATGCAGACATTGGGAAACCATTTTGGTGAAGATGCCTCTTTGGATAAAGCCACCCAAGACCATATTGAAAAATATCTTGTAGAAAACGCTGCCGATGCAGGCTGGATGAGCGGTAAATTCATGCGCGGCATTGCAGATGGTGACACCCCCATGCGCATCACTGAACTGCCTTACTGGCAACGTAAACACAACAGGGAAGTCCCTGCCAGAGCATGGAATGACCCAAGGGTTAAAAGCAAGGCCAATTGCCAAGCCTGCCACAAATATGCTGCGCGTGGATATTATGATGACGATTGAGGAAGCAATGACTATATTGTCTTCTCTGTCTCATCAAAGGAAAGAAAACCATGAAGCTGCCAAAGCGTGACTTTGAATTTCATGCGCTGATTTTTTCTTTCCTTGTCATATCCATCTGCGAAATATTTTTGCTAACCGATGTCATGGCGGATTTTTTCCGCCTTGATATTGATACCACCTGGATTGACCACCAAGAAATTGAAACGATTGCAACCGTGACATTGGCCTTCGCCATGTTTGTCGTCGGCTATCAGATCGTTCGACTTCTCAAAAAAAACAGGCAGGCACAAGATTCCGTGGATATTGCTTCCGGGGAACTTGTCGGAATCATCAAACGACATTTTGACGAATGGCACCTTTCTCCTTCAGAATGCGAAGTGGCGCTGTTGCTGATTAAAGGCATGTCCACTCAGGAAATTGCTGAGTTGAGGCAAACAAAACCCGGTACCGTCAAAAGCCAAAGCAGCGCCATTTATCAAAAGGCCGGGGTGCGTGGGCGCAATGAACTGGTCGCTTATTTCGTAGAAGATTTATTGGCCGGAGAGAAAATACTCTCCTGTCCACCGAGCTAGACCATTTACGGGAAAAGAAGATATGAAAAAGATCATACCTTACGTTCTGACACTCCTCAGCCTAACCACCCCGGTGCTTGCACAAAACGATCTTAATGGCTGTCTTTTGGAACATCAAAGCTGTGTTAAAGAATGCCTGAACCTTGAAGGAACAGGCACACAATCAACCTGCGTTGCCCAATGCGCAGGCACCGAAGCCAAGTGCGCCGGAGCCATTGGCCTGGAAGCCAGCGAACCTTACCTGCGCAAAAAAGCCGACCAGCTTGAAAAACTGCTCAACGATTTCTTTCAGGATATCCTCCCGGTACCAAAACAAAAAACGCCCACACCGCCAACCTCCGGACCAACAGATACGTAAGCTCATATCTCACTCAAATGAGTGATGTGACAAACGTGAGTGTTTTATAAAATAGAACCCGTAAAAAGCCATGCAAAGCCAACAACGGATTAACCATGTACCGTTCCAGAGCGTATCTTGAAATCGCCGGTAAACTGGTCGCCTGCCCCTATGAAGAAGATGATATTCTTTATGGAGTAAACCTTCATGACCTGATGTGTCAGCTGCACATCAGCGATGTCTCAAGCCGGGCTGATTTTTTCAGCGTGATCTTCAGCGCGATTAAGTATGGCAGTGACCTGACAGACATTGAAAAAATCACTGAAATTTTCAACCTCATTATGAATGACCTACAACAACAAGGTGTTACACCGCATCAGGCACATTGAAGCTGTGCTTAACCTTCATTCTTCTGTGCCTGATATTCCCGTATTTCCTTTGGCCAGCGGCTTTTTATATAGGCCAGAACCGCAATAATTTCCTCATCCGTCATCTTGCCCCCAAAAGCGGGCATAGCGCTTTTCACGCCTTTGGGGACCATCTGTGCGCCGCCTTTTTTGGTATAATCAAACAACAGCTGATCACTATGATGCCAAGTATGACCGGTTTCATCATGGGGTGGTGCGGGAAAAGTGCCATCCGGTTTCAGGCTTCGCCAATCCAGCGTCTCCCCATGCCTGTCCTTGCCATGGCAGGAGGCACAATGGGCGTAGTAAAGAGGTTTTCCTCTTTGTACCATTTTGAAATCATCGCCATCAATTTTCAGTTTGACCGGATTCATTTGCAAATAACCCAAAACAAGCAAAATGCCCATCAAGCTGATCGCAACGTATATAAAACTTTTATTCATATTTATTGTTTTTCAAAACAACCACTTATGCATCTCTCATCGCTCATTTTTCTTATAAGGAAACCCCTTTGATGCAATGATATAAGTTCAGGGCGGCGCGGTCACTTAAACCGGAAATAAAATCCGTCACCTGCAAAAGATGATCATAACGGCTGCCTTTATAAATCAAAGGGGAATCCATCATTTTCAGCAAACGTTGAGGACGTGCAGACATTTTTTTAATTTGCCCTTCCTGTTTTTCGAAATCCAGCATCGCCTGACAATAAACATCCAGCATCGCCCCCAGTATTTCGAAACTCGCAGTTTCAATTTCCAGTTTGCGCTTCGTCCCGAAAATGGACTGCCCGGCAAATGCCTTGCAGGCTTCGGCATCTTCTGCAAAAGCTGTCATTGCCAGCAATTCTTTATCCAGTTGCCCACACAACAATTCTTCTTCGTGATCGACAAAAACATCGACCGTGGCCTGTGTCAAATTTCCAATTGCCTTTCCCCGCAGGAACCCAAGCTTTTCCGTTTGAGACATGTGTTTATACCAATCTTCCTCACGCAAAACTTTCCAGCGTTTTTCAGCATCTCCCGGATATTTCAGTGGTGACCTTGCCAAAGGGGCCAAATGGCGCTCTACAGCCTCAAACGAGACACAATCCATTGTCACGCCATCTTCAAGGTCTGCCACGCGATAACAGATATCATCAGCCGCCTCCATCAGATATGCCAGAGGGTGACGACACCACAAAGTATCCTCCCCGCGTTTGATCAATCCCAGTTTATCGGCCACTTCTGCAAAAATATCTTTTTCAGACTGACAGAAACCTGCCTTTTTGCCTTCAATCCCAATATGACGATTGAAACTGGAATCTCCGGGATATTTGGTAAAGGCTCCCAAGGCGGCATAGGTCATACAAAACCCGCCATTTTCACGAAAATAATCCAGCTTGTTGAGAATACGAAATCCCTGCGCATTACCTTCAAAGCGTTTAAAATCTGCCTGTTCTTCCTCGCTTAGGGAATCATCAAACACCTGATCCCCATGATCCTGAAACCATTGTGCAATGGCCGCTTCCCCGGCATGCCCGAAAGGAGGATTGCCGATGTCATGAGACAGACAAGCGACCTGAACGATATAACCGAAATCATGCGCGCTGATATGGGATGGTAAATCGCGCCCGGCCTCTTTCAATTTGCGCCCGACCCCAAACCCAAGGGATCGCCCAACAGAGGCGACCTCAACACTATGGGTTAATCGAGAACGCACGCGCCCACCTTCTGAAAGCGGATGTACCTGTGTTTTATCCTGCAAGCGGCGGAAAAAGGAAGAAAAAGTGATTCGATCCAAATCCAGCAAGAAAGGACTTTCCTCACGCCCGCTGGTTTGAGATTTCACGCTTGAACCAATCCGTTCACTGGACAGCAAGTCCATCCAATTCATCATTTTGCAGATCCTTTCACCGAATATACATCATGAAACTAAAGCATTCGCAGCTTTTGGAAAACGATTTAAAAAAGCCACAAAAGATTCATAGGTAAAATTAATTAATGTTATTAAAATAACTCATTTCACAAATTATTCTATTTCACCTAAGTTCTTTCTCAGACGAAACACACACAAACACAACAACCTGATTGGAGTATATCACATGATCAACAACCGTGTTCCTGACGTAACTTTCAAAACCCGCGTTCGTAACGATGCCATCGAAGGGGACAACCCGTTCGAATGGAAAGACCTGACTTCCGCAGAAATCTTTGACGGCAAAAATGTTGTTGTCTTTTCTCTGCCCGGTGCCTTCACACCGACTTGTTCTTCCACACACCTGCCGCGCTTTGAAGAACTCTACGACGACCTCAAAGCCCAAGGCGTTGATGAAATCATCTGCCTGTCTGTCAACGATGCCTTCGTGATGTACCAGTGGGGCCTGAAACTGGGTCGCAAAAACGTCTTCATGCTGCCGGACGGCAATGCGGAATTCACCCGCAAAATGGGCATGCTGGTTGACAAATCCAACCTCGGCTTCGGCATGCGCTCCTGGCGTTATTCCATGTATGTCGAAAACGGTGAAATCAAGCAGCTCTTCTCCGAGCCGGGCTTCCAGGACAATTGCCCGACTGACCCGTTCGAAGTATCCGATGCAGACACCATGCTGGATTACCTGAAAAACCGCTAAGGTTTTTCAACCCCGGAAAAAAAGAGGGGAAGGTCAACATGCCCCCTGACTCCGCCTTCCTCTCTTTTTTCCACCCTTCCCAACAAATAAAGATAAGAAAGTGAAGACAATGACGACATGTACAGTAGATGTAGCCATCATTGGGTCTGGTACCGCCGGAATGGGTGCCTACCGTGAAGTGATTAAAAAAACCGATAGCGTTGCCCTGATTGAGGGTGGCGAGTACGGTACCACCTGTGCTCGTGTCGGCTGCATGCCTTCCAAACTTCTCATTGCTGCGGCTGAAGCTGCCCATTTCGGCCAACATACCGACCCCTTTGGCATTCATTACGGACCGGCGCAAATTGACGGTAGAGCTGTCATGAATCGCGTCAAATCCGAACGTGACCGCTTTGTCGGTTTTGTATTGGAAGATGTGGAAGGCTGGAAAGAAGAACACCGCATCCGTGCCTATGCAAAATTTGTTGACGATAACACCCTGTCTTTAAGCGATGGCTCGACCATTAAAGCAGACCGCATCATCATCGCCACCGGGTCGCGCACCTTCGTACCGGAACCTTTCAAAGCATTTGGGGATCGCCTGATCGTCAATGATGATGTCTTCCAATGGGATGACTTACCAGAATCTGTTGCCGTCTTCGGCGCTGGCGTGATTGGTCTGGAACTGGGGCAAGCCTTGCACCGTTTGGGCGTGCGCGTCACCCTGTTCGGACGTGACCATTTTGTCGGCCCGCTGACAGACGACGTTGTTAAATACAAAGCGCGTGAAACCTTTGCTGAAGAGTTCCCCTTCCATGCCCATGCCAATGTCACCCGCATGGAAAATGTCGGGGATTATGCCGAAATCGACCATGTGGTTGAGGGTAAAACTGTCACAGAAAAATTCGAATATGTGCTGGTTGCCACCGGGCGCCGCCCCAATGTGGACAACCTTGGACTGGAAAATACATCCATCAAACGTGATGAACGCGGCATGCCACAATATGTTCTGGCGACCGGGCAAACCAGTGTCAGCCATATTTTCATCGCAGGCGATGCCTTGAACAACATCCCGTTACTGCACGAAGCGGCCGATGAAGGTAAATTATGCGGCTATAACGCAGCGCGCTATCCTGAAATCCGCGCCTTCACCAAATCGTCACCCATCGCCGTTATGTTCAGTGATCCGCAGATTATGATGGTCGGGGAAAGCTACAAGAAGCTGGAAGAGCGCGGTGCAGACTTTGCCATCGGTTCCGTAGACTTCAAAGGGCAGGGACGTTCCCGCGTCATGCTGGTCAATAACGGGATCTTGCGGGTTTATGGAGAACGCGGCACAGGTCGCTTCCTCGGTGCGGAAATGTTTGGCCCGCGCGCTGAACATATTGCCCACCTGCTGGCCTGGGCGCATCAATCTAACCTGAGCGTAAATGAAATGCTGGCTCGCCCGTTCTATCACCCGGTGATTGAAGAAGGAGTTCGCACCGCCCTTCGCAATCTGAATGCCGAACTCAACATGGGTTCTGCCGGGCCTGTACGTTGTATGGACTGCGGCCCCGGTGCCTGATAGAAAGACATAAAGTTAAAGGAGTAGAAAGATGGCTGTAGAAATTTTCACCAAAACCGACTGCATGTTCTGTAAAAAGGCCAAAACGCTGTTTAACGAACAGTCAATCCCCTTCGAAGAGATTGACTGTTCCACGGCCCCCAAGTTCAAGGCCATGCAGGAACGCATCCCCGGTGCCAAAACGGTTCCGCAAATCATCATCGACGGCCATCTCATTGGTGGCTTTGATGTTCTGGATGCCCACAAAGATGCCATCCTTGCCAAACTGAAAAAGACATTGGGCAAAAGCTGAACAGGTTCACCTTTTTGTGAAAAAGCGTCAGGGGATATAGACCTTGACGCTTTTTTTTATGGCTCTATCTTTCAAGACAAGAACAAGCCATGACATCAAGAGGACCCCATGTCGCAAAAATACGATTACGACCTATTCACCATCGGTGCCGGTTCCGGCGGGGTGCGCGCCAGCCGCATGGCGGCACAAAAAGGGGCACGCGTTGCCGTCTGTGAAGAAGACCGTGTCGGTGGCACCTGTGTGCTACGCGGTTGCGTCCCTAAAAAACTGCTGGTCTATGCGTCTGAATATTCTTCTGCCTTTGAAGATTCTGTCGGTTTTGGCTGGTCTGCAACCAAACCGCATATGGACTGGCCCAAACTGATTGCGACCAAGAATAAAGAACTGGACCGCCTCAACGGTATTTATAACAACATCCTGTCCAGCAACGGTGTTGAAAGCATTTCTGGGCGCGGCACCATTGTGGATGAACATACCGTTGAAGTGAACGGCAAACGCTACACAGCCGAAAAAATCCTCATTGCCGTTGGCGGCTGGCCGAGCCTGCCGGACATCCCCGGTATTGAACATGTCATTACCTCCAACGAAGCGTTGGACCTGCCGGAACTGCCGCGCCGCATTGTCATTGTCGGCGGCGGCTATATTGCCGTTGAATTTGCCGGCATTTTTGCCGGTATGGGTGTTGAAGTTACAGAAATCATCCGTGCAGACCGAATTTTGCGCGGCTTTGACGATGACCTGCGTTCCGAACTGGAACGTGAAATGACCAAACGCGGCATCAATATCCTGTCCTCCACCACCGTGGAATGTATCACCAAGAAAGCCAATCATCTTGAGCTCACCCTGGGAGACGGAGAAAGCATAGAAGCCGATGCCATTATGTATGCCACGGGACGTGCCCCCAAGGTGGAAGGCCTTGGACTGGAAAATGCCAACATTGAGGTCAACCATAAAGGGGCCATCAAGGTTGATGAAAACTATCGTACCTCAGCCAAAAGCATCTATGCCATTGGCGATGTGACAGACCGGGTCTGCCTGACCCCGGTTGCATTGGCTGAAGGTATGGCGCTGGTGGAACATCTCTTTGGTGCCGATACCAAACAAGTCGATTACGACAATATCCCTTCTGCCGTTTTTTCCCAGCCACCACTGGGGACTGTAGGCCTGACAGAAGCACAGGCACGTGAACGCTTTGGCAAGGTGGATGTCTATACCTCTGGCTTCAAAGCCATGAAACACACCCTGTCGGGCCGCGATGAACGCAGCTTCATGAAGCTGATTGTGGACCCGAAAAGTGACCGTGTGGTCGGTGCCCATATGATGGGGCCGGATGCCGCCGAAATCATGCAAGGCCTAGGCATCGCCATGAAATGTGGAGCCACCAAAGCCCAGTTCGACGCCACCATCGGCATCCATCCCAGCGCCGCAGAAGAATTCGTCACCATGCGCGAAAAACGCCCGGAAGAGGATTAACCTTAACTCTATATCAATTTTTTCTATTATGATGAATTACTAATAGAAATATCACACCTCTTCATTAATCCTTATAGTTGTGATACCATCCCTCCCCTAAAGATAAAAAGGCTTGGAGGGATGGATGTTGAGAAAATATATCCGGGTTTGTAGTTTCACCGCTTTTTCGCTTGCCTTGGCATCATGCCAAACCACAACCAAACTTGCAGATCCCGGTACCACCGGGGGACTGGTCAAGGTCGGCAGTCCCCGTGTAACCAACCGCGCCAGCCTGTTAAATGACCGCAATGATCAGGTTGCCTGGTTGCGCGAGCAGTTGAACAATGTGGATGAAGCACATTTCGGCTATCAGGGGACGGCAGACTTTAGCCAGTTTTACGGAAACTTCTCCAAAACATCCGTTGCCAGTGATGTGAAAAAAGAACTGGGCAAAATCGCCCGCCCCTCCATCAAGTCCGACAAAGATGGAGATGGCAAAACCACAGATACAACCATCACGACAGACACAAGCGCTCCCCAAACCCCAAGCAGTTCAAATGCTCCGAAACTCACACCAAGCAAACTGGATACGGTCAATACCAGCGAAGCTTCCCCCATCGACCTGTTTCGCGACAAACTGGCCTACCGTGAAGAAGTTCGTGCTGAAATCATTGAAACAGCGCTGGATGACCGCCACGACCTGAACGGAAATACACTCTATCGCCTGAGCTTTCCCGTAACGGTTATTCCCGAAGGAGATACCGGTTCATGGGCAATGGTCAATCTAACACTCTCTCCTATCAGCAGCCAGAATCAGGATTTTCGTAAAAAAATTACACGCAAATTCACCCAAGGCGTTCAAACCTATCTCAGAGAGTTAACCAACAGATTTCTCTCGGGTAATCTCACAGCCAGAGAACGCAAAGAATTGTTAGATTTAGCCATCACCGAACATTTCTTTACTTCCAAAAACAACACATCACAATATCTGGATGTTTCGTCTTCAGAAGACCCCATTGAAGCATATCTCAGCTCTATTTTGGAAAAAGATCCAACATGGAGCGCAGAAGCGACTGAACAATTTGGAAACAAAGTCGTCAGCGCAGAAAGGGTTGTCAAAGCGAATATGGACGGCGCCAAACGCAAGCTGGCATCCTTAATGGTTTTTGCGCGGATTTTTGATGAGGAAGGCAATCAAAGTCGTTTCGATGCAAAACCAGATTGTCGCAATGGAGGCTGTACGATTAAAGTAAACAGCATGACAGCCACTGCCCTTTCGCAAACCGAAAAGAACAGACTTTGGGCCTATGCCATTACACCGAAAGAACAAGTTCAGCGCATCTCAGATGTTGCTGCAAGGCGCAATGTCTCCCAGCATATGTTTCAAATCAGCGCCCTGCTTGGGGCTGTCGATATTGGCAGTGCAGCAGCCTTTGTCAAAGACAGTCTCAATATGATGCAAGCCGTCAGACGTCAGCCTTTAATTGTTGGTTTTGCCAATCAGGATAAATGTAATAACGATACGGCCTGCGCAAAAGCTGGCTGGGTCATCGGCCCGAAATTCAAAATTTCACCCAAGGGTGACAAGGTTGCTTTTCGTCATATTGTCCAACAAAACACCGTCACATTGGACCTTTCCGCGCCTGCTACTCTGACCGATTTCAAAATTACGGTCTCTACCTGCTGGTTACCTTCTTCAGATGGTACCCTAAACACCTGTGATACGCCTCAAGTCACAGAATATTTTATCAATCTCAGTGGCGATCTGGATCAGGTCATCGCAAAACTTTCACCAACTTTAACAACCGCGTCCGTCAACAACCCACATAAAGACGTCATTGGGAAAGTCCTCATGGAAGGTGAAGTCGGCCGTCTGATCATCAAAGGGCAAAATCTCTGGCGCAATGCTGTTGTATCCGTAGGGACACAACTTTCCAAAAAAATCACCGTCCTGCCTGACATGGATGCCATTGCTGTGGAGTTCGGTGAAATCGAACCACCAAAAGATTTTGACCATACATCCGGTACCATGGTTCCTTTGAATATCTGGACAAGTCGCGGCAACCAGTTCTTGGGGGAAGTCAAAATATTACCTTCGTCAAAAACAACCGCCAGCGTCTCCAATCTTGCCTTGCAGGCACCTGAACGTTTCTACAAAAACAAACCGGTCCGCATTGTCATCACCAACGGCGAGGTCAACAGGCGTGCGACGGCCTATAAAATGAAAATGCGACCCGACCTTGTTTTAAAAGCAAACACCAGCGAAACAACGGTTGTAGACCTGATCCAGAATGGTAAAATTTTACAGGCCGACTTCAGTAAAGTTGCCTGTAACAAATGTGCCAACGGCATCCCGGTCAACTTTGCCTATTCACAAACCTCGAACCGCCACGGTTTTGAAGAAACTGTCGCTGTTGATGGCCGCTCCATTTTCTACAATGCTGAAGACGATGCAAAAGCCAAGATTCAGTCCAACACGTATAAGGTGGATAAAAACCCTGAAATTAATATTACCCACCCCATCAATGTAACAGCTGCCTATCAGGGATTCGATCCGAATACGGCCACCCTTAAGGCCGCAACCGCCAACAATGAAACACTGGCGATCAGCAAAAACGCACCTTGTTCCATAAAGGCCAATGCCTACACATGCAAATACACCTTAAAACCGACAGACCAGCTCACGCAAGCTGTCCAAAAGGGAAACATCACATACAGTTTCAAACTGGATGGGCCAAATCCACCACCCCTTGAAGGAACAATCACCTTCACAAAATAAGTATTTCAAAGACATCTCCCCTTCCCTTTGCAAAGCAGGGCAGATGTCTTTTTGTTACCTCGCCAGCACATCAGGCAGCACGGATTTTACCGATCCATGGTTTTTCACGCAATTTTCACATGGATTTGGTGATTAAGGCTGGAAATCTGGCGGATTCCCTTATATACGGTTCAGTCTGAATATTTTTGAGAGTGAATGATTAAAATAAGGATTCCCGATATGGCCCAGACATGGACCCCAGACAGTTGGCGCAGCAAACCGATCCGTCAGGTGCCGACTTATACGGATGCGGATAAAGTAACACAGGTGGAAAACACGCTGGCTTCTTATCCTCCGCTGGTCTTTGCGGGTGAAGCGCGCCGCCTTAAAGCAGAACTTGCCGATGTTGCCCTTGGTAAAGGTTTTTTACTGCAAGGCGGGGACTGTGCGGAATCCTTTGCGGAATTCAACCCCAACAACATTCGTGATACCTTCCGCGTTCTGCTGCAAATGGCCGTTGTGCTGACCTTTGGGGCCTCCTGCCCCATCGTCAAGGTCGGCCGTATGGCCGGGCAGTTTGCCAAGCCACGTTCCAGTGATACGGAAACCATCGGGGATGTCACCTTGCCGAGCTACCGCGGTGATGCAGTCAACGGCATGGAATTTACTGAGGAATCCCGTATCCCGGACCCGGACCGACTGATCCGCATGTACAATCAGGCAGCTTCCACGCTCAACCTGCTGCGCGCACTGGCGCAAGGCGGCTATGCCGACCTCAACAAGGTGCATAAATGGAACCTCGGTTTTGTCAACGGCACCGCAGAAGGCGAACGTTATCAGGATCTGTCTGATCGCATTTCAGATGCACTGGCCTTTATGGAAGCCTGTGGCGTCAACGCCCAAACGGTCGGCTCCCTGCGTGAAACGGAATTTTACACTTCACACGAAGCCCTGCTGCTGAATTACGAACAGGCCATGACCCGTCTGGACAGCACGCGTGAGAACGATGAATGGTACGACACTTCCGCCCACTTGGTCTGGATTGGCGAACGTACCCGCAATCTGGATGAAGCTCATATCGAGTTCATGCGCGGCATTGGCAACCCCATCGGCTGTAAAGTCGGCCCGACCATGCAACCGGATGAACTGATCCGCCTGATTGATGCGCTCAACCCGGAAAACGAGCCGGGCAAACTGACACTGATCACCCGTATGGGCGATGGTAAAATCGAAAAGGGTCTGCTGCCGCTTTTGGAACGCGTGAAATCCGAAGGTCGCCACATCGTCTGGTCCTGCGACCCCATGCACGGCAATACCGTAACAGCAGAAGGCGGTTATAAAACCCGCCACTTTGATGCCGTTCTCGGTGAAGTCAAAGGCTTCTTTGCAGCCCATAAAGCCGCTGGCACCCATGCAGGCGGTGTGCACTTCGAAATGACAGGTCAGAACGTGACCGAATGCGTTGGCGGGACATATGAAGTCAAGGAAGGTGAACTGGGGGACCGTTACCATACCCACTGCGACCCGCGCCTGAATGCCAATCAAGCCCTTGAAATGGCCTTCCTGCTGGCCGATGCCTTGAAAGCCGAACGCAGTTAAACTGGCACCCAAAAGCAACTTATGAAAGCCCCCCCGATGTCCCTCATCGGGGGGTCTTTTTTGTCAAAACACATCGCCGGTGAATTCGCTTTTAAGGCGTTTGCGAAACGCTTCAATATGGCGAAAGGCACTGTGCAGATTGTCTTTTTCAAGCTCACTGAGGCTCTCCAGAGTGATGAAGCGTTCAACCGGCTGGTGGGATTCATATTCTTCCACCTGACGTTTGAGCAACAAATGGGTGAGAAAGGAAAAAGCCGTGCGGAGATAGTCGGCCTCCCCATCGCTCAAAACACCGCCAAGATGAAGCTTTTCAATACGCGCCATTGTATTGGTTTCATGCAATCCCTGCTTCAGGGCCAAAAGCCGGACCCCTTCCACCAAAGGCAAGGTGCCGCGATATTTCAGATCCACCCCCTTTTGGCTCTCGCCTTCCAGCCGGTCTGCTGAAAATTTACCAAATACCCCCAGTGCCACGCTATGTTCACTTTGCTGGCGATACATTTCGGAAAGAAAGAAATGATTTTCACGCACCGCCTTTAACATGCTGTGGCGCAGTTCCTCCCCAAGGGAGATTTCCCCGCAAACCGGTTTAAAATCAAAAAAGATATCAGCCAGTCGCAACGCCACCGAATTGCGCTTTCTCCCCCATAAAAGAACCTGTTCGCGCCATTGTGACAGGCTTTTGCGCCAAAGCGGATTGGTCGCCATGACATTGCCGGAACAATAGGGCAAACCGACCTCATGAAGGTCATCACACATGCGCTGGGCTAACTCCCGAAAAAAAGAATCAATATGCGTATGATCTTCATCCGGGTAATCTTCCAGAATGAAACCATTGTCCTGGTCGGGGTAAAGGAAGTTTTCACCGCGCCCAGCGGACCCCATGACAATCACACAGAATGTCACCGGTACATCTCCCCAGCCTTCAGCCTTCATATGGGCGAGGTTGTCTTTAACCACACGTGCCATGATATCATTATTGACATGGGTGAGCAGTTGCTGGGTCAGGGTGGCATCCATCTTGTCGAGGAACATATCGTGCGCAATTTCAATCTGGGCTTCCTTAACGCCACGCAGGCTGATCAGGTCCCCATCGCCACTCAAGCGATCAATCTGTTGTAAAAGATGGTCGGCCGCGACCTCCACAGCCTCTTTCTGATAAATGATCCCAAGCGGTTGCATGGCCGGGTTGACCACGACAATCTCTGACACCCCATAACGGCGCATCCGCCCGATCGCATGATAAAGATATTCCTGCGGGGCCACCGTCTGGACCGTGTTTTCCATCACGTCTTCCACCAGCGTTTGCGGGCCGACCTTGAACACCACCCTTTCCAGAATATCCTCGGTGCGCAAAATACCGGCAAGCTTGCCATGGCTGTCGTGTATCACACAACAAGGGGCTTTTTTGTCCACCATATGGTTCAAAACATCTTCACAAGTCGTCCCCAAAGGAACAAGAACCTTGAGTGCATGCATATAGTCTTCAACCCGACGGGCAAAGATTTTTGTATGAGATTTCATTTTCCCCCACAGGCACTATTTTCATTCCAAAAATCTGCCGGACAATTGCACAGTATATATGATTTGTTGCATTCCGTCTCACATTGCGTAACAATTCGGCTCAGCAGGATAACATCGTCAAAAACGATGGGGATGGGGGCTTAACAACAAAAACATGCCCTTTCGACTAGGGAGAAAACAAGTTTGAACGAGAAGCTTTTCTGGCTGCTTGGGTTCGTGGCGCTATATTGGGCATATTGCCTGTATCTGGGTATTCGCGGTGCACGTATGGCCCGCACGGCAAGTGACTATTTCCTTGCCGGGCGCAACCTGCCGGTTTGGGTCTTCGTTCTGGCGGCCACAGCCATTTCCTTTTCGGGCTGGACCTTCCTCGGCCACCCGGCCATGATCTATCGTGACGGCTTTCCTTACGCCTATATTTCCTTTTTCACCATTGTCATTCCCTTAACAGGCATTGTGTTTCTCAAGCGCCAGTGGATGCTGGGAAAACGCTTCGGTTATGTTACCCCCGGTGAAATGCTCAGCGATTATTATCAATGCGATAAAATTCGCCTCCTCACCGTCCTTGTGGCGGTTTTATTCACCGTCCCTTTCATCGGGGTACAACTGGAAGCTGCCGGTTATCTTTTTTATGTACTGAGTGATGGCTTGATCAGTCAAACGGCTGGCACACTTTTGCTTGCCCTTGCGGTTTTCATTTATGTGGTCTTTGGCGGCATGCGGGCCGTTGCCTATGCCGACAGCATCCAGTGCATCTTGCTGGCAATTGGCGTAATCCTGACCGGGGTTATTGCCATATATGCCATTGGCGGAATTGAAAACCTGCTGTACAGTTTTGAAAAAATCGGCATTTCAGATCTGGGACGCTGGGGCACAACACAAGGCGCTGGCGGTGGCAATTACAACGCCTATCTGGCCGTTCCCGGCATCATCCAGCCCGTCAGCGGCGTTGAAGAAACCGCCCATTCCGGCGGCCCCTGGACGGGCATGATGATCCTGACATTTCTCATGGCACTCATGGGCGTGCAGGCTTCACCGGCTTTTTCCATGTGGAGCTTTGGCAACAATACCCCCAAACCTTTTGCCCCTCAACAGGTTTGGGTCTCCGGTCTTTTATTGGGCGGTATTGTTTTTCTGGTCTCCACCGCCCAAGGCATGAGCACGCATCTTTTAGGCGCAACCCCTTCTCTGGCCTGGAGTGGCGTGCCGCTGGAATGGTCCCTTTCAACTGAAATTTCAGACCTGCCCGACACGCTGGTGCCTTATATTCTGACCATTGTTCAGGACCAAATGCCCTGGCTTGTGGCTTTTCTAGGCGTCTGCGCACTAGCCGGGATGCAGTCGGCTGGTGCAGCCTATATGTCCACTGCCGGGGCCATGTTGACACGCGACATCTACAAACATCGGGTCCAGCCCAAGGCCGGGCACAGCATTCAAAAATTTGTCGCCCGCCTCAGTGTACTCGTCATTGTTATCTGTGCCATTTTGATTGCGCTCACCAATAAAGACCCACTGGTCCTTCTGGGTGGCATGGCCGTTGCCTTCGGCCTGCAAATGTGGCCTGCCCTGCTGGGGGTTTGCTGGGTTAAATGGTTCAGTGCCCGCGGTGTGGTTTACGGCATGATCAGCGGGCTTGTTGGTGTTTTTTTCACAGATCATTACGGCGTAGAGCTATTGAATCTTCTTGGTCTGGACCTCTGGGGAAGATGGCCACTGACCATTCACTCCGGTGGCTGGGGAATTTGTGCCAACCTGATTGTCTGCGTAACCTTGTCACTGATGGATCAAAAAGACAGTTCGGACAGCCATAAGGAAAAATTCCATAACTTCCTCAAGGAACATGCAGCACTGACACCAAATAAAAGACGCCTGATTCCTCTGGCTTGGGCCATGACACTGATTTGGGTCTTTTTCGCCATCGGCCCCGGTGTTGTCATGGGTAACGATGCCTTTGGTGCCCCGAATGCCGGGCTCGCCAACTGGACATTTGGCATTCCTTCCATCTGGGCATGGCAAATTCTCTTCTGGCTACTGGGTGTTGGCCTGCTTTGGTTTTTGGCCTATTACATGGAAATGTCGACAATGCCACAACAGGAGATTGAAGCCCTCAGTGATGATATCGCCGACCCCGGTCTGGATATCCACCATTAAAAATTATGGGCGCGGCACAATGGTTTCGCGCGCCTTGTTCAGCTTGGCTTCGCGATGCACAATGTAAAATGTCGAAGTAAAAATTAAAATCGCACCGGCCCAAACCCAGATATCGGCAAGTTCACCGAAAAAGACATAACCGATCAGGGAAGCAAAAATCATATTGCTGAAATTAAACGGCATGGAAACAGACGCATCTGCGACCTTCATCGCATTGGCCATGAAAAGCTGCCCCGTTGTAGCAAACATGCCCATGGCCACCAGCCAGATGTAATGATCGGGTTGCGGCCAGACCCAAACCGGAAATGCTGCAACCAGAGACATGGGTGTCATGAAGACGCCCATGTAAAAAACAATCGACATTGGATGTTCAGTACTGGAAAGCTTTTTAACCGATAACAAAGCCCCGGAAATAAAGGCAGAAGATGCCAAGATCACCAACTGCCCGGGTTCTACAGTCTGAAAACCCGGGCGGATGATAATCAAAGCGCCAATAAACCCGACAACCAGCGCCATCCAGCGATGGACACGCACAGTTTCCCCCAACAAAAGGGCCGCCCCCAATGTGGTAAACAATGGCACCGTAAAGCTTAAAGCCGTTGCTTCAGACAGAGGAATCATGGAAAGGCCAACAAACCAGAAAGACATGGCCCCGGTTCCAAAAAACGCGCGCACCATATGCATTTTCAGGCGCTGGGTTTTCAACACGCCAAACCCGGCACGCGCAACCAGAGGCATGATAAAAACCCAGCCAAAGAAATTGCGAAAAAAAGCCATTTCAAGGGCGGGAACGGTTCCTGACATATGGCGGATCATCCCGGAAAGACAGGCCATGGTCGCACAAAAAAGAACCATCCATATGGCAGCCCGGGTTGTCGGTGAAAAAGTTTCCATTATGATTATGTAGTACGTTAGACTGGCAAAGACCAGTGATATTACATCAAGGAGCTGAAAACATGGAATTTCTTGTCATCATCAAAGACGCTACAGACCCGGAAGCACTGGATCGCCGACTGGCTGTTCGCCCGGCCCATTTCGAACGGGCACGTGCAGAAAAGAAAAAAGGCATTTTACGGATGGGCGGTGCCATTCTTGATGAACATGACCAGATGATCGGCTCCAGCCTGTATGTTGAAATTGAAAGCCGTGAAGCCCTGCAACAATGGCTACAGGATGACCCTTATACCAAAGGCAATGTCTGGCAGAACTTTGAAATCATCCCCATGCGCATTGCGGACCTTGACTGATGACACACACCTTTTCCATTCGCCCTTTTCAAACATCAGACTGGGATCAGGTCTGGTCTTTCATGGAACCGATTTTGCGTGCAGGAAATACCTATACCTTTGCAAAAGATATCTCCAAACAGGAAGCCCGTCATCTCTGGATAGAACTGCCACAACAAACCTATGTCGCGGTTGATGAAAACGACCAGCCCATCGGCACGTTTTACATCAAACCCAACCAGCCGGGCCAAGGCGCCCATGTCTGCAACTGTGGCTATATGGTCAATGCCAAACATAGTGGCAAAGGGGTTGCTGCACAGATGTGTGCACATTCGCAGGAAGAGGCGCGCAAATCGGGTTTTCGTGCCATGCAGTTCAATGCCGTTGTTTCCAGCAACATCCGTGCAGTGGCTTTATGGGAACGGATGGGCTTTGAAAAAGTCGGCACGCTTAAAGGCGCATTTGCCCACCCTGAACAGGGAGATATAGATTCTTTCGTAATGTACAAACGGCTGTAAGTTTACGCCAGCATAACGGCACGAAACTCTCCGTCAGCGGGCTTGCCCGTACAGAATTTCCAAATCGGTTTGCGTTTTTCCTGCCAGGGTTTTGGCAAAGCAAGTAAAGAACTGGAAACGGTTTCAAAACCGAAATCGGTCTCAATCTGCATGGCTCCTCGGGAATCTGAAAGGCTTTTGCGGCTGCTCAGCAAAGCCTGCCATGCCATCCAGTCATCCTGTTCCGGCTCAGGTGACGGCGCGCTGAGAAAACGCGGCAGATGAAGTTTCTGACGTTCCGAATTCTGTTGATCGTTCAGGTCGTGCGCAGAAATCATCGACACCCCTTCAGGCACTTCCTCAACCTGAATGGTTGTGCCGTCATTTCTCATCCACCAGGCCGTCCCATAATCAGCAATGACCATGTTGAACGGTCGATAGGCTTCCGGATTCAGGTCTGCCATATAATTGGCTGCTTCTTCCGCCTCTGCATGGTCCAGCACTTCCAGCGGTAATTCCCCGCGTGAACGGTAATCCGGGTGGCTTCCCAACGTACCGACCCGGTTGAGAATGCAGGCCACCAGACCATCATCATTCATCCCCATCCAGGTTCCCCCTCCCTGAAGGTCTATCCCGGCGATAATATGGGGACGGTCAGGCCAGTGGCGGTCCGGCCCGCGCCAAGGGCGGTCCTTCATTTCATCACGGTTTGCCCCTATAATCAAAGGCCACTCGTGGTCCGGACGGCGAAGCATAACAACTGTACACATGTCAGATACATTCCATAAATTTTCTCTTTTTTTAGCCCATCCGACCTTGTCTTGACCAGCCTAAAGCGTGTAAATTTATAAGAGAAAAGAATGATAAACACGTTGGGAAGCTCTGATGAACAATATTGCCAGCGCCATGAGAGAACGTGAAAAAGCGTTTGAAACACAATATAAGCTAAGTGCAGAACTCCAATTTAAAGTTCGGGCGCGCCGGGACCGTTTGTTTGGTGAATGGGCGGCAAAAAAAATTGGCTTAGACGGTGAAAAAGCAAAAGCCTATGCCATTGAAGCAGCCCAGCTTGATCTGGAAGAAGCCGGTGATGAAAATCTGATCCGCAAAGTAGTGACAGACCTGAACAGAGCAAACATACAAATTTCAGATCAGGAAATGATTGCTGTTTTGCTGAAGGCGCAGCACGATGCTGTTGCCTCCTACACAGAAGATCTGGAAAAAAACAACTGTCTTTAATCCCGTCCTCAATAAGTCCTATTGAACAATAAAGTCTCTTGCTGCTATGTCTGGCCCGGAAACTTTATTTTTTTGCCAAGGACAGAGATGATGACCCAGCCCCAGTGGTTTCAAGACGGCTTTCCCCATATCTGGCTCCCCTACAGCCAAATGAAAACCACCCCCACCCCGCTGGCTGCACGTTCCACACAAGGCTGTGCCATCACGCTGGAAGATGGCCGCCAACTGATAGACGGTATAGCTTCGTGGTGGACGGCCTGCCACGGCTATAATCACCCCCATGTGGTCAATGCCATGAAAGAGCAGTTAGACAGCATGTCTCATGTCATGTTCGGCGGGCTCAACCATGAACCGGCCCTGAAACTGGCAAAACGCTTAAGTGACCTGCTGCCCGACGACCTCAACAAGGTTTTCTTCGTGGATTCCGGTTCCGTATCCGTTGAAGTCGCCATGAAAATGTGCATCCAGTACTGGATCAACAAAGGTGAAAAGGGCCGCAGCAAATTCGTCTCCTTCAAAGACGGCTATCATGGGGACACACTGGGCTGCATGTCCATTGCCGACCCGGAAGAAGGCATGCATCATGTCTTTAACGATGTTTTGTTCAAGCAGTTTGTCATTGATGTCCCGCGCACCCCAGAACAACTGGAAGCCTTTGATCATTTTCTGGAAGAACATAAAGGTGAAATCGCAGGTGTGATTACCGAGCCTCTGGTCCAAGGCGCTGGCGGTATGAAAATGTTCAGCCCTGCTGTGCTGAAAAACATGTATGACACAGCCCATAAACATGGCCTGCTTTTTATCGTCGATGAAATCTTTACTGGATTCGGCCGCACCGGCACCATGTTCGCCATTGATCAGGCAGGCATTGTGCCGGACATCATCTGCCTGTCCAAGGCGCTAACCGCCGGTATGTGCCCCATGGCCGCCGCCATCGCGCGTGACCATATTTTCGATGCCTTCCTCAGTGACAGCTTTGACGATGCCTTGCAACATGGCCCGACCTATATGGCCAACCCGCTGGCCTGCGCGGCTGCAAATGCCAGCCTTGACCTGTTCGAATCAGAGCCCCGCCTTGAACAGGTGGCCCATATTCATGATAAACTGAACGAACTTCTTGCCCCGATGCGCGATATTGCCGGTGTCAAAGATGTGCGCACACTTGGTGCCATAGGGGTTGTTCAGCTTGAAGACATCAAGGATACCAACTGGTTAAAAAAACGTTTTGTCGAAGAAGGCGTCTGGCTGCGCCCGTTTCGCGACATCATCTATATGACGCCAGCCTTCACCATTACAGATAAAGAACTCACAACCCTGACAGATGCCATGATGCATGTGTTGAAAGAATGGACCGAACTGTAACCTCCAAAGCAAATTCTTCCCATAAGAAAGGCTTCGTTCATACGTATGTTGCCTTACGTGCCCTATCTTAAAAGATAACATTTGCTGCCCCTGTCAATATTGAATATAATCTCTGGGTTATAATCAAAGAACAATAAGTGCCTTTATGGCCCATTTGGAGAGCACATCATTATGTCTCTTGAAAACATCCGCCTGAGCGTCAAACTCAGTGCCATCACCGCCCTCTCCCTTTTAAGCCTTGTCCTCATGACCGTTCTTGCTCTGCGGGCTTTGGATGATAACCTGATGCAGGAACGTGAAAATCAGGCGAAAAGCATTGTTCTTGCAACCTCCAACATCCTCGCTGACCTGCAAAAGCGGGTTGATGCACAGGAGCTCTCTCTGGAAGAAGCCCAGAAACAGGCCCGTGCATCCATCAATGCTGTGCGTTATGGGGAAAATGATTATCTCTGGGTCAATGACCTGAGCCATGTCATGGTCGTTCATCCCATCAGCCCGAAATTAATCGGCAAGGATATGAGTGACTTCAAAGACCCGACCGGCAAGTTTCTGTTTCGCGACATTGTCAGCCTTGCCAAATCGGCAGGCGAAGGGGCCATCACCTATAAATGGGCCAAACCGGGCTTTAACAAACCTGTTGGGAAAGTTTCCTACATTAAATTGTTCGAACCCTGGGGTTGGGTTGTCGGTACTGGTGTTTATGTCGATAACGTAGATGCAACCTTCTGGAAGGAAGCAACAAAAAGCATTGTCATTTTTATTGTGATCGCCCTGTTGATGAGCGCTTTTGTTTTTCTGGTTTCGCGCGATATCTCAAAAAGTATCCGCACATTGTCCCAAACCATGACAAGCCTTGCCAAAGGTGCAATCCAGTCTGATGTGCCCCTTGTCCACCGCCTTGACGAAATGGGGGATATGGCAAAAAGCGTTGAATATTTCCGTGAAC
Organism: Terasakiella sp.; assembly: GCA_050297075.1. GTDB lineage: Bacteria > Pseudomonadota > Alphaproteobacteria > Rhodospirillales > Terasakiellaceae > Terasakiella. The sequence continues at coordinate 635,702 of JBNKSC010000026.1, forward strand.
AGCTGGTTGAAAATGAACGCCTCGCCGCACAGCAAAAGGCCGAAGAGGAAATTCAGCGCAAGCGCGCCCTGACCATCAACAAGCTGGCCGAAGATTTCGACATGGGGGTTAATATCGCCCTTGAATCCGTTGCCTCGGCAGCCAAACAGCTTGATGTTACAGCCAACGGCATGTCTGCAACCGCTGCCCAGACCAGCACACAAGCCTCTGCCGTTGCCACGGCCTCACAACAAACAACATCCAACGTGCAAACCGTTGCTGCTGCTTCCGAAGAATTGACAGCCTCAATTTACGAAGTTGGAAAACAGGTTCAAAATTCCGCTTCCATCGCAAAACAGGCCGCAGTCAAAGCAGGTGACAGCCGAACAACCATCCATACCCTTTCCACAACGGCCGAGCGGATCAGCGAAGCCTCCTCCCTCATCGGAGACATTGCCGCCCAAACCAATATGCTGGCCCTGAACGCCACGATTGAAGCCGCACGGGCCGGTGACATGGGCAAAGGTTTTGCCGTGGTTGCCAGCGAAGTGAAAAACCTAGCAACCCAAACCGGGCGTGCAACGGATGAGATCAACGCCCATGTACGTGCCATTCAGGATGTCAGCGGACAAACCGTACAGGCCATTGAGGAAATCAATCAAACCATTGAGGAAATGAACGATATAGCCGCCGCTGTTGCAGCCGCAGTGGAACAGCAAAGTGCTGCCACCAGCGAAATTGCGCGCAATATCGAAGAAGCCTCCCATGGCACACAGCAGGTTAATGATAACATCATAGAAGTTCATCAAGCCGCCGATGATACCGGCAAAGCCTCACGCGAAGTTCTGGATGCTTCTGCTCTTCTGAATGAGCAATCAGTCTCGCTTCGCAATATCGTCGAAGGTTTCCTCAAAGGAGTGAAATCGGCCTAAACCTTTACAGGCGTCCTATTTCAAACTCCTCAACGGAAACGCCCATCTGGGACAAGCCTTCTTCCAGAAAGTCTGAAAGCAAGGGAGTTCCTATCAGGTATGCAGGTGTCGTCTTCCCACCAGGGTCGGCATCTGCTGCGGCCTTTACCGCTTCATGCCATTCCTCTTTGGAATAGGTGCCCCGCCCCAGCCAAACCAGCGCCACCAGTTCGTGAAGCTGATCTTCATTCAAAACTTTGATGGCTTCCTGAAGTTCATCAAAGGTCGGGTCATCTGCATAATCTTCCAGAATTTCAAGACAACCGTCATCCACGGCATCGGAATCACGGTCCAGCCCCTCGGGTTCAACCTTGACGTCAAATTCGCGTGCTTTCATCAAAATGTAGAAGACGCTTTCTGCACTGAGATATTTCATGACGCACCTCCACAAACACGCTATCTTTTTTTCATTTGATAGACTTATGATTGTCAGTATCAAAAGATACCATACCATTTTACCACCAAGGTTGACCTAGATCATCATTATAAAATCTCTGCTTTTTTCAGGCCGGATTTAGCCAAGACAGACACTAACTTTTTGATTACAATGACGAGTTGTCACCAAAGAGGGATACGCCATGACACAGAAGACAGGCACGATAAAACAGGCATGGCAATCTGCTGGTGCCCGTAAAACCGTATGGGCAGTCTCGATTTTTGTTTTTCTGATGGTTGTCGGGCTTGGCAGTGCCATTCGCTTTCAAGAAGAAAAGCAACGCTACAACATTTTGCTCAATACCGCCCACACACTTGCTTCCACGGCCCTAAGCGGTGGTGAGGATGCTGAAGATATTCTTCTCAAGGTGAACGACCTTCTTAATATCGATGCCGTATTGGGTGTACGCCTGCAAAAAGGAAAGGATATTCCCCTCAGTGTCGGGGAAACCAAAGCAGATTTCCCCCTTGGTGGCTCCAAGGAAAGTGTGATCACAGCTTGGGATTCCCAGAACGATACCTTCGACAGTGCCCTGCGCCTGCCGCTCAGGCTCCCCTATAGCTGGATTGTCCTGCGCCTGAATGCCGCCACGCTGGTCTCCCCGCCGCATATAGGCACGTTGATCAACTGGGTCGGCGCACCCGTTATGGCCTTTCTAGCCGGTTTGCTTTGCCTGTGGATGCTCGCCAGAAACCAGATGGCCCCGCTGCTTCGCCTCCAGAAATATCTGAGCGACCATGCTGGTAAATTCGCCAGCAGCCCGGTCCCGCAGGAACTGACAAAAGACGAAAACGATTTCGCACTGATTGCCAAACAAATCGAAACCCTGCGCACTGAAATCGTCGATTCCAAAACCAAATCGGACTTTCAGGCCCGTTTCCTCCATGAAACCCCCTATCCGCTTTTGCGCTGTTCGGTCAATCGCAAGGTTCTTTATGCCAATGTTGCAGCGCGTTCTGAAAAAGCCCTTTTCGGGGACGACAGCAAGGAATTTGTCGCCCCGGCTTTATCGGAACTGGTGCGCAAGGCTTTCTATGAAACAAAAGAAGTCTTCAGCAAAATTCGTTGCGGGAACCATGTTGTCACCTTCCGTGCCATTCCCGTTCTGGATGCAGGTTATGTGAACCTCTATGGCGAACAAAAAATGGAACGCGAAGAGAATGAATAAAACTTTATTTAACGCGAATTTCATCAAGTAAGAACAAGGCGACTCAGATGTGTTTTCATAAAAGGCTGGCGTCTCAATATTCAGACACGCCGCAAGCCAGCGACATCACTGTGATGCTGTTCAGCAAAGATTGTTCATCTGAAGCCAGACTCAGCGCTTTAAGCTTGTCAGAAAGGACCGTATCAGCATGATACTGTCGCAACTGTCAGGCAGACCAATAAAAACCCTATAATGATTTGATATCGTTTCATTTTCTTTTATCACCACCGGCACTTGACCCGTTAACTTTTCCAGAAGTTATTTCAGACTGGTATTTCGCAATTTTAGCTTCCATTTCAGAATCATTGCGCACAAGCAAATAGGGCAAGACGAACTTGTCTTGGTAGATAAACAAGGGAAACCCATTTGGGTCATACATAGCTTCTGCATCATATACTTTGGTAAAACCCGTCTTTCCTTTAACTTCCAATGTTGAATACCAGACACCATTTTTGAAAGTCGTATTGACTTTATAATCCCTTGTCGCAGTTTGTTTCTTATAATTGGTGGAGCGGGTAAACGTACATTCCCCAAGGACAAAACTGCATTTGTGGGGAGAATAAATAGGAAAGACCGGTGTAACACTTGCCATATTTTCCTTTTCAAGGGCCGTTCCTGAGCGATTAATCATCGTATAAGTTTTGAGATCTTCGGTTTTATTCTTGTTTCTGATTGAATGGTTTAAACGAATGACCCCGCCATTGTTTGAAACAATGATGAATTTTTGAACTGTGCTGTCAACGAGGTTAAACAATTCATATGAATATCCAATTTCTACATCCGAAAGGTCAATCAACCCCACATCTTGCGGGCGTAGTAATTTGTTTGAATATTTTTTTAGAATATAGGCCTGATAAACGGGTTTGACCTGATTACGGTATTTTGTCTTGAATGCGCCAAATTGCCGAGTGTCCTGCATGAGCTGGTAGGAACCTTTGCCCAACACCATATCAGTCGCCATTTGGCAGGACCCCAGAAAAAATCCAACAAACAGGATTAAGGCGACGACAACATACGATTTTTTCATCTGCATAATTCTTCTTTCACCTTCATTTTATTGAGCAATTCATCAGCCTGTCAAACAACACCAGAAGACATCGCAGATTATCAGGTCCTCTAGAGTTCTTGGCAAATTTATCATATAGTTAGAGACGATAATGCTGAAACGATAAATGAAAAGACATATCTGATGTCAAAGAGTGATAAATTCTCGGAACTTCTGGCCGACAGTGCCCTCAAAGGCAGAGCGGAAAATCGCAAGGCTTTTTATGCGCTGCGCAATCTCCAGAATGCTTATGGGCATTTTGTTCCCAAGGACTTTCTGGATTTTCTGGGTGCAAAGGATATCAGTGAAGTTACGCCGGGTGTGGAAGTTGAAATGAACATGACCATCATGTTTTCAGACATTCGCAATTTCACCAGCCTTTCTGAAACCATGACGTCCCATCAAACGTTTGATTTCATCAACTCCTATCTCGCGAATATGGAATCCCCCATTCACCGCCATGGTGGATTGATCGATAAATTCATCGGCGATGCCATTATGGCGTTATTCCCCAAATCCGCCGATGATGCCTTAAACGGCGCCATCGCAATGATCGAAGCCTTGAAACAATATAATGCCAACCGTGAAAAGATGGGCTGGGTTCCCGTGGAAATCGGCATCGGGCTGAACACCGGGCTTTCTTCCATGGGGGTTGTCGGCCATTCCGAACGTATGGAGACCACCGTCATTGGTGACAGTGTCAATGTTGCCTCGCGCATGGAAGGGCTAACCAAAAAATATCATACGCCGATTTTGATCAGTGAAGATACGCTGATTGCCCTTTCCGATCCGACCAAATACTGCATTCGCTTTGTAGACCGCGTTTTGGTGAAAGGGCGTCATCGCCCCCTGTCGGTTTATGAAGTGTTTGATGGCGATGAACGCGAAATGACCAACGACAAATTGGAAGGGCTTGAAGTTTTTGAAAAGGCAGTCGCCTATTATCACCTCAAAGAAATTGATGAAGCCCAGGAACAGTTTGAAAAATACCTAAACGTTATTCCCAATGATCTGGTGGCCAAACGCTATTTGGACCTGTGCCTGCATTACAAAAAAACCGGTGTTTATGATGGCATTGGCGAGTTGCAGGAAAAAGTGGAATGGCGCGATGATTTCAACACCGGGCATGGCCTGGTGGATAAACAGCACCAGAACCTGCTCACCAACATCAACGCCTTGTCACAATCCCTGCAAAAAGGGGATCTGGATCAGGTGCGTGATATTCTCCCCTTTCTTGAACAATATGTGGTGGAACATTTCGGCACAGAACAGGAGCTTATGGATCAATATAACTATCCTTTCACGGAAATGCATCGTCAGGAGCACTATAAGTTCGTCAAACGGGTCGCCACACTCAAAGAAGAATTGATATCTGATTCACAAGACAAGCTTTATTCCCTTTTCCGGGTGAATCTCTTTCTTTATGACTGGCTCATCAGCCATTCCACCCGGGTTGACAAACACCTCATCACCTATGTGCTGGAACATCAAAACAGTCAGGATGAAGGTTCATAAAAGAGGCTTGCTTTGGTTTGCGTCAAATTGAATGGAAAGGGATTTTTATTTTGCTTTTTTCCACCTAAAACATTACCTACAATACACAAAATGAAATAGCAAAGCAGTCGCTGTCCCCCCAACATCCGAAAGCCGGAAATGAGCGAAAAAAGCTGCACCAAAGAGTGAGCACCAGAATATGCCTGTTGAAGACAATAAGGAATTTCTATCCACCCTGGCACGGGGATTAGCCGTTATAAAATCTTTTGACCGGCACAACCAATCCATGACGCTGACAGAAGTTGCCCATAAAAATGACATGAGCAGAGCTTCGGCACGGCGGTTTTTGCTCACGCTCAAAACACTTGGCTATGTAAACCTCAAGGACAAGAAATTTTCCCTGACCGCCAAAATTCTAGAACTGGGGCGTTCCTTTCTGGAAACGTTTAATTTAACAGACACCATCATCCCTTATATGGAAGAACTGTCCTCCAATTTTGATGAATCCTGTTCTGCCGCCATTCTGGATGGTCAGGACATTGTCTATATTGCGCGCATTCGAACCGGCAGCACCCCTTTGAGCCTTCAGGTCGGTGAACGCCTGCCTGCTTACGCAACATCTGCCGGGCGTGTCTTGTTATCCGCCCTTTCCGAAGAGCAACTGGACGCTTTTCTGGAACAGGTTGAGCTTAAAAAATTAACCCCCAACACCATATCGGACGCGCAGGAACTGAAAGAAGAAATCCGGCGGATCAAATTACAGCAATATGCCATTGTCAATCAGGAGCTCACGATCGGCCTCTGTGCAATGGCCGTTCCGGTATACAACCGTGATGGCAAAATTGCCTTCTGCCTGAACGTCAGCATGCATTCCAGTCGCGTCACTCAGGAAGAGATTCTCAGCAGATATATCCCTGAGCTGCAAAAAGCATCCCATCAAATTTCAAATCAGCTTCCTTAAGAGCAACCAAAGCCCCATTGTGCAGATAATCATGTACAAATGGCTCATAATACTGGTTTAATTGCAGATACTCCCTTTCAAACAATCATGACATTGTAAAAAATGAAAAGGCATATCCTCCTTGTCGAAGATGAAAAGTCGATCTCCGATACATTAACGTACGCATTGGAAACAGATGGCTTCACGGTAAAGTGGGAAATATTGGGCCAAAAGGCCATTCAGTATTTGCAAGAACACCATGTCGGCCTGATTATTCTTGATGTGGGTTTGCCCGATCTCAACGGTTTTGAAGTTTGTAAAACCATCAGAACCTTTACGCAAACCCCCATCATTTTCCTGACCGCACGAAAAGATGAAATCGACCGCGTTGTCGGGCTTGAAATCGGCGCGGACGATTATGTCATCAAGCCTTTCAGCCCGCGTGAAATTGTCGCACGCGTGAAGGTCATTCTCAAACGCGCCGGTTCTTCATCTTCCATCTCCACAAACATTTTTACAGTTGATGATGACAAGGCACGTATCACCTATTTGAATAGGGTTCTGGATTTAACGCGATATGAGTACCGCCTGCTCAAATACCTGTTATCCCAGCCGCAACGCATCTTCAGCCGTGAACAGATCATGGACCATGTCTGGGATGCCCCCGAAGCAAGCATGGAGCGTACAGTCGATGCGCATATCAAAATGTTGCGGGCGAAATTGCGCGATGTAAATGAAGAGGCCGACCTCATTAAAACTCATCGCGGCATGGGCTACAGCATTGAGGTATAGATGAAGCTCAATCAGCGCATTTTCTGGGGATATTTTCTTGTCATTGCCATTGCAGGGCTTTTTCTGTTGAAAAGTGTCAGTGATGAATTTCGCCCGGCTGTTCGCCAAGCCATGGAAGAAACCATGATTGATACCGCCAACCTTCTGGCAGAAGTGGTGAAAGAAGATGTCTTGAAAGGCCCCCTGTCCGAAAGCCGTTTTGCTGACGTGATGAAAGATTTCGCCGCCCGCAAAATGAAAGCCGACATCTGGGGCTTGTTAAAGGAAGCGCCTTCTTTTGATCTTTATATTACCGATGCAAAAGGCATTGTGCTTTATGATTCCGCCAACCCCAAAACCGTTGGCATGGATTATTCACGCTGGAATGATGTCTATCGCACCTTACAGGGTGGGTATGGCGCAAGAACAACACGTCCCGTTTATAATGATGCAGATTCCTCCATCATGTATGTGGCCGCGCCGATTAAGGACAAAGGGCAGATTATTGGTGTGCTGAGTGTTTACAAACCCAGCATCAGCGTTCTGCCCTTTATTCAGTTAAGCCAACGCAACATTGCGCAGGCCGCAGGTGTTTTATTTGTGGTCACCCTCCTTCTCGGCTGGTGGTTTTCCCATTACCTGACACGCTCGACAAGGCGGCTTCTGGACTATGTCAACCGTGTTGAACAAGGTGAAAAGGTCGCCCTGCCCCGCATCAAGGAACAGGAACTTGCCCGGTTGGGCAACGCCATTGAAGATATGAAACAGGCGCTTGAAGGAAAGGAATATGTGGAAAACTATGTCCATGCGCTGACCCACGAACTCAAAAGCCCCCTGTCCGGCATTAAAGGCGCTGCCGAGCTGCTCCATGAAGATATGCCCAAAGAGGCTCAAAAACAGTTTGTCACAAACATCCGAACAGATACCCAGCGCATTCAGGATATTGTGGACAAGCTGCTGGACCTTGCAAAGCTTGAAAAACAGCAACAGCTGGAAAAAAGCGAAACAGTAAACCTTTGCCAGCTTATTGAAGAACAAACCCGCCATTTCGAACTACGCTGTGCAGAACGCCACATCGTGTTTGAGCTTCACCTTCCTGAACAGGTCCCTCTTGACGGGGATCGTTTTTTACTACAGCAGGCCATTCACAACGTGATCGACAATGCCATTGATTTTTCTCCTGAAAACAGCGTGATCACAATTAGCGGTGCATACGATAAAACATCGTTTGTTTTAAAAATTACAGATCAAGGCCCCGGCATCCCAGACTACGCCACACAACGAGTCTTTGAACGGTTCTATTCTTTGGCCCGCCCACAAACCGGTGAAAAAAGTACAGGCCTGGGTTTGAGTTTTGTTCAGGAAGTCATGAAGCTGCATAATGGATCGGTCCGTTTAAAAACGACACAAACGGGATGTCAGGCCATACTCAGTTTTCCGCTTTAAAACCGGACCCGATTTCACACGCTTTTCACATTCAGCGCACACGGACTTCAAGTGCCTCGCTTATTTTCTTTTTCAATTTCGCATTGAAAGGGAAAAGTCATGCAAAATACATTGTTAGCAAAATTTCTGATTATCACCGGGCTGGGGCTTGTTTTACTGATCCCGTTAACCATGATTCGTTCCATTATTGATGAACGTTCAGATTACCGTGATGAAGCGATTCAGGATATCGCCAACAGCTGGGCCCGCTCACAGGAAATCAAAGGCCTCATTCTTGTTTTTCCATATGAAGAAATCGAATTCAAAGAGATTGAAGAACATAAAGACGCTCAGGTCCTGCACCGTCAGGAAAAAGTGCTTCACCAATATAATCACTATGTGTTGCCAAAAACGTTACAAATCAATGCTGAATTGACCCCACAAGATCATTATCGCGGCATTTACAAAGCCCCCGGTTATCGCTCTTCCATTGCAATGAAAGGCACTTTTGAAGTGCCCGTTTTTGAAGAAAAAGAGAACATCACCTGGAAAGAGCCCTTTCTGGTTTTGGGCGTATCAGACACCCGCGGCATTAACAGTGCGGCACACATCAGCATAAATGACCAGCAACATCAATGGAAACCGGGCACCAAATTAAACAAGGTATATGGCGGCATCCATACTGTTTTAAGCCAAAAGCTTTTACATCAGCGCGAGCTTTCCTTTAATGTCGGGTTTGATTTGCTGGGAATGAAGGAATTGACCTTCAAACCGCTTGGAGAATTTACGCAAATCAATCTGAAATCACCTTGGCCTCACCCAAGTTTCATCGGGCAATACCTCCCTAAAACAAAAGAAATCACGACTGACGGATTTAATGCAACATGGGAAACAACCTATTTCTCAAGCCATATGCTGGAAGAGACCCGTCGCTGTTTTACCACCGATAACTGCGTGCTTTACCAGAGAAATTCTTTAGGTGTTTCCCTCCATCAAGGGGTTGATACCTATGTCAACGCAGACCGCTCTATTAAATATGCAATCTTGTTTGTCGGTTTGACCTTTGTTGCTTTCTTCCTTTTTGAAGTGCTTAAAGGATTAAAAATTCATCCAATCCAGTATGGTCTGGTCGGAATTTCCCTGTCTCTGTTTTATTTATTGCTGATATCGCTATCGGAACATATGGCTTTTGGCATTGCCTATGTCCTTGCAAGCACAGCCTGCACCGGGTTACTGGGTTTCTACGTCTCCCACACGTTAAAAAGTTTTTCCAGAGGTGGTGTTTTTACCGCGTTCTTGGTCAGCCTATATGCAGCCCTTTATATCATTCTTCAGTCAGAAGATTACGCTTTATTGATGGGCGCTTTCCTTTTGTTCGCTGTTCTTGCCTTTATCATGGCGTTCACCCGCAATATTGACTGGTATCAACTTTCATCCACAAACAAAAAACAAACCCCACTTCCAACGCAGGAGGAAAAGTAATGGTTCTTGCCCATCTTCCCGCAGGCTATATCCTCTCCTCCTTCATTCGTACAAAGCACCCTGTAGGCAGGTTGTTCGGCCTCGGTCTGCTCGGCAGCGTATTTCCGGACTTTGACCTGCTTTACTTTTACCTGCTGGACCACCAACAAACCTTTCACCGTCAGTATGTCACCCATTTACCTTTTTTCTGGGCAAGCATCACCTGTTTGGCAATCGCTTTTTGCCTGACAGATTTTGGCCAAAAATACCGACTGGCTTTCCTGCTGTTTTTATCAAACGTCTGGCTGCACCTCATGCTAGATAGCTTGATTGCACCGGTTTACTGGTTATACCCCTTTTCGACAGAAGGTCTTCAATTGCTCTCTTTGAACATGGAAAGGCGTTATGACTACTGGCTCTGGAACTACCTGCTGAATCCCATCATGTTCTGGGAGGGAAGCATCTGTGTGGCAGCTGGGGCTCTCTGGATATTAAGGCGAAGGAAATCCCCACCCCCACAGGGAAGCCTCTTTCAGGATAATGATCGTTTTTCGTTGCAATGATCAATATCTTTTCGGGCAGGCCGTTTTCAAAAACGGCCTGCCTCACAAGGTTTCTATTTGAGAAAGAACCCTCGGTCCTGCAAAAACTTCTTCATAAAGGGGCGAGATTTTTTGGTCGTTTTGTAAGCGATCTGCTCACTCCATGTTTCAGATTTATTCGCGCTGCTTCTGGTTTGATAATAATCGAAAATATCATTGTCATATTTTTCAAGCAGCGCCTTATCCATCTCTTGAGGGTATTCATCCTGCTGTAAAATCGCCTGTAGGGGTAAGCGGGGTTTCACTTGCGGGTTTTGGTCTGGATACCCCATACAAAGCCCGAAAACCGGATAGACATGTTTGGGAAGCTTCAACAATGTTGAAACCCCGTCAGGGTCATTGCGAATACCACCCACAAAGACACAGCCCAATCCCAGGGACTCTGCCGCCAAGACCGTGTTTTGTGCCAACAGGGTCGTATCAACACTGGCGGAAACAAAATGTTCCGCATAACCGGCTTCAAATTCCTGAGAATGGCGTTCACAGCAATATTTAATCCGGTTCAGGTCTGCACAAAAAACAAAAAACGCAGGCGCCTCTTCAACATGGCTTTGACCACCTGCAAAGGTGGCCATGGCCTTGCGCTTAAGCGGATCCTTGATTTGGATGACGCTATAAGCCTGAATAAAGCTGGAAGTAGAGGCAGATTGCCCTGCCTCAAACAGCTTGTTGATCGTTTCCTGATCAATCGTCTGCTTGGTATATTTCCTGATGGATCGATGAGATTTAATCAGTTCAATAACAGGGGTCATGTTTCAACATTTCCATACGGGGTTACCTATTCGATATTTAAATCAACCTCGGAACTTGCCTTTTTCGTCTGATGCCACCGTCTGATCACAAAGACCAGCGAGGCAATTGTCAGCGCAATAAAGAACCATGTGATCGGCCCTCTAAAGAAGACAGACAAATCACCTTTACTGATCAGAATAGAGCGATGCAGGTTATCTTCAAACATGGGACCAAGAATAAATCCGATCAAGAAGGGCGCAGTCGCAATTCCCATCCGTGTAAAAAAGAAACCCAAAAGCCCGAAGATAAACATCACCACAATATCGAAGGTCGAGTTATTAACCGCATAGGTTCCATAGACACAGAACAACAGGACGATCGGCAATAAAATCGCCTTGGGCAAATCCGCCACTTTGGAGAAATATTTGATTGTGACGTTACCAACAATAAACAGCACAATAGAGCTCAGCATAATCCCGCAGAAAATGGCATAAATGAGTGACAGGTTCTGCTGGAACATCAACGGCCCCGGCGTAAGCCCGTGAATCATAAACCCGCCCAGAATGATCGCGGTGATAATGTCTCCGGGAATACCAAGGGATAGCAGCGGGATCAGGGTTGCACCGGCCACACCGTTGTTACCGGCTTCTGATGCCGCAACACCTTCAACTTCACCTTTGCCGAAATTATTGCGCCGCGGAGATGTCCGTTTTGCTTCACTATAAGAAATAAAGGCCGATGCGGTTGCCCCGGTGCCCGGAATGGAACCAATGATCACCCCGATAATGCTGCCCCGGACAATCGTTTTCAAACATTGCTTGAATTCCTGAAAGGTCAGCTTTGAATTATCCACGGCCTTGACAATATTGGGCTCATATTTCGAATAATAAAAATCAATGACTTCCGGTATGGCAAACAGGCCGATCATAAGTGGAACAAACGATATGCCATCCATAAGGTTGAAGTTGCCGAATGTCATTCTTTCACTGCCATACATCTGATCCAGACCGATACAGGACACCAGAATCCCCAGACAGGCTGCAATCAGCCCCTTGATAATGGCTTCACCGGAAACGGAAACGATGATTGTCAGGGAAAAACAAATCAGCCAGAAATATTCAGGCGGGCCGAAGCTCATGGCAATTTTAGCCAGATAGGTTGCAAGAAAAATTAAAGACAAATTCGAAATAAAATCGGCAATACAGGATGAATACAAGGCGGTTTGCAGCGCTTTTGTCGCTTTGCCCTGTTGTGCCAGCGGGTAACCATCCAGCAAGGTGCAGGCCGCCGCAGGTGACCCCGGCGTTTTAATCAAAATCGCCGTAATAGATCCCCCATACATCCCGCCTTTATAAATACCGACAAGCAGCAAAATTGCGGTCACAGGTTCCAGTGAAAAGGTGAACGGTAGTGCCAGAGCCACAGCCATGGTTGCCGTCAAGCCCGGAATTGCGCCAATGATCACCCCGATAACAACCCCCAGAGTGATCGCAATGAAATTATCAATACTGAGAAAAAGGGAAAGGACTTCGCTAAAATATTCCATCAACTATGCTTTCCTGCTTACTGAAAGAAAAAACCGAGCGGAAGTGGTACTTCCAGCAGCTCTGTAAAAAAGAAATAGACAACAACAGGTATCCCTATTGCAAATGCATAAAGGGCAAAGGGTCTAACCGTTCTCGCAGCGAAGAGCGCACAGGTGGAAACCACGCCACAGAGAATGGCCCCGGCACTGTCAAACAACAGGGCATATGTCAGAATGACACCAAAAAGCACAAAAACATGGATGGATTTTTCCGTTTTATGGCGTGCGACAATTTCTGCGTAAATCACTTCACCAATACATAGGGACAGCGCCAGAATAAAACATGCCCAGCCCATCACGGTCGGTAACCAGCGTGGCGAAAGCATTTGGCTTTTCAACCTCGGTGGTTCGGCAATAAACGCAGGAACAAAGTAAAAAATAAAGACAAGTGATAAAAGCCCGATAACAAGTCCGAAAAGGAAATTCGCACTCAATAACCGGCGTGCGTCTGTCTGTACCACAAGCGTCCTCCCAATTATTTATTTTTGTCTTAAACAACATATAACCGCTAACAGGAAACGAGCCCCGTTCCCATACGAGACTCGTTTCCTGAAATTACCGGATTTATTTATTTTTTCACGTTTGCTTTTTTGGCAACCTCAGCCCATTTAACGACCTCGGTTTTGATGAATTTTTTGAACTCATCGCCACTTCTTTTACCAGCAACCGCCCCACGGGTTTTCAGGTAATCCTGAAATTTCTGGGTTTTCATGGCTTCATCAAGCAATTTTTGCAGTTTCAAAGAAGCTTCTTCACTGAATGATTTATGCGCAATCAGGCCAAACCATGCAGAAACTTCGAAATCACCAAGGCCATACTTTGCACCAGCTTCCTGCATTGTCGGCACATCCGGCAGATAAGGTGAACGCTCGGGTGTTGTCACAGCCAAAACCTTCATTTTGCCAGCCGTGATGTGAGGCAGAGCAACCGGCAGGTTTTCAAAAGAGAAATCAACATCACCGGCAATCAGCGCCGGAACGGATTCACCACTGCCACGGAAGGGAACGTGGGTCAGTTTCAAACCTGTCATGGATTTCAGCAATTCACCGGACATGTGCAGGGAACTGCCCACCCCACTTGACCCGAAAGTCATTTCTTTATTTTTCGCGCCTTCGATGAATTGCGCAACGGTGTTGTAGGGGCTGTTTGCGGGCACGACCATAACGTTGGGCACCACAATAATATTACGAATGAATTTAAAATCTTCCACAGGGTCATAATTGATCCCCGGATAGATTGCCGGGCCGATCACATGGCCGGGAGATGCCATCAAAACCGTGTGGCTGACACGGCGACCTTGTGCAAGCATGCTGGTCGCTTTTGTGGAACCTGCACCCGGGCGGTTTTCAACAATAATATTTTCGCCCAGCTTATCATTAAGGAGTTCGGCAATTTTACGTGTTGTAATGTCGGTTGAGCCACCCGCAGAATAAGGTACAACCATTGTAACTGTAGAAGTCGGCCATTCCTCTGCCTGCGCACCGGATGCCACCATGCCAAACAAACCACCTACTGCAAGCAGGCCAAGAACTCTTTTACTTAAAAACTTCATAGAAATTAATTCCCTGTTATCAAGGTTTTTATGATCGAAAGCTCCCGACCCCAGCCGATCAAAACTTTCGTGTTCGATATACGAACATAAGTTCGTAATTAAGAATATAGCCCGAGCCCTAGCGCCCTGTCAAATGCAAATCATGTATTGCATGCCACTGAGAAGGAAGATTTACGGGTTATACAAGCCGGATATGAAATAAAAACAACACAATGGGCCGAGCGTAAAAATGTATAACTGTACAGAGACAATAAAAAATCATTCAGTACGGTTTTTCTTTTTCTCGCAACAGCGAACACAACTTTTAAATGTTATACATACACCGGGTTATTATTATTTGGACAAGCCCACAGTTATGCCGCCACAGACAAAAAGCGTCTGTCCCGTGACAAACCCGCTGCGCTCATCCATGAAAAAGCTGGCCGCATTTGCAACATCTGCCGGTTCGCCCATGCGCTTTAAAGGCACACTTTCAATAATCTTTTTCACCCTGTCGGACTCTGGCGGATTATTCTCCCAAAATGCAGTCGTTGCAATTGGCCCCGGGGCAATGCAGTTCACCGTCACATCATACTGTGCCAGCTCCAACGCCCATGTCCTGACCATGGCTTGCAGTGCGCCTTTTGTTGCACTGTAGTTCGTTCGCAATTCCTTGCCCAGAACAACCCTGCTGGCATTACAGACAATCCGGCCGAACCCAACTTCCTTCATCGCAGGCAGCACAGCCTGTGTACAAAGTAAAGCCGTCCTGACATTGAGGTTCATCAGTAGCTCAAAATCTTCGACCTTTGCTTCTTCAACAGAAGCAGGTTTGACAAGCCCGACATTATTGACCACACGCGTTATCTGTTTTCGGCTTGTAAGGTCCGCCAGAACATCACGGGTTTGTTCAAGGTCACTGAGGTCCACCTGATAAAACTCTCCGAGCTCTTTATCTTCGGGAGGATTAATATCAAGAATTAACGGTTTCAGGCCGTCTTCCTTCATACGCGCAGAAATGGCCGCACCGATATTGCGTGCCCCGCCGGTCACGATTACATATTCAGAATTCATAATGACGTCCTTATCAGGGTTGCTCCAGAATAATTGCCAGCCCTTGCCCAACCCCGATACACATGGAACATAACGCGCGATGCTTACCTGTATTGCGCAACTCATACGCCGCAGTTGTCACCAAACGAGCACCACTCATCCCCAACGGGTGACCCAGCGCAATGGCGCCCCCATTCGGATTCACGCGCGCGTCATCATCGGCTAACCCAAAGGCACGGGTCACGGCAAGAGCCTGACTTGCAAATGCCTCATTTAACTCAATGACATCAATATCATCAAGGCCAAGCGCTGCTTTTTTAAGAACTTTCTGCATCGCAGGAACCGGGCCATAGCCCATAATGCGGGGTGCCACCCCGCCCGCAGCCCCCATCACAACGCGGGCCATGGGTGTCAAATGATGTCTGGCAACGGCCTCTCCAGAAGCCAGTACCAACGCACAAGCCCCATCATTCACCCCGGATGCATTGCCCGCCGTAACAGAGCCTTGCGCTTTCACGACTGGTTTCAAGGCGGCCAATGTTTCAAGTGTCACCTCACGGGGGTGTTCATCTTGCTGAACCGTCAATGTCTGCTTTTTCAACTGAACCTCAACCGGAATAATTTCCTCTGCAAGGCGGGCGCGCGATGCGGCAACTTTCTGCTGCGACCTCAGGGCAAAAGCATCCTGATCTTCACGGCTGATGTTGAATTCCTCGGCAACATTTTCGGCTGTCTCAGGCATACTATCCGTACCATACATCTCCTGCATTTTCGGATTAATAAATCGCCAGCCAATGGTCGTATCATAAATCTCTGCCTGCCGACTAAACGCCGTTGTTGCCTTGCCCATCACAAAAGGAGAACGCGACATGCTTTCCACACCACCGGCAATCACCAAATCCATTTCACCGGCCTTGATGGCCCGCGCAGCACTTAGCACGGCATCCATACCTGAAGCACATAACCTGTTAATGGTTGTTCCCGTCACCGTTTCCGGCAAACCGGCCAGCAAGGAGGCCATACGCGCAACGTTGCGGTTATCTTCCCCCGCCTGATTGACATTGCCCAGAATGACATCATCAACCTGCGCCCAATCCATATCGGGATTTTTTTCCATCAACGCCTTGATGGGCAGGGCTGCCAGATCATCCGCCCTCACGGAAGACAAAGCACCGCCATAGCGCCCGATCGGTGTTCTCAGCGCATCACAAATAAAAACTTCTGTCATTTTCCTGCTCTTTTTAAATTATTTAGAATTCGCAATGTCCGTGCGATGCTTGATATCACGCAAAACTTCCAGTTCTTTTGCACTGGGCGGTTCTGTTGTTTCAACCTGTCCAGAGACCTTCAAATCCCAGCCGGTTGCCTCTTTGACCTGATCAATCGTCACACCCGGGTGCACATGGGTCAGAACAAGCTCTTTTGTCTTGTCATCCGGCTTCAGAATACCAAGATCGGTAATCACCATTTGCGGCCCCTTACCCGGCACATTCAGTTTCTCGCGACTATCGCCACCTTCAAGGAAGCCAACGGACGTAATAAAATCGAGCTTTTCAACAAAAGCCTTTTTGCTGTGCTTGATCGTAATAAAAACCTTTGCCGCATGGCTGGCAATTTCCGGTGCGCCACCGGCACCGGGCAGGCGCACTTTCGGGTTTTGATAATCACCGATGGTTGTTGTATTCAGGTTTGCATAGCGATCAATCTGCGCAGCACCAAGGAAGCCCACCTTGATCTTGCCCCCTTGAAGCCAGTATCTGAACATTTCCGGCACAGAAACCACAGACAAGGCGGTATCTGAAAGCTCACCATCCCCAATTGACAAGGGCAAAACATCCGGGCGCGTCACCAGTGTGCCACTTTCATAAATCAGTTTAATATCCGGGGCATGGGTTAAGCGTGCCAGGTTTGCAGCCTCACTCGGCAAACCAATCCCGACAAAACATACATCATCATTTGTCAACATACGTGACGCAACAATGCTCATAAGCTCTGAAAGAGTATAATCCTGATCAAGCATCGTTCATCTGCTCCAATTTTTTATAATATTGTGCGAAATCGCTGGTATTGAGGACAAGGTCCTGCATCCAGTCCTTGAATTTGGCAAAATCCCGGCTGATGGGGTCCCAGCGTAAATAAAAATTATTGTTTCTTTTGTAATAGCCACTCGCATAGGAAGGGAACGCCCCCATCGGGACTTCACAGACAGCATCAATCACCCAGTTCGGAATGACCGTACCGCCATTATTTTCATCCACGTGATCGACAATCTCTTCAACAGTCACGATAGATTTTTTTGCGGCTAAAATAGCTTCTTTCTGTACACCCAGAATACCATCCAGCCAGACATTGCCCTCCTTGTCAGCCCGTTGGGCATGCACAATGCTGACATCAGGGTTGATGGCGCGAACGGCTGCAAGTTCCTTCCCAGTGAAAGGACAGGTTATTTTTTTGATATTGGAATTCACCTCTGCATAGGAGGTCCCTTTATATCCATCCAGAACAGCAAAAGGTAATCCTGAAGCACCCGCAGCATAGGCATTTGCCATGGCGGCATGCGCATGTTCTTCAATTTCTATAGGGTTGGGGTTTTCTTTTTCATAAGCATCGCGAAAACGGTGTAACGACCCTACACCGGGGTTGCCTCCCCAGGAAAAGACCATCTTGTCAACGCAACCCATCCCGATCATTTGATCGTAAATAATATCGGGCGTCATTCTGATTAAGGTTAACCCTTTAATCCCCTGACGAATAATTTCCAGACCGGCAGCATTCGGAATTAAATGCGTAAACCCTTCAAGAGCAAGCGCCTCCCCCGACTTTACGTATTTTTTGATAGCTTCGTTCAGCTCTAATATCTCAGTCATCATCTAACTCAATTGGATAAAACATAATATGTTCGAAATACGAACTTTTATACGGCATACGAACACATTATGTTTATGCGCTTGTGATGTCAACAAGAATGAGTGACAGGTTTTTCTTGTTTTGCAGGACAATCTCACTTAAGCCTGTGTCTGGAATTTCGTGGGGGAAAGATCCGAAGGGGGCTTCTTGATATGAATATTGTACTGATTGGCATGCGTGGTGCGGGGAAATCCAAAATTTCGCGCCGCCTGAGTGTTTTGACCAAACGCGATGTCCTGTCATCCGACCTGTTGATCCAGTATGACAATGCCGGTCAATCCATTCCCGAAATCATTGAAGCAAGCAATGGAGATTGGCGCAGCTTTCGCGACATGGAATATGCCACACTAAAAAAAATATGCGCCCTTGATGAACTGATCATCGACTGTGGCGGCGGAATAATTGTGGATATCGATGCAGATGGTCAGGAAACCTTTTCCCAACGCAAGGTCGACCTGTTACGCAAAAACGGATGTATCGTCTGGCTCAAAGGCGATATTTCCCGCCTCGCGGCAAAGGTCAAAGGGGATGCCAAACGCCCCAGCCTGAGTGAAACCAAATCCGCAGAAGAAGTCATGCGCCGACGCTTGCCTTTTTACCAACGCGCTGCCGACATCACCATCGACATAGAAGGCCTGTCCAAAAAGGAATTGACGCAAACAGTTTTTGAAAAAATTGCCCAATACTTGTAAATCCTTGCTATAACATTAGTCTATATCGCACGGACGATTGAAAACGGGGCGCTAGATGAAAAAGATTTTGCCAGCAGCATTCCTTAGCCTTGGCCTAAGCCTTTCAGGATGCGGCGAACCTGCCCCGGCTGCATGGAATGCCAATCTGGATATTGATTGCTACCCTCAGGACCCGTTTGACAAGACATATGCTTTTCTGTCACCGGAAAAATTCTGGCGCGAACAGGAATATGACATGGGCACCTTACTGGCCGCCGGTCGCAAAAACCTTGAAATGAGCCGTCAGGTTCTTGATGACAGCACAGCACAGCAAGGCCAATATTTGCAACGCGCACAGGAAGTCGCTGCTGAGCTTGGCCTAAGCGGCGCAGAAAGCCGTGCGCATGTCAAAGCAAACATGGACCGCTATGCCAAAGAAGTGCAGGATATTGAAATGCGTCTTAAACAACAGGAAGAAGCTTTGAGCTGGGTGCGCAAATGCGCCCGTGCCGTTCAGGGAGAACTGCGCAAACGCAATCTTTCTCCGGTCAAATACGACCCCGAAAAACGCCCGATGTAATTTCCTGAAGCAATGACACAAATGAAAGAACAGTTGCTTGACCTGTCTTACTGGCAAGACCTGAACCCACACTTACATATCACGCAAGCCCCGGCTTTCACGGCCCCGCTCACTCTGTCACAGGAACGTCTAGAGGCTATATCCGATACCTTGCATCATGACGGCTACCTTCATCAAGGGCCTGTCTTTGAAGAAAAGGATATCACCCCTTTACGCTTAGGCATTGAAACGCTTGTAGCCCACGGCTGGCCGCCTGCCTTTATTTACGTCTATGACGAAAGCTGGAACCTGTTTCACAAACTCAGCACTTTCCTCTCCCATTTTCTCGGAGATTTTGCCTTGTTGCCCCATTTCTGGGCATGGCATGTCGCACCGGACCCAAAAGGTAGCACTTCAGGCTGGCCCCCACATGTGGACTACCCCGGTGAATGTGCCTTTTTTGATGATTACCTGATCAGCCTTTCCCTATGGATTCCCCTTAGTGATGCCACAGCGGAAAACGGCTGTATGAACATTCTGCCTCTTTCACGGCAAAAGGAATATGCCAGCCCGATCAAGGAACCGGAGGATATTTTGTTGCAGGATGTCCGCTGCCTGCCTGCCAAAGCAGGTTCTCTGTTAGGCTGGCGTCAGGATCTATGGCATTGGTCGGGGCGCAGTTCGAAATATGCACGTGACCCCCGTATTTCCCTGTCACTGGAATTTCAAAACCGCGCCTTCGACCCGTTATGCCCACCTCTTTACGACCTGCAAAACCCACCCCTGCCGCAAGAGCGCCTGCGTCTTGTCCTCGGTCAGTTCAAAAAATATGACCATATGGAACGGGTCACCCCCGAACTGGAGGAACTGGGGCGCGAACTGGGGATTACACAGACTTGACTCTTGGTACAGAACTGACGACATTAGGGCAGGTGTGCGGTGCCTAAAACAGGGTCGCGCCCCCATCAATATAGCTCGCTTATTAAAGGAGACATTCATGCCCCGACTGTCCGTGTTCAACAGTCCCTTGCTGTTGGGTTTTGACCATTTTGAAGAAGTGTTAGATCGCGTGTCCAAATCCAGTGCGGAAGGATATCCGCCTTATAATATCGAACAGATTGCCCAGAACCGCTTGCGTATTTCTCTAGCCGTTGCGGGTTTTTCCATGTCCGACCTGTCCGTTACGATTGAAGATAATCAACTGATGGTGCGTGGAAAAAACAAACAGGATGACTCAGATCGCATCTTCATCCACCGCGGCATTGCGGCACGCCAGTTCCAAAGAAGCTTTGTACTGGCCGAAGGGGTGGAAGTCATGGCTGCACGCCTTGAAAAAGGCTTGTTGCATGTGGACCTTGCCTTACCGATCCCCGAATCCCAAATTCGTCAAATTCCCATTGAAGATATGGAAAAGCCGAAAGCCCCGGCTCACACAAAAACCATAGACGTCAATCCCGACTAACAATCAGCAAAATACTATTCAGCCGCCAGTTTCAAATGGGGGCTGGTTTTGCTCTCGCTATGGCCGCTTTGCACCGTTACGAAGAAGTCTTCCAGTTCCGTTCTCAAAACACTGGATACTTCCTGCATCGTATGAGAAGTCGCTTTCAGATTTTCTGCACTGTCTTTACTTTTTCTGGCGGCTTCTTCCACCTGCGCGATTTCATCGACAACAGCTTTTGTTCCATTTGAAGCCTGTGTCGTATTTCTAACAATTTCCTGAATGGCCGCATTTTGTTGCTCAACCGCAGCAGCAATGGTTTCTGCAATCTGGCTGCTTTGCTCAATCACCTCACCAATATCTTTCATGGCCTGATTGGTTTGACGGGTTGCCGACTGAATGGCGGAAATTTGCTGGGCAATCTGTTCTGTTGCAACGCCTGTTTGCTGGGCAAGGTTTTTGACTTCACTGGCAACAACTGCAAACCCTTTGCCTGCGTCCCCCGCCCGGGCGGCTTCGATGGTTGCATTCAAGGCCAGCATATTTGTCTGACCTGCAATATCGTTGATCAATTTAATCACTTCTCCAATGGCTTCGGAAGCTTGCGTTAAACCGCCAACCAGCTCATTCGTCGTTTCAACCTCGGAAACGGCTTTAAAGGTAATATCCTGCGATTGAACGACTTTATCGGCAATGGCATTAATGGCGTCAATCAATTCAGCCGCATTGCGCGAAACTGTTTCAACATTCTCGCTGGCATGGCAGGCTGCACTTGAAACGGTTGCTGCATGCTGGCTTGTCTGGTTGGCGGTCTCAAACATGGTTTCAGACATGCTGCGCATGTTCAGACCTGTCTCGTTCAAAGAACCAAGAACCGGGGAAATCGTGGTGCTAAAATCACTAACAGCCTGACTGCGACGCCCCTGACGTTCGCGCATTTCTTCAAATATTTTCTGGTTGTAGACAGAAAGCGACAGGTCCATGTCCAAAAAGAAAACTTTATTGAGGGCGCGAATTAGATAAGCCGCTTTGGGTGCGTTCTTTTTATATTTTTGTGTGATAAGGTCCACCATTGTGTCCAGAACCAGACAATAGCCACCCATATACCAATTTTGTTCCAGTTTTATATGATAATGTGCTTCACCAATGGCTTTGGCACGCGCCATATAACTTTCATTGAACACACCACTGAACAGTTGTTCCCAATGAGAAAACTGGGCCTTTTTCAATCCCGGAATACGTTCTTGGGATCCAATAATTCCTTTTAAATGTGGTACAGATATAAGATGACCATAAAAAATATCGAGGATATGATCCATTCTTGGGGAGATGATGTTCCAGGCTTGCTTCAAAGCATGCCGAACATCCTCATCAAACCTAAGAAATTCTAATCGTTCCTCTAAACTCAGAGTATGCTGCTGCATAGTTGTTATCCCTTCTTCCTATTCCACACAGATAATATTGTTAATTTAATTAAAATTTCTATAAAAAATTTAATTTATTTTGAAATATTCTCCTTATGATAGAATTATTAAAATTCCAATCTAGCTGCTAAAGGAAGTTTTTATGAACAAAGCAAAATCGGTGCCAAATGTTAAATCCGGTCTTGCCCGTCATTTCAGGACAAAAAAAACCCTTGCCAATCAGCAAGGGTTTTTTTGACTTCATCTGAAAAGATGGAAAAGCCTATTCTCCAGCGGCCATATATTGTGGCATCCAGTTTTCATGCAGGGCTTTCAGTTCAGCAACTGCAACGGATTCTCCAGCAAGCGAGACATTTGCCCCACCGGTTTTACCGATGATGCTGGCTGTCACCCCGGCTTTACCTGCACGCTGGACAAAGTCATCCGCTTCGGCGGCATCAAGCGTCACAATGTAACGCCCTTGGTCTTCCCCAAAGAGCCAGCCATAAGCCGTGTCCGCATTCGCCGGAATTTCGATATCACAACCGATATTGCCCGCCATGGCCATTTCGGCCAGAGCAACAGCCAAACCGCCGTCTGAAATATCGTGACAGGTCTTAATCCCGTTAAGAATTTCCTCGCGCACGAAATTACCTGTGGTCAGTTCGCTATCCAGATCAACCGGCGGCGGTGCACCTTCTTCACGGCCACACAGAACTTCCAAATAGCGCGATGCCCCCAGCCAGCCTTTGGTTTCACCCAGTACAACAATCGCCTGACCTTCTTTCTTGAAAGCAACCGTTGCTGCCTTATTAAGGTCATCAATCAAACCAACCGCACCCAATGTCGGGGTCGGCAGAATGCCTGTACCGTTGGTTTCGTTATAGAGAGAAACGTTCCCTGAAACGATGGGGTACGTCAGGGCACGGCACGCCTCGCCAATGCCTTCAATACAACCGACAATCTGACCCATGATTTCAGGACGTTCCGGGTTGCCGAAGTTCAGGTTATCGGTGACCGCCAGCGGCTTGGCACCAACGGCTGTGATGTTGCGATAGGTTTCAGCAACAATCTGTTTCCCACCTTCATGCGGGTCCTGATAGCAGTAACGCGGACTACAGTCGGATGTCACCGCAATCGCCTTGTTGGTTTCATGCACACGCACCAGCGCAGCATCTCCACCCGGACGGCCAACCGTATCCCCCATCACCATATGGTCATACTGTTCCCAAATCCAGCGTTTGGACGCCATGTTGGGGTGAGATATCAGGGTTTTCAACGCATCAATACGCCCCATATTGCTTTCCACATCAGAAGCTTTCACTTCTGCCGGGCGTTCTGTTTTCACCCAAGGGCGGTCATATTCAGGCGAAGCCAGTGCCAGCGGGTCAATCGGCAGGTCGCCGACCACTTCGCCATGCCATTTCAGCACCATGTTGCCGGTGTCGGTCAGTTTCCCGATTACGGCAAATTCAAGGTCCCATTTATCCATCACAGCCTTGGCAATATCTTCCATGCCCGGCTTGAGGATGACCAGCATCCGTTCCTGAGATTCAGACAGCATCAGCTCATAAGGCGTCATGCCTTCTTCGCGCATGGGCACCTGATCCAGTTCCAATTCCACACCAACGCCGCCTTTTGACGCCATTTCAAAGGAAGAAGAGGTCAAGCCAGCCGCACCCATATCCTGAATGGCGACGATGGAGCCTGTTTTCATCAGTTCCAGCGTGGCTTCGATCACCAGTTTCTCTGTGAACGGGTCACCGACCTGAACGGTAGGACGCTTTTCTTCACTATCTTCGCTAAATTCAGCAGAGGCCATGGTCGCGCCGTGGATACCGTCACGGCCCGTTTTGGAGCCGAAGTAAACAACCGGGTTGCCCACACCTGCCGCCGCCGAATAGAAAATTTTATCCGCATCGGCCAAACCAACCGCCATGGCATTGACAAGGTTGTTGCCGTTGTAGGACGCATGGAATTCACATTCCCCGGCCACTGTCGGGACACCCACACAGTTGCCGTAACCACCAATACCTTCAACAACACCGCTGACCAAGTGACGGGTCTTTTCATGCTCAACATCACCAAACCGCAGCGCGTTCAGGTTACAGATCGGGCGCGCACCCATGGTAAAGACATCGCGCAATATCCCGCCGATCCCGGTTGCCGCACCCTGATAGGGTTCGATGTAAGACGGGTGGTTGTGGCTTTCCATCTTGAAGATGATGGCCTGATTGTCACCGATGTCGATGATCCCGGCGTTTTCCCCCGGCCCGCAGATCACCCATGGGGCTTCTGTCGGCAAGGTTTTGAGCCATTTCTTGGAAGATTTGTAAGAACAATGTTCCGACCACATGACAGAGAAAATGCCAAGCTCGTTGAGGTTCGGCTCCCGACCCATGATTTCAAGGCAGAGCTTCCATTCGTCTTCGCTAAGGCCGTGTTCAGCTACGATTTCAGGGGTGATTTCGCTCATGACAGCGCCTCCACAAGTGCATCAAACATCGGCTTGCCATCGGTGCCGCCCAACTGGTTATCACAGAGGCGCTCCGGGTGGGGCATCATACCGAGCACGTTTTTCTTTTCATTCAAAATTCCGGCGATATTGTTGCGTGAGCCATTGATATTGGCTTCATCACTCACATTGCCTGCTTCATCGCAATAGCGGAAAGCCACCAGCCCATTGCCTTCCAGCGTAGCCAGTGTTTCGTCATCGGCAAAATAGTTGCCATCATGATGGGCCACCGGAATGCGGATCGCCTGACCAGCGCTATATTTGCTGGTAAATTCGGTTTCAGCGTTTTCCACCTTCAAATGCACATCCTTACAGATGAAACGCAATTTGGCGTTACGCATCAGAACACCCGGCAACAAGCCTGCCTCGGTCAAAATCTGGAAGCCGTTGCACACGCCCAGAACGCGCACGCCCTGATTGGCTTTTTTCACCACTTCGCGCATGATGGGCGAATGGGCGGACATGGCCCCGCAGCGCAGGTAATCCCCGTAGGAGAACCCACCGGGTACAGCAATAAAATCAACATCCGGCAATTCGGTTTCCTTGTGCCAGACCATCTCGGGCTTGCGCCCCAGAGAATGTTCAATCCCGACCATCATATCGCGGTCACAGTTTGAACCCGGAAAAACAATAACGGCGGCTTTCATTGAAAGACCTCTTTATGCATGTGTCATTCCTGCGCAGGCAGGAACCCAGCCCCTGCCTACACAGGGGTGACGAAAGAAATGAATTTATTCGATGATTTCCACATCGAAATTTTCGATCACAGTATTGGCAAGCAGTTGCTTGCACATATTTTCGACATTTTCTTTGGTCTTTTCAGCACCGTCTGTCAGTTCCAGTTCGATATATTTACCGATACGAACTTCACCGACACCGGCAAAACCGAGGGTTCCAAGTGCGTGTTCAACGGCCTTGCCCTGAGGGTCAAGAACACCGTTTTTGAGGGTCACATGAACTTTAGCTTTCACTGTGTTGTTCCTTCATCTTAACGAAGAAGGGCCTCGCCTTGCAGACGAAGCCCATAGGGTCTAATTATTGAATGGTATCGGGACCTTTATGATCCCCTGGACTATCGCCTTCCGGGTTGATGCCCAAGCGGCGCGCAACTTCCTGATAGGCTTCGCCCACCCCGCCAAGGTCCTGGCGGAACCGGTCTTTATCCATTTTTTCACCGGTTTTTGCATCCCATAGGCGGCAGTTGTCGGGGCTAAACTCATCGGCCAGAATCAGACGAACCTGTTCCTGATCAAAAATGCGGCCAAATTCCAGTTTGAAATCCACAAGCTGAATGCCGATGGCCGCAAACATACCGGACAGAAAATCGTTAATGCGCAGGGCCATGCCTGTCATTTCGTCCAGTTCCATCGGGTTGGCCCAGCCAAAAGCAGTGATATGCTCTTCAGAAACCAGCGGGTCGCCCAGCGCATCGTCTTTATAATAGAATTCAACGATGGAACGCGGCAAACGTGTACCGTCCTGAATGCCCAGACGTTTGACCAGTGAACCGGTTGCAATATTACGAACAACCACTTCCAGCGGCACAATCTCGCACTGGCGAACCAGTTGTTCACGCATATTGAGACGGCGGATAAAGTGAGTCGGAATGCCAAGGTCGGCGAGTTTGGTAAAGACATATTCGGTAATGCGGTTGTTCAAAACCCCCTTACCCGTAATGGTGCCTTTCTTTTCCGCGTTAAACGCGGTCGCATCATCCTTGAAATATTGAACAATAGTGCCCGGTTCGGGTCCTTCGAAAAGAACCTTTGCCTTGCCTTCGTAAATCTGGCGACGACGTGCCATGGCAATCATCCTGCTTGATGGAAAAAGTGCCCCTCCTATAGCAGGACTCATCTACCGGGGCAATGGTAGATTTAACCGCTTAAATCACATTTCGTGAAGTCTGCTCAAAGCAAATTCAACACGGGCCGCCAACCCGTAGATTTTGGAAGCTTCCGCCTGATAAGGTCCGCTCACCTGCAAAAGTTCAACCAGTTCATCCAGGGTGCTGCGCACTTTGCCAAAGGCCTTTTGGTCAATTGCACGCATTTTTGTTGCCGTGCTGCCAACAAGGTCACGCACCACCAACACCTGCCCGGCTGCACTTGCCTGTTGTACCGGGTCTTTACTGGCATAAGCCTTTGCCACTTCCTGCAAAAGCGGGCCAATCAGGGAACGGACAAATTCAGGGTCGCGGCGCAAAACGGCCCCCACTTTCAACGCATGTTCATCCAGCTCACGCAGCACATGACCGTAGGCATGGAAAAATTCATCACGGCTTTCTTTTTCTTCGATCGCCTGAGGGAGCTGTTCGGCTTCCACTTGTACATGCTCTCGCTCCAGCCCCAGTTCCTCCATATGATGGGCCAAGTCGCTATCAAACGCACGCACCAGTGCCTGAAACTGCGCCAATGCTGCCTTCATATTGCCCTGTTCATAAAAGAAACGCCCGGCACGCATAATGCCTTCCCACTGATAAAGGCCCTGCATGTAATCCGTTGCCCCATAACTGGCAACATGGGCCATGGCACTTTCCCCACCTTCACCGCCATCGCCGGTATTAACTTGCGCCAACATAACAGGCGATGATGCCTGATGAAGAGAGGATAAATCCTGTGCTCCCTGCGCATCCATTGCACCGACCAGCGTGCAGACCCCGACCCCAAGCCACAATTTCATTTTATAATCGGACATGCTTTTCCTTAACCTATCACCTATACTCTCAGACCATATCCTCCCCTCGCCTTGCGGGCAACGCTTAATCGGGAAAGAAAAAGACACATGATTCTCCCTCTGGCCGAACTTCTCAATACTGAACAGCTTGAAACCATTTCCCGCCTGATTGAAGACGCCACTTTTCAACCCGGTGCCCAAACCGCAGGCTGGCATGCGCGTGAAGTCAAAAACAATGAACAAATGGCTGAGGGGCCACACCTTTATAAGATCAATCAAATTCTTCAGGAAATGCTGACCCAAAACGATCTTTTTCAAATGGCCGCCCATCCTGCCCACGTTCGCCCTTTTCTGGTGAGTCGCAGTCAAAAGGGCGGCGGTTACGGCCAGCATGTGGATAATGCCATCATGTATGGCACGCACCCTTCACGCACGGACATTTCCCTAACCGTTTTTCTCAGCGACCCGCAAACCTATGAAGGCGGCGATCTGGTGATTGAAGAACTTGCCGGGGAACGGCGCTATAAACTGCCTGCCGGTTACGCCGTACTCTACCCCTCCACCACGTTGCACCGTGTTGAACCAGTTCATAAAGGGCAAAGGCTTGTCGCCTGCACATGGGTGCAAAGCCGCATCAAACATGCCCAACAACGCGAAATCCTGTTTGATCTGGACACCGCCCGGCGCGATATTTTCCAGAAGGAAGGCAAATCCGCCTCATTTGACCTGATTTCAAAAAGCCATGCCAACCTGATCCGCCAATGGGCAGAGCTATAACCCCCTAAACAACGCTGTCATGGTCATCACTGGCGGCATCCAGCAAAAGCTCTTTGAAGGAAACCAGAAAATGGTGGTCCAGATGGGACCCGGACATACGTTCCATAATTTCCATGGCTTCAATGGGGGACATGGCCGGTTTGTAACAGCGCCGGTCCGTCAAGGCGCTGAACACGTCAATAATGGCTGCCATCCGCGCCAGCTCATTTAATGCTCTGCCCTTCAATCCGTAAGGGTAGCCTGTTCCGTTCAGTTTTTCATGATGCTGCCCTGCAATGACCGTAACCCCTCTGGGCAAATGCGGGGTATTGTTGAGAAAATCGATGGTTTGCGTCACATGGGACTGCATGATGGCCAGTTCATCGCCTTCCAGTTTCCCCGGTTTGTTCAATATTTGATGCGGGATCATCATTTTGCCCACATCATGCAACACTCCGCCGGTTGCCAGAATTTTAATTTCATCTCCCTTAATGCCAAGATGATGACCGAACAAAGTCAAAAACGTGGCCACACGCAGGGAATGCACATATGAATAGTTATCATGGCCGCGCACACCTTTCAGCAATTCTTTGAAATGCCCGCTTTGCACTGCTGTTACCAAAGGTGTGCAGCTTTCCTGAATCTCGCTATAGGGCAGTTCCTTACCTTCGGCAATCAGGTCTGCAATCGAATTGAATGAGGTCAGGGTATTTTCCAGAGCAGCCTTTTGCACGGGTTCCATCAGTTCCCACTGGGCCTCGATATGGGCATTGACCTGATCTGAGATTGCCTTCAACAAACAACTGAAACGATAGGGTTTGCTCAGCGTTTGGACCTGCGGGATGGTACGGGCTGTTTCAATTTGTTCCAATGCCCCCTTCTTGGAGGTGAAAACAATTGGCAGCAGGTCATGATGTTCAACGTGGCGCAAGGCCTGAATAAAGCGCAAACCGCCATGAGGCGGCATAAACTCATCAACCACAAGGGCAGCGGGATTAAAGGCATCAAGTGCTTCTTGAATATCTTCAACGTTCTTGAAAGAATGAACAATGTAAAACGACTTCAATGCCTCGGAGACATCCTGCAAATGCTTGTCGTTACCGGACAGGACAAAAATATCCGTCTTACTTGTCGTAGCAACTGACGAAGTCTTTGACACGTCCATTTTCATTGTCTCATAACCTCCCCTATATAAGGTTCATATTTATACCTACCATAAATATATAAAAATATCCCTCCTCATATAGGGTTAGGCTCCTTAAAAAAAAAGCGGTCGCCTGCCCCAATGGTTGGGAACAAAGCAACCGCTTTTCATACCAAAATCGGCTTTATGCCTTGGAAAGTTCCGCGATTTCCTTATAAAGCTCCAAAGCTTCCGGATTTGCCAGCGCGGTTTTGTTTTTCACGTCCCGGCCATGCACCACATCACGCACCGCCAATTCGGTAATCTTGCCCGATTTGGTCCGCGGAATATCGCTAACCGCAATCACTTTGGCCGGTACATGGCGCGGTGTACAACCGGTTTTAATTTTTGCCTTGATGGTTTTAATCAACTCTTCAGTAAGTGTGAAGCCGTCTTTCATCACCACAAACAGAATCACGCGCACGTCACCGTCCCAGTCCTGACCGATGACGATGCTTTCCTGAATTTCAGCCAGCGCTTCAACCTGACGATAGATTTCCGCCGTGCCGATACGCACCCCGCCCGGGTTAAGCGTGGCATCGGAACGCCCGTAAATCACCATACCGCCTGTTGTTTCATCAAAGGCCACAAAATCACCGTGACACCAGATATTTTCGTACTTTTCAAAATAAGCCGATTTATAGCGCGCATCACCCGGGTCATCCCAGAACATCACCGGCATGGACGGAAAGGCCTTGGTGCACACCAGTTCGCCTTTCACCCCATGAACCGGCTTGCCGTCATCATCAAAGGTTTCAACCGCCATGCCCAAGGCTTTACACTGCAACTCACCGCGATAAACCGGACCGATGGGGTTGCCGATCACAAAACAGGCCAACAGGTCGGTGCCGCCGGAAATGGAGGCCAGATGCACATCTTCCTTCACATCGCGGTAAACATAATCAAAACTTTCCGCCACCAATGGAGAACCTGTTGAGGTGAGCAGCTTGACACTGGATAAATCATGGGTTTCGCGTGGCTTAAGCCCTGCCTTGTTTAAAGCATCGATATATTTGGCCGATGTGCCGAACATGGTCATTTTTTCCGCATCGGCATAATCAAACAGAATATTGCCATCCGGGTAGAAAGGTGAGCCATCATAAAGCAGCAATGTTGCCCCGGTTGCCAGCGCAGACACCAGCCAGTTCCACATCATCCAGCCACAGGTGGTGAAATAGAACACCCGGCTTTCAGGGCCATTGTCACAATGGAGCAATTGTTCACTCACCTGTTTGAGCAACACACCCCCGGTGCCATGGACGATACATTTCGGCTTACCGGTCGTACCGGAAGAAAACATGATGTAAAGCGGATGATTGAATTCCACATATTCAAATTCGATTTCTTTGGGTTCATAACCAGCGACAAAATCATCCAGCATAACGGCATTTTTAATACCGGAAAGGTCCGGGTCTTCACGGGTATAAGGGACAACAATGACCTTTTCCAAGCTGGGGATCTGATCAACAATCTGGGTCAGCTTTTCCAGACAATCATGAGCTTTGCCGTTGTAGTAATAGCTTTCCACAGCCACCATAATGGTGGGTTCGATTTGGCCGAAACGGTCCAGCACACCATTGACACCAAAGTCAGGCGAAGTTGAAGACCAAAGTGCCCCGATGGAATTGGCCGCCAGCATGGCGATAATCGTTTCGGGCATATTGGGCATAAAGGCACAAACACGATCACCTTTTTTCACACCTTGCACGCGCAGGGCCTGTGCCAGAACGGAAACTTCCTCATGCAGGCTTTTCCAGGACAGCTTGCGTTTGACCTTGTCTTCACCCCAGAAAACGATCGCTTCGCTATCATCATTCTTCTTCAGAAGGTTTTCAGCAAAACTGATTTTCGCATCGGGAAAGAATTTTGCGCCGGGCATTTTATCGCCATCAACCAGCACACGCTCCCCCCAGTCCTTGGCTTTCAGGCCTGCAAAATCGCGCAAAGTCGTCCAGAATTTTTCACGCTCGTTAATGGAAAAAGCATGCAGACCGGCATAATCCTGAATATCCAAAGACCAGTCGGCATTCACACGCTGCATAAAAGCCATCATATTGGTGGCATTAATTCTTTCCGGTGTCGGTTTCCACAAACAAGCATTCATCTTTTTTCTCTTCACATTTACAAACTAGGGGACTTTTGGCGCACAATCTAACAGATTGTTTTCAGGAAGAAAAATTAAGAAGTGTAAAAAAGTCGTTTTTTCGTATCATCTGCAACCGTATTTTTCCCGACTTGCCTTTTGCCGACAAGCCCTTTAGGGTCCGCAAAAATAGAGTGGGGTAAATAAATGCAACGTGACTTTTGGGTTTTCGGTTATGGGTCGCTTATGTGGCGACCGGGTTTTGAATATGAAACCTCACAACCCGCAACCTTGCATGGCTACACCCGCTCTTTCTGCGTCTATTCCCATTACTATCGCGGCACCCCGGCCAGTCCCGGCCTTGTATTGGGGCTTGACCCGCATAAGAAAGGACACTGCCAAGGCATCGCCTTTCGCATTGCAGATGAACATATAGACACTGTTGTCGCCTACCTCAATGAGCGCGAACTCTGCGGCTATGCCTATGAACCCAAAACGCTCGAGATCACCCTTGATGACGGCACAAGCGTTCATGCCTACACCTTTGTTGCTGACCCGAGCCATGCCCTTTACGCCGGTGACCTGGGGCTGGAACAATCAGCGCAGTTGATTATGAACGCTTCGGGCAAAACAGGCCTGAACCGCGATTATCTGATCAATAGTGTGCGTGAACTGGAAGCCCACGGCTATCGCGATGAAGACTTGCATATCCTGCTTAAAAAAGTCGAGCATCTCACTGGTATTATCGAGGCCGGGGCAGGCATTTAACGCCTATTTTTCCACCAGTGGAATGCCATATCAGCCAAAAAGAAAAGACCGAAATACCCCAGAGAAAGCAGCAGGGCGACAACAATCAACATCTTATGTTTCGTCACGTCATATTCAACAGGGCTGAACGTTCCTTCTTCATACTGGGATAACAGCCATCTGGCCTCTTCCGCCTGACTTAGGGGAACTTCGATATGGCATTTAGAAGCACCCTGTAAATGTGCCCACATCAATCGAGCGACGTATTCTTCAGGGAAAGAAGCAAGCATGCCATAGGCCTGCAACTTTGATTTTGCAACCAAAGCCTCCTCAACCGAATGATAAGATGCAATACAAACAACACTCATACTTTCCTCCATCCTTTCTGAGGTATGAAAAGGCGAGAGGTCTTTTTAAGCCTCAAAGCAGATAAAGCTTTTGTCACACTGGCGAAGGCCAGTGTCCATAAGGTACTGTCTAAAACAGTGTGGATGCTGGCTTTCATAGATATCACAAAGAAAAAGGCCCGCCATACAGCGAGCCTTTAAACCTTAGTAGAAAGCATCAATCACGCGATCCGGCGGGGTATGGCCGTCGATGAAGGTTTTCATATTGATGATCACCTTTTCCCCCATGTCCAAACGCCCTTCGATGGTGGCCGAGCCCATATGAGGCAGCAGAACCACGTTTTTCATCTTGCGCAGTTTCGGATTGATGGCCGGTTCGTTTTCAAACACATCCAGCCCGGCCCCGGCCAGATCACCTTTTTCCAGCATGCGGATCAAGGCCGGTTCATCCACAATTTCCCCACGCGCGGTGTTGATGATATAGGCGTGTTTCGGCATCAGCTTGAGGCGGCGTGCGGAAAGCAGATGGTATGTTGCCGGTGTATGCGGGCAGTTGACGGAAATAACATCCATGCGCGCCAGCATCTGGTCCAGACTTTCCCAATAAGTCGCTTCCAGTTCGGCTTCGATATCCGGATGGGCACGATGTTGGTTATGATAATGAATGGACATGCCAAAGGCCTGTGCCCGTTTGGCGACCGCCTGACCGATGCGCCCCATCCCCACAATACCGAGACGCTTGCCATTAATGCGATGGCCCAGCATGGAGGTCGGCGACCAGCCGTCCCATTCATCGCCTTCAATCACATGCACACCTTCCACCAAGCGGCGTGGCACGGAAAGAATAAGTGCCATGGTCATATCGGCTGTATCTTCCGTCAGCACACCCGGGGTATTGGTCACGGTAATGCCACGCTGGCGGGCGGATTTAAGATCAATATGATCAACCCCTGTACCGAAGTTGGCAATCAGACGCAAATTCGGCCCCGATTGTGCCAGAACACCGGCATCGATTCGGTCCGTCAGGGTTGGGACAAGAATATCGGCTTCCTTGACGGCTTCAATCAATTCAGCTTTGCTCATCGGTGTATCATCGACATTAAGACGGGCGTCAAACAGCTCCATCATGCGGGTTTCCACCGCATCGGGCAGCTTGCGGGTGACGACGACAACCGGTTTTTTCTGGACCATGATGTTCCTTCCCTGGGAATTTTCTCTAATATACCCTCGTTTTTTAAGGGGCACCGACTATTTTTTCAAGAACGTTTATACTCCGTCAACCATTTCATGGGTACATTAGCGCTATATCTCTTTCACCTTCTTTTCAGATTGACCACATAACCATGATCCGTAAACGACTCATCTCAGCCATTTTGTTAATTGCCTTGGCCGTTCTGGGTGTTTCTTCCGCCATCGCTCAGGCACGCAGCTCTTCCGGCCTTCCCTTACCGCGATTTGTCACCCTGCGATCCGGCGAAGTTAACCTGCGCGCAGGCCCCGGCGTGCGTTATCCGGTGGAATGGGTCTATAAAAAACGCAATCTGCCGGTTGAAGTGGTGGCCGAATATGACACATGGCGCAAAATCCGTGACTGGCAAGGCACGCAAGGCTGGGTGCATCAAGGTATGTTATCCGGTCGGCGCAGCATCATCGTCACCGGTGATTTACGCACGCTTCGTTCTGACCCCAGCACAGGGGCAAAACCTTCCGCCAAACTGGAAGAAGGCGTTATTGCCCGCCTGCTGGAATGCCCGGAAGAAATGACCTGGTGTAAAATCGATGCCGATGGTTACAAAGGTTGGCTGCGCAAGGCAGAATTCTGGGGCGTTTATTCCGGGGAAAGTGTGGAATAAACGCCCCTTTCCAAACTTACAGCCCGAACAGGGATATTGAAGCCAGAGCCAGAATAAGCAAAAACAGCGTTTCCCCAAAAATCACGGCGACCGGGAACCAGCCGACTTTAACCAACGCCCCGAAGGATGTTTTCATCCCCAACGCAGCTACAGCTGTAACAATACACCAACGCGACAGATCGTTAAAAAAACCGCTCACAGCAGGCGGGATATCAATGGTGCTGTTTGCACCAACCAAAACAACAAAGCCTAAAACAAACCAGGGGAAAGGCAGTTTGGCATGCTGTTCCCCTTCATTTTTAAAGCGCAAGCGAACAAACATCATCACGCTCAACACCACCGGCAACAACATGGCAACACGCAACAACTTTACAATCGTGGCTGTATCACCGGCCGCATCTGAAACGCTGTAACCAGCCCCGACAACCTGTGCCACATCGTGAATGGTTGCGCCCAGAAAAATACCCGTCTGTTGTTCATCAAGTCCAAACATGCCCGCAACAATAGGATAGACAATCATCGCTGTTGTACTAAAAGCCGTAATGGTAATAACGGTAAAGATCGTATCGCGCTCATGATCTTTATGATGGGGCAGCACGGAAGACAGTGCCATGGCTGCCGAAGCACCGCAAATGGCAACAGAGCCGCCACTCAAACAACCAAACACCCAGTTTGATTTTTCAGAACGGGTCAGCAACACACCAACCAAGATGGTGCTCAACACTCCAACAACAACCAGAATGACAGGGCCTATCCCCAATTTACTGACAGCCTCAAAGGAAATACGCAAGCCCAGCAAGGCAACACCGAAACGCAGAATCTGCTTAGCCGCCAAATCAATCCCACCTTTGCAGCGTTCATCAGCGGAAAGAAAATTCATGGCAATGCCCAACAACAGGGCAAACAGCATGGTTGGTGCGCCATAATGTTCAGAAAGAAACATGGCTGCAATAGCGATAACGATGGCAGCCAGAAGGCCGGAAAGTTTCTCCATATAAAACTGTGTAATACGTTGCATGGTAATACCTCTTGGATTGGGGACGGCGAAATAAAACAACTTTCCAGACAGATTGCAACCACAGATTTTTTAGTCATTCCAAAAAACAGCATAATTAATCATGGACTTTACGCCCTATTTCAGCCAAGAATCGCCATGTTAATAAATGCCTGTAAAGACTGAATTCAAGCTCACATGAAACTCGACCTGCGCCCCATCTATTTTATTGTCGGCCTTCTCCTGATGACTCTGGCCATCGGCATGCTGTTGCCTATGGCTGTAGACATGTCCAAAGGCAATTCAGACTGGCAGGTCTTTATGGTTTCTTCCGGGGTGACAATCTTTGTCGGTGCAACGCTGTTTTTAGCCGGGCGTTCACGAAACAAAGTCTATTTCTCCATCCGTCAGGGCTTTATCATGGCAACCTTCAGCTGGTTGATCATGACCCTGTTTGCCGCCCTGCCCTTTGCTTTTTCCGAACTGGACATGTCTTATACGGATGCTTTTTTCGAAGCCATGTCCGGCATCACAACAACCGGTTCAACGGTTATTACCGGGCTGGATTATGCCCCGCCCGGCCTGTTGTTATGGCGCGCCTTGCTGCAATGGCTTGGCGGGATCGGGATCATTGTCATGGCGGTTGCCATCATGCCCATGCTCCATGTCGGGGGGATGCAGCTTTTCAAGGTGGAAGCTTTTGAAACATCGGACAAAGCCCTGCCCAAGGCCGCACAGATTTCCGCAAGTATTTCCGCCATCTACATCAGCCTGACAGCCCTGTGTGCGCTTGGCTTGTGGCTGGCAGGCATGACACCTTTTGAAGCCATCGTTCATGCCATGACCACCATTGCAACCGGTGGTTTCTCAACATCGGATGGCTCTGTTGGTCATTTCAACAATGCCGGGGTGGATGCCATCATTACGCTTGGCATGATCATCGGCTCCCTGCCCTTTATGTTGTACCTTCGTATGTTGCGCGGTAATGCGCGCGCCCTCATCAATGATACGCAGGTACAATGGTTCCTTGTCATCCTGTTGCTGTTGATCTCTCTGGCAACTACCTTTCTGTGGCTTCAGGAAGGGTATGATCCGTTGCAATCCTTGCGCTATGGGGCTTTCAATGTCGTTTCCATCATCACCGGTACCGGCTACGCCACCACGGATTATCAGCTTTGGGGACATTTCGCCTGGCCGGTCTTTTTCTTCATCATGTTCATTGGTGGCTGTTCTGGTTCCACCACCTGCGGCATCAAGATTTTCCGTTTTCAGGTCCTTTATGCCGCTGCCAAAACACAGATCAAACGCCTGCTGGAACCACACGGTGTTTTCATCCCCTACTACAACCGCCGCCCCATCCCGGAAGAAGTCATGACCTCCGTTCTAAGCTTTTTCTTTATTTTCGGGGTGTGCTTTGCCCTTCTCTCCATGGCCCTTGGCATGGTCGGGCTGGATTACATCACCGCCATTTCCAGTGCTGCCACTGCCCTTGCCAATGTCGGCCCGGCCTTGGGTGACATTGCCGGACCAAGTGGTAATTTCCAGACCCTGCCGGACAATGCCAAATGGCTGATGTCCGCAGGCATGTTGCTGGGCCGTCTGGAACTCTTTACGGTACTTGTGCTCTTTATGCCAACCTTCTGGCGTGGCTAAACTGAGGGTTAGGGCCTAGAAACGGTTGATCTGCTCAACCATCACCTTGTCAAAATCGACCATCATTTTTTCAACCAGATCAAACCAGACCTTTTCACGCTGCAACAGGGAATAATCCTCAGCCACACTGCTGTGACGGCTTGCCTGTGCACTCGCTGTTTTGCGCAAATTCCCGTTATCGTCAAACAGGTCAAGGCGCACGTTCACGCGGGTGGTGTAGCGTTCCGACTGGTCATCGGTAAAGAAGCCTGTCAAACCGGTTTTCTTGGTCAATTTTTCTTCCACTGCACTGGCTTCTTTTAAGGTAATTCGGGCAAGCCCCGTTGTCCCATACGCTTTCAAACGGTCCCTGACCCAGTTACTCACAGCCCTTTTCGGGGAGGTGGGAAAACGCTGTTCCACATGTTTCCCACTGGCAGTAACCGCCTGTGCGGTTTCATCGACCATTTCGATTTTAGCCACATTCAAAGGCAGAGCCTTTAAATGCTGAAAGGTGATTTCAGGAAGCTGTTGGGTCGGAACAGCTGTTTGCAAACAGCCGCTTAACAAGAAAACACCGATAAACGCCACAAGCCATTTTTTCATCATTCATACGCCTTTCATCATATCGTTTTTCACAGTGAACGAAGAAAGGCGCCTCATGTCAATGCTTCACGGCACTGCTTGCCTCTTTTTCATCGCGCAGTTGAGCCAGACGTTCAGCACTGAAATTATAATCTGTGGAACAGAAATGGCAGGTCACCGTTGTGCCGCCTTCTTCGATCATATCATTAAGTTCCGGCACCGGCATGCTTTTCAGGGTTGTTTCCAGTCGTGCCTCGGAACAACGGCATTCCTGATGCACCGTTTTCGTACCAAACACGCGGGCATTCTGGTCATGGAACAAACGATAGGGCAAATCCGCCATCCCCAAAGAAGCATCCAGCATTTCTTCAACTGTTAAACTGTTGAGCATAACCACCGCATGGTTCCATTTTTCATGCGCCTGTTCATCATCACCGGTTTCATCGGGTAAGCGTTGGATCATCACCACACAAACCCCGCTTTCGCCATGGGCCAGTTTAAACTCGGTTTCAAGCTGTTCGGACGTATTGAAATAATAACGTGCACAATCGCTCAGAGTTTCCCCGTCCAGCGCCGTCAGGCCTTGATAGGGTTGCATATGTTTGCCCTGATCCACGGTGAAAGCCAGACGCCCGGTGCCCAGCAAGTTCTTGACGTTCGCTTCCACATCATCGCCCAATGCCGCCAGCTTGGCTTCATCAAACCCGGCATAACCGCGCAAACCACCTTCAGAAGTGATATCACTGACCAGTGCCTTGATCGGCCCGGCCCCTTCACCTTCAGAAATCGCCTGCAACGAAAAAACACCGTTATATTTAAGCCCCGAGGCCAGCGCGACCGTCAGCCCCATGGCTTCCGAGAGAATATTGGCAATCGGTTTGGGATAGTTATGTGCTTCCAAAATCTTGTTCACGGACGGGCCTAAACGAATGACACGACCACGAATATCCAGATCATCAACCTGAAACGGCAGGATACGGTCTTCCAGCAACTGCTTTGACATGACTTTCTTCCAACAAAAGCGTCCCCGCTTTAAAGAGCAGGGACGACAATTTTAAACATTTGGCCTCTATATAGTGTGGTCCGAGGGCCTATTGACACATAAAATACCGCCACGGCGGGATCTATTTTTTGTACCGGTTAGGAGCACGCGGTGCCGTGTGGCCCTTCCACACAAACTGTGTGCGACGACATCCGGCACTAAAAAGAGACCCGTCCCTTTGGGATTGGACGTAAATAGCGCAAGACCGCGTCTATCGTCGTCGAATATGAATGACATATTCTTCCTCCTCTTTCCTAACCTTGCGCTATTTACGTCTCAACCGTGACTGTGTTTTATGTGCCAATAGGCCCTAGAGCATTGACCAGACCATAATACCTTTTTGCGCGTGTAATCGGTTTTCTGCCTCATCCCACACCACAGAGGCTTTGCCGTCGATCACATCATCGGTGACTTCCTCATTACGGTGTGCGGGCAGGCAATGCAGGAACAGGGCATCACTGGCTGCCTGCGCCATCAGACCGGCATTAACCTGATACGGGCTCAACAGTTCGATACGGCGATCATAATCCGTATCCCCCATTGAAACCCAAGTGTCTGTCACAATCACATCGGCACCGCTGGCAGCCTGTTGCGGGTCTGCCACAACGGAAATATTACCGCCCTCATTGGCCGCCCAGTCCAGATAATGCTGATCCACCATCAATTCATCAGGGCAGGACAGGCGCAATTCAAAGCCAAAACGCGTTGCCGCTTCCACATAGGTATTGGCCATATTGTTGCCATCCCCCACCCAGGTGATCACCTTGCCGGCAATAGGCCCGCGATGTTCTTCAATGGTCAGAATATCGGCCATCAACTGGCAGGGGTGACTGTCATCGGTCAGGGCATTGATCACCGGCACGGTGCAATATTCAGCCATTTCCATCAGTTTGTCATGGGAATCGGTGCGCAACATCACACCATCAACCATACGCGACAGAACACGTGCCGTATCGGCAACTGTTTCACCGCGTCCCAGTTGGGAGTTTTCCCCCATCAAAACCAGCGGATGACCGCCCAGTTGTACCATCCCGGTTTCAAAGGAAACGCGGGTACGGGTGCTGGGCTTTTCAAAAATCATCGCCAACGTTTTGCCCGCCAGCGGCGCTTCCCCGCCCAGCACATTCAGGCCGCTTTTATAGCTTCTGGAAATATCCAGAATATAGCGGAGCTCCTGTGCATCCAGCTTGCTTAAATCCAAAAAATGTTTCGGTGTCATTTGCTTTTTTCCGAAAGTTCCTGACAGCTGCGTTGCAAGATCGCAACAGCTGCCTCAATATGTTCTTCATGAATGATCAACGGCGGCAACAAACGCATAACGTTATCACCGGCCGGAACAGCCAACAGACCGTTGTCAAAACATTGTTTGACCAGATCCGTATTCGGCACAACGCATTCAAAGCCGACCATCAGGCCAAGCCCTCTTGCATTTTTCACGATATCGCCGTGGGCCTTGACCACATCCTGCATGCGCGCCTGAAGCAGGTCTGCCATCTTGCGTACATTTTCAAGAAAGCCTTCTTCCAGCACGACATCCAGCACCGCATTGGCCGCTGACATCGCCAAGGGGTTACCACCATAGGTCGACCCATGACTGCCCGGTGCCATACCGCTGGCCGCCTCATTCGTCGCCAGACAGGCCCCAAGCGGGAAACCGCCACCAATGCCTTTGGCAATAGCCATGATATCCGGGGTAATACCCGCCCATTCATGGGCAAACAGTTTCCCTGTGCGGCCCACGCCGGATTGCACTTCGTCAAGCACCAGCAGCAAGCCGTGTTCATCACACAGGGCACGCAAGCCTTGCAAAAATGCAGTATCCGCCGGGCGCATGCCGCCTTCCCCCTGCACAGGTTCCACATAAATGGCGGCAGTTTCATCTGTAATGGCTGCACGGGTAGCTTCCAGATCATTGAACGCAACCTGATCAAAACCATCCAGCAAAGGGCCAAAGCCTTCGCAATGCTTGGCCTGTTTCCCGGCAGAAAGCGTTGCCATGGTCCGACCATGAAAAGCGCCTTCAAAGGTAATCATGCGATAACGCTTGGAACCTTTGGCATAAAAGTGCCGACGTGCCACCTTGATGGCACATTCATTGGCTTCTGCACCGGAATTACAGGCAAAAACAACATCTGCAAACGTGTGTTCAGCCAATCGTCGCGCAAACCGTTCCAGACCCTTGATTTTATAGAGGTTGGAACAATGCCACAATTTCTGCGCCTGCTCTGTCAAAGCAGCCACCAAATGGGGATGGGCATGACCCAAAGAGGTCACGGCCACGCCAGCGCCGAAGTCGAGAAAGCGTTTTCCGTCCTCAGCGAATAGGTATACCCCCTCGCCTTTATCGAAAACGACATCAGCCGGGGCATAGGTTTTCATGACAGCGTTGGTCATTCTGTATTACCTTTACCACACGTTATTTAAGAAAAAATTCTCCCAAGCGGGAAAGCCGACGAGTATCATGATTGGATGGGGGCCTGTCAATTCGAAAAACCGCTGTTTTTCAGCTTTTTTACCCCTTTTGGGCAACTCTTTTGCGACATTGTGACAAAATCCCTTCAAGGGCAGCATCATGAATGCCCAATTCGCGCAAATGATCGCAAGTATTTTCCAGATATTCCAATGCACTGCCCCGCTGGCCAAAACCTTGTAAAACATGGCTGACTTTTTCATCCTCATTAAAGTGCCCCACATGTTGTTCATGCCCGGCCACAGTAACAAATCCATAAGCAGCAATTTTCGTTCCGTCACGCAACCTTGCTGTCAGCCACGTAGGTTCATAGACCTGATGGATCATTTCACGTGCATCCAGATATTCAAACACCACAGCTACGTTTTCAGGAGCAATGCGAAAAACCCGCCCGACACAATGCCCGCCCGGGTTCAAGCCCATGACCAGCCCCGGGGTATGGGGCGTGCCGCGAAAAACATAGGACAGAATACAAAGATCGCGGTGATAACCTTCCACTTCAGCAACCTGCGCCTCTTCATATTCAAAATCCGGATGCCACATCAGGGAGCCATAGGCAAAGACCCAGATGTCGGATCCAAACGGGGGGGTGAGCTTCATAGAACACCCCTGAATATTTTTTTTTGTCCCTGTATCATTTTTTAAATGAACACCAGCTACACGGATTTTTCAAGCGGGAATCCTAAAGGTTCTGCGACTCATTTTTTTGTCCACGAAGTCTGTGGATAAGTTTGTGGATTGTTGTGGGGCAAGAACCTGAAGGCCAGTAAAACCGCCGCTTTCCTCAACTTGCCTATTTTTTATGCACCGTTGTAAGTTATTGTTTTCAAAAGGAAATTTTATTTCAATTTTTGCGCGCAGCTAGGGATGTCAAATATCCTTAACCAAAATGAAATGAATTTTTTCTCTTTACAGATTGTGCAAAACTTTGCAGGAGAGGGCCTTACGGATTCCCTAGGATTCGCAAAAAAGCGATTCTTCAGCCCCTCTCAACCAGCCGTCCGGAAATCCCGCAAAACAGGAAAAAATTAAACGCCTGCGTTGAAACGTTCGATTTCCACACCCACACTGGCGATATCTTCAAAAACATCCAGTTTTTCCACACGCACACGCGCGCACTGAACGCGAATATCCTGCAAGCAGGCCTCGGCAATTTTTTCGGCCAGTGTTTCACACAGGTTGGTATGATCTGCCGCCACAATGGCACGCACTTTATTGGAAACCGTTTCATAACAGACCACATGGTCGATGTTGTCGTTATGATGGCTCTCGCTTACGCTCAGGTCCAGATTGATCCGCACCCGTTGCGGCGCTTCATGTTCGTGTTCATAAACACCGATGGAACACAGCAACACAAGATCGCGAATAAAAACATGGCGCACGGAGGTTTTTGCATCTGCAATCCGTAACGGTTGGACATTGTCAGCTTGATACGCGCTCATCGGCAGTTACCTATCGGTTTAATCATTCATTGGGAGGAGTGTGGTTATCCCCTTGGGCCCAGCCCAGATGTTCCCCTCCATCCAGAGCAATCATCTGACCTGTCATGGAGTTTGCGCCCATGATATACAACACTGCGTTGGAAATTTCCATAAGATCAGTAGGTTTTTTTAAAGGAACAGATTCAAACTGGGCCTGAAAATCTTCGGGGCTTTGGCGCACACTGGGCAGCGTTGGGCCCGGACCGATGGCATTGACCCGTACTTGCGGTGCAAAAGCCTGCGCCAAAGTCTGCGTCATGGCCCAAAGCCCGGCCTTGGAAAGAGTATAACTGGCAAAATGCGGCGTCATGTTCCAGACCCGCTGGTCAATCATATTAACAATTGAGCCCTGCTGTTCATCACCAAGTTGTTTCACAAAAGCTTGCGACAACACAAAAGGGGCGCGTAAATTAACTTCCATATGCAAATCCCAGCTGTCACGCGTTGCATTCAATGCCGTATCATTCTCAAAAACAGAGGCATTATTAATCAAGGCCGCCAAGGGGCCCATTTCATTGGTGACGGCTGCAATCAGGTTTTGCACCTCATCTTCCCGACTGAAATCAGCCGAAAACAGACCGCAGCTTCCCCCGGCCTTGCAAATATCTTCAGAAACCGCTTCAGCATCACCAAGTGAGCCGTGATAATGCAGTGCCACCGTCCAGCCAGCTTTGCCCATTTCCCGGGCCAAATGAGCTCCGATCCGATGCGCGGCCCCTGTAATCAGGACGGTTTTCATATGATTGCAAACTCCTGAAAGGGTTACCCTAAATGTGCCAGCACTTTTTCAACGCCATAAGCCTGAACAACAATGTAGACGCAATAGGCAATGGCAAAAACAGCTCCCTCACGCCGGGACAATTCCCATCGTGTGACCATAAAGGGAATTAACAATAAAGTCGCCCCCATCATGACCCACAGGTCAAAATCCAGCAATTGCTGAGCAACCGACAGGGGCTGAATCAACGCCACCGCGCCCAGCACCCCAAGAATATTGAACAGGTTTGAGCCGATCACATTGCCTAGCGCCACATCCGTATGCCCACGCGCAGCAGCCATTCCACTGGCGGCCAGTTCCGGCAGGCTTGTACCGATGGCAATCATCGTTAGGCCGATCACTTCTTCAGAAACACCGTAAATGCGTGCAATGGCCGTTCCACCTTCCACCAACAGCTCGGCACCGTAAACAACGGCAGCAATCCCGCCAACAGTCATCACCAGCA
The DNA here is from genome assembly GCA_050297075.1 of Terasakiella sp. Taxonomy (GTDB): domain Bacteria; phylum Pseudomonadota; class Alphaproteobacteria; order Rhodospirillales; family Terasakiellaceae; genus Terasakiella. Next base: position 679,499 of record JBNKSC010000026.1, read on the forward strand.
TCAGCCAGAGGTTTTGCGGGCTTTCTACCTCTTCAGCCTCATGCATATGCAATTCCGCCACTTTCGGGTCCTGACCGTGGCGTTCGCGCCAATAGGAATAAATCAGAAAAACAATAAAGAGACCGAACAGGATAACGCCGGCCATCACATCCAGCACACCTTGCCAGCACAAAACGGTAAAAACCGTGCTGCATCCCAGCAGGATAAACCCATCGCGCATGACCGCCTTGGGCTCCCCCTTTACCGGGGTAATCAACGCGCTAACCCCTAGGATCAAAAGGATGTTTGCAATATTGGAACCGATAATATTGCCTGTTGCAATGCCCGCAGCCTGTTCCAGCGCGGCATCAAGACTGACAACAAATTCCGGTGCCGAGGTCCCCAGCGCCACAACCGTCATCCCGATCACAAGAGGTGACACACCGATGCGCCGTGCCAAACCAACCGCGCCACGCACCAGAAATTCCGCGCCACCCAACAACAGGACAAAACCGACCAGAATAGAAAAATACATCATTTTCTCAGGGGGACCTTTTGGTTTATAGAAAAACGAAAGAGAGCTTTGCCACGCCCACCTGAGAAAGTAAAGGGGGCATCGTTCCTCCATCCGTTTTTCAAGGCCACCCTAGCGATTCGTTGTCCCGGTGCGGCGGTGGTTGTATCCCATCATTTCCATACTGCGGATCAGAATTTCCACCACTTGCTCATAATGGGCAAAATGATCGGTATTGATCGTCATATCGAAATTGGTGGGGTCATTCAGCCGTGAATGGAACAGGTTCCAGATATTTTTGGCTCTTTCCTTGTTGATAGCCCCGCATTTTTGCTTGGCTTCGCTCAGGCTGAGCTGGTCACGATGGGCCACCCGTTTGGCGCAGGCTTCACGTGAACCGGTCAGGCGAACGCGCAACACATCACGGCCCTGTAAAATCACATGGCCGCCACGCCCGATGACAATGCCCCCTTTATGATAAATGCAGCGCACCACCGTCACCAGCGCATTGACATAATCCTGACGTGTCACGTTTTTACCCGTCACCATGGCATACAACCATGAGTCACTGGTCGCACTGACTTTCTCATGTAGGTTTTTCAGCAATGAGGCGTTGACTTCACTTCTTTTGGCAATGGCATCAATGACATTTTCATCATAGATTTCCAACCCCAACCTTTCGGCCAGCAGACGGGAGATTTCCTCGCCCCCGGTCCCGAAATCGCGCGAAATCGTGATGACCGGATGCAGTTTCTGATCACGGTCACTGGGTGCAACTTCTACAGCCCGGCTTAAGGCCTGAATGACACCTTGTACGTCAATGGTCATCTTTTCCTCCCCTGCAAAGGTCGAACAGGATCGTTCTCAAAAATAGTATAGCAAAAGCAAAGCTGTTTGTCTTGAGGTGAGACAAGTCAAAAAATATTCTCAAAAAGATAAAAAAACAGTTGCAGCCCCCTGGCTTGTCCGCTAGTTTGCGCCCCGTTCCAAGCAGGGGTTGGTTAATATACAGCCCATATATATACTGTGGACAGATGGCCGAGTGGCTGAAGGCGCTCGCCTGGAACGCGGGTATGGGTTAACAGCTCATCGAGGGTTCGAATCCCTCTCTGTCCGCCAGAATTTCAAAAGCGAACCGCTGATTTACAGCAGGTTCGCTTTTTCTTTGTTTTTGAACCCTGTACTTGCAGGAACATATATTCCTACAGGCCTAACGAGACGAATTGTGCAGAGAGAGAAGAGCAATTTACAAAATGGGCGGGTTAATACGGGCAAACCCTGCTTGACGATAATAGGGGAAATGCGGGTAAGGAGCGCTAACGGAACTCGCAATATCAAGACGAGTGACCTGTTCGGATGTCAAGTTCCAGCCGATAGCTCCTAGATTTTCATAAAGCTGCGTTTCATTACGGGCCCCCATGATAACCGTAGATACCGTTGGACGCTGAAGAAGCCAATTGAGAGCGATTTGTGGCACGGTCTTGTTGGTTTCTTCGGAGATTTCATCAAGTACATCGACAATCGTATAGAGGTTTTCTTCTTCTACGGGGGGACCGAAACTTGCGGTTTCATGAAGACGGCTTTTTTCCGGAATTGGACTGTTGCGGCGAATTTTCCCCGTTAAGCGTCCCCAACCAAGGGGGCTCCAAACCATCGCCCCCAGCCCTTGATCTTGGCTGAGAGGCAGGAGATCCCATTCATAATCGCGACCAACAAGCGAATAATAAACCTGATTGGCAACATAGCGCGATAGGTCATAACGCTCAGACACCGCAAGGGATTTCATGATTTGCCAGCCTGCAAAATTTGAGACGCCGAGATACCGTATTTTGCCATCACGAACAAATTGGTCCAGCGTGCTAAGAACTTCCTCGACAGGTGTAAAGGCGTCAAATCCATGAAGTAAAAAGAGGTCTATATAATCGGTTCCGAGTCTCTTCAACGCCTTTTCCACCCCTTGTATTAACCGTATCCGGGATGTCCCCGCATCGTTGGGGCCATCTCCGACAGGCAAACCAAATTTTGTGGAGATCAGGACCTCGTCACGCCGTCCTTTTATGGCCTCTCCTAAAACTTCTTCAGATGCACCGTCAGAATAGACATCGGCAGTGTCAAAGAGCGTAACACCAGCCTGTAAACAAATATCAACAAGCCGACGCGCTTCCTTAATGCCTGATGTGCCCCAATGACTAAATAACGGACCAGATCCGCCGAATGTTCCTGCGCCAAAGCTTAGGGCGGGTACCTTGAGGCCTGATTTTCCGAGATAGCGGTATTCCATAGTTACAGGTTCCTTATATTCATTAAAACAAGCAAACTATAGATCTGTTATTTTAAGTGAACTATACTCCTATTATGAACAATATAAGTGAATTGAATTCATATGTCATACAGATCAATCAATCGTAGTGGAGAGATGGAGGTTTTTATTCAGGTCGTTGAGATGGGAAGTTTTTCCCGTGCAGCACTCTCTTGTGGCATGTCGCAATCAGCAGTTAGTAAGCTCATTTCACGACTGGAAGCACGTCTCGAAACACGCCTCTTCAATCGTTCAACGCGTCGACTGGATCTGACTGCTGAGGGATGTGTTTTCTATGAACGTGCCCGCACCATTCTTGCGGATATGAAGGATGCCGAACATGAAACCAGGCGCGGTTCTGTTATCGCAGGACGTATCCGTCTCACGACAAGTGCTTCTTATGCCGTTCATGTTCTGGAGCCAATCTTATCTGAGTTTCTCGATCATCATCGACACATTGAGATTGACATTGTCTTAACCGACAATATTGTCGATATGTTGGCAGAACGAACCGATGTTGCTATTCGTGCAGGATCTCTCAAGGACTCAAGGTTAGTTGCCCTCAGTTTAGGCGATACGCCAATGCAAATTGTCGCTTCACCCGAATATTTGGAACGAAATGGAGAGCCGCAAACGATTGAAGAGCTTGATAAACATTGTCGGATCGGTTTTGGCTATCCGCGTGAAAACGATGGCTGGCATTTCCCAAATGAAAATAAAGAACGTTCATTCCTCCCACTAACACGTGTTGTCGCTAGCGATGGTGAAACGGTTAGAAGGTTAGCGTTACAGGGAATGGGGCTTGCACGATTGGCAGGCTTTAGCGTTCGTAATGATATTGCCGAAAGAAGGCTGATACCCGTTTTGTCAAACTATTGTGCCGCAGAAAGGGAAAGTTTCCATGTTATCCATATTGGACATGGAGGACATCTGCCTGCACGAGTTCGCGCCCTGATCGATTTTCTCGCCAACAGGGGACGAATTGAATAGTTTGCAAAGCTGTATAGAGAACCTCGCCAATGGTTATAAAAATGCCTGTATTACCCCAGTTAAACTGGTAATTCAGAGACTGGTTCCACCACCATTAAAACCCCGCTCCAGCGGGTTTCTTATTGGATTTTCCAGCACCGGCCTGATTTTTAAGAAAAATTTATTTTAATAACCTTGTGCCCGAAGTCGTATTTGCATTAACAAGGCCAAATCCATTATAATCATCTTTATAGTTAATTACACACAAACACTATGATCGCATAAGGCGATACCCTCCCCTTAACGACCAAGGTTTTTGAACCAAGATCGGATCAGCAAATGATACGAAATTTTATCCATATCATAAATTTGGTTGTCTGGACCTTTTTCGTTCTTGTAACAAACGCTGCATACCTTTCAGCGCAAGAAAAAAAGTTACTCGTTCTCACAGAAGAATGGCCCCCATACAACTATACGGAAAACGGCACATTGAAAGGGTTTTCTGTCGAAATTGTTCAACATATCATCCGGGATATGAAGAGGAAGGCCTCGATTGAGGTCTTTCCCGGTATGAGGGCAACAAAAATCCTTAAAATAAATCCAGATGCCATGTTTATTTCAATGTTCAGAACCCCTGAACGTGAAAAGGAATATAAATGGATTGGCCCCTTAATCGATTCCTCAATTCATTTTTATAAAAGAAAAAATACTGCCCTTGAAATTAATACACTTGAAGATGCAAAAACTGTCGGTGTAATTGCAAGCCGCCAAGCTGGGATCGTTAGAAACCTGTTACTCGCCAAGGGTTTTAGCAATCTGGACGATACAGCCCGAAACGGCTGGGATGTCTATAGGAAGCTGCTTGCGGGACGATGTGATTTAGGCATTAGCGATTCACCTTTGGGGGTGAAATACATTTTAAAAAGGCTTGGTGTTCCGACAGATGCGCTGACCCAAACACCTGCAAAAATTCTGGATGCACAATTATATATCGCAGCAAACAAAAATATATCCGATCAAGAGGTGAGGCTGTGGCAAAAATCTCTGGATGCTTTAAAAGCATCCGGGGGCTATGAACGTATTTTGGAAAAATACAATTAGGGCGAAACAGCATAAGAGACGCCATTAATTATTAACCTGTTCCTTATCTTTGCGGCAAATATCCCTTTTTGCGCAATCGGGCTTTGAAATTTTTCATCACCGGGCGGGAAATCATGGTTTCTCCATAAAGCCGCTGCTCATAAATTTCCTCCTTAAGGGCCTCTTCCACTGCGTCCTTTCCTCTTGCCCTTCGTGCTTTTGCAATCAATTGATGATGTTTTGCACCAAGGTTGAGACCTGAAAACGTACAAGTCTTGTTATAGAGTTCTTCAATTCTTGTCTTTTCCCCTGCGGACATCTTGCATTTACCATCAAGGATTTTGAGCATCAGACATGTGATGCAGTCAATCTGAACAGGCGTAAAATCGCTCACAGTGATTTGTGGCTTCACAATCAATTGTCAGAATCCTTACAAAAACCATACAGCACGAACCGATTGAGCAGGCAGCAAAAAGCGCGCCAAACATTGGCTTTGGAGACTTCTTCCTTTGTGGAACGAAAGTTGCTTTTCCAAAATGAAGACATTCAAAACAAGGAGCAACACCAGATGAGCACCAAAGACAAGATCAGAAAGCAACTCGAAGAAAACCCGATCATGCTTTATATGAAAGGAACACCGGACGCACCGAAATGCGGCTTTAGTTCCAAAGCGGCCGCAGCCATGAATGCCACCAACATTGATTATGCCTATCTTGATGTTCTATCGGCCCCGCTTTTGATGATGGGATTAAAAGAATATGCCGATTTCCCAACTTTCCCCCAGCTTTATATCAAGGGGGAACTGATTGGCGGCAGTGACATTATTGAATCCCTGTTGGCCAGCGGAGAATTGCTTCCCCTATTGCAAGAGGGAAAAGAGTGATGGATAAAACAGATATCCTTAAACGCCTGGCAGATGCTTATCCTGATGCCACAATTGATACGGCAGGGGCAGATTGCAACTTTGAGATTCAGATTATCAGCAATGATTTTAAAGGCAAATCCCTGTTAGCCCGCCAACGCGAGGTTTTGGCATTGTTCAAAGCAGAGCTTGGTTCCGGCACCTTACATGCCCTTTCCGTCAAGGCAAAAACACCTTCAGAGTAATTTTGTAACAAAGGAATAGCTGTTCATTCGGCATTATCAATCTGGGATTTTCAGATTGTTACAAATTAAATTAATTTTTAAAAAAATTAGACAGAATTGAAAATGCTATTCCTTTTTATGCTGGGGATTAGACGATTTTCCCTCTCCCCTCTGCCGACATAATCGGACGTTGAAGAGCATCTGGTGTGCGCACCGTCACATTCGAAAAAAAACCTTTCAAAATAGAATAGCTTCCTAGGGAACGGGCTAACATCATGTAATATAAGTGTAAAATTACGCATTAGACTCTTCCTTCAACAATAACAATAAGAGTTAAACGGAAGCAGTCTTGTGAGTTTTTCGCACATTCTTTTCTCTTCTGTAGACACTCAGCGAACCTCTTGTTGGATCCGTGGTCAAATTCTCAACAGGAGATGAGAAATGTCTATAAACTTTTCTGGCACAGGTACGGGGCTAGATCAGCTTGTTAATATAATTATGAACGATGACGGTCTGGCTGCACGCACATCAGAAATCGATATCGCTGTCGGTGCGCGCGCAGCTCATGCAATGAACACCATCATCGTTGAAGGTATCGCAACCTTGGGCCTTGCCGGCGATGGTGCCTTCACAGCAGGCGACATGCGTGATTTATCCGACTGGATCAGCAGCAATTACAAAGACGCTTTTACAAGCTTCCATGGCGATGATGAAAACGGGGAAGAAACCGGTTTCCATCTGGTACAAAACGATGGGGCAGTCAGCTCTCTTTTTGGCAGAAATGCCGTCAATAGCGTTGCTGATGGCATTTACCATCTCGTGTTTGGCTATGATCAAAACAACATCATCAACGAAGACGGCAATCGCAATGCCCAGCTGCGCGATCTCGCCTGGTGGATGAATGAACTGCTGGAAGACGATTTAGCCAAAGCCGCCAATGGCGAAGGCCCGCTTGCCCCGCAGGCAGACCCGAAAGCCGTTACCACAAGCGGTAGCGGGCTTGACCAGCTTGTCGATATGATCCTTGATAATCCCGGTTTGAATGACCACGTTTCAACATCCGAAATTCAGGAAGGCGCACAGGCTGCGGCAGACATCAACACCATGATCCGCGATATCATCGTGGAAAAAGGCCTTGCCAACGATGGCAAGATCACAGCCTCCGATGTCTATGATATCAACGCCGCCATTCAATCCGACCCGGAACTTTATGCCAAATTCGTGGCCCTGCATGGCGATGACGATAAAGAAACCAATGAAGAAACCGGCTTCCATCTGGTGCAAAACGATGGGGCACATACCCACCTGTTCGCCCATAACGGCGTCAATACCATAGCCGACAGCATCTATCATATCGGCTTTGACATTGAACGTGGTCGTTTTCTCAATGAAGACGGCAACTCGAATGCCAGCGTGACATCGGTCGCCAACTGGATCAACATCCTGCTGGAAGAAGACTTCGAAAACGGCACATTGGTTAACCCCGATGTCAACCCGTTACCGGCAGGCACAACCGGAACAGGACTGGATCAACTGATTGATATTATTCAACAGGACCTCCGTCTGGAAGGGCGCATTCCGACCTCTGAAATTGCGCAGGCAACACAAGCAGCCAATACCATCAACCAGCTAATTCTTGATGGCATTAAAGCCACAGGTGCTGCCAACGATGGTAAAATCGATGCGGCAGACCTGCATAATGTCAGCGCCTGGATTCAAGGCGATGAAGCGCGCTATCAAACCTTTATTAATGCCCATGGCGATGATGAAAACAATGAAGAAACCGGTTTTCATCTGGTGCAAAATGATGGCGCAAGCTCCCGCCTGTTTGGGGAAAATGCCGTGGACACCATCGCCGATGGCATTTACCACATCGGCTTTAATATCCTCAATGGTCGTTTTCTCAATGAAGATGGCAACAGAAACCAACCTGTTGAAAAAGTCGCCGCTTGGCTGAATGAATTGCTCAGTGACGAAGACATGGCTTCATTGGTTAACCCCGATGCCGAAACCACTGTAACAGATGCGAGTGGCACAGGGCTGGACCAAATTGTCGATATGATTCAGGATGATCCCGGCTTGAACAACCGTATTTCAGCCGCAGAAATTCAGGAAGGCGCACAGGCTGCGGCGGACCTCAATACCATGATCCGCGATATCATTGTGGAAAAGGGCCTCGCCAACGATGGCAAGATCACGGCCTCCGATGTTTACGATATCAATGCCGCCATTCAATCCGACCCGGAACTCTACGCCAAATTCGTCGCCCTGCATGGCGATGATGAAGAAGGTGAAGAAACCGGTTTTCATCTGGTTCAGAATGACGGGGCGCAGACCCGTCTGTTCGCCCATAACGGTGTCAATACCATAGCCGACAGCATTTATCATATCGGCTTTGATATTGAGCATGGCCGTTTTGTGAACGAAGACGGCAACCCGAATGCCAGCGTGACATCTGTCGCCAGCTGGATCAACACCCTGCTGGAAGAAGACTTTGAAAACGGCACATTGGTCAACCCCGATGCCAACCCGATGCCCGCAGGCACAACCGGAACCGGGCTGGATCAACTAATTGATATCATTCAACAGGACGTCCGTCTGGAAGGGCGCATTCCGACCTCTGAAATTGCCGAAGCTTCCAAATCGGCCAATATCATCAACCAATTGATTCTGGATGGGATTAAAGCAACAGGCGCTGCCAACGATGGTAAAATTGATGCCGCAGACCTGCGCGATATCAATGCCTGGATTCAGGCCGATGAAGCGCGCTATCAGGCCTTTATTGAAGCCCATGGCGATGATGAAGATACTGAAGAAACAGGTTTTCATCTGGTACAAAACGATGGGGCACGTTCCCGCCTGTTTGGGGAAGAAGCGGTTAATACGGTCGCCGACGGCATCTATCATATCGGCTTTGATATCATGAACGGTCGCTTCCTTAATGAAGACGGCAACTACAACCAATCTGTTGAAAAAGTCGCCGCATGGCTGGATGAGTTGCTCAGCGATGAAGACAAGGCTTCATTGGTCAATACAGACATTGAATCCTATGTGGATGGCAGCACCGGAACCGGGCTGGACCAACTGATTGACATCATCAATGATGACCCAAGGCTTCAGACCCATATTGCCACATCGGAAATTGCACAAGGGGCGAAAGCAGCCGATAGCCTCAATGCCATGATTTTGGAAGGTATTCTGGCAACCGGCATCGCGCAGGATGGTGTGATCACCACCCAGGATGTTCTGGAACTCAATACATGGATTCGTTCAGACGAAGCCCGTTTGCAACAATTCACAGATTTCCACGGAAATGACAATGCAGACGGTACGGAAACCGGCTTCCATCTTCTGGAGCATGACGGTTCCACCACAGACCTGTTTGGTCGCAATGCGGTCGATATCGTAATGGACGGGATCTATCATATCGGTTTTGAAGTTGAAAATAATCGCTTTCAGGATCAAAACGGCAAAAGCAACGTAACGGCGGATTCCGTTGCCAAATGGTTGAATGACCTGTTGGCAGACGATCTTGCAACCGGCAATCTGGGCAATGAGGTCACCGGGCCAAGCGATGCGAGTGAGGTAGATGTTGCCGCCTTGCAGGAACATGTGGTTTATGAAGGCCCGGATGTGAGCGTAGATGCCAACGGCAACGGCTATGAAATTGTCGACCATCAGGAACCATTGGCCTTACAGGAAGGCACACTGACCTTCAATTTCACCGCCAATGACACAACGATCTACCGTGATGTGCTCTTTTCAAAAGATGCATCAGGTTATGGGGACGGTGGCCATACCACCATCTGGCTTTCACGCGGTCATCTTTATGCCCGTTTCCAGACAGACCATGGCGAGGTTTACCTTCATGGAAACCATTCCATTCAAGAAGGACAAGAATATAATCTTGCCTTTACGTTTGATGGACAAAACACGGCCCTTTACATTGATGGCGAACGTCAGGATGTGGAAACATCCACCGCCACATGGGAAAACAATGATGAAGAAATGGCCATTGGCGCCAATGTCTGGTTACGCGATGATCGCTGGCGTCAAGACTGGGTTGATGATGAACACAATGGTACGGTCACGGACCTGAAAATTCTGGATCAGGCCCTGAATGAGGCTGAAGTACAGGCCTTTACAGGCAATATTCCGGATGCCCCGGTCGAAATGCCAACAGGTTCAACCGGAACCGGCCTTGATAAAATTGTACAGATCATCACAGAAGATGTCGGGCTGGCCAAGCGCGTTGATCCTTCAGAAATTGCAGAAGGGGCGCGTGCAGCCGATGGTATGAATGCCATTATCGTTGAAGCCTTGCAAACCACAGGTCTGGCCAATGACGGCACCATTACAGCGGCTGACATTCGCACCTTGTCAGACTGGATTGCAGATAATCACAAAGAAGAATTCATGACCCTGCATGGCGATGATGAAAGTGATGAAGAAACCGGCTTCCATCTGGTGCAAAATGATGGCGCCGAAACGCGCCTGTTTGGTGACAATGCGGTCAATACGGTCTCTGACGGTATTTATCATCTGGTTTTTGGATATTGCAAACACAACATCATCAATGAAGATGGTAACAGCAACCAGACGCTAGAAGACCTTGCCTGGTGGCTGGAATCCCTGCTGGAAGATGATTTGGCCGCCGCAACACAGGGCGAAGGGGCTTTGTTTAATGCGGACGTCAATGCCTATGCGGTTGAACAAACCAATACCGGTTTTGACCAGATCACTGAAACCATCATGAACGATGCTCAGTTGATCAAAAATGTCTCCACAACCGATCAGGTGGAAGGCGCAAAAGCCGGTGTCGGCATTTCCAAAATGATCCTTCAGGCCATTGACGAACTCAGCCTTGGCAATGATGGTGAAATCACAGTTTCGGATGTCCTTGCCATCAATGAATGGATCCGTGGCGATGAAACACGCTATGCCAAATTCGTGGAACTGCATGGTGACGATGAAACCAATGAGGAAACCGGCTTCCATCTGGTGCAAAACGATGGGGCGGAAACCAGCTATCTGGCTGAAAACGCGGTAAATACCGTGTTTGATGGTATTTTCCACATTGGCTTTGAAGTCAAAAACGGCCGTTTCCTCAATGAAGACGGCAATGGAAATGCTTCTGTTTCCAAAGTGGCTTACTGGATCAACCAACTTCTTGAAGAGGATCTGGAAGAAGGTAGCCTTGATAATGGTGAAGGTGAAATCACCGGCACCACAGGTACCGGGCTGGACAGTCTTGTCGATATCATCATGAATGATGAAGGGCTGGAAAACCGAATTTCCGAAACGGAAATCCGTGAAGGGGCACGTGCGGCTGACGGTATGAATGCCATTATCGTTGAAGCCCTACAGACCACAGGTCTGGCTAATGACGGCACCATTACAGCTGCTGACATTCGCACCCTGTCGGACTGGATTGCAGATAACCGCAAAGAAGCATTCATGACCCTGCATGGCGATGATGAAGACAATGAAGAAACAGGCTTCCATCTGGTGCAAAATGACGGGGCAGAAACACGCCTGTTTGGTGACAATGCGGTCAATACGGTTTCTGACGGTATTTATCATCTGGTTTTTGGATATTGCAAACACAACATCATCAATGAAGATGGCAACAGCAACCAGACTTTGGAAGACCTTGCCTGGTGGCTGGAATCCCTGCTGGAAGATGACTTGGCCGCCGCAACACAGGGCGAAGGTGCGTTGTTCAATGCAGACGTCAATGCCTATGCGGTTGAACAAACCAATACCGGCTTTGACCAGATCACAGAAACCATCATGAACGATGGCCAGTTGATCAAAAATGTCTCCACAACCGATCAGGTGGAAGGCGCAAAAGCCGGTGTCGGCATTTCTAAAATGATCCTTCAGGCCATTGACGAACTCAGCCTTGGCAATGATGGTGAAATCACAGTTTCGGATGTCCTTGCCATCAATGAATGGATCCGAAGCGATGAAGCGCGCTATGCCAAATTCGTGGAACTGCATGGTGACGACGAAACCAATGAGGAAACCGGCTTCCATCTGGTGCAAAACGATGGGGCAGAAACCAGCTATCTGGCTGAAAACGCGGTAAATACCGTGTTCGATGGTATTTTCCACATTGGCTTTGAAGTCAAAAACGGTCGTTTCCTCAATGAAGACGGCAATGGAAATGCTTCTGTTTCAAAAGTCGCTTACTGGATCAACCAGCTCCTTGAAGATGATCTGGAAGAAGGTAGCCTTAATAATGGTGAAGATGAAATCACCGGCACCACAGGTACCGGGCTGGACAGTCTTGTCGATATCATCATGAATGATGAAGGGCTGGAAAACCGAATTTCCGAAACGGAAATCCGTGAAGGGGCACAGGCTGCCAATTCGCTGAATGAAATGATCAAGGAAGGCATTATTGCCACAGGCATTGCCCAAAATGGTGAATTTTCAACAGCGGACATCTATGACCTGAACGCATGGTTCCGTGCCGATGAAACACGCTATAGCAAATTTGTTCAGCTACACGGCGATGATGAAGAGAATGTCGAAACCGGCTTCCATCTGGTGGAACGTGATGGGGCTAAAACCCAGCTTTATGGCGACAACGCTGTAGATACGGTGGCAGACGGTCTCTATCACATTGGCTTTGAGGTTTACCGCGGTCGCCTGACAAATGAAGATGGCAATGCAAACGTTTGTCTTTCTAGCGTGGCGGGCTGGTTAAACAGTATGCTGAGCACGGCCGATTTTGCCACTCTGGCTGCGGCCTCCACCATCAACCCTTATGTTTACGGTACAACCGGAACCGGACTGGACCAACTGGTCGACATCATCACCAATGATGACAATCTTGCCAACCGGATTTCCACCAGCGAGATTCAGGCCGGTGCAGAAGCTGCCCAGCAACTGAATGAAATTATCCTTGATAAGATCATTGAAACGGGTGTTGCAAACGATGGCAACATTTCCATTGAGGAAATCTACAAGATCAATCAGGCCATTCAGCAAGACGAAGAGACCTACAACCGTTTTGTCGAACTGCATGGTAATGATGAAACAGGCGTAGAAACCGGTTTTCATCTGGTGGTAAGTGATGGGGCGGTCACGGAACTGTTCGATACCAATGCAGTCAGTCACGTTGCTGACGGCATTTACCATCTTGGTTTTGACATCAAAGGCAGTCGTCTTCTGGATGAAGATGGCAACTATAGCGTTCGTCTTTCTGAGGTCTCCGACTGGTTGAACGATCTTCTTGAAGAAGACCTGCAATCAGGTGAGCTTGTGAATGAGGCCTTCACGCCGGAAAATATTGATCTGGCAGCCCTGAAGGAAAAGGAAGTCTTTTCTCTGGATCAAACGCTGGATGTCACCAAGCAAGAGGGTAACCTGATGTTTGAGGATAATGATGCCTTGCATCTGTCCGAAGGCAGCGTGGTGATCAACTTCAATGCCAATGACCCAAGCGGATGGGGACGTGACACCTTGTTCTCCCATGACGCCAAAGATTACGGCAATGGCGGAGATTTGACCATTTATCTCCAAAATAACGAGCTTGTTGCACGTTTTCAGACCATGCAACAGACCTACTACCTGAAAAGCAAGAATGCTGTTGAGGCAGATACAGACTATAGCGCGGCCTTTACCTTTAACGGTGAAACGGCATCGCTCTATCTGGATGGAGAGCTTCAGGATGTGGAAGCCGTTGGTGCCAACTGGGAAAACAATGATGAGGATATAGCGATCGGCGCCAGCCTTATGTACACCGAAGAAGGCTCTGATCGTGTCTATGACCGTTTTGATGGCGAAATTGATGAACTTCTGATCTTTAACGAAGAACTCAACTTTGCCGAACTTCAGGCAACACAACTGGAAAATTACGATCTGGTTTGATCTGAAGGTGAAACAAACGACCGCCCGTTTTTCGGGCGGTCACCTTCACCCTTTTAAATTATTTTTTTAGCTATAGGTCCTCGGACATGAAACACCTTCTTGCGAGTTTGAAATTCCCTCTTTTAGTCGTTGCCATGATCAGTACGGGTGTAAATGCGCTGATGCTGGTCAGCCCCATTTTCATGATGCAGGTTTATGACCGCGTTTTGGCAAGCGGTCATCTAGAAACGTTGGTCAGCCTGACCAGCATGGCCGTTCTGGCCTTGCTGATTTTGGGGCTGTTTGAGGGCATCCGCCAACAGGTTTTATCACGAACCGGGGATTGGCTGGAACGCAAGGCCGGTGATATCATTATAGATACTGCCCTTGAAAACAGCGCTCCGACCTCGCGGTTGTTTCAACATATTAAGGCGGTGCGTCGTTTTGTCTGTGCCCCGCCGGTTTTTTCTCTTCTGGATGCTCCCTGGTCGCTTATTTTTGCCGCCTTGTTATGGTGGATGCACCCATGGTTGGGCGCTGTTGCCTTTGCTGGAGCCGTAGCCCTGTTATGTGTTGCTTTTACAACAGAATTTGTCAGTCGTCGCCCCTTGGCTGATTCCCAGAAATATCAATCTGAAACACAACTTATTTTATCCAGCACCTTGCGCAACAGCGATGCCATCAAATCCATGGGGATGGCCGGTGCATTGAAGCAACGCTGGGCGGATGCCTCCAATGAATCTTACACGCATCAGGCGGTCGCCAGTGAACGCTCCGCCTTTTTGTCCGGGCTGGCAAAAGCTGTTCGCCTTATCGTTCAAACCGCCATTCTTGCCGTTGGTGCCTATCTGGTGCTTCAGGGTGAAATCACAGGCGGGGGCATGATTGCCTCTTCCACCTTGTTGGGGCGCTGTCTGGCCCCGGTTGAACAATCCATCGGCGCATGGAAAGGTTTCCTTCTGGCCCGTGATGCCTGGCAAGAGCTTGTTTCTTTTGGGGAGAAAAAACAAACCATTCAATCCATGGACCTGCCGACACCAAAGGGAGAGGTCAAAGTAGATGGTTTGGGCTTTCAGACTGATCCACAGTATCCGCCCATTCTTGACAATATTTCTCTGTCGCTTTGCCCCGGTAATGTCCTGTGTCTGATCGGCCCCTCCGGCAGTGGCAAAACCACCTTGAGCCGCATGCTTGTCGGTGCTCTGGCCCCCACAACCGGTGAGGTACGCCTTGATGAACGCAGCCTTCAGGGCTGGAACCCGCAACAGCTGGGCAAATACATAGGTTACCTGCCCCAAGGCGTGGAAATGCTGCCCGGCACCTTGAAAGACAACATCCAGCGCTTTGGTGCAGATGACCCGGAAGGTGTGGTCGCCGCTGCTCAGGCTGCGCAGGTGGATGAGCTGATCCGCAACTTGCCCAATGGCTATGAAACCGTCATAGACCCCCATGGCCCACCTGTTCTTTCTGCCGGACAACTACAACGCATTGCACTGGCGCGTGCCCTTTATGGCCAGCCGAAATTGATTGTTCTGGATGAACCCAATGCCAATCTGGATGTGGCGGGGGAACATGCCCTGTTTAAAGCTGTGCGGATGGCAGCGGATGGCGGCGCAAGCGTTGTTGTGGTCAGCCATCGCCCGGCCTTGCTCGAAGTTGCCGATCAGGTCGCTGTTTTACAGGCCGGTAGAATTGCGGCCATCGGCCCGCGCGAAGAAATATTGAAGCCCCGCGCCGTGAAAAAAACAACTGCTACCAACGAAATAAATAGTTCCAATCCATCCCTTTCCCTGCAAAAAGAAGGTCAAGCCTGATGTTCCCACAAAATAAAACCGCAGCATCCAGCGTGGATCTCGACAGCCTTCGCAAACAATTGAAAGGCCCCATCATTACCGTGGCTGTTATTGCCGCCTTGTTTTTCGGCCTCGGCGGGGCATGGTCCTTACTGGCCCCGATTGCAAGTGCAGCACTGGCAGGCGGCACCATCAGCCCGGAAGGCCACCGCAAAACCGTTCAGCATCTTGAAGGCGGTATTGTGCGCGCCCTTGAGGTCAAGGATGGTGACACGGTCAAGGCCGGGGATGTTCTGATGGTTCTGGAAGATACACAAGCCCTTGCCGCCTATCGGGTACAGGAAACCCGCACCGTCTCTTTAAAAGCCATGGAAGCCCGGTTGATTGCGGAAGAAACCGGCAATATGCACCCCGACTGGTCCATTGTGCCTGATTTTGATGGCCGGACCAGCGCCATTGAAGACCAACAGAGAATTTTCACTGCCAAATTGCAAAGCATTCAAAATGAACGTGAAATCTTAGGTCAGCGTATTGCACAATTGCGTGAGGAAATTTCTGGTTTGCGTTCTCAAATTGACAGTCAGACAGAGCAATTGACGCTGATTGCCGATGAAATTAAAACCATCAGTAAATTGATCAAACAGGGGCTTGCCCGCAAACCCCGGCTTCAGGAGCTCCAGCGCCAACAGGCCGGCATCACCGGACAACGCGCGGCAAATCATGCCGCCATTGCACGTGCAGAGCAATCCATTGGTGAATCCCGCTTGCAAATCCTCAATCTGGATGTCCGCCGCCGTGATGAAGCAGCAAATCGTTTGGGGGAAGTCCGCACCCAGATTGCCGATCTGGAAGAACGCATGACCGGCACAAAGGACGTGTTAAGCCGCACCGTTGTGACCGCCCCGGTGGATGGCACCATTTTCAACCTGCGTATCCAGACAACGGGGGGGGTGCTTCGCCCCGGTGATCCTATCTTGGATATTGTGCCGGATGGTGAGGAATTGCTGGTAGATGCCCGCATCCCGCCAACAGATATTGATGTCGTCACAACCGGGCTGAATGCAGAAGTCACCTTAAGTGCCCTGCCCCAAAGAAACCTGCCGAAATTACAAGGGATGGTCAATTATGTCTCGGCTGACAGTTTGACAGACAAAGCAACCGGTGAAGTTTATTTTCTGGCCCGCGTAAGCATTGACAAGGCATCTTTAAATGAACTGGATGAAGGCATAGAGCTTATTCCCGGCATGCCTGCCGATGTCATGATTTTTACCGGTACACGTACCTTTTTTGATTATCTGACCACCCCCCTGGTTGAAAGCATTAACCGTAGCTTTAGGGAAAGTTAGAAGCCCGCACAGCCTCATTCAAAACTTGTTATATATCTTCATTATGCTACTTTACCCACAAAGAAGCTAAAGAGATATTTTGAGGTTCCCCATGCGCCTGATGCTTTCCTGTGTTTGTGTTCTGTTGTTGGGAGCATGCCAGACAACCTCCCTTCAGGGGGGAGCAAATATCGGCTATGAAAAATATCTCAAAGCCGGAAACCATAAAGCCTTTGCCGTTGTCCAGACCAGTGACGGCGGTTACGCATGGTCCTTTGTCTCAGAAAGGCAGACCCGCAGACAGGCATATAATGAGGCTAAGGAATATTGCAAAGAGTCGGGCAAAAAATACGCTTTTGGTGAATGCGATATCTACGATGTGGATGGCATTCGCCTGGCGGACCTCAAACCGGCAGAAATAGAAGCCATTCTCAATGAAACCAGCCATGCAACAACCTTAACTTCACGCGATATGGTCATGACCTTCAGTGGTGTCTGGGAGAATGTAAGCACAAGTGTCACAGGTACATTCGTTGCGAATAAAGGACAGGGCCGCGGCCCTCTTTCCATAGAAATTAATGGGGCGAGCTGTAGCGGTTTCTGGCAATATGTCCGAGGGAAATATCAAACAAAAACCTTACCAGAAGGGACCTGGTCTGCCGTTTGTGATAACAATATGGCTGCCTCCGGTACCTATCGTTCCTTCAAGGAAGGCTACGGGCTGGCAAAAGGCACCGATGCTTCCGGTAATGCCATCAATCTTTTTTACACACCTAAAAAATCGGATGTAGAAGCTTAACCTCTACTCCTCATCCAGCCCGCCTGCGATAGCCTTGATGGAGAAATTCCAGCCTTTGGAAGGCGGGGCATCCAGTGTTCTGATCCTCTGCGCTTTCAGAATTTCCAGTTCTTCATGGAAACGTAGCGCCCCCACATGCAAAGGCGTTGCAACCCCTTCAAAAGAGGTGCCGTATGTCACTTCTCGTGCTGATGGATGAACGCGTTCAAGATATTCACGGGTTTTACGGTGCCACAAGGCCTGCATGATGCGATAGGCGGTTATCTCGCTGATCTTTTCAGTGGTTACGAAAATGGTCGGCAAAGACAAGGTTTCTATTTCCGGTAAATTATAATAAGTGCCAGCTTCAATATGGGCGCGATGTAGAAAGGAATGTTCATCCGTCATCTTTTTTGCCTCTTTCCCAGCAATAGGCACAAGCCGGATTAATTCTTCGCGGGCAAGTTCTGCCACGGTAAGGGAAGGCCGGGCAGAAACGGTAAAGAAACCATCAATTTTCCCTGCGCGCAAAAGCGATACAGCTTCGCCAACAGGACTGTCATCCACTGTCAAATCCTGTGCCCTCAGACCATAGGCCTGAAGCAGAAACCGACCTTCCAGAAAACTGTCGGAACGGGACTTGCCGAAAGAAATTCTTTTCCCCCGTAAATCGGCCACCGAATAAATTTTACTTTCCTTGCGGACCACAAGATGCAGTGTTTCCTGAAACAAACTGCTCAATACCCGCAAGTCTTTTTTGGCTTTATCCTTGAACATTTCCTTGCCTTCAAAGGCCCAATAGAGAATATCGGATTGCACAAAAGCCCCATCCAGTTTCCCGCTCAGAATTTGTTCAATATTGCGAATTGACCCATCCGAAGAACGTGCAATCGCGACCATGCCCGGCACACCGCAATTGCCGCCTTTTTCGCACGCCGGCATTCCCGGTGGTTTGCTGATGGCATTGGCAATAATGCCTCCCAAATAAAAGGAAACATCATCCACCTCACCCGTTCCGATGCGAAAATAGGACAAGCGTTTGTCGTCAGACGCTTCAGCCCCCATGGCAAACAATGCAAGACTGAGCATACAGATACAAAAAAAGAAATGCCGCACAGAACAGGTCATATAAAGCCTCTCTCACAAGATGCCTTATCCTAACAAAGTTATATGACTATTTTAGGAAGCTTTACTGGCAGAAAACTCTATTAGTCTTTGCACCCTTCACCCGATGCGTGCGGCCATAACCTTTTCAAGTTCCCTGCGGATACTGTCATGCTGGGTCAACAGACGGGAAAAATCCGTTTTGTTCAACACAAGCAAGTGGCATTCCGTTCCTGCCATCACCGTAGCCGTGCGGTTGGTTTTCTCCAGCAAGGCAATCTCACCGAAAAAATCTCCGTCTTTAAGTTTTACCACACCTTGTGAAGTGAAAACTTCCACCTCGCCGGACACAATGAAAAACATATCATTCGCCGCTTCCCCCTGATGGACGATAACATAACGCGATGGAACAAGTTTCGGGGTCAAGACCGCCACAATTTCCGAAATGGTTGGCGCATCAAGGCGGGAAAAAAGCGGCACCTTCGCCACCAGCCCCCACGAAATGACAAAATCACGTTTTTTCAGTTCGGTTGCAAAGCCGGTCGCCATAATACCGGTTGGCAAAGCAAACATGGCAATCCCGATGATCATCACCACCCCGCCAAACATTTTTCCAAATGGCGTATGCGGGGTCACATCGCCATACCCCACGGTGGACAAGGTTGCCATCGCCCACCACATGGCATCGGGGATACTGCCGAAACTGTCCGGCTGGCCTTCATGTTCCAGCAAATAAACAATGCTGGAAGCAAAAACCAGCATGGCCATAATCACCACCCCGGCCGCGACAAGTGATCGCCGCTGCCCATGCAGGACAGCCGCAAAAATTTCCAGAGCCGGGGAATACCGCGTCAATTTAAGCAGTCGCAACAGACGCAAGGTCCGCAGGATGCGCAAATCAATACTCAACCACATGCCCAGATAGGCCGGTAAAATCGCGGCCAGATCAACCAGTGCCGGAAAGGAAAAGATATAACGCAGCCTTGTCTGCATGGTTTGGTCTGCTTGCGGCCCCATACGTTCTGCACAGACCCACAGGCGCAAAATATATTCCACGGTAAAAATGGTGATGGAAAAAGCCTCAAAGGCATCAAACCACAGGCCATAATCACGTTCCAGCCCCGGTTCTGTTTCCAGAATCACCGCAATAACATTGCCGACAATCAAAAGAACCATTGCCATATTCAACACCCGCGCCTGCCGGTTGACATTCGATGTCGTCTCCAGAAGGGTAAACAACCTTGCACGCAGAGATATTTTCTCAGGCAAAATATGTTGTTCAGACATGGCGTTTCCCTTTCTTGGGTCACAAAAGCGCAGCAAGACAGTTCTATCATCGGCTCGCTTCCTTGCTTTTTGGTTAAAGGCACTCTCGAAAAATAAATCAATCGATTGACTTAATTGTGAAATCCACCTATACTTCAAACGATGGGAGGGTTTTTAAATGACCCGCAAACGAACCAGAACCAAGCGCCCCGATGCTAAAGAACGCCTGTTGCAGGCTGCAATCAAAATCTTTGCCACGCACGGATTTGAAGCTGCCTCAACGCGTATGCTGACGAAAGAGGCCGGTGTCAACATTTCCGCCATTCCTTATTATTTTGACAGTAAAGACGGATTATACGAAGCCGTTATTCGCCACATCATGGGGTTGGCGATGGAAAAAAACAGTGCCAAAGTCACTGAAATCAAAGCTGCCCTGAAAACCGGAAATCTGCCTGAGCAAAAAGCCCGTTGCTTGTTGCATGACTTCCTTGAAGGATTTTTCTCCTTCCTGCTCAGCGCACAAGCGACCCCATATATCGGCCAGATTATTGTGCGCGAACAGATGTATCCTTCTGCCATGTTCAACATTCTTTATGACGAACTGATGCGCCCCTTGCATGAAATGGTCTGCACCTTGGTCGCGCACCTCAGCCACACAGACCCGCAGGATGAAAACTGCATCCTGACCACCCATATGATGCTGGGACAGGTGGTTATTTTCAAAACCCATCATGAACTAATTCAACGCCGTTTACCCAACGGTTTCCCGCACCCAGAACAGGTAAAAGCGCTTATTGCCCTCAGTCTCAAAAACTGTGATGCGATGATTGCGCAACTCAAAGAGGGAGGGTAATCATGAAAAAGCTCATCATGGCCTTGCTTTTTGTCCTAGCGGCCTGCGATTCACAACAAGCCCCCCGGTTTCACGGCTATGTGGAAGGGGAATTTACCCTCATCGCCCCGACCAGTTCAGGATTACTGAAAACTCTGTCTGTAGAACGCGGCCAGCAGGTGAAAACCGGGGATCAACTGTTCAGCCTTGACCTGACTGAACTCAACGCCAGCCGGGAACGCGCGCAAGCCGATGTACAACGCCTGCAAGCAAAACTGGCTGACCTGCGCAAAGGCGAACGCCCCGAAGAAATTGAAGTCATTTTAAAACAGAAACAACAGGCACAGGCCAAACTGGTCAATGCCCGCCAGGAATATAACCGGGTCCTCCCACTAAGCCGCAAGGGAACCCTGAGCGTTGCCGCGCGTGATAATGCCCGGGCTGAACTGGACAGTGCACAGGCCCGCCTTGATGAACTGGATGCCCAACTTAAAACCGCACACCTTGGTGCGCGTGAAGACCGGATTATGGCGGCACGAGCCAGTTTGCACAGTGGCGAATACGCCCTGAAACAGGCGCTTAAAAAAATACAGGATGCTGCCCCCCACGCGCCGCTGAATGCGCGCGTGGCAGACACCTATTTTCGCCCGGGTGAATTTATTGCGGCCGGTCAGCCCGTTGTCAGTCTGCTCGCCCCTGAAAATGTCAAAGTCCGTTTTTATGTTTCCCAACAGCTTGTCGCTACATTAAAAACGGGCCAGCCCATAAAGGTTTCCTGCGATGGTTGCCCCACCAGCTTTCAGGCAACCATCAACTATATCGCCCCACAGGCCGAATATACCCCGCCGGTTATTTACAGCGTTGAATCACGTGAAAAACTGGTTTTCCTGATTGAAGCCAAACCGGTTCAATTTATCGAAGCTCTGCGCCCCGGCCTGCCCGTTGACATCCAACTGGGAGGCTAAGAAATGTCTGCCCCCGGCCATGCCATTGATGTGCGTAACCTGACCAAATCATTCGATGGGAAAGTGGTTGTTGACCGTGTGAACATTCAAGTTCCCAAAGGAAAAATTTACGGCTTTCTCGGCCCCAACGGGTCTGGCAAAACCACCACCTTGCGCATGATCTGTGGGCTTTTAACACCGGATGCAGGTGAAGGCACATGTCTCGGGCTGGATATCCGCACGCAGGCTTTGGAGATAAAAAAACGCATCGGCTATATGACACAGAAATTCAGCTTCTGGGAAGACCTGAGCATTCGGGAAAATCTGGAATTTGTTGCCGAAATCTATCGTCTGGATCAAATTAAGCAACGTGTCGACACAACATTGGCCCACCTGAACCTGACCAACCGCCAACACCAACTGGCCGGAAACCTTTCCGGCGGGTGGAAACAGCGCCTTGCCCTCGCCGCCTGCATTTTACACGAACCGGAAGTCCTGTTACTGGATGAACCCACCGCCGGGGTCGACCCCAAAGCCCGGCGCGAATTCTGGGATGAAATCCACCATCTCTGCGCAAACGGGCTGACTGTTCTGGTCAGCACCCATTATATGGATGAAGCCGAACGCTGCCATGCCATCATTTACATGAGTTACGGAAAACTCGTCACTCAGGGAACTGTGCGGGATGTGATTGAAGGTTCCGGTTTAACCACATGGGTGGTGCGCGGCAAAGCCCTGATGGCACTGGCGCAAGAACTGGAAAACCACCCGGCTGTAATGACTGTTGCCCCGTTCGGGGACAGCCTGCATATCAGCGCAACTGATGAAAACGCCCTTGAACAAGCCCTCACTCCCTATTTCAATCGGCCTGATTTAAACTGGCATGTTGAAAACCCGTCTTTTGAAGATGTCTTTATCCGTTACATGTCTCAGGCAGAAGATAACTTTCAGGAAACGGAGGAAAAACCATGAACGGCTTTTTCTCCTTAAGGCGGGCACGCACTGTTCTGCACAAGGAACTGATCCAGCTTAAACGCGATACGGTTACATTGCGCATGATCATTCTGATCCCCATCATGCAACTTCTTCTCTTTGGCTATGCACTGAATACCGACCCCAAGCATCTGCCCACCGCCATCAATTCACAAGACAATAGCGCCATTGCCCGGGCCGTTGTTGCCGGGCTGAACAACACGGAATATTTTTCAATCGACCATCAGGTACAAAGTGACCGGGAAGGACATGACCTTCTCAAAAACGGTGACGCCCTGTTTGTCATCACCATTCCTGCACATTTTGAGCGTGACCTGATCCGCAAACAACGCCCTGCTATCCTGATAGAAGCCGATGCCAGTGACCCGGTCGCTTCCGCTGGTGCTTTGGCCGCAGCAAACGGCATGCTGGCGCGCATTATTGCCGAAGAAATTGACGGGCCCCTTTCCTATTTAAAAAATACCCCACCCCCTTTCCATCTAGTGGTACAGAAGCTTTATAACCCGGAAGGTTTCAGTAAATACAATATCGTACCCGGGCTGATTGGCACCATCCTCACCATGACCGGCATTATGATGACCGCCCTTTCCATGACGCGTGAACGCGAACGCGGCACCATGGAAAACCTGCTGGCCATGCCCATTTCCCCGCTGGAGGTCATGGCAGGCAAAATATCACCTTATGTATTGATCGGTTTTTTCCAGTCCGCCATTATCGTTTTGCTGGCAAAACTCCTGTTCGATGTTCCGATTATCGGCAGTCTCTGGCTGCTGGCCCTGAGCACCCTGATTTTCATTACCTGCAACATGGCCATTGGTTTTACCATATCGGCCGCCGCCCAGAACCAGACTCAAGCCTTGCAAATGTCCTTCATGGTGATGCTGCCTTCCATCATGCTGTCCGGGTTTCTCTTTCCCTTTAAGGGAATGCCGGGTTGGGCACAGCTCATCGGTGATCTCATCCCCACCACCCATTTCATCAATATTTCACGCGGCATTATGCTGAAAGGTAGCAATCTTGTTGATATCTGGCCCCATTTCTGGCCCCTTCTGGTTTTCATGATTGTTATTACTTTGATCGCCATGAGACGCTATCGCCGCACGCTGGATTAAACACATAAAAAAACGCTGTTCCTTTTCAATCAAAGGGACAGCGTTTTAAAAGAGAAATGTGAAGAGAGCGTCCTGAAAACGGCCCTCTTCACCTTCATCAAGTTTGTGGTGTCTTGCGCTTGAACATACCGATGATCAGCACAAAGAACAAAGGCACAAAGAAGATCGCCAGCACGGTTGCGGCAATCATCCCGCCCATCACCCCGGTTCCCACAGCCACCCGCGCACCGGCACCGGCACCTGTACTAATCGCCAGTGGCAACACGCCAAGCGTAAAGGCCATGGATGTCATAATGATAGGACGCAAGCGCTGACGTGCCGCTTCCACCGTTGCTTCGAGAATATCCATGCCCTGATCATACAGGTCACGGGCAAACTCCACGATAAGAATGGCGTTCTTTGCCGACAGACCGATGGTTGTCAGGATCGCCACCTGGAAGTAGACATCACCGGGCAGTCCGCGCAACATCACGGCAATCACAGCCCCCAAAACACCCAATGGCACGACCATCATAACGGAAATCGGAATGGTCCAGCTTTCATAAAGCGCTGCCAAACAAAGGAAAATCACGATTGTTGACAGGGCATAGAGCATCGGCCCCTGTTCGCCTGCTTCGCGTTCTTCATAAGACAGCCCTTTCCATTCCAGCCCGATCCCTCCAGGCAACTGGGCCACCAGCTCTTCCATAGCCGCCATGGCCTGACTGGAAGAAACACCGGGTGCCGCTTGGCCCTGAATATTCACGGAAGACAAGCTATTAAAACGTTCCAGACGCGGAGAGCCATATGTCCATTGTGTTGTTGTAAAAGCTGAAATGGGAACCATCTCATCCAGATTATTACGCACATACCAGTGTGACAAATCTCCCGGCATCATCCGGTAAGGGGCATCGGCCTGAACATAGACCCTTTTGATACGCCCTTTTTCGATGAAGTCATTGACATAACGCGACCCCCAGGCTGTTGCCAATGTGCTATTGATATCGGCAATATTCACACCCAAAGCACTGGCCTTTTCCTGATCGATATTAATATCGAACTGCGGCATGTCGTTCAGCCCGTTGGGACGAACCCCGACAACGCGCGGGTCCTGCGCCGCCATGCCCAGCAATTGGTTGCGGGCCGCCATCAGTGCATCGTGGCCAACACCGCTTCTATCCACCAGTTGCAGGTCAAAACCATTGGCCTGACCCAATTCAATGATGGCGGGCGGCGCAAAGGCAAAGATCATGGCTTCCTTGATTTGCCCAAAGGCCCCCCAGGCACGCCCGATCACCGCCTTGATGGATTGGTCCGGTCTTTTACGTTCCGACCAGTCTTTCAGGTTGATAAAGGCAATCCCGGCATTCTGCCCGTTCCCGGCAAAAGAGAACCCGGCAACCGTAAACAGGCCGTTGACCGTTTCTTTTTCATTGGTGAGGAAGTGATGTTCAATTTTTTTCATCACTTCAACCGTACGCTCCTGCGAAGCACCGGCCGGCAATTGAACCAGAGAGAACATAATCCCTTGGTCTTCTTCCGGCAGAAATGACCCCGGCAAACGCGTAAACAACGTTACCAAGCCCCCCAGCAAAAGCACATAAACAAACAGAAAACGCCATTTGCGGTTGGTCACATAACCAACTGAGCTTTGATAAAAATCATTTGTTTTATCAAAACCTCGGTTAAACCAGCCAAAGAAGCCTTTCTTGCTGTGCGTGTCCGGGTCTGTCGGTTTCAACATCATGGCACACAAGGCCGGTGTCAAAACAATCGCGACCAGAACAGACAGCCCCATGGCCGATACAATGGTAATGGAGAACTGACGATAGATCGACCCGGTAGAGCCTGCAAAAAAGGCCATCGGCACAAACACCGCAGAAAGCACAAGGGCAATCCCGACAAGGGCGCCGGTGATCTGGTCCATGGATTTACGGGTAGCTTCGCGTGGGGAAAGATTGTCTTCATGCATCACACGTTCAACATTTTCCACCACAACAATCGCATCATCCACCAACAGACCGATGGCCAACACCATCCCGAACATGGTCAAGGTGTTGATCGTATATCCAAAGGCCGCCAGAATGCCAAACGTTCCCAACAGAACAACCGGCACCGCAATGGTCGGAATCAGCGTTGCTCGCCAGTTCTGCAAGAACAGGAACATCACCAGAAAAACCAGCACAATGGCTTCAAACAAAGTGTTGACCACTTCTTCAATAGAAACCTTTACAAACGGTGTTGTATCATAAGGATAGATCACCTGAAGGCTTTCCGGGAAAAACGCTTCCAGTTGTTTCAGCCGCGCTTTCACCGCCTCGGCCGTATCCAGAGCGTTTGCCCCTGTTGCCAGATTGATCCCGACACCGGCCGCCGGTTTTCCGTTATAGCGCGCCACAACAGAATAACTTTCCGCCCCGATCTCGATACGGGCCACATCCCCAAGGCGCACTTGCGAGCCATCGGTGTTCACACGCAACAGAATATTGGCAAATTCCGGGACGGTTTGCAGCTTGCTTTGCGCCGTGATTGTGGCGTTGATCTGTTGACCTTCCACAGAAGGCGACCCACCGATCTGACCGGCGGTAATTTCCGTATTTTGTGCAGAAATCGCCGATGTCACATCCGAAACCGTCATATTGTAGCTGATCATTTTGTTAGGGTCGAGCCAGACCCGCATGGCATGCTTGGCACCAAACACGCGCACATTACCCACCCCGTTGGTCCGTGCCAACGGGTCACGGATGGAACTATAAACATAATCACTGATATCGTGACGGTCCATCGACCCATCTTTGGAAACAAAGCCCACAACCATCAAAAATGAACCGCTGGACTTGGAAACCGTGATGCCTTGTTGCTGAACCTCTGTCGGCAGCAAAGACATGGCCGCCTGCATCTTGTTCTGCACCTGTACCTGTGCGATATCAGGATCGGCCTCAGGTTCAAAAGTCAGGGTAATATTGACACTGCCGTTTGAATCACTGTTTGAAGAAATATAACGCAGGTTGTCCAACCCGTTCATCTGTTCTTCAATCACCTGTGTAACGGCATTTTCAACCGTTTTCGCCGAAGCCCCCGGATAACTGGTTTGAATACTGACAGAAGGCGGTGCAATAGAAGGATATTGTTCAATCGGCAACTGCATGATGGAAAGTCCGCCTGCCAACATGATGACAAGCGCCACAACCCATGCAAAAACAGGGCGATCAATAAAAAACTTAGCCATTCATCAGCCCCTTTATTTCTTTGCCTGTGCTTTTGCACCATCGGCTTTCGGTGCCTGTACCATCACATCACTGCCCGGTCCGACACGTTGCAAACCGTCAACGATCAGAACATCGCCGTCCTTGACTCCATTGGTCACCAGCCAGTTCGAACCCTGAGCCTGCTCAATGCGAAGATCTTTGGGGGCAACCTTGCCACCTTCAACCACATACGCAAAGGCGGACCCGTCCGGGCGGCGCATCACCGCTTTTTGCGGCAACAGGAAAGCACCTTCCAGTTCCCCCTGACTGACCTTGCCACGCACGAACATACCGGGCAGAAGGTCATGGTTGGGGTTGGGGAAGACAGCACGCAAACGCACAGTGCCGGTGGTTTCATTCACCGTCACATCGGAAAACTGCAAGGTTCCCTTATGGGGATATTCCACACCGGTGGCATCGATGATCAGGGAAACTTCAATCTTGCCACTTTCAAAACCCTGCACCCGGCCGGACTGGATAGCCTGTTTGATTTTCAACAAACGCCCACCTGCCTGCGTCACATCCACATAAATCGGGTCCAGTTGGGTAATGGTCGTCAAGGCATTGGCCTGACTGGCCGTCACCAAAGAACCTTCATTCACATCGGAAGACCCGATCTGACCGGAAATACGCGCGGTAACTTCGGTATATTCCATATCAATTTTAGCTTGATCCACCTTGGCCTGAGCCGCAGCAACCGCCGCGCGCGCCTGTGCTTCGGCCGCAACCGCGTCATCATATTTCTGCTGGCTGGCCGCCTGTTTCTTGATCAGGCTCTGATAGCGCTTGCGGGTTTTAAGAGCTTGGGAAAGGGTCGCGTGTTCACGCGCCAGATCTGCCTTGGCAGCATCCAGCATCGCCTGATACACAGCCTTGTCGATCGTATAAAGCGGTTGGCCTTCCTTTACAAAGGCACCTTCTTCAAACATACGTTTCTGGATAATACCGTCTACTTGCGGGCGGACATCTGTTTTACGAAAGGCAACAGTACGCCCCGGCATTTCTTCCACCAGAGAAACACGCTGTGCTTTCAGTGTTACAGTATTGACAGGAACAGCATGTTTCTGTGCGCCGCCTGCGGCTTGCGAAGGCCCTTTTGCATCATCACAGGCAACCAGCAAAACGCCAAGTGCAGCAATGGTTGTGTATTTCATAAATGATCGAACGAACAATTTGATTATCCTTCCTCAAACCCGGACAAAACGTCACTGAAGTAAAAATTGATTTTGATCGTAGCGCCGTTTCTAATAGACGAATCACGTCAGCTTAAAATTACATATAATGAATACGCCCCCGGTGAAACAAGATATGTAAAATACTTCACAAAATGGTTTAAAATCATAACACGCTTATCAAATTTGTTAAATAAAGGTCCCCTATGATGACACTTAAAGAAGATATTCTGCCCCTGCAAAGTGATGACGGTTTCCAGCTATCAGCTTTCCATTGCAGCCCCCTAGAACCAAGTCTTGGTGGCCTTGTTCTTCTTCAGGAAATTTTCGGCGTCACAGAACAAATGAAAAATGTCGCACGTCGTTATGCCCGCGCTGGTTTTGATGTCATCATTCCTGCCCTGTTTGACCGTCACCATCCCGGCACGGTTATTTCCTTTGAAGAGCCCTTGGTCGGACGCGACCTTGCCTGGTCTCTGGACCCACAAGAAACCGCTTTGGATGTCAAGGCCGCCAAGGAGGCTGTCACAAATCGTAGCGGTGTATCGCTCATGGGGTTTTGTTGGGGCGGTGGACAGGCTTATCGTCTGGCCTGTGAACTGGACTTCGTTTCTGCCATTTCTTTTTACGGCACCGCCATGAAGGACCATCTTGCCAACTGTCCACAAAAAACTCAGGCTGCTTTACTGTTTCACTTCGGAACGCAAGATGACCACACGCCAAAGGAATTAATCGAAAAAGTCCACCATGAACTGCCTCAGGCCAAAATCGAACTTTATGAAACCGGGCATGCCTTTGCCAACGAAGAAAGACCGACCTATCACCCGACTTCTGCTGAACAGGCGCATCAACGCACACTCGATTTTCTGCTGCATCATCATTCTCAGAATTGAGAAAATATGCCTGAAACACAAAAAAGCTACCCGATAAGGGTAGCTTTTTTTAAATCATAATGAACAGGTTCCATTCATTTTAGAAGGCCTGGCAGCGACTTACTCTCCCGCGCCTTAAGACGAAGTACCATCAGCGCAACATGTTTTCACGGCCGAGTTCGGAATGGGATCGGGTGTATACCATGTGCCATAACCACCAGGCCATC